>CALROI020000003.1:0-334617 GCA_943369765.1 Phycisphaera mikurensis NBRC 102666 | reverse complement strand
GGACGCGGCGCAGCCGAACATGCCGAGCAGCATCAGAGCACCGAGCGCGAAGCGTGAACGTCTCATCCCGACATGGTACAACAATGCTGGCCATTGTGCTGTGGCGGTTGGGGGAGTGATACGCTACCGCCATGAATGAGCCTTGGATGACGATGCTGTATTCCGCCCTTGTCGCGCTGGGCTGGACCTTGTGGGCGACGGCGATCATGACGAACATCGGGAAGTTCTCGAAGACGCTCTCCGCGGTGTTTCGTCGGGCTCCGATGCTGGACCTGCTGGTCGCGGGGACGACCTGGATCCCGTGGATCGTGCTGGGCGTGATGGCGGAGAATCTCGCCGACGCCCCGTGGTGGGCCGGTGCGGTGGGTGCGCTCGCAGGGCAGGTCGTGGGGCTTCAGCTCTGGTGCTGGGGGCATGAGCTGGCGAACCGCGAAAAGGTCAAGGGCCCTCGGATCGTGCGGTACCTCAACCGGCGCGTCGGACGTGTGCGGAACCACGCGGCCCTGTGGATCACGACCCTCGCGTACCCGATCTTCTGGGCGATCCGGTTCGGCGAGATCCTGGTGTACCCGCTGTTGGTGTGGACGATCAGACTGCCGAAGTACAAGCAGGCGGAGTGGGTGAACGTCAGCCGGACGAAGTTTGACGGCCTCGTCGGTCACGATCTGATCTGGTGCCTGTACTGCGACTGGATGACGGGTGTGTATTCGCTCGGGGCGGAGATGCTGCGGAACATCGAGAGCTTCTGGTGCCCGATTCGGTTCTACGACGGGAAGAAGTGCGAGAATTGCGTGATTGACTTCCCGGATCTCAAGGACAAGTGGGTGCCCGCGAACGGCACGATGGGCGATGTCGTGAAGGTGATGGGCGAGCACTTTGACGGCGGGGACCACTCGTGGTACGGGCATCCGGGGCGAGCGGCGGCGCAGAAGGTCGGGCTGACGGTCGAGGGTAAGCCGCCTACTTCTTGACGAGGAACTCCTGGATCATCGCCCACGCGGCCGCGTCGTTTGCTTTCGTCGCTTCACCGTCGCCCTGGTTGCACGCGACAACGACCGCAAAGCGGCGTTCAGGGGCGACCCACGTGATGCAGTGCCACATCGTGTTGCTGCCGCCGTGCGTCAGCACGCGACCGGTGTCGCGGTCTTGTGCGCCCTTGGCCCAAGGGCGCGTCGAGACCATCCACCCGCCGGCGTAACGCTCCTTGTCCGCAGCGTCGGCGGCGGGGTAGGGCTCGTGGAGGAATTTGAACGCGTCGGGCTTCAGCAAAAGCGTCGAGCCCTGATCGACAGGGCGTTCTCCGTCCGCGTGCGCCATCACGAATCGGGCCCAGTCGGCGATGCTCATGTGGGCGATGCCCGCGGGGCCGATGGCGACGGGGTTGTCGGCGCCCGTGTGGGCGGGGCCCGGGGGCATGGCCTTGCCACCGCGATGCCCGCGCGGTTGCGTGATGGTCTTGGCGTCCCCGGGAGCGCCGAACCCGGCGGTGGTGATGCCCAGCGGCTTGAACAGGCGTTCGGTGATGAGTTCTTCCCAACCTTTGCCGCTCTTGCGTTCGAGCATGGCCCCCGCCATCGCGAAGGCGCCGTTGGAATAGATGAACTTCGAGCCCGGAGCCGCGTCCGGCTCGTTCGCGACGACGCCGGTGAGCAGGGCGAGGCGTGCCTCGGCGGGCGTGCCCTTGAACGACCAGAGCTTGCCCCACAAGCCGTCCTTGTCGAGGCCTCCCGGCGCGCCGCTCCGGTTCGTCGTCAGTTGGCGCAGCGTGACGGACTTCCAGGCGTCTTTCATCGCGATTTCGGGGAACACTTCGCCGAGCGTGGTCTCCCAGCTGATCTCACCTTTCTCGACCATGACCGCCGCCAGCGTCGCGGTCATCGCTTTCGTGCACGAGCCCAGGTGCCAGAGGTCGCCGGTGGTGACCGCATCGGGCTTGCCGGTCTCGCGAAGGCCGGTGGCACCGATGGCGACGATCTTGCCATCGAGCACGACCGCTGCAGCCATGCCGGGGACCTTGTGCTTCTTGAGGATGGGGGCCAGGAGGTCGCCGATGTCGCGCGGTGCGTCAGCCGTTGCCGTCGGTGCGGGCGGGGTCGCTGTCGGGGCGGGAGTTTCCGGCTGGGCGAGAAGCAACGAGAGGAAGAGGGCGGTGGTGAGCATGCTGTGACCTTTCGTTGATAGCGTGCCGAAGCCAGCGTGCAGCGGACTTGTTTAGACCTTCACGGTGCCGATCAGGTCGCCGATGGAGGTTGCGCCGCGGCGGCGGACCCAGGAGGCAAGGCCACTGGCAACCTTGATCGGCGAACGCGGGTCAGCGAAGAGCCCTGTGCCGATCTCGACTGCGGTCGCGCCCGCGAGGATGAACTCCGCAGCGTGCTCCCAGCGCATGACGCCGCCGATGCCGATGATGGGCGTCCCTGTGTCCTTGCAGATGCGGCGGTACGCGTCGTAGACGAGCTTGACCGCGATGGGGTGGACAGCGGGCCCCGACAGGCCGCCGGTGACGTTCGCCAGCTTCGGCGTGCTCGTCTCGACATCGATGGCCATCGCGGGCGTGGTGTTGGCGAGGCAGACCGCGTCGGCCCCGGGCCTCGCGTTGGGGCCGTTGGGTGCGCCGCCGCCTTCGATCGCAGCCCGCACCAGATCGACGATGCCGATGTTCGCCACCGCGACCGCGACGGGGCTGAGTTTCACGAAGAGGCGTGTCCGCGTCAGCACGGGGCGCACCGCAGCGATCAATTCGCGGAGCATGGCTGGGTCGGCCCCGAACTCGCACCCGCCATGCACGTTGGGGCACGAGACGTTCAGTTCGACCGCGCCCATCGGCTCGATCTCGTTCATCCCCGCGGCTGCGACGACATAGTCGTCGATCGAGTACCCGGCGATGGACCCGATGACCCGCGTGGGCACCGCGGCGACCCGAGGCCCGATGGTGCTGAGGAACGCGTCAAGCCCCATGTTCGCCAGCCCGATCGCGTTGAGCATCCCCGCTTCGCTCGGCAAGATCCGCCACGTCTGGTTCCCCTCGCGCGGCAGCCTCGTGATGGACTTGGTCACCAGCCCCCCCACGCGGGCAAGATCGACGACATCGCTCATCTCGTCCAGCGTCCCGGCTGTCCCCGCAGCCAAAATCACCGGATTGCGCAGCGAAAGCCCCGCGAGGTCGGTCTTGAGGATGGCGTCGTCGGTGTGGCTCACAGGGCGATGGTACTCCTGTCCCCCGAAGGCCAACGAGCCTCGATTCGGCCGGGTGGTTGTTGGTACACTTGTTCCCGATGAAGCCAGAGGCCAATGCGGTGCAAATCGAGTCCCTTACGACCATCACGGAGGCGTTTTCGGGCCAGATCAAGCCCGTGAGGTCGTCGGTGCCGTACGCCCTGGCGATGCTTATGGTCACTCTGGTCATGGTGCTGCTGCCTCTGGTGTACGTGGGCATCGTGGTAGCGACGGGGTGGGTCGTTTATTGGCACGCGACGCACAATGTCGTGATTCTCCAGAATGCGAAGGGTGCGGGGGCCATCAAGGTGGCGGCTTTGCTGTACATCGCTCCGATCCTGGCTGGGTTCATCGGTGTGCTGTTCATGATCAAGCCTCTGTTTGCCCCGCGCGGAAAGCACCCCGAGCCGTACACGATCGAGCGGGGGGAGGAGCCGACCCTGCACGCGTATGTCGGAACGCTCTGCCAGGTCATGGGAGCGCCCGTTCCCAAGCGTATTGATGTGACGTGCGAGGTGAACGCATCGGCTTCCTTGCGGGCGGGGTTCTTGAGTCTTCTGGGGAACGATCTTGTTCTGACGATCGGACTTCCTCTTGCGGCCGGCCTCACGCTTCGGGAGTTGACCTGCATCATGGCGCACGAGTTCGGGCATTTCACGCAAGGGTGGGCGATGCGACTGGGTTACATCGTCGCGAGGATCAACCGGTGGTTCGCACGCGTGGCGTTCGAGCGTGACGCGTGGGACGAGCAACTCGAAGAATGGCGGGCGGACTCCGGGCACGTCGCGGCGTGGGTCGTTGTCGCGGTGGCAAGCCTGTTCGTGTGGTTCTCGCGACTCATCCTCAAGGTGCTTATGTACACCGGCGCGGCGGTCAGTTCGATCCTCTCTCGGCAGCAAGAATACAACGCGGACGCCTGGTCCTCGCGCGTGGTAGGGAGCGAGGCCGCGGCGGGGCTCTTCCAGCGCATGCGGGTGCTCGCCCTGAGCGAGCAGCCCGTGATGAACGAGGTGGCGGGGCGGTGGAGCTCTCGGCAACTGCCGGACAACCTCGTCTCGCTGTACGTGTCCGCTCGTGACGCCATTCCCGGCGAGGTCCGGCAGGCGTTGGACCGTGCCTTTGACAAGGAGAAGACGGGAATCTTTGACTCGCATCCCGCGGATCGGGAGCGCGTCGCGTCATTGCGAAAGATCGGGGATGCGGGCGTGCTTCGTGTGGACGGACCCGCGACGATGCTGTTCCGAAACTTCGACGACGTGTGCAGGAAGGCTTCGTATCTCCACTACAGGCTCTTGATCGGTGAAGCGATCTTTGAAACTACCCTCGTGCCGACGGCGTCGATCATTCAGCAGGCGGACAAGAGACGCGATCAGCGTGCTGCCGCAGCGGCGTATCTCGGTGGGATTATCTCACCGCTCGTCCCATTGGGAGTGAATCTCCACGACTCGAACACGAGGGACGCGGTTTCGATCTTGCGTGAACTTCGCGGGGCCAGATCGTTGCTGGCCGCCCGTCTCGCCGAGACCGCGCATGCGGTGAGAACGCTCGAGACTGCGGACGATCGGCTCGACGCGATCACCGCGGCGGACACCGTCCGCGAAGTCGGGCTCGTCGTCGTGCCTTCTCGCTTTGAACTTCCCGACAACGCCTCGGCGACACTCGCGAAGGAGCGGTCGGCCGCGGAGAGCAAAGCGATCGGTGCGCGCGGGACGGTTGAGGCCGTGGCGCCGATGGTTGTCAGCCGGTTGCAAGCCGCGTTGCTGGTCCTCCGCCTCCCGGAGGCTGGGGCACGCGTCGCGAATATCGAAGATCGGCTTGGTCGACTTGATCGTTCGCTCATGATGCTCCCGCCGGCGGTCGAGGCTTTGGGGCGAGTCTGGCCTTGCCATCGCCTGGCGGTGTGCGCATTGGAGGTCCTTCGTGCGGGGAGCGCCAGAGCCGACCAGGAACGTGCGATCGTCCGGCTCCGTGCTCTGGCACGGGATGTCCTTCAGCGCGTCCAGGCGGCGAGAGGCATACTCGCGGGGCTCCGCGTTCCTTCGCCCGACGGGAACGGTCCCGATACCCCGGCCTTGAGCATGGAAGCCCTTCCTTCGATCGACAACCTGTCCGCGGTATTCGAGGTCGGGACCCAGAGTGCCAACGAACTCAGGTCGTTGTACGAGCAACTACTTTGCCAGCTCGTGGATCACGCGCTCGCAGCGGAAGATGCGCTGCAGCTCCCCCGGATTGAGCTTTCTGGATCGAAATGATTGTCGGGGCTTCATGATCACACCGAGTGCCATGACGCGGCGGGACGCATGAGTGCCAGTGGAGGGTCAAAGCGACAAGGCCGGTTTGTCCCGCGGGGTAGCCGTTCGTTCCGCTACGGATGTGCCCTGTGCGTTCACTCGCACCCCGCCTCGAACGCTCCGACGAAGGCGGCGTAGTCGAAGAAATCGAAGAAGCTGGGTGGCACCGGTTGGGGGTGGCGGGTGGCATGAGTTGATGGTGCCATCAGTTGACGCCGCAGCGTCGGTTCCGATCGCGCGGCGGGTGACCGTCAGCGTCTCCAGATGCCGTTGCGCGACGGGCGTGCAACTGCCAGCAGGGTCGAAGCGACCCAAGCGATCGCCCCCCGTCTATTCCGTCGTCTTGCCGTCGAACTTCTCGTTGTCCGCCTCGGCGTCTTCGCGCGTGTGGTGGACGGTGCCGTCGCGATGGTTCGGGGGCGAGTAGAGCGTGTAGAGCTTGAGCGGGACGCTGCCGGTGTTGATGATGTTGTGGTGTGTCCCAGCCGGGACGAGCACCGCGAAGCCCGCGTGAATCGCTGTCTTTACACCGTCAAGAACCGCTTCCCCGGTCCCCTCTTCCACGCGGAAGAACTGGTCGAGCTTGTGGACCTCAGCCCCGATCTCGCCCGCGGGCTTGATGGACATCAAGACGAGTTGGCAGTGGTGGGCCGTGTAAATCACGCTGCGAAAGTCGCCGTTGACGATCGCGAGACGTTCGATGTTCTGCACAAAGCCCTTCATGGTGGCTCGTCCTTGTTTGTTTCAGCGTGTGTGACAGCCGGTCGCACCCCGCGTGCTTCTCCGTGCTTGGTACGCCGCGGTTATGTGGGTCAGAGTGCCGCGTCGCGGCCGGTCGTGGTTTCCTGCTCGGCCTGGATCCAATCCGCCATCGCGTCGCCCGGGCCCCCGTTGCGGGCTTGGGAGATCTCGTACGCGCGGAGCCGAATGTGATCAGCGGCCGGCTGACCGAGGCCTTCCTTCGCCACGTTGGTGTCCGGCGTCGCGGCGGGGGTGGAGGCGTATGTATCGCGGTTCTTTTTCTGGTGGATGTGATGTGACATGCGGTTCCTGTCTGGTGAAAGAGGTGCCGCGGAACAGGACCGGAACAATCTCCCCGAAACGCCTCCGTGGGAGACCGGCCTGTGCGCGCTCTCGTGAGCACTCCATACTTGACGCGTGCCCGCGGTGAGACGATGGGGGACGCTTCCCCCATCAGGGCCGATAGCCGGTGCCAGCGTCCGGCGCCCAACGTCACCCGCGGTGGTTCGGGCCTTTCCCGCGCGTATGCGAGTGCGGCAAGTCGTACACGAACACTGGCGAACGCGACAAGGTCTAGATTCCCGGGGTGCCATCGCAGTGAGAAGCGGGTGGCGTTCGTTGAGGGGGACATCACTTGAAGCCGCAGCAACGGTTCCCATCGCGCGGCAGACGTCCTGTGGGGTCTACTGATGTCTTCGCGCGATCGATGCTCAACCACCAGTAGGGTCGAAGCGACCCAACTGGTGGAGCCCGGAGCGAACGGATGGAGTCGGATGCCTAACCCTGCCGCTTGACCATCTCGTCGATCCAGATGGGCGCGAAGGGCGAGGTGCAGCCTTTCGAGCACGGGTAGTCGCGGTAGACGCCGAGTTTCTCGCCGATTGCGATCGCCCGCTTGCGGAGCTTGGCGTGATGGATCCCGATGGCCGCCAGCGCGGCGTTCATCGTCCATTGCGTTTCAGGCCTTGCGTCGGCCAGTTCCGCCTCGATCCGGTCCAAGATCGCGGGCAGATCGAGACCCTCGGCGCCCTTGCCGATCCTTGACGCTGTCAGATTCCATCCCGCTCGGGCCGCCCAACCATCGGCGTCCTCCAGCCACTTGACGCGGAGCGTCTCCTTGTCAGCGGGGGACTGTTCCTTGACGATGTACGCGTTGAACCAGTCGGCCACCCACCCGAAGCGGGCTTCACGAACCATGGTGTTCAGCTCGGCGGGCAAGAGCGAAGCGGGCTTCATGAGCAGGATCGCCAGGAGTTGCGCGTCGATGTTGCCGGTCTTCCAGAGTTTCATCGCCAGGGCGTGATCGGTCTTGATCTTCTTGGCGAGGGCGCGGAGATCGCCCATCGCGACGCCAAACTGCGGCATGGTGCCCGCGCCGTTCTTGACGTTGAACGCACGCCGCTTGTCATTGCCCAGCGCTTCGAGTTGAGCGAGCACTTCCTTGAGGGTCATCGCGGGTTCCAAAGAGTGTTTGGGACGGGTGCCAAGACTTAGGATTGTACCTGATTGGACGTTTTTCATCAGAGGGACCCAAGCAGAGACGTGCGGTGGCACCTGACAAACCAATGAAAAACCCCGCTATTCGCGGGGTGTGTGAGGCATTTGGATCGGTGTGAGACCGCGAAGCGGCTATTCCTCGCTGTCGTCCTCGTCGTTCCCGCCGTGGACCACCGCGGCCATCGGCTGGGTGGACTTGGCCGCGAGGACCTGCTTGCGGATCTCAGCGGCCATCTCGGGGTTGTCTTTGAGGAACTGTTTGGCGACTTCGCGGCCTTGGCCCATGCGGATTTCGCCGTAGTTGAACCAAGAGCCAGCCTTCTGGCAGATCTTGGCCTCGACGGCGACGTCGAGCAGGTCGCCGGACCAGGAGATCCCCTCGGTGAACATGACGTCGAACTCAGCCTCGCGGAAGGGGGGGGCGATCTTGTTCTTGACGATGCGGGTGCGGGTGCGGCTGCCGACGACGACGTCGCCTTCCTTGATCGCGCCGATGCGGCGGATGTCGATGCGGACGGAGGCGTAGAACTTGAGGGCGCGGCCGCCGGTGGTGGTCTCGGGGCTGCCGAACATCACGCCGATCTTCTCGCGGATCTGGTTGATGAAGATGACGGTGCAGTTGCTGCGGGCGATGACGCCGGTGAGCTTGCGCATCGCCTGGCTCATGAGGCGGGCTTGCAGGCCCATCGACGCGTCGCCCATCTCGCCTTCGATTTCGGCTTTGGGCACGAGGGCCGCGACCGAGTCGACGATGATGACGTCCACCGAGTTGCTGCGGACGAGCATCTCGCAGATTTCGAGAGCCTGCTCGCCGGTGTCGGGCTGGCTGACGAGGAGTTCGTCGACGTTGACGCCGAGCTTGCGGGCCCAGGTGGGGTCGAGGGCGTGTTCAGCGTCGATGACGGCGGCGACGCCGCCATCTTTCTGAGCGTGGGCGGCGACGGTGAGGGCGAGGGTGGTTTTGCCGCTTGATTCAGGCCCGAAGATCTCGACGATGCGGCCCCGCGGGATGCCGCGGCCGCCGAGGGCGAGGTCGACGGAGATGGAGCCAGTGGAGATGCCGGGGATGGCGAGGAACTGGGCCTCGTCCAGCTTCATGATGGCGCCCTTGCCGAAGGCCTTTTCGACCTGCGCCAAGGTGTTCTCAAGCGACTTGCGCTTGGCTTTGTCTTCGATGTGTTTGGTTTCGGCGACGGCGGCTGCGCTGCCACGCTCGTACCCGCGTTCCCCCGCCCGATCGGACGAATTGCCCGAACCCCGCTCGCCCGTACCCCGACCGCCGCGACCTTCAGAGTCTGCCATTGGACACCTTCCTTTATGGTCCGGCGTGGCTGCACCTGTTTCAGGAGGGGCAGGCGACGGACCTTGCCAGCGAGAATGCCGTCCCTTGCCGACAGAGCCGAACGGCCAAGCGGTGGGAGCGGTCTCGGGGGCGTCGCTGAACGCGTGCCCGAGCGGGATAAACATACCAAGGCCCGAACAGGCTGTCAACCGTTCGGGGTTTGAATTGTGCAAATTGTGGATAAGTACGGTTCGCCCGTCGCGGGAGCACCTCAAAGAGGCGGGAACTCGTGTTAGGGTATCGGCGCGATGTCGAGGTGCAGGACCGCGAACCCGTCGATCTCAAAGTGCTCGACCACGAGGTCCACGTCGGTCGCCTCGGCCAGTTCGAGCGTTCCCTCGTTCTTTGTCGGGGCGTGCCAAGTCCAGTTTTCGAGGACTGGCTTGCCGTTGGCCAGCACGCGGACGCCGTCGTCGGAGAGCGTCGTGAATTTCCACTTTCCTTTGGGGAAGCGAACTTTCGCGGTGGCGATCATGCCGAAGCGATTGGAGCCGATGACCTTCTCGCCGATCTCCTTGCCCCAAGGCTGATCGCGTGGCCCGCCGTGCGCGTAATCAAACCGAAGCGTTCCGACCTTCGTGGCAAAGGCAGTCTCCGCGTTCGCGAGTGCACGCCATTCGGCCAGATGTTCTTTGGGATCGCTCGCGTCGCTCCATGCGAAGACCTTGACGTCCCAGGACGCGCCGATCAGGACGCCGCTGACTTGTTTCGACCAGTCGCCGGCCTTGATGGTCGCTGCATAGCGAGAGACGCCGCCCCCCCCTGCCTTTGCTGTAAAGGTGATCCTGTGGCCCGCCCCGACGCCAGCCGGCGTGACCGTGACCTGCACCTCGTCGCTCGCGTTTTGGTCGAGGGTGATGGTGGGGACGGTGGTGCCGAAGAGTTCGTAGACGTGCTCGCTTCCCGAGAGGGATCGTGTGCGGAACATCGGAGCGCGGTGGTCCCACGGGCCCCACTGGCTCATGATGATGTTCTGCCGTCCCGCGAGCGCGGCCCGTGCGCCCACCGGTTTGGCGTTGCCGAGGGGCTGGTACGCGGGCATCTCAGCGGGCGGCGCCGCGGCGCCGGTGTCGAGCGCGATCCCTTCGCCCACCATGGTCTCGACGCCCACCGCCGGGTCGATCGTCACCAAGTTCCCCGCGTACACCGTGCTGGCGAACTTCTCCGGGGCGTCCTGCCGAAGGTGGACCCCGACGAGTTTCTCTCCCTCGCGCACCCGCTTGAACGGATGCCCGGCGTCGATGGTGATCGTGTTTCCCGCGATCACGTTCCCCGCGAGGGCTTTGTAGTTCGCCTTGCCCCATGTCTTGGCTTCGAAGTCACCGTGGGCGTCCCACCAGAGATGAACAGCGGCGCGGTTGTTGATGAAGCGGTTCTTGACGATGACGTTGCCCGAGGCGTGCTCCATGTTGACGCCGCCGCGTTCCAAGCCGTACGCCATCCCGCCGTTGCCGACAAAGTCGTTGTCCGCGATGATGGTGCCCTGGCTGTACCCGCCCCAGATGCCGGTGATGGCGTTCTCGGCGAAGCGGTTGGCGATGATGTGATTCCCGAAGGAGAAGGTCATCTCCAGGCCGTGGGCGGGGGCGTACGAGAGGTCGTTCTTGAGGAAGAGATTGTCGTTGCACCCCTTGCGTGTGTGGTCGTACGCGGCGGGGTTTGGGACGCCCTCGGCGTTCAACGCCTCGAGCCCGGCGAACCCGAAGATGCCATCACCGCCGTGCGTGACGCTGTTCTCGGCGACGAGGTTCTCGCTGCACTGCTCGAACATCAGGATGCCGGCGGAGTCCTGCCCGCGGTTGTACGCGCCCTCGGAGTGCCCACGGACGCAGAAATCAAACGCGTTTCGCGTGACGGTGTTTCGGCTTGAGCGGAACATGCCCAGGCCCCACCCGCTCAGGAACGAGCAGTCGTTGTCGTAGACCTTCGACTCGGTGACGTTGTGGAGGAGGATGCCGTTCTGGCCGCGGCGGACGAGCACGTTGCGGACGGTGATCCCCTTGGAATCGCGGACCGAGAGGGCAGCGCCCCACTTGGTCGCCCATTCGTTTCTGTCGTTGTGGTGCGGGTAGAGCCAGTCGCTCTGGTCTTCGGCCATCGGTGTCGAGCGGAGCCTCTGTCGGAAGTTATCCGAGAAGTCCCCGGCGTCGATGACGAGCCCGTCGGTGCCTGTGGCGGCGATGCCGACCTTGAAGCCGTGGACGCGGAGGCGTTTGAGCGTGACGTTGGCCGAGCCGGGGGCGATGGAGACGCCGATGCCTTGATAGGCGTCCCAAGCACCTTCGTCGGGACCGGTGGGTTTGGGCCCGCCCCAGAGTTCGGCTCTGTCAGCGAACTCGACGGTGATGTTGGAGCCGGAGATCTGGATGACGCCGTTCCCGTCGGTGTCGGCGATGATGGTGCCCGGCGGGATCACGATCCGGCACGATGCCGTCACGGGAGTGTTATCCCCGGTGACGACCAAGTCGGCGAGTGGGGGGGGGGAGGTCAACGCGGCGAGCGAGGCCGCGAAAGAGGCGAGCATGAGCATGGCGGAGCGTACCACGCCGGCGGTGAGGCCGCCGTATCGATGTCAGCGTGCGGGGTCCGTAGGGGGGCGCTCCGGGCGGGAAGAGCCACGGATCGGTTCCACGCTTGTCCATTCAAGGGTGACGCCGTGGACGACGTGCGGCCCGACCATGACCGGGGTTCCGAAGATCCCGGCTTCCACGCGGGTTTCGTCAAACGTGACGGCTGCGGAGAAGAACACGCCGACCTCGGCGAGCGTCCCCGCAGGGTGCTCCTTCAGCTTGTTTCCGATGTGCGAGGGGACGGGGACGCTCTGGGAGGTGCTGATGGCGGCCCGGCTGGTCGCGTCCAAAACGGTGTACGTCACGATGAACGCCGCGTCCCTCGGCGCCGAAGCGTCGGCGGGGGCGACCGCGTCGATCCGGGTGAGCCAGCGGGCCTTTCCGCGCAGTTCGTGGTTGACGTCGCGGCACCAGCGCTCGATCTCCTTGAGGCGGTCGCGCCGAGCGGTCTCGTTGTTCGCGACTACGCCGGCGAAGGCTTTGGCGTACCGGGACCGAACCCCTTCGAGCATCGCGTCGGGTGACGTCATCGGGTCTTCGGAAATGGCGATGGTCGGGGCTGCGGCGCTTGCGGTGGGGCGGACGAGCGACCCGAGCATCGACTTGATCTGCGTCAGGTCGCCCTTGAGCCCCGTGACCTGCTCACGCAACGCCGCGATCTGGTCGCGTGACTCGCGGATCTCGCGGCGGGCCTCGGCGAGTTCGGCGGCGTCCTTGGTGTGCCTCGCGTCCAGGTCATCGATCTTCTTTCCGACCATGCCGATGAGGGTCGCCATGTCGGGCTGCGAAGGCCCCACGCCCAGCAGCAGGAGTGAGCAGGCCGCGCCCGCCAGGGTGAGAATCACGAAGGGTCTGCGTGCAGTGGCCGCCACGGGCTTGTGAGACATCTTTGGACTCCTGATGCGTCTCCCCCACACCCCCCGCACACCCGCCCCGAGCGTCTCTACTGTACGGGCGAAGCGTGCGGAGCGATGCATGATTGTTCGGACCCCCGATCAGAAACCCAAGACCCTCGAAGACCTGATCCCCCCCGGGCTGGCGGCGACGCTTGACCGGCTGGATCTGGTCTCTCGCAAGGTCTTTGCCGGGAAACTCCCCGGGGAGCGCCGGAGCAAACGCCGCGGGCGGAGTGTCGAGTTTGACGACTTCCGGAACTATGCACCCGGGGATGATCTTCGGCACATTGACTGGAACGTCTACGCGCGCCTGGATCGACTCTTTATCAAGCTGTTCCGTGAAGAGGAAGACCTGGCGTTGCACGTCGTGGTCGATGCCTCAGCGTCGATGCAAGCGGGCTCGGGGAGCGGCCCGGGAGGGGCCAAGGTGCCCAGCAAACTGGTGTTCGCCCATCAGGTCGCGATGGCTCTCGCCTACATCGGGCTTGTCAATCAGAACCGTGTCTCCGCGTCGGCGTTCGGTCAGGCGTCCGGTCGCGTCAGCACGCTGGCCCCGGTCCGAGGTCGCGGCGGTGTTGTCCGTATCGCCAACTTTCTTCTGGAGTCGCTCGACGCTTCATGGAACACGCCAGGCGTCGGCGGCCAGTCCGGCGAAGGCGCGGGGATCAACCTCGCGGAACGATTCAACGATGAGGTGCGGTCCATCGCGAGCCGGCGGAGCGGGCGTGGGGTCATGGTGGTGCTGTCGGATTTCCTCGTCCCCGGAGGGCCTGAGTCGCTGTCGCCGGGCATCGGCGCGCTCGGTGCGGCCGGTTCCGCCGCGTTCGATACGTCGCTTCTCCAGGTGCTTTCGCCCGGCGAGCTGGATCCCGCGGTTGAAGGCGTCGGAGGCGTCGAAGACGGCGGGCGGCTGCTGGGCGATCTTCGGCTCACGGACGCCGAGACGGGGCGAGGGCGCGAGGTCACGATGTCCGCCGCGCTCTTCGCGGCCTACCGCCGGCGTGTGAACGTCTACACCACAAACCTGAAGGCTCTGGCAGCCTCGCGAGGGCTTGCTGCGTATCTCGTGCCCACAACGACGCCGGTCGAGACACTCGTGCTCGATTCGCTCCGGCGAGGCGGCATGCTCCGATAGAGGAAACATCCCGTCTCCGGGCGCAGAGGGCTTGCGTTATCGTGGTACGCATGCCGCTCGTTGGCTCGTGGTGCTCACGCTCGGGGCGATGGTCCTGGTCGTTCAAACCGGGGGCAGCACCGTCGAAGGTGCCCGGAAAGATATCGAGAAGGCCTGCGAGGCGATTCAGGACGCCGCCGAGTGATCGGCGTGCGGTGGACCGGGTTCGGGTGTTCATACTGCAAAGGATCTCAGATGCGTGACGGACTCAGAGGCATCATCGCGGGGCTGGGCGCGTGGAAACTCGGTGGCGGTTGCTTTTCCACCATCCTTGTCTTTATCTTGCTGTACTGGCTGTTCGGCAAGCTCTGAGCAGCGTCAGCTCGTGTGTATGAGTGTCCCGATCGTGCGATGATCGTTCAGGCCCCAGCGACGGCGGGCTGACGCCGTGCATCCGTCCGGCTGATGATGTCGCTCACGCCTTGCTGATTGAAACCCTTGAAGCCGTCGTTTCTTTCGAGGTTCTCAAGGTGGCTTCCGAGAGCACCTTCACGTTTGAAGGTCTCACCCTGCGCAGCGGTGATGAGCCCTTTGGTCACCAGCATGTCCGCGCGACGGGGGTCGACCGCCCAACGCTCGCCCTCGGTGAACGCCTGGCGGAGGTGCGGGAACGTCGTGAAGGGGTCCATCATTTTGATGGCTTCCTTCTCAAGCTGTTCGGTGAGCGCGTACCAATCGAACTGGCATTCGAGATGGTGCATGCCCGCTTGGAGGAACGCCTCGCCGTGCAGCTCGCACCAGAGGCCGATCGTGCCGAGCTTGCCGCCGGCGATGGCTGTCTTGAATCCCTCGTGCGGGAAGTCGCCGACGAGCTCTTCGGGCGTCATGTCGACGTCGGCGAAGATCGTGATGCCCGCGATCGGCGCCTCAATCACTTGCGCGCCCCAGAAAGCCTCGTGCCCGGCGTAGAAGCGTTCGCGCCCGCGGAATCCAAGCTTCTCAAGGCACCGGATGAGCGCTGGGTAACAGTGCCGGCTGCTCCGGTACGTGTGGTGGTCGTGGTTGGCCCAGCCGAGGCCGAGTGTGTCCTGGCGTGCCTTCTGAACACGCCCCGCCCGGGTGCGACGCTGCCAGTAATCGCGTTCGCCCTGAAAGAAAAGATCGCAGGCCCAGTCCCGCCCGAGGTCGCGCACCGCCTCGTCGATGAGGTGCTCGGTGTGCGTGAAGCCCCGGAGGTCGGCCTGGTCGTCGGTGCCGAAGTCGCGGTGCCGTGTGCGGAAACGTTCGAGGTGCCGAAGGCTCGCGATGATCTTGTGATGGTCGTTGTGAACGGTGGTGAATCCGCGGTACCCGTGGCGCTCAACGACGTAGAGGTCGGCGTAGGTCCCGTGGAACGCGAGAGCGCGTCGGAACTGGGAGTATGGGTCGCCCTCGATGGGGTGCTCGAGCTTCCACGTGGCGAGGAAGTCGGCGACGGAGTCGACCTTGATCCCGCAGTGACGCGTCGGGCTGTCCGCGAGGATGATCGAGGGGAACATCGCACCCTCGTGGATGAAGTGCTCGGGAGCGCCGGGTTGGGGGCGGTGCGAG
Source organism: Phycisphaera mikurensis NBRC 102666 (assembly GCA_943369765.1). GTDB lineage: Bacteria > Planctomycetota > Phycisphaerae > Phycisphaerales > UBA1924 > UBA2396. The sequence goes on along the minus strand of CALROI020000003.1, from coordinate 319,360 downwards.
AACCCGACCTCAAGCAGCTTGGCACGCAGCGCGGGCGACGCAGGCACCTGAAGGTAGTCGATCCAGTCCTGGAACCGTGTCCCGGTATGCGCCTTCATCCGCTGCGCAACATCAACGGCGTGCGCGTTCTTGGCCAGAAACTCCCCGATCAGTGTGGTCAGCAGTTTCTGCGCTGCCGGCTGCGGTTCCCACTGGAACATCTCGGGGGACCAGTCGGGTTGCTTGGGGAGGGGGCTGGTGGGCATGAGGGCTCCTAGGGGTGTGGCATCATTGGCATGAAACACCTGACGCGCGAGGCGGAAGAGTGATTTGCCCGCATGATTCCCAAACAGCATCCCCTAGGAACGCGGTGCGGCGTCAGAACTGCACCACGCCCGCCACATTCCCCGCAGGGCCTGCCCAAACCGGAAAGCGTGCCCTTTGGCGTCGCACAGAGGAGAGGCCGCCATGGTGGAGCGGAGCGTGCGACGGATTTCGGCCAGGCGGGCGGGGTCGGCAGCCAGAGCCGCGGCCGTGCGCACATACTCGGCGGAACCGTGCGCGGCCAGGTCGGCGAGGCCCACAGCACTGAGGAGAGAGGCGGAGACGCGGGCGGCGTGGAAATCGCCCAGAAGAGTCACCACGGGGACCCCCATCCAGAGGCACTCGCAGGTGGTGGTGGTGCCGTTGTAAGGGGTGGGGTCCAGGGCGATATCGATGTGGTTGTATCGGTCAAGATGGGCGGCGGTGCCTTGGGTGGCACCCTCGAAAACCACGCGATCGGGGGCGATGCCGCCTTTGGCGAACTCGGCAAGAACGTACGCGTGGATGAGCGGGTCGGCGAAGGAGCCGGATTTGAGCACGAGGGTTGAGTTGGGGACCTCGCGGAGGACGCCGGCCCAGAGGGCGATAGAGGTGGGGCTTGCCTTCATGGCGTTGTTGAAGCAGCCGAAGGTGACACCGCTGGACCCCGGGCGAGAGACGGGCGGGACTTGGTTGATGTGACCGGCGTCGGCCGGGGGTTGATAGCAGAGGAAGCACGGGTCGATGCGCACGAGCGTTTCGGAAGCGAGGTCGTCGGATCCCGGCGGGTCGGTGATCGAGTCGACGATGCGGAAGTGGATCGATCGCAGGCCGGTCGTGTTGGCGTATCCGAGATACGTCGCTTGGACGGGGGCGGTAGAGCCTTGCATGACGTTGAGGCGGTTGCCGTCGGTGTGACCGGCCATGTCGATCAGGATGTCGATGCGGTCACCCCAGATCTTGAACCCCATGCCCTCGGTCGCGCCCGGGAGCGGGTTGAACTGGCGGAAGCTCTTGGCCATGGCTTTGAAGCGTGCGGTGTATTCATCGCGCAGGCCCATGGTGTAATAGAGATAGAGATCGAACGCGCCGCGATCGAGGTTTGCGAGAAGGGGCTCGAGGAAGAACGCGCACGAGTGGTTTCGGAAATCGGGTGAGATGATGCCGATCCGGAGCTTGCGTTCCGGGTCGGGCTTGTTGGTGTGCTTCACGGGCGCGACGCCGGGCAGGGACGCGTAGGCGTTTCCGGCGTCGAAGTGGATGTCGGCTCTCTCGCGGGCGGAGATGCCATCGTCGAAATTGGCGAAGGTCGCGCGTCGGCCGAGGAACAGGACGTCGCCCGGGGCCATGAGGACGCCTTGGCGAAAGATCTCGCGAGCCTCGGCGAATCTGCAGCACTCGTGCAGGGCACTCGAGTACGCCCAGATGCCTCGGATATCGGTGGGGTCTGATTCATACCACGCTTGCGCGACGCGCAGCTGTTCGGTCGGGCGGCGGAGCATGGAGAGAAAGGTCAGGTGGGTTTCGCGGAACTGGATGTTGCCCGGCGCGAGTTCGACCGACTTTCTGCTGGCCTCGACGCCTCGTTCCTGCAACGAAAGATCACGCTTGGACTGTCCCCACGAGGTCAGGACATAGGCCTGGACATGCCAGGCGGTCGCGTCGTCGGGTGTGTCTTCGAGGATGGCGCGGACTTTGGTGTCGGCGTCTTCGAATCGGCCAGCGTTGAAGTCTTCCAGCACCGGAGCGAGCGCGGGGTTGTGGATCGGGCCTGACGGCTGGTTCTGAGGTTGGTTTGGGAGTTGGGACATGCGGGAATCCTCAGACGACGGCGGGCGAACGCCAGAACGAGAGCGAGGGCTGGACGACCGCGGCAGCGGGGACACCCTCGGCGATCACGACGTGCCTGGTGCCGGGGAGGTGCTGCCCCCACTTGAGTTGAGCGAAGCAAACTGGTGCTGCGGAGAGCATGGGCGCGAGGGAAGAGCTGGTGATGGTCCCGACGGACTGCTGGTCGCCGGGCTTGAATGACTCAACAGGCGTTGCTTCCGGGAGGGTGAAGATCGCGCCGCCCGAAACGGGCATGAACGGCAAGCCTGTCTGTTGGTCGCGAGCGTGCGGCGGGGGCTCGATCTTCAGGGCCGCGAGGGTCTGTTTGGGATGTCCGCGGGCGTGCATCCGAGCGACGATCTCCTGGCCGAGATAGCACCCCTTCGTGAAGCTGACGCGTTGGTCGAGGATGCCGGACTCGGCGGGAAGATTCTCGGGGCCGAAGTCGATGTTGTAGATCGGCGTGCCGGCTTCGATGCGGGCGATGTTGTACGCGTGCCACCCGATGGGGCGGAGCCTGACGCGATGGCCGACAGTGGGGCGGCTGCCGTCGATGGTGAGCCCAGGATCGGTGCCGGCTTCGAGGAGCTGGCGGTAGACGGTCAGCGCGTGCTCGCGCGGGACGAAGAGTTCGAGGCCGCACTCGCCGGTCGCGTCGTCGCGGACAACCCAGACATTGGCCGCCGCGGCGTTCCCGTATTCGTCTGGTTCCCCGAGGGTGAAGGCGACCTTGGTCACGCCGCCGGGCGAGAGGGCTCGTGCCGCAAGGCTGCCCTCGGTGGTGTCGGAGATTTCGTCGAGGAGCATCGCGGAGGTCGGCCCGTGCAGCGCCATGCGGGACCAGTCGGCGGAAACATCGGCGAGGGTGACATCGTCCGCGATGATGAAGGCGTCGAGTCCGGAGAGCGTCCGGGCGGCGGCGTGGATGTCCAGGTCGAGCAGGATCGAGGAGCCTGTCTCAAAGAGAAGCAGGTCGGCGTCGAGGCGCCCCTTGCGGTTGAGCCAGAAAGACTTTCGGGCGTCGCGAGGCTTGAGCCCTTTGAGTTCCTGCGTCAGCATCCGGTTGAGGAACGCGAGGCGTTCGGAGCCGCGAACCTCGAGAACCGCTCGATGCGGTGTGTCGAAGAGCCCGCAGGACTTGCGGACGGCGGCGTATTCGAGCTCGAGTTCGCCGTAGGTTTGCACGAGGTTCACCGCCGGCGCGGGCATCGCATCGGCGGCGGGTGCTGATTCGGAACTCGCCTGCTGAGGTGGTTCGCCCCAAGGTGCCATGAACGCCTCGGCCTGATGGTGGAGTTGGAGGATGGGGCTCGGGAGGAACATCTTCGGAGGGTAGGGGAGCGGGCCGGAGGATGAACGGGAGCGGGGTTCGTAGGATCGACGGATGCTGGACCCGATGGAGTGTTACGAGTTGTGCGTGCAATCGCCGCGGCATGTGGCGGCTTTTTTGCGTGGGCTGCACGGGAACCTCCCGGTGACTCTCGCGGAGGACTTCTGCGGGACCGCGGCGGTGTCGAGGCGGTGGGTGCAGGATGCGCGGCGATTGGGCGTGCCGGGGGATGCCGTGGCTGTCGATCTTGATCCGGCGACCGTGAAGAGGGCGCGGGACTTGATTGATGCGGAAGGGGTCGGCGAGTCCGTGGCGGTTCGCGAGGCTGACGTTCTCGTCGGCGAGCCAGAGAGCCGCGGGGCTGATCTGATCTTTGTCGGCAACTTCTCGATCGGGTACATTCATGAGCGGTCGGTGCTGGTGGAGTATCTTCGCCGGTGCAAGACAAGGCTTGATTTGGCCCAGGGCGGGTTCGGGTCCGGAGGTCACGGCGCTTTCGTCTGTGACCTTTACGGCGGGGCGGGCGCGTTCCGGATCGGCGGGCTTGAGCGGCGTCACCCCGGGCGCGGGCGGGAGATGATCCGATACTCGTGGAGGCACGAAGCGGCGGACCCGAGGACGGCGATGGTGCGCAACTCGATCTCGTTCCGCGTCGAGGTGGACGGCGAGGTCGTGCAGGAGTGGCCCCGGGCGTTTGTGTACGAATGGCGCCTGTGGGGATTGGCGGAAATCCGAGAGGCGATGCTCGAGGCTGGCTTTGTGGCGGCGGAGGTGTACAAGGACGTGAATGTCGCTCCGGGCCAGAGGCCCGAGCGGGTGGCGGCGCCCGAGGAGCTTGGCGAGGACTGGATTGTGCTGGTTGCGGCACGTGCATAGGACCGCGCCTATCGTTATTAGGAGGCTGATCGGGTATTCGTTCGACTCCGCGTGTGCGGGGTGAGCGGATCTCCGACTCCATTGCGAAGGAAGAACCAGTGAATAAGTTGTCCATCGTCACGGTGCTCGCGTTGATCGGGTCGGCGGGGCTTGCGATCGCGCAGCCTGAGAAGAAGGAAGAGAAGAAGCCCGAGACCGGCACACCGGCGATCAAGATCCAGCCGGCACCCAAGGACGAGAAGAAGAAGGCTGAAGTCACGCTCAAGGTCGGTTCGGACGCGCCGAAGATCGAAGCGACGAAATGGGTCAAAGGGAAAGAAGTCAAATCGTTCGAGAAGGGCAAGGTTTACATCGTCGAGTTCTGGGCGACCTGGTGCCCGCCCTGCGTCAAGAGCATCCCGCATCTGACGGAGATGGCGAAGAAGTATCCGGACGTGACGGTGATCGGGATGGCTTCGTCGGAGCGTGCAGGCAAGGACCCGAAGGACGACAAGCGCCTTGAGGGCGTGGAGAAGTTCGTCAAGGATCAGGGCGACAAGATGGATTACACGGTCGCGTTCGACGCGGACCGCAAGATGTCGGCGGCTTGGATGACTCCGGCCGGCCAAGGCGGGATTCCCTGCGCGTTCATCGTGAACGGCGAAGGGAAGATTGCTTGGATCGGTAACCCGCTGGACGACAAGTTCGAGTCCGAGATCGGGAAGGTCGCCAAGGCGGTCGAGCCCAAGAAGGACGCGAAGAAGCCCGAGAAGGCCAAGCCCGCGAGCGACGACAAGGAAAAGACCAAGAAGTAAGCAGGCACTGAGCTGATGCAAAGGCCCCTCCCGATCGGGAGGGGCTTTTTCATGGGCCGTGGATGGCACGCTCTCGCCACCACTCCAAAAGCGTGGTTGATTGAGGTGCGCCGACGCCGAACGCACGATTCATGGCTGCTGCGGCTTGGACAAGCAGATCCGGGTGGCGGGGTGCGTGCACGGCCGCATGGGCCCTTTGTATAAGCGAGGCCGCGACATTCCACTGGTCGGCGTTCCCGGGGAGCGGGAGGTCGAGCACCTGCTTGGCGGCGAGCTTGACGGCGTTGGCGGAGAGGGCGGAGCCGGCGGACTGCTCGAAGGCGGCGGCGGTGATCACGGGAGAAGCCAGCAACGCGACCAGCCGCCAGAGATCCGCGGGGACGTGCGGGATGACGCTGAGGACCGGGGTTGAGGGGAGAAGGACGCCGAGCGGATCCGGGAGGGGCTCCAGGGCGTTGGTCTGCGTCGCGAGGAGGACTTTGGGGACAAGACGCGAGGTGATCCACGGGCCGAGCGCGCCGGTTTGGTTCATGCGAGCGCGGTCGACACGCGGCGCGATCCAGACGCGTTTGTGGACGCGTGTGGGTGTCCTGCCCCAGTGGTTGACCACGCAGCCGATGAGCCCGGAAGTGATCAGAGCTGGGCAGGACTCGCGGCGTGCGGGCGACAGGTCAGCGTCCTCGACGAGGAAGCCCTCAAGGCCGTAGTACTGGTCGCGGAAGTCAGCGGTGGCGCTGGCGATGTCGCGGAGCGTGCCGGCGGTGAGCAGTCGGCCCGGGTCGGGGACGCCTCGAAGGCGGGCGGCGAGGGCGGACCACGTCGGGGCCTGAGGCGGAGGCATCGGGGCGGAACCAATCGGAGCGAACGTGGCGTGATCGTGCAGCGTGACGTCGGAGGGAAGAGCGGGGGCGATCTCGAAGGACGGGACGCACGTGAGAACGGTGGCCCCCGAAAAGAGCGAGCGGCTCGCGAGCCAGAGTGATCGCAGGCGGCCCAGATGTCGCAGCGCGTCGCGAACACCGGCAGCGTCGCGGGTAGCGAGGAGGGACTGGGGCATGACCATCGCGACTCGGCCGCCGGGCTTGCATCGGCGTGCGGCGAGCAGGAGGAAGGCCGAAGAGAGATCGGCGTAGCCCGTCACCGCGCCGCCCGACCATTCGGCAAGCAGGCGTGCGCGTTCGCGCGAGTGCGTGGTCGTCAGTTCGAGTTGGTTCAAGAAGGGCGGGTTGCCGACAACCACGTTGAACTGAAGAGGCGTTCCAGTCGGCGAGGCAAGGGCGTCCGCCACGCGGATCCGGTTGCGGAAGGGAGTCCATGGAGCGCCGGGCTTTGCGACGAACCGCCAGAGTGAGAAGGCGGCGAGTTCTGCGGCGATGGGGTCAAGATCAATGCCGTGGACCTGTGCGGCGGCTTGGGCACGGGTCGAGCTGCCAGCGAGGCGTTCGGCCGCCGCGACAAGGAAGTTGCCGCAGCCGCAGGCGGGGTCGAGCACCGTCGGCAGTGTGGCGTCGGCACGCAGGAGCGGGTTGAGCGCGACATCGAGCACGTGATCGACGAGGGGACGCGGCGTGTAGAAGGAGCCGGACCGCTTGCGGACGCCTTTGGAGCGTGGTTGGGCGTGGGCGAGCATGCCCTCATAGGCCGTGCCGAGGGCGAAGGCGTCGGGGGTGGCGGCGGCGTGAGAGAGCCACGCGCGGACGGCGGCGAGGCAGCGAGTGAGGGCGCCAGCGGACGGCGGTCGGAGTCCTTGGGTGGCGACAGGAGAAAAAAGCCACGAGTCGAGGGGGCGAAGGGCGAGTTTGGCGTCGCCGGTGTGCAGGCCCTGGAACGTGCGAACCAGAGCGGGCCACGCGGGGAGCGCCGAAGTGACGGAGTGGGCTTTCGCGTAGGCCTTGCGGGCGGTCGGTGTTGCTCGGGCGGGGTGGAGAAGCTCCTCACGCTCCATGATCCCAAGCAGCGTGAGGCGGAGCACCAGCACGGTCGCGGGACGCGAGGGGCCGGTCGGAGAGATCTCCGCGAGCGCGGCGAGCAGGGATGGCGCGGCGAGTGGCACGCCGGAGGGTATCGGCGGCGGGGTACACTGCGGGTATGGGACTCTTTGGATGGTTCAAGAAAGGCGGCGCGGCGCGAGGTGAGCAGCCTCGTTCGTTTCGCCTTGAATGGTCCGGGCTGGCCGCGGCGCCGAGCGATGGGGATCGTCGCGGCGTGGTGTGGCCCGAAGTCGAGGCGTTGCTTCGGCGGTTCTTGAGCGAGCCAGCGTCCTCGGACGCGTTCTTCATCCTGGGTGTTTCGGAGCTGACCTACCTGCAAGCGGCGTGGGAGTCTGGAGCGATCAACCTTGAGTATCAGGCAGGCTCGACCGATGACCACTTCGTTTGCTCGCAGGCTGTGGACGGGGATCTGGTGATGCAACTGGCCCGCCTGTACATGGACAGCCCGGAGTCGGTGGGTGGCATGGCGTCATGGGACCTGATGGAGTTGTAGCTCGCGACTATTATCCGGGATGGTCAATCCGAACCGTGCGTTCATTCTCGTGTGTTCAGCGTCCGCGGTGTTGGTGTCGGGGTGCGATCGTGCCGGTCCGCCCGCGCCCGGGGTCTCGAGCCAGGCACCCGCTCCCCAGCCGGCGGGCAATCCGGGTTTACAGGCGGCGAAGGAACCCGCGAAGGGGGAGCCGGCCGCTCCCGTGCAGCAGCCTCCTGCCAGGGAAGACGTCGCGGACATCACGTCACCCACGTTTATTCTCGGCGGGATGAAGTTTTCCAAACCTGACGGTTGGACGAGGACGGCTCCGTCCAACTCCATGCGCAAGGCGGAGTTCAGGATCCCGGCGGCGGGCGGGAACACCGCGGAGGATTGCGTGGTGGCATTCAGCCAGGCCGGCGGGACCGTTCAGTGGAACCTGGACCGCTGGAAGACGCAGGTGACCACGGCCGAGAACAAGCCGGCCGAGGCGACGATCACGGTGCTCGATGTCGCGGGCGTGAAAGTGCACGTCTTCACGTCAACGGGGAGCTATCAGGACGGGATGCCGGGAGGGCCGAAGACGCCGCGGGAGAAGTGGATGCTTCGCGGGGCGGTGATCGAGACGACGCCGATGCTGACTTTCGCGAAAATGATGGGGCCCGAGGAAGCGATGAAGAGCTCGCAAGGCGCGTGGGACGCGATGATCGCCGGGCTTGTGAAGGCCGAGTGAGCTGAGGTTGCTGTCGGCCGCGCGAAGGCGCGCGTCAGGGCAGTTTGATCTCTCGCGAGAAGCCGATAGCCTTCTGCGCTTCGTACTTGATGGTCACCGTCGAACCGGCGGGTGCCGTCACATAGAAGCGGTACGTGAGTGTCTCGCGTGAGCCGACGCCGTCGTTGAGCAGCACGCGTGCGGGTTCGTGCTCGACGAGTCGGATCTTTTCGTCGATCCAAGTGCTGAGACGGCCGGAAGCGACGATCGTCCCGCCGGGGACTTCCGCGGTAAGCAGGTCGGGGAGACCGATGCGCTTGTTCGTGGACTGTTGCGACCGCGTGGGGATGGCTTTCTGATTGCGGATCTCGATGGTGACGGCGTAGAGGGTGTCGGTGGTGCCGCCGCTGACTTTGACAGCCTCAAGCCGGTCCGTTGTGATCGAGGGCATGCTGTCGGCGTGCACCATGGTGAACGCGAAGTTGCGGTGACACTCCTCTTCGAGCATGAAGGTGGGGGTGTTGCGCGACGACCACTTGTTGAGGCCGCCGATGAGGACCTTGCCGTGCTTGGGATGGTCGAATTCCTTGTAGGGAACGAAGTTCTGCCCAAAGGCCATTCGATCGGTCCAGAGCCAATCCTGCTGCTCGCTGGGGTTGGTAACGTCGCGTTGGAAGTACTTGGCTTCGGACCAGAGCTCATTGGTGAAGGAGAAGATGCCGAGCGACTCGGCGGACCAGTTCACGAGCCCGCCGTGAACGGTGTAGAGGTCTTTGTAGATGATCATGGAGCGGTAGTAGGGGAGGAGTTGCTCACCGATCTTTGCGATCTCGTCGTAGACGGCGGAGTCTTGTTGCGGATAGGCCCATTCGCGGAACGGCGCGCCGGGCCCGCGAAGAATCATCCCGCCCGCGTTGTGGTAGGACTGGGCGGCGGCGATGTTGGCGTGGGCGGCGACAAAGTCGCCGACGGCTTTGGTCTCGGGTGCGGAGAAGGGAAACGGTCCGGCGCCGAACTGAACGTACTCCGGGAGCCAACCCGCGGGCCAGTTGCGGTTCATGTCGTCGCCGCCGGGTCCGTCCTCGTTGATGAGGCCGTCGCCGTCGTTGTCGATTCCCTCCTCGCCGAGACGGGTCCATCCACCTGGAGACTTGTCGTCCGGGCGGCGGCGGAAGATTCTGGGGTCGTCTTTGTCGCGTTCCCAGCGTCCAGCCGGCTCCGCTTTCCACATCTGGGTGACGTGTCCGTCCCCGTCGAGATCATCGGGGCCGTCCTCGTCGAACCGGCCGTCGCGGTCGTTGTCGATGGGGCGTTGATTGCTCCGATAATTGTTCGGGGTGGAGGGGCCTTTGAACCACGCCACACGGCTGTCGGGGTTGACCATCGGCGTGAGATAGAACGCGGAGCGGTCGATCAGGTCGGTCAGTGGTTTGTTGGTCCCGTGCGCCTTGGTCAGGTACCACGCTGTGTAGAGAACGACTTCGGCGGCTTGAACCTCATTGGCGTGGATCGCGCCGTCGATCCACATGGCGGGCTTGGCGGTGTCTTTCCCCGTCTTCGGGTTGTTGATGGTGAGCATCCATATCTCACGACCCTGCAGGCTCTTGCCCAGGCTGGTCAGCGTGGCGAGGTTCGGGTACGCCGATGCCAAGTCCTGAAGAGCCTTGGTCACCTCCTCGTACGTGTGGTACTTGTTCCACGCGAGATTGACCTTGGATGGGATGTCAGCCTGGGCTCTCACAGGAGCGGCGAAGGCTACCTGAAGGCCTAGAACGAGCATGGCGACAGCGAGTTTGGGTTGCATGCGGTTCGAAGTATACAGGAAATCGGACGTTTGAGCGAGGACCCGTGGTAAGCCCTTGCATGAGGGATGAAAATCGGTCATACTAGCGAGGCGTTTGTACCCCCCCGTTAAGAGGAGTTTGTGTGATGATGAAGTGTGCGTGGACGATTCTTCCGGTTGCGTTGGTTTCGATGGCGGGCAGAGCGGCGAGTGCAGCGGAAGGTGTTGCTGTTCCCCAGCAGGCCCCAGCGACGATCTTTGCCGAGCAGCCGGGGGTACTTGAGTTCACCGGTCAGATGATCGTCAGGCCGATTCAGGGTCTGGTGGCGGACTCGGACGCGCGGGCCCGTGCACTGCTCGCCCCGATCGCGTTGCGGTATCACGCTGCGGTGGATGAGTACATCGTCAGTGTGCCGGTGAATCGCTCGAATGGAGCGCCGGGCTCGGGAGAGAACGCGTTGGCCGCCGAGCTGATGGCGACCGGGTTCTTTCAGTACGTGGTGCCGAACTGGATGTGCTTTCCTCTTGAGGTCACGCCGAACGATCCGCTCTTCTCGTCGCAATGGCATCATCCGATGATGCGCTCGTCCGCGGGTTGGTCAATCTCCACCGGCTCGCCGGATCTGACGGTGGCCGTGACAGACACGGGCATCGACCTGACTCACCCCGATCTCACCGCCCACCGGGTCATGGGATACGACGCTTACAACAACGTTCGCGAGGTTGACGGCGGGAGCGTGGCCGACATCAACGGGCACGGAACGCACGTCGCGGGGTGCGCCGCGGCAATCGGGAACAACGCAGCCGGTGTGGCCGGACCCAATTGGAACTCGAAGATCATGATGATTCGGGTCGCGATTGACGGTGGCGGCGGTGCGTATTACGAGGACCTGATGGAGGGCGCGAGGTGGGCGATCGAGAACGGTGCGAAGACGGTCAGCGCGTCTTACTCGGGCGTCGGGTACGAACCGCTTCAGACGACCGCGGCGTACATCAAGTCCATCGGCGGGCTTTACTTTTACGCCGCGGGCAACGACAACCGCAACCTCACCGGGTTTGACTGGCCCGATCTGACGGTCGTCGGTGCAAGCGAGAGCAGCGACAACAAGGCAGGGTTTAGCGCGTACGGGCGCGGCGTGGACGTCTTCGCGCCCGGACAGGACATCCTTTCGTCGACCAACGGCGGCGGGTACGGGTACGCTTCGGGCACCAGCATGGCCACGCCCGTGGCCAACGGCGTCGCTTCGCTGGTCTGGTCCATCAATCCGGCCTTGACGCCTGATCAGGTTCAGAACATTCTGTACATCTCTTGTCGGGATCTGGGGGTGCCGGGCGACGACGACTACTACGGCTGGGGTCGGGTGGATGTGCTGGGCGTGACGACGGCGGCCGCAGGGACGCTCGGGCCTGCGGACCCGACAGCGACGGATGACGGGTTTATCGCGATCGGGGATGCTGTCGCTCCGGCGGGTGAGTTGCTCGACGCCATGGGCAATGACTTTGATGTGAACGGTGACACGATCTCTCTTCTCTCGTTCTCGGCGGTTTCCGCGAATGGTGCGACGCTCAGCCGGTCGGTGGGCTCGGGTCCCGGGGGCCGCGATCAGATTCTGTACACCGCCCCGGCTGGATTTTCCGGGAACGACACGTTCGTGTACACGATTCAGGACTCGACCGGTCGGAATGATTCGGCGACGGCGACGGTAAACGTGATGGACGGGTCGTTGTTCCGCACTCCGGAGAACCCCGCCCATGAAGCTGCCGATCTCGATGTCGCCTACTACGTGACGGTCGGGTACTCGAACCTGCCGAACTTCGACGCTCTGACGCCGTACGCGCGGACTCGGCTCCCGGACATCAACTTCCCGTCGACGAACGGAGCCTATAGCACGAGCGGGCGCGCCGAAGAGGTGGGCGCGACGTACACGGGGTTCGTGACGGTTCCGCGGGCGGGGATCTACACGTTCTATACGTCCTCGGACGACGGCTCGCGTCTCTTCATCGGCGACCAGGTCGTTCTGAATAACGACGGTCTTCATGGGATGGTCGAGGTCGGAGGACAGATCGCGCTCAAGGCCGGCACGCACGCGTTCAAGGTGATCTTCTTCGAGAACTTCGGCGGCGCGGGGCTGATCGCTTCGATCCAGGGCCCCGGGCTCAACAAGCAGCCCATCGCCGCGTCGATGTTCTCTCGCGAGGTCTGCGCAGCGGACTTCAACGGGGACGGGTTCGTCGACTTCTTCGACTACGACTCGTATGTCTCCTGCTTCGAGGGCGATGGCTGCCCCGCGAGGCAGTCCGCCGACTTCAACGGCGACGGCTTCGCCGATTTCTTCGACTACGACAGCTACATCGCCGCGTTTGAGTCCGGCTGCTGATCCGGTCTGAATTCACGAAGTGAACGAGGCGGGCATCCACGCGAGCACCACTGCTCGGACGTTGATGCCCGCCTTCTTTGGGTGCAGCTTGAGGGTCGTGAACTGCGCCGACGAAGCGTCGAAGCGCTCGGAGAGTTCATCCGTTTCGCTCCGGAACTCGGCCTCGAGCGTTCGCAGCTGGTCTTCAAGGGCGGCGACGTTCTCCTCCGCACGGGCGATATCGGAGGACTCTTTCATCTGTCGGCTCACCCCTCGGGCGGCGGTCGACGCACGGCCGAGGTTTCCGGAGGAGATGGCCTTGCGGCCCATGAACGCCCCGAGAATCGCGGTCCCGATCGAGAGAAACGTCCCGGTCTTGGCCGCGGACGCCTGCTCCTTCTGCACCTCAGCCTGCTGCTGGGCCCGTCGGATTCGGTCCTGCAAGGTGGCGACCTTGGGAGCGTACTTGGTGCGGAGCTTGTCGACCGCTTCGTCGCGGGCTTCTCGTGAGGCCTGTGAGACCCGTGCCTTGAACTCGCGTTCGGGTTCGCAGGGCTTGGAAGACATCTTGTACGCCGCGCAGTGCATGAGCGACAGCTCGTGTGTGCGGTAGAGGGAATCCGCAAGAGCCTTCTTCCAAGCGTCAAACGACCGGGGCTTGCCGGCGTCCGCGTGAAGAGGGCCGAACGAGGCGGAGGGGGCCGGTTCCCGCTCGACGTCCGCCTCGGTGAGTTCGACCTGCTCGGCACGTTCCCAGTCCACGGCGACGGGGCCGGTGGAGATGTCTGTGACAAAGGACTCTTCGATCTCCTGGTCGATTCCGGCTTTGGCGTCGTAGTAGTAGACCTTTGCGAAGCCGAGGAGTTTGGGCGTGTATTCGATCGTGCCGGAGGAGCGTGAGGGGACAAAGTACTGCGGGATCGCCGGATCGAGGACCGGCCTGGAAGTCGGGGACCCCGGGGCGACGCCGATGTTGGAAGCGCGACGGATCGGGGCGTTCGATGCGCCCGCTTCGGTCCGCTTCGCTGACGCGGGAGTCCCCGAAAGAGCTTTGATCTGCGTGCGCGTCATAGGCCCGCGCAGATACGACAGGCACCACCTCGTCTCAAAGACTTCAGGATGGTCATCGTGCACGTTGTTCATCAGGAAAACACGCTGCCCGAGTTGCGACAGCATGCCATCCATGGTTGCTCGGTCAAAGCCCCCGCTCGCGTTCGCGGCTGCTCCTTCGAGGCCGTCCAGCACACGCTGCTTGTCGCGGTCGGTCTGGAGCCGGCCGATGAACCACGTTCCAGCGTTGGACAGCCCCTTGTAGTCCAGGTCCACGGGGTTCTGCGTCGCGAGCATCACGCCGACGCCGAACGCACGACCCTGCTTCATCAGGGTGAGGAGCGGTTTCTTGCTCGGCGGATTGGCGGTGGGGGGGAAGTACCCCGCGATCTCGTCCATGTACACAATCGCACGCAGGCTCGTCGTCCCTGATTGTGCACGAGTCCACGACAGCACGTGGTTGAGCAGCAGAGAGACAAAGAACATCCGCTCGGTGTCCGACAGGTGGGCGATCGAGAAAATCGCGTGCCGCGGTTTGCCTTGGGGAGTGACCAGGAACGACTGCACGTCCATGGGCTCGCCCTCGAGCCATGACGAGAATCCGGGCGACGCCACCAGGTTGTTCAGCATCATCGCCAGGGAGAAGCGGTCCTTCGCAGGGAACACCGACTCGAGTTCCATCACGCCGATGCGTGCGAACGGGGGTGACTGAATCTGCTGGATCATCGCCGGAAGATCGACGTCCTTTCCCGCGGACCACGCGGTGGACAGGATCGTCGAGATCAGGGTGTGCTCGCGGCTCGCCACCTGGTCACCCTCCACGCCCATCAGGCCGAGCAGGCTTGCAGCGGTGGACGAGACGCGGTCGCGGAACATCTCGCCGTCCTCGATCAACTCGCGAGACGGCGCGGCGAATGACCGCAAGACCGAGACGCCCACCCCCGCGGTCGAACCCGGCGTGTAAACAGTGAACTCCGCCAAACTCTTGAGCTTGCGGATCCGCTCGCCGGATTGGCCCCATTCCGCGAGTCCCTTCGTCCACGTCGCGGCTTGTTGTCCGGCGAAGGCGTCCGGGTCGAGCCCCTTCTTCCTCGCGTCCTCCTCGTTGATCCAAGGCCGAAAGTCCTCGCCTTTGAGGTCCGGGAACGTCAGGAGCATGTTCGCCAGGTCACCCTTTGGATCGATGATGATCGCCGGGATTCCGTCGATGGCTGCCTCTTCGAGAAGTCCGATGCAAAGACCGGTCTTGCCCGACCCTGTCATCCCAACACACACAGCATGGGTGACCAGGTCCTTGGAGTCGTACAGAACCAACCCCTCGCGGCGCGTCCGGGCGGCGAGGTCATACTGCTTGCCTAGGTAGAAGACGCCGAGTTTCTCAAAGTCCGTGGTCATGGTCTCATGGTACGAAACCCGGCCCCGAGGCACCGCAGGGGGTGCCCTCCAAGGTTGTTGAACGGGATCGACAGGGCCTATACTGGGCGGACGCCGAGGTAGCTCAGCTGGTTTAGAGCGCTGGATTCATAACCCGGAGGTCGGCGGTTCAAGTCCGCCCCTCGGCATTTCCGTCAACGGACTCGATCGCCTGCCAATCGTCGCGGTCCCCCCGAAAATCAGGGTCCCCCTCTGGTCGGCCGGTTCTCGCGGGCCAGCGAGATTCCATTCTCTCAATGACCCTGGACGTGCCTCACGAGTGGCAATCGCCGCCAGCACGATGGCGACGGAGACTCGAGGCGTGGGCTTTGGCTTCGTACGCATCACCGGCTTAAGAAGATCTCAACGGCGGCGACACGCAGGATGTATCGAGCCTTCACGGGAGTCTCGCCCTTGAATCAAAGCGTCAGATCCACGCCCCCGGCCGACTCGTGGACGGTCACGATCTGGCGTGCCGGAAAGTGGATCTTGGGTGCGATCGGTGTGGTGTTGCTGGGCCTGGGCTGGGTCGCAGGGCTTCTGGTGCTCTTGCACATGACCGCGTTCAGCCTGTGGCAGACCGCCTATTGGACGGACGAGCGTCATCTTGCAATTTGGAGGACTTGGTCCTTTCTGTGCATGGGCGGCGTGGTGTTGTGGCTCGTGGGGCCGCTCGTTGTGGTTGTGCTGGCGAGAAGGCTCGGTCGGCACCGATCTCGCGTCGTGAAGAAGGAAGGCCCTCCAGCAAAGGATCTTCCATGATCGAAAGGCTGTAGACGCGGCGCACAAGCGGCGAGGGGCATCTGCTGGAGCATCGCGTGAGCGCGATCAAAGAGCGACGGGAAGCTCGGCTCGCGTGCGAGAGCAAGTCGAGTGCCGACCCGGATCGGAGCCCACGCCTATCCTCCGGTTCAAGGGGTTTGGAATCCGGAGGTATCAGATGCTCGACCGCTTCGGCAGAGTTCGTCGTGATTCTCGTGTGCTTCGAGCGGGCCCTCTCGGAAGGCAATCCGGAATCGCCAAAGGCGTCCGCGCGTTGGCGACGCTGGTGGCGATTGGCGCAGCGGCCTTCTCAAGTACGGTCGTGCTGGCTCAGAGCGGCTCGAGTTCCAAGCCGTTCCCTGACGAGTGGTACTTCCTGAACAACGGGAAGCGCTACGACACGCTGAACGCGCTCGAAGGCAAGCCCGCAGCCGCTCTCTCGATCGCGTCGTGGATCGGCACGGAAACGACCGTCGCGGGAAGCAAGGGGAAGGTTGTGGTCGTCGACTTCTGGGCGACGTGGTGCGGACCTTGCATGGCCGCTATACCGCACAATATCGAGATGGTCAAGAAATACAGCGACCAGGGGCTGGTCTTCATCGGCGTTCATGATTCGAACAGCGGATGGGACAAGGCCGACTCGGTCGTGAAAGACAAGGGCATCAACTACCCCGTGGGTGTTGACAAACCCGGCGGACAATCCACAAAGGACTACGGGCTTCAGTTCTGGCCGACGTATGTCGTCATCGACCGAAACGGCATCGTGCGGGCGGCGGGTTTGACACCGGACAAGGTCGAGGATGTCGTCAAGGTTCTTCTGGCCGAGCAGGCGAGCGGTGCGTCCGCAGCCGTCAGCGGCGCATCGGAATTTGCGCCGGATATCTATCTCGGCGGCGCGGGACGTCCCAAAGGGCTGCGTGAGATGGAGGGAAAGGTTGCTCCCGTTCTCAAGGCTGAGTCGTGGAACGGGACCGAACCCGCGGGCGTCGGCAAGTCGTTCGGAGGTTCGGTGACGGTTCTGACGTTCGCCTCGCCTTCTCTGGCGGTCTCGATGAAGGAACTGGACAAGCTCACGCCTCTGGTGAAGGAGTTTGGCACGCAGGGGGTCTCTTTCGTCGGCGTCAGTGACAACCGGGCTGAGGACTCTTGGACCAAACTGAAGGATTACGTCAAAGCCAAGAAGATCGAGATGCCCATCATGCAGGATTCGGTGGAGACCAAGCCCGCCGCGGATGCGAAGGGGAAGCCGACCCGCGTCAACCTGACCGCGTCGGCGTACGGCGTCGAGTTTTTCCCGGTCACCATCGTGATCGATCGCTCGGGCAAGGTCCGCGCGGCGGGTGTGAAGGTTGACAAACTCAAGCCGGTGATCGAGAAACTCCTCGTCGAAGCGGTGAGCGACAAGCCCGCCGCTGCACCGGCAACCGACTCCGACAAGAAGAAGTAAAACCGTGCATTCAGAGCACTTGAAGGAAAGGTATCGACGTGACGATCGCCGCTTCGAATGGTGTGGGTGCAGCAAAGTCCGCCGCTGACACGAGAGCCCAGCCCGCGTGGATTCCAGGGAAGTGCCCGTTCGCGGACACCGTACGGACGCAGGTCGCCCAGACCGTCGTCGGGCAGGAGGTCGTCGTCGAGCGCGTGCTGATTGCGCTGCTGACGGGCGGGCACCTGCTGCTCGAGGGCGTGCCGGGGATCGCCAAAACGCTGCTGGTGCAGGCTGTGGCAAAGGCGATTGACCTGAAGTTCAACCGCGTGCAGTTCACCATCGATCTCCTCCCCTCGGATATCGTCGGCGCGGAGATTCTCGAACAGCGGACCAGCGAGTTCCGGATCCACAAGGGCCCGATCTTCACCAACCTCCTCCTCGCGGACGAGATCAACCGCGCCTCGCCCAAAGTGCAGTCGGCCCTGCTCGAGGCGATGCAGGAGCGGCGTGTCTCGATCGGCGACACGACCCACGATCTGCCCGCGCCCTTCCTCGTGATCGCGACACAGAACCCCATCGAGCAGGCCGGAACGTTCGAGCTGCCCGAGGCGCAGCTTGACCGGTTCATGCTCCGGCACCGGCTCAGCTACCCGTCCCCCGCCGACGAGGCCGAGGTCGTTCGTCGCAGCCTCAACCTCAAACTCAAGCGTCAGGGGGATGGAGCGGTGCCGATGTCCGCCTTTGACGCCATCGACGGCTCCCAGCGGATGAGCGTCAAGCAGCTCTCCGATGCCATGGCGGCGGTGCAGGCCGTCCACGTGAGCGACGTCTTTGTTCGAGACTGCGTCGAACTCGTCAACCTCACACGCAAACACCAGCATCTCGAGCTGGGGTGCAGCCCCCGCGCAGCCCTGGCTCTCGTGCACGCCTCTCGCGCCCGGGCCCACATTCACGGCCGGGAGTATGTCATTCCCGAAGACCTCTTCGCGTTGGCGGAGGACGTGATCCTTCACCGCGTGCGACTCACTTACGAGGCGCTCGCCGAGGGGCGCAAGTCTTCGGACGTGCTCGCGTCGATCCTCAAGTCTCTCACGTGATCAGCCCGTTCGTCTCGCGGCCTCATCGAAGAGATCACCTTGGCGACCAACTCTCCATCATCCACGCTCAAGAAGAAGCCCGACGAGCTCGCTCGCGGCGACTTTGAACTGGTCGTTCGCCGGCTCGCGGAAGAGCTCGCCTTCGGCGCCGACAACTCGCTGTTCACAGGCGGCGGGCTCGAATACACCGGCTCGCGCCCGTACGAGCCCGGCGATTCGGTCCGAATGCTCAACTGGCGCTTGACCGCCCGCGCGGGCAAGCCCTTTGTCAAACTCTACGAAGCACTCAAACGCACCTGCATCTACGTGGTCGTTGACACCTCCGGCTCCATGTCGGTCTCCTCCACGGAGCTGAGCAAGCACGATCTGGCCGTCTGGATCGCGTCGGCGGTCGGCATGATCGGCCAGCGCCGCATGAGCCCCGTCGCGATTGTCGGTGGCGGCGAGCGTGAAACACGTGTCGAACCGAGCCTCGCCCGCAATGACCTCTGGCGTGTCATCGAGCCGCTCCGTGTCGGCAAGTTCGGCGAGCCGACGATGCTCGGCGAGCGTCTTCGGGCCCTGGTCACCCGGGTCGAGCGGGCGAGCGTGATCGTCGTCATCAGCGACATGCACGACCCGGCGGCGATCTCTGCGCTCCGCCGTGCCGCTCAGGCTCACGATTGCATCGCGATCCATCTGCAGGACCCGGCGGAGGAAGGCGGCCTGCGTGCGGGCTTCGTCCGCACGCGTGAGGCCGAGACCGGCACGCAGTCGCTCATCCAATCCAGAACGCGCTGGACCACGGCGGACACGCTGCGGTCGGAGTTGATTCGTTCGGGCGTCGACTATCTGCGGCTACGGACGGACATGCCGTTTGTCGCACCGCTCCGTCACTTTCTGTCGAATCGTGGCGGCCTCGCCCGGGGGCGTGGATGAACCCTTTGCCATTGGTCATCCCGATGATCCTCTGCGTTGCCTCGCTCGGTGCCGAGCCGCAACGGGCCGTACGCGGGCTCGCCGCGCAGGTGGAAATCGACTACGCACCGCGGCTTCGGTCCAGGTCCGATCAGACCCCCTCCTCGCCCGTTCTCGTCCGCGTCTCGACGACGCAGGCCATCGGCCGGCAACGCGTCGAGTTCATCGGCACGATGGCCGGCAGCTTTGACCTCCGCGATCACCTTGAGCGAGAGGATGGTCAACCGATCGCCGACTTGCCCGCGATCCCGATCACGATCGTCTCGCAACTCCCCGCCGACCACGGGGTGGATCTCTACGCGACCAACGGTTCTTGGATGAATTGGCGTGCCCACTATCGCGAGATCATGTGGGGCGCCATCGCGTTCTGGGCCGCGGTGCCGATCGGAGTGATGGTCAATCGCGTGCTTCGGCGACCTCTGCAGGCCCCGCCCGCGCCCGTGCTCCCACCACCCCCTTCCGTCGCGGAGATGCTCCGTGACGCTCTGGAGGTCGCCCGCGACCGACCGCTGACCGTCGAGGAGTCCGGCCGCCTCGAGCTTCTGCTTTTCCGATACCTGGGCGGCGATCACGCGAAGCACGGGGCCGATCTTGCAGCCGTTCTTTGCGAGCTTCGTACGCGTCAGGAGACCGCTCCCCTCGTGCTCGCCATCGAGCGGTGGCTTCATGCAAAGGGCAGTGGCGACGCGGCCCGGTCGCACGCGGCCGCCGCTCTCGACGAACTCCGCCGCACGCGTCTTGATTCGCCCCGAGTCAAGGAGGTCGCCGGATGACCTTTCTTCATTCATGGGTTCTTCTGCTGCTCGCGTTGCCGGTGCTGTTGTTCTGGACCGTGCTCGGCCGTGGCCCGGGCGTCGTGATGCCGTTTGATCATCAGGTCCAGAGCCGCAAGCGTTGGCTTCGCTGGGTCCTCGGAGGGTTCGAGGTGGTGCCGTTGCTCCTTCTGGCCGCAGCGATCGTGATGATGGCCGGGCCGCAGATGATGAAGAAGCCGCGTGCCGAACGTCTCCTGACCAACATCCAGCTCTGCCTCGACGTCTCCGGCAGCATGTCAGGCGAGCGTTACCGCATGGCTTCCAAGGCGATCACCGACTTCACCAACGCACGCGAGGGCGACGCGGTGGGGCTCACGTTCTTCGGCTCGCATCAGATCCGCTGGATCCCGCTGACCCGCGACCTGGCGGCGATCCGCAACGCGATGCCGTTCGCCGACCCGGAACGCCAGCCGATCCACATGAGCGGGACGTCCATCGGGGCGGCCCTCCGTTTCTGCAAGGCGAACATGGAAGAGGAATCGCTGGAGGGCGATCGCCTTATTCTGATGGTCTCTGATGGCGCCAGTTCCGACCTCGATAACGGCGAGAGCGACAAGGTGGCCGACGAGCTCAAGCAGGCCGGCATCATTCTCTACCACATCCATGTCGCGGAAGGCTCGGTCCCTTCCGAAGTCGTCGATATGGCGAGCGCGACGGGCGGCGGCGCGTTCGCGGCCACCGACGCGGACAGCATCAAACAGGTCTTCCGTCACATCGACAAGATGAAACCCGCGAAGTTCACCACCACCGGAACCATCCCGATGGACCACTTCCGACCCTTCGCCATCGCGGCTTTGGTGCTCGCGGGGCTGCACACCATCGGCCTTCTCGGAGCGAGGTACACACCTTGGTGATGCCCTGGCTCATCGCGTTTGCGGTCGCTGCCCTCGTCGGCCTGGGCGAGTGGACGCATCTCCGTCGCGTCGGTCGCGTCGCGAGACTCGCGTTCGGTCCCGCCGGGTCGCCGTCACGCTGGGTCGTCGCCGCGCCCGCTCTTCGGGTGATCGGGCTGGCCGCCGCGGCGTGGGGCGCGACGGTCCTCATGCTGTTCGACCCCGTCGGCGGCGATCAGACCCCGGCCCCTCGCGCGTCCAAACAGTTGCTCATCGCCCTCGACGTCTCGCCGAGCATGCTGATCAAGGACGCCGGACCGGACAACGAGAAAGTCACGAGAAGCCGTTGGGCCGGAAAGGTCGTGCAAGGCGTGCTCGATCGACTCGACATGAAGCAGACACGCATCAGCATGGTCGCCTTTTACACCAAGGCCATGACGGTGCTGACCGACACGACCGACAAGAACGTGATCGCCAACATGTTCGACGGGCTTCAGCTCCATGTCGCGTTCGAACCCGGCTCGACGGACCTGGCGTCGGGTGTCAATTCGGCCCTCCAGATCGCTCGCCCTTGGGCCCGCCGCTCGACCACGCTCATCATCATCAGCGACGGCGACGCCAAGTCCGAGCTCGGACAGGTGACGCTCCCGCCCGCCATCGCCGACACCATCGTCATCGGCGTCGGCGACCCGGTCAAAGCTTCGATCGTTTCCGGGCACAGCTCCAAGCAGGAAACAGTCTCGCTGCGAACACTCGCGGCCAGGCTCGGCGGAACGTACCACGAGGGCAACCGCCTCCACCTGCCAAGCGAGGTTCTCGCCAGACTCTCCATGATCAGCCCCAACGCCGGAGGCGAGATCGGCATCCGCGACGCCGGGTTGATCGCCCTGGGCGTCGGTTGCTCTCTCACCGCCCTGGTCGGCCCCGCATTGATGCTCTTCGGCCTCAGGCGTGCTCACGCTCGTGAGCGCAGGCACCCCGTCCCCCAACCCTCCACAGCACCTGTTCGAGCATGAGGTACTTCGCATGATCCTCAAAAAAGTCGCATGGTCGGTCTGGGCCCTTCTCCCAGTGGCCGCACTGGCGTACCACTTCGGCCCGGGACAGCGTTCGTACATCGAGGATCGAGCGGGTGATCTCCTGATCCAGGCAGGCAAGCTCGATGCCGCCGCCGAGGCCGCTCAGGAGTCAGCGTACCAGGCCCATCTCGCCGCTCTCAAAGCACGCAGGGCCGGCCTCGACCTCAAGACCCCCGAAGCCACCGCCGCCGCCAAGGCCGCCGCCGACGCGGAAGACGAGGCGTACACGCAGGCCGCTGCCTCGTGGGGTGCAGCTGCGGAAAAGCTCCGCGAGGCTCAAGAGATGCTGACGACCGCCGGATCCGAGAAAGCCCAGACGGTGCGGATCGCTCGGGCCCGCGCGCTGGTTCGCGCCGGTAACATCGCCGAGGGTGTCGGCGATCTCGAGCAGATGCTGGACACGCTCGCCGACGCCGGTCAAGGTACGTCCGCTCTGGCCGATCAGGCTCGCGAAGAGGCGGCCACGGGTTACTACTACGGAGCCCGCCTGCTCCGTGCCAGCGGCAAGCCCGCGAACGAGTGGCGGGAGGTTTCAGGCATGGCCCGGCAGAACTTCCGGTATCTCGCGGAGACCTCGGGCGATACCACGATCGCGGATCCCAAAGCCGCAGAACGCCAGAAGAACCTCGAGCTCGTTCTCAATCTTGAGCAGAGCTCCTCGGAAGACATCCAGGGCAAGCCGCTGCCCAAGTACAGCCCGCGTCGTGGAGCGGAAGGCCTCCGTGAAGGGAAGAACCCCGGGAAGACCAAACGCCCCCCGCGTCGAAAGGGTGACGCGCGCGGCGCGGGCGGAACGGGCGAGATCGAGGGTGGCTGGTGAACAAGAAGTCTCGAATTGCAGGCGAAGGAACGAACGACATGACCTCACGCGATATCCCACGTAGTACCGGCCTCTCCCCGCGAGACTCTCACCGCGTGGCGATCGCGGCGCTTCTCTGCGCGGTTGCCGCCAGCACCGCCGCCGCTCAGAGCGCCGTGAAGATCATTCAGCTCGCGCCCGCGCAACCCGCCAAGCTCGCACAACCCGCCGCCACCGAGGAGGAACCCCCGACGGACGACCCACAGGCCGGTGAACAGCCCGGCGACATCGTTGCACCGGGCGCCGCGCCCGCCGCCGGACCCTTCTCCCCCGAAGAGCTCGCGGATCTCAAGTCGCAGTACGAGGCGCTGCCGAAAGACCGTCAGGACGAGATGAAGGCGTACTACAAGGACCTCGGCTACGACCTCGACGTCCTTCTCGGCTACGCGTCCGCCGCGAGCGCTGAATCCATGCGCACCATGGAGACCGTCGGGGCCTTGCGTGAGATGGACTTCGCACGCACGCCGCAGAACGTTCTCGCCGCGCGATCCCAGCTCGGCTTTGGCAAAGTCCCGATGCCCAACATCGCGACCGCCAAAGGTGCTGTGATCGCCCGCTGGCTCCATCTCCAGGTCATGGCCGGAGAGTGGGGGGTCCTGACCGCTTACTTCAACGAACGGTCCAAGCCTGAAGCCCAGCAGGTCTACACGCAGATCCTCCAGTCTCTCAACCGTGGCAACTCGGGGCTCCTTCCCGAGGAAGTTCTCGCCTTCGCCGACGCCTGCCCCGAAGATCCCAAGCCCTGGCAGATCACGGCTCTCGCCGGCATGCTGCGTTCGGCGTCCGACAAGAACAGCCCGGGACCGATGCTCGCCCAGATCAAATCCGGCACCACGCTCTTCGGCGCAACCGACCCGGTCAAGCGTCGCCGCACAGTCGACCTTCTCGCGGGCGCGGGCCTGGTTCAGCAGGCGTACGAGTATCTTCCGTCCCTCGATGAAGCCCGCGCCGCCGGGGATGGCGAGTTGATTCTCGTGCACGGTCGCTACCGCGCCGACCTCGCCTCCAAACTCGGCCCCGGCCCCGAAGGTGACGCGCACCGCGCCGGCGCTTGGGACGTCTTCACCGAAGTCTCGCTGACCGATCGCGCCTCGCAGCCTTCACGACAGGAGGCCATCAAGCAAGCCGTCGCTCTCATGACGCGCATGCCCCGGGCGCAGGTCACGCCGTGGCTCCGCAGCGTCTTCGCCAGCGACACCCTCGGCCCCGCCGCTCTCCAGGCGATCGCCCTCAGCGCCGCCAACATGGGCGACGGGAAACAGACCGAGGAGCAGCGGGCACAATCCATCCTCTCGCTCAAAGAAGCCGTCGACGTGCTCCTCGAACGAAAGGACCTCGATCAGTCCGTCCTCCGCGTCCCGATGCGCATGCTCACCGCAGCACTCGTCACCGAGATGGAGACCGCCGCCGCCCAGAAAGGCCGGCAGAGAACGGTGGCCCGCGAAGCGCAACTCCTGCTCCGCGCGATCCCGAGCAAGCAGTGGTTCGACGCGCTCGAACCCAGTCTCGCCGTGCGTGCGGGCAACGCCTGCATCGGCATCGCCACCATCGCCGATGAGACCGATCTCGCGCTCAGCCTCCTTTCCGATGCCGTCGCACGCAACCCCGATCAGGCCGTCCCGATCGCGAACCTGTTCCTCAAAGCCTGGGAGATGCGACTCTCCCCGCAGAGCGATATCGACCCCGACGCGATGATGTACTTCTTCTGGCGAGAGGCGATCGCGCAGGCCCCGCTCACCCGCGGTCGACAGCGCCGCAACCTCGAACGCCTCGGCCGCCTCATGGAGACCCTCCGCGCCACCGGCGTCGACCCTCGCTCGCTCGCCACCATCGCCCCCGCCTTCAAGGCCTGCCACGGGATCACCGAGGTCTACGACCCCGCCGACATCCAGCGCGTCTTCGGCCCCATCGCGGAGATCCCGCCCGCCACCTGCGCCGCCCTGGCGACCACCATGGCCGCCAGCCTCAACGGCGACTGGCGGAACCGCGCCACCCAGGTCCAGCAAGGCGTCAAACGCACCGACACCGAGATCGCCCAACTCGTCGACAAAGGCTACGGCATCGCCCTGGAACTCATCGACAGCGCGCTCGTCCATCAACCCGATTCATGGCGATACGCCGTCGTCAAGGCCGGTCTCGCCTACGACCGCATGCAGTTCCGCATCGCCCAGAAAAAGGGCGGCGACTCCGCCAAGCAGGCCGAGTTCAAAGCGCAAGCCTTCGCCGCTTTCGAGCAGGCCGCCGCTCGATACGCCGCATCGATCGCCGCAGGTGAAGAACGCGAAGACATCGGCGTCTACGAGCGATGGTTCGGAGCCGCCATGGGCACCTCCCAGCTCAACTTCATCAGCGCCGACGACCTCCCCGCCGAGGCCGGCGCGAACGAGGCTCCCAAAGACGATCAGGTCGAGCGCATCAAGAAAGCCATCGCCGCCCTCCCTCCAGAGTCCGCCTTCCGCCACGTCAGCGATTTCGCCGGTGTCATGGGCGCGGCTGTTTCCCGGGCCGAGCCCGAGGTCAAGCCGCGACTGGTCAAACAGGCCCTCCGCGTGATCGGCAACCACCCCGCCGGCGCGTCCCTCCGCTCGCTCGAAGAGCTCTACCGCGACCTGGTCAAGGACGAGATCAAGCTGCGCATGGTGATCGATGGTGATGATCGCGTCGGCATTGGACGCCAATTCGGGGTCGTGCTCTCGCTCCGCTTCACCAACTCCGTCGATCGCGAGACCGGCGGATTCTCCAAGTACCTCCAGACCAACGCCTTCGTCCGGATCGGTCGCCAGTATCAAGAGGTCAACTTCCGCGAGAAACTCCAGAAAAACATCGAAGCCTCCCTCGGCAAGGGGTTCGCCGTCGAGTCCATCGGGTTCTTCGATGCCTTCATGCCCCCGAGAGGTGTCACCGAAGGGAGCAGCGATGGCTGGCTCGAGAAGCCAATGGCGTACGCCGTTCTCTCTCGCAAGGACCCGGCCGCCGACCGCCTCCCGCAGATCACGATGGATATGCAGTTCGAGGACCAGACCGGGCCCGTCACCCTCGTGCTTCCCTCCAACACGCCGCCCATCGCGGTCGGCTCCGCTTCCGCCTCGGATTCGCCCGCGATGCGCCCATGCCTTGACCTCAAGGTCACCATGATCTGCGACCCGCGCGATGCCCGCGACCGAGAGAAGGACCGCAGCATCAAGCTCGAGGTCGTCTACCGTGGAAAGGGCGCCGTCCCCGACCTCCACGAGGCCATCGCCGGCCTCGAGAATGCCATCCAGGGTTACACCATCGGCGACAAGGGCATCGAGGCCCGGCCCGCGATCGTGATGCAGGAAGGCGAAGCGTCCAACTCACGCTTCGGCTTCGGGTTCGGCCAGCCGAAGGCCCCAGAGGGCGGGTACCCCGAGCCCGACGAAAACGGCATCTACCGTCTCAACGTCGAACGCACCTGGCTCGTCACGTACACGCCGACAGGCTCCGCTCAGGGCTCGGTCTTCACCATGCCCACGCTCAAGGAAGGGCTCAAAGCCACCGTCGACGCACGCTATTTCTCCGACCTCGATCTGGTCCCCGTCAGCGGAGGCGTCGTTCGCGTCGATGGACGCAATCTCTACGCGCTCGGCGCGATGATCGGCGGCCCGATCGTGCTCGTGCTGGCGGGGCTCTTCGTTTACCGGCGCATCCGCAGCGGCCGAAACGCCGCCCCCGCCACGACCGGGTTCGAGATTCCCGCGCGAATCACGCCCCTCAACGCCGTCACCACTCTTCGTCGCCTCCACAGCACCCACGCGTCGACGTTTGACGACACCCGCCGAGCAGAGCTTGAACGCGACATTTCCTCGATCGAGCGCGCGTATTTCGGCCCCGGCGACGGGCTCGCCAACTCCCAGTCGGCCAGCAGCAACCTCGGGGAAGTTCTCCAGCGATGGGCTCACGCGGTGCCTCAGAACATCTCCAAGTGAGTCCCAGGCCCAGCTCGCGTTGTTCGGCATCTCGGCGTGCAGCCGCGATGAAACATGTACTTCCCTTCACGATCCGCCGTCCCCCGCCTCGGCTCGCCCGCCAGAGATGATGAAGGCCCGAGTCCCCCTCCCGCGTTCGGGCGCTTTCTGATAGACTCTCTGGTGTCGATCAGAGCGACCAAAGGAGAATGCGATGCCGAACCCGTGCGTCTTGTGCTGCGCCGTTCTGGCGACCTCCGCTTTCGGATTTGAGCCCTTGCCGGAGACCGGCGTGCCCGCCCAAGCACGCCCAGCCCTCGCCCACGCCCCGGGCAGGTTGAGCCTGTGGTACGACAAGCCGGCGAAGGACTGGATGACCGAAGCCCTGCCGATCGGCAACGGGCCCATGGGAGCGATGCTCTTCGGCGGCACCGAGGTCGAGAGGATTCAATTCAACGAGCTCAGTCTCTGGTCCGGAACCCGCATGGCCGTCGAAGGACTCGACGACGAAGGTCAGGATCTCGGAGCCTATCAGGCGTTCGGCGACATTCTCATCCACCTCGGCCACGATCTTGCCAAGGTCGCCGATTTCCGGCGGGAACTCGACATCGAGCGTGCTGTCCATCAAGTGACCTACGTGTACAACGGCGTGCGCTACCAGCGAACGGCCTTCGCCAGCCATCCCAGCGGTGTCATCGTGATCCAGCTCACGGCCGACAGGCCCGCCGCATACTCCGGCCGCGTCCAGCTCGCCGACATGCATCAGGCCCGCATCGCCGCCGATGGCAGCAAGCTCAGCTCGGTCGGCAAACTCCCGAACGGCTTTGAATACGAGGCGCAGTTGCTCGTGCTGAACGAAGGCGGCACCATCGCTGCCAAGCAAGACGACACGTTCTCAAAGAACCCATGGAACATCGGCGTGCCAGCCACCAGCCTGGCTTTCGACCGGTGCGACAGCGTGACCCTGATCCTCGGGGCAGGCACGAACTTTCTCCAGGACCACATCAAGCAGTGGCTCGGAGTGCATCCCCACGGCGCAGTGACCAAACGAGTGGACAGCGCCGCCAAGCAGAGCGTGAAAGAGCTGCTCGATCAGCATGTCAAGGACTACCAGTCCCTCTTCCGCCGCTTCTCGATCGATGTGGGAAGCACAACGCCGGACCTGCTGGCCAAGACCACGCTTTCGCGGCTGGAAGACTACACCACCAACAAGTCGACGGATCCGAATCTCGAAGCCCTTTTCTGCCAGTTCGGGCGATATCTCCTGATCAGTTGTTCTCGCCCGGGTTCTCTGCCCGCCAATCTCCAAGGAGTCTGGAACGACAGCAACGAGCCCCCTTGGGCCGGCGACTATCACTCGAACATCAACGTCGAGATGAACTACTGGCCCGCCGAGCCCGCGAACCTCGCCGAGTGCCATCGCCCGTTCATCGATTACGTGTCGAGCATCCGTAAGGTCAGCGAGAAGAACACAAAGCGAAAGTACGGCAACGTCCGCGGCTGGACCGTCCAGACCATGAACAATGCCTGCGGCGTCTCCTTCTGGAAGTGGAACCCGCCCGGCAGCGCGTGGTACGCCCAGCACCTGTGGGAACACTTCGCCTTCGGTCGCGACAAGGACTATCTCCGAACCACCGCCTACCCCGTGCTCAAGGAAGTCTGTCAATTCTGGGAGGACCGGCTCAAAAAGCGGCCCGACGGAACGCTCGTCACGCCCGACGGCTGGTCGCCCGAGCACGGCCCCGAAGAAGAGGGCGTCACCTACGACCAGATGATCATCCACGACCTCTTCACCAACACCATCGAGGCCGCCGATGTGCTGGGCGATGACAAGGAGTTCCGCGATCGCATCGCCGCCCTGCGGGAAAGGCTGCTTAAGCCGAAGATCGGACGCTGGGGCCAGTTGCAGGAGTGGGAAACCGACAAGGACGACCCCAAGGACGATCACCGACACGTCTCGCACCTGTTCGCGTTGCATCCCGGGCGTCAGATCACCCGCGCGACAACCCCCGAGTTGGCCGAGGCCGCGAAGGTGTCACTCAACGCACGCGGCGACCAAAGCACCGGCTGGAGCAGGGCCTGGAAGATCAATTTCTGGGCACGCCTCTGGGACGGCGACCGCGCGTACACCATGCTGCGAAGCCTGCTGACGGTCGTCAGCGAGACCAAGACCATATACGGCCAGAGCGGCGCAGGGGTTTATCCGAACCTGTTCTGCTCCCACCCACCGTTCCAGATCGACGGCAACTTCGGCGCCACCGCGGGCCTGTGCGAGATGCTCGTGCAAAGCCACTCGGGTCAGATTCACCTGCTCCCCTCGCTCCCAAAGGCCTGGCCCACCGGAAAGGTGTCCGGCCTCCGCGCTCGCGGCGGTTTCGAGGTGGATGTCACGTGGCAGGACGGGCGGCTGACCCAGGCCGTGATCCACTCGAAATCTGGTTTGCCCTGCCGGGTCGTTTGCGGCGACAAAGTCTGGGAGTTGACCACCACGCCCGGCACGTCATACCCCCTGACAATGGCACAAACGGTGGACCCACGCAGCGTCAAGTGAACCGTCCGCACTCGGACGAACAGACCTCCGCCAGCGTCTGCTCGACCTGTCCTGTCGTGCCGACGACAACACCTGCGCACTTCATCCAAGGTCTCAGTCAAAGGTCCCGGTGATTCCGGATGCTCGCTACGGACGCCCCGGAGTGCCCGCCGTCAGTCTCACCACATTCTCCAACGGCGAGACGTCCAAGGCGATGAACCCTCGCCTCGGGCGATCAAAGTCGATCGTCAAGAACAGCGTCATGGCCACAAGCGAGGCCAAGGCGACCGCCGAGCCGGTCGATCTGCGCTCCGCGAGACCGACGCCATAGCCGATGACCCCCATCGACACGCCGGAGGACACGATCAGCACGAAGATCAACTCCGAGGGGAGGTCGCGGCGTTCAAAGGCTGAGCGACGCGTGAACTCATTCTGCACACTCTCGATCCCCGAGATCGCGAGCAGGCCGAACTGCGGCGTGGTTCGCACGCCCTCGTACACAGCGATTCTCGCCGACTCGTAGCACCCGAGCATGCGGGCTTCCAATTCGGCACTCTGCTCGGACCGATCCTCGTAAAAGAGCCTGAGCCGTAGTTCCGCGTACTCGCGGATGGACTGTTGCACAAGGTCGGTGGTGGGAATCAACTCGGCCCGGTCGTACGCATCCCCGATCGCGTTGGCCTCCGCGGCCAGAGCGTCCTGCCGGTCGATGAACCGGTTCATCGCCCCGGAGAAAGAGAAGCCCAGCACCAGAGCGAGCAAGCCCAAGATGGCGGCCTGTATCGTGCCGAGATTTCCCATGTCTAAGTTGCCCCGGAGCCGTGTTCTGTTCCCCACACGCAGGCCGATCCAGAGGCTCAGAAAGACGACCGCGAGCACGAAGAAGATGACCACCGTATCCGAGAGCGATTTCATGGGCTGATCATAACCGCCGCTCGCCATGACTCACAGGCCTGCCATCCACGCTCCCGGAGCTGCTGAACCAGCTGACGCGACGACACCGACTGGGCCGTCTCGACGTTCCGCTCCTCCACTCCGTCCACCCCGTCCTTCAACCCCTTGGACCCGGCGTCTGCTCGCCAAAGTGCGACCAAGGGGCGCAGCACCACAAGCAACCCCGTGATTCTCGGGGCATTCAGCCCCGTTCTCGCAAAAACAGCGAATCCCAAACCGCGGCTGGGTCGAAACGCCTCACACACAGGAGTTTCTCATGTATCTACCCGCCATGGTCGCGTCCGCACTCGCTCTCTGCACTGTGGTTAGCGTGCAGCCTGTCAGTATTGATTTCGACGCGGGGGTGGCCGGCTGGCGCACCGTGCTTGACGGCGTGATGGGCGGACGTTCGACCGGGCGTGTGACGCAGCCCGAGCCCGGCATCCTCCGCTTCTCCGGTGAGCTTTCGCTGGAGAACAACGGGGGATTTTCCCAGACACAGACCACCGTACCCGAAGCATCATTCAAGGATGCCCTGGGCATCGAGGCCAGGGTCCGCGGTGACGGCCGCACGTACACCTTCGACGTCCGCGTTTCGGACGTTCGCATGATGGCCGGCAGCTTTCAGACCACGTTCAAGACCGTCGCCGGCGAGTGGGTCACGCTCAAACTCCCCTTCGAGGAGTTCCGCCTTCACAGTTTCGGCCGCCTTGTCTCCAACGCCCCCAAACTCAACCCGGCGCGTGTGGAATCCGTCGGCGTCACCCTGTCGGACAAGAACCCGGGCTCCTTTCAGCTGGATATCGACTACGTCAGGGCTTTGACCGCCGAAGACGCGGCCCCCGCTGCAGGTTCGGACTTGGGCACCGTCGCGAAGAGCGCCGGCCTGACGACTCTCCTCGCACTCGTCGAAGCCTCCGGTCTCCAACTGCCGGCAGACGGGCGCGTCACCGTCTTCGCGCCGACCAACAAGGCCTTCGAGGCCATTCCCGCCGACAAGGTCAAGTTCCTTACGAGCGAGGAGGGGCTGCCGACCCTGCGAGCGATTCTCAAGCACCACGTCCTCCCCGAAGCTCTCGATTCCGGCTCGCTCCTGCAGCGCCGTGGCGTGCTCGCCTTGTCGGGCCAGAATCTCCAGGTCGATCCGGAAGCGTTGACCATCGCGGGCGCGACGTTTCTGAAGACGGATGTCTCCTTCGATCGAGGCACGGTCTACGTGATCGATCGCGTGATGATTCCCGAGACCCGCTCCGTGGCCGAGATCGTGAGCCAGGATCCGAGATTCTCCACCCTCCTCAAGGCGTTGACAGCCGCGGGGCTTGCCGAGCAGCTGGGAAGTGGGAACGAGGGCCCTTGGACCGTTCTAGCCCCGTCGAACGAAGCGTTCGCCGCCCTCGGCGAGGAGACGATCAAGGCTCTCCTCGCGGACCCCGCGAAACTCGCGAATGTGCTCGGTGCACACGTCATCCCCAGCAGAATCCGGCGCAGCGACATGATCGCCCAGCGATCCGCCCGGACCCTCCTCGGCCGAGATGCCGTCTCCTTCTCGCTCGCGGATGGCAAGATCGCCGTCTCAGGCTCGGGCATCATCGCCTCGGACATCGAAGCCTCGAACGGTGTGATCCACATCATCGATCGGGTGATCATTCCGACGCCGCAGTCCGCCGCAAACTCCTCTGCGGAGCGGACAAAGGAATCTCCCATGA
The DNA here is from genome assembly GCA_943369765.1 of Phycisphaera mikurensis NBRC 102666. Taxonomy (GTDB): domain Bacteria; phylum Planctomycetota; class Phycisphaerae; order Phycisphaerales; family UBA1924; genus UBA2396. The sequence continues at coordinate 287,544 of CALROI020000003.1, read as the reverse complement.
GCGTCTCCGGGCTGATCGAATTGGCGATCGAACGTGGCGTCCCGCTGTTCAACGACGGCAATCAAGCAGCGGCCGCCGCGATCTACGAGGTCGCGATCACCTCGCTCGTTGATCTGGCCTCCGATGCGGTGGGCAACGATGGCATCGAGCGTCTGCGACTCGCTCTGGCGGAAGGCGCGGTCGAGAAGGACGCGACCAAGCGGGCCTGGATCTACCGGCGGGCGATGGATCGCGTCCACAAGGACGCGAGCCGCTAACCGCAGCCCTGATCATATGCGGCAGGCCACCGTTGACACGTCCAAGACATCGGTCTGATTCGGCATGGGGGCATTCAGCCTGGCACCGGAGATCGAAGGCAAGCGTCGCGTGCGCACCGCATGCGATTTGCGTTTCCCGGCCCTTGGATGCCTCCAGCGGCCGCCGGATCGGGCAAGGTCCAGATGCCCTCGGCACCTCCGACGGACGCAACCGGACGGATCGTGGTGCAAGTCCACTTTCGCGCGCACGTTCTTGGTGGTTCCGGGCAATCCACGCGCGCAGGTTGGTTGGACTCTTCCTCTGCTGGGATAGGTCTGAGATGCAGGCGTCTCAGCCTGCCTCGGACGCGACGCCACCGAGCACGCCATGCAATAGCCTTGGGCATTGACAACTGTCGGTACGTTCTCTCGCCGGCGCTGACTCGGGACATGGGCAACGACTCGAGACGGCTTGCCGCGGCCCGGGTTGCTGTTCTTGGCGCTCTCGGGTTCTCTGCCCCCATGAATGAATGGAACACCGAGGACGCTTGCACCCTGACCCGATGCCGCTTCGGCTTCGGCGGGGCAGGGTCTTGCAGCCGTCCGCAAGTGGACATCGCTCGTGTCAGGGACGGCCTTCGAGGTGAAGTGGTGCTCTATCCGTCAGGGGCACCGATTCGCGTGCTGGTGAAGTCTCGCGCCTCGGGCGTGCGTGCCTTGGAGATGTTCTGGGGCGAGAGATCGAACAGCGTCGGGGCGAATCTCGAGCGGCTTGCGAAGGCGGTTGGCGTGAGTCTTCACGTCTGAACTTGACCATTGGAGCACTTGGCGTGGTCTGGATGCTGGGGATCGCCATTCGGGCAGTCGGGGCGGTTCCCGCGAAGCCGTAACTCTTGCTGGAAGCGTGGGTGCTCGGCGATTACTTACCAGCCGCCCGTCCGAACCATCGCCTGCCCAACCAGAGCGACACGCTCACGAGCCCGATGAGCACGGGAACCTCAACCAGCGGCCCGATGACCGTCGCAAAGGCGGTGCCGGAGGCGATCCCAAAGACCGAGATGGCCACCGCTATCGCTAGCTCGAAGTTGTTTCCGGTGGCTGTGAAAGCGAGCGTCGCCGAACGCTCATAGTCCGCTCCTACGCGACGAGCCATGAAAAACGACGCGAAGAACATGATGACGAAGTAGAGCACCAGCGGCACGGCGATCCGCAGGATGTCTAGCGGCGCGGCCACGATGCGATCGCCCTGAAGGCCAAACATCACGACGATGGTGAAGAGCAACGCCACCAACGTGATGGGCGAGATACGGGGGAGGAATTTCTGCGTGTACCAGGCGTCGCCTTTGACGGCCCTGAGGATGAGCCGCGTGAACATCCCGGCGAAGAATGGGATGCCCAGATAGATCAGCACGCTCTTGAACATGCTCGCCATGCTCACCGCCACGACGACCCCCTTCAGGCCGACCAGCGGCGGGAGCCAGGTCATGAAGACCCACGCGTACACGCCGAAGAAGAGCACCTGAAAGATGCTGTTGAACGCGACCAGCCCCGCGGCGTACTCCGGGCTCCCCTTGGCCAGGTCGTTCCAAACCAGCACCATTGCGATGCAGCGAGCCAGTCCCACCATGATGAGGCCGAGCATGTACTCGGGTTTGTCGTGCAGGAAGATCGCGGCGAGCGCGAACATCAGCACAGGGCCGACGATCCAGTTCTGCACGAGGGAGAGCGCGAGGATCTTCCAGTCCTTGAAGACGCGGGGCAACTCCTCGTACCGGACCTTCGCCAGCGGCGGGTACATCATGAGGATGAGGCCGATGGCGATGGGGATGTTGGTGGTTCCGACGGTGACGCTGTCAATCGCGTCACGCAGGCCGGGAATGAAACGCCCGAGCAGCACTCCCGCGGCCATCGCGAGGAAGATCCAGAGCGTGAGGTAGCGGTCGAGGAAGCTCAGTCGTCCGGAACGAACCGGCGTGCACGGTTCGCAGACCATCGCGGCGTCCTTCGATGTCATCTGGTGGAGGCTCCGATCAGTTCGTGCAGTGACTCTGCGCCCACGGGTGGCTCGGCCTGCCACGGAACAATGAACGTCCGCACGGCCCGGCGATCACGGACATCTTCGATCAACGTCCGCTCACCGGCAGCGCGGGCGCGAAGGAGCGGGTCGGTGGTCTTCGTGGCCGAGAGGCTGCTGTTAATGACCCATGCGTAGGGCTCGATCTGTGCTCGACGCAGGTCGTGCTGAAGCCGTGACGCCTCAAGCACCGGAGTGTTCTCGGCCAGCGTGACGATGATGACCTTGGTGTACGCCGGGTCCTGGAGCTTCATCATGGGCGTGCTGACGCCTTTGACCGACACGTGCCCGTCGGTGTCCGTGTGGGCACCGTCCGCCGGCCGGAGCTTGCTCATCTGTCGCATCATCTCGCGGTGGTATGAACCGGTGGCGTCAAGGAGCAGGAGCGTGTGCCCGGTGGGCGCCGTGTCGATAACGACAAATCGCCGCTTCGCCTCGTTGAGCACGCGGGAGAATGCCCGGAAGACCGCGACCTCTTCGGTGCACGGCGAACGTAGGTCCTCTTCGAGAAGTGCCAGACCGGCGGCGTCGAGATCCTTCGCGGAAGCCGCGAGCACCCCGTCTCGGTAGGCCTTGGTCTCGACCTGCGGGTCAATGCGATCGACGGTGAGGTTCGGGAGCGAGCCGTGAACCGCCGCGGAAATATGTGCTGCCGGGTCGGTGGTGGTCAGGTGGACCTCGTGCCCGCGATGGGCGAGCTCGACGGCAATCGCCGCGGCGATCGTGGTCTTGCCGACGCCGCCCTTGCCCATTGTCATGACGGCTCCGTGCCCGCCAGCCTCAATCTGGTCGATGAGTTCAACCAGCGGAGGGATCTTGATCTCGTTCATGCCTTCGGGCATTGGAACGGCTTCGGAAACAGGACGTTCATCCCGCAGCATCGTGCGGATTGCGTCCAGGCCGACCAGGTTGCGGCGTTTGAGCGGGATGAGCGTGCGGGGGAGAGAGGCAATCCCGTCCGGGATCGCCGCGAGCGCCGCTTGCGTGCGTGCCGCCATTGCATCGGCGATTTCGTCCCCGACCTGGGCGGGCGTGAACACGCCGTTCACGACCAGCCGCTGGTTCTTCAGCCCCAAGGTCGCCAGTTCATGGCTCGTCCGGTCCGCCTCGCGGAGGGCACTGGGTTCGGCCCGGGCAACCAGCACGAATGTGGTCTGCGACTTGTCGCCGAGCGCGGCGACGGTCGCCTCGTACCGCTCCTTCTGTGCATTGAGCCCTGAGAGGGGTCCCAAGCAGGAAGTTCCTTGCTTGTTGGTGTCGAGGAATCCTGACCATGCCGCCGGCAGGGCCAGCAGCCTGAGTGTGTGCCCCGTCGGCGCGGTGTCGAAAATGATGTGCTCGTACTTTTGGGCGATCTCGTTGTTTGTGAGAAGGCCCGTGAACTCGTCAAAGGCCGCGATCTCAACGGTGCAGGAACCGGAGAGTTGCTCCTCCATGTGGGCTACCGCATCTGCCGGCAGCACGCCCCGGTATGGACCCACGACGCGATCCCGGTACGCCTTTGCCGCTGCCTCGGGATCGACGTTGACCGCGTCAAGCCCGGGGACGCCGGGCACCGATGTCGGGGCATTGGAGAGCCGGATGCCGAAGACATCATCGAGATTGGAAGCAGGGTCGGTGCTTACCAGCAGCACTCGCTTGCCGCTGTCTGCGATCGTGACGGCGGTAGCGCAGGCGAGAGAGGTCTTGCCGACTCCGCCCTTGCCGGTAAAGAAGAGATAGCGTGTGGGCGAAGTGACGAAGTCCATGACGTGGTCCTTCGGGGAACGAACAAGCCGAGCGGTACAGGGATGCAATGCGAGTGCCGGCTGAGTTGCCTCAGCAGCACTTGCCCGGCTTGCAGCAGCACCCGCCGCTCTTGGGCAATGCCGATGCAGTCGCTGCCGTCAAGCCGAGCCTGGTCGCAAGTTGCTCCCGGCTGGGATACTGGCGTTCGGCGATGATCTGATCATCGACCATCACGATGGGCAGAGCGCCCGTGCCACCTGCGTTGATCGCTTGAAGGACCTTTGGGTCCGTGGTGAACATTTCAGGTTGTTGAGACAGTGTAAACCGCTGAACCTTCACGCCCTGACCTTGGAGCCACTGGAGGTCGGCAGCGAAGCGGGCGAGCGCGATATCGGGATCCGTTCCGCACACGCCGGAAGAGCAGCACATGGGTGGGTCGAAGACCTTGACGGTTGACATTGGACTCTCCTTGACCGATCCAGATTGTGGAGCGGTGAGTGACTCGGGAACAGTGAGAATGAATGCTCGAATCTCGTCACGAACGCGTCGGTAGTGCGGCATGGCCTCTTCGTCGTTCTTCGCGCCCTTGGCCAGCCGGGGCGGGTCGTCGAAGCCAACATGAACGACACGGGTGCGGGCCGGAAAGATCGGGCAGGACTCGTTCGCAGAGTCGCACACCGTCACGACGAAGTCGAACTCGATGCCGAGATCCTCGGGCCGCTTGCTGGAGTGACCGGAGATATCGATGCCGGCCTCCTTCATCGCCCGTATCGCGAGCGGGTTCATGCCGTGCGGATTCGTGCCGGCGGAAAGCGCATCTATCGCGTCCGACTTCAGAGCCTTGGCCCAGCCTTCAGCCATCTGGCTGCGGCACGAGTTGCCGGTGCAGAGAAACAGCACGCGGGGGCGGTTAGCAGCACTTGCCATTGCTCGCCCCTCCCTTCGCCGGACAGCACTCGTCCAACGCATCCGCGAGAGACCGGAGAGAGCGGCACAGTTCGGAGTAGCGGACGCGGTAGAACACCGTCCGTCCGTCCTTCGTCGCTTCCAGCACGCCTGAGCGGGCCAACAAAGCGAGATGCCGGGAAACCACTGAGAAGTCCACAGAGCAGCACTCGGCGACCTCTCCCACGGAGCATCCGCGCCCGCACTTGGCGATGCACCCGATGAGGGCCACGCGAGTGGGATCGGAGAACGCCTTGAACAGCACGGGGTCGAGCAGTGTGTCCAACGGCCCACAACACGCCGCGGCCTGCTTGGGAGTAGCCGGAGGTCGTCGTTTGCGTACTTGCGTCATAGTGCAAGTATTGGCGACGCGGCACCCCATGTCAAGATTCACGCTTTGTAAGCAGCGATTGAGGCGTCGGAGCCGATGGGCCGCCCGCTTCGATCCGGGGTGCAAGTCGCCGATTGACTTTGGAGAGTTCAAGTCCTCTCAACAGTCAGCCAAAAAGACGGCAGAAAGCGGGGTCGGGACGTGACCGATTGAACCACGTTCGAGACGCGCTCAGTCCTGTTCCTGGAACGATAAAGCGCTCTGACGGGTTGGTCAGAGGGCTTCATCTCTCGAAAAGTCGGGGTGACCGTAAACCCATAGAACGCTTTCTTGGAGGGCGTTAGGGTGTGGGAGCCTGGGATACGCCGTTTGCTGCCCTCGGGAGTGCCAGCAAGGGCAGAGTGACCCTTCTGACCCGTACACTCACCGCTCATGCACCCCGCAACCATCGGCCCATTCAAGATTGAACGAGAGCTCGGCCGTGGCGGCATGGGCGTGGTGTACCTCGCCATTGACACCCGGCTCGACCGGCAGGTCGCCATCAAGGCCCTGCCCGCCGATCTGGCGGCGGACCCCGATCGCCTGGCCCGCTTTCAGCGTGAGGCCAAGGTGCTCGCCTCGCTCAACCACCCAAACGTCGGCGGCATTCACGGGCTCGAGCAAGCAGACGGCCACCAGTATCTGATCCTGGAGTACATCGACGGCGAGACACTCGCGGATCGTCTGGCCGCAGGACCGATCCCAGTCGCCGATGCGTTGACACTCGCCAAGCAGATCGCCGATGCCCTCGAAGCCGCCCACGAGAAGGGCATCATCCACCGCGACCTCAAGCCCGGCAACGTCATGGTCACTTCGGAGGGCGTCGTCAAAGTCCTCGACTTCGGGCTCGCACGCACCGCCGACGGTTCACCGTCCTCGACCAACGCTGCCGTGAGGCCGGACTCGCCAACAGGCACCTCGCCAGCCCGTCATTCCCCCACAATCCCCGGCGCGATCATGGGCACGGCCGGGTACATGAGCCCCGAGCAGGCCCGCGGCAAACCCGTTGACAAGCGCTCCGACATCTTCTCCTTCGGCTGCGTGCTGTACGAGATGCTGACCGGATCGCAGCCTTTTCGCGGCGAAACGGTTGCCGATGCGATCGGGGCCACGCTGCACAAAGAGTCAGATCTCACTCTGCTCCCGACCGCGGCTCCGCCCACCATTCGTCTGTTGCTGACGCAGTGCCTCGCGAAGGACAAGGGCAATCGGCTGCGCGATATCGGCGATGCACGATTGACGCTGATGCAGGCGATCAGCGATCCTCGCGGTGCGGCTCTGGGGCTCAGCAGCGCAGAAGCCAGACCGCGACGGCGCGGGAGGAGTGGGGCTCTCGCGGTGGCGCTCGCGACGGTTGTCGTCATCGGCGGCACGTTTCCGCTCTGGTCCGGCAGATTCAGAGACAACACACCCACAATCGTGAAGCCCGTTGTGCGATTCAAGATCGAGCCACCCGACGGCTACACACTGCCGCTGTTCGTCGGGTCCGGAACTGGACTGGCGCTCAGTCCGACGAGCGATCGAATCGTGTTCAAGGTCATCGCCAACAACAAGTCGTACTTGTGCGTACGTGAAGTGTCCGGGGCTGTCCCGCGGGTGCTGGCGAACACTGAGGACAGCGGCAACCCGATGTTCTCGCCGGACGGAAAGTGGCTGGGCTTTACGTCGAAGGGCCGACTGATGAAGATGCCCGCCGAGGGCGGCCCGGCGCTGACGATCTGCGACGTCACCAACTTCGTGTCCTTCGCCTGGCTCGATGACAACACGATCGTCCTAGGAGCCTCTCAATCCGGTCTGTGGCGTGTGAGCGCCAACGGCGGCACTCCTGTGCAAATCGCCAAGGCCGGAGCCGACACCACACCGCCGGAAGGAGGAAAGCCGGTGCTCGCGTTCGATGTGCCCCTCGCCGTGCCCGGGGCGGACTACGTGCTCTGCACCTCGTGGGATGGCCCGACGACGGAGAGTTTCAACTTGCTGGCGGTCTCGCTGAAGAATGGATCGTCGCGCACCGTGCTCCGGGTGGTGACGGAGCCGCGACTCATCGCGCCCGATCGCTTGCTGTTCACGCGCGGCACGACCGTCATGACCGTCGGCTTCGATCCGGTTCGCGGCACCGTCGTCGGCGAGCCGAGGGTCGCGATGGAGGGCGTTCGCACAGATCAATGGCAGGATTCGGCGTACCTTGCGGCTTCGCTCAGTGGCGGATTCGCATACGTGCCCGGCGGACGTTTCGGTGCGGATCTCCGGTTGGTGCGCATTGATGAGAAGGGCGGGGTGACGCCTGTCCTCGACGCAACCGACGACTACAACGCGAGCCCGGTTCTCTCCCCCGACGGACGCAAAGCGGTGTTCCTGACGCTCCGAAACAAGATCGAGATGTGGGTGCTCGATCTCGAGCGCCAATCAAAGTCTCTGCTGACCTCGACGGGTGAGAACTACGGGCCGACGTGGTCCACGGACGGCACTTCGATTATGACTCACCTTGTCAATGCCGACGGAGCCGCTTCGCTTGTTCGCTGGCCAGTCAACGGTGGCGACGCGAAAAGCCTGCCTGGCACCGCAATGTCAGACAACTTCATCGTGCCGCTGCAGGAACTGCCCGACGCGTCTGGATTGCTGGTTGAAAGCCGCACAGGCGACATTGCAAGCAATTCCGACATCATGATCTACGACTACGCCAAGGCCTCGTTCATGCCGGTGCGCAACCGCTCAGCGAACGAAGGTGAGGCGAGTATCTCGCCCGATGGGAAGCTCATCGCCTATTCCTCCGACGAATCGGGACGGCCCGAGGTCTACCTCGGCTCATTTGGCGCAAACGGACCCAATGTACAGGTCTCGTCGCGAGGCGGATTCCTCCCGCGATTCTCTCGCGATGGCAAGCGCCTGTTCTTCCGTGATGGCGACGATACCATGATGGCCGCAACGATCGAAGCGTCCGGGACTGTCCTGAGCGTGAAGCCGCCGACGAAGTTGTTCAGCGCGAAAGAGCTGAACTTGCGAGCGACGCTCAGGGGCGGCTACGACGTCCTGCCCGATGACCGGTTCTTGATGATCGAGAAGGCTTCCTGGGAGAAGGAGCCACCCGTGATCCACGTGATCCTGAACTGGTCGGAGGAGTTGCGGGCCAAGGGTGGGACCAAGTAGATTTGCGGCGCGAAGGCGACAAGAGCACGGAAAGCCGCTTGCGCTGCGAAGGCGCAAACACAAACGCCCGCGAGAAAGTTCTCGCGGGCGTTCGCGCTTCAATCGGGGTGACAGGACACGGTTTGAACTGTTTGTCGAGGGAATACGCCTCTGGAATCCAGAAACGCGGTTTTTGCTCGCCGTGATACCGTGAAAGGACGTTGGAGATCGCGACAAGCAGGCTCGGGTCCGAGTATCACCCTCCGCCCCCCTTCGCATCGGGCTTGGCCGGCTCGGCCCCGCCCGCCAGCGCCGCCTTGCACTTGGCCAGCGTCTCGCGATACTCCCTGAGCTGCTTGTCCTCGGGCTTCAGGAACTTCTCGTCCATCGCCACGGCCTCTTGCAGTTCGGCGAGGGCAGCCGCGGCATCCTTGTTCTCCAGCCGGGCGCTGCCGGAGCGCCACAGCACGCGGGCGAGGTTCGGCGAGCCGTCGGGTGAGTTCTTGCGAAGGATGGGAATGGCTTCGTCCCACGCCGCGCGGGCTTCGGTGAACTTCTTCTGGTCTTGCAGGATCGTTGCGAGGCCGCTGAGGACCCTGGCGATGGTCGGGTGCCCGGCGGGCAGGGCCGCGCGGTTGATAGTGAGCGCTTCCCGGTAGAGCAGCTCGGCCTCGGCGAGCTTGTCCTGCGCCTTGAGGAGCACCGCGAGGTTGTTCAGGCCAAGGGCGATGTCCGGGTGTCCGGCAGGCAGGGCCCCGCGGCGGATCGCCAGAGCTTCACGTTGGAGCGGCTCGGCCTCGGACAGCTTGTTCTGGTCCTGCAGGAGCTTGGCGAGGTTATCTAGCGTGATGGCGATGTCCGGATGTCCGGCGGGGAGGGCAGCGCGGTTGGTCGCCACCGCTTCGCGGAGGAGCGGCTCGGCCTCGGCGAGCCTTCTCTGGGTCCACAGGAGTTGTGCAAGATTGTTCAGGCCCACAGCGATGCTCTGGTGTCCGGCGGGGAAGGTCGCGCGGCGGATGTCCAGCGCTTCGCGGTAGAGCGGCTCGGCTTCGGCGAGCTTGTTCTGGTCTTGCAGCAACCCCGCAAGGTTGGTCAGGCCGTCGGCGATGTCCGGGTGCCCGGCAGGGAGGGCCGCGCGGCGAATCTGCAGCGCTTCGCGCATGAACGGCTCGGCCTCGGCAAGCTTGTTCTGAGTGAGCAGGAGTACCGCGAGGTTGTTCAGGCCCAGAGCGATGCTCGGGTGGCCGGCAGGGAGTGCCGCGCGGTGGATCGCCAGCGCTTCGCGGAAGAGCGGCTCTGCCTCAGGCAGCTTGTTCTGTTCCTGCAGGAGCCCCGCAAGGTTGCTCAGGCCGTCGGCGATGCCCGGATGCCCGGCGGGGAGGGCTGCTCGCTTGATCGCCAGTGCTTCGCGCAAGATCGGTTCGGCCTCGGCGAGCTCGTTCTGAGCCAGCAGGAGAACTCCCAAGTTGTTCAGGCTGTCTGCGATGCTCCGGTGCCCGGCAGGCAGGGCCGCGCGGCGGAGCGTCAGCGACTTCCGCAGGTTCGGCTCGGCCTGCGCGGAGCGACCCAGCCCCTGCAGCGTGGTGCCGATGGTGTCGCGCACGCTCGCCTCCACCAGCGGCTGGTCATCCAGCGATCCTTCTCCACCCCCAGCCGCATCGAGCCTCTTGACCGCCGCCTCGATCGCCTGCACCACCGTCACCGCGTCCTTCAGCGGCTCGCCGGTCACCGGGTCCTTGGGCAGGTTGGCCGGATCGACCGCGGCGAGCATCTCCGTCTGGAACATCGCCACCGCGCTGGCAATCGCGGCCTGCTTCTTGGCTTCGGCCTCTTGCTTCTTGGCTTCGGCTTCCTGCTTCTCGGCCTCCGTCTGCTGCGCCACGGCCTCGGCCCGCGCGGCCTCGGCGGCCTTGCGCTGCTCGGCCTCGGCCCGCTCGGCCTGCACCGCGATGTCCCGCTGGTCGCTGGCCAGCTTGAACTGCCAGGCGAAGGCGACCACGCCGATGAGGAGCGCCGCCGCCACCGCGCTGCCTGCCGACACCATCACGCGGTTGCGCTTGACGAACTTCTTGAAGCGGTACGCGGTGCTGGGCGCGGCGGCAACAACAGCCTCGCCGGTCAGATACCGCTGGATGTCCGCCGCAAGCCCACTGGGCGTCTCGTACCGGCGCTGCCGGTCTTTCTCGAGGGCCTTCATCACGATCCAGTCGAGTTCGCCGCGCACGAGCGTGCCCAAGCGATTGGGCTTGAGCTGGCGACGCGCCGCCACGCTCGCGAGCGTTTGGGCGTTGTTGCTCAGCCGCGTGCTGGGCTTGGGCGGCTCCACCTCGCGGATGATCCGCTGGATCTCCGCATACGCCGCCGAACGCAACTCCTGGCTCGTGAACGGCGTCGTGCCGGTGAGCAGTTCGTAGAGCAGCACGCCCAGCGAGTACACGTCCGTACGCGTGTCGATATCGAGAGATCCCTCGGCCTGCTCGGGGCTCATGTATTCCGGCGTGCCGATGAGTTGACGGTGCTCGGTGAAGAGCGTCTTCTCGGTCAACTTGCTCAGCGTGGCTTTGGCGATGCCAAAGTCGATGACCTTCGCGTGCGGGCGGCCGTCTTGCGTGCTCACCAGCACGTTGCTGGGCTTGATATCGCGGTGGATGATGCCCTTGGTGTGCGCGTGCTGCACGGCGTTGCACACCTGCGCAAACAGGGCGAGCCGCTCGTCGATGCTCATGTTCTGCTTGTCGGCGTACTCCGCGATCGGGTCGCCCTTGACCAGTTCCATCACGAAGAAGGGCCTGCCCGTGTCGGTCGCGCCCGCATCCAGCACCTTGGCGATGTTGGGGTGATCCATCATCGCGAGGGCCTGCCGCTCTTGCTCGAAGCGGGCCACCACCTGGTGCGTGTCCATGCCCAGTTTGATGATCTTCAGCGCGACGCGCCGTGCAACGGGCTTCTCCTGCTCGGCCATAAACACCGAGCCAAAGCCGCCCTCGCCGATGAGTTGCAAGATCTTGTACGGGCCGATCCGTGTGCCCGGACCTTCGCGCAGGGGACTGACGACGGTCGCGGCCGACGCGAAGGAGGAGGCGGAGTCGGCCGTGGGCATGGCGTCAGCCAGGGAGCCCGCGGTGGGCGTCGCCATGAACTTCGCCGCCCCATCGTGCGCCCGCAGCAGCCCCTCAACCTCCGCGCGCAACGCCGCATCGGCGCCGCATGCGCTGGCGAGATATGCCTCGCGCCGGGCCCGCTCGAGGCCGACGGCATGCTCAAAGATGTCCTGCAGTTTGCTCATGATGCCCTTCTGTCATGCCTGCTCGTGCAAGCGTTGAAACAGCCACGCCCGCGCGAACGCCCAGCGGCGATCCACCGTGCTCGTCGAGAGCCCCAGCGTCTGGGCCGTTTGCTCGACGCTGAGTCCCGCGAAGAACCGCAGCCGCACGATGGCCGCGCCATCCGGCGACTCAGTCTCCAAGCGACGAACCAGATCATCGAACCTCACGATTTCTTCTGGTTCCTTCTGTGACAGCGCCGCGACATCCTCAAAGTCGGCGAAGTGCTGCCCGCGTATGACCGCGCCATCAGGCCCTCCGCCTCGCTTGAGCCGCATCCGTCCCTTGGCATGGTCCAGCAGGATCTGACGCATGGCTTCGGCCGCAGCCGCGTAGAAATGGCCCCGCCCCGACCACGGCACCTCACGCGGCCCGGCAAGTTTCAAATAGGCCTCGTGGACCAGTGCGGTAGCCGAAAGTGTGTGGCCCGCTCGTTCACCCGCCAGGCCAAGCTGGGCAGCCTTCCGCAGTTGCTCGTAGACCAGCGGCAACAGCCGATCAGCGGCTGACTTGTCCCCGCCGGCGGCAGCAACCATCAGCAGCGTGGCATCTTCGGGTTGGATAGGCGCGGGGGACATGGCCCCATGGTAATCGCCCACCACATGCGGAACGGCAGAGCCGCTGGCCTCCCGAATGCGAACCTCCGAATGCAGGCTCGGTGGCCGTTTCAAGTCCTGCCAGGAGTCGGCTCAAAATGGTCGGGTTCCGACCACGAGCTCACGATCGTTTGAACCGGCGGCCACGGTCGGCAAGTCCCTTGCTCACAACGAGAAAGCCCTTCGATGTGCTCATCGAAGGGCTTTACTCTCAAACAAGTCGGGGTGGCGGGATTTGAACCCACGACCTTTTGACCCCCAGTCAAACGCGCTACCAAGCTGCGCTACACCCCGAACGGTGTGCCGCAAGGTTAGGCACCTTCTGGCGGAATATCCTCCCGTCAATGCCCTCTCATTCCATCTCCGACCGCTCGGCCGCCCCCAGGACCCGCCTCCTTATTCAAGGAGGCCGCGTCATCGACCCAGTCTCAGGCTTCGACAAGGTCAGCGACGTCGCTGTCGCCGACGGCAAGGTCGTCGCCATCGGCAAGAAGCTGCCGACATCCCCCTCCGACAGGCAGATTGACGCCGAAGGATGCATCGTCTCTCCCGGGTTAATCGACCCCCATGTCCATTTGCGCGAGCCCGGGCACGAGTACAAGGAGACCATCGCCACGGGTGCCGCCGCCGCGGTGCGGGGGGGGTTCACCACCGTCTGTTGCATGCCCAACACCTCGCCCGCCCTCGACACGCCCGAACTCGTTCGGTTCGTGCTCGACCGTGCCGCCGCGGCCGCTCAGGCAGGGCCCGCCTGCCGCGTCTTCCCCGTCGCCGCCGGCACCAAGGGCCGCCGGGGCGATGAGCCCGCCGAGATCCAACTCTGCGCGAAAGCCGGTGCTGTCGCCTTCTCCGACGACGGCGACGCCATCGCCTCCGCGGGCGTCATGAGCCGCGTCCTGACGCAGGTCAAGCAGACCGGCCTTTGCTTCATGCAGCACTGTCAGGACCCCACGCTGACCAAAGGCGCCGCCATGCATGCCGGGGCACTTGCCGCGCGGCTCGGCCTTGGCGGCTGGCCCCGCATCGCCGAAGAGATCATCGTCGAACGCGACGCACGCCTCGCCATCGGCATCGCCTGCCGCTACCACGTTCAGCACATCTCGTCCGCTGGCACGTGCGAGATCCTCGCCCGCGTCCGCAACTCCAAGGAAGCCAAAGCCCTCATCACCGGCGAAGCCTCCCCGCACCACCTGCTCCTCACTTGCGACGAGATCGACAAGCCGAACCCCCGCGGCACCAGCTACAACACGCTCGCCAAGGTCAACCCGCCGCTCCGCGAGAAGAAGGACGTCGACGCGCTCCGCCAAGCAGTCGCCGACGGCGTCGTCACCATCCTCGCCACCGACCACGCCCCACACGCCGCAGATGAAAAGGCGCTCCCCTTCGAGGAAGCCCCGATGGGCATGGTCGGCCTCGAAACCGCCCTGGCCCTCTACATCGAGGCTCTCATCAAGACCGAGGCCATCTCATGGAAGCGTCTCATCGCGATGCTCACCATCGAGCCCGCACGTCTGTGCAACCTGGACAGGATCGGCCTGGGTCAGATCCAGGTCGGCGGCCCCGCGGACATCACCATCATCGACCCCGACGCGTCATGGACGATCAAGGCCGCCGACCTCACAAGCCGGTCGAAGAACACACCCTTCGAGGGCCGAAAGGTCAAAGGGCGCGTTCACGCGACGGTTGTCGGCGGCAACGTGGTGTTTCTCAGCAAGAGGTAGTGGTCGACCTGAGAGTGGTTCCGCTAGCGCAGCTCAACCGACCAGTACGCCGCGTCCAGGAACTGCTTCCAGCTCTCGTACTTCTCGTGCCCGAGTCTCAGCGCGATCACAGGGTTGCGTTTGGGGCGTTCCGCCTTGCGGATCATCTTCATCCCCGCCTGCTCCGGCGTTCGTCCGCCCTTGCGAGCGTTGCACCGGATGCACGCGCAGACCAGATTCTCCCACGAGTCCCCGCCGCCGAGCGTCCGAGGCAGCACGTGGTCGATCGACAGATCGCACGTCGTAAAGTGCTTCCCGCAGTACTGACACTGGTTGCGGTCCCGTGCGAACAGATTCCGCCGGTTGAGCTTCACGATCTGCTCGGGCAGTCGGTCGTACCCGACAAGCCTGATGATCTTCGGTACGGCGATCTCAAACCGCACCGTCCGCACCCAGTCGTGGATGGACGACTCCTGAAAGTGCTCTCGCATCGCGGAAATCTCCGCCCACGAGTCAAAGTCGTACGTCAGGTACCTCGGGCCATCGCTCGCGTTCTCGACGTGGATCACTTCCGCGATCTCGCGGCACAGCATGGAGAACGCCCGGCGCGCCGAAACCACACGGACCGCCATGTACAGCTTGTTGAGGACGAGAACTTTGGAGTTGAGGGACTCGCACCCGGCGAGAAGTGGGGAGGAAAGATCATCCTCGGCAAACTCCTCATCGAAGTCGGCCGGCTTGCTGGGCGAACTCTGCCGCAGGCGACGATCCATACTCGGCCATGTCGCCCTTTCGGACGCTGGGCCGGACACCAACAGTATCCCGACCATCGGCCCGATTCCGGTCCAACTTCACACCCGACCCGGACTCGCCCCTAACCTCCCCGAAATGCTCCTCCTCTTCGATATCGACGCCACCCTTCTCACCTCCAGCAGAGCCGGAATCCTCGCGCTCGAACGCGGGGGGCAGCAAGCCTTCGGCGACCGCTTCACCGTCGCCGGCGTTGACTTCGCGGGCCGCCTTGACCCCCTCATCATCCGCGACCTCATCCGCGTCAACAACCTCGAGCCTTCCCTCTCCAACGCTGCAGCCATCAAACAAGGCTACATCGACAACCTCCCGAGTTTCCTCGGTCGTGCGGGATCTACTTCGGTGTGCCCCGGGGTCCACCCGCTGCTCGCCGCCCTGCGTACTCGTCCCGAAGTCACCCTCGGCCTCCTCACAGGCAACTTCGCCGAAACCGGCGACCTCAAACTCCGCTCCGTCGGCATCGATCCCGCCTGGTTTCCCGTCCACGTCTGGGGCGACCAGTCGCCCCATGACCCGCCCGCCCGCAGCCACCTCCCCCCGGTGGGCATGGCCCGATATCACGCCCTGCACGGCACGCCCGCCCGCCCCGAGCAAACGGTCGTGATCGGCGACACCCCGCACGACATCGACTGCGCCAAACTCAACGGCTGCCAGAGCCTCGGCGTCGCCACCGGCCAGTTCTCGGTCGAGGAACTCAAGTCCCGGGGTGCAACCCGCGCGCTTTCGGACCTTGCGGACACCCAGGACGTTCTCGCGTGGTTGTTGAGAGCGGTGGGGGCGCAAGCGCGGTAACCGACAGGTTTTTCGGGCGATTCACAGGCATACCAATCGCTGCATTCCCCGCTATGATCGCACAATGTCCGACAGCGTTCGTGCACTTGCCAGCGACCTCTACCTCAACCTGAAACTCCAGGTGAAGATGGACTTGCCGCGCAGCCGTGACGTCGTCCTGGACCTCTTCGAACGCGTCCGCAAGCAGTACCCCTCGATCAGCACGTTTCGGAAGTTCAAGGACGAACTCGCCCTCGAGTCGCCCCCAGACGCCGAACGCAACCGCTGGCTCGCCCTCAAGCCCAACTGCGTGCGCACCGGGTGCGTCAATCCATCCGAACTCAGCGAGGCCTACGACTTCCACAAGGCCATGCTCGCCCTGACCCCGTTCTACCTGGGGATCAGCCCTATCGACGTCGAGTACATGGAACTCCTCTTCGGCTTTGACATCGTGACGGGGGGCAACCACGACGCCATCGTGCTCGAGGGCCTGCTCGGCGGCTCCGCTCTTGGCGGGCTGATGGAAATGTCCGAAGGCGAGGTTGTCGACTGCCAGCCCGTCGTCGGGTTCACGATCAAGGGCCTCGGCGGCCAGGGCAAAGACGAGGTCCAGGCCCACTTCGAAGTCAAGACCCATCCCACAGCCACCCGACGCGAGGGGCAGCCCGAACCCATCAGTATCTACCTGACGATGCGTCGTTTCGGGCACGTCTCCGACGTCAAAGAACTTCCCGCGATCATGGACGCGCTTGCCGCCCGCGGCGAGCGCCTCATGGACGAGATGGTGATCCCCCGCATGATCATTCCGATCAGACAGGCCGCGGGGATGGGGCACGGCTGAATGCTCGCTATGAGCCCTCCTCAAACTTTGCTGGCCAAGCTCCGGACTCAAGTCGCTTCCGTGGAGGCGTCCGAACCCGGCGCGGGTGTGTCCGCTCCGGTCGTCGTCCAGCCTTCACCGGCCTCGATGGCTCCCGGGGGCGGCAATCCTGTCGGTGAGGCCTGGCTTTGGATCGGCATTCTGATCGTGGTCACGGTCGTCGGCGGCTTGGGGCTGATGTGGTACCGCCGAAACCTCCTAGCCGCCGCGCAGATAGAGAATAATGAGGGCTTCATGGAGTCCATCCGTCGCCTGCGGGCGAGCGGCGCGATGAGCGAGGAAGAGTTTCAAGCGGTTCGTCGCAACCTGATCGCGAGCATCCGAGCGGGAGAGGGAACCACGCCGAAGCGTGAGAGCAAGTCGGAGAAGTTCTAACCGGCGCGTCGGCGACGTTGATCGAGGAAGTTTCCGCTTCCGCTGCGGCATGCAGATGTCATTGTTTCCGGACCTTGGGCTCGGTGCGGTCGGGGGCGATATGCTCGTTGCGCGAGGATGGGCAGTTTGGCTGCGTGCGCCGTGCGATCCGGTACCGGGATTGCAGGACTCGGGCCCGACCGCCGATAGAGAAGGATCTACGCACCAGTCTCACGGCGGCACGCCGCCACTTAGGAACCACAGCGCCATGGCGAAGAATCGCAACGACGGCTCAGACACCCCCCCCGGCGATCCAAATTCGTTCCGAGGGAAGAAGGTCACCACCTGCTCCTTCTGTGGCAAGACGAGCCGGGACGTGGGGCCGATGGTTGAAGGGCCCAGCGAGGTCTACATCTGCAATAACTGCACGGACCTCTGTCTGAACATCTTCAAGCAGGAAAAGCGCAGGGTCAGCCCCGTGAGCGGCGCGCTCCGCGAGATTCCCACGCCCCGCTCGATCAAGGAGTTCCTCGATCAGTACGTGATCGGGCAGGACCCTGTCAAGCGCGCGATGGCTGTCGCGGTCCACAACCACTACAAGCGCCTCCAGCACATGGAGAGCGCCGACGCCCGCTCGGTCGAGATCGACAAGAGCAACATCCTGATGGTCGGGTCCACCGGGTCTGGCAAGACCCTCATGGCCCGAAGCCTCGCGCGCATGCTGAAGGTCCCCTTCGCCATCGGCGACGCGACCACGCTGACCGAGGCTGGATACGTCGGCGAGGACGTCGAGAATCTTCTCCTCCGCCTGTTGCAGGCTGCAGACTTTGACGTCGAGGCCGCCCAACGCGGGATCATCTACATCGACGAGATCGACAAGATCGGCAAGACCTCCAGCAACGTCTCCATCACCCGCGACGTCTCGGGCGAAGGTGTCCAGCAGAGCCTCCTCAAGATGCTCGAGGGCACCGTCAGCAACGTCCCGCCCCAGGGCGGCCGCAAGCACCCCGAGCAGCAGTACATCCAGCTCGACACGACCAACATCCTGTTCATCTGCGGCGGGACCTTCGTCGGCGTCGAAGAGATCATCCGCCGCCGCCTGGGCAAGACCCGCATCGGGTTCGTCCAAGGCACCAACAAGGGCGCGGAGAACGTCGACGTCAGCTGGCTGCTCCAGCAGATTGCGGCGGATGACCTGATCGAGTTCGGGATGATCCCCGAGTTCGTCGGGCGTCTCCCGGTCATCACCGCGCTCGAGCCTCTCTCGGTCAAGACTCTTGTCAACATCCTGACTCAGCCCAAGAACGCGCTGATCCGTCAGTACCAGCACCTCTTCCAGCTCGAAGGGGCCAAGCTCAGCTTCACCGACGAGGCGCTCGAATCCATCGCCGAGCGAGCGGCCGCCCGCAAGACCGGCGCCCGCGCCCTGCGTGCGGTGATGGAAGAGGTCATGATCGGGCTCATGTACGAGCTGCCCGACAAGGCTGAGAGCGGCGCGCAGTACGTCGTGAGCCGCGAGGCCATCCTCAACAAGATGAGCCTGGACTCGCTGCGGGTTCGCCGCAAAGAGACGGCCTGATCCAGTTGGAAGTGAGATACAAACCACGAGGGCGGCCGATGATCGGCCGCCCTCGCTGTTTTGCTCTCGCAATTTCAAATTTCAGATTTCAAATCTCGCCACGCCCTTAGCACCCCGCCTCGAACGCCTCCACAAAGCTGTCGTAGTCGAAGAAGTCGACGAACCCATCCCCGTTGAAGTCCGCGGTGTTTCCGGGCGGGCACGTCCCAACCTCAAAGCACAGCACGTACGCGTCGTAGTCGAAGAAATCGAGGAATCCGTCGCCGTTGAAGTCCGGCCCGCAGGGCGGCGTTCCGCCGACGTTCTGCATGATGATGACCCGATCGGCGATCTCGTCGGAGAAGACCAGGTCCATGTCCCCGTCGTTGTCCATGTCGACCGGCGCGGTGCACGAGGGGTTGTTTGGAGCGATGAAATCACGCTCGAAGGTGAAGATCCCCGCTCCGTTGTTCTTGTACAGGTACCACCGGCCCGCGCCGAACGAGGAAAGCACCCAGTCCAGATCGCCATCCCCGTCGATGTCGGCAAAGTCCGTCGCGACGGTGTGCCCGCCGGTCGTCAGGATCTGCGGCGCCTGCAGCGTGCCGACGCCGGTGCCCCGCAGAATGGCTCCGTTGGACGTGAACGCGTTGGCCACCGCTGCGTCGAGCAAGCGGTCGTTGTTCACGTCGCCCAGCGCGACCACCCAGCACTGCCCGCCGACCGATCGCGTCGAGCCCGGCACGAGCGTGTATGTGCCGTTCCCGTTTCCGCGAAGCACCGAGATGGTCTGGCTGTTGGTCCCCGCGACGACCAAGTCGAACAGTCCGTCGTTGTTCATGTCGCCCGAGGACATCCCGTACTCGCCGCTGACTCCGCCGTCGAAGGTCACCGGCGTGGCGAACGTCCCGTTTCCGTTGTTGCGAATGTACTCGATCCGACTCGCTCCCGCGCAGGCGACGGTGATGTCAAAGTCTCCGTCGCCGTCCGCGTCGAACAGCCCGATCCCTCGCGGGTAGGACCCGACGTCGATGCTCACGACCGACCGGAAGGACCCGTCCCCTCGCCCGAACGCCACAGCCACCTGCGAGTCGTTCGCGCTCGACGTGATCACGTCGATGAACCCGTCCCCGTCAAAGTCCGCGATGTCGTTGGGGCTCGATTCATAGGGCAGCGGCACATACGGCTCCATCATCGGCTGCACCAGCCCGCTCCCGTCCGCACGATTCAGAAACACCCGCAGGTCCGCCGACACCTCGTTGACGGTGCAAAGGTCGGCCCAGCCGTCACGATTCAGATCGCACGCGTTGGTTCCGTAGATTCGCGTCTGAGCCCCGCTGATGTCCCGGTTGGAAAGCGACGCGATCTCGACAAACTGCCCCGACGTGACGCTTGTCTTGACCGTGTACTGCTGCGTGTACCCGCCGCTGCGCACCGCCACGCCGTCAGCCCCGCGCAGGTTGCGAGAGATCGTGGACAGCACCACCTCCCCAGCGAAGGGCGCACGTGAAGGCGTGAGCGTCACCGTCCGGTCCCCGTTCGAGAAGGAGTACGTCCCACCCATGGGCCCGGTCATCCGGCCGAAGAGGTGGAAGTTGGCGGGCGTGACTGTCGCACGATCCACCTGCCGATCAAACGTGAACGAGACGGAGGCCGTTCTCGAGACGTTGTTCTCGTTCATGAGCGGTGAGGTCACGGTGATCCCCATCTGCCCGAGCGCTGGGCCGGCGATGCCAGCAGCGCAGAGGGCCACGGAGGCCAGAAAGGAGGCCGGAGAGGGACGAACGCTTTTCATATCTCAATCCTCGTGTGGAGCTCAGATCGCGGAGCCAGAATACCACGACCGAGTTGGATTCCAAGAGGTACTTGCCATTTCTGCAGAAGAATCTGGAGCGCAAGATTCGCGCGTCCCTGCCTCTCCCGCGGCGGTCGTGGTCAGCCCTCCTGTTGGAGCCGCTTGACCTTCAGGCGGTTCTTGAGGCGCGAGAGCTGGGTGAACTTGTCGATGATCAGGACGCCGTCGAGGTGGTCGTATTCGTGCTGCCAGCACCGGGCGAGCAGCCCGCTGGCAGACTTGGTGTGCTGGACGCCCTCCAAGTCCGTGTAGGTGATGGTGAGTGCCGGGGGGCGAAGGACCTGCCCGCGGATCTCGGGGAGGCTCAGGCATCCCTCCTCGCCGGATTCGACCGGGGGCGGGGGGGTGAGCGAGGAGAGTTTGGGGTTGATGTAGACGACCGGGCCGTTGGTGAAGGTCGGGAGCGACCCGGGGCCGGTCTGGGGTTCGGGGGTGTCTTCGTCATCGTCGGCGTCGCGTTCGGGGACGTCGGCGATGAACATCCGCCAGGAAAGCCCGATTTGTGGGGCGGCCAGGCCGATTCCGTGCTCTTCCCGCATGACGGCAAGCATCCTCTTGGCGACCGTGCGCACCTCATCGGTGATGGCGGGCACTGGTTTTGCGACCGCGCGCAGAACCGGATCCGGGTAGATGCGAATATGGAGGGTGGCGGGGTCGAGGGCCATGCGGAAGCGTAGGAAGCAGGACACGGATGTCCGCGATGGCACCCCTTGCGCGGCGGGGGGGGGCGGGGTACGATGGGATGGTCCCGCACATGCTCCCGTCCCGCTTCGGCGGCGTGAGCCTCGAGGTGCGGCATAAGGAAGGAATCTGGCTTGGCGATTTTCGGAAAAGCGTTCGGCGGTGCGACAGACGACGGCCCCTCTCCCGAGGATTACTCCCCCGAGAAGGCGCAGAAGTTCTTTGCCCACGCCCAAACCGCGATGGATACGGACAACTTCGAGTACGCCATCCAGCATTACTGCAACGGCCTGAAGCAGGACCCTCGGCAAAAAGCGGGTCTTGACGGGCTTTGGACGGCGGTTGCCAAGTTCAAGGACTCGCCGGCGGGCAAGAAGGGGCCCAGCAAGGACACCTGGAAAGCGGTCGCCGGATCCGGGAGTGTCGCGAAGTTCGTGTACGCGGTGCTCGAGTGGATGGTGAACTCGACGGACGCCGCGGCTGCGATCAAGGCCGCGGAACTGGCCGGGAAGGTCAAGGCCGACGCGGTCGGGGAGACGGTGACCGATCAGGCGATGAAGCTGGCGGCCGCGGACAAGAAACCCCGCAAAGATCAGTTCCTGAAGATTTCCGAGTCGTACAGGCTTCTGGAGAGGCACGACAAGAGCCTCATGGCCGCCGAGCGGGCTCTCGCGCTGGACCCCACGGACGGCGACTTGGCCGCGAAGATCCGGACGCTGGCTGCTGCAGCGACGATGCAGAAGGGCGGGTACGAGCAGGCCGGGACCGAGGGCGGGTTCAGGGGGATGATCCGTGACGCGGCGAACCAGAAGCGTCTGACGGAGCAGGACGCGATCGTCAAGACCGATGAGACGCTCGACCGCGTTGTGGCGCAGACCGAGGCTGATTACAACACTCGTCCGACGGACCAGTTCGCGATTCAGAAGTATGTCGAGCGACTGATCGAACGGAGTCGCGGGAACGATGAACGCCGTGCGATTGAGGTGCTGCGGAAGGGGTACGAGGACACGCAGCAGATCCGGTTCAAGATCCGGGTGGGCGAGCTCGAACTCCGCGAGGCCAAGCGGAAGCTCGACGGGCTTGAGAATGACCTCAAGAAGTACTCGGACGACCCGGACCTCCGCGTCGTGTACGACCACGAGAAGGCGCAGTACTTTGACCGGTCGGTCGAGGAACTCAAGCTCCGTATCGCGGCATACCCGACTGACAATCAGCATAAGTACGAGCTTGCGAAGCTCTACTTCTACAACGATCGGCCTCAGGACGCGATCGGGCTGTTGCAGGAGATCCAGAGCGATCCCAAGATCAAGACGACGGTTCTGAACATGCTGGGGCTGTCATTCCTCAAGATCGACTTCCTGCCCGAGTCCGTTGCCACGTTCCGTCAGGCGTGCGAGGTGCGTGAGGTCGGGACGGAGTTCGGGATGGAGCTGCGGTACAACCTGATGATGGCGCTTCGGAAAGTCGCGGAGAACGATGGCGACCTGCCCAGCGCGGAAGAGGCCAACAAGATCGCCTCGTCGATCGCGATGCAGAACGTCAAGTTCAAGGAAATCATTACGCAGCGGTCGGAGATCAACAAGATCGTCCAGTCGCTCAAGAGCAAGTAGGTTCGTTGTTCGGCCCCGAGGCGTGGGCTGGGAAGAAGGGGTTCGTCGCATGCCTGGCAAGCCCGCGATCGTCGCCATCATCCCGGCAAGGCTCGCCTCGTCGCGGCTCCCGGGAAAGGTCCTGCTCGCGCAGACCGGGCGGACGCTCATCCAGCATGTCGTCGAGGCGGCCCTGAAGGCCAAGTCGTTGCAACGCGTCGTCGTCGCCACCGATGCCCCGGAGGTCGCTGCGGCGGTGCGCGGGTTCGGTGGCGAGGTCGTCATGACCCGTGTGGACCATCCGAACGGGACCAGTCGTCTCGCAGAGGCGGCCCGCAAGCTCAAACTCAAGGCTGACGATCTCGTCGTCAACGTCCAGGGCGACGAGCCCGAGATGGAACGCTCGCTGATCGACGCGGCGGTCAGGGCATTGCTGCGGTCCGGCGCGGAGGTGGCGACCGTCGGCATCCCGTTCTCGCCCGAGGACGATCCGGACAACCCTAACATCGTGAAGGTGGTGGCGGCCAAGAACGGGGCGGCCCTCTACTTCTCGCGGTCACGCATCCCGTTTGTACGCGACGCGGGGACCGAGAAGTCGCCCCCACTCAGACACGTCGGGCTGTACGTCTACCGGGCGGGGTTTCTGCAGAAGTATGTCAAACTCGCCCCGGCCCCGATCGAGGTCGCCGAGAGCCTGGAACAGCTCAGGGTCCTCTGGCACGGGTATCGGGTCCAGGTCGCGGTCTGTAAGGGTCGGGTCCCGGCGGGGATTGACACTCGAGAGCAGTATGACGCCTTTGTGACCCGATGGAATGCGCGTCCAAAGTCGTCCAAGGCGTGACTCCGGGGGCGGTCGGGCATCGAATCAAGTACAGGGGTGTTGCTCTGCGACACCCCAACGGAGATGGACCCATGAAGCTTGGAATCACAAGGCGCGGCATTACGAATCTCAGCATCATTGTCGCGGCGGGCACGACCCTCCTGCTGGCTGGTTGCTCGCCTCGCGAGGGTTCGACCACCGCGAACACCAAGCCCATGAACGATCAGGCGGCTGCCGGGGCGGTCGCGCCCGCGGCGGCGTCGGCCACGGGGGCGTCCCCGGCCTCAACAGTGACCACACCGATGACTCCCACCAAGGACGCGAAAATGGCTGAAGCAATGTTCGGAGCTGGTTGTTTCTGGGGCGTCGAAGAGACCTTCCGCACGATCCCCGGCGTCATCGAGACCTCCGTCGGCTTCGCCGGGGGCCGGACCGACAACCCGACCTACAAGCAGATCTGCTACGAGGACACCGGCCACGCCGAGGTTGTGCACATCAAGTACGACCCGACCAAGGTGACTTACGCCACCTTGCTCGACACCTTCTGGAAGAACCACGACCCGACGCAGGTGAACCGTCAGGGGCCCGACGTCGGCGATCAGTATCGCACGGTGATTTTCACGTATTCGCCCGAGCAGCAGCAGGAGGCGGAGACGAGCAAGGCTGTGCTGGGTGTCTCGGGCAAGTTCCGCCGTCCCATCGCAACGCAGATCGTCCCCGCCACCAAGTACTTCCCGGCGGAGGAATACCACCAGAAGTACCTCATGAAGCGTGGTCTGGACAACTGCCATATTCCCACCGGCGGGTGATTCCCGTACCATGCCAGCATGACCGATCGCAAATCCGAGGTTGAGCACCACGGCTCCGATGCCCCCCACGCGGAGGATTGGATGCCCAAAGTGCGCACGCCAGCCAACGACCCCTCGTTGCGGATTCCCGAGGCGCTCCAAGGCTCGACGGGCGGAACTGCCAAGTCGGGCGGGAGTGGCGGCGGAGGATTGGGCCTCATGGAGATGGGGAAGGCGTGGGGTGTGGCGCTCGATTTCATTTTCACCATCGCCGCCGGTGCGGCCGCGGGCTGGGGGTTTGACCGCTGGCGGGGGACCTCGCCTACCGGTGCGATCGTGGGATTTGCGGCGGGGTTTGTGATGGCGATGGTTCGCATCATCCGGTACACGATGAAGCAGGAGCGGCTGGAGAAGGAAGCCAAGGCCAAGGTACGCTCGCAACCCAAGTAGCGCGAAAGACGTGAGACCTCGGTCACGCTGTCCCGGCGTGGAAAGTGACCACCTGATCGGGTGATCTGCTGGGCTTGAGGGCGTGCGGTTGGGTTGCCGGTTGGTTCCCGCTCGCCTATCCTTGGGCCCACTTTCCGCCCGCGCTTTTTCTCTCCTTTCCGGAGTCATTGTGAGCCTCGATTCGGCCCCAACAGCCCTGTCCATTCCGCGATTCGGCTACGGCCTGATGATCGGTCTGGTTTCGCTCGGCACCGTGCTGCTGGGGCTTGGGACGACATGGTTCCTCGGCGGCTCTCAGCCCTCGATTCTGCTCGTCGCCGGGGCCCTTGCCTTCGGTGCGATCGTCTCGCTCATCCCGGCCCTGATGAAGATTTCCGCGGAGTTCTGGGGCGTCGCCGTGATGCTCGCCGGGGTGGCCCGGGGGCTCATCGTCCTGGGCGTCGTCTTTGTCGCGACGGAGAACAACCCGGATCTGTCTCGGCGGGCGATGTATCTTGGGGCGATGGTGGGGACTGTTTTGGCTCTGATCGTTGAGACGACGGCGGCGGTGATGATCCTGTCCAAGATCGAGCGGGCGAAAGCTGCGGCCAAGACCGCTTCAAGCAAGTCCGCTTCCAACACGAATCAACCGGGCCGCTCTATGGCCCCTGCGGAGCACTCGTAACCATGGCACTGTTCCATTCCCTCATGCTGGCTGCCGACGACCCTCTCTCGCACGTTGTGAACAAGGCAGCGATCAAGAGCGCGGACGGCTTCTGGCTCTGGTCGGGGAACCAAGGGAACTTGGTTCTTGCCGGGCTCATCATGATTGTCGTGGGATTGTGGGCGGCAAGCAAGATCCGGACCGGTCCAAAGTCGCAGGGTGCCGAGGCGTACGTGACGAGGAACCGTTTCGCCCACGCGATCGAGGTTCTCTGCCACTACCTCCGCGAGGAAGTGGCCCGCCCGCTGCTGAGCGATCGCACCGAGAAGATGATGCCGTTCCTCTGGACGATCTTCTTCTTTATCCTCGTCAGCAACCTTCTCGGGCTGATCCCTATCGCGGACGGGATGCACGTCGCGGAGCACCTGACCGGTTGGCACTTCCTTGAAACGCCGTGGGTCGGCGGCACCGCGACTCAGAACTTCTTCGTGACCCTCACGCTGGCGGTCATCGCTGGTGTTTTCTTCAATGTGGCTGCGATCATGAGGCTTGGTATCGTCGATTTCCTCAAGCACATGACCGGCGGGCTGCCGCTGTACATGGCGCCCATCGCCATGCTTCTGTTTCTCATCGAGGCTGCGGGGCAGTTCATCATCAAGCCATTCGCTCTCGCGCTGCGTCTGTTCGCGAACATGACAGCCGGGCACGTGTTGCTCGCGGCCATGCTCGGGTTCGGCGGTGGTGCACTCAAGACGGTCATGGAGGGCAAGCCCACGTCCCTGGTCGAGTTCGGTATCTGGAGCCTGGCAGCAATGGCGGTCCTGTTCCTTGAGCTCTTCGTCGCCTTTCTGCAGGCGTTTGTCTTTATGTTCCTCACGACGATCTTTATCTCCCTGATGGATCACCACGACGAGCACGGTCATGAGCACGAGCATGATCATGCCAAAGGCCACGAGCACGCCCACGCGTGAACAACGGGCCCGCCCGGGCCGACCAGGGGTCGGATTCGGGCACTGTCAACCACTCGCGCAGTTTCACGAAGGAAAGTCCCCATGTCCAAACTGATGATGAAAGCGTTCTTCCTCACCGCCCTCGCCGCTCCCGCGATGGCCATGGCCCAGACAGCCGAGGCCGGTTCCTCGATCGGTAAGGGTCTCGCGGTTGTCGGCGCCGGCCTCGCCCTCATCGGCGGTGCGATCGGTATCGGCATGGTCGGCAAGGGTGCGGTTGAGTCCATCGCCCGTCAGCCCGAGGCGGCTGGCAAGATCCAGATCAACATGATTCTGGCTGCGGCGCTCATCGAAGGCGCGACGCTCTTCGCCGTCTTCGCGGGCTTTAACGCGAAGTAACAAGTCCACACCTCCCGCCCGCCGAAACGCGGGCGCGGGGCTTTGTTCCCGTTCCGGCCGAAAGGCCTGTCTTGAACCAATCCCGACCCGCCGCAAGGAGGTCCGCATGCTGAGCCGCTTGTTCCCCGTTGTCCTGACCACACTCACCCTTGCCACCACGGCACTCGCCGGCGATACCGGCGGGGAGAAGGTCGAAGCGATCCCGTCACTCCCGCAAGGGCTTTGGTCGGCGGTGACCGCCTTGGTTGTCTTTACACTCGTCTTCGCCGTCCTCGCTCTGAAGGTTTGGCCGACGATCAGCAGCGGGCTCGACGAGCGGGCCAACAAGATCCGTGACGAGATCGAAGCAGCCGAGATGGCTCGCAAACAGGCCAAGGAGTCGCTGGACGAGTACCAGATGAAGCTCCAGGAAGCCCGCACCGAGGCCCAGCGGATGATCGACCAGGCCAAGAGCCAGCAGATGGCGATGGCCGCAAGCGAGAAATCCAAGTTGGAGGCGGAGTTGTCCAAGGAGCGTGAACGTGCGCTCAAGGACATCGAGGCTGCCAAGCGGGCTGCGGTCGCTGAACTCTACAGCCAGTCGGCTGTTCTGGCGACGACGCTGGCGGGCAAGATTCTCAAACGCAACATCACGACCAGCGATCACCAGCAACTCATCGAGGAATCCCTCGGTCAGATGCAGGGGATGCGGAACTGAGCTTGTTTCAAACGATCGAACGAAAGGGTGACCGATGCCTTTGATTGATGCCAAGCCCGACGCGCTCGCGATGATCTACGCCAAGACGCTCCTCCAGATGGCGGAGCAGAAGGGCGGCCGCGACGGCGTGATGAGCACGCTCGGTGAACTCGAGGACCTTCTCGAGATCGCCCGCGAGAACCCGAAATTCGGCGAGTTCCTCGCCAGCCGCGTCGTCCCCGAGGGGAAGCGGGCCGGCAGTCTGGGAACGATCCTCAAAGGCCGAGTCTCTGATCTGACGCTGCGGTTCCTGCAGGTCGTCAATCAGAAGGGTCGGCTCGGCCACCTCCCCGCGATCGTCGCCGCGTTTGACCTGTGCGCCCAAGACAAGTTCGGCCGCGTCGAGGTCGACGTCTACACGGCCGAGCCGATCGATGCCACCGGCAGCAAGCGGATCCAGGACGGCCTTGCCAACGCTCTCAAGAAAGAAGTCGTGATCCACCCGTACATCGATCACACGATGATCGGCGGCGTCAAGATCCGCGTCGGCGATCAGTTCATCGACGCCTCGGTCGCGACCCAGCTCCGCAAGATGAGCGACACGCTGCGGAACGAAGGCCAAGGCAAACTCAAAGCCCACATGGACAAGATGTTCGAGGGCTGAGCGAGTTTGACGCGACTGTGCGTTCCGCGACGTTCGCCGCGCACCACCAAGTTCGATCCGGGGACCCCATGAAGAAGAACATCGCCGCTGTTGACGTGTCCGGGAAAAAGGTCTTCGTCCGCGTGGACTTCAACGTCCCCATCGAGGACGGCAAGATCACCGACGACCGCCGCATCCGCTCAGCCCTGCCGACGATCAAGAGCATCATCGACCGCGGCGGCAAGGCGATCCTCGCCAGCCACCTGGGTCGCCCCGAAGGCACCGGCTACGAGGCTGAGTTCTCCCTCGCTCCCGTCGCCAAGCGTCTGGGCGAACTCCTCGGCAAGCCCGTTGCGTTCCCGAGCCAGGACTGCATCGACGCCGCTGCGGATTCCGCGGTTGCCGCGATGGCGAGCAGCGACGTGCTGCTCCTCGAGAACGTCCGGTTCCACAAGGCTGAGAAGAAGGGCGACGCCGCGTTCGCCGCCAAGCTCGCCCACGGGGCGGATGTCTACGTCAACGACGCTTTCGGCACCTGCCACCGCCCCGAAGCGAGCATGGTCGCTGTGCCCAACTCCATGGTCGGCAAGCCCCGCGTCGTCGGGTTCCTCGTCGAGAAGGAAGTGAAGTTCCTCTCCGGGGCGATCACCGCGCCGGTCAAGCCCTTCGTCGTCGTGCTGGGCGGGGCGAAAGTCTCCGACAAGATGGCGTGCATCGACAACCTGCTGCCCAAGGCGGACCACATCATCATCGGCGGTGCGATGGCGTACACGTTTCTGCGTGCGCTTGGCAAGAAGGTCGGCAGCAGCCGCGTGGAGGATGATCGGATCAGCGACGCCAAGAAGACCCTTGACCTTGCCGCCAAGCTCAAGTGCGAGCTGCACCTGCCCGTGGATCACGTCTGCAACACGCAGTTTTCCGAGCACGGCGACATCGAGGTCTTCGACGGCGACATCAAAGACGGGTACATGGGGCTGGATATCGGCCCCAAGACCCAGACCAAGTACGCCCTGCTGATCATCAAAGCCAAGACCGTCGTGTGGAACGGGCCGATGGGCGTCTTCGAGATGAGCCCCTTCGCGGTGGGGACCAAGTCCGTCGCCCGCGCAATGGTGGACGCCACCAAGAACGGCGCGACCACCATCGTCGGCGGTGGTGACTCCGCGGCGGCGGTCGAGCAGATGAACCTCGCCTCGGGGTTCAGCCACGTCTCGACGGGCGGTGGTGCAAGCCTCGAGATGCTCGAAGGCAAGAAGTTCGAGTCGGTCGAGCTGCTCGACAACGCCTGAGCTCGGGAGCTTTCTCGGTTGTCCGCCATCTCGGTGGTTTTCAGCGCGTCCAAGCGCCCGAGGGGTCCAGATGGTCACGGAATCGGTCCGGCCGGTCACTGTTGACGATCTCGAGCGAGAGGATCGCTCAGAGAAGCGTGACGCTGAATGGGGATGCATCGCGGTGTTCGTTGTCTTCACCGCGACACTCGGTTGGGCCGGATACTCCTCGCAAATGTGGCAATGGGTTGTCCTCGCGGCGGTGTTTGGGGCGGCGGTGCCGGGGCTGCTCGTGTGGCAATTCGTCAGCAGCCGAAATCAATCGAGATTCCTCGCAGAGTCTCGTGTCGAGCGGGTGAAGGATCGCCTTCCAGTTCGAATTCTCTCCGCCCGAGCAGCGCGTGCCTGGATCCTTCCCTGCAGTCGCGATGGGGATGCGTATGACCCGATCATCCTCATCGACTGTGGCGACGGCGATAGCCTGACACTCTGCGGCTCGGATTACGACGGAGAGCAGTATCGATCTGTTCGGGGACCTTGGCACTCCGAAACGAATCCGCCGCCAATCGGGCGTGAAGTGGAAATCGTTCTCGATCAGGTTTATCGATCGCGTTACAGCGTTGCTTTTCGAGGTGAACCACTCCACCCGACAGACCTTCGCAAGTCGATGCCTCCAGTCGCATGGCCAGGCCGCCATGCTTCCCAGGTCAGGTCACGAGTCGAGAATCTCTCGCCGGCACTCGCGAGCCTCCTTCAAGATCCGACGGCTTCTGGAATGACATCATGATCGAAGAATCCACCCGCCCCGCAACGATCGAGGATCTCGAAGCGTTCGACCGCAGGCGTTACAGCGTGATGTGGGCGGATGGCACGCCCTGGGGCTGTCTGCTCTGGATCCCCCTTGGAACGACCGCGGTGGTTGCTGCAAGCGCCGCACTTTTCGCGTCCGCGGGTGGACGTTGGGGCATCGTGGCTGTCGCGGCGGGGTGGGCTGCTCTGGCCTCGTTCTTCATCTCCCTGACGATCATCGGCGGCGAGTGGGCTCGGCTCCGCTGGAAGGAGCACCGTCGGCCCGCACGCGCCCAGGCTCACGCACCGATCCGAGTGCTGCGGGCGTCAGCCGATCGGGCATGGGTGGTCGTCGACGTCCACGACAACGCGGGGATGCCGTTTGTCGTCTTCGACACCGGCGGCGGGGAGGTGCTGTGCGTGGACGCGGCGACCGCGCTTGGTCTCAAGAAGCGTGAGGACTATCGCAAAGCACCACCCCCGACGATCATGGGCGAGATCGAGATCGATCTTGAACCCGGCGTGGACTGGCCTTTGAAAGTTCGATTGAGCGGCGAGCCGGTGCCTTTGATCGATCTTCTGATTGTTGATCCCAGGCCTCAACTGCTCGAGAACGCCGGTCCGAGCTCGTTCCCGCTGCGGCTGCGCCACGGGCAGCTCTCTCCCGAAATGCGGGAGCTGGTCACCACCGCGTGAAGAGGCTGCGTAAACTCCTGCTGAGTCACCGTGATCCCAACCATTCCCAAGGAATTGACCATGAAGTACCTCGCTCTCGCTGCAGTCCTCGCTGTGTCCGCTCTTGCCGGTTGTAAGTCCACGGACGTTGCCCAGGCCGAGGAGAATTGCGTCCCCGCTCCGGCTGGTGGCAACAAGCCGGGCACGAATGCGATCAACACCGTCTGCCCGATCATGCAGTCCGACGCCGCCGACGGCAGCGTGACCGTGACTTACAAGGGAAAGGTGATTGCCCTCTGCTGCCCCGGGTGCAAACCCAAGTTCGACAGGCTCGACGAGGCTGGCAAGGACAAAATCCTCGCCATCGCGTCCACGTACGCGAAGTGAGGCTCAGGACCGTCCGAATAGTTTCTCGAGCTCGCGGATCGTGAGCCTCACGGTGGTCGGCCGCCCGTGCGGACAGTTGCTCGACCGTTCGACCGCGTCGCGCAGCCCCAGCAGCGTGCCCAGTTCTCCGTCGCTCATTTTGTCCCCGGCTTTCACCGCCGCTTTGCAGGCCATCATGTCCAGGACGTCCCTCAGGGCGTCCTCCGACCCCGGGGCGAAGTCCGATGACGCGGCCTTTTCGAACAGGTCGGGGAGAAATTCGCCCGGGTCGACCTTTCGTTCGAAGAGGAACGACGGGAACGCGTGAACCGCGATCTGCCGCGGGCCCATGGGCGCTGCCTCGATCCCGATGCGTGTGAGCAATTCAGCCAGTTCATCGAGCCGGGCGATCTGGGCGGGTGTCGCGTCGAGCACGACGGGCGCGAGCAGCCTCTGGCTCTCGAGGTTGGTCTCTGTCACCCGCGCGAGCAGAGCTTCGAACATCACCCGCTCGTGGAGCGCATGCTGATCGACGATCAAGACACCCTGCTCGTCCTGCGTCACCAGATACGAGTTGTGCACCTGGAGCACTTTGGATGCCGGCTTGGGGGAGTCCGTCAGTTGCGGCTCTTCCCGGACGATCACCGGTGGGGGAGCCACGTGCATCGGCGGGGGTGGGGGGGCGTTCTCGATCGCATCACGCAGCGAATCGAACCGGAGGGGCGACTGCGGCACGCTCGGTGAGAGTTTGCGGAAATAGTCCACAAACGCCGCCCGTGTCGCTTCCGGCGAGGCTGGCGGATTGGTGCCGGTCGGCGTCCCAAGAATCGCCCGTTCCTCGCCCTGCCGTACACCGCCGGCAAAGCCTGAGGCTCGCACCGCGGCGAATGTCGGCGTGAGATCCGCTGCGGCGAGCGCCCGTTTCACGGCGTGAAAGACGACCGAGTGCACGATGCCGCTATCGCGAAAGCGAACCTCCGCTTTTTGTGGGTGCACGTTGACGTCGACGGCCTGCGGGCTCATCTCCAGCATCAAGAGTGCCGTCGGATGACGCCCGGGCTCGATGAGTCCGCGGAACGGCTCGCTCATGGCGTGGGCGACCGTGCGATCGCGCACCGCGCGTCCGTTCACGAACAAATGCTGTGCCGCCCGGGTCGCCCGCGCGATCGAGGGCAGCCCGACAAGCCCCCACACCGCGACGCCTCGGGCATCGTCGTATTGATCGGCGTGGACCTCGAGCAACTGGTCTTTGAGTTCCCGCCCCAAGACATCCAGCGCCCGGTCTTTCGCTGTCTGGTTGGCGGGAAGGTCCAGCACCGTCCGCCCGTCGCACGTGCATCGGAATGCGACAGCCGGGTGCGCCAAAGCGAGTTCTGTGAGGGTGTCGACGCAACGGGACTGCTCCGTGGGGATGGTGCGCAGGAACTTGCGACGAGCTGGCGTGTTGAAGAAGAGGTTCCGCACCGAGATCGATGTCCCCACCGGACCCGCGGCGGGCTTCACGTCCGCCGCTGAAAGTCCCTCGACGACACCCTCAGTTTCAAGAACCCACGCTCCGACTTCCCCCGGCGTGCGTGAGCGGATCGAGACCCGTCCGACGCTGGCGATGGACGCGAGGGCCTCGCCGCGGAATCCGAGTGTCGCGATCCGATCCAGGTCACCGGTCGCGGTGATCTTGCTCGTGGCGTGCGGGTGGACCGCCAGCGGGAGGTCTTCTCGGTCGATTCCCCCGCCGTCGTCGGTGACGCGGACGAGTTCCGTGCCCCCCGCTTCGAGTTCGAGCGAAATCGCGGTCGCCCCCGCGTCGATGGAGTTCTCGACGAGCTCCTTGACGACGGACGCCGGCCGTTCGACGACCTCGCCCGCCGCGATCTGGCTGGCGACGAGGGCGGATAAAGGCTTGATGCGATGGGTCACGACGTTCACGGACCACTGTACGCAAAAACCCTCCCTTGCGGGAGGGTTTTGGTTCCCCCTCCTCGGGGAGGGGGTTGGGTTTGAATTCAAGCCGTCTGTTACACGCTGCGGGGCTCTTCGCCCTC
Organism: Phycisphaera mikurensis NBRC 102666; assembly: GCA_943369765.1. Taxonomy (GTDB): domain Bacteria; phylum Planctomycetota; class Phycisphaerae; order Phycisphaerales; family UBA1924; genus UBA2396. Next base: position 254,442 of record CALROI020000003.1, on the reverse strand, counting down.
ACCCTGGTTGAGCGAGCCGTCGCTCAGGGGTTTGCCGAACCCGGCCGCGAACCCCGGTCCGATGACCGACGCCGCTCCGAACCCGCCGCCGGTCGACTGGGACATCTGCTGGGGTGCGGGGGGCCTTGGTGCCGGGATCGGCCTTGGGCCGAACGCCCCGCCCATGCCCGGCGTTCCCGGGGGTCTCATCCCCTGCGGCGGGGCGGCTTGAGGCGTGAGTTCGGCCTTGAAGACGTAGTCCGTCACGCGGTCCTTGATCTCCTGGAGCGTTGCGGTGAACATGTGCGAGCCCTCGCGTTTGAACTCGATGCGCGGGTCGTTCTGGCTGAACGCCCGGAACCCGATGGTGCTTTGCAGCTGGTCCATCGCGTAGAGGTGCGTCTTCCAGTGGTCGTCCATCACGTCCAGCGTGATGGTGCGCTCGAATCGGAGCATCTCCGAGCGCAGGATGTTCTCGACAAACGAGCGGATGGCGTGCGGGCGGTCCGTGGCGTCGAGATAGCGCAGCGATTCCGGCATCGTGCCGTTGAAGCGTTCCTTGATGTAGGCTTCGAGCTGCTCGTCCGTGGCGCACGCCGTTGCCTTTGCGACTTCCTCTTCCAGCTTGTGCTCGCGTACGAAGACCTCGGCCTTGGCCTGCAGTTCCTGACGCATGCTCTGGGGCGTCCGCTTCTTCATCTCGTCGCTGGTCCAGCCCAGTCGGTAGCGCACGTTCGCCCAGCGACAGAGGTTCTCGAACGCCTCGGCGGGGCTGTACTGCATCATCGACTTGGTCATCTCGATGGAGAACTTGATCGGGTAGTCGATCTCTTTTCTCGTGTAGAACTCGCGGGCCTTGTCGAGGATGATCGTCTCGGCGGGGCTCTTTCCGTTCTTGGGAGTTTCGCCCTTGGACGCCTTGATCAGCTCTTCGGGCGAGATGTCGAGCAGGAACTTCTCCTTCGCCCACTTCGCGAGCTGCGTGACGCCGTAGTCCTTCGCGAGATACGTCTCGATGCCGGAGAGGTCCGTGCGTTCGATCTTGCGGAAGGCGGACTCTGTGAGCAGGTTCAGAACGCGACGACGTTCCTTACCGCCGTTGGCCTGCAGCACCGCCGGGTCGAGGTCGACGTTGAATCGCGACTTCGCCCAGGCGACGACGCCGGGGACGTCAAAGTCCACGTTGACATCGGACCCTTCGGCGGGCATGTACTCGCCGAGGCTCCGGTCGATCTCCGCGAGTTCATCGTCCCTGGCGTCGCGCCGGATCGTGACCGACATTTCGTTCAGGTCTTTGCCGCGCAGGCGGTCGGATTGGATCGGATTGCCCAGCACGTTGGACGCGTGTTCTGCGGCGCACTCGGCCGGGTAGTCCTTCGACAGGTACTTGGCCGCGTTGGTGTGCACCGTCTCCTCGATCCACTCCATGAGCAGGTTCTTGACCTCGCGACCTTCGAGGACACGCTGCCGAGTCCCGTAGAACCGCTGGCGGTGGTGTTCGCGCACTTCATCGTATTCGAGCAGTTGCTTGCGCTGCTGGAAGTGGTGTTCTTCGACCTTGCGCTGCACGCGTTCGATGGATCCGGAGATCCACGGGTGCTCGATCGAGACGCCTTCCTTCATGCCGCCGAACTTCGCCAGGAAGTTCTGCATGGTCTCGCCAGCGAACATCTTGGTGATGTCGTCCTCGAGGGACACGAAGAACCGGGTCGATCCCTGGTCACCCTGACGGCCCGACCGCCCGCGCAGCTGATTGTCGATGCGGCGGCTCTCGTGCCGCTCGGTCCCGATCACGTGCAGCCCGCCCATCTCCTCGATGCTGGAGAACCAGCGGATCCGGTGCAGCAGGCAACGCCCGCTCTTGTCCAGTTCCGTCCGCAGCTTGTCCGCCGACATCTTTCCGACCTGCCCCTCGCTCAGCAGTGTCGTCTTGAGCGCCCAGTGACGCAAGAGCGCGATCTCGATATCCGCGAACGTCATGGCTTCGGCCTCGCGTTTGGCGATCTCGAGTTCCGTCGCTGCGATCTTGCGGTACACAAGCTCCTTGAGCGTCGCCTCGTCGGCGTCCACCGTGAGCGTGCGCGGGGCGATCCCCCGGCGCAGCCAGTGCTCGAGCAGCTGCTCGCGTGTGAACGCGCCGAGCTTGATGTCGGTTCCTCGGCCGGCCATGTTCGTCGAGATCATGACCTGCCCGAGCTGCCCCGCCTGCTCGACGATCTCCGCTTCGCGCTGGATCTTGTCGGGTTTGGCGTTGAGCGTCTCGTGCTTGATCCCGTACTTGCTTGTCAGGGCTTTGGAGAGCATCTCGCTCTTCTCGACGTTTGTCGTGCCCACCAGCATGGGGCGTCCGACATCGTGGAATGCCTTGATTTCGTCCACGATCGCCGACCATTTGTCCTTGGCCGAGAGGTAGATGACGTGCTCGTAGTCGCGGCGGCGGGCCGGCTTGTTGGTCGGGATCGCCACCACGTCCAGCTTGTAGATGTCGTTGAATTCCTGCGCCTCGGTGTCGGCGGTCCCTGTCATTCCCGCCAACTTCTTGTACATCTTGAAGTAGTTCTGGATGGTGATCGTCGCGACAGTCTGCGTCTCTTCCTTGATCGGCACCTGCTCCTTGCACTCGATGGCCTGGTGCAACCCGTCGGACCACTGCCTTCCGACCATCGGGCGACCCGTGTTGACGTCGACGATCACGATGCTGGGCGTCATCTGCCCCGTCCGCGGGTCCTGCGAGTCCATGACGATGTAATCGCGCTCGTTCTGGTAGACCGTGTGCGCGCGTATCGACTGTTCGAGCAGGTGCGGCAGGTCCATGTTCTGGTCGACGTAGAACGAGCCGACGCCCGCTGCACGCTGAGCCTCGGAGATCCCGTCGTGGGACACGAAGGCCTGCTTGCGCTCGAGCTTGACCTCGTAGAACTGCGTGTACTTGCTTCGCTCGGCCTGAAGCCCCGGGAGGGCGGCTTTCGCTTCGGCCAACGCCTTGACCAGTTCGGGCTTGCGACCGCCGTCACGCAACTGCCGTAGATCACCCTCGATCGACTTGATCCGGAGGGTGCACTCGACCACCGCGTCCTCGGCCGCCTGCCAGGGACGCTGCTTTTCGACCAGGTGGCGGGCCAGTTTGTCGGCCAGTTCGTACCGAGGCTCGCCCTCGTGGGCTGCGCCGGAGATGATCAGGGGCGTGCGTGCCTCGTCGATGAGGGTCGAGTCGACCTCGTCGACGATCGCGAAGTCCCGCTTGCGTTGAACCTGATCCTCGTGGCGACGCTTCATGTTGTCGCGGAGGTAGTCAAACCCGAACTCGCTCGTCGTCCCGTAGACGACGTTGCATCGGTACATGTTCCGCTTTTCTTCCTCGGACTGCATGTGCTGCGGGTGGATCGCGCCGACCGTCATGCCCACCGCGTGGAAGAACGGAGAGGTCCAGTCGCGGTCGCGCTGCACCAGGTAGTCGTTGACCGTGATGACGTGGACCTGCCATCGGCTGCACGCGGCAACGTAGGCGGCGAGGGGGCCGACGATCGTCTTACCTTCGCCCGTCTTCATCTCCGCGATCTTGCCCTGCCCCAGCACCATCGAACCGATCAGCTGGACGTCGAACGGCCTGGCGCGGAACGGCGGCTTGCTCTCCGTGAAGACCGTCCGAACGGCGTCGTACATCGCTGGCGGAATGTCCACCTGAGCCCAGCCGGGGATAGGCTCCTTTCCGCCGAGCCACTCGCCCGAGGGTGCGGTGGGCGGAGTGTTATCCATCTGTTCCTTGAGCTCTCGGTACATCCCCTGCACGTCGGCGGGCAGCTGAGCCGGGTCAAAGTTGTGCTTGGGGTTGAAGATGTTGCGGATGCCGACGGATCGGTCCATGGCCTCGCGGGCGACCGCCAGGGCCTCGATCAGCACATCGTCCGCCTGGGCTCCGCCCTCGACCTTTTTGCGGAGTTCCGGCAGCCTTTCACGGAGCTGTGTGTCGGTGAAGGTCCTTGTTTCGTTCTCGCGGGCGTTGATCGCGCGGACGAGCATCTGGTATCGCTTGACGAACCGGTCGTTGCGGCTGCCCGCGATCTTCCGGATCAAAAACCCGATAATCGGAATGTCTTTCTCTGCCATGGTTGTGTCTCGCTGCGCTACCGGACGACATTGCGTCGGGCGCGGTGGGGGGATTGGTCAATTGGTGGTTGATGACTGGGCCCGATGGCGTAAGGACGCGCGCGGGGCCGCAACGGCTCTTGGATTCGGGATGCTCAGGCCTGCGGAGGAGCGAGGCACGTCGACCACGGCGAGATCGCCAAGCCGACAGAACCGAGAGTTTGGGCTGTCAATGGCACCAGATGGCCGTGGACCGTCAAACGCGTTCGGGTTGCCTTGCAGGCGACTCCGCCCACGGGCCTGTCGGGCTCCGTGAAAACACCTCGATGGGCAGCGGCCACGATGGTCGTGGCTAGGCGTGTCCGGGTCTCAATTGAAGTGGGCCCGGCCCATTCGAGCATGGACACGGACAGTTGGACGGTCAGGGCTAGCAGGAACAACGCAGAAAGCCCACCCAGAGCGGGGCGGTGCGGAGTCTGGCCGGGTTGGATGGAGCGGTCGGTCACGTTCCCAAGAGTATCGTCCTCGCGGCGGCTGGGGGTCAGGCGACCCCAACATTCTTGTGCCGATGGAAATCTTTGCGGAACGGAACGCCCCACCGTCCGATAGTTTCCTGTCCGAGGCCAGCGACACGCCGACGGCGGGTGCTACGGTGCGGCATGGGTGATCACATGGGTGACCAGACCGATCCAAGCCAAACCGATGCAGGCCAGCCCGACGGAAGTCGCGAAGCCCAGGATCCGTCCACGGCCGGCCAGCCGATTCCACCCGACCACTTCCAAGACAAGGGAAAGCCCCCGATGATCGCCTCCCGCCACACCCTCCCTGCCACGCGTGACTCCCTCACCCACAAGTTCAGCGTGGGGTCCCACGAGGGGTACCTGACCGTGGGGCTCTACCCCGACGGCCGTCCGGGCGAGATCTTTCTCAAGATGTCGAAGGAAGGCTCGACCATGAGCGGCATGTGCCAGGCGTTCTGCCGAGCGTTCAGCCTCTCGATTCAACTCGGGCTCCCGTTGCAGGACGCGATCGCTCGGTTCAAAGGCATGCGGTTTGAGCCGATGGGTTCGACCAGCAACCCCGAGATTCCCGAGGCGAGCTCCATCGTCGATTACATCGCGAAGTATCTTGAGCTCAACTACAAGTCGAACGGTCGACTGAAGTAGGTGACGTTCGGGCAGACCGGATGTGAGCAACCACGATGGTGGAACTGAAGAGCCCGAGGCCGGCGAGGACCATCGCCAGGTGGGCCGTGGTTTGCCAATCGCTGTTGGAACTTCGCGCGATGGGATCGGTGAGCATTCGGTAGGTTTCGGTCTTGAGTCTGTCGTGGGAGGTCGACCCTGGGTTTCGTGCGGGTTGAAGCGCGGAACCGACGCGGTGCCAATCAATGGCACCGGCGTCGTCGAGCCGCTGGAACCCCGCAATGACGTCGTCGCGTCTCGCGTCGCTGGCGTGGGTGAGACGGGCGGACGTCACGAGCCATGCGTAGGCCGCGAGGAGAGTGGCGAGGATCATGGACGAGGCGGCGAAGGCCAGCCAGACGGTGGAACGATTCATGTTCGGATCGTACGTCGAGCCTGTGAATAGTCGCTCGCGGTGTGCTGTGATCGGCGGGTTCGCTAGCTCGGAGCTGTGAACGGTGTCAACGGCTTGAGCATCTCGACGACGCAAGGTCGGAAGCCTTCGGCGGCGAAGGTCCGGCGGGCGTTGTCATTGAAGGTGGCCGTGTGAAGGCGTAGTTGCTTGACACCCAGATCGGTGAAGCGAGCGGTGATTTCGATGATCAGTTCGCGTGCGAGCCCTTGGCGGCGGGCCTCTGGAATGATGTAAAGGTCGTGGATCCAGCCGCACTCGGGGACCCAGAAGATGGGTACTTCCGGCTCGATAGTGCAGACGGCGAAACCGGCGAGTGCGGCGGCATCGGGTGTGGTGGCGACAAGGAAGACGCTGCGCGGGTCTTCGATGCGTTCGGGAAGCCAGCGGGCGTAGCGGTCCAGGACATCGGGGAGCACCGCGAATCGCTCGGGATCTCTCGCGGTGTGAAGGTCGCAGATGGCGCGAACCATGGGGAGGACGGCGTGGATGTCGGCGAGTTTCGCTGGGCGGACGGGCATCAGGAAGTGTTGGCTGGGCGGAGGTGTGGCGTCTAGGGTGGATCACTGGAGCTGACGTCGACGCGTTGCATATGAGGACATCGACTCTTGGAGGACACCTCGCGATTTTCGCGTTCGAGATCGACATCGTACATCGGAGGCCAGCTCGTAGATCCGTACGGCTGCACGACGACAATGGGTGTATCATGGACGCTTCGTGCAGGCCTGCCGCATCCTGTGGAGATTCAAGGGGTTCGAGCCGTGAATGCGATCAGTCAATTGTGCATTGTCGTCTGGGCGTCGGCGGGCTCGGTCGTTGGCGCGGAGCCTCCCGTTGAGGGACCAAGCTGCTGTGCGGCGCCCGGGCGTGCTGGCGTGTTTCTGGCTCGCGGCGCGGAGCAGCCCGCGGGTTCGCCCGCGACGACGAAGGCTCCGCCGCGGTCGGACGGGCCTGAGGGAATGGTGTGGATTCCGGGTGGCGAGTTCACCATGGGCAGTACGGACCCGCTGGCGCGGCCCGACGAATCTCCGGTCCATCGCGTGCGCGTGGATGGGTTCTGGATGGACGCGACGGAAGTGACCAACGATCAATTCGAGCTGTTCGTCAAGGCCACGTCCTACAAGACTGTCGCTGAACGGGACGTCGACTGGGAAGAGTTGAAGAAGCAGCTGCCCGCCGGGACGCCGAAGCCCGCTCCGGAAATGCTGAAGGCTGGTTCGTTGGTCTTTACGCCCCCGGACCGCCCGGTGGACCTGCGCAGGCACGAGCAGTGGTGGTCTTGGACGACCGGAGCGGACTGGAAGCACCCGGAGGGTCCCCAGAGCTCTCTTGAGGGTAAAGGGAGCTACCCGGTCGTTCAGATTGCCTACGAAGACGCGGTCGCGTACTGCAAATGGGCAGGCAAGTCGCTGCCCAGTGAGGCGCAATGGGAGTTCGCCGCTCGCGGCGGGCTCGACCACAAAGTGAACGTATGGGGTGATGACCCTGTAGATCCAAAGCGTGCGAACATCTGGCAGGGTCATTTCCCGGACAAGAACACAGCCATGGAGGCCGGCGGAGACGGCTTTGCGCGTTCTGCTCCGGTGAAGAGCTTTCCTCCCAATGGCTACGGGTTGTACGAGATGGCTGGGAATGTGTGGGAATGGTGCGGAGATCTTTACCGCCCGGACACGTACGCGCGTCGGATGGTTGAACTCGATGCGGGCGGCAAGAAGGGTGCGGATCGGGTGGTGGTGAACCCAACGGGCCCGACGAGGAGCTACGACCCGCGGAACCCGGACTCGCCGGAGAGTCGCGTGCACCGTGGCGGTTCGTTCCTTTGTAACGACAGTTACTGCGCTTCCTACCGGCCGAGCGCTCGCATGGCCTGCCCGCCGGATACGGGCTTGCAGCATCTCGGCTTTCGGTGTGTCATGACCCGGGAGGCTTGGGAGAAGAAGGCAGCTGCAGCGGTGCCGACAGGTGGTGGGTCGGATCCGAGCGTGAAAAAATAGGTGAGAACGCCCCATGCGACGTGAATCGAGCTTCTAGCCTCGTGGTTTGTCGTGGAAGGCGTATTGAACAACCCGCGACGGCTGAATGCTTGACGGATTCACGGTGGAGAGGATTTCAGTCGCGGCTTCGCGAGCACGGGAATCGAATCCTGCCCCCGCTTTCGGTGCGACGGGCTGACGCTTGCCGAATCGGTGGCGGCTCGGTCATTCTGTCAATCGCATTCCATGTCGGTTGTTTCGATGCGGTCGCACGGACAGATCGGATTGTGGTCTTCCGCAACGTACCATTTTCGGGTGTGAAGTTGACAGAAATCATGGACGCCTTGTATACTGGATCGGCACGCGAAGATGAGAAGTCACCGCTTGCAGACTTTGCTCGGTGTTCGTCCGCGGCGCGGTCGCGATCCGTGCTGAGCGGCGGACCCGCTGAAAGGAGCGAGAGATTGGATTCGGCTGTGTCTCACTCGTGTACGCTCGTTTCGAATCTGCGTTCAACACGTGTGAGCGCATCTCCCGAAGCCTCGGGTGGTGGTGAGCCGATCGTCGATGGGATCGGGGTCCAGCGTGAGTTTTCAGAGGTCCGGAGTCTTCGCGATTCCGAATCGAATAAGAAGTACGGTCAGGACGATCGAGATGCGGAGTTTGGAGACCCGCCATTCCGAAGTGTCCATCGCCGAACTGAAGGAGATCGTTCGATGCATCGTCGCTGTTGTTTGTCATTGGCGTTGGCTGCTTCCGGGGCGTTTCATGGGCTGGTGTTCGCGCAAGCTGCTCAGCCACAGCCTGGGACGGAGCCGGTGTCGCAGGTTTCTGAATCGGCCCCGACGACCTCTGCGGCTGCCGGGGGGCCTCAACTGAAGCCTGCGGCTGAAGATGGGTGGCACTTCAAGATCGCCCCGTATCTGTGGGTCCCGGGACAAAAGGGAAACGTGACCGTGCGGGGCAACTCGGTGCCTGTGGATCTCTCCGTGGGGGAGAGCTTCGAAGCTGTGATCGACAATTTCAACATGGCTTTCGCGTTTCGGGCCGAACTATCGAAAGAGCAGTGGTCCATCATGGCGGATGTGATGTACACCAGTCTCGAGGTCACTGACATTTTCACATCTTCCGGCCCATTCGTGGTGCGGCAGGACCAGGGAATCTTCGAATTCGGTGCCGCGTATGAAGCGGTGAACACGCCGCTCACGAAAGGTTCGGCCGATTCGGCCAAGTTCAGTCTTGCGCCGCTCGCGGGAGTCCGGGCCCATTATCTCTCGCTCGAATTGGAGAATTCAGTGATCGGGGAGGTCTCCAAATCGAAAGGTTGGGTCGACGCGTTCGTCGGTGTGCGGGCGCGGTTGGAGTTCAGCGACGCCTTTTCGATGGTCGCAAGGGCGGACATCGGCGCTGGTGGGGCCGACTTCACGTGGAACGCCCTTGCCGGGATCGATTGGCGATTGAGCCCCACAGCATCGGTGATCGCGGGGTATCGCGCCTTGGACGTCGACTACAGCGACGGGTCGGGAGCTGGCCAGTTTGAGTACGACCTGCTTCTTCACGGCCCGTACGCGGGCGCGGAGATTCGTTTCTAGTCGATTCACCGGGTCGGGCCCATCTACTTTTTCGAAATCTTGAGAATGAGCACTCACCTTAGGAGTTTGTGAATCTTGAGAAAGTGTGAAGGAGCCTGAGCAACACGATGAACCCGGCCGGCGCACGCGGTGTGAGTCGGCTCCAGACAGGCTTGTCTCGGCTATCGTGTCGGCCTGTGCCGCGAGTGACCCTGTACGAGACCCCAGTTAGACACTCTTATGAAACTTGGTCGTATCTCTTCCGCACGCACCTTTCTGACAGCGGCGTTCGCCTTTGCGACCGCGTGCTTCGCGGTACCGGGGGGGCATGCGCAGACCGCCGCCGCCGCGTCAAAGGCCGCGAAGCCCTTCCGGGAACGAAACAAGACCCCGGCGAGGGCCGAGGTCTTGATGGGAATGTGGGTTGTCCGGCCGTAGGGCCGCGCCCGTGTGCGTTACGCCGCCTTCTTCACGCTGGTGTTCTCGTTGGTGACGCTGGCGATGGTGAGGCCCGGGCCGCCGATGCCGAAGCTGACGGTGAACTGACCGGGTTTGCCGCGGGCGGTGGAGCGGACGGCGGTGACCTGGTAGGTGCAGGAGCTCGCACCAGCCGGGAGGCCTGATCATCGATCCGTTTGAGGCCTAGGCAACCCATCGGCAGGTCGGGCGGGTAGAATGGACCAACGTAGGCGTCCAAGAAACGAAGGTTCGAACAACGTGAGACGCTTCCGCCAGAAGGAACCCCGATGAGAATGAAAACCAGCATCTTCAGCTTCTGCTCATTACTGCTCGCAACCATCGCAGCGATGTGTGGCGTCGCGGCTTCGGCTCACGCGGCGGACAAGCAGCCAAACATCGTTCACATCGTCGCCGACGACCTTGGCTGGAAGGATGTAGGTTTCAACGGTTGCCAGGACATCAAGACGCCGAACATCGATGCACTGGCGGCCGGTGGCGCGAAGTTCTCGCAGTTTTACGTGCAGTCGATGTGCACGCCCACCCGCGCAGCCTTGATGACCGGACGCTATCCGTTCCGGTACGGCCTTCAGACGATTGTCATTCCCGGCCCGGCCGGGTACGGTCTGGACACCACCGAGTGGCTCATGCCGCAGTGCCTCAAAGAGGCTGGGTACGCAACGGCCATCATCGGCAAGTGGCACTTGGGCCACGCCGATAAGAAGTACTGGCCGAAGCAGCGCGGCTTTGACTACCAGTACGGCGCGATGATCGGGGAACTGGACTACTACACGCACAGCGACGCTGGCGTGGTCGACTGGTTCCGCGACAACAAGGTCGTGCACGAAGAGGGCTATGCGACCCAGTTGCTCGGCAACGACGCGGTGAAGTACATCAATGCCCAGAGTGCAAAGAAGCCCTTTTACCTCTACCTCGCCTTCAATGCCCCGCACACGCCTTATCAAGCACCCCAGGAGTACGTTGACCGCTATCCGAACATCACCGACCCCACTCGTCGCACGTATGCGGGCATGATCACCTGCCTCGATGATGAGATCGGCCGCGTGGTGGCCGCGCTTGACAAGAACGGTCTTCGCGAGAACACGCTGATTATCTTCCACAGCGACAACGGTGGCACGACCAACGCGATGTTCGCCGGTCAGATGGCAGACCTTTCGAAGACCAAGCTCCCTTGCGACAACGGCCCTTACCGCGACGGCAAGGGGACTCTCTTTGAGGGTGGTTGCCGTGTCGCCGCGTTCGCCAACTGGCCGGGTCATATCAAGGCCCAGACCGTCGATGGCATCATCCACGCCGTCGACATGTACCCGACGCTGGCCGCGCTGGCTGGCGCGTCCACCGCCAAGAGCAAGCCGCTCGATGGTGTGAACGTCTGGAGCACCATCGCCGAGGGAAAGCCATCGCCGCGCACCGAGGTTGTCTACAACGTTGAGCCGTTCCGCGGTGCGGTGCGGCAGGGTGATTGGAAGCTCATCTGGCGCACCTTGATCCCGACCAGCGTGGATCTCTACAACCTCGCCGAAGACCCGTTCGAGAAAAACAATCTCGCCTCCGCTCACCCGGACAAAGTTCTCGCGATGCAGGAACGTCTGAACGCGCTGGGCAAGGAAGCGGCCAAACCGCTCGCGTTGATCTATGTGGCCGGGGTGGGTCTCAAGCACGGGAAGCCGCTGCTGGCTCCCGAAGACGGATCCCAGCCGGCTCCGGTCGATCCCAACGGACCCTCGATCACGGATGAGGGCATCGGCCAGCGCGACGATCTGAGCACGCCGAAGTAGCACTAGGTCGCGATCGGGCGGCGAATGCCATGGGTCTACGCCGTCGGCACCGGGACGGGGCTGTTGTCGCGAGGACCTGATTCGCTCTTTCGCGATGACAGCGTTTTTCGCCAGAGCCCCTTCCTCGCGTCCATCCGCTATGACAACGGCCCCGGCATTGCCGGGGCCGTTGCCCTTTGTGGTGGGTTGTCGCCAGTGCGACGTTTACGCCGCCATCTTCACGCTGCTGCTTTCGCTGGTGACGCTGGCGATGGTGAGGCCCGGGCCGCCGATGCCGAAGCTGACGGTGAACTGGCCGGGGTTGCCGCGGGCGGTGGAGCGGACGGCGGTGACCTGGTAGGTGCAGGGCGTTGCGCCCGAGGGGAGCGTGTCATCGGTGAACGTCTTGACGCCCGTTGCGCCGACGAACGTGAACGCGCCGCTGCCGATCTTTCGCATGACCTCGTAGATGGTGCCGACGGTGCCGCTGGGGTTGTTGCACTTCCACTTGAGTTCGAGCGCGCCGTTCTCCAGCAGGCCGACGGTGAAGTCGGCGGGCTTGCCGGGGGGCGGCGTGATGCCAGCGGGGGCGGGCGCGGGGATCTGGGCCAGCACGTAGACGTTGGGATCGTTCTTGGTCGCGGCGTAGGTTTTAATGGTGTCGATCATGTCCGATCCCGCGCCGGGTCCGCTGTGCATGGCCCGCACCTTGTCATAGAAATTCTTGGTCGCGGCCTTGGCGGCCGACTCTGCGGCGATGTGCGCGTTGTAGGCGGCGCGGGCCGCAGCGGTCATCGTGCCCAGCGAGGTCACGGCGGCGGGCAAAACCCCGATTCCAGCGGCGTTGCTGGTCCATGGGGCGAGGTGCGCCTCGTAGAACTCGATCTTGCCCAAACGACTATCCGGTACGATGCCCATGTGAAAGCTCCGTGGCCTTGCGGCCTGTGAGGGTGCTGCCGCCGCTCCCGCACGCACGAGCGGGCCAAGAGAGCGACCGAGCCGAGCATCGCGCGATTCCGACGTTGGACGGCGCGCCCCGGCGAAAGTTCACCAGTGCTTTCGTCGCGCGGTTGCGCCCCCATGAGCCGATGGGCTCGGTATACTCTGCGAAAGTGTGCACCGACCCCCCCCCCCCCACACACACAACCCCCACAACCCCCACAACCCGCGCAGGCCGCTCAATTGGAACATTCCACCGAGCGACAGGGCTTTCAAACCCCTCGACCATTCGTGGAGACCGAGCGGCAAGGCCTGTCGACCGAGCGACGGTTCGCGTAGACCGAGCGACGGCCCTTGGAGACCGAGCGACAGGCCGCGTAGGCCGAGCGACGGCGAGCGTCAAGGGGTTGACGGGACCCGCCGACCGAGCGCGCAAGATGGGGATGTCGTGTATCATGCGACCGCGAATCGACCCTCAGAGAAGGCCCCACCGGGCTTAGAATGAGCACGGTAATATCAACCAGACCGGATCAACCACGAACCCATTGAAAGGACAGATCATGAAACCCAGTCGTCTCTCCACCGCACGCACCCTCATCGCCGCCGCGATCGCCGCGCTGGTCGGAAGCTTCGCGGCGCTGCCCGCGCAGGCACAGCCGGCCTCGGCTCCGGCAAAGGCGGCCAAGAAGCCCAACATCCTCGTCATCTGGGGCGATGACGTCGGCGGCTTCAACATCAGCGCGTACAACATGGGCATGATGGGCTACCGCACTCCCAACATCGACCGCATCGCCAAGGAAGGTGCTCTGTTCACCGATTGGTACGGAGGCCAGTCGTGCACCGCCGGGCGAGCGGCGTTCATTACCGGCCAGTCTCCCATCCGCACGGGCCTGACCAAGGTCGGCCTGCCCGGCGCCCCCGAGGGTATGAAGAAGGAAGATCCCACCATCGCCACGCTCCTGCGGGCGCAGGGGTACATGACCGGCCAGTTCGGCAAGAACCACCTTGGCGATCGTGATGACATGCTGCCCACCGCTCACGGCTTTGACGAGTTCTTCGGCAACCTCTACCACCTCAACGCCGAGGAAGAACCCGAGAACCCCGACTACCCCAAAGACCCGGAGTTCAAGAAGAAGTTCGGGCCCCGCGGCGTCATCCACAGCTTCGCTGGCGGCAAGATCACCGACACCGGCCCGCTGACCCGCAAGCGCATGGAGACCATCGACGAAGAGGTCAACGTCAAGGCCCTCGACTTCATGGAGCGGGCGGCCAAGGCCAACAAGCCCTTCTTCCTGTGGTGGAACTCCACCCGCATGCACGTCTTCACGCACCTCAAGCCCGAGTCCGAAGGCAAGACCGGCCTTGGCGTTTACGCCGACGGCATGGTCGAGCACGACGGGCACGTGGGCCAGGTTCTCGACAAGCTCAAGGCCCTGGGCCTCGAAGACAACACCATTGTGATGTACTCAACCGACAACGGGGCCGAGAGCTTCACGTGGCCCGACGGCGGCACCACCATGTTCCGCGGCGAGAAGAACACCAACTGGGAGGGCGGATACCGCGTCCCATGCATGATCCGCTGGCCCGGCACGATCAAGCCCGGCACCGTCATCAATGACATCGGCTCCCACGAGGACATGCTGATGACCTTTGTCACCGCGGCAGGCGATGCGACCGCCAAGGAAGACCTCCTCAAGGGCCGCAAGATCGGTGACATGAACTACAAGGTCCACCTCGACGGCTACGACCTCGCCCCTGCGCTGCGCGGTCAGGCGGCCTGGCCCCGCAAGGAGTTCATCTACTGGACCGACGACGGCAGCGTCGCCGCTCTTCGCTACGGCAACTGGAAGATCACCTTCCTGGCGCAGGAAGCCGAAGGGCTCAAGGTTTGGCAACAGCCCTTCGTTGAGCTGCGTGCACCGTTGATCACGAACCTCCGCATGGATCCCTTCGAGCGTGCCGAGCACGAGAACGCCATGGGCTACCAGCGGTGGTACATGGACCGCATGTTCATGATCGCCCCGGCCGGTGCGTACGTCGGCCAGTGGCTCCAGAGCTTCAGGGAGTTCCCCCCTCGCCAGAAGCCTGGAAGTTTCAACCTCGAGCGCGTCATGGAGGCTGTTTCCAACCCGCAGGGAAGCGGTCGGTGATTCCGGACAGGGCTTCCTCTGCCGTCCGTTGTTCGCCAGGCCGATGATCGAGATGCTGGGCGCGCCACATGTTCAATGAGGACGACGCGGCCAAGCAAACGGCGGACTCGTTCGCCCTTTCGAAGATGCAGAAGCAGATCGAACGGATGAACAGATGCCGCTCAGCAGGCTATCCACAACCGCCCCCGCCGCCGGAAGGCGCCGGGGCGGATTCTCACCCGCCAGCGTAACCAGAGACGACACAGCCATGAAACACAGCAACGCGCTCTTTGCCGCCATCGTCGCTTTCGCGATCGCATTCATGACGACCATCGCGCGGGCTGCCGACCCGCTCCCCTCATGGAACGACGGCAAGGCCAAGCAGTCCATCACGGCCTTCGTGGAGAAGGTGACGAAGGAGGGATCGCCCGACTTTGTGCCGAAAGCGGAGAGGATCGCGACGTTCGACAACGATGGCACGCTCTGGGCCGAGCAGCCGATGTACTTTCAGTTCATGTTTGCGATGGATCGCGTGCAGGCGCTCGCTCCGAACCACCCCGAGTGGACGGAGAAGGAGCCGTTCGCGTCGCTGCTGAAGGGGGACCTGAAGAGCGCGCTGGCGGGCGGAGAGAAGGCGCTGCTCGAGATCATCGCGGCGACACATTCCGGGATGACCACCGAGGAATTCGACAAGGTCGTGAGGGACTGGATCGCCACGGCGAAGCATCCCAAAACCGGAAAGCTCTACACCGAGATGGTCTACCAGCCGATGCTTGAACTTCTGTCCTACCTGCGGGAGAACGGATTCAAAACGTTCATCGTGTCCGGCGGAGGCATCGAGTTCATGCGCCCCTGGGCCGAGAAGGTGTACGGCATTCCTCCCGAACAGGTCATCGGTTCCAGCGGCAAGACGAAGTTCGAAATGCGGGATGGCAAGCCTGTGCTGGTGAAGTTGCCCGAGATCAACTTCATCGATGACAAGGAAGGCAAGCCCGTGGGTATCAACCAGCACATCGGCCGCCGCCCGATCGCCGCATTCGGCAACTCAGACGGCGATCTGCAGATGCTCCAATACACCGCGGCCGGCTCCGGTCCGCGTTTCTGTCTTTACGTTCATCACACCGACGCGGTGCGTGAATGGGCCTACGACCGCAAGTCAAGCATCGGCAAGCTCGACAAGGGTTTGGATGAAGCCGTGGCCAAAGGGTGGACGGTTGTGAACATGAAGGACGATTGGCGCAAGGTCTTTCCATTTGAGAGTGCGATCTCGTCGGTCGGCGAGGGTCGGTGACGCCATCCCGATTCAGCCAGCAGAGAGTTCGCCAACCATAGATAAGGGACAACAGTGAGTGAGAAATGGCTCCAACGCCGGGTAGGCCTTCCACACATCCTGCTCGTGGTCGTGGCGACCATGATCGCGGGCTGCACGAGCACACCCAAAAGCGAGGTCGTCGCGAAGGCGGTGACCACCTACCAGTCGAAGATTCGTGAGATTATCACCGATCCGGCGCGGGCTGAGATGTTGGTGCAACTTGTGGATCAGGCGGTGGCCCATCGTAACGCCGCGGAGTCCGCCGCTGCGGTGTTTCTCGAGAACTTCGAGCGTCTGAACGCCGATTACGACGCCACGAAGGCCCAGTTTACATCGCTTCTGGCCACGCACCGGAACGAGCGACGCCAGATTGCCGAGGCCTTGCTGTCCATCCGCGCGAAGATGGTCGCGGGCACGACACCCAAGGAATGGGAATCGCTTTCCAAGGTACGAGAGAAAGCACTGGACACGATTTTCACCGCTGAACTGCCCGACGGGGCTCCTGCGGAACTTGTGGCCAAGATCGGAGGCGCCCCTTGCTAATCGCTGCGTTCATCATGTGGTTGAATAGTCTCTTTGGCGGCGGAGCCGGCGCAGCCGCCCAGCTTCTATCCGCCGCACGGGACAACGTGTCCGAGAGCGTTTCCAATCGCGAGCACCGGAAGGCTGCCGAGAAGGTGCTCGCCCTGATGGATGAGCTCAACAAAGACATTGCCAAGAGGCGAGATCTCGCTCGCGACGAAGTCTCCAAGGCCATCTCAAAGCGGGATGGCGATCCGCGTCCCGCCTTGGAGTCGCTCTCGACCGACGCTGCGGCCTTTGATGTTCGTCTTGTTGAGCTCCGTTTCAGTCTTCGCGACACGCTGACCCGCGAGGAGTGGGAAGCGGTGTTCAAGAAACCGGACATGCCCGCCGCGCCCAAGTGAGCATCTTCCCCGCCGACCGGGTAATATCCGCCGTTCGCCGACCGAAGCGAAGGTTTCTCGAGTTCTTCACAAGTCAGCTCAAAGAAAGGAAGCGTCTCATGAATCGTTTTCAATCTGCAGCTCGCGTGTTCACCGTTCTTGCCGCCGTTGCATCCATGCAGTACGGTTGCGCATCCTCGAACGCCGACAAGGGTGAGAGTGTGGCCAAAGGGCTCAATGGAATGACCAGATCCCTGGTGAAGGCCGACAAGAGCGTGGATGCTTCCATCGTCGCCCTGCGGGAGTTGCCCGCCGGTTCTGTCGAGCTCAAGGCGAGATTTGACCGCTACGAAGACGCGGTCGATGATCTGGCGGACGCGGCCAAGGACGTCCGCGGCGAGGCGGAGTCGATCAAGGCCGAGGGCGAATCCTACTTCAAGTGGTGGGAGCAGCAAGTGGCCAAGGTGAAGAACGAAGATCTCAAGGCCGCCAGTGCCGAACGCCGCCAGAAGATCCGTGAGCAGTTCAACGCGCTGAGTGGGTCGTTCCAGAACGTCAAGTCCCAGTTTGGGCCGTACATGAGCACCCTGCGGGACATCCAGACTGTGCTGGACGCTGGCTTGACACCGGCGATGGTCACTTCCATCCAGCCGACGATCGCTCGCGCCACCGTTGAGGGAGCCGAACTCCGCAAGAGCGTGACCGAACTGATGAACAATTATCGCGCGGTCGGACTTGAGTTGACATCCAAGACCACGTCGGCAGTTTCGGCCCCGGCCCCGGTTCCCGCTCCGGGCACTCCGAAGTAAGCCGCTCGCCGATCTCGGGAGCCACCCTCCAATCGCAGCGTTGATCCGTAAATACAGCACCGGTCGCGGGTGTGAAAGTCCGACGACCGATTACTCAGACTGTTCGGGCCCGTTCGGCCCGCGTATGCGGATGCGAGCACCGCCGTCAAGGTGCAATGACCGTGGTGGATTCCGCTGTGCCGGTGGCAAAGAGCTGGCTGCGGACGTGACGTTGAAGAAAGGGCTGACATGAATTCTCGACAAACGCTTCCATATCTCGCTTGCGTCGGGGCGGCGTTTCTATCTCTGGCCTCTTCCGCCGTCCAAGGTCAGACGCCCGCTACGCCGGCTGCCGCGCCGGGGACGGCGGCAGCACCCGAAAGGCCGCCGCTGAAGCAAGAGGAGTTGGATCAACTTCTGGCGCCCATCGCGCTCTATCCCGATTCGCTGCTCTCCCAGATGTTCATGGCGTCCACGTACCCGTTGGAAATTGTCCAGGCGGATCGTTGGGTGAAAGCCAAGAAGGACCTTAAGGGCGATGCGTTGGCAGCGGAGTTGGAAAGGCAGACTTGGGACCCGAGCGTCAAGTCCATGGTCAACTTTCCCTCGGTCTTGAGCACGATGAGCGAAAGTCTGGATGTCACAGTCAAGCTCGGAGACGCCTTTATTGGTCAGCAGGAAGACGTTCTGCGAACCGTGCAGACTCTGCGTGCGAAGGCAAAGGCGCAAGGAAACCTCAAGAGCACTGACGAACAGAAGGTGAGCGTTGAGCCCGCGCCCACCGGGGCTTCACCTGCCGAGGTCATCACGATCGAGCCGGTCAAGATGGAAGTGATCTATGTTCCGGTCTACAGCCCCACAGTGGTCTACGGAGTGTGGCCCTATCCGACGTACCCGCCGTATCCCTATTACCCGCCTTATCCGCCCGGCTATGTCGCATCGCCGGTGATCGGCTTTGGAGTGGGCCTTGTGTGCGGCGTGGCCTGGGGATACGCGTGGGGCAACTGCAACTGGGGGCACGGGCATATCGATATTGACATCAACCGCAACGTCAACTTCAACGGGACGATCAACCGCAACAATTACCAGAACAACTTCAATCGCGGTGGCACGGGTGGAGGGGCTTGGCAGCACAATCCGAGTCACCGGCAGGGCGTCCCATACCGCAACCAAGCGACATCGCAGAAGTTCGGCGCAGGCAACCAATCCGCGCAGGCGACCAAGGCCCGCGATGACTTTCGAGGCCGCAGTGAAGCCGGAAAGCCGGACAACGTGCGTGAGGGCGCGAATCAACGAACTCCCGACGGAAGGGACAGTCGTTCCGGCGCGGGCGGGGCTCAGCGACCCGACTCCTCAGAGTCGAGCCGCCCCGCGAGCCCTGCACCGAGCCGGGGTGGTGCATTCGACGGCGCCGGCGGCGGGGCAGACCGAACTCGTGCCGCGAGTCAGCGTGGGCAGTCAAGCCGCGGTGGTGCAAGGCCGTCGGCCCCGAGTCGGGGCGGACGTCGCTGATCGCTTTGTTTCACTCAGATTCATGCCAGGGTTCACCTGAGCAACAGAGGACAGTGCCATGAGAGTCTCATTCTCCGTCGTTATCATCGGGTTCACTTTGCTGGTTCAAGGGTGTGCAAAGCCCCAGACCACGTTCGCATCGCCCGACGACGCTGCACGAGCGCTCGTGAATGCGGTTCGCGTAAACGACCGCGTCCAACTCGAACGGATCCTTGGTCCGCGGTCCGACGAATTGATCAATTCCGGCGACGAGGTCGCGGATCGTCAGTCGAGTGATCGATTCCTGGCCGCATTCGACGTCAAGCACCGTCTTGTCGCGACCGAAGAGAGCGTGACGATCGAGATCGGCGACGGGGACTGGCCATTCCCGATTCCCGTGGTGCGGGATACTGCCGGCGGCCAATGGCGGTTTGATTCCGAGGCGGGCAGAGAAGAGATCATCAGTCGTCGTGTCGGTCGCAACGAGCTGAACGTGATTCAGGTGTGTCAGGCGATCGCCGATGCACAGCATGAGTACGCTCATCGAAACCCCGAAGGCTCGGGCGTCCCGGCGTACGCCCAGAGGTTCATCAGCGACGCCGGCAAGAAGAACGGGCTCTACTGGCCTTCGAAGGAGGGCGAGTCTCCAAGCCCGCTCGGGCCCCTCGTCGGGCAGGCCGTGGAACAAGGATACAAGCAGGCTGCCCAGCCTTATCACGGTTACGTGTATCGAATCCTCACCTCGCAAGGCGAACATGCGAGCGGCGGAACACTTTCGTACATCGCCAATGACATGATGATCGGAGGCTTTGCGGTCATCGCGGCACCGGCACAGTACGGCAATTCCGGCGTCATGACGTTCATCGTGAATCATCAGGGTGTCGTCTACCAGAAGGATCTGGGCGAGGAGACCGAAGAGCGGGCACGGGCAATCACCTCGTTCGATCCGGGAGAGGGCTGGAAAAAGGCGGAGTAGCCCGTCCGAAAGAGAAGGTTCAGAGGCTCGATCGCGCCGAGGAGAACATGCGATGGCAGTTTCACGACGTACGACTTGCGAACGCGCTCTGATGGTCGTTGCCGTGCTCCTTGGTTCGGTCACGCTAGGCGGGTGCGCCACGGAGCAGCAGGTCGTCGCCCCGCTCGGGACTGGCCGTGCCGCGATTGCGATCGAATCCCAGAGAGCTCTCGAGGAGTTCGCCGATCGGTACATGACTGCGATGGCCGACGCCTACGACAAAGTCCGGCAGGGTGCGCCCACGCCGGAAGGCGCATATCTCGCGATCCAACTCAAGTTGCAGATCGGCCTTGGTGCGATCAACAACGCCACAAGCCCCAGCCCGCTCGCCGGGCTGACGAACATGGCGGTTCTTGTCACGCTCGTCCGGACATCTACCGAGGGCGATTGGGCTCGCGAGGCCTTCGGAGAGCAGGGCGTCGCAACGCTGCTTTCCGCCGCAAGACCTCTCGAGGCTGATGTCTGGAGCCTTCTCGCTTCCCGTCTCACCGCCGAGCAAGTACAGGAGCTTCGGGGCTTGATCTCGAGGTGGTCGGCGGATCATCCGGGTGCCCGATATGTCGCCGGAGCACGTGTGGAGGCCTTTATGCGGGATGATTCTCCAGCTTCCCGCACGTCCCTCCTTCCGAACAGTCTCTACGACCTCTTCGGCCTGGACCCTCTCGCCGGGCTTGATCCCGCGATTCGGGAGGTCGAGCAATCACGCATGATCGCCGAGCGTCTCTTTTTCTACACCCGTCACGCGTCGGTTCTCTTGTCGTGGCAGGCGGAGATGCTTTATGTCAAAGCACTGGAGGCGCCGGAGGTCAAGCAGTTACTTGGGGATACTGGTCGGTTCACGGATGCAACGAAAGAGTTCGCGAACGCCAGCTCTCAGGTGGCGGGCTCGGTGGAGCGATTCCGAGCGGATCTCGCAACCCAGCAGGCCACTCTGGTTGCTCAGGTGGACGATCTGATCACACGCCAGAGGGAGGCGATGCTGACCCAGAGTGGCCTTGAGCTGAGCGCACAGCGTGACGCCGCTCTCAAACAAGCAGGTGAAGAAATCGCTGTCCAGCGAGACGCTGCATTCAAGCAGGCCGGTATTGAGATCGGCGTTCAACGCGACGCGGCTCTTCAGCAGGCGGCCGGGATCATCGCGAAAGAACGCGATGCCGCGATCGTGCAGCTCAACGCATCCGTGACGAATCAACAGAGTTTGCTAGCCGCGAGCATTCGCAGTGTGGTCGATGATTCGATCGACCGAATCTACGTCCGGGCCCGTTCACTCGTGCTGATTCTGGCTGGGAGCGTGCTGTCTGTCATCGTCGTGTACAGCTTCATTCTCGCACCCCTTCGCAAGAGGATTCTTCGAGGACCGATCACGCCCTAGACAAGTGAAAGGTGAGGATGCACTCGAGCTCGACGAAGTGGCAACGTCGCTGCCCGCCTCGTGCCTCCGGACGCGCTGCCCAATCCCCGCTTTGGAACATGGAGCCTCAACTCACGCTGATGTCGGCTGTCCGCAACGAGCGGCTGGCCCAATGCAACCCGCATCTGAGAACCACCGCATTGATCCTCGGTCTGCTTGCGAGCAGCCTGTATGTCTTGCTCGGATTCGTCTGGAGAGAGCTCTCCAGATCAACCTCTCGGCGGAGCTTGGCGAGCGGTGGGTCTTTGTGCTGTCCGGTGCCTGAGAGCTTGTCGTGCCCAGCGACGAGACGCACCGCGCAGGCCGGCTGCCGCGGCCGTCTTGAAGTGGGCCATCAGGCGTTCCTTGACATTCGTAAGGAAATCCACACGAGTGCAGCAACTGGACTGCAACCATGGGCGAGACTCAAGCTGACTTCCGCTCCCCGCCCGCGTGTCCGGGGGTCAACAGCCTCTTCTCTGCAGAGTTCATGCCACGCCATGAAACTCAAGAGAAGAGTGCGGCGGTTTCGGCCGCGATGGCCTGCCCGATCTTGTCCCCCCCTGTCACGTCGAAAGACCAATGCACTCCGAGGTAGATTCTGCTGAGCTTGTTCTGCTCGATCGCGTCGCGGAGGGAGATATCCTGAACCCACACCGGTCTGGCGATGCCGCTGTTGTCGGTGGTAACGCCATTAAACTCTTCGGACCGGCACGCGAAGCGGATCTCCTCCGGCTTCCTACCGACGAGCCTGGCGAATACTTCAAACGCGGCGGTCCCGAACGACGCGTGGCCGGACGGATACGCGGGGAAGCCGGGCGTGAAGTTCGCGCCGGCGGTCCGGGAGGCGACGGGCGTGCTCGGATTGCTGCGGGGAGCTCCGAGCGGTAGCCAGAAGGGGTTGCCCCGCTCCTGCCGCAGTTGATTCTGATCACCTGTTCCCGTGCGACCCCACCCCGGATCCGCCTCGCGGATCGCCACCACCGGGCGCCACAGGTCGTAAGTGTATTTCCAGTGCCACGCCGCGATGGCCGCATCGGCCATCGCTGCGTTGATCGCCGCGAGGTACCGGATGCGTTGGGCGTGCTCGTACGGGGCGGAGGGTCTCTGAAACTCTTTAGTCGCGCGGACCACCTGATTGTAAAGCCGGGGCGGCGGGCCCAGCAGGTTCGATCCGTCGTAGCCCCAGAAGACACCGATCGCGGCGTTCCGACGTTCAGGGGCCGACCCGTGCAGAAGAGAGTCCCGTCCGTTGACGTACACATCGTCGAAAGCGGTCGCGTACTCCCGGCTCGTGAGTGTCGGTGGGGGGGCCAAGGGTGCCTGCTTCTTCACATCACGCAGAACAAACGGTGTGACCTCTCCCCAGCGTCGACCCATCGCCAGCTGTCCCGGTGAGGCCGGATCGGGCTGGTGTCTGCCGGCCTCGAACACAAACCGGTCATCCAGTTGCTGGAGGTGCGACTGATCGTCTTCTCGCGAGTGAATCCACGCGCTGCCGACCTTCCCGCCATGGTCGAACAAGAGCGCGTCCATCTCCCGCTCCGGCCGCGGGAACTCTTTCATGATGAGGCTCGAGAATGCCGGGTACAGCGACAGCAACGTCCGTCGAGCAGCCCCGGAGAGAGCAGTCGCTCCGTTGTCAACTCCCGGCTTCGCTCCAGTCGGGACGGGGGGGAGTCCTGAGAGAAGCGGCTGTCGAAGCCCCACACCAAGCTGGGCGTACGCGTCGTGAGCGGCAAGGTGGATGATCGCCAGTGCACGCGATGTTCGGGTGGGACCTCCGTTCTGCGCGGTGTTCCCCACGCTGTGTTCCATTGCCACAAGCCTGAGGGCGAGATCATTGATGTCGGAGATGTCTTTCATGCAATCACTCACAGGGCCGCACGGGTACGCGTCGCCGTCGCACGGCACAGCACGCACCGAAGGATGGGATGAGAAATACAATCAGCGCATCGCGAGTGTTGTGACACGCGAGTGAACAGAGTCCTATAGCGGGGGCATGATGACGGCCAGCATCCCGGTGATGGGGACATCTCGCCCGTTCACGGTCACCTTGAAGGGTGTACGTTCCCCACCGGCCCCAACCCGATCGAGATCGATCTTGTGGTAGCAGATCACGATCTCATCGCCCGGCTTGGGCCCGGTTGGATTGGTCGGGATGATGCAGTAGGTCTCGCTCTCGGGCATCACCTTGTTCACCACAAGCCGCACAACGCCCGAGGGATTCCGAGGGTTCGCGAACACGTTGGTGTTGATCCAGGCAGCGGAATCGTTCCCGTCCGGCAGGTCGGATCCTCCCACGACGCTCGGGCACCAATTGGCCCGATCCGCCCATGTGCACACTTCCTCGATCGCGGTTCGCACCACCTGCTGACAGATGATCGGATCGCCGACAATATTGTGCTCGAAGTAGAACCTGACCTTGGACGCGGGGACTGGACTTGGCATGTGACGCTCCTTCAAATCACCGATGGGACAGACATCGACTTCGCGCATCGGAAGCCGATTCCGATCGCACGCTCATACTCGGGCTTTAGCATCTTGATCCTCAGATCGGACCGAGGCTCCGATCGCGAACGGGCCCACATGTCGCTGCGGACGATGTAGGCGCTCGCTTCCCGGCCCTGAGAGTCCTTCCAACCGCCCGCGCCCCTGGGCGTCTCGGTCCACTCCGCGACGTTCCCGAACATGTGGAGCAAGCCGGTCGTCGTCAGGTCAGCCAATCCTGAGATGTCATGGACACGCCGAAGGTTGTTTCCAAGGTACTCCCGTTGTGATGCGGCGTCGACCGGGGGTGCCAGACCCGCAAGAGTCTCGTCGCGTCGAGAGTTCGCGAGTTCCCAGACGGGGCGGAATTCTTGATCAGGCCACGGGAACGTCCTTCCGTCCAGGCCGCGTGCCGCTCGCTCCCACTCCGCGGAGGTGGGGAGTCGCTTGCCAGCCCACTCGGCATAGGACCGCGCTTCAAGCAAAGTAACACCCACCACAGGCAAATCGCCCCAGCTCTCCGGCGGGGTCGCCCCGCCCCAGAGGACGGGGTGAGGCGGCGGGTTTCTCGTCGAGGCCAGAAACCTCGCATAATCCGCGTTGCTCACTTCCGTCGGGTCAATGTAGAACGGCGGCAGATTCCCGCAGTTGCGTGAGTACTCCGGGTCCGAGCTCTGGGCTTCGCCGGAGATGAGAATCATCTCGCTGGCGATCCGCCTGGTGTCGAGAAAGGTCGCCCCTGCGCCGATCACGCAATCACCGCGGATGAACCGGGAGAACTCCGCAAACGCCGAGCCCGGCGCCTCGACGGTGATCCTGCAGAAACCGCTCTCAAGTCGGAACTTGCTACCCGTTCCAAGGAAGCGAGCCGTTCCAAACCGGACTGACTCGGCTTCGAAGTACTGGACGTAGGCCTTGGCGTTGGATGGCGTTCCTTCGAGAATCAGCCGCGGGCGGTTATCCGTCGCCCAGCGGTACCCGTACGCGCCGAGAACAACGGCTCCAGCGGTTGCACCAAGCGTCACGATCGCCGATCGCCTCGAGGAGAGCCGGCGGCCAAGCCTCTCCAGCAGGCTGGGAGGTCTTGCGAGAATCGGCATGCCCGCAAGCCAGCTCCGTACATCCGCGGAAAGATGTGCCGCCGATTGGTACCGGGAGAGCACAGGCTTCTCGATCGCCTTGTGGCAGATGGTGACGAGATCTCGCGGCACGCTGGGATTCAGGCTTGAGACCAGCGTCGCCTCATGGTCCGCCAGCGCCTTGAGGATCTCCTGAGGCGTTGCGCCGTCGAAAGGCCGAGCACCTGTCAGCATCTCGTACATCACCACACCCAGGGAAAAGACGTCTGTTCGGTGATCGATCTGTACAGCCCGTACTCGAGCCTGTTCCGGGCTCATGTACCGGAACGACCCCGAGATCTCACCCGCAGATGTCAGCGTGCTCTCCGAGTCAATCCTTGCCACACCGAAGTCGGTGAGTCTTGCTCGTCCCGTCGTGTCGATCATGATGTTGGAGGGCTTGACGTCTCGATGAATGACGCCGTGGTCATGTGCATGCTCGAGCGCATCGGCAATCTCAGAGACAAGACGGGCGCATTCCGCCCAGTCACGCGGAGCGGGCGGCGGCGCAGTTCCGGCTTGGGCAGCCTTGGACGCCAGGCGCGCGTGCAGAGTCTCGCCCTCAACGTACTCCATCGCGATGTACGAGTGCCCGCGTTCCTCCCCGGTGCGGTAGATCCGGACGATCCCCGGGTGGGACAGGCGTGCGACAGCCTGCGCTTCACGATGAAACCGATCCGTCAGGACGGTTTCTCCGTGTTGCATGACAGGCAGCACCTTCAGCGCGACAGCACGCTTGAGTGCCAAGTCCTCAGCAAGATAGACAATCCCCATGCCGCCCCGGCCGATTTCCTTGACGATTCGAAACTCGCCGAGCTGTCCGCCGATCGCTCCGGCGATGCTTGGATAGGTCTCGACCGCGGGACGAGACAAGAACTCCCCTGATCTGGCGTATTGATCAAGAAGAGCCTCCACCCGCGCTCGCAGAATTGCGTCCGGGCACCGCCGTCCGAGAAAGTCGGACCACTCCGATGTCGGAAGAGTGAGCGCCTCGCTGAACAGATCGCGAATTTGGTCGTGCAGGTTGTCCATGGAAGTCAGAAGCGAGAGAGTTGGATGCTTGAGAAGCCGCGATGGAGGTCACGTGCGCCCAGGCTTTCGCAGAAATCCGTCGGACCGATCAGAGTTCCTGGGGAGTCGCCGGCGTGGTGGGGGAGTCGTTCTTGTCCAACGCGTCCAGCAGCCACGCCTTGGCGAACGCCCACGCCCGAAACACCGCTGCCTCCGACATGCCGGATACTTCAGCGGTTTGCTCGCGAGTCAGACCTGCGAAGAACCTGAGAAACACGATTCTCGCCACATCGGGGTGCGCACGCTCCAGACCGTGAATAGCCTCATCGAGGGCGAGCAGATCATCGGCTTCGGAAAACGTCGAGATCTCGCCCTCGAAGAACGAACGTCCACGCCCGCCGCCTCGCTTCTGCGTCGCTCGCTTTCGGGCACGGTCAATCAGTATGTCACGCATCGCCCGGGCGGCAGCCCAGAAAAAGTGGTGCCGGTTCTCCCACGAGGGCTCCGCGGTGCCGAACATCTTGAGGTAGGCCTCGTGCACGAGTGTCGTCGGATCAAGGTCGCTCACGCCGATTGAACGCACGCGATTCCGAGCCAATCCCCGCAACCGGTCGTAGACGAGGGACATCAACCGGTCGGTCGCCCCGGGCGAGCCGTTCTTCACCGCTTTGAGCAGGATTGTGATTTCCCCGTCGTCGTTCTCAATCATCGCAAAAAATCCTATGTTGCGCCGAGCGCAGTGTACCTTGATCGCGGCTTCCCGTGGTAGACATACTGGAAGTTTCTGCTCCCGAATGTCCGTGGGCAGGCCAGAATGTCAAGCTGACCGCGTCCGTTGCGGGTGGGCCCGTCGAAAGGGTCGCGAGTCCACACCGATCACAACCCGATAGAAGTCAAGAAGCGAGGCTGAGTTGCTCCTCCGCTCGCGTCTGAGCAAGCTTGGTACCGGAGCCGACCGCAGCCGCTGTTGGCACTTTGCAAACAAAGCGTGTCCGCGGGGTCTCTTGACGATTGAGTGGCGGGGAGGGCGGGCGCCAGCTCTAGGCGGCCCGCTCCCCATCTTTCTGTGCCTTTCCCGGAATGTCGGATCATCAGCTTGCCAGCGTTCCATGCTGGGTGCCGGCGCCGGGGAGGTCGTGTGGCATTCGCGGCGTGCGGCCACCGCCGCAGATGCCCGGTACGAGGCCGCACGATGCTTGCCGATATAAACGTCGGCTCCGTGCGAGCAATCGCATCACCGCTTGAGAGATGCCATGTCAATCACGAAGCGGTACTTGACGTCGCTCTTCAGCATGCGCTCGTACGCCTCGTTGATGCTCCGGATATCGATGAGCTCGATGTCGCAGACGATGTTGTGGCGGCCGCAGAAATCCAGCATCTCCTGAGTCTCGGCGATACCGCCGATCAGGGATCCCGCGAGATTCCGTCGCGGCAGCAGCAGGCTGAAGGCATGCACAGGCTGAGGGTTCGGCGGAACGCCCACCAGCACCATGGTCGCGTCCAGCTTCAGAAGCGCCAGATACGCGTTCAGGTCGTGATCGGCTGACACCGTGTCCACAATCAGATCGAAACTGCTTGCATGCTTCGCCATCGCCGCAGCATCTTTCGAAATCACAACTTCGTCAGCACCAAGTCGCTTCCCGTCAGCCGCCTTCCCCTCGGACGTCGTGAAGAGCACCGTGTGCGCTCCCATCGCGTGAGCGAACTTCACGCCCATATGCCCAAGCCCGCCCAGCCCGACGACTCCGACCTTGGACCCCTTGCCTGCTCCCCATTTACGAAGCGGAGAATACGTCGTGATGCCCGCGCACAGCAACGGGGCAGCCCGGGCGGGGTCCAGGTTCGCCGGCACCCGGAGCGTGAACGCCTCATCACACACAATCTTCTCGGAGTATCCCCCGTACGTCATCCCGCCAGAGTGCTTGTCCGGACCGCCGTAGGAGAACACCGCACCCGAGAGACAAAACTGCTCAAGCCCGCGGGAGCAGCTCGAGCATGTGCGGCAGGAGTCGACCATGCACCCGACCGCCGCCAGATCGCCGACTTTCACTTTTGTGACCTTGCCGCCAACACGCTTCACACGGCCGAGGATCTCGTGCCCGGGCACGAGCGGATAGGTGGTCATGCCCCATTCGTTTCGAGCAAAGTGCAAGTCCGAATGGCACACGCCGCAGAAAAGAATCTCGATCTCGACATCCGTCGGGAGAGGTTCACGACGTTCGATGCTCATCGGTCGAAGTGGCGTGCTGGGAGACTCCGCCGCATAGGCTCTTGTGGTCATGCTCAATCCTCTAAGAAGACACGCCTCGAGACACGCGCACACTTGTTCGCGAGACACGAGAACGCTCTCGATTCATGATAGCCTGATCGCAACTCTCGGGACGATGAACGACCATCTGGCATCCGAGCCGCGATCGACACCCGCAGTCGAGAGGCCGAAGCATCTCGGCTTCACGCTTGAGGCAGAGGTGCCCTGATTCTGCGCACGGTGCGGGAGGGCAGCGCTCTGCTGCTTCCCTCATTCATAGAGCATCGAGCATGCACGAACGGCTCAGAGCGAGGCCGGCGGCGACTCCACAGGGGCTCTCGTCGACGCGATCATCTGATCGCTGATCAGCCGAAGCGCCATGCGCCATTCTTCGAGGCTTCGCGTGTCGGTTGCGGACCCGAGGACCTCACTCATCGACTCGACCAGAAGGCTCACGACCAGATCGTAGTGTTCCGGCCTGGCACCATACCCCGCGTGCCGCTTTCCAAGCTCTGCCAACATCGCGCTGTTTTCAGCCGGACTCTCAAGGTTGTGGACAACCGCCTCAAGGGCTGCAGAGAGCTTCCGGGCCTGTGAGTCCGCGTCGCTCCGAAACAGCGAGCGGAGCTGAGGTGCGGCCGAGAACAACTTGCTGTAGAAGATCTCGGCAAGTCGAGGCCCCTTGGAATGAACAAGCTGAAAGGATGCCTTCAACCTGCCGATCAGGGCTAGGTCCAGGGGCAGCCCGAGGATCGGGTCTTTGGAATTGGGGACGGCGACCGGGTGTTGGTGGACAGGCATGAAGGGGCTCCGAGATCGTTGAAGTTCCGAAGAGAACGCGTAATCAATCCCCCGAACGCGCCGTGTGCCGGACGGGTCGCAGCAGCCCTCCGCCGAGCCCTACTCCGTTCGTGACGGGGCCGACCCGTTGGCGGTAGGGTCCGCTTTCCCACGCCAGTCGGCCTCAAGTGCGTCATGCCCTGCGTTCGGCTCGCGGAGATGAGCCGCCTTGTAGAAATCGGCCACACGCCCCGCGGCCTTTCGTGTCTGAAGCTGCGCAGGTCCGAGAGCCACGTTGAGCATCTCGAACCCCTCGGTAAGCGGTGCGAGAGCCTCGGCGTACTTCCCCGCTTCGAGCAGAATGTGGCCGTGCTCGGAGAGGAGCCTCCCGACATCGTGCGGCTTGATGGGCACAGCATCTCTCGCGAGTGCGAGAACCTCGTTGCTCAGGGTGAGCGCCTCGTCGAACCTCCCAGCCCGCTTGGCCTGTTCTCGCAGCACGCCTATCGACTCGGCCGTGTCGGGGTGTGAGTTCCCGAGCACCCTCCGCTGCACGGCGAGGCATTCGCGGACCATCATCTCGGCCTCCGAGGACTTGCCCTGGAGTTGCATGAGCGACGCGAGAAAGACCGTCGCGTTGAGCGTCCCGGGATGCTCTGGACCGAACGCTATCCGGCGTCCCGCGACGCTCTCTCTCTGCAAGGCCTCCGCGGCAGAGACATCGCCCGTCTCTTGCATCAACGCAGCCAACTGGCTCATCGACGTCAAAGTGCTCGGGTGTGAATCGCCCAACGAACGACGGTCCGAGGCGAGCGATTGTTCGAGCAGCGTTCTGGCTTCCGCGGTCCTGCCCAGATCCAGCATCAGCAATCCCAGATTCCCGAGAGAGCCGCGATACTCCGGGTGGTCCTCCCCCAGGAGGCGACGGCGACGATCGAGCAGTTCGCGCCAGCACTTCTCGGCCTCTTCCGGTCGGCCCAGCATGGCGTGCGCCATGCCGATATTGTTCAGAGTCCTCAGCGTGTCGGCATGGTCATCCCCCAGAGTCCGACGCTGCTTGCCGAGCGTCGTGGTCCACAATGAATACGCCTCGTCGAGTCGCCCCTGTCTTCGGTAAACGCCCGCAATGCTGGAGGATAAACGGAGCGTCATCCTGTGCTCACTCCCGAGCGCGGAGCCGCTGCAGTCCTTTGCCTCGTTGAGAAACACCAATGCTTCGTCGTATCTGCCGAGTGTGGAGAGCACGTCGCCCACCGCAAGGAACGAGAGGAGCGTGTCTTCGTGGTCGGGTCCGAGGGTGTCCTTGCGGATCGCGAGCGCGGATCTGGCGATTGGCTCGGCCTCAGCATGAAGGCCGAGCGAACGCATTGTCTCGGCAAGCCTGAGCAGAAGCCTCGCGCGGAGCACCGGCTGCTCGGCCAGTTGCTTGTTGATGGACCCGAGATATCGCTGCAGGATGCTCTCGTTGAGCGAGCGTACGGCCAGGGTGGTGAAGTTGACACGGTTCAGCACGCTCTGCACATCGCCCGTCCCCGGGTATGTCGCCGAATCTGGTTCATTCTTGAGAGTCTGCGAGACCGCTCCAGCGAGCGAGACGCGGAGTTTGTCGCCCATCGACCACGCGTCCAGCCCGCTGAGCATCGAGTCCTGGATCGTGCTGACGACCTCCAGTTCAAGCTCTCGGGCCAGCGCGGCGTCGCGTGCCTTGGACGCCAGATAGGCGAATCGGCCCGAGACCGCGAGCCCGCCGATGAGCAAGGCGACCGACGTCACGAGCGCCGCGGCGAGCGGCGGGTTGCGTTTGGCGAACATCCAAGCGTGTTCGATCGCGGTGGCGTTCCTGGCCTCCACGGGTTTGTTGCCGAGATAGCGGCGGATGTCCGCGGCCAACTCGCCCGCACCGGCGTACCGCCGCGTGCGGTCCTTGTGCATCGCTGTGGCGATCACAGCCTCCAGGTCGCCTGTCGCCTCCGGGGCCAGTGTCCCGGCCCGAGCGGGCTGCCCCTCGACGATGATCCGAACCGCCTGCGGGATCGAGCATCGCGTCAGGTCGTGCGGGAGCCGCCCGGTGACCAGTTCGTAGAGGACGACACCCAGCGAATAAACGTCCGAACGCACGTCGATGCTGCCCGGATCCACGCACTGCTCCGGGCTCATCGAATGAAGAGTCCCGATCAGTGTGCTCGAGTCTGCCGCTTCGGTGATCGCGGGAGTCCCGGTCTCGGTGCTTCGGGCGATCCCGAAGTCGATCACCTTCGCCTGCCCGTCCGCCCCGACAAGGATGTTCGCCGGCTTGAGGTCGCGGTGGATGACCCCGTTCTGATGCCCGTACAGCACCGCATCGCAAACCAGCGCGAACATCGCGAGCCGCTGGCGGAGCGTCAGCCGATGGAGAACAGCGTACTGCGTGATGGTCATCGCTCGAGGGACGAGTTCCATCGCGAAGAACGGCGAAGGCTTGGGCTGCCCGATCGGTGCGGTGCCAGCCTCATAGATCTGCGCAATGCCCGGATGGTGCAGCCTCGCCAGGGTTTGCGCCTCGAGACGAAACCGGAGCAACGCGTCCGTGCGGGTCATCGTCTGATGCATCACCTTCAGCGCCACCCGGCGGTGCGGATTCTCTTGCACCGCCTCGTAGACCGTCGCCATCCCCCCCACACCAAGCACGCCGATGACCAGGTACGTCCCGATCGCGTCGGGCACCTTTGCTGGTTCTGCGGCCGCCTTCGCCAACGCCGGCGACTCCAGGAAGCTCTCACTCTCGTCGGCGGCCTTGAGAAGCCTCGAAACGCGAGCCAGAAGCTCCTCGTCTTCCCCGCACGCCTCCCTCAGCTTCGACTCTCGCTGCGACCGCTCCAGCCCGAGAACGAGCGTGAGCACCCCGTGCGCTCGCGAAGCAAGATCGGGCTTCACGCTTCAAGCCCCCCAGACACCCCGAGGCGCCCCCCCGGGCGGCCAGACTCCGGGTCCTGCAGCCTGTCGAAGAGCCAAGCTTTGGCAACCCTCCAGTCGCGGTCCACGGTTCGCTTTCCGACCCCGAGCAATTCGGCCACCTCCTCGACCGTGCACCCGCCAAAGTACCGCAGCTCGACAATCCGAGATTGCTGTTCGTCGAGCTTCGCCAGCTCGATCAGAGCTTCATTCAACGCGAGCAGGTCCAGGTCTCGCTCGGGCGCAGCGATCTCGCTCTCCCCGATGCTGATCCGCGTGCCCGGGCCTCCACGCTTCTCCGCCTGCCGCGCGCGCGCATGATCGATCAGGATGCGGCGAATGATCCGGGAAGCAACCGCGAAGAAGTGCAGCCGGTCCTTCCAATCCGTGTTCCGCTGATCGATGAGCTTGATGTACGCCTCGTGAACCAGCGCCGTGGGGCGAAGGGTGTGATCCCGCCGCTCATTGCTCATGTGCGACATCGCCAGACGACGCATGTCGTGGTAGATCGCGTCCATCAACGCATCGAGATCGCCTCGCTCGCCCGAAGACGCCGCGTGCAACAGAAGGGTGATGTCCTTTGGTGTGTCGTTCATCGGTCTCCGATCCCAGCCGTTCGGGGCGGTTGATCATCCCCGAACTGTGCGCCCAGACGCCGAGCCTTCACCGCTTGCCGCTCACAACATATGACGCCCGCCACGATCCGGGATGCCCGGCTTTCCGCCCGATCCCTACCCCGCCGGCGCCAGCTCGGGGCGGAGGTTGTCCTGCTCGCCCCGCTTCCGCAGGCCGAGTCCTCGCCCTCCCTCCATGACGCGGGAACCGACCCTTCGGCACGCCACGCTTTCCGAAAGATCATCACGCAGCCACCCCAAAGCACAAACGCCCGCAAGCTCTCGGCTTACAGGCGTTTGTACTCAAATCGGGGCGACAGGATTCGAACCTGCGACCTTGTGGACCCGAACCACACGCGCTACCAAGCTGCGCTACACCCCGTGATGTCGCCAAGCATAGGCCTGTAACAACCCGTCGAGCGACGTGCTTGTCCGCTCCCGATCAATTCTTGTCCGCGAACTTCGGCCTGATCGTGTACACGTTGTCCTCCCGGGTCGAGGGGTCCCCGTCCGGGCCAGCGGAGTAAAAGTAAGGCGTATCCCCTTGGCAGCTGCCACCATCGCTGTCGCCCTTCATGGGGGGTTCGCCCGCGCTCTTCCGAGCCTGGCGGTCCGCGTCGGACACATAGTTGCGACGGAAATTCTGCTCGACGAACACGCCACCCCCGGTCGGAGGGATCACGTAGGTGTTCAATGTCTGCATCGGCCCGCCGTCGTTGCCCACCGCCGAAGCCGGGCTTGGGATTACGCCCGCAAACTTGGGATGCACCATGCGGATGGGATTCCCCCACGCGTCGACCACATCGATCCGCTTGCCGGGGAACCTATTGATCGCCACCACATTCCCGCCCGTCTGGTCGACATTCAGTTTCTTGAGCTTCCCGTCGATGGAATCGAGCAGAGCCTCAGCCGTCGGAACCGGGCTGTACTCCGTCACACTCTTGAGAAACCACGCCAAGGTTGGGATCTGTGACTTGGTCTGCACCGCCCCGTTGAAGACGTCTGGCTGCCACACGCCGTCCGCGAGCGGGATAATCCAGCCCGGGGCGTTTCCGACGCCGGGCGCCTTGACAAACCAAGGCACCGGCGCGTCCGTCGCGGCTCGGTGCTCGGTCAGAATGTTGTCCAGCACCTTGATCGTGTCCGCCGTCTGCCGCGCCTTGCCGCTCCCGATGACCGCGTTGCCGATGCCGAGCGTCAGCCCGATCAGGACGCCGATGATCGCGATCACCACCAGCAATTCGATCAACGTAAACCCATGGCGGAGCCTGCGGGTATCGTGCACTTTGTTCATCGGTGAGCCTCCCAAGCGTGACGGAATCGCCACGTTTCGACGCCCACTATACGGGCCCGGCGGGCGACTGTTCCTCCAAAATCCATGCGGCCTACCAAACAAAGGTCGAATTGCGAGAGAGTCGCCGAAACGGCCGCTCGGGAGCACGGAGCCAACGCATTGAAGTCCTTCCTTCGCAACGCTACGCTGAGCGCGACTTCACGCCATTGGATGGACAGCCGAGCACCTGTTGTGTGCCCGTCACCGAGCTTGTTGCCTCGGCATCACATCTCGCGGAAGTCTCTGGAACGCACATCATGACCGTCGAAAGCAACCCGTTGCCATTTGATTCGTCCCGTCCGGTCAGCGAACTCTCCATGGTCGAGGTCGCCGAACAACTCGACCGTGTCTCGGGCTGGATCGACCAGGAAAAGCGTCGTGAGCAGGAGGCCAGGCAGGCCTACGACGCCATCGCCAAAGACGCTGACATGCGTCTGCGGTCCATCAAGATGTACGCGGAAAAACTCGTTGAGCAGCACCGCCGCCGAATGTCCGCCTTCGACGGGATGCTCGGCAAGTCGTCCTCTTCCTCGAGCAAGAACCCGCTGGCACGCTCCGCCAGCTTCGCCAAGCCCGCCACCGCCCCGGGCAAAGAACCCAAGAACCTCGGCGAGGCAATCGTCACGATCTGGACCCTCGACCGCTACACCGAGCCGATGACCACCGAGGAGATCGCCGAGGCCCTCTCCGACGTCGGGTACGAGTCCGACGCCGCCGCCACCAGTCTGCGTTCGAGCATCAACCAGGCGCTCGCCAAACTCGCCAAGGTCGGCCGCATGATCAAGTTCCGTGCTGACGGCTCGCAGATCTCCCCCAAAGACCGCTCCTCGCGTGCCCGCAAATACCTCGCCGCCATCCGCCTCCCCGAGCCGGTGTAATCCACGTCCAGGATGAGTCCTCGAATCGTGGGGTCCATGGGTCTCGGAGTCAGCGAACAAGACAAACAGAACAAAAAAGACAAGGCCTCGCACCGTTGTGCGAGGCCTTGCTGGTTTCGGATCACTCCCATCTGGCTCACCCTCGGGTCAGGAGGCGAAAGCCGGGAGGTGCCACGCTCGTGTGAGGAGCGAAGCGTCGTGAGGCCTTAGGCCCGACGACGACGGGCGGCGAGAAGGCCACCCATACCGAGGAGGGCGATGCTGCCCGGGGTCGGAACGTTGAACTCCCAACCGAAGTTGGCGACGGGGTTGCCGCCGAAGCTGGTGATCGCACCGGCGGGATTGTTGGGCGCGAAGAACGAGCCGGCGGCGGTCGTGTGGAAGAACGCGTCCTGGCTGGAGCCGACCACGGGGGGGCCGAAGATGCCCTGGCCGAGGTTGTTCAGTTGGTCAGCCGTCGCACCGGTTGCGCCGACGTTGTTGTCAAAGGTGATCCCGGCCCAGAGGGTCTGGCCAGCGGCGGGCTGGAGGAACCCGGGCCCGACCGTGCCCGTGAAGAGGCCGACCGAGTTGGCGCCGAAGGAAATCGCGTTGAATGTGTACCCGATCGGGTTGGGGGAGGAGTAGTAGGTGCCCGGCGCGCCGCCCGCACCGTCAGCCAGCCAGAAGCGAACGCGGGGGCGGGCAGAGACCGCGACCGTGTTCAGGTTCGTCACCGAGAAGGTGAACGAGGAAATGTTCTGTCCAGCGAGGTAGGGGAGGGCGAACGTGAGGTCATCCATCACCATGCGGGTGATGGTGTTGCCAGCCTGGACGGCCGCGCCGCCGTTGCTGAAACCCTGGCCGCTGAACGTGTCGATGTTCGAGTACGACGCGCCGGGGGTCGCGCGACCGCCGAAGTTCGAGGCTTCGCCAAGCGTGAACTGATGCCCACGCTGAAGGTCGCCCGCCTGAATCTCAACGTCCGCCATCGCCGTACCGGCGAAGCCCAGTGCCGCCAAAACAAGTGCCGTCTTCATGCCTGTCTCTCCTAACTGCAAACGCGAACGAACGCCCCCGGGACATTCCCGTGGGCTCTCACGCAGCAAAGAAGGAAAGATTTGATCTCCAGCGCGTCATTCCCGGCTGTTTCTCCCCAAGGTCGGAAAACCTCAAGGCAGCATGGAAATGAGATGCCGACGTCTTGTCGCCTCTCATCCTCTTCCTGCACCCACATTGTGATCGATTGCAGCCGCGGTGTCAAGCAATTTTAGCGCGATTTTCGGTTTTTGCCTAACAGACGAAACGGAAGCCTGCCCATAACCACGTTCGCCGTGGCAATCTGGGGAACTCCGATCAATCCCCGTGTCGCTGGCGCAGCTTCGCGCTCAGCCTCACCAAGAGGTGGGCCTTTTCCAGGTCGTTGCACCAATCCTGCAATGTGGCCGCAATTTCGTCCGCCGGAACCGGGGATCCAGGAACCGGGCAAGATGCCCCGAGCTGTCGCGCCGCAAGGCCACGCAGGCGGCTCAGGCTCTTGTCCGTTGACAGCCCGATGAACTCAAAGTCCTCGTTCAGGTAGATCGCCGTTGGCACCCGGTTGCCGCCGCAGACCATCACCTGGTCCGAAAGGTCTTTGTGAATGTCGCGATCCGCGAACCGCAGGTCCACTCCGGGGCCTGTGGGGCCGGCGGGGTTGGCGGCGGCGAGGTGGTCCAGCATGGGGCACTGCTGCACGCAGTCTCCGCACCAGACCCCCGAGATCACAAGCAGGTTGATCCGGCGAGTGAAAGAAGCGACCAGCGCGCGTTGTTCGGGCGTGAGGCGCACCCGGCTGTGGAAATCCCGCCACTTTGTCTGTTGATCCGGCGTCCCCGAGGCGACGTAGGCCGCGTAAGGCTTGGCGCGGGCGAAATGATCACGGTACAACTCGGGAGTCAGCATGCCGGAGCATAGCGTCGCGAGACTAGCGGCCGGCCCGCACCATCAGCACCGGGATCGTGGTTTTGTGCCGGACTTCACTCGCCACGCTCCCCCGCAGCACGTCGTTGATGAGGCCGTGCCCGTGCGTCGCCATCGCGATCAGGTCCGCCTTGATGGCCTCCGCGTGTTGCACGAGCGAGGTCGCCGGGTCGCCCTTGCCCAGTTCCCACGCCGCGTTGAACCCCTCCGCCTTCAACTCGCTGCAGCACCGTTCGAGGTACGCCCGATCGGCGATGATCTCTTCGGAGTCCTGCAGGTTGAGGGCCTGCTGCGTGCGTGCAGCGAAACCGTCGGCGACATGCATGAGCACGAGGGAGGAGCCGCACAACTTGGCCAAGGGGCGGACGTGCGTGAGGATCGTGCGGTCGGTTTCGGTGTTTTCCAGCGCGATCAAGATGGTGGAGTACATCAGTGTTCCCCCGATGCAGCTTCGCCGAAGAACATGTTGAACAGGTTGTACACGTTGAGCCCGGCGATCACCACCGCGATGAACCACGAGATCGCAGCGAGCCAGACCGCGTTCACAAACCGCCCCATCTTGGCTTTCTGCCCCGTGAAGTAGATGAGCGGGAAGACCGCGAAGGACAACTGGGCGGACAAGATGACCTGGCTCAGCAGCAGCAGATCATTGACAGCCCCCTCGCCATAGATCTTGACCACGATCACCGCGGGGATGATCGCCAGCGAGCGTGTCAGCAGCCGTCGCAGCCAAGGCCTGATCCGCAGGTTGATGAACCCTTCCATCACGATCTGACCGGCGAGGGTTCCTGTAATCGTCGAACTCTGCCCCGAGCACAGCAGCGCCACCGCGAACAGCGTGCTGGCGAGCGAGGCCCCGAGCGTCGGCGTCAGCAGCCGGTGCGCGTCCTCAATCCCCGCGATCTCCGCGTCGGGCTTCCCGTGGAAGGCGGCTGCGGCGAGGATCAAGATCGATGCGTTGATGAAGAGGGCGAAGAGGAGCGCCAGCGTTGAGTCGATGGTGGCGTACTTGACCGCCATCGCTTTGCCGGCGTCGTTGCGTTCGTAGTTCCGCGTCTGCACGATGCTCGAGTGCAGGTACAGGTTGTGCGGCATGACCGTCGCCCCGAGAATCCCGATGGCGATGTAGAGCATCCCCGGGTTGGTCACCACTTCCGTTCTGGGAATCAGCGAACGCACCGCTTCGGGCAGGTCCGGGCGAGACGCGACCAGTTCATAAGCGAAGCAGGCTCCGATCGTGAGGATCAGCGCTCCGATAATCGCCTCAAGCCACCGGAACCCCTTGTTCATCAGGACCAGGATGATCATCACGTCGGCCACCGTGAAGAGAATCCCCCAGATGAGCGGGAGCCCGAAAAGCAGATTGAGCGCGATGGCCGACCCGATCACCTCGGCAAGATCGCACGCCGCAATGGCGATCTCGCACAGAATCCAGAGCACAAACGCCACCGGCCTCGAATAGTGGTCGCGGCACGCCTGAGCCAGATCCCGCCCCGTGACGATCCCGAGCTTGAGCGCAAGGTGCTGCAGAAGGATCGCCATGATGTTGGAGATCAGGATCACCGAGAGCAGGACGTAGCCGAATTGTGCTCCCCCCGCCAGCCCCGTGGCCCAGTTTCCCGGATCCATGTACCCCACCGAGACCAAAAGGCCGGGCCCCAAGAACGCAAAGACTTTCCGCCAGAACCCCGCCGCGTGCGGCACCGTGACCGAGGAATTCACTTCCTCAAGCGAGGGCGTTCCGCCCGAACGCCTCCACCCCGCCTCGCTCTGTGTTGGCTGCGACTGATCCGTTTGTAGCATAGGCTACAATGTAGCACAGACTACGATCTGAGTCAAGTCAGAGCACACCCGGTCGCGAATAATCAGCCATGCCCGTCCGCCCAACCCCTCCCCGCCGATCACAAACCAAACCAAAGGGCGCGTCGGACGCGGCACCGGTCGAGCGGCAGGCGGGGTACCACATCCACGCCCGCAACGCCCAGTCCACCGCCACGGCTGAGGACTACGTCGAAGTGATTGCCGACCTCATCGCGGCGTCTGGCGAGGCCAGGGTGACCGAGGTGGCCCGGTGCCTGGGCGTGACGCACGTCACGGTGGTGCGCACGATCGCGAGGATTCAGCGTGGGGGTCTGGTCATCGCCAAGCCTTACCGCCCGATCGAACTCACGCCGGCGGGGAAGGATCTCGCCGCGAGGGTGAAACGCCGGCACCAGATCGTGATCGACTTTCTTGCCGCCATCGGCGTGAGTCCCGAGGCGGCCAAGACCGACTCGGAAGGGATCGAGCATCACGTTAGCGACGAGACCCTGTCGGCGATGGAACGCTTCGTGAAGCAAAGCCAGTCCGCGGGGAACGGAAAAGGGGCTGGCACGACGCCAGTCCCCTGAAGAGCGTTCCGATGTCGGATCCGTTTACCGGCGGCGACGCGCGACGAGCAGCCCGCCAAGCCCGGCCAGAGCGAGCGAGCCCGGCGTGGGGACCGCGACACCGGTGAACCGGAATGTGCAATCGTTGAAGTCACCGTCGCCACCGCCGAGAATGTCCTCGAACCCGACGACCGCGACGTTGGCGGATTCCCACGTCACGTTGGCGTGGATGAGCCCGTCGGGGTTGCGTGAGCCGGGCCCGGTGAAGAAGGACTGCTCGGTGTCGCGGACGAAGAGACGGAAGATCATCTCGGTGCCGGACGCGTAGGAGCCCAGGTTCACAATCGTGCCAAGGTCACGGTTGCTGCCGATGTAGATCTCGGAGGGGGCGAACAGCGAGAGATCGCTCGTGTACCCCGCGTCGCTCCCGAGAACCTCGACGGTGACGTCCCCGCCCGCGGCGTAGAGCCCGTCGCCGAAATCCGCCATCGCGGGGGCGGCAACAGCAACAACAGCGAAGGTGGCAGCGGTGATCGTGAAGTTCTTCATGGTGTGGTCCTTTCTCGAAGTTATTGGCGGGAAATCCGTTCCCCGCTCCACCACCATGCATCACGAATGGCCACGCCACCACTCGCTGAAGCGGAGAGCACCCTGTAGCAAGTCCGACGGCGCAGCAAGAGAGGCGTGCGCCATTCGTACGGCGTGTTCTTCGGACCTTGCGTCGCGGACCGAGCGAGTTATGAGGGCTTGACGACCCGCTCACGCAGATCTCGGAGGAAGTCAAACGCCTGCATCGGGCTCAGCGTGTCGAGTTTGACCTCGCGGAGCTGGTCGATCGCCGGATGCGGCAGGTACTGCGTGAAGAGCATCATCTGGCCGTCGGGCGATGCGGGTGCCGCGGGCGTGTGGCTCAAGGCCGGTCCTGTCAGCGGGCCGTGCTGAACTGCGAGGGATTCGAGGACCTCGCGTGCCCTCCCGATGACGGCGGCGGGGATTCCCGCGAGTTTGGCGACGTGCACGCCGTACGACTGGTCGGTGCGGCCTGGCAAGATGCGGTGGAGGAACACGATCTCGTGCACGCCCTCGGGCGTCGTCCACTCGCGAACGGCGACATGGAGGTTCTTCACCTGGCCGGGCGAACGCGATTCAAGATCCGTCAGCTCGTGATAGTGGGTGGCGAAGAGTGTCCGGGGGGCGAGGGTCGCGAGAAATTCAGCGATCGCCCATGCCAGGCTGAGCCCGTCGAGCGTGCTCGTCCCGCGCCCGATCTCGTCGAGCACCACTAGCGAGCGGGCGGTCGCGTTGTTGAGGATGTTCGCGGTCTCGGTCATCTCGACCATGAACGTCGATTGGCCCGCGTGCAGGGCGTCATCAGCCCCGATGCGTGTGAAGATCCGGTCGGTGAGCCCGATGGTCGCCTTGGTTGCCGGGACGAAACTCCCCGCGTGCGCAAGCAGCACGATGAGAGCGACCTGGCGGATGAACGTGCTCTTGCCGGCCATGTTGGGGCCGGTGATGAGGGCCAGGGTCCCGGGGCGGTCGGGCTCGCCACCGGCTCGGATTCGCGCGGCCACGGCGGCAGTATCAAGCGTGACGTCGTTGGGGACAAAGTCGTTGCCGAGGATCTCCTCGAGCACCGGGTGCCGTCCCTGCTCGATGTCAAGCACGGGCTCGGGGACCATTTCGGGGCGGACCCAGCCTCGGGCGGTTGCCCTCTGCGCGAAACCCAGCAGCGTGTCGAGTTCCGCGACGGCGTGGGCGAACTTCTGAACCTGGGCCAGATGCTGCCGCGCCCGGTCGCAGAGTTGGGCGAACAACTGGCGTTCGCGGTCGAGCGCCCGCCCTTCCGCCGTGGTCACTTTCCGCTCAAAGTCGCGGAGTTCTGGGGTCGTGAATCGTTCCGCGTTCTTGAGCGACTGCTTGCGCTCGAGTTTGGCGATCGCTTCCGCGGCATTCTTCGATTGCGACGAGGTCAGCTCGATGTAGTACCCGAAGACCCGGTTGAAACCGACTTTGACCCCCGGGAGGTCGAGTTCGCTCGCGAGGCGCTCCTGATAGGCAGCGAGCCACGAGCCCGCGTCGCGCTGCAGCAGCCTAGCCTCGTCGAGGGCGGCGTCGACGCCGTCTTTGATGAGCCCGCCGTCGCGGAGGTGGGGGGGTGGCGCGTCGACGCACATCGCCGCGATGGTCTCCGCGAGCGGGAGGAGATCGCGGCCGAGCGACTCGATCTGGGCCCGTTGCCCGGCGACGGCGGGCGCGTGGGCGAGCGGTGCCGCGATCGACGGAGCACGCCCGACCGATTGTCCCAGAGCGGCCAGGTCGCGGGGCGTCGCGCGGTCGAGCGCGAGGCGGCCGACGATGCGGGCGACGTCCTGCACACCTTCGAGAGCGGTGCCGAGTTCGTCCGCGACGCGGCGGTCACTCACGAAGAGGGCCACCGCCGACTGGCGGGCGTTGATCTGGGCGAGGTCCGCGAGCGGGCGGCAAAGCCAATCTCGGAGCAGGCGTTTGCCCATGGCGGTCCGGCAGACGCAGGCCTTGCCGGTGCCCAGAAAGATCCCCACCAGCGAGCGGTCGATGGCGGCCGCTCCGCCCATCCCCTGTCGCAGCACGCGCTCGACCTCGAGGGCACGCAGGCTCACCGCGTCGATCTGACACGCGGAGGTCGCGTCCTCGCGGCGTGGCGGGCGCAGATGGGCAAGCGTGGCCCGCGGGGCTAGGGCCCCGCGGCTGGTCGCGTCACCACCAGCCGTTTGGCCGGGTGTCTGCGTCTCACGCAGGTACCGGAGGACGACCCCCGCAGCGAGGATGACGGTGTCGTCGTCGCGCAGGCCGAAACCCGAGACGGTTGAGACGCCGAAGTGCGAGTGGACGGCTTCTCTCGCCTCATCGATGCGGAAGTGCCACGTCGGGCGAGGCGTGCCCGAGACGCCCAACGCATCGAGGACGCGGCGGACGCGAGGCGGGGCGGACACGCCGTCGGCCGCGGGGGCGAAGAGCAATTCGCGGACACGCCGACGGGCGAGTTCGTCGACCACACCCTCGGCGGTCGTGTCCATGACGAGGAACTCTCCCGTGGAGGCTTCGACAATCGCGAGAGAGGCGGGGGAGTCTTCGCCCGCACCCGTGAACGCGACAGCGGCGATGGTGATGCTGGCGTCCTCGTCGACCAGAGCGTCCTCGACGATGGTGCCGGGGGTGATGACGCGGGTGACCTCGCGCTTGATCAGCCCCTTGGCCTGCGAGGCTTCCTCCACCTGATCGCCGACGGCGACCTTGATCCGCTGATCGATCAGGCGCTTGAGGTAGACCTCGAGCTGGTGGTGGGGCATGCCCGCCATCGGGAGGCCTTCGGTGCGGCGCGTGAGCGTGAGCCCGAGGGCTTTGGAGAGGGTGACAGCGTCCTCGTCGAATGCTTCGTAAAAGTCGCCGATGCGCAGGAGAAGCAGACACCCGGGGTGCTCACGCTTGAAGCGGTAGTACTGCTGCATCGCCGGGGTTTCGCGGGGGTCGCCTGCCATGGGGTTTCAGCATATCCCACCAGCGGGATGAGCCGCTTTGCGCCGATCTCTGTCTTTCAGCCTTTGCCCAAACTACCATCGGCCCATGCCCCCCGATTCCCCGCCCGTCTGGCTTCCGGTCATTCTGCAGTTCATCTCCTCCCTCGTCATCGGGTGCGGCCTGATCTTTACCGGGCTCCAGTTCCGCCACTGGCGAAGGGTCGCCCACGTCGCCAATTTCACCAAGCTCGTCGAGCTCCAGATGCACCTCCGCGAGATGCGCGTCAACGACCCGTCGCTCGCCCACGTCTACAAGCACGACGTGGAGGCCAACGCGACCGATCAGGAGATTCGGTTCTACTTCTTCAATCTCATGCAGCTCTCGATCTTCGAGATCGTCTGGTTCAGTTACAGGCAGGAACAGATCCCCGAGGAGTACTTCCGGAGCTGGGAACGCCGCATGAAGCAGGTCGCGGAGGAGGACAGCTTCCACAAGATGTTCGATAGCCCGCGGATGAAGTTTCTCCACGACGACTTCCAGCTGTACATGACCGGGCTGATCAAACGGGCATGATTTCAGCCGTTGATCACCACAAGGTCCGATGACGCGCGCAACGCATCCGCCCAGCGAGCGAAGGTAGGCTCCGCCACGCGGTCGAAGAACTCACGCGCCACCACGGGGCCCCAGCCTCGCACGCCCGTCGTCTCCAGGTGCTCCCAGCGCGCCCAGCGGACCGTTGACGGTGCCTCGACAAAGACGCGGAGATGCATGGCGTTCACGGCGGGCGTGTGCAACGCGTGCAAACCCTCGCACACGATCGGCATGCCCGGCGGCGGCGGCACGATCAACTCCTCGCCCTCGCGACGGTGCGTCTGGAACGACCACACCGGCACCAACGTCGGCACGCCCGACGCCAGCGACGCAAGATCACGCGCCAGCCGGTCAAGGTCCGCAGCCTCGGGCTCATCCCTGCGTTCGTAAGGCACGCTGTCGTAGTCGGGCAAGTACCGATCTGTCGAGACGACACACCGCGAGAGCAACCCCGCAAGGGTGGACTTTCCCGCGCCCACAGGGCCCGTCACGCCCACGACACGCCCGCCAGTGGACTCCACTCCTGCTCGGGCGTTCAGCAACGAGGCGATCGCGGCCGGGGCATGGTCCCAGTGGGCCACCGGCGGCTGGCGAAGTGATGGATCGTGTGCAGACATGAACCCGAGAGGTTAGTCTGTGCCGCCAAGGATCGCGAGGGTTGAACCCCGCGTTCGGGCAGACCACGGAGCTCGCATGCAACACTGGCAAGGACTTCTCGGCATCATCGCGATCGTGCTCGCCGGTCTGGCCCTATCGCCCGCCCGCGGCAAGATCAACTGGAGGATC
This sequence comes from Phycisphaera mikurensis NBRC 102666, assembly GCA_943369765.1. Classification (GTDB taxonomy): domain Bacteria; phylum Planctomycetota; class Phycisphaerae; order Phycisphaerales; family UBA1924; genus UBA2396. Next base: position 210,443 of record CALROI020000003.1, on the reverse strand, counting down.
GTCGTCGGCGGTCTGCTTCTCCAGGCGACGCTGGCCTTCCTGCTGCTCCGGTTTGACCCTGTGATCCGCGTCTTCGACGAGGTTGCCGCGGGTTTCAACGCGGTGATCAAGTGTGCCGACGCGGGCATCGAGTTCATCTTCGGCAAGAATCTCACGAACCCGGGCGGGCCCTGGGGATTCGTCTTCGCGTTCAAGGTCCTCCCGGTCATCATCTTCTTCGCGTCGCTCATGAGCATGCTGTACCACCTGGGCGTGATGCAGTTCGTCGTCTCGGGCGTGGCGTGGGTGTTGCGGCGCGTGCTGGGTCCGGGGATCACCGGGGCCGAGGCTGTTTCCGCTGCGGCCAACATCTTCGTCGGTCAGACCGAGGCACCGCTCTTCGTCCGCCCGTTTCTCCCGACCATGACGAGGTCGCAGCTCATGGCCGTGATGGCCGGTGGGTTCGCGACCATCGCGGGCAGCGTCATGGCGGCGTACGTCGGGCTGCTCGGGGGTGATACCGACGAGGGACGCATCCTCTTTGCCAAGCATCTCATGACCGCGAGCGTCATGTCAGCCCCGGCAAGCTTCGTCATGGCCAAGATCCTGATGCCCGAGACCGAGGAGCCCCCTCTCGAGGACCTCGCGTCGCTCCGGCAACTCGAACGCACCGGGCGCAACGTTCTCGATGCCGCCGCCGCCGGAGCGACCGACGGGCTCAAACTCGCCGCCAACGTCGCCGCGATGCTGGTCGCCTTTGTCGCGATCCTCGCGCTGGTCGACCTGCCCATCAAGGCTTTCGGTCGTATCGAGGTTGTCGCGGGGGTTCTCGGCCCATCGGTGGGGCCCGACGGCCTCACCCTGTCTGTGATCCTCGGGTGGATCTTCAAGCCCGTGGCGTGGCTTTTCGGTATCCCCGGACACGACGCTGCCGCGGTCGGCTCGCTCGTGGGGACGCAGGTGGTCGCGACGGAATTCGTCGCGTACCTCAAATTGCAGGAGTTGATCCGGGCCGGGGCTGTTGAAAGCCGCTCGGCACAGATCGCGACCTACGCGCTCTGCGGGTTCGCGAACATCCCCTCGATCGCGATCCAGATCGGCGGGCTTTCCGCCCTCGCCCCTTCGCGCCGAGCCGACCTGGCCTCGCTCGCACCCCGCGCCATGCTCGCCGGCCTCATGGCGTGCTGGCTGACCGCCGCCATCGCGAGCGTCTTCATCCCGTAGCCTCGCGGCGTGCCGGCCCGTCAATGTCCGACCATCTGCCATCGCTTGATCGCCTCGATCGGTCGGACCAGCATGATAATGTTCAGCGTCAGATTGTCGCGGATGAGCAGCAGCAGCAGCAACTCGCTGACGACAAGCAGCCCGATCGACCAGCGCAGACCGATCCATCGAGCCAGGAAGTACCCGATCCCGCACGAGCAGAGGTCTCCGACCGCGTTGAAGATTGAGTCGCCTAGATAGTCCAGTGACATCGTGGCGGTGCGGTACCGCTCGATGACGAACGTCGAGTTCTCGAGCATTTCCCACCCCGCCGCCAGGATCGTCCCCGCGACCACCTGCCACTTCGTCTCGCCCGGCCACGTGACACCCCACCGCGAGATGACCTTCGCCAGCCACCAGAAGAACCCCGCGAAGATCACGCCGTGCGACACGTGGGTGACCGAGTACGGATCGGCCCACTGCTGCGAGCATTCGTTCGACCACACGTCCGAGTGCCAAAGCTTGATCACACCCGTGGACGAAAACCACAGCCGACCCTGGGCGTGCATGGTCGCCATCATGGCCACGATGGTGCCCGCGAAGAGCAACCCCGGCACGAGCCAGCCTTGGAATCTGGGGGTCTGACTCGGCAGGGTCGGTTTCATCCCTGAGAGTGTACCGATTCCGCCACCGCCTGCTCATGCACCTTCCAGAAGTGCTCGAAACTCTTCGCGAACCCATAGTTCTGCATCCGCAGATGGGCCGCGTCGCTCATTTCCGCGCGGCGCGACGGGTCCGCCGCGAGTTCAGCGATCGCCTTCGCCCACGCCGCCGGGTCCGAGCCGGACAGCACCAAGCCCGTCCGGCCCGGCTCGATGATCCCCTTGGGCCCGCCCTGGTCGCTCACCAGCGCGGGCAACCCCGAGGCCTGCGCCTCCATCACCGCCTGCCCGAGAGTGTCCGTGGTACTGGGGAACACAAAGAAGTCCGAGGACGCGTAGAGCGACGAGAGCTCGGCACCGTGCCGAAACCCGAGGAAGAGTGGGGGAGGTTCGTTGGGCCCCTCCTCGGCAAGCGCAGCCTTCATCGCTGCAAGGTACGGCCCATCGCCCACAACCACCAGCTGCGCCCGCGTTCCTTGAGCTCTGAGAAGCGGCCTTGCGAGCTTCCACGCTTGCACCAGCATCGGCAGGTTCTTCTCGATTGACACACGCCCGCACGAGAGCACCCGTAGCGTGCCCGACATGCTCGCTCCAAGTCGTTCCCAGAGGCTCTCGTCCCGACACCGAGGGTGGAACATCTCCGTGTCCATCCCGGCGTTGAGGGTGACAAATCGCCCGGGATCAAGCCCCGCGTCCGCCATCGATCGCATCGACTCGGCACTTCGCGAAAAGACCCGCGAGAAAGGCCGATAGAACCACGCCATCACGTCCGCGGTCATGTTTCCCAGCACCGTGTCATCAAAGAGCCTCTCGACGTACGCCGGAAAGTCCGTGTGGTACGTGCCGAGCAGCGGCACGCCGAGTTTCAACGCGAGCCCCCGCCCGACCATCCCGACGGGACCCGGTGTAGAGACATGGATGGCGTCGGGCTTGAGTGCCGTCGCCACCCGCCGGATCTCGCCAGCTCTGGGCAGGACAACTTCGAGGTGTTCGTACCTGGGCATCCGCATCGCCGCGATGGGCCGGACATTCACAAAGTGCGGCTTGTCGGGGACTTCCATGCGCGTGGACGTGATCACCGTCAACAAGCATCCCGACGCCGCCCCGGCGTCCCCCGCGTTGCGGATGAACCGGGAAACACCATTGATGTCTCCGAGGGTATCGGTAAAGAGACAGACGCGCATGGAAAAGCGATCCTTGGAGTTCCGTCAACCGTGGAGCGTACCATCCTTCAAGGACCAAGACCCGAGCGAGGTTTCGTGATCTTGGCCCGATCTCGCCCCGATTTTCACACAGGAGATCCCATGCCACGCATCGCCCCCATCGACCCCGCCAAAGCCACCGGCCGCGCGAAAGAGATCTTGGAGGGCCCCCTCAAGGGCAAGCACTTCAATATCTTCAAGTCCATGGCTGCGTCCCCTGCAGCCCTTGACGTCTACCTCGGCATGGCCGGGGCGTTGTCCAAAGCCTCCCTCTCCGAAAAAGAGCGCGAGGTTGTGCAACTGGCGGTCGGAGAGGCAAACAACTGCGGGTACTGCGTCGCCGCCCACACCGCCATCGGCAAAGGCGCGGGGCTCTCCGAGCCTCAGACGATCGAGGCTCGCCGCGGCACGCTCGCCGATGCCAAGCTCAACGCCCTGGCCAAGTTCGCCCTTGCTCTCCACGAGAAGCGCGGCTTCGTGAGCGACGCGGACCTGACGACCTTCAAAGCCGCCGGCTACGGGGACGCGCACGTCGCCGATGTCGTCGCGACCTACGCCCTAGCCGTTTACACCAACTATTTCAACCACGTGAACCAGACGCCGGTGGATTTCCCGTTGGCCCCAAAGATCTAGTCATGCCTGACGAACCGTGGCGGGCACGGGGGCGGAACACGGCGTAAACTGTTCCAATCATGACTGCCCCCGCTGATCTCGTGCCCAATCTCACCCCGCTGCCTCTCTCTCGGGAGGCTTCTGGCCCGTTCGCGGGCGTGGTGACCGTCACGCTCGAGCAGCCCGGCAAACCGGTGGTTGTGCTGGACGAAACCCTGATCCGGCGTCTCGATCTGACCCTGCAACAGGTCCCCAAGGACTCGCGCGGGCTGGTCTTGGCCTCGGCGAGCGAGCGGGTCTTTGTGGCCGGGGCGGACCTGAAGACCATCCAAGACGCCTCAGACAGCGACCTTTCTCGCTACCTCGCGTATGCCGCGGGTGTTTTCGGGCGTCTGGCCGCGTTCCCCTTCCCGACCGTCGCCGCGATCAACGGGGCGGTTCTCGGGGGCGGGCTCGAACTGGCGATGCACTGCGACGGCCTCGTCGCCGCCGCTTCCTCCTCCGGAAAGCCCTACCCGGTCGGTCTGCCCGAAGCCGGCCTGAACATCTGCCCGGGTTGGGGCGGCACCAACCTCCTTCCCGCCCGCATCGAGCCCGGCCGTGCCATCACGATGACCGCGGAGGGAAAGCCCTTCCTCTTCGAGGACGCCAAAGCCGCGGGCATGTTCGACGCGGTGGCCCCGACGCCCGCCGCGCTGCTCGAGACCGCCCGCGGCTGGGTGATTGAAAAGGGCTCCCAAGGCCGCCTCGAACGCGACGGGGCCCCCTCGCGCTGGATCGGTCGCCCGAACTTCGCATCCAAGACCCTTGCCGCACTCGAATCCGTCCGGGACGGTCTTCCCGGCACGGAAGCCGCTGCGGCGGTCGTTCTCGCCGTCGACGACGGTCTCTCAAAGGGCTGGGCCGCCGCGTTGGCGACCGAGCAGCGTGAACTGGTCCGACTTCGAAGCACCACCGCCGGGAAGGCGTCCATCGCGGCTTTCTTCGCCAAGAAATAACAACCCCGTCCACTGCACACACGTGAGGCACCCATGTCAAACCTGAAGAATCTCAAAGGCATCTCCGACGCGGACAAAAAACTCCTGGAGCAGGCGGAGGAATGGCTGGGTGCCGAACCCGCGAAGATGGGCCCCGTCAAGAACCTCTTCTGGGGCAAGATCAAGGAAGACTATTACTTCCCGTATCCCCAGCAGGATCCGCGCGAGCAGGCCGAGTGCGACCAACTGCTCGCACGCCTCGACGAGTATCTCCGCACCGAGCACCCCGCCGTCTGGATCGACCAGGAACAGGAAATCCCGCCCCAGGTCGTGAAGCGTCTCTCTGAGATCGGCGTCCTCGGAATGACCATTCCCAAGGAATACGGCGGGCTTGGCCTGGGCATCACCAGCTACAACCGCGTCCTCGAACGCATCGGCTGGTCCTGCGGCTCCACCGCCGTGCTCTGCTCCGCCCACCTGTCGATCGGCTGCGGCGCGGTCAAACTCTTCGGCTCCCCCGAGCAGAAACAACTCTGGCTCCCGCACCTCGCCAAAGACTGGGTCTCCGCGTTCTGCCTCTCCGAGCCCAACGTCGGCTGCGACGCGGGCGGGCAGGAAACCCGCTGCGAGAAAACCCCCGACGGCGAGTTCTACGTCATCAACGGCGAGAAAAAGTGGGCCACCTCCGGCGCCATCGCCGGCCTCTTCACCGTCATGGCGAAGTTGAAGATGGTCGACCCCAAGACCGGCAAGGAAGCTGAGAAAATCACCGCCCTCGTCTGCCACCCCTGGATGGAAGGCGTCGAGATCTTCCAGAAGAACCGAAGTAAGTGCGGCATCCGGGGCACCTGGCAGGCCCGCATCAAGTTCAACAACGTCCGCGTCCCCAAGAGCAACCTCCTCGGACAGGAAGGCCGCGGGCTCCAGATCGCGCTGTCCTGCCTCAACTACGGCCGCTGCACCCTCTCCGCCGGCATGGTCGGCGGGGCCAAGCGCGTCCGCGATCAGGCCACCAAGTGGTCCATGACCCGCTACCAGTTCGGCGCAGCCCTCGCCGACAAGGAACTCGTCCGCCGCAACGTCGCCCGCATGGCCGCGTACTGCTACGCCATGGACGCTGTGCTTTACATGACCACCGGCATGCTCGACCGCAAGGACGACGACATCCAGGTCGAGACCGCGCTCTGCAAGGTCTTCTGCTCCGAATACGGCTGGCGTTCCGTCAACGATGGCATGCAGATCATGGGCGGCGAGTCCTACATGGTTGAGAACGAGGTCGAGCGCGTCTTCCGCGACTCACGCATCAACCTCATCGTCGAGGGCGCCAACGAGGTCATGCAGTCCTACATCTTCGGCTACGGCGGCAAGCAGCTCGCCGAGCAGATGCTGGGCATCAAGAACGCCCTCATGAAAGACTCCGACGAGGGCCTTGGCGCGTTCATCGGCAAGGCGATCAAGAACTCCCTCCGCCCCGAGATCATGAAGATCGCCATCCCTCTCGGGCTCGAGGTCTTCTTCGGCATCCGCCGCTCCGCACCGGTCCTGACCAAGCTGCACCCGGACCTCAAGCCTTACGGAGAGCGCGTCGCCAACCTCGCCCGCGAGCACACGTACCAGTTCAAGATCATGTCCAAGAAGTACGACGTGAAAATGCTCGACCGCCAGGCGGTCCAAGCCCGCATCGCCAACGTCGCCATTCTTGTTCACGCCTACCTCTGCACGCTCGCCAAGATCGATCTGGACCTGCGCAAGAACGGCAACAATGGCGTTGATCTCGAGTTCGCCCGCGATCGTGCGGCCGCGATCCACTTCCTCGACATGGCCGAAGTCGAGATCCGCGAGAACATCCGCTCGATGTACGAGAACGCCGACGAGACCATGCTCGACGCCGCCGAGGCCGCCCTCAAGCACTGTCAGAGTCTGCCCAACTCATCCTTCATCATCCCCGAACGCAGCCCCCACCCCGGTGCCAAGGGCTCCGGACGCACCCCCGGGCAGAACGGCATCAAACTCTTCCCGGGAGAAAAGTGGGAAGGCAAGCCGCACCAACCGGTCACGCCCTCGGAACTGGCCGCGAAGGAGTAGTCCTCGCGCCGGCACCATCACTTCTCGTCCGCCACCTCCGCCTCGACAGCGTCTTCAACCTTGTCTCCAGCCGAGACCGCGACCGACCCTCCAAGCCTTCCGCCGCCGGGCTTCCGCACGCTGTCATCCGCCTCGATCAGTTTCTTGTCCCAGTCGTACCGCCACCCGTTGGTGTTCGCGCCCGCGGCGACGCCGTTGATCCGAACGGTCTGCCTCCGATTCGCCATATTGACCGGGATGTCCTTGAGGTAAGGGCCGAACATCCCCGAAGCTGAGAGGTTCCCGGAATCGTCCGTCGTCCCCGTGAGGCGGTTCCGTAACCAGATCTGCGAAGTATTGACAGCCCCATTGCTGTCCGTCGCCGGGCACCTGTTCCCGTGCTCCGCCATGTACGTGTCAATCGCTCGCTGAAAGTGCCCGAGAGACGCGACAACCTGTGCGTCCACAGCTCGGTCGGTCGCCCCGGTGAGTTTCGGCACCGCGATGGCGCCGATGATCCCGATAATCACAATCATAATGATCAGTTCGATCAGCGAGAACGCCCCTCGGCATGGATGTGATCGCACCCGGAACATCGCCGGTATCCTCGGCTCTCCCGCCGTCCCGCCGCTGCAAGACCGCACGAAACGCCCAGTTCCGATTCGACAAACCCCGTCTCGCTGTCACAGCCCGATGAAAGAGACTGTTATCGGCCGCAACGGCCCGTCGCCTCGTTACCCCTGACCCGCGACGCGATCGATCTCATCCAACGTCGTGACGCCCTCTCCGACCAATCGCCAGCCGAACTGGGCAAGCGTCGTGAACAGCCCCTGCTCGATCACCTTCTTCATCGCGTTGATCGTCGGCTCGCGCAGAACGACATCCCGCAGGTCGTCGTTGAACTCCAGCAACTCGAAGAGAGCACGTCGCCCGCGATACCCCGTGCGCAAACACCGAGGACACCCCGTGGCCGTGAACATCTCGTGCCTGCCGTTGAGGTATTTCCCAAGCCTCGTCGACACACCCGGCGGGATCGACACAGGCCGCTTGCAATGATCGCAGAGAATCCGCACCAGCCGTTGTGCCAACACCAGATCAAGCGAATTGGCCACGAGGTAAGGTTCGACCTTCAGGTCCATCAGCCGGAACACCGCCGCGATCGTGTCTTTCGCGTGCACCGTCGAAAAGACCAGATGCCCCGTCATCGCCGCCTGCATCGCCGTCCGCGCCGTCTCCTCGTCGCGCACCTCTCCGACCAGGATCACGTCCGGGTCCTGACGCAGCACGCTCCGCAGCAGCCCGCCGAAGGTGTTCCCCTTGGCTTCATCGATGGGAATCTGCGTGATGTTGTCGAGTTGATACTCGACCGGGTCCTCGATGGTCACCACGTTCCGCGTCTCGCGGTCAATCTCCCGCAGCGCGTTGTAAAGCGTCGTCGTCTTCCCCGATCCCGTAGGCCCGCACACCAGAAACATCCCGTGGTCCTGCTCCGCCGTCCGCCTCACGCGGTCGGCCATGTACGACACCATCCCCACCTCGGTCAGGCTCGACGGCGCGTTCATCACGTCCAGCACCCGCAGCACAAGCTTCTGCCCGTACACGCTGGGCGTGAAACTCACCCGATACTCAACCCGACGACTGTCGAACAACCCCGAGAAGTGTCCCTCGAGCACCGCGTCCCGACCGGCCACACGCATGTTGCACGCCGCCTTGACCAGGCCGAACACCAACTCGCCCGCCCGTTGCGGCAGTTCCAGCACCGCGACCATGTTCCCGTCGACACGAAGCCGGACGTGGTACTCCTCCTGCTTGGGCTCGATGTGGATATCCGTCGCGCGTGCCTTGATCGCCAGATGAAGCAGCAGTCGCACCGCCACAGGCCCATCGCTCGACCCCGACAGCGCCTGACTCGGCCGCCCCTGACTGTCGATGATCGCGATGACGGGCTCGTTGTCCTGCTTCGGCGGGAGCGAATTGATGAGGTCCGTGATCCCGACCTGCCACCCGGCGTCCTTGCTCGCCGAACCGATCCCGGGCATCTCGAGTGCCGAGTCCGAAAGGGCGCTCTTCTCCGCTTCCTCGTCGTCACGCTCAAGCAAAAACTCATGGCTCCCCACCCGGATGATGTCACCCGGGCGCAGTTTGATGTCCTTGATCTTGGCTTCGTTGACCTTCGTCCCGTTCTTGGAGTTCAGATCCTTGACCAGATACCCCCCGTCGCAAGGCTCGATCTCCGCGTGAAAGCGGCTCGCCTGATCGTCCACCACCGGGATCGAATTGTCCGGATGCCGGCCAATGGAAATCTTCTGATGGCTCAGACGCATGATCTGTGCCGTGCCGCGAATCGGTTTCAGGTACCAAGTGCCCATGAGAGTGTCCCGCCAACAGATAGGGCCCCGCCGGGCCGGTGGATCCCACAATCCTACCAGAACTTTCGGTTGAGGGTCGGGGGTCCTTCGCTGGAAGCCCTTGCACTCGCCCGTACCCGTCCGTTCCCCCTACACTGGACCCGCCATGATTGACCTCAAGCAACTACGTGAAAACCCCGCCCGCTTCGCCCTCGGAGCCAAAGCCAAGAACATCCACGTCGACATCGAGAGGCTTCTCGCCCTGGACGCCGAGAAACGCCAGCTCCAGACCGACGCCGACAAACTCCGCGCTGAGCAGAACCGCCTCGCCAAAGAGTCAGGCCCCGAGATCGGGAAACTCAAAGGTCAGATGAAAGGGCTCAAGGGACCCGACGCCGACGCCCTCCAGAAGCAAATCGACGACCTCGCCGCCAAGCCCATCTCTCTTAAGCAGGCCGTCCACGAGATGGAGCAGCGCCTCGCCACCCTCGAACCCGCCGTCCGCGAGATCCTCCTTCAGGTCCCCCAGCCCCCCGACTCCGACGTCCCCGTGGGCACCTCCGCCGATGACAACGTCGAGATCCGCGCCTGGAACCCCCCCGGATTCGACCCCCGGAAGTCCTTCGAGTCCCAGCGAGGCTTCAAGCCCAAGACCCACCTCGAGCTCGTCCGCGACCTCAAACTCGCCGACTTTGAGCGAGGCGTCAAACTCGCCGGCTCACGCTCCTACATCCTGACCGGCGACGGCATGAACCTCCACAACGCCGTCCTTCGATACGCCGTTGACTTCATGGTCTACAAGCAAGGCTTTTCCGCCATGTCCGTCCCCGTCCTCGTCAAAGAAGAAGCCATGGTTGGCACCGGGTTCTTCCCTGCCGGACGCGAGCAGGCCTACCTCGTCGACGAGAAACGCCGCTCGGGTGGCCCCGATGGGTACGACCTCTTCCTCACCGGCACCGGCGAGGTCGGCCTTATGGGCATCCACATGGACGAGATCCTCGACGACGCCACGTTCCCCCTCAAGTATGTCACCGTCAGCACGTGCTTCCGCCGCGAAGCAGGCGCCGCCGGCAAGGACACCGCAGGCCTCTACCGCATCCACCAGTTCGACAAGGTCGAGCAGGTCGTCATCTGCCGCGCCGACGAGGCCGAGAGCCGTCAGTGGCACAAGACCATGATCGGGTACGTCGAGCAACTCCTCCAGTCGCTGAGCATCCCGCACCGCCTCCTCCAGTGCTGCACCGCCGACCTTGGCGTCAAGAACGCCGACATGGTCGACATCGAGAGCTGGATGCCCGGTCGCGGCCCCGTCACCAACGGCACGCCCTCGGGCGAGTACGGCGAGACCCACTCGGCAAGCCGCCTCTACGACTACCAGTGCCGCCGCCTCAACATGCGATATCGAGCGGGCGGCCAAGCCGGCAAGGGCGAGACCGTCTTCTGCCACAGCCTCAACAACACCGTGCTCGCCTCGCCGCGATTCCTGATCCCGCTGCTCGAGAACCACCAGAACGCGGACGGTAGCGTGACGATCCCCGAGGTCTTGAGGCCTTACATGGGCGGGCGTGCGAAGATCGGCTGAGCGATCTTGTTCGACAGAGTGGATCAATGACAAACCCCACGCTCGCGCGTGGGGCTCGTTGGTCTCTCTCGGCCAGTACTTAGCAGCCGTTCTCGAAGGCCTGCACGAAGTCGTCGTAGTCGAAGAAGTCGACGAACCCGTCAAGGTTGTAGTCAGCGTTCTTCCCAGCGGGGCACACGCCCGTCTCGAAGCAGTTCACATAGTCGTCGTAGTCAAAGAAGTCCAGGAAACCGTCCCCGTTGAAGTCCGCCGGGCAGGTGATCTCGACGCTGTCCGCTCGCAGCAGCACGTTGTTGCCGGTGTAGACGAACGACCAGTTGACCTTGACCCCGTTGGCGTTGGTGACGGGTGGATCGGCGAAGGTGCCCGTCACGCCGTGGATCGTGTTGAGGATGAGGAAGGTCTGCCCGACCGCGGGGATGAAGGTGCCGCCGCCGCTGGCCATCAGCTCGACCTCGACGTTCCCGTTGATCGAGGCCCCCGCACCCGACGCGATCAACTGGTCGTGCGTGGTGCCCGGCGCGTTCCCGCCGATCTGTACCGTCCAAGTCGCCCCGGCGTTCTGGACGTAGCGGTGGACGCTCGCCCCGCCGACGCCGTCGCCAACGCTAAAGCCGCCTTCCGCGGTCACGCTCGTTGTTCCAAGGCCAGCCCCGTCCTCCAGCGTGAGCGTCCCGCCCGCCAAGCCTATCACCGTGCCCCCGCCCGCGAAGGTGGCACCGCCCGAAACCCTCGAGACTCCACCAAGCCGCAGCGATGAGGTCGGCGTCGTGAACGTTGTGCTGGAGGTGCCTGCGAGCCAGGTGTTCGCGGTAAATCTCGGAGCTCCAGTGAGATTCAAGTCCCCTGTGATCCTCACCGGCGTTCCGCTGACCTTCGTGATATGCAGGTTTCCAACCGTCGAGACGTTCATCGACCCGTCCATGAGCCAATGCGTCGCGGGCTGGTTCAGGTTGACCGTAAGCGAGATGTTCAGCCCTGGCGCGAGTGTCATGACTCCATCGAAACTGTTGTAGCCTTGGTTGTCGAGCGCATCGAGATTCAGCACGAGCGGGTGGTCAATCGTCCATGCCGAACCACCGGAGAAGCCATCAAGATCAAACACATCACCCGTGATCGTCGTGGGGCCGGTGACGTGCGCGTTACCGTCCTGTGTCGCCACACCGTTGATCGACACCGAACCGTTCCACGACGTTGCCCCGTTAAACTGAACAGACGCGCTTTGGCCGGAAACGGAGAAGCCGCAACTGAATGTTCCTCCCGTGATCGTCGTCGGCCCGTCAAAGTGGAGTCGCCCCGTCGCATCAGACGTGAACGTCCCGCCGTTGATCGTCGTCGCGGCGTCAAAGTCAAGCCTGTCGCCCCCGTTCACGTCCACGAACGCAGTTGGCAGAAGGGTGATCGGCGCGAGGATGGTCCCTTGGCTCGCGGCGCCCGGCAGGATGATCGTGCCGCCGAAACTGAGCGCGGTCCCGGCAAGCGTCGCCGGCCCGGGGAACGCCGGATTGGGCGTGAACTCGATGGCCGACGCCGTGCCCATCGCCCACCCGTTGCTCATCTGGATGTCGATCTCACATCCCCCCATGATCCTCAAACGCTCGTCGAACGTGTCGGCGAGTTGGTCGCCGGTGACGGTCAGGCTTGCAAACGCGGTCCCGTCGGCCCGGTAGGTGCTCGCCGCGATGTAGCGCCCGTTGCTCACGTTTCCGTCCAGGTCGAACCGACCCGATCCGATTTGGTTGAGCCTGAGGTTGCCTGGCCTAGGGTAGATGTTCCCATCCACACGAAACGCGCCTGAACCCATGTAATTGACCAGGCCCACGCCATAAATCGATGTGCTGTCCGGGAAGGCTATTTCGTCGAGGATGGTTGCCGTGCCGCCCGCCATGTCGAGTTGCGCCCCGGCGCTCATCGTGAGATCGTCTGTCTGAAAGTCAATCACGAGCGGGCCGTCGTTCACTTGAATCTGCGAGGGGTACACCACACCCCCCGACGAGTTCGACCCCGAGAGAGAGGTGAGCCCCGCGACGGCCAATCGACCGCTCGCCGTTTCAAGGTTCATCCCATCCGTGATCGAGACCGAGGCGACCGTCGCGTTCAAGTTCAGCAGGACCCGGGTGTTCGTTGCCGCCGCAGTATTCCCGATGAAGACGTTGTCCGTGAATCCCGGCACACCCGGAGCGAACCAGTTCGCACCCGTGTTCCAGTTCCCGTTCACGGAAATGTTCCAACTCTTATCCACCGCGTGGGCCTGCCCCGCCGCCGCCAGCACCGCCATCGCACACCACTTCATCTTCATCGTGTTCATCGCATTGCTCCTTGGTTCCCCCGGCGTGTCCCGCCAAAGGGGTTCAAAGAACAACGCGGAAACGCCGCACAAGTACGCCATCCAGGTGTCCGTTCCACACGCAGTTCACAAAAAACCCCGCGAAGGCGCGGGGTCTCGGAGGGAGTCAAGATGATCACGCCGCGACTCTACTTCGCAGCCAGTTTCGGAGGCTGGGTCGCCGTCGCCGACATGCTCGGGGGCAGCGACACCTTCGCCGCCCCGGCGATCTTCATGGTCGGGGCCGCCGAGCGCACTTCCATCCGATTGCGCACACGAGGGAGGTCCGTGGGAGAAGGAATGACAGCCTTGGGCGTCAGGTCGATCGCCTGCTTGGTGCCCACCGACGCCGCAGGGTTTGTAAACGTTCTCACCCCGCCCACGTACCCGCGGTCCTTCAGCCACTGATTCCGCGCCTCTTCCATCGCGGTCAGGATGTGCCGGGGCATCTCCTTGCCCTCCGCCCGGATCTCCTCGAAGGGGTTGACCCCGACGACATAAGGTCCAACCCGCAGGTGCGCGATCGTGTCCTCTTCGCCCACCGCCCCGTACGCGGCAGCCCCGGGGGACCCCGACTCGGTCGGATAGCTCTCAACCCCGCCGATCACCGTCTCGCCCGACCACGCCCGCCCGTTGAACCCCGGACGCCGGACGGAATCGACTCGCCCCGCCGGGTACGACACACGGTCCGCGACGCGGACCGTGTCGGCCACATGAGGCGTGCCGTAGCCGAGGGTCTTGTGCCAGAGCCACACGCCGCGTCCGTCCGCGCCGTCGAGAGTTGTGAGCGCGGACTTTGCGCTCTTGGGCGCGACCGGCCCGCCCGAAGTCGCGGGCTGGCTCGCGGGAACGAGGGGGAGGACGGCGGAAGCGACGATGGCCAGAGTCTCGATGATCATGGGTAAACCTCGGTGGAGCGGCGCAGGTCCCCTCCTGAGACAGTGTGACCCATGAATCGAGGAAAACCAGCGAAATCGTCGCGAGCGTGCTCGGTTTGTGCCGAATTGTCCGCTCGCAGGGCGGGGCAGGGTGCCGAGAACGCGTGGACGCGAGGCTACCGGACGTGCCCGTAGATCCGGTACACTCGGTCTATGTCGATTCTGATTCGAAATGCGCGGGTGGTGACGGCCTTGGGACCCGGTGCCCGAGGCGGGGCTGAGATGGGGCGTCTGACCGTTCTGGAGCGGGTGGACGTCGCGTGCGATGGGCCGATGATCAGCTCGTTGGCGGTGGGGGGGAAGGCGTCCGCAGGAGCGGTCGAGATCGATGCGGGGGGGCGTCTGGTCACGGCGGGGCTTGTGGATTGCCACACGCATGCTTGCTGGGCTGGCAGCCGGCTTGACGAATGGGAGCGGAAACTCGCGGGGGAGGACTACCTGAGCATCCTCAAGGCGGGCGGTGGGATCATGTCCACTGTGCGCTTGGTTCGGGGTGCCTCGGAGGCTGAACTCGCGGAGGAACTCGGGGGGAGGCTGGCGCGGTTGCTTGCGGGTGGGACGACGACGGTCGAGGTCAAGAGCGGGTACGGGCTGACGACCGAGGCGGAACTCAAGATGCTGCGGGCGATCGCGAGAGCGGCGCGTTCGTGGCCGGGCACGGTTGTTGCGACGGCTCTTCTGGGGCACGCGATTGATCCGGACGAGCCGAACTTTGTGGAGCGGGTCATTTCCGAGACGCTCCCGGCGATCTCTTCGGAGTTCCCGGGGATTGCGGTCGATGCGTTCTGCGAGCGGGGGGCTTGGTCGCTTGAGCAGTGCGTGAAGCTCTTTGAGGCTGCGAAGCGGCTTGGGCATCCCTTGCGTGTGCACGCGGACCAGTTCACGTCGCTCGGGATGGTCCGCCAGGCGGTGCGTCTTGGAGCGGTCTCCGTGGACCATCTCGAAGCGACGACGCCGGAGGACGCTGCGTTCCTTGCACGAAGCAGGTCAATCGCCGTGGGGCTTCCGGTGTGCGTGGCGCACCTTGGAAAGTCAGGCGGCTCGAGCGCGAACCTTCGCTCGATCGTTGACGGTGGGGGTGCGGTCGCGGTGGCGAGCAATTGGAATCCGGGGTCCGCGCCGAGTGGTTCGATGCCGCTTGTGATGGGGCTCGCCGTGCGGGCCTGCGGGCTTACGCCGGGCGAGGCTTTGGTGGCGGGGACGGTGAATGCGGCGGCTGTCCTGGGGTTGAACGATCGAGGCCGGGTCCAAGTCGGTGCGCGGGCGGATCTTGTGCTTTGGAACTGCACGGACGCCCGCGAACTGGCGTTTGAGTTCGGAGGGCCCGGTGTTGCGGCGGTGGTGGCGGGGGGGCAGATGGTCGTGCGGGCGGGGTGAAAGCGGGAGGCAAACCGAGGATTCGCGGGCGCAACCTCGGCGAGCAAAGAGGTTCAGAGCAATCCGAGCTTCACGAGGTCGGCGACGGGCTCTTCGAAGGAGCACGAGCCGAAAGAGACCGCGAAGGTCTCGCGGGCCTCGGCGAGTTCGGGGAGCTCGAGGGTGAGGTCGCCCCATGTGAGGCTGTCGTCCTTGAACTCGAAAGCTCTGGGGTCGGTCTCGCTCAGGCATTCGGCGATGTCCTCGGGTTCGAGGTCGCACGCGTGGGCCATCGCTGCGGCGATGAAGACGTTGAGGAACCCGAACATCGTGCCACGCGGGCAGCCCTTCTCGTAGGTCAGGTTGAACTCGCCTCGGAGCGGGTGGTGGAGCCCCGCGGTCGCCTTGAAGGGGATCTCGGCGAGTCGGCACGCGTCGATGAAGAGGGCGACGCGCATGGGCGTCGGGAAGGCGTCGGGCGTGATCCCGCCGGTGCGGATTTTGGCTCCGGCGGCGTGTCCGGGCAGGGCTGCGATGAACCCGCGCGGGTCGCCCTCGGGCGGGATCTCAAAGAACGGAAAGATTGACTCGGGGATCTCGTCGATGACTTCGTCGATGAATTCGGGCGTCGGGGGGCGGATCTCGATCGTGTCGACGGCTGCGAGCCCGTGGTCCTCGTGCGCGTGGCGCAGATTGAACGTTCCGATCGTGTCGAGGTCCTTCATGAGGCCGCCCACGGGGTCCTCCCCGGTGACGCCGTCGGCCAGCACGGACAAGAGCCAAGGGCCTTGGCTCTCGGTGGTGCGGGCGTGCTCACGGTACCCGGAGGTGGCGAAGGTGCCAGGGACGAGCGGGGCGGCACACTTGGAGAACTCGGCGAGGCGCGACGCGGGGCAGATGAACCGTCCGAGCAGCTTGGTGTGAAGCCCGGCGCGGTCGCGGGCGTAGTTCTCCACCGCGGTTTGCATCGGCAGTTTCGCGGGCGGGAAAAGCCCGGCGTAGTCGATGATCGAGGCCAGCAGGGTGTCGAGAGCTCGCGTGGTCATGCCCGAGGGTAGCGTGACCCTCGCCCGGACGCCCCGCGTTGCGGTCCTACTTGGCAAGCCGGGCGATCAACCGCCACAGGTCGTGTGGCGTCAGGTCCCGGCGCGTCGCGGTTGCGAAGTCCGCTGCGACGACGTCAAACTTCGGGGTGAAGGGGAGTTGGTCGCGTTGCCCGAGCGTCCCCGCCTCGCGGACCACCAGCCCGATGAGCAGTTGTTCCTCCTCGGGCGTGACAGCGACCGGGGAAACCCCGCGGAGCGAGGATTTTGGCAGCCGCCCGGCCTTGCGGAGCGTGTGGAGGCGGCGAAACACGGCGGCCTGATTCCCGTCAAACTGCGCCCCGACCGTCGCGAAGAGCGTGTCAAACTCGCGTGTGTACGGGAGGTCGTCGAGCGTCCGGCGGGCGTCCGCGTACGCGGCGATGAGGGCGTCATCTCGGGTGGTTGTCTCGGGGATGTTGAAGAGATTGTCCGGCATGTCCAAATCCTCTCGAGCATCACCGCGTCAGGGCAGGGGCTCTTGCCAGCTGTCGGGGATCTCGGAAACCGCGCCCGCGTGACCGTCCTGATAGACCGTGTTGGTCCGCTTGCCCTTGGCGTGAAGGAAAGCCACCCGGTCCGTCCGGTGAGACTGGAGTCGGAAGTCGACCACGCTCCACGTCCTGACCGAGGGCGGCTGGTCGGCGCCCGAGGGCGTCTGCTTTGAATCCACGAAGAGTGGCGACTCCCACGGACGGGCGATCAGGTCCATCTTGATGAACGCGGATCGCCCCGCGGTGTCGTAGTTGTCCGGGTCGCCGGGCTGCCCGTTGTGCCCCGTTACGTTGATCGCGTAGCACCGCTGCATGGGTAGCCCGTAGAAGGAGCGGGACGTGGGGCATGTCAGCACCGACCCTGCGGCGTAGAGCTCGGCTCCGGACGATCCACCCAGGCCGGAGGCCTGTTGCACGACGAGAGCCCAGTTGGGCGGGGTCGCGTAGGGCTGGCCCAACGCGGGTGTGAGCCCCTTGTTCCCGTCGGCGTAGGTCCGGACGATGGTGAAGAGCCCACGGAGGTTCGAGAGGCAGACGGTCTGCCGTCCGGACTCACGCGCGGACGAGAGGGCAGGGAGGGCGAGCGAAACGAGCAACGCGATGATCGCGATGACCACCAGAAGCTCGATCAACGTAAAGCCGCGTCGCATGGAACGGATGGTAGTGGGGGTGCCGGATGCACGGAGCCGAGGCATGCCGTATCGTCCCGGGGCGGGCGTGGCGAAGGAGCAGGGCTTTGGTCAGTCTCATGTGCATGCTGGCGTTGTCCCGGACGGTGGTTGCAGCGTCGGTTGACACCTCGCCCGACGAGCCGGCGTGGGTGAAGGACCTCGTCGTCCGCCCGGGATACGCGGTGACGCTTGCGGCGGACAACCTTGTCGGCGTCCGGCATCTGGAATCCGACGGCGCGGGCAGGATCTACGCGAGCAGGCCGTACGCGCCTCCGGCCCAAGGCGAGAGACGGAGCACGAACGGCGAGATCCTGTGCCTGCGAGACCGCGACGGCGACGGGTACTTCGAGTGGCGGGAGACGTTTGTCACGGGCCCCGTCACGCTGCACGGGCTCTGCTTCGTGCCCGACGCGCCTCTCGACGGGAAGCCGGTCCCGCCGGGTTCGGGGACGCTCTGGTACTCGACGAGCGGGTCGATCTGGAAGGCTCGCGACTCCGACGGCGATGGCAAGGCGGACTTGAACATCGAGGTTGTGAAGGAAGGCTCGCTTCCCTCTGGGGGCGCGAACTGGTGGCGGTCCGTCGTTGTTGTGGACGGTCGCCTGTACACGTCGATCGGCGATACCGCCAACATCACCGACGAATCCGAGAGCGAGCGGCAGAAGATCTGGAGCTTTTCGCTCGATGGGGCGGACAAACGTCTGTTCGCCTCGGGGCTTCGCAGCACGGAGAAACTCAGAGCACGCCCCGGTTCCAAAGCGGCAACGGCTTTGCTGTGGGGAGCGGACCAAGGGTCCGACTGGTTCGGTCGTGTGCTGGGCGAGAAACCCGGCGAGGGCGGCACGGGACAGCCGTTCTCCGAGCGCTATCCGCCCGATGAGATCAATGTCTATGTTGAAGGCGGGCACTACGGGCACCCGTTCCTTGTCGGCGACCGCGTCCCTCGGCCCGAGTTCTCCTCCAAGAGTGATCTGGTGACATGGGCTGCGAAGACGACCGTGCCCGCGCATAACCTGCCTGCCCACGCTGGCGCAGGCGGGTTCTGCTTCCTGGACCCCGTGATCTCCGCACGTTTCGCCGCCCGCCCGGGCGTTATTCCGACGGAATCGAGCAAGACAGGCCCCGCGATGGACATGATCGTCGCGTGCCATGGCTCCTGGAGCACGACGGAGCCTTCGGGGTACAGCCTCGAGCGGGTCCTGTTTGACCATGTCGAGGACAGGCCGATCGGGCATGTCACGCTGGTGCGGGGCGTGGTAAAGGGAAAGGACGGCAAGTGGAGGCCTTTGATCCGGCCGGCGGATGTCGTTCATGCAGCGGACGGGACGGTGCTTTTCTCGTGCGATATGAACGGCCTCATCCTGCGGGTTTCGGGCGTCCGGAAACCGTGAGCGGTCCCGGGTCTGAGCGTTGACTTTCGCGTGCCGCCCTCCAAGACTTGTTCGTGACGTTTTTCGCGCATCATTCTGGCCTGCATCATCACCATGGCAAAGTTCATGGGGCCGGTTGAGTCGCGCGAGCTTTGAGTTTCGTGCCATCCTCGACGCCGGCCCCTGAAGGCCGGCGTTGTTCGTTTTGGTCCTTGTTTGCTGCGTTTGTCCGCTGTCCGTCCGCGTCCGTATCGAGCCCTGCGGCGAAGGCCGTTGCTGAAGGAGTCTTGCGATGAGTCCGACCGTGAATTCAACCGTGAAGCTGGCGTTGCCGAAGGGTCGCATGGAGCAGGGGGTGCTGGCGCTTCTCGCCGAGGCTGGCATCCGCATCTCTTCGTCCGCCCGCGGGTATCGCCCGACGGTGAGCCTGCCGGGAGTCGAGGCGAAGGTTCTCAAGCCTCAGAACATCATCGAGATGCTGACGGTGGGGTCGCGTGACATCGGTTTCGCAGGGGCGGACTGGGTGGAGGAACTGGGGTTCACGGGGCAACTAATGGAGTTGCTGGACACTGGGCTGGACCAGGTCCGGCTTGTCGCGGCGGCGCCGGCTGAGCTCGTGCGAGACGGCCGGTTCGTCTTCGTCGGCAGCCAGCGTCCAGCCACGGTTGCGAGCGAGTTTGAGCGGCTCACGACGCGGTGGATCAAGGACCGCGGGATCAACGCCCGGTTCGTCAAGAGTTTCGGCGCGACGGAGGTGTTCCCGCCCGAGGACGCGGATTGCATTGTCGATATCGCGGCCAGCGGGGCGACCCTCGCGGCGAACGGGCTTGTGGTCTTTGACGAACTGACGCGTTCGACGACCCGGCTTTATGCCAACCCGGAGTCGATGAAGGACCCGGCGAAGCGGGACGTGGCGGAGCAGATGGTGCTGCTGCTCCGGGGCGTGCTTGAGGCTCGCAAGCGCGTCATGGTCGAGTTGAACGTGCCCGCGGATCGGCTTGAGGCGGTTGTCGAGGTGCTGCCTTGCATGCGGGAGCCGACGATCGCGACGCTTCATCACGGGGCCGGGTTCGCGGTCAAGGCGGCGGTTCCCCGGGCGGACCTGCCGCGTCTGATCGTGGCGATCAAGCAGCGTGGCGGGACGGACATTGTCGTCAGCGGGATCAGTCAGATCGTGGCGTGAGGGAGTGGCGATGCTGGAACTTCAGATCAATCCGAATGCGGCGATGGTGGGAGCGAAGCCTTACGCGGTGCCGCGTCCCAGCCCGGCGATTGATCTGTGGCTGGACGCGAACGAGGGGCCGACGCCGCCGATCGACCTTCTTCGGGTGCTCGAGGACGTGCAGCGTTTGCGGAGGTATCCATCCACGGGTGACCTGCGTTCGTTGCTTGCTTCGCGGGTCGGGGTCGGGTCGGGCCGGGTTGCCGTGACCGCGGGGGGCGATGACGCGATCGACCGTGCGTGCCGGAGCGTGTTGGGGCCGGGGAAAGAGATCATCATGACGCCGCCGACGTTTGAGATGTTCCACCGGTATGCGGCGCTGACCGGGGCCACGGCAGTCGAAGTGCCTTGGGCCGTCGATCCTTTCCCGACTGACGCGGTCCTTGCGGTGATCAATGAACGCACTGCGGCGATCGCTCTCGTCACGCCGAACAATCCCACGGGTCTGGTGATGTCCGCGGAGGATGTTCGGCGGATCGCCCGGGCCGCGCCGCACGCTCTGATCATTCTTGACCTTGCGTACACGGAGTTTGCCGATGAAGACCTGCAGCCGGTGGGGCTGGAGTTTCCCAACATCGTCAGCATCCGCACGCTGAGCAAGGCGTGGGGGCTCGCGGGGCTGCGCGTCGGGTACGCGGTGGGCGACGAGCGGGTGATCGATTGGATCAGGTCGGCGGGTGGGCCTTATGCGGTGAGCGGGCCGTCGGCTGCGATTGCATGCCGGGCGTTGGAGACGTGCAGCCACACGATGCATGCGTACGTGAAACAGGTTCGGGCAGAGCGTGAACGACTCGCCACGTTGCTGACGGAGATCGGCCTTGATCCCTGGCCGAGCCAGGCGAACTTCGTGACAACCGGTGCTCGATGGGACGTTCACCTCTCGCCCTATGACGGTCTCGTGCGTCGAGGCATTGCGACACGAGTCTGGCGTACTCGCCGCGACCTGGCCGAATACGGGACGAGGATTACGTGTCCGGGCAGCGAAGTGAGATTCGCAAGGCTCTGCCGGGCGCTGCGAGAGTGTTGTGCAGAGGGTTTCACGCTCTGACGAGTCCGAAGAACGAACACGCGCAGGAACACGCTGCCAAGGAATCACGATGAGAACCGCGACCATCAAACGCAAGACCGCTGAGACCGCCATCGCTTGCACTGTCAATCTCGATGGAGCGGGCGTCGCCCGCGTTGCGACCGGTTTGGGCTTTCTTGATCACATGCTCACCGCTCTGGCGAAGCACTCCCGGATTGATATCGACCTCGCATGCACGGGGGATCTGCACGTTGATGACCATCACTCCGCAGAGGACTGCGCCCTGGCCTTGGGTGCCGCGATCGATCAGGCGCTCGGCGACCGTCGCGGCATCGCGCGCTTCGGGTTTGCCTACGCCCCGCTGGATGAGTCGCTCGCGAGGGTTGTGCTCGACCTCTCGGGCCGACCGACGGCTGTTGTCAACCTGATGCTGGTGCGTGAGACGGTCGGCGATCTGGCGGCTGAGAACGCCGCGCATGTGTTCCGCTCGCTCGCGACGACTCTTCGAGCGACGCTTCATGTGGACGTGCTTCGCGGCGAGAACGACCACCACAAAGCCGAAGCCGCGTTCAAGGCCCTCGCCCTGGCGATGAGGCAGGCTGTGGCGCGGACAGGCTCTGGCGACGTGCCGAGCACCAAGGGGACGCTCTGATGGGTGTCGTTCACATCATCAAGACCGGCTCAGCGAACCTCGCGTCGGTGATCGCCGCGTTCGAGAGGCTTGGAATCACGCCCATCCTCACGGGCGATCCGGCCGTTTTGGCGTCCGCTGAGCGGCTTGTGCTGCCGGGCGTCGGGGCTTTTGGTGCGGCGATGAGCGAACTCGAACGTGCGGGGCTGGTGCTGCCGCTCCGCGAGCGGATCTCCCGCGGCCAGCACACTTTGGGCATCTGTCTGGGGCTTCAATTGCTCGCTGAGTCGAGCGAAGAGTCGCCGGGCGTGGATGGCCTGGGCGTCGTGCCGGGGTGCGTCACGCGATTTTCGTCGCCGACCTTCCGCATCCCGCAGATGGGGTGGAACCGTGTCCGGATGTTTGACGGCACGTCGATGTGGGCGTACTTCGCCAATTCGTACAAGTTGGACGCGGTGCCAGAAGGGTGGGAGACCGCCACGAGCGACTACGGCGGGTCGTTTGCCGCGGCGATCCGCCGGGGAAACGTTCTCGCGTGCCAGTTTCATCCGGAACTCTCAGGGGCGGATGGGCTCGCAATGATCAACCGCTGGTTCAATCAGACGCCGGACCTGGGCGGGTCTTCGAGCGAAGGTCCGGGTCTCAGTTCCTCGCCCACGCTCCGCGTCATCCCGTGCCTCGACGTGCGCGATGGCCGCGTCGTCAAGGGCGTGCGGTTTCAGAACTTGCGTGATGCGGGCGACCCCGCGGAACAGGCTGCCGAGTACGAGCGGCAAGGTGCGGACGAGATCGTCATGCTGGATGTCTCCGCCACGCCCGACGGGCGCAGGACGGCTGTGGCAACGGTCAAGGCGATCCGGCGCGTGCTGTCGATCCCGCTGACCGTCGGCGGCGGCGTCCGAACCGTCGAAGACGCCGCCCGCCTGCTCGACGCGGGTGCGGATAAGGTGGGGGTGAACTCCGCGGGCGTCGAGCGACCAGAACTGATCGCTGAATTGGCGGAGCGTTTCGGGAGACAATGTGTAGTGCTGGCGATTGACGCGGCGATGGTCGCGGATTTCGGCCACGATCGTCGCCGCAACATCAAGAGTGAGCCTCGCTCCACCGACACCGGGCCCACTCCTCCATCCATCGATAACGAGAAGATGTTCGAGAACCACGGCGTCATGCATCCGAACTTCTGGGAAGTTGTCGTCCGTTCCGGCCGCGACCGTACCGGCCTCGACGTGGTGCAGTGGGCCGAGCGTGGCGCGGAACTCGGCGCGGGCGAGATTTTGCTGACCAGTTGGGACCGCGACGGCACCGGCACCGGCTACGACCTCGCTTTGCTCGAGTCGGTCACGTCCAGCGTCCGCGTGCCGGTGATCGCCTCGGGCGGCGCCAAGACTGTTGACCACCTGGCGGCAGCGGTGGGGGCTGGAGCGGCGGCTGTTCTTGCGGCCAGCATCTTCCACGACGAGGAAACCACCGTGCACGCTGTCAAGCAGGGTCTTGCCGCTCGTGGCATGAATGTCCGAATCGAAGGAGTCTTCGCGTGATCATCCCCTCCATCGACCTCATGGGCGGCACGACGGTGCAGCTCGTCGGCGGCAAAGAGAAGAAGCTCGACGCCGGCCCGCCCGGGCCCATCGCTGCCAAGTTCGCCCTCGCCGGCGAGATCGCAGTTATCGATCTGGACGCCGCGATCGGTACAGGGACCAATCGGGCCCTCATCAAGCCGCTCCTTCGTGACCACAAGTGCCGCGTCGGCGGCGGCATCCGAGACATCGAGACCGCCATCGCGTGGCTTGACGCTGGAGCGAGCAAGATCATCATCGGCACCGCTGCGACGCCGGCGTTCCTTGGCGAGCTCCTCGCCCGGGGCGTCCCGCGTGAGCGGCTCATCGCCGCCGTCGACTGCTTCAACGGGGAGGTCGTGGTCAAGGGTTGGCGCGAGGGCACGGGCCGTCGCGTTGAGACTGTTCTCACCGAACTCGCGCCGCTCGTAGGCGGGTTTCTCGTGACGTTTGTCGAGCGTGAGGGGCGCATGGTCGGGCTTCCTGTCGAGATGGCTGCCGCCCTGGTGCCTGCCGCGGGCGGGACCAAACTCACCGTCGCCGGCGGCCTCAAGACTGTGGAGGAGATCGCTGCGCTCGACCGCCTGGGCATCGATGTTCAGGTCGGCATGGCGATCTACACCGGCGCGATCGATCTCGCCGACGCGATTGCCGCCCCGTTGACGTCCGACCGCGAGGACAAACTGTGGCCGACGGTGGTGTGCGACGAGCAGGGCCGCGCTCTGGGGCTCGCGTACTCGTCGCCGGAGTCTCTTCGCGAGGCCGTTCGCCTCGGCGCGGGCGTGTACCACTCTCGCAAGCGTGGCCTGTGGGTCAAAGGTGCCTCGAGCGGGGCGACGCAGGAACTTCTCGCGATCGACACCGATTGTGATCGGGACTGTCTGCGGTTTACCGTGAGGCAGTCGGGGCCGGGATTCTGCCATCGTGATACCGACACTTGCTGGGGCGGCTTTGAGGGTCTCGCCGCGCTCTCGTCCACGCTTGCCGAGCGGCGGCAATCATCGCCCCCCGGGTCCTATTCAGCCAGGCTTTTCAGCGATCCGACGCTTCTCGCAGCCAAAGTCCGCGAGGAAGCGGACGAACTCTCGCGAGAGATCCTCGCACCTGTCTCCGTCTCGACGAGGATCATTGAAGAGTCCGCCGATGTGATCTACTTCACCGCTGTCGCCCTCGCCCGTGAAGGAGTGTCGTTCGCCGAGGTGGGCCGCGAGCTTGATCGACGCGCCCGCAAGATCAGCCGACGCAAAGGCGACGCGAAGGTCCCCCCGTCTTCAGGCCCCTCAATCACAGGACGCCCATGCTGAAGATCATCGCCGCCTCCGACATCCGCCGCAAGAACGCCGAGCCAGTGACCGCCGAGACGCTCACGGTGGTGGCGCCGATCGTCGAGGAGGTGCGCTCGCACGGGGAGTCCGCGGTCCGGAAGTACGCCGAGCGTTTCGGCGAGATCGCGGCCAAAGACGCGATCGTGATCAACCGGGAAGAGATCGCTCGTCGTGCAAGTTCTGTTTTTCAAGCCGATCTCGATCTGCTGCGTCGCGTCGCGGGGCGCATCACCGCCTTTGCCCAAGCCCAGCGTGCTGGGTTGCAACCCTTCGCCTGTTCCGTTCCCGGCGGGATGGCCGGCCAGACCCTGGTCCCGATCGAGGCGGCGGGTTGCTACGCCCCGGGTGGCCGCTATCCGCTCCCGTCGAGCGTCCTTATGGGAGTGTGCGTCGCCCGTGCGGCGGGGGTCCGCCGCGTGGTCGTCGCGTCTCCGCGTCCCGCTCCCATCACGTACGCGGCGGCCATGGTCGCTGGTGCGGACGAGATGCTGGTCGTCGGCGGAGCGCACGCCATCGCGGCCATGGCGTATGGCCTGACGACCCCCGAGAGGGAGAATGCGTCCGTTGGAATCGCGTGTGAACCCGTCGACATCATCGTCGGCCCGGGGAACAAGTACGTCACTGCCGCCAAGAAGCTCGTGTTCGGCACCGTTGGCATCGACATGCTTGCAGGGCCGAGTGAACTGGTTGTTCTTCACGACGGCTCCGTCGGCGGCGCGGGCACCATCGCCGCGGATCTCCTTGCGCAAGCGGAGCACGACGACGACGCCCGCCCGATCCTCGTGACCACCTCGCCCGAAGCGGCCGAGCAGGTCGCCCGGGAAGTGACGCGGCAAGTCGAAGCCCTCCCCGAGCCCAACCGCACAACCGCGACGCGAGCCTGCCGGAACGGCTTCATCGCCGTCGCCGCATCACTCGAGGAGGCGGTCGCGACGGTCAACACTCTCGCGCCGGAGCATCTTGAGATTCTGTCGGAGCATCCCCGTGATGCCGCCACGCGGTGCCTCCACGCGGGTGCTGTCTTTCTGGGCGAGGGTTCTGCCGAGGTCTTCGGCGACTACGGCATCGGTCCCAATCACACGCTGCCCACCGGCGGCTCCTCGCGATTCGCCGCGGGCCTCTCCGTGTACACGTTTCTGCGTGCGAGAACCTGGCTGGAACTCGATGCGTCCGGGTCGAAAGGCCTTTCCAGCCGCCAAGAGACCATCCTCGACACCGCCCGTCTCGCCCGGCTTGAAGGCCTGGAAGCCCACGCCCGGGCTGCCGAATGCCGGCTTCCTCCACGCTCCTAACATTCACCGATGAACACGACGCCCCCAGCCTCGGGCCCTGTCACGCTCAAGACCCTCCGCCGCATGGCCTCGGAGGGAAAGCCCTTCGCATGCCTGACGTGCTACGACGCGACGACCGCCCGCTGGCTCGCCCGCGGCGGGGTTCACGTGTTGCTCGTGGGCGACACCGCCGCCGAGATGGTGCTCGGGTTTGATCGCACGATCGACGCCCCACTCGATTTCATGGTGACGATCACCGCGGGGGTCAAGCGCGGAGCCCCCGATGTGATCGTGATGGCGGACATGCCGTTCATGTCGTATCAGGCGAGCGAGGACGCCGCGATCGTCAACGCGGGTCGGTTCCTCGTCGAAGGTCTGGCGGACATTGTCAAGATCGAGGCGGATGCTTCCTTTGCCCCGCTCGTCGCCAGGATGACCCGCGCCGGCATTCCCGTCTGTGCCCACGTGGGCAGCAGGCCGCAACGTGCCGCGATCACGAGCGGGTACGGGTCAGCCGGGCGCACCGCCGAGGAAGCCCGGCGCGTGGTCGAGGACGCGGTGGCTCTCGAACAGGCCGGGGCTGTCATGCTGCTCGCTGAAGCGGTGCCCGACGAGGTGACCGCGATGATCCTTCAACAGACCAAATCGCCGCTGATCGGGATCGGCGCCGGCCCGGCGTGTCACGGCCAGGTTCTTGTGGTCCAGGACCTTCTGGGCATGTCGGACTCGCCCCCTCGTTTCGCGGAGCCCGTCGCGGCC
This sequence comes from Phycisphaera mikurensis NBRC 102666, assembly GCA_943369765.1. GTDB lineage: Bacteria > Planctomycetota > Phycisphaerae > Phycisphaerales > UBA1924 > UBA2396. The sequence goes on along the minus strand of CALROI020000003.1, from coordinate 183,786 downwards.
ATGGGTCCCGCCATCACCGCCGCGTCGGCTCAATGGGTTCATCGCGTCTCCCAGCGGGCTGTTGGCGGGGCCCGTTACACGATGAAAGCGGGCGAATCGGTCGCGGCGGCCGCGCCCAACGCCCCCGGCACAAGCCCCGGTCCCCGCTGAGCCGATACTGTTCGCTGGTTCGTCGGTCCACTGCTTTGTTCGTTCAACTGGAGGAGTCGGCACATGCGGAGAGTCATCGCGTTCGGCCCGGCCCTGGTTGTCCTGCTTGTCGCCATCGGTGCTCTCTGGGCTGTCCCGCGTGCTGTTCAGATGGCCACGGCTGTTCGTGTCTCGGCCCAGGTACAGGCGGCAACGCAGCAACTGGACGCGATGCCGATCCTCGAGCAGATCAATGCGGCCACCCGCGCGATCGCCACCGCGGTCGAGCCATCGGTTGTTCATATCGACGTTCGGACCGATCGCGGCGGGTCGACGGGCTCTGGATGGGTCTTTGACACGCGCGGGCACATCATCACGAACGCTCACGTTGTTCGGGGTGCCCGCCAGCTCAGCGTTCAGTTCTTCGACGGGCTGGTCGTCTCGGGCACGGTGATCGGCTCGGACGCCCTCACGGATGTGGCCGTCATCAAGGTCGACGAGATTCCGGGACTTTTCGCCGCCCGCCGCGCCGGCGAGGTCATTCAGCAGCAGGGCGACCGAGTCTTCGCGTTCGGCTCGCCCTTCGGCTACAAGTTCTCGATGTCCGAGGGGATCATCTCCGGGCTCGGTCGCGTCGCCGGGCCGGCCGTCGAACTCGGTGGGTTTTCCAACCTCATCCAGACCGACGCGGCGGTCAACCCGGGCAACTCCGGCGGTCCGCTCGTCGACGTCAAGGGGCGCGTGGTGGGCATGAATGTCGCGATCGCCACCGCCCGCGCCGAACGAGGCACCAACGCCGAGAACGGGCAGTCCGCCGGCATCTCGTTCGCGATCCCCGTCAGCACGGTCGAGTACGTTTCTGAGCAGCTCATCCAGAATGGAAAGGTGCTCCGTGGGTTTCTCGGGCTGAGTTTCGGCAACAACCGTCGTTCCGCCACGGAGGCCTTCGCGATCTACGAGGGCGACCGCTTCCGCGGCTCCGGTCTCGTCGTCAACCTCGTGACCAAGGGCGGCCCGGCCGATGCGGCCGGCCTCCGTCAAGGTGATGTCGTCACCACCATCAACGGCCAGAGCGTGACGTCGTTCTCCGCTCTCCGAGGCATCGTCGGCTCGATCCGCCCTGGCGAGCGTGTCACCGTCCGTGTGTGGCGCGAGGGAAAGTTCATTGACACCACCGTCGTGCTTGGCGAGATGCCCGCCACCGCCCTCGTCAACGATCCCATCGACTTCATGCTGCGGCAGGCGGGCGCGTTCGTCGCGGAAACCCCGCAGGGCGTCGTCGTCGCGCATCTGGTGGAAGGCTCCCCCTTTGACGCTGCGGGCTTCGGCCAGGGCACCATCATCCTCGCCGTCAATGGGACCGTCGTTCGCTCCGCCCTCGAGCTCGCGTCGCAGATGCTCGAACGCGGCTGGCTCTCCGGGGACGACGTCGAGTTCACCGTGGTCAGAAGGGGAGCCGCGCCGGGCACCCCGCCCGTCAAAGTGACCGCGAGTCAGGTCGGCGGCACGAGCAGCCCCGACTAGCTTCGGCGTCCCGCCGCGATCCGCATTCCAACAGCAAGCAAGGAGGCTTTCCAGTGAAGATGATCAAGCGTTTGGTGTTGCTCGTCGTCGTTCTTGTCGTGCTCGTGGCTGTCGGCGGATTTGCCGCCACCTTCTACATCAACGATCTCGTCAAGCTCGGCGTGGAGAAGGGTGGTTCGCTGGCACTGGGCACCAAGACCACCCTCGGCTCCGCCGACGTCGGGCTCATGTCCGGAAAGGCCGCCATCAACACGCTGGCCGTGACGAATCCCCAAGGCTTCAAAGCTCCGGAGTTCATGAGCCTGGGCTCGGGCGCGGTCGAGGTCTCCCTCTCTTCGCTCCGTGCTGACGTTGTCGAGATCCCCAAGATCGAACTTTCCACCATCCGAGTCGTGCTCGAACGCAAGGACGGCAAGACCAACTACAAAGTCATCCTCGACAACCTGGCCAAACTGCAGTCCGGCAGCGGCGGGGGAGCGACTCCCAAGCCGTCCGCTGAGGGTTCCGGCAAGAAGTTCATCGTGAAGGACCTCAAGATCACCGACGTGAAGGTCACTGTCGACATGCTCGACACACCCGTCCCCATCGGCTCGCTCGTCGTGCCCATCGACCAGATCCACCTCACCGATATCGGCACCGCCAGCAAGGGGCTCCCGATGGCCGACATCGTCGGCATCGTCGTCCGCGCCGTCCTGAGCACCGCCAGTGCGAACGGCAAAGGCATCATCCCATCCGACATCCTCGGCGATCTCCAGGGGCAGCTCGGCGCACTCGGCAATCTCGACCAGCTCGGCGTCAACGTTCAAGCCAAGGTCGGTGCCGAACTCGAGAAGGCGGCCGACAAGGCACGTGCCGAGCTTGAGAAAGGCCTTGGTGAGGCGAGCAAGAAAGTCGAGGACGGAATCAAGAAGGGCGTGGACGACGCCGTCAAGGACATCTTCGGCGGGGGTAAGAAGAAGTGAGCGGCCCGTCACTCGCAGGCGTCGGAATGATCGCGATCGCCGGTGCTGTCGGCACGCTCGCGCGGTTCGGTCTCGTCGAGGCTTCGCGAGCGATCTTGCCCCAGCCTTCGCAGCCGACGTTCCCGTGGGGCACCCTCGCGGTCAACCTCTTGGGTTGCTTCGCCATCGGAGCCCTCGCCACCGCGTGGACGTCGTCGCTCCGGGAGGAGTTTCGTCTGGCGATCCTGGTCGGATTGCTCGGCGGCTTCACCACCTTTTCTTCATTCGCGTGGGAAGCCCACTCCCTCTGGTCCGCCGGCAAGTCCGCATCCGCAGTTCTGTATGTCACCGCCAGCGTCGGCTTCGGGCTCGCCCTCGTCTGGTGCGGCGCACGACTCGCAGCCGCCGTCCTCGCTTGAGCTTTCTCGCAGAACGAAAGAAAGGAGCAGCCCCAATGAAGACCAGCCGAACCACGAAGACCGATCCCTACCGAAGCGCGGTGCTCTGTCAAGGCCTTGCCTCTCTAGCGATGCTCAAGGACTGCTTGGCCAAGTGCCCCGACGAGCACTGGGACGGCGTCGTGGGTACGTATCCGTTCTGGATGGTCGCGTATCACACGCTCTGCTACGCGGACTGCTACTGCGCGAGGACGAACGAGGCGTGGAAGCCTTCGGCGAAATTCCACCCCAAGGGGCGGGCGGAGTTGTCGGAGGAGTTTCCGAGCCGGCGGTTCGAGCGGGCGGAGTTGCTGGCATATCTTGCGAAGTGCCGGACGATCCTCCGCACATCGCTCGCGGGTGAGACGCCCAAGTCACTGGCTGGTCCTTCCGGGTTCTCGTGGCTTCAAATGCCGCGGGCTGAGTTGTACCTCTACAACGTCCGGCACGTGCAGCACCACACGGGACAACTGACGGCGTTTCTTCGCCGCGTGGGCGTGCAGACGTCGTGGTCGAAGCGCGTGGGGCGGTAAGTGTCGCGAAGGGTGGGAGACTATTCGGCCAGCCTCGCCCAGCGGAGTTTGGCCGAGCGAGAGCGCGGGTTGAACTTGATCTCGGCTTCGTCCGCCACGAGCGGCTCTTCGCTGATCGTCGCGTAGATGCCGGCGTTGCGGCCGTCGCGGAAGGACTGCTTGACGAGGCGGTCCTCGCCGCTGTGGAAACTGATGATCGCCGCGATGCCGCCGGGCTTGAGCGCGTGAGGCAGCACCGCGAGCAGTCGCTCGAGGTTCGCCAGTTCGCGGTTGACCAAGAGGCGGAGCGTCTGAAAGGTGCGGGCGGCGGGATGGAGTTTCGCGCCAAGGGCACGCTCGAGCGTGAAGTCGCGGGCTTCGCAGACGATGGCGGTGAGTTCCTCGGTGGTCGTGATGGGTTTGACAGCCCGCCGCTCGACGATGAGCTTGGCGATGTACGGGGCGTCGGTCTCGTCGCCGAGTTCGAGGAGAGCGGTTTCGAGTTCGGCCCTTGTCATCCTGTTCACAAGCACCGAGGCGGGCTGCCCCCGCGTGGGGTCCATGCGCATGTCGAGCGGCCCGGGACGGCGGTACGAGAAGCCTCGGGCGGGGTCGTCGATCTGGGTGCTGGCGACGCCGACGTCGGCGAGAATTCCGTCGACGCGCCCGTCTTCCACGCCGGCCTGGATGAGAACGGTGGGGAGGGCGGCGAAGTTATTGTGAAAGAGGTCAAACCGCCCGCCGACCCATGTGAGGTACTCGCGTGCTGCAGCGAGGTTGGCGGGGTCGAGGTCGATGCTGATCAGGCGGCCGCCGGGATGGACGCGCGGGAGCAAGGCCCCTGTGTGCCCGCCGAGGCCCAGGGTGCAATCGACGATGGTCATGCCGGGTTTGGGCGCGAGGACGTCCAGAACCTGCGACATCATGACGGGGATATGCGGGGCGTCGCGTTTGCTCACGTCATTCCTCGAACAGCGCGTCGACGAACGCCTCGGGATCGAACGGCTGCACGTCGTCCGGGGTTTCACCCACGCCGATGAACTTCACGGGGATGCTCGTGATGTCCTTGATGGCGATGACGATGCCGCCTTTGGCGGTGCCGTCCAGTTTGGTGAGGAAGATGCCGGTGAGACCGGAGGCCTTGTCGCTGCCGAGGGTGGCCCCGAACTCTCTCGCCTGCGACAGGGCGTTCTGCCCCTGCGTCGCGTCCAGCACGAGAAGCGTCTCGTGCGGGGCGCCGTCGATCTGCTTGGCGATGACGCTCCGGATCTTCGCGAGTTGCCGCATGAGCGGGTCCTGCGTCTGCAGGCGTCCGGCGGTGTCGATGATCAGGATGTCGATCCCGCGTGCTTTCGCTGCGGCGCAGGCGTCAAACGCGACCGCGGCCGGATCGCCGCCGGCCTGGCCCTTGACGACGGTTACGCCCAGACGCTCGCCCCAGATCTCAAGCTGGCGGACCGCCCCCGCTCGGAAGGTGTCGCAGGCGGCGAGCATCACGCTCTTGCCGCGCCCGCGCATCACTGCGCAGAGTTTCGCGATCGAGGTGGTCTTCCCCACCCCGTTCACGCCCGTAACGAGGATCACCGTGGGTCCGGTGGCGGCGAAACGGATCTCGCGATCGGCGGGCGGCCACATGGCCTTGAGTTCGGCCTTCATGTAGTCCAAGGCCTCGTCGCCCTTGCTCATCTTGCCCGCGCGAAAGTCCGCCCGGATCTTGTCAATCAGCCTCGTGGTCGTCGTCGTCCCGACATCGGCGAGCAACAGGCGTTGCTCGATCTCGGTGATGAGCGCCTCATCGAGGCGTTTGCCGAGCAGCATCGACTTGAGCCCGGCGACAAAGACCTCACGGGTCTTCTCCAGACCAGCCTTGACCTTGCCGAGGATGGATTTGAAGAACCCCATGGGCGATTACGGCTCGATCGCGGCGTCGCCCGCGGGTGTTGCGCCGGTCTTGGCCTTGAAGATCTTGTCGAGGAGGGCGTTGACGAACGGCGGCGATTTCTCGGTGCCGAACTCTTTGGCGAGTTTGACCGCGTCATCGATGACCGCGGCGCCCGGGGCGAGCCCCTTCTGAATCTCAAAGTGTCCGAGCCTGAGGATCGCACGGTCGATCGCGGGCTGTCGGTGGGCCGGCCAGCCGGGGGCGAGCTCGACCGTCGCCGCGTCGGATTCGGACCGCGCGTCGAAGGCAGCCTTGGCGAGGTCGGACGCTTTGCGGACATCCTTGGGATCCAGCCCGTGCTCCATCGCTTCAGCGAGGGCGACGGCGTCGCCCTCGGGGGATGCGTCGAGCTGAAAGAGCAACTGGAACGCGAGAGAACGAATCTGGAAGCTGGTGGCCATTCTTTAGCGTTTCACCTTTGCTGCTTTGTCTTTGATCTCACGGTTGATTGAGGCTGGTTTGCCGCGGCGGACCGCGTCGATCGCGGTGATGGTGTCCAATAAGGCGTTCATCGCCTCCTCGCCCTTGTTGCTTGACGATGGGTTGCCAGCATCCCCGCCGGCGCGGGCCCGGGCCTGGGCGGCGTTTTCCGTCGTCACCAGTCCGAACGCGATGGGCACCCCGGTCTCGATCGAGGCCTGTGTGACCCCCTGGGCCACAGCGTGGTTGATGTACTCGTCGTGCCGCGTGTCGCCCTTGATGACGCACCCGAGTACCACGACACCCGCGTAGCGGCCTGTGAGGGCTGCCTCGGAGGCGAGAACCGACAATTCGAAGGCTCCCGGAGCCTCAAAGACGTGGAACTTGCCCACTTTGCCCCCACGGGCCAGATAGGCCTTCTCAGCCCCATCGCGAAGACGCGAGGTGACCGCGGTGTTGTACCGGCTGACGATCACCGCGACAGGCTGGACCTTTGCCTGCTTGGGGCCTTGTTTGGTGCCGTGTTTGGGGGCCATGGGCCGCATGGTAGCCGTCCAACCCCGGGTGACATAAACTGCGAACGGATCAAGACCCCCAACCACCCCCAACCACCGCTTCCGGAGCCCCCATGCCCCGCACCGACATGATGAACGAAAAGGGCCTCACACTCGTCGACGCCATCAACGAGGCCCTCTACCAAGAGATGGAACGCGACGAACGCGTCATCTGTCTGGGCGAAGACGTCGGTCTCAACGGCGGGGTTTTCCGCGTGACCGACGGCCTGCAGAAGCGATTCGGCGACCAACGCTCGATCGACACCCCGCTGTCCGAGTCCGGCATCATGGGCACCGCCATCGGGCTCGCCATGGCCGGGATGAGGCCGATCCCCGAGATCCAGTTCGACGGGTTCCTCGGGCCCGCGTACGACCAGCTCACCAATCACGCCGCCCGCTACCGCACACGCACTCGCGGCGCGGTCACGATCCCGATGGTCGTCCGCGTTCCCGTCGGCGGCGGCATCCACGCTCCCGAGCTGCACAGCGACTCGCCCGAAGCCATCTACGCCCACACCCCGGGGCTCAAGGTCGTCATGCCCTGCACGCCCTACGACGCCAAGGGGCTGCTGCTGGCGGCGATCCGCGACCCGGACCCGGTCGTCTTCTTCGAGCCCAAGCGGGCCTATCGCTCGTTCCGCGAGCAGGTCCCCGAAGAGGATTACGTCATCAACATCGGCGAGGCCAAGGTCGTCAGCGAAGGCACGGACCTCACCGTCATCTCGTGGGGCGCCCCCGTCTTTGACTGCCTCAAGGCCATGGACAGCCTGCCCGAGGACGTCTCGGTCGAACTCATCGACCTGCGGACGATCTACCCGCTCGACACCGACACGATCATCCAAAGCGTGCAGAAGACCGGCCGGGCGGTCATCGTGTGCGAGGCCCCGAAGACGGCCAGCATGGCCAGCGAGATCGCGACGATCATCCAGGAGCACTGCTTCCTGCACCTCAAGGCCCCGGTCCAGCGGGTGACCGGGTTCGACACGGTGATGCCGTATTACAAGCTTGAACTCGAGTACATCCCCAACCCCGAGCGCATCGCCGAGGCCATCGGTCAATGTCTGGCGTACTGACCGTCGGTGAGGCTTGTCATTTCTTCGACTTTACATTGAACGCGTCCGGCGGCACCTGCTCTTTGAGCACGAGCAACTCCGCCCTTTGGTTCGAGGCGCGGTCCTGCTTGTCACGCCCGCCCGATCGGAACGGTTCCGCGTCGCCGCCCGCGACGAGCCGGATCTGATCCCACGAAACGCCGTGACGGATCAGCTCGTTCCCCGCGACCCACGCACGCTCGTACGACAGGAAGCGTGCCTTGCGTTCATCGCCCCAACTCTCCCAGCGGCTCGCGTGCCCGCGGATTTCGACCATCCATCGCGTGCCCGCGACGCGTTCGCTGAACTGCCGGATCGTCTTCTTGGCGGTCTCAGTGAGGACAAACTCGTTGTCCGCAAAGGCTACATACCCGTCCTCGCCCGTCCAATCGGTTTCCCGGATGGTCTGCGCTTTCTGGTCCTCGCCCTCGGGACCTCGCGACCGCTCATCACCTCGGGATTGTCTCTCTTTCAGACGCCTGATGAGCGGCTGATCGGCCTTGATCGTCGAGTTCATGTCCACCGGATTGTGAAACGCCTGGCGAACCGCGATCGCCAGATCAAGCACGCCCGCGTTGTCCGTCCCGGATCCTGCGCCCGATTCGCCGCTCCCCGCCGAAGAGCCCTTGGGCCCCATGTTCATCGCGAGCAGAATCACGAAGAAACCCATCATGAGCAGCACGTTGTCCGCGAAGGAGACGATCCAGCCCTCTTCGTGCTCGTGCTCCTCGTGCATGTGAGGAACGTGCTTCTTGTGCTTCTTGTGCTCCCCGCCTTCCGCGTGGGCCGCGTCCTTCCCGTGCCCGCCTGCATCGTGGTTTGACATGGTGGTGGGCTCCCCGCTTAGGCTGCTTTGAGTTTGTCGCGTGTGACCGCGGGCACGAACGCCGCCATTTTGTCCAGGGTTGCCCGGGGGTTCTCGCCCGCTTGGATGGACAAGATGCCCTGGAGGATCATCTCACGCCCGAGGATCTCTTCGCCGGAGCGGAACGAGAGCTTGTCCCCGATCGGTCCCGCGACGCAGTTGGCGAGCACCGTCCCGTACATCGTCGCCACAACCGCCACCGCGAGCATGTATCCCATGGTCGCGATGTCGCCGCCGAGGTTCTTGAACATGCCGATCTGGCCCATGAGCGTCGCGACCAGCCCCAGCCCGGGCCCGTAGACCTTGAGCAGGTCGAAAAACTTCTTCCCGCTCTTGTGCCTTTCCTGCATGGCCATGATCTCGAGTCGCAGCGTCGTCTCGATCATCTCGGGGTCCACCCCGTCCACGGCCATTTTGAGCCCGTTGGCCAGAAACGGGTCGTCGATCTTCGAGACTTCGCTCTCGAGCGAGAGGATCCCGTCCTTGCGAGACTTGTCCGCCAATTGCGTCATGATCTTGATCGTTTCCATCACCGGCTTGCCTTTGGTGAACATGAACCGGCGGATGTACCCGGGGATCATCTTGATCCGCTCCATCGACATCGCCATCAGGACCGCCGCGACGGACCCGATGATCACCATGATGAACCCCTTCTGGGACCAGAGCGACATCAAGTCGCCCGCTGTGGCCTGGTAGCACACCAGCAACACCGCCCCCGTCATCAAAAGCGATCCAACAACACTCGCCTTGTCCATGCCATTCTCTCCGGTGTCGCTCGGTCGTCGAGCCTGCTCTGGTATCGTGCAGGCCCCCAACGTGGTTAACCTTGAACGGGTGACTTCCGGCTCTTCGCGCGGCATGACCAGATCAGGCCGCAGAGGCGGCCTTTCTGACATACCTAATATGGGTGTGCTCGCCTCATCTGGCCTAGGGTCGCACTTCTGAGTCGATCGCGTCCGGTCACGCAGAGCACACCCAGAACGGAAACCCCTCTCCCAGACGCCTACAGTGGTCCGACTGGTCTTGGGTTGTCAGATCGGTCCCGCATGCCGCGGGGAGGGTGAGGTGTTGCGGCGTGCGGTGTGTTCTTTCTTGCGTTCGGGGTCGTTCCGAATGACTCGGAAGCCCCTGGGAAGCGCCCTTTGACGGGCTCGGTGTTCCACCCTTTCGCCTTGGCGAACGGGCAGAGCCGACAACCCCGCCCGTCGGTGTCGCTGTTTTATGAAGGATTTGGTCATGGCGAATCAACTGGTGCAGGATCTGATCGAGTCGGGCATTCACTTCGGGCAGCGCGCCTCGAACTGGAACCCGCGCATGGGCCCGTACATCTACGGGAAGCGCAACGGCATCCACATCATCGACATCAAGGAGACCCTCAAGGGGCTCCTCCTCGCGAAGAAGTTCATCACCAAGACGGTCGCCGGCGGCAAGGACGTCTGCTTCGTCGGCACCAAGCGCCAGGCCAAGACCGTGCTTGAGTCCCGCGTCCCCGACGTCAAGCAGCACTACGTGACCGAGCGCTGGCTGGGCGGCACGCTCACCAACTTCCGCACGATCCGCGCCCGCCTCAAGCGCCTCGAAGAGCTCGAAGCCATCCAGCAGAACGACAACTTCGCCAGCTACTCCAAGAAGATGGAATCTCAGCTGCGTCGCGAGATGGACAAGATCAAGCGCAACCTCGAAGGCATCCGGCACATGGACAAGCTGCCGGGCGTCATGGTCATCATCGACACCAAGGCCGAGACCACCGGCTTGCTCGAAGCCCGCAAGCTCGGCATCCCGACGATCTGCCTGATCGACACCGACGGCAACCCCGAGATGGCCGACATCGCCATCCCGGGCAACGACGACAGCATGCGTTCGATCGACGTGATCGTCCGCGAACTGTGCCTCGCGGTAGCCGACGGCAAGACCGAGCGCGAGCAGGCCAAGGCCCTCTCCGGGGCCGGCCCGGACGCAGCCGCTCCCGGCGGCGACTCCGCTGGTCGCGACGACAGCCGCCCGCGCCGCACCGGTCGCTCGCAGTTCAAGCGTGACGGCGCCGACGCCGAGCAGCCCGCCCAGGCCTGAGCACGAGTTTCGCGCACCGAGTCAATCCTCAACCCGGGCACAATCCCGGGCCCCTGTTCAGCATGACCCTTTCCAACGCACTTTCCTCAGCACACCATTCCTGAGTACATTGGAGCCGACCATGGCCGAGATCAATGCCAAAGACGTGATGAACCTCCGCAACAAGACCGGGCTGTCTCTGATGGCCTGCAAAGCCGCGCTGACCGAGGCGGGCGCGGACATCGAGAAGGCCGAAGAACTGCTCCGCAAGCAGCTCAAGGGCAAGATGGACAGCCGTACCGACCGCGCCGCCGGCGAGGGTCGCGTGGGCATCCTGCTCAACGCCGACCGCTCGCAGGCCGCGATCATTGAGATCCGCGCCGAGACCGACTTCACCGCCAAGAGCGAGAAACTTGGCGAGTCTTTGGCCAAGGTTCTGGCCGAGGTTCTCAAGGCCCCCGCAGGCCCCGTCGCGACCAACGCCGTCATCGGGGCCGCCCTCGACGAGGTCCGCATCTCCACCAGCGAGAATTGCTCCTACGCCCGCGGCGAGAAGCTCGCAGGCGTCGCTGGCGCGTTCGCCTTCTACGTCCACCACGACGCCAAGACCTGCTCGCTCGTCCAGAGCATCGGCGGCGTCGATGAAGTCCTCCTCAAGGACGTCTGCATGCACGTCGTCGCCGCCGTCCCCCGTCCGGCCGGCCTCTCCGCCGCCGAGATCCCCGCGGCCATCGTCGAGAAGGAACGCAAGTTCCGCATCGAGCAGGCCATCGAGTCCGGCAAGCCCAAGGACATCGCCGAGAAGATGGTCGAGGGCGGGATGCGCAAGTTCTTCGAGGAAATCGCCCTGCTCGAACAGCCGTTCGTGAAGGACCCCACCAAGAAAATCAAGGACATCGTCGGCGGCAACGAGAAACTCGTCGCCTTCCGCCGCTGGCAGGTTGGCGAGTAAGCGGTCTTCACACACCGTTCAACAGACCCCGCCGGCTTCCGGCGGGGTTTTTCGTTTATGGCACATCATGCGTTTGCAAAGCAATTGACCCATGACCACTTCAGAGAATCAAAGCCCCGTCCCGTCCGACCCGCAAGCCCGCAACCGTCTGCTCTGCGAAGCCGCACGCGCGGGCGATGCTCGCGAAGTCAAGCGACTCCTCGCGATGGGTTGCGATCCCAAGGGGCACTTCGATGCGGCGGCCGCTGATCGTTTCTCGCCGGACACGATTCCCATGCCTCAGGCTGAACAGCTTGATTCGCTCCCGGACGAAATCGCCGTGAATGTCAAAGAACGTATGGCCGAATTCATGCGCCAGACTTTCGCTCAGCTCAGTGGTGCTCCGTCGGACCACGAGATTCCGCTGTTCGAAGCGGTCGTATCCGGAAGCATGGACTGCATCGCGGCGTTGCTCAATGCGGGCGCTGACCCGAAGGCACGCGACAACTTGGGACGATGTGCATTGAGTTTCGCCAAGACGCCGGAGATCGCCGCCTCGCTCGTGCGTGCGGGGGTGCCGCTCGAGATCGAAGATCGGGAAGCGATCTCGGGCTCACGCCCGCGGTCGCCGCTTGAAGAAGCGGTATCCTGCGGTGAAGAGGGATTGGTCGTCGCACGCGCCCTCATCGCCGCCGGAGCCAACGTCAACGCAAAGCAAGACCATGGCTACACGCTCTTCATGTCGGCGGTGGGGTCGAGCCGTGATCCGCAGATGCTCCGCTTGCTCATCGCGTCCGGTGCGGATCCGCACGCCATCTCCGACTATGGCTACAACGCATGGCACGCGGCGATCGACGTAGATTTCGAGGCCAACGCCGAGGAAAGCGTCCGTGACACCTTCGGGTACCTCAGGGAGCTCGGCTTCAATATTGAGCAGCGGAACAACAGCGGCCAGACGCCCCTCGCCCGCGCCATCAGCGACGGAACCGGCCTTGAAGTCCGCGTGCTCTGCGAGATGGGCGCGGATCCGAGCGCGGTCTGCACGCTCCGATCCTGCGGCGGCGATGAGTGCACCTCGCGTGAACTCCCGCTCATCTTTCATGTCGTCGACGGGCACGGTGTGCACTCGGACGTCAAGCTCCAAACCCTTCTTGAGGCTGGCGCGGATTCCCACGCGCTCGAGAACGGCCAGTGGACGCCGCTTTGCTACGTCGTCACCGCCCTCGCCGCGGATTCGGACGATCCAGACGCGACCTACCAGCGATTCTTCCGAGAGATCGAGAGCTTCCGCGTGGTGTCACCAGGTCCCGGCCGCACGCGCGGCGCCTTTCTTGCGTCCATCGACGCCGCCGTTCGCGAGTGTGTCGTGAAGTTCGCCGAGACGCTGCACCCGCCCACGGGTTCGCAGTTCGCCGACGAGTGGCGAGCCGAGAAGGTCAACATGGCAACGCTTCTGATCGCCGATGCCTGCTGGAAGCGGTATGTGCGGCGAGACGCCGAAAAGTCCTCTTGATCGATCGACCCGGCGTGAACCCGCGAGTGCGCGGCTTGCCAGAAGCACTTGGATGACGCCCCGGCCCGGTGCCGGGGCGTTGTCGTTGGTCCCGGCCGGTCCGTGCCGATGTCGCGCCCGATTGCAGCCTCCGACGGACGCCGGTATCATCGCGGGCTCGTCGTCCAATCCAGGAGCCCCACATGCCCATCCTCCCCGCCCCCGGCGAGCAGTACACCATCCGCCGCCAGGTCTTCAAGCTCTTCGGCGCCTCGTTCCACATCTACGACGAGAAGGGCGAGCTTGCCGGCTACTGCAAGCAGAAGGCCTTCAAGCTCCGCGAGGACATCCGGATCTACACCGACGAGACGATGCAGACGCCGCTGTTGTCGATCGTCGCCCGAAACATCATCGACTTCTCGGTAACCCTCGACATCACCCTGCCCTCCGGCGAGTCACTCGGCTCGGTCCGCCGCAAAGGGATGGCCAGCACCTTTCTCCGCGACGAATGGCTGATTTTCAGCCCCACCGGCGACCAGATCGGGTCCCTCCGCGAGAACGGCGGGTTTTCCGCGTTCCTCCGCCGGTACGTCGAACTCGTCTCTCTGTTCTCCCCGCAGTCCTTTAGCCTGCTCGATGCCGCAGGCCAGCCAGTCGCCCAGATCCGCCAGCACTTCAACCTGTTCATCTACCGCCTGGGCATCGGCACGACCCCCGCCGCCGAGGCCGCCGGCTTTGACGACCTTTTCGTCCTCGCCCTAGGTTGCATCATCGCCTCGATTGAGGGGCGTCAAGAAGGCGGTTGAGCGGCGGCAGAATACCCCCAAAAAGGGCACGGTCCCGATTTGCAGCCTTGTTTTTCGGGCCCGGGTTATTCCATAAGCCTAGAAACTGCCGCATCTTCCGCGTTTGGGCGGATAAATCTTTCGGAAAATTGACTCTTTGGGTGGCATTGGCATCGATCGTGTGGCATGTTGTGGATGTCTTGTCTCTCTCTCCTCCTATGACTCGACTGCGGGCGGAAACCAGTAGTCGGGTTTACTGAAGATCAGCGGACGGCCGACCGATCTTCGAACAGTGTCTTGTCTCTCTCTCCTCCTATGACTCGACTGCGGGCGGAAACCAGTAGTCGGGTTTACTGAAAGCCGAACAAATCCGGGAAACCGGCCAAGGCTTTCGAACAGTGTCTTGTCTCTCTCTCCTATGACTCGTGCGCGGGCGGAAACCAGCGAACGAGTTTGTTCTTTTTTGGGGGTTGCGGGTCGATCTTGTCTGATCGTGTGTCACGCTTCTGGCTCGGCAGAAGCATGCGTTCGTTTTGGACCCAAAGCCCATGCGAACGAGCCAGCGGCACGGCGGTGAACGATTGCTGGCGCCGCTTCTCGTCGTTTCGTCCCGTGACCGATGGTGGACAGCAACGTCGCGACGAGTCCTGTATCCTCCGACCGAATCGACAGCGAGCGTGGCCAGCGGATCAGGCTGAGCGTTCGCGTCCAGTGCGAGGATGACCATGAACGCCCAACGACAACTCAGAATTTCCGTCCGCTCGGTTGTGGCCATCAGCCTCGTCGTGCTCGCAGGCGGCTGCGCGCCCACTCAGGTTCAGCCGAGAGTCGTGGCGGAGCTCCCGGGCTACAGCGAGGGCATCGTGTTCGACGCGGATGGCGCCGCGTTCGCGTCCGTGCTTGAGCGGAAATCGGTGTTCGTCTTTCGAGGATCGGGCCCGCCCTCGGTCTGGTACAGCACCGTCGAGCCCAACGGTCACAAGATCTTGCCGGACGGGACGCACCTGCTCGCAGCCCGGGGCGGCGTTCAGCACGTCGATGCAAGCGGCACGCTGATCGAGGTGCTCACCCCGCAGATCGCAACGCCGAACGACCTGACGCTCGACGGCGATGGGGGCGTCTACATCACTGCGCCCGCTGAATCCAAGGAGGACCGGACAGCCATGCGGAGCGGTGTGTTCTATCTCGATTCCGCCCGCACGCTCCGCAAAGTTGCCGAGGGGTTCTGCTATCCCAACGGCATCGCGGTGCGTGCGGACGGCAAGTCGCTCGTGGTCAACGACAGCTGCAATCGCCGGGTGTTCGAGTTCACGATTTCGTCCCCCGGCGTCCTCACCGATCGGCGCGTCCTTGCTGAACTCTCAAATCCCCAGTCGGTCCCCGACGGCATGACGTTCGACCAGGCGGGCCGTCTGTACATGGCGGACTACGGCGCGGGCGTCATCGTGGTCTTCGGGGAATCCGGCCAGGTCCTTCGCACGTACCCCACCGGGCTTGAGCACCCCAGCAACGTGGCGTTCGGCGGCAAGAGTCGCTCGGACCTCTACGTCACAGGCTCGCCGGGCAGCCAGAGCGGGCCCGGACGCCTCGTCGTTTTGCCGCTTGGAATCAAGGGTCGCGGCGTCGGGGAGTTGCCAACCTCGATTGGCACGCGGTAAGTCGTGCGCGCATTCGCGGCACGACGAAGGTCCCGCCAGCACCATGACTACGTGCGACACACTGCCTTTCACTTCTCTGCCTTTCTCTTCTCTCTCGCGAATACGCGGGCACAAGCAAAAACCCCGAGGCAGGCCTCGGGGTTCTCAAAGATCAGTCGTGTTTCAGGCTGCTTAGGCCGCGGCATTGGCCGGGGTCGCGCGGGAGGCCTTGACAGCGATCTCGCAGACTTTGTCGAAGACCTTGGGGTCGCGGATGGCCAGCTCGGAGAGCATCTTGCGGTTGAGCACGATGCCGGCGTTCTTCAGGCCGTTGATGAAGAGGCTGTAGCGGGTGCCACGCATGCGGCACGCAGCCGTGATGCGGACGATCCAAAGGCCACGCATGTCGCGCTTGCGGATGCGGCGTGAGCGGTAGGCGAAGACGCCACCACGATACTCAGCGATCTCGGCGAGGTACGGGGACTTGGAGAGGCCGCCGAACTTGCCGCGGGCGCGGAGCATTCGACGTTTGCGGGCTTGGGCTCGGGCTGCACCCTTTTTAACGCGTGGCATGGGCAAAACTCCTTCGGCTCGATTCGGGGGAGGCTTGTGGCCCCGCTTGAACCCGTCGGGCGGTGTGACTCAGACCCGGGACCTTCCCGAGCCATTCAAGACAATGGATCTACTTCTTCGCGGTCGCCTTCGCAGCGGTCTTTGCCGCTGTCTTGGCCGCGGGCTTGCGGTCCGTCGCCTTGGCCCAAGCCTTGGCGACCGTCTTGACGGCGGCCTTCTTGGTGGCCTTGGCAGCCTTGCGCTCTGCGGGCGATGGGCTCTTCTTCATGGCCGAACGGGCCTGGTTGCGCCCACGGAGGCGGCGGAAGAGCCCGCGCTCGAGGCGGACAGCGTCCGAATTCGAGATGAACGGGTCCTTGCGCAGGCTGCGGAGGCGTTTGCCGCCCTTGCCGGACCGCAAGTGCTTGTGACCAGCCGTCCGGTGGCGGACTTTGCCGGTCTTGGAGATACGGATGCGCTTCAGAAGGCCCTTGTGGGTCTTGTTCTTCGACATGATGCAAATACTCCGAACCCCGAGACGTGGGGGGTACCCAATCGCGACGGGCCTAGACTATAGACCGCTCCACGGGCCCTATCAAAGCCCGGAGACCCCTCTTTCCACCTTCCACGCCAACTACATGTCCGTCCAGTGGCAATTGTCGCAGGCGAGCAGCTTCTCAGCCGCCCCCGGACCCCACGAACCGGCGGGGTACTCATGGACCGGCAGGGTGCCGTTGACCACGTTGGCGAACTTGTCCCATGAGCGTTCGACCTCGTCGTTGCGCACAAACAGGGTCCGGTCTCCTTTCATGACGTCCAGCATGAGGGTCTGGTAAGCCTCGGGGAGCGGGCCGTAGGTGTCGGCGTAGCGGAACCGCATCTCCTGGGTTTCCAGTTTCATCCCCTCGCCGGGGATCTTGGTCTGGAACGAGAGGTTGAACCCTTCGTTGGGCTGGAGGGTGATCTCGAGGCGGTTGCTCTCCATCCCGCACACGATGTACGGGTTGAAGACCGCCGCGGGGGGAGCCTTGAAGGTGACGATGATGCGGGTGGCTTTGCGGGGCATGCGTTTGCCGGTGCGGAGGAAGAACGGCACGCCCTGCCAGCGCCAGTTGTTGATGCGGATGCGGGCAGCCGCAAAGGTCTCGGTCTTGCTCTCGGGGTTGACGCCCGCTTCTTCGCGGTATCCCTTCATCAATTTCCCGCTCAGTTCGCCCGGGGCGTATTGCCCGAGCACGACGTCGGCGGCGGTCAGCGGCTCCATCGCCTGGATGACCTTGACCTTCTCGTTCGCCACCGCGGTCCCATCGAGCACCGACGGCGGCTCCATGGCGGTGAGGCACAACAGCTGCATCATGTGGTTCTGCATGATGTCTCGGACGGCCCCCGCCTTTTCGTAGAACGCCCCGCGTCCTTCGACGCCGAGTTCTTCCGCGACGGTGATCTCCACCTGCTTGACGCGGTCGCGATTCCAGAGGGGCTCGAACAGCGAGTTGCCAAAGCGCACCGCGATCAGGTTCTGCACGGTCTCTTTGCCGAGGTAGTGGTCGAGGCGGTAGACGTCGGACTCGTCGAAGAACCGGTGGACGAGCGCGTTGAGCGATTTCGCCGAGGCCAGGTCGTGCCCGAAGGGCTTTTCGACCACGAGCCTCGTCCATCCCTTGGACTTGTTGAGGCCGCTCTGCCCGAAGGCTTCGATGGTGGGGGGGAAGGCGGGCAGCGGCAGGGCGAGGTAGAAGATCCGGTGCTGGTACAGGCCGTGCGTGGCCTCGATGCTCTCGATGCGCGTTCGCAGCTTGTTGAACGCGTCGGGGCCGGTGTCGCCCAAGGTCTGGAAGAAGAGCGACTTGTTCACCCAGGCGTCGACGGCCTCGGGGTTCTCGCCGTGCTCGACGAGCGACTTGCGCACCGAGGCCCGGAAGGCGGTGTCGTCCAACGCGGCGCGGGCGCAGCCGAGCACAATCGCCCGCCCCTTGGCCGAGCCGGCGTGGTCCAGACGGAAAAGGCTCGGCAGCACCTTCCGGTGCGCAAGGTCGCCGGTGGCGCCGAAGACAACGAGGATGTGGCGTTCGGGAATCGTGGTCATGGGGGTCTCGGGGGGAGGGGAGGGAGAATCGTACTGCGTGCGGCGTGCTGTGTGCTGCGTGGAGGAAGAACCGTGACAACCGTGGGGCCCCGCGTCCATCGACCCCGTCTTTTCGCCGCAGCACGCCGCACGCAGCACGCCGCACGTTTCTTACTTCTTCTGCATCGAATGGCCGCCGAAGGCGTTTCGCATCACCGACAACATCCGGTCGCTGTAGCCTTCCGAGTCCCGCGAGTTGAGCCGCGCCAAGAGGCTCAGCGTGATGACGGGGGCGGCAACATCGAGGTCGATGGCTTCGGCGACCGTCCAGCGGCCCTCGCCGCTGTCGGAGACATAAGGCTTGATGTCCGCCAGCGTCTGGTCGACCTTCAAAGCCTCGGCGGTGAGGTCGAGCAGCCACGAGCGGACCACCGAGCCGACCTGCCAGATCGACGCGATCTGGGCCATGTCGAGCCCGAACTCGGTCTTCTTGTGCATGATGGCGAACCCTTCAGCGAAGGCCTGCATCATGCCGTACTCGATCCCGTTGTGGACCATCTTGGTGAAGTGCCCCGAGCCGACGGGCCCGACGCGTCCCCAGCCGGTGGTCTTGCCGGGTGCCAAGGTCTCGAAGATGGGCCGCATGCGTTCGACGGCTTCCTTCGAGCCGCCGATCATCATGGAGTAGCCGTTGGCCAGCCCCCACACGCCGCCGGAGGTGCCGCAGTCGACATAATGGATGCCGGACTTGGCCAGCTCAGCCCCGCGGCGGATGGTGTCTTTGTAATTGCTGTTGCCGCCATCAATGATGGTGTCGCCGCGCGACAGCACCGGGAGGACCTGGGCGATCGCCGCGTCGACGGGCGCGCCCGCGGGGATCATGAGCCACACGTGCCTCGACCCGGCCGGCGACTTGAGGGCCGCGACGCCAGCGGTGATCGACGGGGCGTGGGTGCCGCCGTTGGCCTTGACGCGAGTGGCGGCCTCGGGCGAGGGATCAACCCCGACGACCGCGTGCCCCCCCTTGAGAAGCCGCTCGGCCATGTTTCCGCCCATCTTGCCCAACCCGACGATGACGATGTCCATGAATCGATCTCCTGAAGAGCCCCTTTGGATCGGCCCCCATCCCCCCAAGGCGTGAATCCGTGGCCCCCACGCCCCGTCCAACACAGCCACCGGCGCCAGCCGGGGGGGCAGGACGCCGCCCCCACCGTAGGCCTACCCCCACTATGGGCGGAATTCTTGTGCCGATCCCCGGAAGAGACTCACCACAGAGGCACAGAGGCACAGAGAAAGGCGGGAGAGGAGTGGACGCGGGGACGCGGAGACGCGGGGAGGGGGGGAGTGGCGGCGCCACGGAGGGGAGTGGGGGCGCGCCACGACTTTCCGGGCCGCCCGGGGAACACCCCGAACGATTCGGGGAGTCCCCCGGAAGGTCCGGAGGGTGGCTGCGCGCCGCCACTCCTGAGCGTGCGCGGCGTACTCCGCGCCCCGGATCGTTCGGGGGTGCTTCCGAACGGACCGGAGATGGCTCCAACAGGAGCGGAAGGTGGTGGCCGAGCCGTACTCCCGGGAATGCGGGCGCGCCGCCCGAGCGGGCGCGGCGCACTCCGCCCCCCGGACGGTCCGGGGGATGGTGTGGGCGTCGTACAAAGCAGAACGGCGGTGCGGTGGTGACTGCCCCGACCCCGCCGCAGCACGCAGCACGCCGCACGCGGCACGCCCCCGCTCGTCTTCTCCGTGTGCTCCGTGTCTCCGTGGTGATCCCACTCCCCCCTACGACACGCGTGTCAGCCGCGCGTACTCGAGCACGAGGGTCTTGACCCCCACGCCGTCGAAGTTGATGACCGCCCGGGCGTTCTGGCCTTTGGAGACCGACATCACCTTGCCGCGGCCGAACTGCGGGTGACGGACGACCGCGCCCGCGCTCAGGCCCATGAGGCCCGAGCCCGCGCCGCTGCTCGCGGGGTCGTCCGTGGGCACCACGCGGCGCACCGCGGACAACGGCGTCGGCTCGCGCGGCGTGGGCGGACGGTACGAAGAAGTGGGAGTGGGGGTTGGGGCGGGCCGCCGAAGGCGATCGCCGAAGTCGTCGCCCCTGAGGTCGCTGTTGTTCCGCGCGCCGCCCCAGCTCTCGTCGAGGCCGCCGAGCACATCCGCCTGGTCCGACAGCACGCGGGCTTCGCTCGGGATCTCGTCGATGAAGCGACTCGGCATCGTCCGCTCGGAGAGGCCGCGCTGCGTGCGGTAGCGGGCGCACGTGAGAAGGAGGCGCTTCATCGCCCGCGTGATGCCGACGAAGCACAGGCGGCGTTCCTCCTCCATCTGCGGTTCGTCCATCAGCGAGCGGCTGTGCGGGAGGGTCCCTTCCTCGAGCGCGATGATCGCCGCCGCGCCAAACTCCAATCCCTTGGCCGCGTGCAGCGTCATCAGAGTGACCGCCCCCTGCGCCGGGTCCACCGCGTCCGCGTCGGCGATCAGCGTGATGGATTCGAGGAACCCACGCAGCATCGCCAGCAAAGGCGGCGTCTCCCCCCCCCCAATAAAATCAGACGTGTCGTTGCCGAGGGGGCTTTCGCTTTGCTCTTCCCCGCCGAAGGCGGCCCCCATCGCGGGATCCCCCGCCGGGTCGTACTCCAGCTCGAACGCTCTCGCCGACGAGACCAGTTCGTCCAGATTGTCGAGCCTCGCCGCGTCCGCATCGTTCTTGCTGGTCGCGGCCCGCGTCGAATACATCGCCCGCAGGCCGCTCTCCACGATGATCCGCTCGACGAGCGTCGACAGCGAGCCCGCGATCTCCGCCCCCATGAACGAGCCGCCCCCGGTCCACCCCTCGACCAGCTCGACAAACTTGGTCACCGCCCCCGCCGCCCGTGCGTTGAGCACAGCCCCCGCCCCCTGCGACTCGTTCGCGCTGAGCATCGCCTCCCACAGCGTGCCTTCGTTCGCCGCGGCCCACTCGTTGAGCTTGTCGATCGTCGGATCACTGATCCCGCGGGTGGGGGTGTTCACGCACCGCTCGAGGCTGATGCTGTCGGCGGGGTTGGCGACCACCCGCAGGTACGCGAGCGCAGCCTTGACTTCCTCGCGGTCGTAGAACGCGGTCCCGCGGGCGATGACATAAGGCACGCCCGCCTGCCGAAGAGCGTCCTCCATCACGCGACTGAGCGAGTTGGTGCGGTAGAAGACCGCCAGATCCTTCCACGCGAAGGCTTCGCCGCCATCTTCGCCCATGTGCCGAGCCCGCAACCAGTCGGCGACGAGGGCCGCTTCGTGCCGCTCGTCACGCGTGAGCACGATCTCGACAGGCTCGCCCCCTTTGCTGCTGGTAAAGAGAGGCTTGTCGCGGCGTTCCTTGTTGTGCTTGATGAGCCCGTCGGCGGCGCGCAGGATCGGGGCGGTGGAGCGGAAGTTCTCGCCCAGTTTGATGGTGCGGGCTTTGGGATAGTGCTTCTCAAAGTCGAGGATGTTGGAGAGATCCGCCCCGCGCCAGCCGTAAATGGACTGGTCCGGGTCGCCGACCACGCAGACATTCGGCCCGGTCGAGACCGCTTGCGTCTTGTCCCCCTCGCCCGCGAGCAGATGGGCGATGGTGAACTGCGCCCGGTTGGTGTCCTGATACTCGTCGATCATGAGGAACCGCCAGCGGTCCTGCAACTCCGCCCGCACGTCGGGCCTGGTCTTGAGCATCTTGGCGACGTGCCCCAAGAGGTCGTCAAAGTCCACCGCGTTGGCCTTCTTGAGGGCAGCCTCGTAGGACTTGAACACCTTCGCGACCGTGCGGCTATGAAAGTCCGTCGCGCGTTCCTCGTACGCCGCCGCGTCGAGCAGCTCGTTCTTGGCCCCGCTGATGGCCGACAAGACCGAACGCGGCGGCCAGTTGCTGGTGGAGAGTTGCAGGTCGGCGATCACCTTCTTGGCGAGGGACATCTGGTCCCCATCGTCGAAAATCGTAAAGTCGGGCTTGAGGCCCGCCGCCTCCGCGTACCGACGCAAGAGCCGCGCGCAGAGCGAGTGGAACGTCGTGACCGTGAGGGCCTTGGCGGCGCGTTCGGAGGCGACGTAGATCGAGCCATCCGCACGCGGCACGCCCGCCGTGATGAGGTGGGCCACGCGCTCGCGCATCTCGCCCGCGGCCTTGTTCGTGAAGGTGAGGGCGAGGATGGACCACGGGGCCGCGCCCGAGCGGAGAAGGTGGGCGATGCGGCGGGTGATGACGCGGGTCTTGCCCGAGCCGGCGGCGGCGAGGATGAGCAGCGGCCCGCGCACGCACAACACCGCCTCCCGCTGGGGCGCGGTGAGGTCGGCGAGCAGCCCGTCGGGCCCGGGGGGGGCGGAGTGGGGCGAGGCGTGAGAGACGTGGGGGTCGATCATCGACGGAGGGTACCCGTCCGGAAGCCCGGGGCGGGAGGAAGAGGTCTTGCCACAGAGACACAGAAGCACAGGGAAAGAAATGCTCTTGGATGAGCAGTTCCTTTCCTCAGTCTTCCTCTGTGCCTCTGTGTCTCTGTGGTGAACTCCCCTGTCTTTCGGCCTAAGGTTGGCCTTTGATCCCTTGACCCCTTGGAGTTTCGCATGTCCAGGACGCTGACGATCGCCCTCGCCCCCGGTGACGGGATCGGCCCCGAGATCATGGCCGCCACGATGGACCTCTTCAAGGCCGCCGGGGTGCACGACCACGCCGACTTTGTCACCGTCGAGATGGGCGGCGGCGAGTTCGCCAAGGGCAACAGCCGCGGCATGTCCGACGCCTGCATCCGCACGGTCGAATCCTGCGGCATCCTCTTCAAGGGGCCCATGGAGACGCCCAAAGGCGGCGGCGGCAAGTCGATCAACGTCACCGCCCGCAAGCTCTGGAACGCGTACGCGAACTACCGCGTCTTCAAGACCCTCCCCGGCGTCGAGACCGTCTACTCCAAAGCCGGCGTCAACATCGACATGGCCATCGTCCGCGAGAACATCGAGGACACCTACGGCGGCGTCGAGCACCGCCTCAGCAACGACATGGTGCAGTGCAAGCGCCTGATCTCCGCCCCCGGCTCCGATCAGGTCCACCGCTTCGCCTACCAGACCGCCCGCAAGCTCGGCCTCGCCAAGATCCACTGCGGGCACAAGGCCAACATCATGAAGATGTCCGATGGCCTGTTCCTCGACCGGTTCAAAGCCATCGGCAAGGACTTCCAGGAAATCGAGCAGGCCGACGTCATCGTCGACGCCCTGTGCATGAATCTGGTCTTGAAGCCCCAGCAGTACAAGATGGTCATCCTGCCCAACCTGCAGGGGGACATCGTTTCGGATCTGGTGGCCGGGCTCGTCGGCGGCCTGGGGTTCGCCCCCTCCGCCAACATCGGCAACCACATCTCGATCTTTGAAGCCGTGCACGGCACCGCCCCCGACATCGCGGGCCGCGGCATCGCCAACCCCACGAGCCTCGTGCTCTCCGGCCTCATGATGCTCCGGCACCTCTGCCTCTTCAAGGAAGCCGCCACGATCGAGAACGCCCTCTTGACCACGCTCGAGTCCGGCGTGCACACCGGCGACTTTGGCAAGAAGGACAAGCCCCCGGTGGGCACCAAAGAGTTCACCCAAGCGATCATCGACAACTTGGGCAACAAGCCCAAGACCGTGACCGCCATCCCCGACGCGCAAGCGGGCGACCATTGCTTCATCCGCCCGCCCGCGCCCACGGGCCAGCAGGTGATCCGCACGTTCAAGAACCTCACGACGCAGGTGGTCGGGTGCGACATCTATCTGGACACGACGCTCTCGCCCATCTCGCTCGCGGAAGAAATGGGCCGCGTTTGCATGGACACGCCTTTCCGCCTCAGCATCATCAGCAACCGAGGCACGCAGGTCTGGCCGACGGGCTCGGTCTACACCGAGTGCGTCGACTACTACCGCGTCCGCTTCGAACTCAAAGACAGCATCACCCCCGGCACCTTCGGCCAGAGCCGCTGCGTCGCCCTGATGGACAAGATCGCCGAGAGTTTCACGGTCTGCTCGTACGAGTTGCTAAGACTCTTCGACGGCGTCAAAGGCTACAGCATGGCCCAAGGCCAGTAACCCCCATCCGCACCCCAGTAGCACCGGCATCCTGCCGGTGTCTTTAGTCTTTCAGAGCCCGCAGCGCAAGCAAGGGTCGGCCTCCCCGTGCGCCCACGCACGCAACAACCCGCCGGCCTGCAAAACTTCCTCGCAACACCGCAAACCCTCCTGACAGCAAAGCAAAACCTCCTCATCGAAGCGTTCTGCTTCCCCACCGAGGAGCTCTGCGCTCGCGCCGCGGAACAAAGCAAGCAGGCAGCAACTCGAAACAAGCGCACAGAAAAGCTCTGCCTCCCCAACGGAGAGCAAAACAAGCAGGCAGAGCTCTTCTGCGCAGCGTCCACCCGCGTTATCTCGGCCGCAGCCGCGTTTTGCGCCGCCAACGGTTCTCCGAACGACCGCCCAGTTCGGCGCAACCCTGTTGCGGGTGGCGGCGTAGCATGGGGCATGGGTGATCTCGAACACGTTGAGAGGGGGAACCGGCGGAGTCATTCCATGCCGGTGGCGCTGCTGACCGTGATCCTTGCGGTCGTCGGCCTCGTGCTGGCGTGGGGGCTCGCGGGGTGGACGTGGGGGCTCGTCTTCCCCGTGCTGCTGCCCGCCGCCGTGCCGCTGTGGACGCAGCAACGGGAGGTCAAACACGCCGCCGCTTTGGCCGCGAAGCGTGCCGCCGCCGGTGCGGGGCACGTGGCCGACCTTGCCAACGCGGAGCACGACCCGGACCCCACCCCCACCCACGGCGGGCTTGTCAAAGTGGCGGTTTCGTTGGTCTTACTTGCCGCCGCCCTTGCGTTCGCGGTGGTGCAAGTCCGGACCGAGCAGGAAGCGGGCTGGTGGCTCGTGGCGTCGTGCGGGCCGCTGTTCGTGTTCTTCTGGTACGCCGCCCGCCAGTGGTGCCGCCAGAAGTCCGAAGCGCGGATCGTCGCCTACGGCCTTGCCGCGTGGACGGTCGGACTCAGCGGCAACTTCACCGCCAGCGCGATCACCAGAGGCACGTGCGCCGACCACGCGGAAACCAAACTGGCCGCCGTGCTCAACCCCATCGGCGACGGGGTGACGTACCTCGTGGGCTGGACCAAGGAGAAGGACAAACGCGACGAGGAAGATGCCGCGAAGGCCGCCGAGATGGCTCGCAAACTAGTCGAGATGGACCGCAAACTCGACGAGATCGCTCGCGGGCAAATGAGTGCCAAGGGGGGCGACGGCGCGTCCTCCGTCGTCACGCTAAACGTCAACGAGATCGACGCGCTTGACAAGATCCGGGCGGAGGGCAACCCTCTCCAACAGGCCCGGGCCATCGTCCTGCTCGCCGCCGACCGCCGTTCCACATCGCTCTGGGCCGAGGCGGACGACGCGATCAAACGGCTTGAATCCGACCGCGAACGCGGGATGTGGAAGGGTGAGGTGGACCAAGAGCGATTCCTCCTCCTCAAAGGCGATCGAAAGTTCCACGCCGACGACCCCGACGGCGCGATCTCGTTCTTCGAGGCCGCCGTTGCAGCGTTTCCGCGCTCTGCGGAGGCGTGGAACATGCTCGGGCGTTCGCATCGGGAAGCGAAAAAGGGTGACACCAAAGAGCACTGGTCGGCGGCGCGCGACGCGTACGAGAGCGCTCTCGGCGTCATCGGGGTCGATGATCCCATCGCTGGTACGGTGCATTCCAACCTCGCGCTGATCCAGCAGGCCCAAGGCGACCCGTCGGGGGCGCGGGCGAACATCGAGCGGGCCATCGCCATCGACCAGAAGCACTTCGCCCCGGACCACCCGGCCTTCGCCATCATTTACTCCAACCTCGCGACGATCCAGCATGACCAGGGCGACCTGCCGGGGGCGCGGGCGAGCATGGAGCGGGCCATCGCCATCGCGGAGAAGAACCTCGGCCCGGAGCATCCCAACCTCGCCGCTATGCGCTCCAACCTCGCGATGATCCAGCATGACCAGCGGGACCTGGCGAGGGCGCGGGCGAACATGGAGCGGGCCATCGCCATCGGCCAGAAGCACTTCGCCCCGGACCACCCGTCCTTCGCGACCTGGTACTCCAACCTCGCGGGGATTCAGATGAACCTAGGCGACCTCCCGGGGGCGCGGGCGAACGTCGAGCGGGCCATCGCCATCGACCAGAAGCACTTCGCCCCGGACCACCCCATCTTCGCGACCCGCTACTCCAACCTTTCGGCGATCCAGCACGACCAGCGGGACCTGCCGGGGGCCCGGTCTAGCATGGAGCGGGCCATTGCCATCGCCCAGAAGCACTTTGCCCCGGACCACCCGACCTTTGCGACCAGTTACATCAACCTCGCGACGATCTGCCACGCGGAAGGCAACCGTCCCGAGGCCGCCAAGAACTTCCGTAAGGCGCTCCGCATCCTTCTCAAGCATTCTGACGAGAACCACCCCCACGTCAAGTTGGCTCGCCGGCTCATGCAGCAGGGCGGCTACACCGAATAACCCGGCCCCCGCAGCCCTTCCCCTGTCTTCCTCGGTACCCCCCGGTGCTCTCTGTGTTTCAATCCCACCCCGCCCACGGGCGTCCATCACCCCCGGCTTGCGCCGGGGGCTCTGATTGTTTCGCTCCGCGATCCTTGCTGTCCTTCTAGCTTCATACTTTCTATAGATACCAACCACCCGCCAACGGCACCTAATCCAAGAAAAGTTAAAAACTGACAACCGGCTCAAGTGGCCCGCCCGCTCGGGCGATGTATCTCTCGCATTGTTGCTCGCCGGGGTGGGCCCGGGGCGCGATGTTACACGGAGATACTTACCATGTCCACGAACCTCCCCCGCACCATCCCCGACCTGTTCAACTGAGCCAACTCGCATGGCACGCTCTGGCAGGCCAACGCGGTCGCCATCGGCCTTTTGCCCGCTCAGGCCACGGCTTTCAAAGCTCTGGTCACGACCTTCGAGACCGCCCGAAACGCCGCCGAGGCTGCTCGCCTCGCCAGCAAGAACGCCACCGAAGCCCTCGACAACGCCGTTCGTAACATTCGAACCACCGGCGGGCAGTACGTCAACGTCATCAAGGCCTTTGCCGAATCCACCAACAACCCCAACGTCTACGTCCTCGCCGGTGTCTCCCCCAGCGACGCCCCCGGCACGCCCCCCGCTCCCAACGCCCCCGACAACTTCACCGTCGGCGTCAACGGGGACGGCTCCCTCACCATCAAGTGGCGCGTCGCCCAGCCCGCGGGCGTCGGCAGCGTCGTCTACGTCGTCGCCCGCCGCATCAACGGCGGCGAAGGGCCCTTCTCCGTCGTCGGCAACAGCGGCGGCCGCGACAAATCCTTTACCGACGCAACGCTCCCCGTCGGCGTCGATCAGGTCGAGTACATCGTCACCGCCAAACGCGGCAACGAGCCCGGCGTCTCCGGCCCCATCTTCAAGGTCCAGTTCGGAAGCGTCGGCAGCGGCGGCGGTGGTGGGGGCTTCACGATCACCGAGGCCACCAGCGCGGGCGACGGGCCCGTCAGCATGGCAGCGTAACCACCGACTCTCACCCTTGTGAGCCTTTCTGAGCCGGACGCGCCCCTTGGTGCGTCCGGCTTTGTTGTTGGATTGGGCGGGTTACCCCTCGCTGGCGCTTCGGGCTCGTTGGGAGAGGGCTCGGAGAGTTTCGGTGAACGAATGTGCGAGCCGCTTGGCGTCGCAGAGTGGGCTGGATTGGAGCCTTGTGCGCAGGGTGTTGTGAGAGTGCGAGAGGCGAGGGCGGTCGTTCGCGAGGGTGATCGCAGCGTGGACGTACTCGGCCGGCGTCGTGGCGATGAGTTCGGGGAGGCCAAGGGCTGTGTTGATCGTCGCCCCAACACGCGACGCGTGCCGGTCGCCGCGGAGCGTGAGTGTGGGGACGCCCATCGCGGCGGCCTCGCAGGTGGTCGTCGTGCCGTTGTAGGGGAACGTGTCCAGGGCGAGGTCGATCGTGCTGTACGCGGCGAGATGTTCCGCTCGCGTCTTGGTCGCGGGGAGGATGGTGACGCGGGAAGCCTCGACGCCCAGCGCGGCGAAGCGGGTGGTGAAGGTCTCGCGAAGGTCGGCGTCGGCGAAGGAGGTGGCCTTGAGGACGAGCCGCGACGCGGGGGCGCCGCGGAGGATCTCCGCCCACGCCGCGAGCACGCCGGGGTTGATCTTGGCGACGGTGTTGAAGGAGCCGAACGTGACGGGCCGGCCCGGGTGGTTGGTGGGGGGCGTGCGGGGGGCGGGAGTCTCCGCGGGGAGTTCAAAGCAGAGGAACGGGGAGGAGAGTCGGACCAGCCGCTCGTTGCTCACCGAGTTCTCTTCGCCTTGGGGGGGGTGGGGATCACTGATGTTGTCGACGAGCCGCGCGTCCATCTCGGAGAGGCCGGTGATCGACGGGTAGCCGAGGTACGAGACCTGCACCGGTGCCGCCCGGAAGACAAACAGCGGGAGGCGGTGCCCGAGCGTGTGCCCCGAGAGATCCACCAGCACATCGATCTTGTCCGCACGCACGGCGACGGCCAGATCGTGGTCGGAGAGGTGGGCGACCTCGCGGAACGCCCCGAGGGACTCGGCAAGATTCTCGACAAGTTTCTTGAACCGGGCCGTGGCGGGGTCTGCGGAGGAGGTCGAATAGAGAAAGGGGCGGATCGCAGCGGGGTCAAGGGCTGAGAGGAGCGGGGCGAGGAAGAACCCGACCGAATGGGCTCGGAAGTCCGGCGAGACAAAGCCGACATTGAGCGGGCGGCCCTCGGGGGCTTTGAGTTCGAGCGGCGGGCGCGTGATCTTGACCGAACGGTCAAAGATTTCGCCGTAGCGGCGCTGGGCCCGGTGTTCCTCGGCGGTGGTGAGGCCGGGGACGTAGCAGGCGATGTTGGCGAGGGTCGTCGCCACCAGCAGGTCGCTTGGGTGTTTCTCAGCCGCAGCGCGGATCAGGTCCCACGCCTCGTGGACCTCTCCCATCCAAAGGAGGGTCGCCGCGAGGGAAGCCGCCGCGGGTGCGTCCGCCCCGCCGCTGCGTTCGTGGAGACCTCGGAGGATGGGCACCGCTTGGGAGTGCTGATTGAGGAGACGCAGCGCGTTGGCCAGCCCAAGCCCAGCCCCGGGGAGGTCGGGACGAAGAGTCAGGGCGGCTCGGAAGACGGGGATGGCCTTCTCGTGCTTGCCCTGGATCGCCAAGAGGTTCCCGAGCGTCGAGCCGAACTCCGCAGCGCCGGGGCCCCGGGGCCCGACCGAGTCGAGAGCCCGTCGGGCGTAGAACTCCGCCTGTGAGATCGACCCCTCGCCGCCCGCCCCACCCATGCGAGCCAGCGTGATCGCCATCGCGTGGTCGAGCATGGGGGTGGACCCTTTGCCTCCCCGGCCCATCGCCGCGATCAGGGCGGCTTTGGCCTCGGCGAGCCGTCCGGCGTTGAGCAAACCCTGCACCTGCGTGAGCACAATCTGACTCATGGCTTGATTCTAGTGCCGTCGGTGGCGCGGTCGTGCGCTACAGTGGGCACCGTGTACCACAGCCTCCTGACCCGCCGTTACCTGACCAGCAAGATCATGCCGCTTCTCGCCTCGTTGGCGGTGATGCTGTGCACCGGGATGGTCGTGGTCGTCTGGTCGGTCATGGGCGGGTTCCTGTCGCACCTGATCGGCTCCGGCCGTGCGCTCCAGGGCGATGCCCAGATCGAAGTTCCGGGCGCCGGCTTCCCGCACTATCAGGAACTTCAGCGGAGGTTCGAAGCTCTCCCCGAGGTCCAGGCGACCGCCCCCGCGATCGTCACGCAGGCGCTGCTCGTCCTGCCGGGCAGCAAACGCGACCTGGTCATCCTCCGGGGCATCGAGGGGGAGAGTTTCTCCAAGATCTCCTCTTTCGGCAACTCGCTCTGGTGGAAACCGCTCGATGAACCTTTTCGCAAGGACATCAACCGCGAAGACCCCAGGCTGGATCCCAAAGCCCGCGCGATGTACACCGACATCATCGCCAACGGCAAGAGCCTCACCACCACGGATCTCCTGACGAACACGCGGGTCCCCGCCGCGGTTCTTGGCATCGAAGTCACCGGGTACAACGTGCGAAGGGTCGAGGGGTTCTATCAGCCCCGATACCTCCACGGGGATATGGCGCTGGGCGCACGTTCCGGCCAGAGCAATCTCGACATTCTGCCGCTGGGGAACAAGGTCTCCTTGCACGTTCTGCCGATGGACGCGACCGGAGCCCCTCTCGGCGGCGAGACGCGACGCTTTGACTTCCCCGTCGCCAACGAGTTTCAGACCGGCGTCTACGAGATCGATCGCAAGACCGTGCTGCTCCGCCTCGACGCCCTCCAGCGTGCCCTTCGCATGGAAGAAGCCATCGCGACCACCGCCGCCCCCCCCGCGGGCTCGGTCGTCAAAGGCCCCGACGGCACCGAGCAGTTCGCCAAGCCTGCCGTTGTCGGCAAGACCCCCGCCCGCGTCACCACCCTTTACGTGCGGGCCAAGGCGGACGTCGGCGACGCGAAAGCAGTCGAGAAGTTCAAAGAGCTTCTGGAAGAAGTCGTGACCAAGTTCCGGCAGGACTTCCCCGATGCGGAACGAGGTGGAAGACTGCAGGTCAATTCATGGCGCGACCAGAACCGGACGTTCATCGCCGCTGTTGAGAAAGAGCTCGGGCTGACACTCTTCCTCTTCGGGCTTATCTCCGTTGTCGCGATCTTCCTTGTGCTGGCCATCTTCTGGTCGATGGTCGCGGAGAAGACCAAAGACATCGGGATCCTGCGGGCGGTGGGGGCGTCCAGGATGGGCGTCGCGTGGGTGTGGGTCCGGTACGGCCTGGTCATCGGTGTCGTCGGTGCAATCGGCGGCGGGATCATGTCGTACCTCATCGTCACCAACATCAACGAGATCCATGAATGGATGGGCCGAGCCCTCAAGCTCTACATCTGGGACCCCAAGGTCTACTACTTCACCGAGATCCCCGCCAAGTTCAAGTGGCTCGATGCCATGACCGTTCTTTTCTGCGGCATCATCGCGTCGGGCGTCGGGGCGTTCATCCCCGCCATTCGTGCCGCACGTATGGACCCCGTTCGTGCTCTCCGCTTTGAATAAACCCGCCAGACCCGCACACCCATGACCATCATCCAGGCTGCCAACCTTCGCAAGACCTACCGCCTCGGCAAGACACTCGTCCCCGTGCTGCGTGGCGTCGATCTCACCGTCCGCGACGGCGAGTTCCTCGCGGTGCTGGGCGCTTCGGGCTCGGGGAAGAGCACCCTCCTCCACCTGCTGGGCGCCCTGGACCGCCCCGACCGCGACAAGGACGCCACCATTCAGTACATGGGCCAGGAGCTCGTCGGCCAGTCCGCCAGTGTGCTTGATTCCTACCGCACCCGCGATGTCGGATTCGTCTTCCAGTTCTACCACCTGCTGCCGGAACTGACGGTCACCGAGAACATCCTCCTCCCCGCGATGGTGCTCCACGGGCGGGTCGGGTTTCTCTCGAAACGCAAAGAGATCACCGATCGAGCGACGGAGCTGCTCACCTGCGTCGGCCTCTCGCACCGCGTCGGTCACCGCCCGGCCGAACTCTCGGGAGGCGAACGCCAACGCGTCGCTATCGCCCGCGCCCTCATCAATCAGCCCAAACTGCTGCTCGCCGACGAACCCACCGGCAACCTCGACCGGGTGACGGGAGCGACGATTCTGGACCTCCTGACCGGTCTTCACAAGGCCGGACAGTCAATCGTCGTCGTGACGCACGACGACGCCACCGCCGCCCGGGCCCAACGCACGGTCCGCATCGAGGACGGGCTGCTCGTCAAAGGCTGAGCGACCGGAGACATGCCCCTCGATCGCGCAGGAAATGCTCGGCGAAAGCCCGCCCGCACCATCTGACACGCCAACAATGTCCGCGTGCCCGATGAGCCGTCCCAACGCGACCAAGACACGCCCAAGACGGGCCCGGACGCGCCACAGCTCATCCTGTTCACCGCCTTTGAGCCCAGCGGCGACGAGCACGCATCACGCGTCATCCACGAACTCCGTCAGCGTCACCCGGACCCGTCCCACCTTCGCATCGTCGCATGGGGAGGCCCCAAGATGGCCGCCGCCGGTGCCGAACTTATCGAGCGAACGGTCGACGATGGCGTGATGGGCATCCCGGGCCTGGCCCGCATCCGCGAACATCTGAAGGTCCTCGGCCGCATCGACGAATGGATGGCCACGACCAAAGCCGCCCGCGGCGACGGCTCTCCCCGGATTCTCCATGTCCCCGTGGATTCGCCAGGCGCGAACGATTCGATCTGCGACCTTTCCCGCAAGCACGGCCTTGGCGTGGTCCATCTCGTCGCGCCCCAGGTCTGGGCATGGGGCCGCTGGCGGGTCGCCAAGCTCCGCCGCCGCACCGACTTACTGCTCTGCCTGTTTGATTTCGAGATCCGGTTCTTCACCCGCCGAAACATCCCCGCCCGATACATCGGACATCCGTTCTTCGACCACCCACTGGACACGACGGGGCTTGACGCAAAGGCCGCCAGCTTTCCCCAGGGCGAACCGAAACTCGCCCTCTTCCCCGGGTCGCGCCCGGAAGAGCTCCGCAAGCACTTCCTGCTGACCCTTGGCGCGTACCGCGAGCTCAAGTCGATGTGGGCTGGTGCCGCGGGAGTTGTTGCCGCCACCAACCCCGAGGCCGAGCGCGTGATGCGCGAACTCGCCACGTCCGAGCGCAACGCCGCCGGCTGGCCGGATGATCTGCGGATTGTGGTCGGGGAAAGCGAAGCGGTCATCCGCTGGTGCGACCTGGCCATCGTCAAGAGCGGAACGACGACCCTGCAGGTCGCCCGTCAGCACAAGCCGATGGTCGTCTTCTACCGCAAGGGCGGGCGCATCTTCAACATCCTGATCAAGGCCGTTCTTGCAACCAAACAGCTCAGCCTCCCGAACATCCTGGCCCGGCGGAAGATCGTGCCGGAACTGATGCCCTACTTCGGCGGCCCCGCCCGCCTCGTCGCCGAGGCCGCCCGCCTGCTCCGCTCTCCCGAAGCCATGGAGCGGCAACGGGCCGACCTCCGTCAGGTGGTGGCCCCGATGGCCTCGGGAGGCGCCTCGGTCCGGGCCGCCGACGCCATCGAGGAGTTCATGGGTCTCAAGCCCCTACACTGAGGCGTGAGCGACCGCGACCCCATCGTGAATGTCCGTGCCGAGGAAGACCGCAGCCGGGGCGTCTTGCTCAAGGTCGTTCGCGTCACGTTCCTCGTGCTCTTCATCACGGTCACGCTGCTCGACATCCTCAGCTACAACAAGAGCAACCCGGACAGGAACGCCCGCGTCTTCGCGTGGCCCACCACCGTGACCATCTCGCTCGGCTTGGCGATCGTCGTCATCTTCGCAGACCTGCTCACCCCGCGCAAGAAGGTCTCCACCCTTTTCTCGATCTTCCTCGGGCTCCTCGGCGCCATCATCGGCACCCTCGCGGTCGGGCAGGTCCTCGACCTCTTCTGGGCCTCCTACGCCATCGAGGACAAGTCCCTCATCTCGCTCCTCAAGGTCCTCATCGGCCTGGGGCTCGCGTACCTCGCCGTCGCCACCGTCCTCCAGACGCAGGACGACTTCCGCCTCGTCATCCCGTACGTCGAGTTCGTCAAGCAGATCCGCGGCCCACGCCCCATGATCCTCGACACCTCCGCCCTCATCGACGGCCGTGTCCACGATCTCGCCCAGACCGGCATCGTTTCCGCCCCTCTCGTCGTGCCCCGGTTCGTCGTCGATGAACTCCAGGCCCTCGCCGACAGCTCCGACCGCCTCAAACGCGGCCGGGGTCGCCGCGGGCTCACCATGATCGAGAAGCTGCAGTCCGCCGCCGCCATCGACGTGATGATCGACGACACCAATCTCCCCAAGATGCCCGTCGATCAGATGCTGCTTGAGCTCGCCCGCTCGATGCCTGGCATCATCGTCACCACCGACAGCGGCCTCGCCCGAGTCGCGGACATCCAGAAAATCCCCGTCCTCAACCTCCACGATGTCGCCTCCGCCATGAGGCCTCAGGTCATCGCCGGCGAGTCCCTCCGCGTCCGCATGATGCGCCCCGGCGAGCACGACGGGCAGGCCGTCGGCTACCTCGACGACGGGACCATGGTCGTCGTCGACCACGCCGAGCCCTTCATCGGCGAGGATGTCGACGCGGTGGTCACCTCCACCCTCCAGACCAACGCGGGCCGCATGATCTTCGCCAAGATCCCGCAAGCAGCGCCTGCACAACCCGTCCCGGCGCCCCCGCTCCCCCCGACACCTCTCGCTGCCCCAGCTCCATTGGCGACGCAGATCCCCGCGGCCCCGCCGGCCGCCGCTCCAGCACCTGCCACTCCCCAGGTTGCTCCGGAGACGTCCGCTGAGCGAGACGAGGAAGACGAAGGTCCCGAGCCGGACGACGCTTCGCGACAACCGAACCCGTCGCCCATCAAACCCGGCCCCTTCCCGATCAAACCACCCCGCAGCATCCGCGACGGCACGCCCCGCAACCCCAGACGCTGATCACCCGCCCACGCGCGCGAGCAGCCCTGCGCGGACCCGCGGCCACTCCGCCGCGATCACACTGAAATACACCGTGTCCCGCACAAACCCGTCAGGCTGAATCCGGTGCTTGCGAAGCACGCCCTCACGCTCCGCCCCAAGCTTCGCAATCGCCCGCTGGCTGTGCTCGTTCCGCCCGTCGCACTTGAGCGTCACCCGCTCGCACCCAAGCCTCTCAAACGCGTGCCCGAGCATCAAGAGCTTGCTCTCCGGATTGATTACCGTCCCCCTCGCCGCCGCCGCGTACCACGTGCACCCGATCTCAACGTGCTTGTGCGACGGCTGAACATCCAGGTAGCTGCTCGATCCGACCAGGACGCCGTCCGAGCTCCGCACCACCGCGAACGGCGACTGATCACTGGCGAAAAGCCGCCGCTCCATCCACTCGCGAAACTCCGCCAGCGTCGGCCCCGCGGGCCAGTTCAGGTAATACCGAAACGTCTCCGGCGGTGAGACCGCGAGGAGCGACTCCGCATCATCGAGAGTGAGCGGCCTGAGCGTGACATGCCGCCCGACAAGCGTGGGTGTCAGATCGTTCATGCCGACACCGTAGGCCTGAGACCCGCCTCATCCCGGCATCACATCACGAACCTTGCCCCCGTCGCATCACGATGCAGCCGATCAAACCGCGACCGCGCCGGGACCAGCGTCGCGATGAACAGAACGGCAAACCCGACACCCACCAGCCCGAGCAGGTTCCCCGTCGAATACACGATGAACGCCCCGACAAGCCCCGACACCTCGCACGCCCCCGCCCGCATGATTGACGTCGTCATCAGCACCTTGGCCACGGTTCCGCGACGCTCTTCCTCGTCGTCGATCCCGTCAACCGCCTTTCGTGCCATCCCCGCCGCGAGCTTCCCGACGACAAAGAAAGCCAACGCACCCAAAAGCACCAGCACGCCCATCACCATCAGCAGGACATCCGGGCTGACCGAGATCAAGGGCGTCGCGCCGCCCGCGGGTTTGGATGTCGAGACGAACACGCCCATCCCGGCGAACATCACCACGCCAGACATCAGCCCGATCATGAGGATCGGGAGTGTCCTGAGAACATGGTCCGCCGATGGTTGCTGCTCAGCCTGTGGCATCGCCATGGAGCCTCCTTCGAAAAGATCATATCTCTGTGCCGACCTTCGGCGAGCCCGCCAACGCCCGCACGCCAGCCTCAATGAAAAACCCCACGTTCGCACGTGGGGTTCATTGGTCTTTCCTGATTGGTCTTTCCGAGCGCCTGGTGCCAAGTGCCCAGTGCCTTCTCAACCCTTCATCTTCTCAGCCTTCGCCTTCGCGTCATCCAAGCTGCCGACGTACATGAACGCGCCCTCGGGCAGGCCGTCGCCCTCGCCGTTGCACAGACGCTCGAAGCTGTCGAGGGTCGACTCGAGCGGGCTGTCCACGCCCTTGAACCCCGTGAACTGCTCCGCGACGTGGAACGGCTGGCTGAGGAATCGCTCGAGCTTACGAGCACGGCTCACCGTGAGCTTATCCTCTTCCGACAATTCGTCGACGCCCAGAATCGCGATGATGTCCTGCAGATCCTTGTACCGCTGGAGCGTCCGCTGCACGCGCTGCGCCACGCGGTAGTGACGCTCGCCGACGATCTGCGGGTCCAGGATTCGGCTGTTGGAACCCAGCGGATCCACGGCCGGGTAGATCCCCTTCTCAGCGATCGAACGCGAGAGGGAGATGAACGCGTCCAAGTGCGCGAACGTCGTCGAGGGGGCCGGGTCCGTCAAGTCGTCCGCCGGCACGTAAATCGCCTGCACCGACGTGATCGCGCCCTTGTCCGTCGACGTGATGCGTTCCTGAAGCTCGCCCATCTCGGTGGAGAGAGTCGGCTGGTAACCCACGGCCGAGGGCATACGCCCGAGCAGAGCCGACACTTCCGAACCCGCCTGGGTGAATCGGAAGACGTTGTCCACGAACATCAGGGTCTCTTTGCCCGACGCGTCGCGGAACTCTTCCGCCATCGTCAGGGCCGACAGCGCGACACGCAGACGCGCACCGGGCGGCTCGTTCATCTGGCCGAACACCATCGCGACCTTGTCCAGAACGTGAGCGGTCTTCCCGTTCTCGTCGGTGTAGGCCGCCTCTTTCATTTCACGCCACAGGTCGTTTCCTTCGCGGGTGCGCTCGCCGACGCCGGCGAACACCGAGTACCCGCCGAAGTTCTTGGCCACGCGGGCGATCATCTCCTGAATCACGACCGTCTTGCCCACGCCCGCACCGCCGAACAGACCGATCTTGCCGCCTCGCACGAACGGACAGAGAAGGTCGATCACCTTGATGCCCGTGACGAGCATCTCGGTCTTGGGGTTGAGCTGGTGGAAATCAGGCGGCGAACGATGGATCGGGCTCTTCTTGCTCGTCGTCACCGGACCAGCCTTGTCAATCGGCTGACCGAGCAGGTTGAACACGCGACCCAGCACGCCCTCGCCCACCGGCACCTGCACCGGGCTGCCCGTGTCCGTGCAACCCATCCCGCGGGACAGACCGTCGGTCGAGCCCAGCGCCACCGCGCGAACGCGCCCGCCGCCCAAGTGCTGCTGCACCTCGCCGACGAGATGGAGATCACCAGCTTTGGTGTGCCCCTTGACTTCCACTGCGTTGTAGATGTCCGGGAGCGAACCCTCGGGGAATTGGGCGTCAAAGGTCGAACCGATGACCTGCGTGACCGTGCCTTGCGTCGACATCGCGGAGTC
The DNA here is from genome assembly GCA_943369765.1 of Phycisphaera mikurensis NBRC 102666. Lineage (GTDB taxonomy): Bacteria > Planctomycetota > Phycisphaerae > Phycisphaerales > UBA1924 > UBA2396. The sequence goes on along the minus strand of CALROI020000003.1, from coordinate 146,619 downwards.
CTCTTCAAAGAGTCATGGATCAAACGAGAAACCTGCCAAACCATTCCCAAACGGGCCCGTGAGCCCGCAGGGAGGCAAGGATAGGCCCCAATCTGCCCAATGTGGAGCCCCATGTGGAGTCTGTTGGGGCGGTATTCCCCCCCCACATACACCGGGCCAGCCGCTATCCTCATCCCCCATGGCTCTCCCTTCCAACCAACCCGCCAACTCAGCCCCCAATCCCAAGCCTACTGCTCAGGCCCATTTCCAAGCTCCCACCGGCACCCGCGACCTCTACCCCGCCGACGCCAACCGCCGACGCTTCATCCTGGAAGCCTGGCGCGCCGCTTCCATCCGCCACGGCTTCGAAGAAATTGATGGCCCCACCTTCGAGCACCTCGAAACCTACACCGTCAAGTCCGGCGAAGGAATCGTCTCCGAACTCTTCTCCTTCCAACGTTTCGGCGGCGAAAAAACCTTCGCCCTCCGCCCCGAATTCACCCCGACCCTCGCCCGCCTCTACGCCGCACGCGCCGGAAGCCTCCCCAAGCCCACCCGCTGGTTCATGGCCGGGCCCATGTTCCGCGCCGAACGCCCCCAGCGCGGCCGCCTCCGCGAGTTCCTCCAGTGGAACTGCGACATCATGGGCGACCCCTCCGCCCAGGCCGACGCGGAGTGCATCGCCGCGTGCATCGGCCTCCTTGAACAACTCGGGCTCACCCCCGAGCACGTCCGCGTCCGCACCAGCAACCGCGACCTGATCCGCGACCTCTCGCTTCACTGCGGCCTGCCCACCGACAAACTCGACGCCTGGTTCGCTTACCTCGACGGCGAGGCCAAGCGCACCTCGCAAGAGAACATCGACTTCTGCGTCCACCGCGGCATCCCGCTCCATGTCCGCGACGCCTTCAACACCCTCCTCGAACGCGTCCGCGCCATCAAGGACCCCTCCGAGTTTTCCGCCGAATCCTTCGGCATCAAACTCGATACCATCGAACGCCACCGCGAGATGCTGACCATTCTCCAGCGGATGGGGCTGCTCGAATGGTGCCAGCCCCCGCTCGACCTGCGCGTCGTGCGAGGCTTGGCGTACTACACCGGCATGGTCTTCGAGGTCCACGAGATCTCCGGCGGCGAACGCGCCATCGCCGGCGGCGGCCGCTACGACCACCTCATCGAGCTCTTTGGTGGCCCACCCACGCCCGCCGTCGGTTTCGGCATGGGTGACGTCGTTCTCTCGCTCGTCCTCGGCGACCGCGGGCTCTTGCCCCCCGATGCGGAACTCGCGGAACGGGCCGGCTTCAGGCCCGACGCGTTCGTCATCAGCAACGGCACTCCCGAGGCCGACACCGCCCTCCCCGCTGTGCTCGCCGCCCTCAGGCGGACGCTCGGCCCGCTCCCGGGTCTCCACGCCCGCCGCTCCGGCAAGACGACCAAAAACATCGGCAAGCTGTTGCAGGAAGCCTCCGCCGCCCACGCCAAGTTCGCGATTATCCTCGAGTCCGGGACCGCATGCTCGGTGAAGGACCTCGCCACCGGGCGTCAGGAAACGATGGAGATCCTCAACGTCGTCGTCCGCCTGCGTCAGTTCCTCGGCCGCTAGAGACGCGCCCCTGTCCGCGCCCGCGAATACCGTTCCGCCCCCTATTGGAGTTCGTCACGTGACCACCCTTTCGATCAACAAAGAAACCCACGTTCATCTCCCCGCCGACACCAACCAGGCCCTCGGCATCGCCCAGTACGCCATCGACTTCATGTCCACCACGCCAGGCAAGCGTGGCGAGCCCTCGTCGGCCGTCATGGAGAAGACCAACCTCTTCCATACCGACGCCGTCATCGCCGGCATTTCCGCCCTCTCCCTGGGCACCAACGCCCCCAACCTCCTCCGCAAGGAAGCCCTCGCCGAATACCGCACCGGCGCCAGCGGCATGGGCTCTCTCGCAGGCGTTCCGTGGGCCAAGGGCGCTGTCCGCACCGGCGTCCCGGTCTTCGGCTCGTCCCTCAATGTCGCCGTCGAAAAGGCAATGGTCGCCAACTGCTCCGCCGTGCGTGAGTGGGACACCAACGGGACCAACTTCGGCTTCAACCCCCAACTCGGCCACACCGCCGGCGAGTTCGGCCACAACGACTTCTACTCCGTCGCCACCGCGGCCGCACAGCTCCGCGGCAAGGGGGGCGATTTCGCGCTCAAGGGCATGATCCTCCTGGACGAGATCCGGGGCCGCCTCGCCGAGGTCTTCTCCCTCAAATCCTACAAAATCGACCACGTCCTGCACGGCGCGATCGGCTCCGCCGCCACCTTCGGCGCGATGATGGGTGCAACCGCCGAGCAGATCGAATCCGCCATCGGCATGGTCGTCGCTCACTACATCCCTTTCCGCGCCATCCGCGCCGGCAAGCAGCTCTCCGATTCCAAAGGCGCCTCCGCCGCGATCTCCACCGAAGCCGCCATCATGGCTGTCAAACGCTCCATGGCCGGTTTCCTCGGGCCCCGCGACATCTTCCGCAACCCCGAAGCGGTCTTCCGCCTCTTCGAAGGCCCCGGCCAGCTCTTCACCAAAACCCACAGCATGGGCACCGGCATCCCCACTGCCAAGGGCGAAGCCAAGGGCAAGGTCTACGCCAGCCCCTTCGACCTCGTCCTGGGCCGCGCCGGCGACGACTTCGCCGTCATGGGCATGCACTTCAAGCTCGGGCTCTACGAGCACCAGTCCGCCGGTGCACTCCAGGCCCTCATCAACCTCATCAACGCCAAGCCCCACCTCCTCGAAGACCAGACCGGCGACGCCATCGCCACCATGAAGGTCCGCGCCTACGAGCCCGCCTTCGGCATCATCGGCGACCCCGCTAAACGCGACCCCAAGACGCGCCAGTCCGCCGACCACTCCATGCTCTTCCTCGTGTGCACAATGCTCCGCAAGGCGCTGGAACTCCGCCAAGCAACCAAGGGCAAGTTGTCGTGGAAGGAACTGATGCTCGTCCCGCACGACTTCACCGACAAGGCCCTCCACGACCCTCTCACACGCCGCCTCATGGACAAAATGTCCTTCGAGCACGGCGGCGACGACTACGACGCCAAGTACCCCGACGGCATTCCCACATCGATGGTCATCACCGACGACGCTGGCGTCGCCCACGACTCAGGGTTCATCATGTACCCCGGCGGCCACGCCCGAAACCACCTCGCCCCCGCCGACTACCGCGCCAACCTCAAGGAAATCCTCGCTCACAAGTTCGAGACCCTCGGCAAACTGGCTTCCGACGACCCCAAAGCCATCATCGCGAGAGTCTCCAACCTCGAGAAGAAATCCTCGACCGAGATCGCCGACCTCTACGGTTTCGACATCCGCTTCACCGGCGAACAGTTCGAGTAACCCTTTCGACCCATCCAACAACCCCAAACAGACGACCGCGCAAGCGGTCGCTTGTTTTGCAATTCACACCCGATCCTTCACGCGCCTCGCAAACCTCAAACCCCCGATCAGGCTTCGCTCCTCGCGGACACCTTGACGTCCACGAGCCCCGACGAGGGCCCCGCTTCCCTTACCTCCGCGCATCAATAGCGATCGGATACTCATCCCCGTCCGCCGGCTCCCCAGCCTCCAAGACCCGCCCGCACACCCGCACCGGCACCGTCGACGCCAACGGAGCCATCGCCCGCAGCCTCGTCATCGCCTGCGTGTGCACAAACCGCGCGTCCGGCGTCCTCACCGTCACGAAAACATCGTGAAACCCCGCCCGCTCCAATACTCGGTCGATCGTGAGGCTGTACCCCCCGCTCGGTGCCTCCAGCACGACCAGATGGGAAGGCCCCTTCGAGTCCAGCGTCAGCGGAGGCCCCGCGTACGGCGTGTCCACGGCTTCGGGAATCGTTCGGGAGCTGCACCCGGGGAGCGCAAAAATCGTAACCCCCATTGCCGCAGCCACCGAAACACATGAAGTGATCACAAGGAGTTGACGTAAGGTCGGCATGGCGGGCTCCAAAGGTCCGGGGTCTCGGGTATGCTAGTCGAGGTTCAGCGTCGAATGATACAGACGGGAGCGGGCACGATGGCACGGAAGCCAACTCGGTTCGGAAAGTCCTTGGTCGATCGGCTCACGTGGTGGCGCAAAGGTGTCGCCGCCGCCTGGACCGGTGCCGGCACAAAACGCCGACGGGGTTTAGCGCGCGGGAGCGTCGCCGACTCCATCGCCGCAAGCCTCATCCATCGCCGGCGTGTTTCGGGGCTCTTCGTCCTTGCGCTGGTCGCGATGGGCGCCGTGGTCTCTGTCCTCTCGTGCGAATCCACCAACGGCGGCATCGAAGACCGGACCGATACCGGCAAGCCCGTCGTGTCGGCACCCACGGAACCCAACGTTCGCGTCCGAATCCGCACCCGCGTCAACACCGCGGTGATCGCCGCTCCTCAGACGATTTCCGTCCGCGCCGAAGGCACCTCGCTGGGCGCACAGATTCTCCGGGCACCGATTTCTATCGCCATCGGCGACAAGGGGCTCATCACGACCGACGGCGCGGGCATCGTTCGCGAATGGGGGCTTTCGGTTGATCTCGACCTTCAGGCCGCCGCCGGCGACGCGGACCGCGCCTCGATGGTCGTCGATGGCGTCGCCTACCCGGGCCGCCTGACTGTCCGGGGCAAGTGGCGCGAGGCCGGCAAGGGGTTTGACATCATCTCCGCTCTGCCGATGGAAACCTACGTCGCGGGCGTCCTGCAGAAAGAGCTCTACGACGGCTGGCCGCGGCAGTCGTACGAGGCACAAGCGATCGCCGCACGTTCCTACGCGACCCACGAGCGCGCACGGGCCCGGTCTTCCGCACGCCAGTACGACGTTGAGAGTTCGACCCTCGATCAGGCCTATGGCGGGCTCCCCACACGCACCGTCGCGATCGAGGCCGCACGCACGACCCGCGGGATGCTTCTGATGGACGACACCAGCAGCGGGGGCGTTCTGCGGGCGTATTACTCGAGCTGTTGCGGCGGACGTCCTTCGACCGCCGCCGCCATCTGGCCCACCGGACCCGGGTTTGAATTCAACCGGGCCATTCCGCTTCAGGGCGGCTCGCGCGCTTTCGCCTGCGATCGCGCCCCCGTCTTCGCATGGGAGGTTGTGCGCAAGAACGACGAACTTGTTCGCCGCTTCAAGGCGTGGGGCCGCGAGGTCGGCAAACGTCTCGGCAACCTCGACCGTATCAAGTCCATCCAGATCACCGAGCGCAACGCCGCCGGTCGGCCCAACGCCTACACAATCACCGACGTGCGAGGCCAAACGTTCAGACTCTCAGGCGAAGAAATGCGCCTCGCCTGCAACGAGGGCGACGCCGGAGCCGCCGGGACCGGGGCTGGCGCACTTCCCGACCTCCGCACGGGTCTGGAGTTCGTCCGAAGCAACGATCTGGAGTTCACGGTGGCGGCGCCCGGGTCGGCTCCGGGCGGGGGCGAGATTCGGATCAAAGGACGCGGATTCGGGCACGGGGTGGGCATGTGCCAATACTGCGCCAAGGGCTTCGCCGAACGCGGGCAGGACGCCCCGACGATGCTGCGGCTCTTCTACCCTGGCGCGCGGATTGTGAAATCGTACTGATCGGACCGTAACCACGTGACGTACAGTCGGGCGTGATCTTTCCGACCTTTCTTGCGCCCGGGACAGCGGCGGTCGCAGCGGCTTTCGCCCTGCCCGCGTTGATCGCGTTGTACCTGCTCAAGCTCCGTCGGCGGCCGGTGCGTGTCAGTTCGACCGTCCTCTGGGAAGACGCCGCCCGGGACCTTGAGGTCAACACCCCGCTCAAGTGGATCACGCCGACGGTGCTGTTCTTCCTTCATGCGCTCATTGTGTTGCTCTTTGTCGCCGCGATCGGGCGTCCCGCGATGGACGCGGGAGGGCTGGGTGCCGCGACACGTGTCGTGCTGGTGATCGATCGCTCGGCTTCGATGCAGGCCGGTGATGGGGGAACGGGCGACGACATCAAGTCACGCCTGGATCGAGCGAAAGAGGAGGCCGCGACGATCATCGCTGATCTGGGGCGCGGCGTGGGCGGCGTCGCGGTGGGGTGTGTCACCTTCGCGGCGGAGCCCAGCGTGCTCATAGGGATGACGCCGGACCTGCGATTGGTGCGCGACGAGATCGCACGTGTTCGCGGGACGGATCAGCCCGGGGATATTGCCGCCGCGATGAAGGTCGTCGCGTCGCTTGTGAGCCCAGAGGGCTCGGAAGAGACCGCCGCGGCGGGGACGGTGGTCATCATCCTCAGCGACGGATCGATCTCGACCGAACGCCCCCTCTCGGCGGGGGGAGCGGAAATCCGGTTTGTACGCTGCGGCCCGGCGGTCGCGGCCGCGGCGGCCAAGCTGCCCAACCTCGGTGTGGCCGCCCTCGCGGCCCGGCGCGACGACGCCACCCCTTCCACGCTCCGGGTCTTCTCACGCGTCGTCAACGCCTCATCGGCCCCGGCCTCCGCGACGGTGACGCTCGCGTTCAGCGGCGAGGTCGTGGACCGTCGCGCGGTCACCGTCCCCGCTTCCGACGCGGAGAGCGCGGGCGGGGTCGGCGTGACCTTTGAGATCGTCAAGCCCCAGGCGGGGATCGTCACGGTGAATGTCTCGGGCGTCGATGGCGACCTCCTCGCGTCGGACAACTCGGCGTCGGTTGTGGTGGCCGCGGCGCTTCGCCCCACAGTTCTGTTCGTGACCGCCGGCGCCGCATCGGGCGCGGCGGATGGTCTCTCGGCGCAAGGTCTGCTCAAGGACGTTCTCTCGGAACTGCCTCTTGAGAAGCTCGAGACCGTGACACCCTCGACGCTCACGGAGATGCTCGCGGATGGGCGCGCCACCTCGTACGACCTGATCGTGCTGGACCGGACGGATCTTTCGGTGCTCCCGGCGGTGCCGACGCTCGCGATCGCGTCGTCACTCCCCAGCGCGGGCCTTTCGCTCGGACCTGCGAGCGGCGACGGCGCGGGCGGTGCGGCGGCTGGGTACGCGCTGGCGTGGAAGCGCACGCACCCGGTGCTCCGCGATGTCTCGCTGGACACGGTTTACGTCGGGCGGACGCGTGGCTTTGTCGACGTGCCGCAGGACGCAGCGTCCGCAGTCAAGCTCGACGATCTGGCCCGCGGGAAGTCGGGCTCGTTTCTTCGCGTCAGCGAGGACGGAGGCGTGAGGCGGTTGGCGATGTCGTTCGAGGTCGCCCAGACCAACTGGGCGCTCGAGCCCGGGTTCGCGATTTTCCTCTCTTCGGCGGTCGAGTTTCTCACGGGGCGGAACGCGGAGTCCGCAGCGGTGAGTTTCACCACGGGCACGCGGTTTGAGCTGGTCTCTGTCGTCGGGAAACCGGGCGCGACGGATGGAGCCGCGAACAGCGCACAACTCGAAGGTCCCGAGTCGATCCCGGTTTCGTTCCCGCCGGGGTCGCCGCGCGTGATCGTCGGGCCGCTGGAACGGGCGGGGGTGTACACGACCGGGGCGGTGCCGGGAGTCGCGGCGGTGAACCTGACGGACGAGCGTGAGTCCCGGCTTGCCACGCGGGATTCGATCGAGGTCGCGGGCCGTGCGGCCGCGGTTTCCACTGGTGAGGCGGGGTCGCGAGAAGTGTGGCCTTGGCTTGTGATGCTCGCGGGCGTGCTGCTCGTGGCGGAGTGGGTGATCTACGGCCTGCGCAGCCGTGTGGTGTGACGAAGCCGCCCTCAACGCACGGGTGTGGCTGGTTCGGCGACGCCACCCCAGGTCGTCAGGTCGAGCGCCGCTCGCGAGGGTGCCGTCTGCCATGGGAACATCGCGCGGGGCCAAGCCCAGTGACTCTCTTCGCTCGCCACCACGATCGACGCGTCAAGCCCCAGGATGAGCCGCCCTTTCGTGACCGCGTCGGGTGGGACGGGGATCGAGAACGTCCGGCGAGCGGCCGGAGTCGGCGCGTCTGGGGCAGAAGCGTCCGGTGATGGTGCTGCGATCGCGGCGCCGAGTTCGACGATCATCGGCGTTCGGCCCGCGCCGAGCGTGCCAAACCAGATCTTCAGCGTGCCTGTGGCGCCCGGCGCGGATTCGCCGTAGAGGACCCACCCTTCCGAGTGCGCACGGTCGCGCGGGCTGGGCGAAGGGGCGCGGAGAATCGTCACCGCGACCGGCGGGCTGCTTGACGCGTCGGAGCCCGGCGGGAGCAGCCACTCGTCCTTCGAAAGATCGGGGAGAAAGGGCCCGAGGAACAGCCCCGGCGGGACGACCGCGGCGGCAAGGGGCGAGGCCCTCAGTGTTCCGCGCCAGTCGCCGACGATCACAGATGCCGTGGCGGGCTTGGCTTCGATGCTCTCGGCGTCCGCGGGCAGCACGAGGCGTGCGCTCGAACGCGGTGGTACCGGAGTGAGATCCGCCGGGGCGAATGAGCGGGGCCAGATCGCCGAGGCCGCGAGTGGGCTGTCGCTCAGGTTGGTCGCGGTGATTACGACGACCGGCGCGAGCGTTTTGCCGTCGAGCGCGTGGGCATCATCGGTAATGCGGGCGCTGGCCCCGGGGATCTTGCGCAGGAACATCTCGGCCGTCGCGACGCGCTGCTTGGGCCCGATACGGGGAGCGAGCAAGCCGGCAAGCAGCTCGTCGAGCACCGCCTGATCCGTCGTCCACATCGGCGCGATGATCCCGCCGCCAAGTGGGGCGGTGAGGAGCAGACTGGTGCGCACGCGAGCGGCCATTGCGGCGTCGGCCTCGGCGAGGAGGGCGAGCGCAACCGCCCAGCGTTCCTCGATCTGCGCGGCGATCTGTTCGAGCGCCGGGTCCGTGAATTGGTCGGACGTCGGAGACGGTTCGTCGCCGGGGTGCGTCAAGGTGCCCTCGGTGGGTCTGAGCAGACCTTGCGCGAGGCGGGACCGCCAGCGTCGGAAGGGGCTTGTGCCCTCCGCGTCAAGAGCGGCTCGCACGAGCGGGCTGGCGGCGACTTCGGGCGAGAAAGGCCCGTCGGGCGCGGCGGCCTTGGAGCGATCGGCGAGCGTGCGCGAGGAAGGGAGCCAGTTGACCTCGAGCCTGGTGCCCGCGCCGACGGATCCTTCCTCGGTGAGCCAGACGCCCTGACCGAGTGTGCCCGGGGGGAGCGTGAGAACCGCGAAGCGTGCGGAGACGGCGCCGTCTGGATCCGCCGGCGGCGCGGCGGCGTTTATCGAGGTGGACCACTCGCCGACGGGGGGCAGCCAGCCCCGACGCTGGGTGGGGGGCATGGCGGGGGAGCGGCCCGGAGTGACCACCAGTGTGCGCCATTCGATGGTGACGGGCTGCCCGTCGTCGGCGCGGGCGATGAGGTTGCTGGCCGGGCTCTGGAACGGCAGGCTGTGGGCGGGGAGGACGATGATGCGACCCCACGCGGCGTCAAGGCGTACCGGGGCTCGCGAGGCTGTCGAGCGACGCGACGACGTGGGAGGCGCGTCGGTCGAAGAGGGGGGGCTGCTGCACCCGGGCAACGAGAAAAGGAGGCTCCCGAGGATGACGGCGGGAGCCTGCGAGCGCCGATGGGAACGGCATGCCACATGGGGATGGAACGGTGCGGGCATGGTGGTATGGTCCCTACGCATGCCGACCGGCGCGGATCCGGCTCGGACGGGGTGTCGGTCGATGATCGGGGGTGGGGCTCATTTGAGTTCGACGGACAGGGTTCGCGGGGTCGCTAGCGGCGAGGTGAGGGAAATGCTGAGGGTCTCGCCGTCCTTGGTCAGGACGGTCCACTCGGTGTCGAACGTTCCGCCGTGGGCCGCGAGGCGGTCGACGGATTGGCGGAGATTGCCGGAGACGATCTGTGCCGGCGGGACGCTGAGGGAAAGGGACGTGGGGAGCGCGGTGCGGGTTCGTGCGCTCATGGCGGTCTGTGTGGACCATCCGCCGGTGTTGGTGATGCGGGCGCGAACCTTCCACAGGCCGGGCCCGAGGCGTTCGGCGGTGACGGTGGATTCGAGGACGGGGAAGCTTGCGGCGAGGTCGCTGAGGAACGCGGCGTGGGCCTCGGTGAGGCGGGCCAGTTCTTTGTCGGTGTCGACGCCGGGGTGCGGGTTGTTCTTGCGGCCCGGGGCAAAGCCGCCGATCTCGACGGGGCCGAGGGTTGGGTGGTTGAAGGGAGTCCACTGGGCGAAGAGGGGGCCGCCGAAATCGTCGATGAAGCGGCGCCATTTCTGGTCGTCGGTCTTGGGTTCGGGGCGGGGCTTCTCGGCCGGTGCTTCGGTCTTCGGCGCGGCGGGGTCGGTGGGGGCGGTCACGGGATGAAGAGGCTCGGGGGGCTTGGGGCGTTGGGCTTCGGCGACAAGATCGGGGCGGAGCCAGACGGGGGTTTCGAACGTCGGCAGGCCGAGCGCGCCGTAGGTCCACGCGGCGAAGGAGCCGGCGAGGCTGGGGCGGTTCTCGCCCGGGTTGGTTGCGCCCGTGCGCTCGCGGTACTTGGTGGAGACAGCTTCGTACAGCGCTTTGTCGTCGGGGAGGATGCCCAGGGGGACTTGGCCCGTCGGGTCGAATTTGTCCTGCGGGGGAATGTTGATGACGGTGTCGTGGAGGCCGAAGACGACGACGGTGGCGATCTCGGGGTGTTCGAAGATCCAGTTGACGAGGCCGAGGGTCTCGGGGGTTTGGAGGGGGCGGTCGCCCGCGCCGTCGTCGAACTGGGGCCAATGGTTGGGGAAGTTGCGATCGAGGTCGAGGCCTCCACCATCGCCGAAGCCTTCGGGGCCGGGGCCGTCTTCGTTGTACTTGCCGTCCTTGTCGTTGTCGATGCCTTCAGCGAGGAGGGCGTAGACCGCCCGCTCGCCTTTGGCGGCGTCGGGGGCCCGCATGAGGCCGGGGAAGGCGGGCGGCTCTTTGGAGTCCTTGTCGACATCGTCGCAGAGGGTGGCGGTGAGTCCCGAGCCGGGCTTGGGGTCTTTGACGCGCATGAGCGTGATGAGCCCGTCGCCGTTGAGGTCTTCGGCGGGGTCCTCGTTGGTTCGGCGGTCGCGGTCGGCGTCGTAGGCGAGCGGCAGGCGGCCAAAGTCGGCCGTGAGGGGGAGGACAAAGGCGTCGGGATTGAGGCAGGGGATGACGAAGACCGCAGCGTGGTCGAGCCAAGCGGGCGGGGCTTCGGCGAGCTTCTTCGCAACCGCGAGGGCCATGTCGGTGCCGACGCGGTGGCGGGCGTCGATGCCCGCGACGAGCAAGATGGCGGGCACTTTGACGCCGCCGCCTGCTTTGCTGAGTCGGAGGATGGGGATCTGCCGGTTGCCGGAGCTGGTGTAGGTGTGCGCGACGCTGGCGACCGCGGGATGGGCGGTGGCGAGGGCGCGGGCCTGCTCGTCGGCGGGTTGGGCGAGGGCGGTGGGGGCGAGGGCGAGTGCGAGGGTGGCGAGGTGGTTCACAGCGTGAGCATACCCGATAGGGCGGGGTAGCGGTGGGGAGTGCTGGGGTGGCCCGGTTCTCCGAACCTGGTCCGGTGATCGGGGGCGGTGGGGGCGAGGATTGACGGGGACTGAAGGAATTCGAAATTTCAAATTTGAAGTTTCAAATCTCAAGCCTTCCTGTCCGCAGCTTCTGCAGGCACACGAAGCGAGTGGCCGGTTGCGATCCGTGAGCGGCCACTCGGCAAGATCGGACGATCAAGGTTCATGCGCACCGATGGCCGGAGGAACCGGCGATCGGTGGCACGGCTGGACGTCCTCGCGATGAGTGCCACCTGCCGGTGAGTTCGCCGTCACGCATTGGTCACGCAGACCCCACGCTGGCGCGTGGGGCTCGTGGGTGGGGCTTGTTTGCGTCACACCTGCTTCACCAATTGCACGGGCGGGGCGGGGGCGAGGGTTTCAGCGTCGATCGTGCGTTTGAGGTGTTCGAGGAGGGCGGCGCGGACGGGGCCAGCTTTGGGGGTTTCGGCGGCGAGCGTCACCGTCCAGACGACGTTGGGGACGATCTCGGCCAGGGTGACGGTGGGGGCGGGGTCCTTCATCGCGCCCGGGGTGTCTTTGGCGACGCGGGCGATGAGCGCGGTGAGGATCGCGCGGGTGTGGTCGAGGTCGAGGGCGGCGGAGGTCACGACGTTGACGGAGATGTTGCGGCGCGGGTGGTGGCTCTGGTTCTCGATGGTGCCGCCGAAGATCGAGCCGTTGGGGACGATGATGCGGCGGTTGTCAGCGGTGTCGAGGTTGGTGGTGAAAAGGTCGATGCCGTCGATGACCCCGGCTTGGCCCGCGACGATGACGCTGTCGCCGATCTTGAAGGGGCGGAAGATGAGGAGGAGAACGCCCGAGGCGAGGTTGCCGAGGTTGCCCTGGAGGGCCAAGCCGATGGCCAGGCCCGTGGCGCCGATGACGGCGGCGAGGCTGGTGGTTTCAAAACCCAGGGTGCCCAGGCAGGTCACGACGGCGAAGGCGATGACAGCCCAGCGGGCCATGTTCCCGAAGAACTTGGCGAGCAGTTCGTCGACGTTGGCGCGGGTGAAGGCCATGAAGACGGCGCGACGGAGCCACTTGGAGAGGAACCATGCGACGATGAAGATGACCATCGCGCCGATGATGGCCGGTCCCTTCTCGCGGGCGAAGGCGAGGATCTCGTCACTGACGGTGCTGAGGGTGGTGAGGGGCTGGGAGAAGGCCTCGGCGGCCTTGTCGACAACGGGGGCGGCCTTGGCGGCTGGTGTGGGCGAGGCGGACGGGGTGGGTTGGCCGGTGATGAGGAAGAGCAGGTTCATCGCGAGATTCTCCGTCGTGCCCCACGGGCGTGGTTGGTGTGGTGAGGGAAGCGAATGTAGGAGGGCGTTGGCGGGGGGTGAGCCCTTGGGGAATCGTGGGGAATGGGGGGGGATTGATGGGGGGAGCGATGGGGGGAGCGATGGGGGAGTGTGTCGGTTTGGGAGTGGTTGGGTGGAGGGTCCGAGGCTCGGGGGCTATCATGGCTCCCCCGGGTGCGACGGCGCGTGGGGGAGGTGGCGGGGGATGCTGGAATTGACAAGTCGGGCGCGTAGTTCAGTTGGCTAGAACGCGGCTGTCACATAGCCGAGGTCACAGGTTCGAGTCCTGTCGCGCCCATTCGCCGGTTTGGACCGGAAACGCCACAATCCGCCTCGGAGTGCCTAAACCCGTCACCTGTCGGGGTTTGTGTCGCTTTTGGCGTGTTCTGTTGTCCACCGGTAGACGCTGTCTGCGCCGCCTTTGGCGCCGCAAGTGCGCCGCAATTTGCGCCGCCGTGCTCGCCGGTCGTTTCGGTCGAGGAGCCGCCAGAGGGTGACGCGGTTGAACGCTTGCCGGTTGCACGCTCGATGCCGGTTTGCGGGACGGTGTGGTCGTGCGTCGAGGCACGACGATTCCGCCATGAGCGATTTTGGAAAGTCAGAAGGCGACCAGTGGCCCACTCTTGCGCTAGGCCTCCGCCAGCCCCTCGCGGATCGCCAGCCTCATGAGGTCCGCTCGGGCGACGATGCCCAGCTTCCGCATGATGCGTTTTTGGTGCCCGTCGATCGTCTTGACCTCGCGAGAAAGCTCCGCGGCAATCTGGATGCGTGAGAGCCCCTTGCCGATCAGTCGGAGCACCTCCACTTCACGCGTCGACAGCGTGCTCAGCGGCGTGACGGGCCTGCCATCGATGGGGCCGGCGGTGCTCCGGCGCGCCGAGAGCGGCGTGTGAGAACCGGGGCGTGCTGCGACGAAGGGCTTGCAACGTTCCTTTACCTTCGGACCAAGCACGAAGGTTCCTGCTCGACCTCGCACAACTTCGCGGATCCCCGCGGCGATGGCGGCCAGGTCATCGGACTTGGCGAAGTAACCCCATGCCCCGCACTTGAACGCCGCGTCGATGTATCCGTCGCGGACGTGGGCGCTGAGGATGATCACACGCGCTTTCGGGTGCATGTGGCTCAGGCGATCGGCGGCCTCGAAGGCGTCGGGTCCGGGCATCTCGATGTCGAGCAGCACAACGTCGGGCTTGAGCCGGCCCACCTCTTGGAGCAATCGTTCGGCGGAGGGAAGTGCGGCGATGCAGCGAATCGACGGATCCAACGAGAAATGGGCCTTGAGCCCCTCGATCAACACCGCGTGGTCGTCCACGCACATCACGCGGATGCCGGAGCCATCGTCAACGGGTGACGAAGCGGCGTCCTTCGGCGGGATGGTGCGAGACTTCTTGGACACGTGTGGAACCTACCTCGTCGCGGACGGTATCCGAGCAATCGCCTGAGCGATGATGTCGCGGATGGTGTGAAAATCGCTCGACGAGGGGATGGTAACACACTGGATCCGGGAAAGGCGTCGGTCTTCGGCCTTCCCCGTGTGTTTCGTGCGATTCGGCGGGTTGGAGTCCGTGACCCGCATGACGGTGGCGACAGCAGCGGAGGAGCGAGCAGAGACCTTGAAACCCGCGGCCTCAAGCACGTGTCGGACAAGTGAGGCCACACGCGGATCACCGATGCGGACCACCGCGTGTCGGGCGGATTGCGGGGGGACCTCGGGGACGGCCGCCGGAAGCCACATCGTGACGGTGGTGCCCTTGCCTACCTCCGAGTCGATCTCAACACGGCCGCCCACCCAGGCGGCGACCTTGTGGACCAGCGGAAGGCCAAGCCCCGTCCCGTGTCCGCGTGACTTGGTGGTGAAGAAGAGTTCGAAGGCGCGTCGCTTTACCTCCGGCGTCATACCCGTGCCGTTGTCGGTGACCGACAACAGGAGCCACGTGTGTCCCCCGGCGTCAGTCGCCGCGCGAGCCTCAAGTCGCACGCGTCCCTGGCGACGCTTTCGCGTCGGATCCGCCTCCAGCGTCGGGATTGCCTCGCCCGCGTTGACCACGAGATTCAGCACAGCCTGGGTGAGCCGATGCGGCGAAACACCCACGGGCGGCAGTCCGTTCGTGAAGGATGCCGAGAGTTTGACGTGCTTGGGAACAGCCTTGCCGATGACGACCCCGGCAAGACTCCACCAGTCGCGAAGGTCAGTCGCCGACCCATCGGGCTGCGAGTTGTCGGGATTCTGAGCGAGATAATGCAGCCCGTCTGCGAGTTGTTGAAGGTACGCGACGCTGGCGGCGATGGCCTGGACTGCGGAGCGGATGTCTCCAGGGGCTTGGTTGGGAGTGGGCGAGCCCCGTTTGCTTGGGTTCTCACGCGTCTTGCTCAACGAGCGGCTGCTCGCCGCGAGGAGAACATCGATCTGCGCCCGGACAGGGAGCAGGACGTTGTTCATGTCGTGACCCAGGCCGGCGGCGAGCGTGCCGATCGAGACCATTCGGTCGGCCAGACGCAGACGCATGTGTGCCTGCTCCAAGGCCTTGGTCTGCGCGGTCACCAGATCCTGAAGTCGCTGGCGTTCGTCGTCTTCTCGTGTTTCTTCGCGCTCCCGGACGCCCGGTGCGTCGGTGAGGTCGCGGATAATGCCGACGAACAACGGACCGGCGCGAGTCGGGATGTCGGCCCGTGAGACGGAAAGTTCAATTGGAACGCGCGTCCCGTTCTTCCGCTGCGCTTCGAATCGGCGCCGTGTGTTGAGCACGCTCGTTGTGCCGGTCGCGGCGTAGCGACTGAGATATCCGTCATGCGCGGAGCGGTGCGGTTCGGGCATGAGCACGCTGATGTTGAACCCTATGAGTTCGCCCGGGGTCCAGCCGAACACACGCGCCACCGAGTCGCTCGCGGATTCGATGGTTCCAAAGGCATCGATGGTGACGATCGGGTCGAGTGCGGCGGCCAGGGCGGCACGGCTGAGGGCGTCTTTGGACGAGTCTGATTGACGCCGGGTGCGAGTCATGACAGGCCATGCTATCACGCCTCTGCGCGACAGCCCGAAACACGGGAAGGGTCTCTTCAGATGACGGAAGTTTCCGCGTTGAGGACGCCGGCGCGGAGCGGAAACATCCTCCGTAAAGGACAAGCCATGAGCAAACACAGCGTCCAAGTCGTCGCCCAGAACATCATGACCCCTGAGCCGGTCTGTGCCGAGCCATCAACCACCATTCGGCAACTCGCTCACCTGTTCGAGGAAAACGACGTGTCGGGCTGCCCCGTGGTGGACTCCCGGGGCAAGGTGGTCGGAGTGGTCAGCAAGACCGACCTGATCCGCCGGTGCTCGGAGGGGACTGCGGCGATTCCGCCGGCTTACCTGTTCGAGGTCGTGTGCGAAAGGGGCGGAGCAAACGGGGTGGGCGATATCGCCGATCCGATCCCCGAGCCGCTGATCTGCGTGCAGGACTTCATGTCCGAGAGCGTCGTGACGGTGCGTCCGAACGCGCCCGTGCATGAAATCGCGGCACTCATGTCGGGCAAGCACATCCACCGCGTGGTGGTCGTGGACGAGGAGCATTTCCCCCTCGGCATGATCACGACGCTCGACGTCCTGAAGGTCTTTCCGCGTCCGGGGTCGTGAGGCCCGGTGCACGCGTCCCGTGGGATTCGGCACCGGCGTGGCCAAGTCATCGAAGAGCAAGGGGCATCGAATGAACTCATCCAAGACCATCGTGAAGCAGAATGTCAACGGGGACATCGACCTGCGTCGTACTGCCCAGGCGACCGGCGACACACCCGGCCGCAAGGTCGGCGGTGAGACCCGGATCGAGATCACGCCCGACCGCATCCGCGAGCGGGCCTATGAGATCTTCCTGGCCCGCAACGGAGGGCCGGGAGATCCTGCCGCGGACTGGTGTCAGGCCGAGCGGGAACTCGACAGTCCAGCAAGCTCGGAACCCGTGAGCGAAGACTCCATGGCCCATCCGGCCGTGGTGGAGCTCAAGAGCCCTTCCAAAGCCCAGCGTCAACCGGCGATGCCCGTTCGTGGTGAGCTATAGCACGTTCTCAGAGGGGGGACGTGTCGCGGTTGCTCCCATCACACGTTCGCGGCGCGGCCGAATAGGTCGCGCTGCGAGTTCGATCCTTCCAAGCCTCTTTGGAGACAGATATGCCCGAGAAGACCATGAAGTGCTTCGTGATGCGAGGAATCGGCAAAGTCGGCGTGATGGACAAACCCATTCCGCGCCCCGGCCCCAACGACGCCATCATCCGCACCACCGCCGCGCTCATCTGCACCAGCGACACGCACACCGTTGCTGGCGCGATCGGCGACCGTCACGACCTCACGCTCGGGCACGAATCCGTCGGCGTGATCCACGAACTCGGGGAGACCGTGAAGGATGCGGGTCTGTTCAAGGTCGGGCAGCGTGTTGCCGTCAACGCCATCACGCCCTGCTACGCCTGCGACAACTGCCAGCGTGGCTATTCATCGCAGTGCGGCGGGATGCTCGGCGGGTGGAAGTTCGCCAACATCAAGGACGGCGCGATGGCCGAGTACTTCCACGTCAACAACGCCATCGCCAACCTCGCGCCCATCCCCGATGGCCTCACCGACGAGCAGGCCGCGTACTGCTGCGACATGCTCTCCACCGGCTTCATCGGGGCCGAGTTTGCCAACATCCCCATCGGCGGCTCGGTCGCGGTCTTTGCCCAGGGGCCGGTGGGGCTGATGGCCACCGTCGGTGCCCGCCTGCGCGGCGCGGGGCTGGTGATCGGTGTTGAGTCCATGCCCAACCGCATCGCGCTCGCGAAGAAGTACGGCTGCGATGTCGTTGTGGACTACTCGAAGGAAGACCCCGTTGAGGCGATCATGAAACTCACCGGGGGCAAGGGCGTGGACAGTGCCATCGAGGCCCTCGGCTCGGCCAAGACCTTCGCCGCGTGCGTGAGTGCCACGCGTCCGGGCGGCACGATCTCCAACATCGGCTACCACGGCGACGGGGACAGCGTCCCGATCCCGCGGCTGGGCTGGGGCGTGGGCATGAGCGACAAGACCATCCGCACGGCGCTCTGCCCGGGCGGCAGCGAGCGCATGGGCCGCCTGTTGGGCCTGATCCGGTCCGGCCGCGTGGACCCGCTGGCCCTGACCACGCACCGCTTCCCGTTCACGGACATTGAGACAGCGTTCAAGATGATGCAGACCAAGCAGGACGGAATGGTCAAGCCGCTCATCACGTTTGGATGACCATGCCCCCGGAGTCGATCTCGCTGGAGTCTCCTACATGAATGACATTACGAACCGAGCCTTTGCTGTGGCTTCCAGCAGCATCCAGACTTCTCGCACCGGAGACACGGCTCCACTCGTGGTCGCTCTCTCGTCAATCTCCATCGACGATATCGCAATCGTCGGCGGCAAGAACGCTTCGCTGGGCGAGATGATCCGCGAACTGACGCCGCTGGGCGTGAGGGTGCCTGACGGGTTCGCCGTCACCGCCGAGGCGTTCCGTCTGCACCTGCGTGAGGCGGGAATCGAAGAGTGGGTGTACGGCCAACTCGACGGGCTGGACGTGGCGGACACGCGGGTGCTGGTGGACACGGCGGCCCGCATCCGCGAGAAGATCGCCGCCGCGCCACTGCCGACGGCGGTGCGTGAGCAGATCATGGCGGCCTACGCCGCGCTCTCGCGCGGTGACGTGGCGGGCGGCGGCACGGCGGGGACTGAGGGGAGTGGAGTCGATGTCGCCGTGCGTTCGTCGGCGACCGCCGAGGACTTGCCCACCGCGTCATTTGCGGGCCAGCAGGAGACGTACCTCAACATCCGCGGCGAAGACGCCTTGGACACAGCCGTGCGGGCGTGCATGGCGTCGCTCTTCACGGACCGCGCGATCGTCTACCGCGTCCACAACGGATTTGCGCATCGGGCCGTGGCGCTGTCGGTCGGCGTCCAGCGCATGGTCCGCAGCGACCTGGCGTGCGCCGGGACCATGTTCACGCTCGACACCGAGAGCGGGCACCGCGGTGTGGTCGTCATCGACGGCGCGTGGGGCCTGGGTGAGACGGTGGTGCAGGGCCGCGTGAACCCCGACGAGTTCTGGGTGCACAAGGCGACGGCCCAGGCGGGCAAGCGTTCGGTGATCCGCAAGGATCTGGGCGACAAGGCCGTGAAGCTTATCTACGCGGGCGCAGGGTTGGTCGCGGCGCGCAGCGTCAAGGAGATGCCGGTGCCTGCGGCGGATCGCCGCCGCTTCGTGATCACCGATGACGAGGCTCTGACACTGGCCCGCTGGGCGATGATCGTCGAGGACCACTACACCGCCAAGCGCGGCACCGATACCCCGATGGACCTGGAGTGGGCCAAGGACGGGCAGACGGGCGAGTTGTTCATCGTGCAGGCCCGGCCCGAGACGGTGCACTCGCAACGGAGCGTGAAGGGAACCATGCTTGAGACGTTCCGGCTCAAGGCTGGTGGGGGGGGCAAGGGCCGCGCGATCGCGACCGGCAAGAGCGTCGGTGCCCGCGTGGGCACAGGCATCGCCCGCGTCGTCCGCTCCACCGACGACCTGCACCACTTCAAGCCCGGCGAGGTCCTGGTCGCCGAGATGACCGACCCGGACTGGGAGCCGGTGCTGCGCAAGGCCGCG
Source organism: Phycisphaera mikurensis NBRC 102666 (assembly GCA_943369765.1). GTDB lineage: Bacteria > Planctomycetota > Phycisphaerae > Phycisphaerales > UBA1924 > UBA2396. The sequence continues at coordinate 127,309 of CALROI020000003.1, read as the reverse complement.
GCGGTGGTGACCGACCGGGGCGGGCGGACCTGCCACGCGGCGATCGTGTCGCGCGAGATGGGTCTGCCGTGCGTCGTCGGTACGGGCAGCGGTACCGAGGCGATCAAGGACGGGCAGCTCGTGACGGTGTCATGCGCCGGGGGGGACGTGGGCACCGTCTATGAAGGCGCGGTGCCCTTCGAGCACGAGTCGCTCGACCCGGCGAGCCTGCCCGTGTCGCCGGTGCCGCTGATGCTCAACCTCGCCGACCCGGGCAACGCCTTCCGGCTGGGCTGCCTTCCGGCGTCCGGGGGCGGCGCTGTGGCGGGGGTGGGATTGATGCGGATCGAGTTCCTCGTCTCGAACTGGATCGGTGTGCACCCGATGGCGCTGCTTCACCCCGAGCGCGTGGCCGATCCCAAGGTCCGCGCGGAGATCCGCCAGCGGGCCGCAGCGGCGGGGCACGGGACCGACCTGACGGAGTTCTTCGTGTCGCGATTGGCCGAGGGCGTCGCGCAGATCGGGGCGGCCTTTTACCCGCGGCCGGTCATCGTCCGGTTCAGCGACTTCAAGACCAACGAGTACGCGGGGCTGCTGGGCGGAGAGACCTTCGAGCCCAAGGAAGAGAACCCGATGATCGGCTGGCGCGGGGCGTCTCGCTACTACGACGAGCGGTATCGCGAGGGATTCGCGCTGGAATGCGCCGCGATCAGGCGGGTGCGCGAGGAGATGGGCCTGACCAACGTGATCGTGATGATCCCGTTCTGCCGGACGCTCACAGAGGGCCGAGCGGTCTTGGCCGAGATGGCCAAGCACGGTCTGGAACGCGGGCAGAACGGCATGCAGGTCTATGTCATGTGCGAGATCCCCAACAACGTCGTGCTGGCGTCGCAGTTCGCCGAGCTCTTCGACGGGTTCTCGATCGGCTCGAACGACCTGACACAGCTCACGCTGGGCGTGGACCGTGACTCGGAGATGCTGGCCCATCTCTTCGACGAGCGAGATCCGGGCGTCAAGGCCATGATCGAGATGGTCGTGCAGAAGGCTCATGCGCGGCGTCCCACGCCCGCCAAAGTCGGCATCTGCGGCGAGGCCCCCAGCAACTACCCCGACTTCGCGGCGTGGCTTGCCGGAATTGGCATCGACTCGATGTCGCTCAACCCCGATGCCCTCCCCGGCGTGGCGCGGACGCTGGCGAGCAGCAAGGATGGGGCCATTGGCAGCCGGGGGCAGCCGATCCCCGAGTGAACACGTTCGATAGCGGATTATTCCGCGATTCTGTCGCCAGCCGATGACCGCTAGCATGTTTTATTCATAGGAGCCACTGATGCCCGAGAGTCAAGCCGCCCCCGCCGTCGCACACACACGCCCCTACGCATCCGTTGTCGTCGGGACCGACTTCACGCCCTGTTCCGCAGTGGCCGTCGGCCAGGCCCTCCGCATCGCGGCGTGGTCCGGTCTGCCACTTCATGTCGTCCACGTCATCGACACCACCGTCGTGATCGAGATTGAGTCGGTTCTCTCGCCCTTGCAGGAGGGAATCCGCGACGGTCTCACGAAGGACGCCGAAAAGGCGTGGGTGGAATTCGCAGCGAAGATCCCCGGTGCGGCGGGTCTGCCTCTGGACGTATCGATCAACAACCGCATCGTCGGTATCCTGAACCATGCGCGCAAGCACAAAGCCGACCTCATGGTCATGGGGGCATTTGGCGACCGCCGCCCAGACGTGGGCTTCGGAACCGTTGCCACCGCTTGCGTCCGCAAGAGCATGACCGATGTCCTCCTCGTGCGCGACACCCAGCCCGGCCCCTTCAAACGCGTGGTCGTGGCGGTGGACTTCTCAGAGACTTCGGCACGGGCGTTGGCGCGTGCCGCGCTTTTCGCCGCTCGGGACGGCGCGGAACTTCACGTTCTTCACGTCTTCGCCGCCCCGTGGCATCAGCTCCATTACCGGGCTCAGACGCCGCTCGGCGAGCCCTTTCAGCAAAAACAGTACCGCGACGCGATTGAACGGCGGCTGGGTAACTTTCTGGGCCCCGTCGCCGAGGCCCACAAAGACCTGCGGGTTCGGCCCGTCTGCTACGACTATGACGGGCACCGCTCGGGGATCGTCGAGTACGCCAGGAGCGTGTCCGCGGACCTCATCGTGCTCGGCACGCGCGGCCGAACCAACCTCCGCGACATCTTGCTTGGCAGCACCGCGGAGAAAGCACTGGATGAGTCGGCATGCTCCGTGCTCGCCGTCAAGCCCGAAGGATTCCACCATCCGCTCGCTGCGGGCTAAGAGCCGCTGCTCTCTCGCTTGCGGCTGCAGTTCAGATCGGCCACTCTCGTGAAGGAGCCCCCGTGGACCGCCTCAAGACCATCCTCGCCGCTGTTGACTTCTCGATGTGTTCATCCGACGCGCTCCGTCAGGCCGCCCGCATCGCGGCGTGGCACGGCGCCGAGCTCCACGCGCTGTACGTCGTCGACTCCTCGGCGTATCGGGCCGTGACTCGTCCGCTCATTCCCTTCGAACCTCCTACTCAGGATCAACTTGTCCAAGCGGCCCACCGACGCTGGAAAGACCTTGCGTCTGAGTGTTTAGGCGAGTCGAAAGCACGTTTCACCGTGGCGGTCGGGAGTCCACGGGAAGAGATACTTCGCAAAGCCCACACGCTCAAACCCGATCTGCTCGTGATGGGAACCACCAGCGAACTTGACCGCGAACGGGGTGTCGGAACGATCGCGGCCGCGTGCGTTCGCCAAGCCGAGATGAAAGTGCTCCTGGTGCGCGAAGGACAGGAAGGTCCGTTCACGAACGTGGCCGCGTTCGTGGATTTCTCCGAGACCTCCCGAGACGCGCTCGTACAAGCCGTCCGCGTGGCGGCGCAGGATGGCGCGGTGCTCCATGTCGCTCACATCTACGTCGATCCGTGGTACGACGTGCCACGAACGGAGGTCATCACCGCGAACATGCCCGACTTCGACGCGAAGTTGAAACAGTCGGTCGAACAGCGGCTGCGTGAGTTCTGCGAACCCCTCTCCCACGAGATGAATGCCCTCAAGGCCCATTACCACGGGTTCCTGCACGACGTGCGATGGGATGGGTATGGGAGCGGGATGATCGGGTTCATCGATCGTCACGGCATCGATCTTGCCGTGCTCGGCGTCCGCTCGACCTGGAACGCTCGCGACTTCTTCATGGGCTCCACCGCTGAGCGTGTTTGCCGAGATGCTAGATGCTCCATCCTGACCGTCCGTCCCGTGCCCGAGGCGAAGTAGCCCCGCCCAGCCCGAATGAGCTGGACGCCCCGATGCCGGAGTGCTCCGCAGGCGTCATCCGGCGATTGCAACCCTTGGTGTTTCCCGATCACGTCTGTGGCGGGCGACCCGCGGCGTCCCCGTGATCGGCCCCTCCGACCAGATGCGCAGCGGCTCGCCAAGCGTGATACGCGAGGCGGTCCAGCCGCCACGCAGCGTCGACCCGCGCGAGCGCCTCGTCCGCCGCGCCGCCTCCACCGCCACGGCCGGCAACGCCAACACCGATCGGTCCAGGAATCGTGTGAACACCGGGCCGCGCTGCGGCACAAGACGCTCCAACAGCCGATTTGATTGAGTTCTCCTGCCGCAAGGTTCACGCCCCTCGTACTGCATGATGAAATGGAACAGAATGCTGTACACGACCACCACAATGCACAGCCCTAGGAGGAACCGCGCCGGTATCCCAAGGTTGCGGGCAGATTTGCCCCGACCCAGCAGTTGCGCCAGTTGCGCTGTCAGAGCTCTCATGGAGCTCTCAAGTAACCTAAAGAAGGCCCCGACGCTTCCGATCGCGGGTCTTGCCCTCGCGCGGCACTCGGTGGTGTATCACGGCTGGTGTGCAACGTGTGCCGGGCGTCGATGCACGATCTCCACGGAGCAGTGAGCGTTCATCGCCACCGCCGCCGAGACGCTCCCCAAGAGGAATCGCTCCAGACCACGCACGCCACGAGCGCCCACGAAAACGCAATCGGCACCCGCGTCCTTGCCTTCGCTCAAGACGCTGGCCCCACCCCCGCTCCAGTTCGCGGCCTCTTCAATCAATGCATAGCTCGGATCGCCCAGACGCACCACGGATGATACCTGCACGCCCCGGCAGCGTTCCCGGATGGTGCTCGCCGCTGTGGCCGCTGCCTGGGCCGCCCACGATTCGCCCGCCCACGCCGCACCAGCAACTTCGCCGGGCCAGATCCCGCCCTCCCCGAAGACCGACAGCGACGCGGCATTGCTGTGCTCGAGGCCCTGAATGGCCTGCTCAAAGCTCGCCACCAGCACGTGGGTTCCCTCGGGCCAGGAGCGTGCTGCCACGGCGGCGACCGCCGCGTCCGAATCCGCCGAACCATCCACGCCGACCAAGATGCGCACGGGACGCACCAGCGTCCGAGTGATGCCCGCGGAAGGACCGACCCCGGCGCGGTCACGCACAACGCGGAGCGACCCGCGCAGCCCGTGCATGACCTTCTGTGCCACGCTCCCCAGGACCAGTCGGCTGATTGCACCCAGACCACGCGAGCCGACCACTGTCAGGTCGGCCCGAGCGCCTCTCCCATCCACCCCGCCATGCTCGCCCTCCGCCCGGCGGATGATCTCCGCTGCTGGCGATTCAGCACAGGCATCAGCGGCCACGCGCCATCCCGGGAACAGAGTTCTCACCCGCGCCGCACCCTTCTCGGCAATCGCTCGCTGGGCCTCGACCCGGTGCATCACCGCATCTCGAATCTCCTTGAGACCCGGGAGCGCCTCGTCGGCCTTGCCGCCCGACGGGCTCGCTCCAGGGAGCCACGCGTCCAGAACCGAAAGGACCAAGGCGTTCGCGTGATCGGGCAGCCCGGCCAACGCCAAGTCGTCGATCGCCGCATCGGCGTGCCCCGACCCGTCATACGCGATCAAAATGTTCATCCCAGTTGCCATGGACGATGCTACAAGTTCCGCGAAAGCCATCGCATAGCGGAAGTATCCGCTATCCGCGTTCGGGACCGGTCTTTCTTAACCCAGCAAGACGATCGAACTCCCCACGCTTGCCTGGCAGGCCCAGGCCGCGGCGGGCCATCACGCCGACTCCTTGGACCGAGGAGCATGAGGGGCCAGCCAAACGTCTTCTCATGATGCCATGACCTCCGGGCACCGCGTGCAGATCGCCACCAGAGCCGCTCGCAGCGACCCGGCCCCACGGCCGAGTGATCATGGACTTCTCGACCGTGACTTGCCCCTTGACCTATCCTTGGGTACCTATGGAAGCCAACTCGAAGAACACGCAGGCCGACACCTCCGCCTTTGCGGATTCCCGCGCGATGCAGGACCGTTTGTTCGCCGATCTTTCACGTTCGTTCGCCAAAGAGGTCCCGCTGTACGGAGGGTCGCTACGGGTCAATGTCGCGTGCAATCTCGCCGCGTGCGACCTTCTCGGCCAGGCATATGTCGGATTCAAGATGACGGAAGCGGACATCGAGCGTGCCAGCGGCGAGCGGCACGGTGCGATCCGTATCGGGACGCCCGAGGAGTACTCCTGGGTGGCCCGGTGGTTCGCGGCGTTCGGGATGGAGCCGCACAGTTTTTACGACATGTCGCGGGTCGGGGCCAAGAGTCAGCCGGTGGTCGCCACCGCGTACCGCTCGCGGCATCGTCCGGAACATCGCGTCTTCTGTTCTCTCCTGCTGACGGAGTACTTTGATGATGCGACGCGAGCGCGGATCGAAGCGTTGTTGGCGACGCGGCGCGTATTCACCGACAAGGCCAAAGCACTGCTCGAGAAGAACGAGCGGCAGGGAGGACTCTCGTGGCCAGATGCGGATGCACTGATCCGTGAGGGGATTGAGTTCATCTTCAAGTGGACAGGGACAGCTCGGGACCACGCCCTCTACACCCACCTGTGCGACGCCGGTTTCAAAATCGCCGCCGACATCGCGTGCTTCGAGGCCCACCATCTCAATCACCTCACGCCCAACACGATATGCATCGACCTTTACACGGCCGCGATGGAGCATTGCCTGGGCGACTTGCCCGAGGCGGGGTTCCGCAGCCGAGCGACGCACGCGTTGCGAGAGTTGCTCAGCGTCACCGATCCCGACTACCTTCGTCTGCATGTCAGGCAACTGGGGGCCGAGGATGTCGCTCGGTTCCAGCGGCGTGCGCCGAACGCGGAGGATATCGATTCCATTGTTGATCGATTGGTTGCGACGTTTCGCGGGCAGGGATACGACCTGTACAGCCTCGTCCACTCGGGGTTCAAGGACTACACCGAGGGCCCCGACGCGGGGACGCCGATCTTCCTCCGGCAGGACGCGTACAAGGCGCTCTCCGAGCCCGTGCGGTTCCGCAATCCGGACGGTTCGGTCGTCGACACGAAGCACACAGCCCGCTTCGGCGAGATCGAGCAGCGGTTCTTCGCCGCGACACCCGCCGGAAGGACGATGTACAACCGCTGCGCCGACGCCGCTGAGGCCGGGCGAAAGCCCGAACTGATCGATACGGATCACGCGGCGTATCTGGCCGCTTACGCCCGGCATTTCTCTGTGATCCCCAAGAATCTCAGAGATCTGCTTCGGGCCGGCCTGGCTTTCGGCGTTTACACGCCCACCGGCAAGGGCCTCGCCGCGAAGGGTCGTCTCCCGACCGACGACATCCACGAGCTCCTCCAACAGGGTTACGTCGATGTGGAAGGCGTCCGTTATGAAGATTTCCTTCCTGTGAGCGCCGCAGGGATCTTTGCCTCAAACCTGAACCAATACGGCACCAAGGCCACGGCTGCGAATCCGCCCGTGTTCCCGCAGTCAAGGCTCGAGGGAATCATCGGCAGGCCGATCATCGACGCCGACGACGAGTACCGCGCGAGACAGGAAGCCTCGTTGCAGCGAGTACGCGAGCAGCTTGGAGTTACCCTCTCAGCCGCAGCACGGGGCTGAGCCAGCCAGTCTCGGCTGTTCGCCTTGAGTCCCGGCCCGGTTCGGATCCGAGCGGCACGTCATCCACAGTGTTGCATCGCACTCGTGCTCGCTCAAGAGAGACGAGATCGCATCACCCGACAAGGAGCGTGCCTCTCTTGCAAGTCCCGATTCGGGCCTGTGCACGCTCGACGGAGACACGTGTCTCGTGGTGGTGCCATTCGGCCCTCGGGCGGAGGCTCACACTATCGCTTCGTTCAATCCCGGCGTTCGCGCACCGACTGGCGGGGACTGCTTCGCTGCGGCCGACTTCAACGCAGACGGGTTTCTGGACATCTTCAATCGCAGCGACATTGTCGCGGCCTTCGGAACGGGCTTCTGAGGACCTCACGCGCTGAGGCGGGCCCGTGAACGCGGGCCGGCGTTCTTGTTTTGGAAATGGGGCCGTGCCAGCGCACGCGCGACGCGAGCGGCCGGAGATCTCCCGCAGTGGTTCCCGCCGCAACGCCGAGCGGCAGCGAGACCCGGAAATCTCGCGTCGGTCCCGAATAGGGAGGAACCGGTGGGATATCGCCCTCGTACTGACGTGTCTACGGGTGGCGTTCGTATCAGCGTCGATATCGGCACCGCCCAGGCGTGCGAAGTCTCGGTGAAGGGGTATTCATGAAATCACTCGTGTCTGTCAGCGTGCTCTTCGTTGGTGCAGCGTCCGCGTGGGGCCAGGAGATCGTGGCCCTGCCCGCGAACTTCTCGCCCACTTGCATCAGCGGCGACGGGCTCGTGGTGGGGGGGTCTCTCGCTCAGAACGGACCAAAGCCGGCGCTCTGGACGCGTGAGGGCGGGATCGAGATCCTTGTGCGGGCCGGGCGACCCAACACCAACGGGCGAGTCTGGGCGCTGAATTACGACGGCTCGGTGGCGGCCGGGCTCGCGGCGGGGGCCACGCAGAACCCCATGAGATGGACCAGGGCAGAAGGCATGGTCCTGTTTGAGAACATCACCGGAGGGGCGACCAGCGGCTACGGCGTCTCGGACGACGGACGCGTGATTGTCGGTAGCGGCTTCCTCGGCTCGAGAGGGGGATTCGTTTGGACTCCTGAGGCAGGGCTTCGAAATCTTCCCAATGGCGTGGACGGGCAGGCGACCAGCGTCAGCGGAGACGGCCGCTTCTTCGGCGGAAGTTTCGGTCTGACGACGATCTGGCGATGGTCTTTGGAGTTGTTCTCCGGATCCCAGATCAGCGTCGACGAGCCGGTGATCGGCTGGAGCAAAGCCATGAACGAGACGGGGGACGTCATGGTCGGAAGGTTCACGACCGATCGAACCCGAGGCTTCCTTTGGACCACCCAGGGCTTCCGGATTCTGCCTGAAATCGCATACCTCAACGACGTGAGTGACGACGGGCGAGTCGCGGTCGGTCGACTTTCGGGTGGCGGGGCGGCCTACTACACCGAAGGGCTCGGCAGCGTCCGTCTGGCCGACTTTCTTCATGATTCCTTCCAGATGGACCTCACGAACTGGAATCTGTCCGAAGCTCTGGGGATCTCCAACGACGGCCGCACCATCATGGGCACCGGCTCCCCCTCCAACTGGATCGTGTACCTCCCCGCCTCCCGACCCGGGGACTTCAACGGCGACGAAACGAAGACCATCGACGATCTCGTGAGTTTCGTTGATTGCTTCGTCGGCGATGCGGTGCTGCCCCCGACCTCAGCGGATGTCAATCACGACAACTTCACCGACTGGGTGGACTTCGAGGAGTTCCTGGCTGATTTCTGAACAGGCCGCAGCGTTCTCAGCACCCGGTTTCAAAGGCCGCCACAAAGTCTCCATAGTCGAAGAAGTCGACAAACCCGTCCCCATTGAAGTCCGCCGTTCCTCCGGCAGGGCACGTCCCGGTCTCAAAGCACACGACGAAGTCGGCGTAGTCAAAGAAGTCGATGAACCCGTCTCGATTGAAGTCCGCTGGACAGAGCGCCGCTCGCGTCACGGTGACGTTGTCGGCAAAGAAGATCGGGCCCCAATCCTGGCAACGCTGGGGGGGTGAGTCATAGTGCACCACGACGCGATTGAACCCCGCAGGCGCCGCGATGCTGAGCGTTCCCGACGGATAGGTGCCCGGAACGGGGACCATCCCCGTCGCGGTCGCCACCTGCACCCCGTTCATGAACGTCGTGACTCGCATCGTGGCGGTGTCGTCGCACCCGAGCTCCTGGAGTGCGAACAAGATCGAGAAGTCCACGAGAGGCTCGGAGAAGTCGACGATGAGGTCCGCGCCGAAGATCGACGTGGGGAAGAGACTAAGCCCTTCGAACCCCGCGGGACGGATCCCCCAGGTGTCGTAGGGCCAAACCACGAAAGTCCCGCCCGACGGTGCGTACGACGTGAATCGGGCCAACAGCCCATCCGAGATCAGATCGATCGGAAGGGTTGTGTATCCGGGGGCATCGTCGAAGTTGAAGGTTGTCGACCCCGGCGCGGAGCGAAAGAACGCCGTGATCCAGAGATCCGTCTCGGCCGGGAACGTGTGCGTGGGCTCGGTCGCGCCGTCGGACCAACCCGCGAACTCAAACCCGTGGTGGGGCGTGGCGACCAGCGTCACGGGCGAGCCTTGCGTGTAGACGCCCCCACCCGAGACCGTGCCGCCGTAAGACGGGCTTGAGGCGGTCGTGATGGTGTAGGCGGTCGCGAAATTGGCGACCAGCGTGCGTGCGACGGTCGCTGTGAAGGTGTACCGCGGGTTGCCACTCACCACCGAGCCGCCTTCTGTCCAGTTCACGAATCCCCACCCCGCGAGCGGCGTGGCTGTCAGGGTTGCGGTCGAGTTGACCGGGTACGCGCCCGCTCCCGTGACTGTCCCCGCGTTCGAAGGCGAGGCACTGGCGTCGATGACGACCGTCGTTGCCCCCGAGGTGTGGAGCGAGAACGAGAGATCGCCTGTGATGGATTGGTACGGCCCGCCGGTGATTCTGCGGAAGTGCGCGTTGTTGCCCCCGGTGCCCCGGGCCATGCTCCAATCAGGAGGCCAACCGAAATTGGGCGTGAGGCCCTGTGAGGCTTCGATCTGGATCCAGTACGTGGTCGCAGCCGCCGCTTGGAACGGCGCTGCCAGGGTGTAGGCGTAATCGTACATGATGACCCCGCCAAAGGTGCCCACGGCCGTCTCGCCGGCGTTGCCGCCGACGAAATAGCGAGCGAGGCGTCCGCCAGCGCCAAGGTCGGGCTGGCTGCCACCAGCGATGGACCGATAGATCGAGATCGTGAAGTCAAAGACCGGCGCACGACCCGCGCCCGAAAGGTAATTGGTGTACGCGCCACGCCACCTGATTTCCGAGATCGCGGCACCCGTTGTGAGCGAGAATCCGTCAAACGCGTACTCGTCCCCGTCCAACCCGTCGGGCGGATACCACGACGACTTGTACTGCCCCCCAGCCGGGTTCGGCGGCTGCGTGTAAACCACATCCGCTCCGACCATCCCCGCCAGCAGGAACGCCATCAACACACCAATCGCTCGGAACATGCTCATACGTTCACTCCCTCCCTTTCTTCAGTCCGGCCCGGATGATCCACGTTCGAACGCGTTCAGCATCCGCTCTCGAACGCCCCGACAAAGCTGTCATAGTCGAAGAAGTCGACGAATCCATCGCCATTGAAGTCCGCTGTCTTGCCAGGCGGGCACACCGCCGTCTCAAAGCAACCGACGAAGTCGTCGTAGTCGAAGAAGTCGATGAACCCGTCGTCGTTGAAGTCCGCTGGACATGAGGGCGTGGTGACGGCCAGCACCGCCAGGCCCCGGCTGATGCAACTCATCCACAACTCGTAGCCGCCGGGGATGATCTTCATCTCGATGTCCAGAATACCCAAGTGCGGCAGGCCACCAAACTGCCACGCGCCGTTGGGCGGCGCGGGGAAGGTGACCACGTTCGTGCCGTCCCACGCGAGGAGCCCGGCAACGGTGGATGGATACACGCTTTCGTAGGTCATCCACACGCGCCCGTCGGGCGTTGTCAGCAGCGGCGTGACCTGGTTGCCCGGGAACGGCCAACCCAGGTCGTGCCGCCACATCTGGTGCGTGCCTGTGGTGGCGTCGATGCGGATCAACGTCCCGCCTCTGCCATCGAACTCGGTCGCGGTCGACCCGACCCAGGCGACGCCGTTGTGATCGGCCGCCATGCCCGTGAAGGTCCCGCCGATCGCGTTGACCTCGGGGAAGTCTGCGACGCTGCGCGAGAAGGTGTACGTGCGATCCGTGCGGACGATCTCAAGACTCGACTCCATCCAGACCGTCCCAGGCCGATCCGGATCCTGATGCAGCTTTGTTGGAAAGAAGTCAACCATGGTGAAGGCGCCGTTCTCCAGGATCCAAGTGCCAAAGGTGTGCCCGACGCCCCACAGTCGGCCCAGCGAGTCCTCGAGATACTGGCTCATCTGATCGGCCCCGCCCGGGATCGAAGTCCATGTCGTGCCGTCGAAGTCGTGCGTGAAACTGTTGATCGGGTTGACGACGACGTGCCCATTGGACGGGCGAACATAGATCGCTTCACTCTGCGGCGCACCCGTGAACGGCCAGGGCCCGCCGAGCCCGTAGTCCGAATGCGTGACGAAGTCCGTCCAGCGTGTGCCGTCAAACTTGACCATGCCGCCGATGTCTGAGGAAGCGTTGGCGCACGCGTACACGTCGCCGGACTCCGGGTCGATGGTGAGGTCGTTGTTGAAGAAGTCGAACTGGCTGGTGTTGGTGACTCGGTAGCGCTGCCAGAAACCCGTCACCGGGTCGCGTCGGATCGCGCCACCCTGGCCTGTGCCGCAGACCCAGATCGTGCCGTCGGGCGCAAAGTCCAGATCATCGATGAACGCATTGAAGGGTACACTGCCCAGATCAGTCCACGTCGAACCATCGAAGCGGTGGAGGTGATAGGTCAGATCAGGCGCGATCACGATCAGGTACGCCTGCATATTCCCGAAGGGCTTGATGGCGGAGAAGGGTGCCGACAGTTGTGTCGTGAGCGGCGGCAGTGGTGGATTGATCCACGAACCGTCGGGGCGCATGCAGTCGAGTGTCCATTGCCCCTGATCGTCCGCGAGCCTGAGCACCCACATATTGCCGGCCTCATCCACGGAGTCCTTCTTGATCAACGCGACCGGGTTGCCAATGGCGTAGGGAATGTGGGTCCAGGCCTGCGTCGTGCTGTCCCACCGGTCCATCCCGGCGGAACCTCCACCCGAGGACCAGATGGAGTAGCCTCCGCTGGGCTTGGGCTGGGCGGCGATCTTGCCCTCGCCGCCGCCGCCGAAGTGTGTCCATGTGTTGGTCGCTTGGTTGAACCGGAACATTCCGCCGTCCGCAGCGGCCCAGATCGAGCCGTCGGGCGCCAGCGTGAGGTCGGACGTGAACCCGCCCGCCATAGGCGAGTTTGTCTGGTCATACATCACAAGCGAACTCGGGCCGGCCGCAAGGTTCATGCGGAGCACGCCCACCCACGTCCCGATCCACAGGTTGCCCTGACCATCCGCGACCATGTCCGTCACCCGGGAGGTCCCCACGACGTTGGCACTCCCGAACACCGAGTAGTCGATGTTCGAAACGTTGAACCAGCGGTTCTCAGCCTGGATGAACTTGGCGATGCCGCCTTCTTCGGCGACCGGGTTGTATCCGGCGATCCACGGGTCGCCGTCGGGCGCGATCCAGATCGACTCGTTGTAGTCGCCCTGGATCCCCGTGTTCCCCGGGCGGTAGTACCGCCACGAGTAATCGACTTGAGCCATCGCTGCCCCGCAGCCCGCCATCATCGCGAGCATCGTCACGCCGCTCACCCAGGTTCTCTGCGCCATGATACTTCTCCGTTGCAACTGGACCCCGTCCGGTCATTCATCCAATCCGCTGCCGGCCGCCCGGGCATCTGGTCTCTCTGTCGCGGCGTTCGCCGCCACCGTGCACGTCGCCGGCCTCCGTACGGCCGGTCGACACGAGCACGCCTCATGAAAAGGAGCATGGAAGACTGGCTTTCGGACAGCGATCTCCAAAGGAATCCTAGGGAAAGCCACCTCATACGGGTGGGGTCCGGGCGAGAACCGCGTCGCTGGATGATGCCTGTCGCCGGCAGAAAAAGCCGTCTCGCGGATGGAGCGACGTATCAGCAGCCCGCTTCGAACCCGGCGACGTAGGCGTCGTAGTCGAAGAAATCGACGAACCCGTCCCCATTGAAGTCGGCGTTGCCGTCGCCGCAGTTCGTGCCCTCGAAGCAACTGACGAAATCGTCGTAGTCAAAGAAGTCGAGAAAGCCGTCGCAGTTGTAATCCGCGGCGCAGACCGTCAGTGACGCCTCGTTGCTCGTGGCGTTCCCGCACGCATTGGTCACGACGCAGCGGAACCGAAGATTGTTGCCAAAGCCCGAGAGCACGCGAGGACGAAGAGTCGCGTCGGATGCGCCGGTGACGTCGAGCATGGCCTGGCCCAGGTACGAGTTGATCCCGTTGGCCAGATTGGTCCAGGCAGCGGCCGGAGCGGGCTTCCATTGCCACGCGTGCGTCAAAGGCCCGGTGCCGCCCGCCGTGACAGAGAACTCGGCGGTACCGGAGGCGCACGTCGAGGTGTTCTGAGGTTGTCTGACGATGATCGCCGCCGTACACAGTGATCGCGTCCACAGCAAAGCCTCATACCGATTGCTCAGCCGACTGAACCCGTAACCGGAAATGTACAGGTTCGAGCCATCAGTGGAGATCCCCTGTGCGTAGCTGTGAGAGAACTCGCCGGGAACGAAGGCTCCCAGATCGACCCACGAGGCCGCCGTGCCGCTCCAGATGCTGGCGTGATCAAAGTTCCCGACGGTGGCGTATCCCACTTGGTAAGCGTCATTCATGCCATAGGCCTCGGACCCCGACGTGCCCGCCGGACTGAGATCGACCCACGAACCGGCCGATCCTGTCCACAGGCTGGCGCGAAAGGCGCCGCGCGCAAGGGCCGACCCCGCCTGAAGCCCGCCGGCGACCGCGTAGGCGAAAGATCTCGACGCTCCCGCCGGGTGAAGATCAACCCACGTCGCCGCCGAACCGCTCCAGAGGCACGCGCGGAGAACACCGCCGACGTTCGCGTACCCCGCCTGCTGCCCGCCGCCGACGGCATTGGCAATGGAGGACAAGGCGCCAACGGGGTGCAGATCGACCCACGAACCGGCGGTTCCGCTCCACACGCTGGCGTGATTGAAGCCCCCGACATTGGCATACCCCGCCTGCTGGCCGACACTCATCGCATTGATCCAAGCCCCGGAGAGTCCCGACGGAGTAAGGTCGGCCCACGAGCCCGCGGTGCCGCTCCAAAGACCGGCACGATACACGCCGCCGATGAGGGCGTACCCCGCCTGCTGCCCTCCCTGGATCGCGTTGGCGACGGACTGCGACGCACCCGCCGGATTGAGATCGACCCACGTCCCCGCCGTGCCGCTCCACAGACTGGCGTGATAGAGGAAACCAACCTCGACATACCCGGCCTGCTGCCCACCGCTTGCGGCAAATGCGTCGGACCCCGTCGAGCCCGGCACATGAAGATTGGTCACCGTCCATTGACCGTGGGCCGTCGAAGCGGCGGCAACCGCGAGGAGAAGACCCAGCCCCGGTCGTCCTTTCCCCGATCGTGCGAAACGCCGCTGCGTGCCGGCAAAGATGGACGCGATCATCGTGTGACGCATGGCTCGGGCTCCTGGTCCTGACGTTTTCAGCCATTTCCCGTCAGAGGAAGAGCTGAGACAGCGGCCGGGCGCAGTGTAACCGACGCTCTGAGATTCTCCTAGCTCTCTCAAGCCCATAACACGCAAATAGCCGACAATCGCCCGACCGCCCCGTCGTGTCGTGCGTGAAATGCCCGGCGACACCGCCATTCCACACGATATTCATCTCCATGAATTGCGGCCCGGCCCACACGTTCCCGGCCATCGCAAAGGAAATCTCGTACTGCGGCCCGGCCACCGTCACGTGCACGAACTCGATGTCTGACGGGCCGCCCGCCGTCCAGCCGTCGTAGGTTTGCCCGGCATGCACAGTGCGAAAGCCCGCACCCGGAAGCTCAAACCCGCCGTTGACCACATCAGCCGAAGCACCAGCCATCAACGCGAACGCAATGCCCGACGCCATACCACACGCAACGTGACGCATGTCATGTTCCTCCGAGACTGGAGTTGTACTCGATACTCGCCGGAGCGTCGACTAGTTTCGTTGGCCTTTCTTCCAAAACCCGGTTACAGGACTTCGGAGAGCGACTCCGTTTGGACGAGATCAGCGTGGCACGCGTCGGGCCAGGTGACAGGCACTGACCGTTTCAAGATCCCCATGGTTGGCTGCCGCTCTTAAGACTTGGCGGCGCAGAGCAGGTGACAATCAAGCATCAATCCCGCGTAGACCCTGTTCACCGCCGGCTTAGTCTGTCATGATTCGCCCCGGGGCCGCGTCCATGTCCGGATGTTTGGCCGTGCGAACTGAAAGGGTGCTTTATGAATCGTTCCCTCCTCCTGATGGCCTTGCCATGCTTTCTGTGCGTCCAAGCCCACGCCCAGAGCAGCATGCTCGCCACCGCCAGAGACTTCGCCGTCCTCGCCGGTTCGACCGTTACCAACACCGGGCCCACGCGTGTCTCCGGCGACCTTGGTGTCTGGCCGGGCTTGGCGATCACGGGGTTCCCGCCCGGACGCGTCTTCAACGGTTCGATGCGCGCGGGCGACGGCCTGGCGCAGCAGGCCCAAAGCGACATCACCCAAGCCTACGAAACCCTCGCCGCCATGCCCCACACACACACGCTCACCTCTGTCGACATGGGCGGCATGACGCTCCAGCCCGGCGTTTACTTCTTTGAATCTTCCGCCGCGCTGACGGGCGCACTCACGCTCGACGCCCTGGGCGATACCGAAGCCCGCTTCGTGTTCCAGATCGGCAGCACCCTCACAGCCGCCATCGACTCCTCGGTCCGCACGATCAACGGCGCGAACGTCAACAACGTCTACTGGCAGGTCGGCTCCTCCGCGACCATCGGTTCCAACGCCGATTTCCAGGGCAACATCCTCGCGATGGCCAGCATCACGCTCAACACCGGCGCCGCCATCGCCGGCGGCGCGTACGCGCGGGTCGGCGCGGTCACCATGCAATCCAACCGCGTCTCGAATGCGTGCATCGCGGACTTCAACGGCGACCGGTTCGTCGATTTCTTCGACTACGACGAGTTCGTCGCATGCTTCGAGACAGGCTCCTGCACGGGCCGTCGCTCCGCCGACATCAACGGCGATGACTTCGTCGACTTCTTTGACTACGACGCGTACGTGGAGGCCTTCGAGCACGGCTGCTAAGCCGGGGCCTACGACCAACTGGTTCCTTCGGATGGTCGTGGCACGCGTGCAGGGCGAAGTGGGGCGCTTTCAAGGCCGCGGGCAACGCTCCCGGTGGAGGCAGGTGATGACCCCTTCGGGGTCGAGAGCGACCCCGGCGGCATGACCTCGCATGCGATGGTGGTGTAACCACCACTGTGGTGCGCGCCGGAAGCGATTTGCGCCACGATTGGTCCGGCTGCGTCCGGCGGGGGTGCCGAGGGCTTCTGGACCTTGGCGAATCGGACGGCTACGGGAGGCATCCAAGGGCCGGGGTTTGGAAATCGCGTCGGGCGCGCACGGGGGCGGCCGGTGCCGCGGTCATCGCAATGGCGGCGGACAGCGTTTGGTCCTGACGTCGCAGACCTGCAGCACGTACCGCGTCAGCGACGCGCCCCACCCGACCATGCCGCGGTACAACGCAAGGCCGACGAGCATCAGCCCCACGGGGACCCACGTGTGCCAGGGGAGCAGCTCTTCCGAGGCATGGAATCTCACTGCGGCGGAGAAGGCTGTGATGTCCCACGCGGTGTGCATCCCCGCGCCGATGGCGAAGCAGACGGGGATGGCCCACGCCGCGTGCCATTTGCGACGCCCCGGCATCGTCAGCATGCCCAGGCCGAAGCAGGTCACGCCACCCATGACCAGATGCCCGGCGAGGCGGATGGGCTCTTGCGGCGGGAGAAAGGTGATCGGCTCGATCTGACGCAGCACGTGCACCGATTCTTCGAGCGCGGCGCCAAGGCCCGCGAACGAGCCGAGCACGATCCCATCGAGCGGCTCGTTGAACTGCTTACGGAACGGCACCGCGACGAGCGCGACGGCCGCGAGCTTGAACGCCTCCTCGATCGTGCCCGCGAGGATCGCCATGTAGAGGTCCGTCGCCTCGCCGTGCCGGTCGATCGCGCCCATGATGAACCAGATCTGCACATGCCCCGAGAGGTGCATCCCCCCGGCACCGACCAGAGCGGCGAGGAGGAGGTACCACCACGGTTCATGGTCGTACAGGTCGTATCGCTTGATGATCCACACCGTGAGAAGGGTGCAGACCGCCAGGGTGCCGTAGAGGATGACGTTGGGCCAGAACACCGCGCGAGCATACCAGAACCAGGCGATAAACGCGAAGTGTCTTTCGGCCGGCGGCTATCGCGGGACCCAGTTGTAGATCCCGTCGTCCCAGTTGATGAGCGTGTGGAGGGCCTCGTCCTTGACGATGGCGGCGTGCCCGTCGAGGTAGGAGACGTTGGACCCGCTGCCGTGCCTGCGTGGGAAGACGCGGAGCGAGGTGCTGCCGTAGAGGACGTGCCCGTCGTCCCAGATGTCGTAGAACTGGGCGACGTCGATATCCTCGTCGGCGCCGGCGTACCACTGGTTGTACAGGGTCTGGGCGCGGTCCTCGGCCATCTCGGCCATGTAGAACGTGTCGGCGGGTCTGAAGATGGCGGAGGCTTTGGTGAGCCCGCGCCGCCACAGTTCGTTGCGGTCGCCGCGCGTGTCAAAGACGCCCGGCGAGCGGAAGGGCATCGCGTTGACCACGTAGTGGATGTTGTGCCCATCCTTGTACCGGCTCGGGCAGCGGTAGTAGGGGGCGTTGGCGAAGAGATCGGCCAGCTCATACCCGGTGCCCGATCTCGCGTCGATGAAAGGACGCAGCGCGCAGGCCCAGGGGACGTGGGTCGATTTGGCGTTCGGCCAGCCGAGGGGACGGACGCCTTCGCGCGGGATGAGTTCCTTGTTGCTCTCGGCGTACATCGACATGGCGATGCCGATGCCGCGCAGGTAGGCAAGGCACTTGGCGGCCCGGGCGGCCTCGCGGGCCTTGCTCAGCGCGGGCAGAAGCAATCCGATCAGGAGCGCGATGATCGCGATCACGACGAGCAGCTCGATCAGCGTGAAGGCGCGGGGGGAATTTGTGCGGCGGGTTGGTGGCATGGTCGGAACAGACAGGGGCGAGTGCCCGACGGCAGTGTACCCGAGGTCGGCACGTTCGTACCTCCAAATCGAACAAGTTCCGGAAGTTTGCGGGTTCCGTTCGCCCCGCTATGATGGCCGCGATGATTACCCCTTCTCCGACGACCAAAATCGCCCCCTACCTCACCCGGGGGGTCCTTTCCGCCAACCACCCCGCCACGGCCACCAAGCCCGCGACGGTGATTGTCGAGGTTCCCAACACCAGTTATCAGCTCCATCTCGTGCCCGCCTCGGCGGTCACAACGCCCATCGGCAAGCGGACCATCGGGGTGATCCGGGTCGACGCTCGGCGCGTGGACGTCGTCAAGAGCGGCGGACGGTATGTCGAGCCGGTCGCGGGCAGGCCTCGGCGCGTGCAGGGCGCGGTGATCGCCAAGGACGCCTCGGCGAACACCATCACGGTCAACGCGGGCGTGCCGATTGTGCTGAAGTTGACCGACACGCGGCAGCGGGCGGATCAGTTCGCGGACGGCGACTTCGTGTCGTGCGACGTGATGGACGGAGCGACGTACACGCCGCAGGACGCCTGAAGCCGCGGGTGGGAGGGGTTTATGCCGAGTGTCACACGCCGAGCGCCCGCGAAGGTGAACCTCGCGCTCAGCGTGGGTGCCCCGGTTGTCGGCGGGCCTCGTGCGGGATGGCACCCGATCGCGTCGTGGATGAGCTGCCTTGAGCTTTCGGACATGGTCACCGTCACGCCGCGCGAGTCGACGAAGTACCGCGTGGCGTGGACGGCGGATGCGCCGAAGAAGACGCCGATTGATTGGACTCCCGCGCAGGATCTGGCCGCGCGGGCGCATCGAGCGCTCGAAGATGTCGTGGGCCACAGGCTGCCGTGCGGGATCGTGGTGGAGAAACGCATCCCCGTCGGCGGGGGGCTGGGCGGCGGGTCGAGCGACGCGGCGGCGACGTTGCTCGCGCTCCGCGACGCGTTTGATCTGCCGCTCGCGGATAGCTTTCTGGTGGCGGCGGCGGCGAGGGTCGGGAGCGATGTGCCGTTCTTTGTGGACGAGCATCATCGCCCGGCCGTGATTTCCGGGTTTGGCGAGGTGGTCGAGCGGACGGCGAGCATCGCGGGGGACGTGGAGGAATTGCTCCTGATCGTGCCGCCGTTCGGGTGCTCGACGCCGGCGGTGTACGGGGCGTTCGACCAGATCGGACTGGTGGGCGGCCCGGTCGGGGGCCCCGATCTCGAAGGTGTGCGGCGGGTGGCGACGGGCGTGCTGAGCCCGCAGGCGTGGTTCAATGATCTGGAGCCGGCGGCGGCGCGGATCGAGCCGCGGCTGCTTGAGCTGCGACGCAAGGCGGAGGAGATTCTGGGGACGCGCGTGATGATGACGGGGAGCGGGAGCACGCTGATCGCGTGGCAGCCGGCGGCGGCGCGGATCGGTGCGCTGCGGGCGCAGTTGTTCACGGATCGGGCGGCTGAAGGTCCGTTCGCGGGTTGCGTGTTTGTGTCGACACGGTTTCTGTAGCTTCGGAGGTTGCCGATGCGTGTGATTCTCTCCATTCTGGCGGTGTGTGGCTGTGCGGGGATGGCGATGGCTCAGCCGGAGCCGGCTTCTCCGCCGCCTCAGGAAGCTCCGCCCAAGGCTGAAGCGGTGCGGTTTGTTTCGGCCTCGCGGATGGACCTTGCGCTCGCGTATCTCCAGTGTGAGAAGGCGCTGCGAGCGTCTCCGCCGACGGGCGAGAAGATCGCGGACTACAACCGGCGGTTCGATCAGGCGAGCATCGCGTTTTTCTCGGGGCGGTACACCTCGGCGGTGCAGACGCTCGGCGAGATGGTCCGAGAGATCGAGGGGCGGAGTTCGACGCTTGAGCGGCGTGTGGCGGAGTCGTTGCGGGTGACGACGAGAGCTGCGGTGATCCATCCGGGGAACAAGGACGCGGCGGCGTTCACGTTTGCACTCATGTTTTCGGTTGGCGACGCGGCTTCAGAAGAGACGGTCGGACTTGATGTCGTGCTCATGGCGAATGACGGGCGCGAGGCGTGGCGAGCGCCTCTTGGGTTGAAGGTCGAGAGCAACGGGATACCGAGCGTCACGCTCGAACTGGCGACGAGGTTTGATTCGATGCCGAGGGGCGACTTTCAGATTGTCGTCGCGTCGCGCAAGGACGTGAGCGAGGCGATTGCGATCCCCAAGGGGCGGGTGACGATCCGGGGTGCGTCGGTGGAAGAGGCGCGTGTTCGGCTTGAGGAACGGCTCAACGCGATCTCGCCCAAGGGGGACGAGGGTGAGCGTGCGGTGGCGACGGCCAAGGCCCGCGCGGGGCTGCTGATCGACGAGGCGAGCACGAGGGTGTCAGCGCGGTTCCTCGCGTCGATGGACGCGATGGCTGCTGCTGTCGAGGCGGAGGTTGCGGCGATTGAGAAGGGCGGGAACCCGTACAAGGGCATGGCGGGCGATCACTGGCGTGTGGTGATGAGCGGCGAGGCGTCGATTCCGTGCCGGGTGTATGTGCCGGCGAAGATTGCAGCGGGCGCGACGCCGGTCCCTCTGGTCGTGGCGTTTCACGGGGCGGGCGGGGATGAGAGCATGTTTTTCGAGGGGTATGGCGGCGGGCTGATCCGGGATCTGGCGGACAAGCACGGGTTTGTCGTGGTGTGCCCGCTGACGTACAGCGCGTCGTCCAATGGCGCGTTCGATCGGGTTGTGGAGGACCTGTCCGCGGATTACGCGATTGACGCGAAGCGTGTGTACCTGATCGGGCATTCGATGGGAGCGGGGGCGGTCTCGTCGCTCGCGGCGGGCCGGGCCGAAGTGATCGCGGCGGCCGCGTGCATCGCGGGGGGTGGGTTGGTCTCGCCGCCGAAGGCGGGCGTTCGGCAGACGCCGCGCTTTGATGTGGCGGCGGAACTGGACCCGCTCTTCTCGATCGAGCGGGCGCGGAGGGCTGCGAAAGGCGTGAAGCCGCCGAGCCGGTTTGTCGAGGCTTCGGGGTGGGGTCACACGCTGGTGGTGGGGCACGCGCTGTCCGAGGTGGTCGAGTGGCTTCTGGAGCAGAAGCTGCCCTGAGGGGCGTGGACGTGCGATGAATGCGTGGCTCAGTCGATGCGGACCATCGACGCGTACTGGGCGTAGCGGTCGTTGATCTCGCGGCGGGTGAGGGTTCGCAGGCGGTCGAGGCTGAAGGCTTCGATGGTGAAACTGGCGATGACGGTGCCGTGGACGAGGGCGCGTCGGATGGAGGCCATGGACGCGGGGTCGGAGGGGGACTTGGCCTGTTCGGCGGCGATGGAGCCCATCATGCCGCCGGCGAAGGTGTCGCCGCAGCCGGTGGGGTCGACGATGGTCTCGGTGGGGAAAGCGGGGAGGGCGCAGACGCCGTCGCGGTGGACGAGCAGGCAGCCGTGCTCGCCCTTCTTGATGACGACGAAGCGGGGGCCCATCTCGAGGATGGCGCGGCCGGCGGTGACGCTGTTGGGTTTGCCGGTGAAGAGTTCGGCCTCGTCGTAGTTGAGGACCAAGCCGTCGACCTTGCGCAGGAGGACCTGGAGGTCGGGCCGGGCGACGTTGATCCAGAGGTCCATCGTGTCGGCGACGGCGAGCTTGCGCTTGGGGGCCTGTTCGAGGAGGCCGGCCTGCACGCCGGGGGGCATGTTGGCGAGGAAGAGGAATCCCGAGTCGGCGTAGGCGGCGGGGACGGTGGGGGGGTGTTCGCCGACGACGCCCAACTCGGTGAAGAGGGTGTCGCGGCTATTCATGTTCTGGTGGTACTTGCCCCCCCAGCGGAAGGTCTTGGAGCCTTTGCGGGTTTCGAGGCCGGTGGTGTCGACGCTCGGGAAGGCCTGGAAGACCTGGCGGAAGGCAGGGGGGAAGTCCTCGCCGACGGCGGCGACGAGCCGGACGGGGCCGTAGAACGAGGCGGCGGCTGAAAAGTACATACATGAACCCCCAAGAACCTGGGCGGCATGCCCGGTGGGGGTCACGATGTCGTCGATTCCGATGGTTCCGGTGACAAGCAGGCTCATAGGGGGTAAGTGTAGAGCACAGAACGGTGAGTATCCTTCCAGTCGCCGCGCGAGTTTCGCGTGGTCCGGGGTCCCTGTTTATGAGCATGCTGGCGCGGTTGCTGGAACTCGAATCGCCTCCCGTCTCTCCGGAGATGCAGGACGCGACGTTCCATGCGGCGTTGGCGGCGGAGCGGACGCGGGTTCTGCGTCGGCGTTTGCAGTGGTACTGCGGGTTCGGGGCGGCGATGTTGGTTCTGAGCCTGTTGTGGAACATCGCGACGCTGTACTTCAAGCTTGACAAGACAGCGGCGGAGCGAGCGGGGACGCGCCTCGACACGGCGAGTGATTTCGTGCTCGCGGCGGTGTTCGTGGGGGCGGCGGTGATCATTCGGAAGTCCAAGCCGGACCACGAGGGGCTGGTCACGATTCTTCGGCGGCTGTGGCTTTTGGCGGGGGGGATCGCGCTGCTGACGCAGCCGCTTGCCAACTACCTCAACATGAACCCTGGGAGTGGTGGGAGTGAAGACACGTCGGCGATGCTGATCGGGCTTTCCGCGCTGGCGGCGGTGTTTCTGCTTCACTTCGTGGGCGCGCTGATCATCCCGCTGACGTGGCGTGAGGCGACGACGCCGGTGCTTCTGCTGTGGATCACGTTCGCGGTGGTCGCGATGATTCTGTATCCGGGTCACTGGGCGGTGCGTGTCTTGCTGGTGATGCTCTTTCCGCTGGTTGGGGTGCCCGGGGTGTTCTGGAGTTATCGAAGTTACACGCTGCTCGGGGAGCGGTTTCACACGCGTGTGCTGGGCGAGCGGTACGGGGAACTGAAGTCGGAGCTCGCGTACGCGCGGAGGATTCACGAGTCGTTGTTTCCGCCGCCGCTGGAGACGGGGCCTTGCGAGGTGCGGTACTGGTACGACCCGATGCGGGAGATCGGCGGGGATTTTCTGTACATCCACGCGCCGGCGGCGGATGTGGCCGCGGGGGTGCCGGGGCCGATCACGGTCGTGCTGATTGACGTGTCGGGGCACGGGGTTCCGGCGGCACTGGCGGTGAATCGGTTGCACGGGGAAATCCAGCGGTTTTTCGCGGAGCGTCCTGAGGCGACGCCCGGGGCATTGATCGCGGACTTGAACGCGTACGCGCATGCCGCCTTGTCTGGGCAGGCGATGTACGCGACCGCGATCGCTGTTCGTGTGGCCTCGCGAGCGGATGGAACGGCATTGATCTCGTGGTCGAACGCGGGGCATCCGCCCGGGATTGTGCGAACGGCCGGTGGCGGGTGGGGCGAGGCAGATGAGCTTGGCGGGACGTGCACGATGCTGGGCGTGCTGCCGCCGGAGCTGTTTGACGCGGAGGAGCGATCGAGGCGGGCGAGTGTCGCGCCCGGGGACCGGATCGTGCTGTTCACGGACGGGGCGATGGACACGCGTGATGCGGATGGGGCGATGCTGACGCTGCCCGAGCTGCATCGGTCGCTGCTTCCGAATCGGGCGGGGGGCGAGGATCCGCTCGAGGGGGCCAAGAGGCGCATCCTGCAGCATCGTGGGAAGGCGGCGCTGGCGGATGATTGTCTCGTGGTTCAGTTGACGTTGCGCGTGCCGGATTCGCAGGTGGAACGGGCGCTGGTTCACTCGCAAGCGGTGTAACGGGCGGGTGGGGCGTGTGCAGGAGCAGGTCGAAGGAACGACAAGGCCCGCGTCGGGGACGCGGGCCTTGTGAACGATTGGGCTCAAGAGCTTGGGGAGGGCTTACTTCTTTTCTTCTTTCTTCTCGTCCTTCTTGGGCTGGGCGGGTGCTGAAGCGGGGGCGGGCTTGTCGCTCTTGCCCTCATCGAGGAACTTGGCGTGCTGGGCTTCTTCGTAATCGTGGAGAGCCACGAGGGACTTGGCGGCGTCGGCGGTTTTGCCGTCGAGGACCTGGGTTTCGAGATCCAGGAGCATCCGCATGAGGGTGATCTGGGCGCGGCGGTAGTCCTCGAGGGATTTCTCTCCGCCCTTGAGGTGGCCGGGGACGTTGTTCTTGCTGTAGAGGGCCCCGCGCTGCATCTGGGCGACGAGGGCGAGATTGGCGGTTTTCTTGGTGGTGTCGCTGACGGATTTGGTCAGTTCGCGGTGGCCGCCGTTGATGGCTTTCATCGCCTGTTCGACGCTGGTGAATTCGCCGCCACCGCCGCCGCGAGGGCCGCGGCCGGGGGCGCGTTCACCGGGCTGGCCGGCGGGTTGGCCTTCGCGAGGCGCGGGCGTGTCGGCGGGCTGGGCGGCCATCATGAAAAGTGCGCCCGACGAGAGGGCTGCGAAACCGAGCACCGCACCGAAACGAGAGATACCGTGAACCTTCGACATGGATCCTCCTTGGAAACAACGACACAAGAACCGACTGGCGAGTATACCGAGGGGAACCAAGGCGGGTGCATGGCGGCGATCCGGCGTGGCGACGGTCACTTTGCGGAGAGGGTGAGGGCTTCCTGGGCGCAGTGAGCGCACCACGCGGAGGGGTTGGAGAGGTCGATACGTTCGAACGTGAGGGCTCCGGTTTCGGCGTTGAGCATGGCCCGTTTCCGGGGCGCGACGCCGTTCGCGTCATTGCCGGATCGGGGCGCGGGTGCTGAGCCGGGGGGGAGGGCTTTGAGACGTGGGAGGAAGTCCGCGGCATATCTGGCGGCGTGCTGCTGGTCGGCGGCGGCGCGGCCCGGGGCGGCGAGGAACGACGCGTACTCGCCGCGGAGGGCGGCATCAATGCGGGCGATACGGGTTTCGGGGTAGGGGTGGGTCGAGAGGATCTCGGCGGGCCGTCCGCCGGACATGGCTTGGGAGAGGACCTCCATCACGGATCGCTGGGCTTTGGGGTTGTACCCGGAGCGGACCATGTATCGCATGCCGAGGGCGTCGGCCTGGGATTCCTGATCGCGGGAGTACTTGAGCAGGATGACGCCACCGACTTGTTCGCCGATCTGCTGGAGTTCCTGTGCGGATTGGGCGCTGTCGGAGAGGACGGCTGCGGCGCCGCCGATGAGAAGCGAGGAGAGACCCTGGCGGGCCATGCCGGCGTTGGCGTGGCGGGCAGTGACGTGTCCGACTTCGTGTCCGAGGACGCCGGCCATTTCGGCTTCGGAGGAGAGTTGTTCGGCGAGGCCTCGGGTGAAGAAGATCTTTCCGCCGGGGAGGGCGAAGGCGTTGATCTCCTTGGTGTTGAGGAGGGTGAACTCCCACGGGAGGGTGGGGTTGTCGCCTTCGGTCTTGGCGGCGAGGTCGGCGCCGATGCGGCGTACGTAGGCCTGGAGGGCTGGATCGGTGACCGCGCCGCCGAACTCCTTGGTGAACTCGGGGCCGGCCTGAGCGCCCAGGGCGATCTCATCTTCGCGGCTGAGCATGTCGAACTGGGACTCGCCGGTGGCGGGGTTGGTGGAGCAGGCGGAGATTGATCCCAGGCCCAGCCCGGCGAGAAGGACCAGTGCGAGGGTGGCGGGGAGGGTTCGGTGGCGTGCGGGTGCGTTGGGAGAGCGGCGGGTGATCATGGAGCGTGCGCCTCGGGAGGGGTGGTGAGGGGGTGTGGAATTGGCGTCGAGCGAGTCTAGACGGGCCCGATCGAGGCCGATACACTTGGCCGATCATCGACCATACTGGGGTATGGTGTAACGGTAGCACGAGTGACTCTGACTCACTTAGTCTAGGTTCAAATCCTAGTACCCCAATTGCGGACGGCTGAGGTGTTTGGCGTGTGGAGCGGCGTGCGGCGCGGACTCTTCGGCGGCAAACTGTCCGTCGTCTCTCCCCCATCTCAATTCTCGGTGAAGGCTTCGAGTTTTGTCGTTGCACCGGGCGATGATTGCTGTGCTGTTGGCACGAGTGCCGGATGGTCGATGGTGTCGTCGCGATGACCAGGCTTGTTGAACATTTCGGAATGGTCGTGCTCGCGATGGCGGGTGTGGCGATGGGATGGTCGGCGTGGCGGGCGTTTGCGGGGCTGCGTCGGCGGAGTGCGACGTGCGACGGGCGGCCCGGGTCGCGGTCGTGGTGGCGTTTGATCAATCCGTGGGCGTGGTTCGTCGTGACGCGATGCGGGTACGACCTTTCGGGAACGCTCGCTCGCGACGGCGTGCGGGTCTGTCCGGAATGCGGCGCACGTTGCGGGGGCGGGCGCGGAGCGGGCCTCAACGTCTGGAGATTGAGCGGCGGGGGAGGCTGGGGCGGAACGCGGGTTCGGCTGGTCCCGGTTTCGATCCTCCTGGCGGGGTTGGGGTGGGCGTGCGTGGAGGTTCGGTGGCTGCGACGCAGCCAGTGGGAGCGGTGGACGCCGACGGTCGGGCTGTTCGTGATGGCGGAGGCGGCGCCGAACGTGGTGCGGGATGACCTTTTGGAGGAACTCTCGGATCGCGAGCCGACGATGTGGGGGTATGAACGGGCGTGGCTGCGGCGGATCGCGATCCACGCGATCGGTGACGATCAGCGGACGTACAACGGAGAGTGGGGGATGTGTGTTCTCGAGGCGGACGTGGGGTCGCGGGAATCGCTTGAAGCGGCGCTGAGCGATCCGGATCGGCAGCGGCGTCAGATCGCGGGGCGCATTCTTGCTGAACGGCTTGGGGCGAGCGAGCGGCCCTCGCCCGCGCTCATCCGAGTAGCGGTGGAAGGGCTTGAGCACGACACGTTGTATTCGGTCGGGTCGACGTACTTCCGCAACGCGGGTGACTGCTCCGAATGGTTGCTGAAACACGTTGGGGTTTCGCAGGGCGAATTGGCGGGGGCGATGACCTCGGACGATCTCCAGCAGCGGTTGCTCTCGGCGGCGATTCTGGCGATAGGGAAGTGTCCGCTTCATGTGGATGAGGCTGCGCGGGTGCTGTGCGAGCATCTGGGAGCGAACTCGATTGAGGAGGACGCTTTGATCGCGATGAACGCGCTGTGGCGGTGCGGGCCGGCGGCGCTCCCGGAGCTTGAGCGCTATCTGGATGGGCAGCGGGGGAGTGACGGAAACGAGCAGGGGCGGGCGTCGGCGGAGATTCTGATTCGCAAGTTGCGTGGGGAGCCGTTGACGGAGTCGGAGCTGGCGTCGCTCAACCTGGTGACCTCGTCAAGGCGAGACCCGACGGAAGCGCGGGATCGCGAAGTGGGACTTGCGATGCCTTGGATCGGGCGGTGAGTCTTTGTGTTTGGGCGTGTGTTGACCAAGCGGCGTGAGCAACTCGCGCTCGTCATCGCGTGGGGCGACTGGCGTGGTAGTAGTGATTGCCGTCCGCGTCGTGAAAGGTCGAGATCTGCGTGAGCCCGGCGGCGTTCACGATCCCGGTGTAGCGTTCGAACCCGAGCGAAGCGGAAAGCCTACCGGTGGTGGCATCGAGCCAATGGGCGGCCTCTATGGGCGAGGTGAAGAGCAAGGATCCGCCCGGGGCGAGTGTTCGGGCGAGCTTGTGCAGGGTCGCTTCCTGCGACGGCTCGGGAAGCAGGAAGAGCAATCCCCATGCGAGCACGCCATCGAATGTGCGGTTGAAGAACGACGAGTGCTCGACGGTCTCGCACGCGGTTCGCACGCTCGGGAAGTCGCGGCGGAGCGAGTCGAGCATGCGCGGAGAGGCGTCGATGGCGAAGACTTCGCATCGGTGATCGAGGAGGACCCGCGTGAGGGGCTCGCCGCATCCGCACGCCACATCGAGCACGGATGCTGGCTGTCGGAGCGATGCGGCCCATCGGGCGACCTCTTTCGCTCCGGCCAGGGATCGTCGCCGATGCGCGATGAACGCATCGGAAACCGTGTCCCACCCGTTGCTCGCGTCGGAGTGCATGGACGCATGGTAGTGGGCGGTGGTGGGCTTCCGGATGGATGGGTTCGGGCTGGTTGATTGGGGGGCTGGGGTGGGAGGCGTTGTGCTCTGCGGGCGGAATGCCCGCCCGCCGTCCCACACTTCTGCTCCGCTTCTCCTGCCTTTTCTGCCGCACGCAGCACGTCTGACCGAAGCGGATCGGGCGTGGTTGCCCGCGCGCATCCCGAGTCACGGGACACGATCGGTGAACAGGGTACCTTCACGAACGCATCTGACCGGGGGCGCTTTTAGCACACATTCGGGGACGCTTGCACACTTTCGCTCAGCATCCGGCTTCGAAGGCCTCGACAAACGCGTCATAGTCGAAGAAATCCAGGAAGCCATCTCGGTTGAAATCGGCGGCGGGGGTTCCGCTTTCGAAGGCGTTGACGAAGTCGCCGTAGTCGAAGAAGTCGACGAAGTCGTCGCAGTTGATGTCGACGGGGCAGATGGAGAGGATGGCCGCCGCGCTGGTGGCGTTTCCGCAGTCGGTGGTGATCACGCAGTCGTAGACGCCCTCATCCTCCTCCCTTGCGTTGACGATCGTGAGGTCCTCGAAGGGGTAGAGGATTGATCCGTGCGGGGTGGTTCCGCCGACGAGCGGGACGCCGTTGCGCCGCCACGTGCGGACCAGGCCGGGGCTGGTGTCGTACCCCAGCGCGAGGGGCGCGGAGATGGTGATAAAGCCGCCGCCGCAGACCGTGCGGGCGGCGGGCACGTCGGAGGCGGCGAACCAGGGGTTGCCGGCGAGGGTGTAGCGGCCCAAGAGCGCGGCTTCGACGGCTCCAGAGCGCGGGCCGCCGCTGCTGCCGGGGCCGGTGCGTGTGAAGAACCCGCCGATGGTGAGTTCATCGCGGTGGCGGCTGATGACGCTGACGCGTCCGTTGGCCCCGCCGTCCACGGGGGTCCATGCGGCACCGTCCCATCGGGCGAGATTGGTGACGGCCGTCGCGCCTGATGCGGTGAACGTGCCGCCCGCGTAGAGGTAGGGCCCGTCGACGAACAGAGCGGCGACCGAGCCGTTGAAGCCGTCGCCGACCTGCTGCCAAGCCCCGCCGACAAAGCGTGCGATGCGGTTGAGCGGGACGCCGTTACCGTCGGCGGTGAAGCTCCCTGCGGCGTAAGTGACGCCGCCGAAGCGTTCGATCGCGTCCACGCGGTTGTTGAATCCCGCACCGAGGGCTGACCACGAGGCCGCGCCGGTCAAGGGGGTCAGGCTGTACTGAGCGATCCGAGTGGCGGGGGCGCCTCCGGCGGTGGTGAAATTGCCGCCCACGAGCATCGCGATGCGCGTGGCGTTGATGTTGTATCCCTTGATCGCACGGACCGAGCCGTTGACCCCGCCGAGCGCGTCCATCGGCAGCCAGTTGGTGCCGTCGAAGCGTGCGAGTCGGTTGATGGCGGTTGCGCCCGAGGTGGTGAAGTCGCCGGCGGCGATGATGGCTCCGTTGAAGCGGCCCAAGGCCCAGACGGTGGCGTTGAAGCCCGCGCCCATCGGACGCGTGATACGACCGTTGATGTCGGCGACGGTCGTCAGCGTCGCGACGCGGCTGTGGGTGTCCTGGAACCCAAGGGAGGCGAATTCGCCGGCGACCACGAGGTCGTCGGGGATGTTTGCGCCGCGCACGACCGGGAGCATTGCCAGCACCGCGCCGTCCGCCGAAACGCCCGACCGATCGGAGAACAGGCCGGTCCATCGGCCGAGGTTTCGCACCTCGCCGAACTCGGAGACCGAGTTGAACAAGCCGCCGAACATCAGCCCGCCATTCCAGATCGCCAGGCTTTTGATGTTGGGCGAGAGCAGGTCGTCGTTGATCAGCCCAGGCGTGCGCGTCCACGCGGAGCCGTTCCACGAGGTGATCCCCTCGACATCGACGCCTCCTGCTTCTGAGAGAGAGCCGCCGATGTAAAGCGTGCCGTTGTACGACGCGCCCGTCGCGGGGTAGCCGCCGATTTGCTGGTCGTCGCCGAAGGAGGCCCAGCGGGTGCCGTTCCATTTGGCGACGGTTCGCGACGTGGACACGCCGGGCGGGCGCAGATCGCCGGTGGCGACCAGTTCGCCATTCCAGAGCGTGAGTGTCTCGACCCAGCCTCGCGTCGCATCGCCAACCGCGGCCCACCGTGTGCCGTTCCATCGAGCGATGCCGCCGACCTGCACGCCGCTGGCTTCGCGGAAGTCGCCCGCGGCGTAGAGCTCGCCGCCGTAAAGGGCCAGTGCCTCGATCTCATCGCCCGTCTGGGTGCCCACGCCGCTTCCCAAGGAGGTCCATCGTGTGCCGTTCCAGCGTGCGATGCCTGGGGTTGAGACGGCCCCGGCCGCGTCGAACGACCCCGCGGCGATCAGCTCACCCCCGTACACCGCGAGGGCCCGCACCTCGTCGAGTCTGCCGCGCAGGCCCGAGGCCAGCGGCCGCCAGGTGGCACCGTTCCAGGCTGCGATCCGCCGGGCTTGTGTGGGGCCTGCGTTGTTGAAGTCGCCGCAGGCGATGA
This sequence comes from Phycisphaera mikurensis NBRC 102666, assembly GCA_943369765.1. Taxonomy (GTDB): domain Bacteria; phylum Planctomycetota; class Phycisphaerae; order Phycisphaerales; family UBA1924; genus UBA2396. The sequence continues at coordinate 96,868 of CALROI020000003.1, read as the reverse complement.
GTTCGCCGCCGTAGACAGCCAGGCCGTGGACAGGTCTATCGAAGAGGACGCCCGTGTTGACCCAGTTGGTGCCGGTGAACCGCGCGACGTTGACGAAACTCGCGGTCGAACCGAGGCCGAAACTGCCGGCGGCGTACAGCGAGCCGTTGTAGTTTGCCAGAGCGAACAGCCCGCGCCGCTCGAACAGCCCGGGGGAGAGGGCGTTGAGCCCTTCCCCGATGGTGCTCCAGTTGGTGCCGTCCCACGCGGCGATGTTTCGGGCGAGGGTGCCCTCGCCAGCGGGGCCGCCCGCTCGCTCGAAATCGCCGCCGACGATCAACTGTGAGGGGAGCGGGCCCGCCCCGTCAAGATCCGTCACGAGCATACAGCCCGCCGCGCCCTCGGGGCTGGGGGCTGGTCCGGGGAGCCAGCGGCTGCACTGGGCCGCGGCGAAGGGGGAAGCGAGGGAAGCGAGGATGAAGCAGGCGCAGGCCTTGGCGAAGGCGGGGGTTGAACGCATGGTCATGAGGGCTCCAATCGAAGGAACGGAAAGCAGGAAGGCGAGTGTAAGCGAAAGAGGCCCAAATCAGGCGCAGAATCTGCAGATTGGAGTCTTGGTCGAGGCTGCTCGATTGTGGGAGATGGAGTCGGGTAGTGGGGGGTGAAGGGGGGACGGGTGATGGGCGCAAATCCAGCATCGAACCCGAAGCAGAGGTTGATTTCTGGTGGGGGGGGGTTGCGACGGGTGAGACGCTGTGCAAGGGGCTGTTGGGTGCATGGGCTAGAATCTCAGACAATTCACCCGGAGGTTGCCATGGGCATCGCGAGTCCGAAGCAGGGCGTGACCAGCGTTGTTGTCATGGGTGTTGTCTTGACGGCGATGTGCGACGTGTTCGCGGGCGCGGCGCGGGCCCAAGTGGTGCCGCCGGCGTTGTACAGCGTCGAAGTGAGGCCGGGGCTGAGCGGTCTTGGACGGGTCAGGCGTGAAGGCGTGGTGGCCCAGCGCGTGTATGGCGACTGGTCGGGCATCTGGGACCCCGACGACGATCGTCGCGAGTACTCGATGCAGGGGAGCGCGGAGACGTTCGGCGGTCTTCGCCCGATGGCGGCGGTGCAGGCCGAGGTCAGTTACAGCGACAACGTGTTCCAGTACTCGATTTTCTCAACCGCGTTTGTTGAGTACTACGTGGTGGTGCGGCCGCGCGGGAATCCGCCGCCGGGGAACTACTCGATTCCCGTGCGGGTCAACGTGCGGGGCGAGGCGCGGGGCTTTGCGGACGCGCATGTGCGGATCAACTTTGAGCAGGTGAGCGTGTCGACGCACACGGATAACGAAACGGCCTCGTTCGACAGGAACCTGCGGGTCACGTTCAATCCTTCGCAGCCGGAACTCAACGTCACGTACGTGCGACTGTTCGCGCAGGCCACGGGGTACAGCGTCCACCCGCTGTACCCGCAATCTTCGCAGGCGTACGCCGACCCGTTGTTCACGTTCGACCAGGCGCAGTTCGACCTTCAGCAGGGGGCGAGCACGTTCCCGCTGGCGGATTTCTTCGAGTTTGAGTACAGCGCGTATCTGCTGAACCCGCCGGGCCTCCCGGAGATTGTCACGCACCCGGCGGATCAAACGCTGTGCGAGGGAGATGGGACGGTGTTCACCGCGGCGGCCACGAGCAGCGCGCCGATAACGTATCAGTGGCAGCTCAACGGCGGTGCGCTGAGCGATGGGGAGGGGATCTCGGGGACGGCGACGCCGGAACTCACGATCGACCCCGCCCTGTGGTATTACTCGGGCACGATCGATTGTGTGGTCACCAACGTGGCGGGGAGCGTGACGACCAACGGGGCGGTGCTGACGGTGGGAGCACCGGCACAGATCACGTATCCGCCGCAGGGCGTGACGGTGGCGGCGGGGCAGCCGATGGCGATGACGGTGTACACCTCGGGTAGCGGGCCTCTGAATTATCAGTGGCGGCGCAACGGGGTGGACCTGGTGAACGACGGGCGGGTGAGCGGCGCGACGACGGCGGACCTGGTGATTGATCCCGCGCTGGTTTCGGACGCGGGGATGATCGACGTGGTGGTGTCGAACGAGTGCGGGAGCGCGACGAGCGAAGCGGCGGCACTTGAGGTGACCGGCTGCGCGGCGGACTTCAACGGCGATGGGTTCCTCGACTTCTTCGATTACGACGGGTTCGTCGCGTGCTTCGAGGGCGAAGCTTGCCTCCCGGGCACGTCTGCCGATTTCAACGGCGACTTGTTCGTGGACTTCTTCGACTACGACGCGTTTGTGGGGGCGTTTGAGATGGGGTGTTGAGAAGAGGCACTGGGCACTCGGCACTTGGCACTGGTGGAAGGCGAAGACGACGGGCCCTGCGTGTGCGCGTGGGGCTTTGTCTTTGGTGGGAGTGAGGTGGGGGGAGGCAGCAGACGTTTGTGATGACTAACATGAAGCATGAACAGAGCCTCCATCGGCATCCTGATCGTGCTTTTCGGGATGGGTCTGCTTGGGTGCATGGGAGGCGGGTTCATCCGCGGAGAACTGCTGAGGCCCCCCTCGATGGACCGGGCGACGATGGAGCAGCTGGCGTCTCGTGCGGCAGTCCTCGACAACAACTGGGTCACAAGTATTCAGCCTGTGGGACTGCGGGTGTACACGAACGGAGCAATCGCGGTCGATGTGATGGTCGTCCTTGATGCGGAGATTGAGTACCGGCGCGATTCGTCGGGAATATCGCCGCTCGAGACCGAGCAAGAATCTTTGTTCAAGGCCCAGTACTACACCAACGGGATCGGCGTGCCGGCGGTGCTGCGATCGGCGGATAAGGACGGGCCCGCGGTTGAGATCCGATCTGGCGACGGGAGCATCATCAAGACGGTGCGGGCGATCATCCCGAGCGAGGACGTGGACCGAAAGGCGCTGAGCGATGGTGGGTGGGAACGGTGGGGGGAGTGGGGGGGCTCTCACGCGGGTGGTGGAGAGGATCGTCCGCTGGAAGCGTCGCGGGTGGTCGACATCAAGCGCGGCGGGAAGTTGTACCGGGCGTGCTTTGTCGGGGTGCTGATGCGACCGAGCGGCCCGGTGAACGTCGGGACGTCGTACGAGGTGCGGATTCTTTCGGTGCCACGCGAGGACCGCGCGTATTTCGATGAAGCGTGGTACCCGCTTGTCGCGGAGGCCGTGGGCGGGGAAGCCGGAAGCTGAAGCGTTCAGGGCGCGACCGGGTGTGGTGACTACCTCGGCCGCGAGCGACCGAAGGCGAGGGCGACTGTGAGGGCGGCGGCGCTCAGGATCAGGGGGAGAGCCGTGAGGCGGAGGATCTGGAAGCCCATCTGGCGGTTCTCGTCGGGGCCGACGTCCGCCATCACGCCGAAGAAGCCGAGCAGGCTCAGCGAGCTGCAGCAGAGCGACAGCACGAAGACCGTCCCGGCGATCCAGAGGACGGGGGCTCGCCAGAGAGGGTTTCGCGGTTGGGCTGGCATGCGGTCTCCATGGAGATGCCGCGCACGGGCGGGCTGGTGAGCGAGCGATCGTACCGGCGTCCAGTTCGGGCGATGCCGGTTGAGATTGGGGCGTGCTCGGCTCGCGAGTGGGCTCATCCGCGACGATCCGGAGGACCGGACGGTTGTGGTAAAAGGAGTGCGTTTGGCGGCTTAGCAGCCGGTCTCGAAGGCGGTGATGAAGTCGGCGTAGTCGAAGAAGTCAATGAAGCCGTCGGCGTTGTGGTCGGCGGCGAGGGTGCCGGCTTCGAAGGCGGCGACGAAAGCGTCGAGGTCGAAGAAGTCGATGAAGCGGTCTCCGTTGATGTCGGCTTGGCAGAGGGGAACGTCCGCGATGGCGGTGTAGATCGAGCCGTTGGTCGCCCTGTCGAACCTTGAGATGAGGGACAACTCACCGGTGCCGCGGTTGACGGCGTGGATGCCGCCGGTTGTGTCGAAGGCGTAGAGGACGCCGCGCTCGAACGCCATCGCGTAGATGATGAGGCCGGCGGGGAGGGTGCTCACGACGCGGGCCGCCCCGGTGACGCGGTCGATCTCGAGGAACTCGTTGCCGAACCCGCCGCGCGTGCCCCAGAGACGGCCGGTCGCATCGGCCGCCAGGGCGCCCTCGGAAGTCAGGCCGAGATTCCCGATGATGGAGACGGTGCCGGTGGCGGGGTCGACGGTCGAGACCTGGGATTGGGTGAAGGGGTCGATGGTCTGGTACTCGAACGCGTACGCCGGGCCGCCCGGAGGGATGCAGAAGCCAACGCCGCCGGCGGTGCTTCCGGCGCGAAGCAACACGCAGATGTCCGTCCGGGTGGCGATCGTGCGGGCGCCCGTCGCGGGGTTCAGCCGGTCGAGATAGCTGGTCGTGAGCGTGGGGGTCGTGATCTGACGCAGGCCGAGCAGTTCGCCGGCCGCGTTCCAGCCCATGCCCGCGTACCACCGGGAGTTCGCGATCGCGGTCGCGGAACCGGTTTCGACGTTGACACGCAGCATCCTGCCGGAGCTCGTCGTGACGATGACGTCGGCGTTGGCGGATGCGGTGAGCGCTGAGAGGGCGAGGAGGAGGCTGGAGCCGCGTGTGGAATGCATGGACCGTCTCCGTGGTGAGGGATGAGGTTCGGTACGGCCCGTGCTCCAAGGTGTTGCCGAAATCGGGGCGGATCGGGCACGCGTGCGAGCGCCGAGGTGGGGGTTCGGGGACGGTGGGGAGGGTGGGGGAGTGAGGATGCGGTGCAGTAACCCATTTGACGGCATAAGGCATCCAATATGGAAGCGAACACCGCCGATCAGAACGCGCCTTCTGCGATGAGGCTCGCGATCGCGGCGATGTCGGGGGCGGGGGGGCGGTCGCTAAAGAGTGGGGGGATGACGGCGCGGATCTTGGCGTAGGCGGCTTCGACGCCGTTGCCGGACTTGAGGGGGCGGTGGTATTCGAGGGCTTGGGCTGCGCAGAGGAGTTCGATCGCGATGACGTTGCGGGCGAGTTCGAGGGCGCGGGTGGCTTTGGCGGCGGAGCGGGGTCCGAAGCTGTTGTAGTCTTCGATGCCGGCGGAGGTTGAGATGTTGCTGACGCTGGCGGGGGTGCAGAGGGTGATGATCTCGTTGCAGCAGGCCGCAGCGGTGTATTGGGCGATCATGAGGCCGCTGCTGACGCCGGGGTGCGGCGAGAGGTAGGGCCGCAGGTGGGCTTCGGGGTCGGCGGCGGCGAGCATGAGGAACGTGCGACGTTCGGAGATGCCGGCGATGTGGGAGAGGGCGATAGCGGCGCAGTCGAGGGGGATGGCCAGGGGCATGCCGTGGAAGTTGCCGGCGGAGATGATCTCGCCAGAAACACCGCTCTGGAGAGCGGTGCCACCAAAGCCACCGCTCTGGAGAGTGGTGCCACCAAAGACCAGCGGGTTGTCGGTCACGGCGCCGAGTTCGCGTTCGATCGCGGCGCGGACGTAGGCGAGGGCGTCGACGGCTGCGCCGAGGACCTGGGGGATGCAGCGGAGCGAGTAGGGGTCCTGCACGCGCGGGTCGTTTTCAGCGTGCGACGGGAGGATCTCGCTGCCCGCGAGGAGCGTGCGGACGCGGCGGGCGATGTCGCGCTGGCCGGGCTGCTGGCGGGCGGCGTGGACGCGGTCGTCGAGAAAGGTGTCGGTGGCGCGGCAGGCGTCGATCGACATCGCGCTGGCGACGATGGCGGCGCTCACGAGGTGCTCGGCGTCGTGGACGAGCAGTGCGCCGCGGGCGGCCATGAGGTGGGTGCCGTTGATGAGGGCGAGGCCTTCTTTGGCTTCGAGGGTGACGGGGATTATGTTGTGTTGCTGAAGGATCGGAGCAGCGGGGGAGGGAGATGTGGGGGAGAGGACTTCGCCTTCGCCGATGAGGACTAGGGCGATGTGGGCGAGAGGAGCCAGGTCGCCCGAAGCCCCCACCGAGCCGACCTCGGGGACAGCGGGGGTGATGTCGTGGTTCAGCAGATCGAGGATGCGTTCGACGACGGGGGGGCGGATCCCCGAAAGGCCACGGGCGAGCGAAGCGGCGAGGAGAAGCATGGTGCCGCGGACGACTTCGCGGGGCAGCAGGGGGCCGACGCCTGCGGCGTGGGAGCGGACGAGGTTGCGTTGGAGGTCGCGGAGTTGGTCCGCGGGGATGCGTGTGCGGGCGAGGGAGCCGAAGCCGGTGTTGATGCCGTAGTGAGGGAGGCCGTCTTGCGTGGCGTGTTCGACGACGGCGCGGGCGGCCTGCATCGAGGCGACGGCGGCGGGGTGGAGCGAGACGGGAGCGTTGTGGCGAGCGACGGCGACGAGCTGGTCCGGGTGGAGTGGGTGGCCGTCGAGGACGACAGGTTGGATGGCAGGGGTCATGAGGGAGGGTTGGCGTGGAAAGCGGCTTTGGAAGTCGGGCGGGGCAAAATCTGGGTATAAGGTCCGAGAATAATAGTTATGTTAACTGACGTAGAAGAAGGCGGGTTCTGGCGGTGGTATGTGCTGGCGTGTGGGGTGCGTTGAGTTCGTTGCCCATTCACCTCCCGGCTCGTGCCGGGGGCTCTGAAAGAAGCTTGGACATCCAGACGGTGTTGGGCATGGGGTCGTTGTTGTAGTCGGGGCACTCGACGAACCCGAGGGAGCGGTAGAGCGTAAGAGCAGGGGTGAAGTCGGACTCGGAGTCGAGTTTCATCATCGCGTAGCCTGCGGTGCGGGCGCGATCGAGGAGGGTCGTCGCGAGGAGGCGACCCAGGCTGAGGCCTCGGGCGGTTGGGCGGACGTACATGCGTTTCATCTCGCAGACGGGCGAGGGGTCGCCGGGCATGGGCGTGAGTGGCCTCATCGCGATGCAGCCGACGGGTATGTCGTCGTGCGACGCGATGAAGATGGCGCCGGCGGGGGGCGCGTACTTGCCGGGGAGAGAGGCGAGTTCTTCTTCGAAGCCTTGGTAGTCGAGAGGGAAGGGGAGCGATCGCGCGTATTCGCGGAAGAGGTCCGCAGCGATGGCGAGTTCGCGGGGTGATTGAGCTTCGAGAATCGAGAGGTGGTGTGGCATCGGAAGGCGGGGTTCGGGCGAACACGGATGGTGTGGGGAGTTGAAAGTCGGGCGGCATGTCCAGATTTGGGGGGTTGTTGAGCGGTTTGAGGGCAGAATGTTGGGTGAAAGATACCCAAGGAGACGCAGGGGAAGAGATGGGCTGGGTTTGGAGTGGTATGCTTAGGGTCTGGTTGGAGTTCGGGTTGGGACCCAAGTTGGGTACGGTAACTTTTCGCGGAGGACCTGGCCGCGCCAGACGCGTTTGGGCGACGGGCCTCGAAGGAACGACATGACCGCGACACCAAGGATCGGGACGGGATCGGAACTATTGGAAATGAAGCCCGGGGTCGAGGCACTGCCTGCACCGGTGGTTGAGCCGGTGATCGAGCCGAAGAAGCTTGGGTTTGTGCGCCGGATCCTTGGGTTCTGGCTTGATTCCTCGCAGACGGCGGAAGAAGTCCGTAACGCGAGCGTGTTGGTGCGTGCGATTCGGATCATTCCCTTTGCGTTGATCCACGTGGCGTGCTTTGCGGTGATCTGGGTGGGTTGGTCGTGGCCTGCGGTGATCGTGGCGGCGGCGTTGTACTCGATTCGCATGTTCGCGATCACCGGGTTCTATCACCGGTACTTCAGCCACCGGACGTTCCGCACGTCGCGGTTCATGCAGTTCATGTTCGGGGTGCTGGGGTGTTCGGCGGTTCAGCGTGGGCCTTTGTGGTGGGCGGCCCACCACCGTGAGCATCACCGGCACAGCGACCAGGAGGGCGACTTGCACTCTCCGCGTCTGCACGGTTTCTGGTGGGCGCATCTGTTCTGGTTCCTGCAGCCTGAGAACGCGGCGACGAACACGAAGGCGATCCCCGATCTCTACAAGTTCCCCGAGCTGCGTTGGATCGATCGGTACGACAGCGTGGTGCCGCTGCTGCTGGGCGTGTCGATGTTCCTGCTGGGCTGGGGGATCGAAGCGATCTGGCCGAGCAGCGGGACGACGGCGTGGCAGATGGTGGTGTGGGGTTTCTTCATCTCGACGGTTCTCTGCTATCACGCGACGTACACGATCAACTCGCTCTGCCATGTGTGGGGCGGGCGTCGGTTTAACACGACGGACGACAGCCGGAACAATTTCTGGCTTGCGTTGATCACGTTCGGCGAGGGTTGGCACAACAACCACCACCACTTCCCCGGCTCGGCCCGGCAGGGGTTCTTCTGGTACGAACTCGACTTCACGTACTACACCCTGTGGGTGATGAGCAAGCTCGGGATCGTCTGGGACCTGAACCCGGTGCCGGCCCGCGTGTACGCTCAGATTCCGCCCAAGGCGTGAGCCTGGCGTGAGCCTGGTTGCGGCCGCCCGGTCTTTCACAGGGCTTGTCTTTCACAGGGCTTGTCATTGGACTTTCGTGATGCGAATCGCCATTGTGGGCAGCGGCATCTCGGGGCTAGCGGCGGCTCGTCGGCTCTGCGCTGAGCATCGTGTGACGGTCTACGAGGCGGGGTCGCATGTCGGCGGCCACACGAACACGATTGATCTGGAGATCGAGGGGCGCGTGACGGCGGTCGACACGGGGTTTATCGTGTTCAACGATCGGACGTACCCGGGGTTTGTGGGGATGCTGCGTGAGCTTGGCGTGGAGAGCCGAGCGACGTCGATGGGGTTCAGCGTCAAGCATTCGACGGCGGGGGTGGAGTACAGCGGGCATTCGTTGGGGCACTTGTTTGCGCAGAAGCGGAATCTGTTGAGGCCGGGATTTCTGCGCATGGTGCGGGACCTCGTGCGGTTTGGTCGAGAGGCCAAGGCGTGGCTTGACGAAGGGTCGCATCGGCCGATGACGCTCGCGGAGTTTCTCGAGCGAGGGCGGTTTTCGGCGGAGCTGCGTGACTGGTACGTGGTGCCGATGGCGTCGGCGATCTGGTCGGCGTCGGAGGCGGACACGCTCGCGCTGCCGTTTGAGTTCTTCTGCCGGTTTTTCGACAACCACGCGTTCTTTGACCTTGGCGAGCGGCCGACCTGGCGGACGGTGGTCGGCGGGTCGCGCGAGTATGTTCGTGCGCTGGTGCCTGTGCTTGAACAGCACGGGTGCCGGGTGATGACGCGGTGCCCGGTGCGGTGGGTGAGGCGTTCGCCGGGGACGCATCGGTTCAAGCCGGGTGCGTTCGAGAACGAGGGCGGGGTTGAGATCGTGACGGCGGCGGGTGCTGAGCGGTTTGACGCGGTGGTGATGGCGACGCACAGCGATACGGCGCTCTCGATGCTGGCGGACCCTTCGGTGGGTGAGCGGGAGATTCTCGGGGCGTTGCCTTATCAGGTCAGCAACGCGGTGGTGCATACGGACCAGCGTGTGATGCCGGTGCGGCGGAAGGTGTGGGCGGCGTGGAACGCGCACGTGGGCGGGGCACGGCCGGGGCCTCGCGAGATGGGCGGGGCGCGGGTGACGTACAACATGAACATCCTGCAGGGGCTTGAGTTTCCCGGTGGAACGCAGGTGATGGTGACGCTCAACGATCCGGACGCGATGGATCCGACGAAGACGCTTCGACTCATCCGGTATCAGCATCCGGTGTACACGTCGGCGGGGTTTGAAGCTCAGAAGCGGCACGGGGAGATCAGCGGGGCTTCGCGGACGTTCTACGCGGGTGCGTACTGGCGGTCGGGGTTCCATGAGGATGGGTTCTGGAGTGGCGAAAGGGCGGCGGAACAGGTGTTGCGCTGGGCCCGCGGCGCGGGCGGGCGGGCATGACCCCCCCACCACCCCCTCCCCCCCCACCACCACTTCAGAGCGCGATCTATGAAGGGTTGGTTCGGCACCGAAGGCTTCGCCCGCGCGCTCATGAGCTCACCGTTCGGATGTTCATGATGTATCTCGACCTCGATGAGTTGTCGCGGGTCTTTGAGGGGCGGTGGCTGTGGTCTGTTGAGCGGGCGAACGTGGCGTCGTTTCGGCGGCGTGACTTTCTGGGTGGGGCGGAGGGGGATGCGCCGTCGCTCAAGGAGTCGGTGTTGCGGGAAGTGGAGAAGGAGCTTGGGTTTCGACCGGCGGGGCCGGTGCGGATGCTGGCGCACTTGCGGTACGCGGGGCACTGCTTCAATCCGGTGACGTTTTACTATTGCTACGGGGTGTCGGGGGAGCGGCCAGAAGCGAGGGGTCCAGAAGCGATTGTGGCGGAGATCACGAACACGCCTTGGAAGGAGCGGCACCGGTATGTTCTCGACGGGCGCGGGGCGCCGTCGCGCGTCATCTCCGCGGAGTTTGCAAAGGCGTTTCATGTGTCGCCTTTCATGCCGATGGAGCAGAGGTATCGGTGGCACTTTCGCGAGCCTGGGGAGCGGCTGATCGTGCACATGGAGAATCTTGACGGTGCGGGTCGGATCTTTGACGCGACGCTGAATCTGGAGCGACGCGAGATTGGGGGGGGGCTCTCGCGCGGGTTCTGCTGCGGTATCCTTTCATGACCTCGCGGGTGGTGGCGGGGATCCATTGGCATGCGTTTCGGCTTTGGGCGAAAGGGGTGCCGTTTGTTTCACACCCGAAATGGCGGCATCCGGAATCGGGCGGTCAGCGAAGGAACCCTGATACATGAGCAGGACGGTCACCAATCAGGAATGCCCAGCCATCGAACGCAAGGAGGCATCGGTCACGGGCGGCGCGTGGCTTTCGCGGCGGATCGTCGAGGGGGCTCTGAGACTTCTGCGGCACGGGCGGGTGGAACTGATCGACGGTTCCCACCGGCGGGTGTATGGCGACGAGGGTGCGGAATTGCGGGTGGTGGTTCGCGTGCGTGAGGCGGGGTTCTATCGGGCGGTGGCGTTCGAGGGGAACATCGGGGCGGCGGAGTCGTACATGCGGGGCGAGTGGGCGGTGGACTCGCTGACGGATCTGTGCCGGATCGTGGTGCGGAACCGGGACGCGTTCAATGCGCTGGATGGGATGTGGTCGACGCTTGCCAAGCCGGCGCGTGCGATCGGGCATTGGCTGTCGCGGAACACGGCGAGGGGCAGCCGGCGGAACATCGCGAAGCACTACGACCTGTCGAACGAGTTCTTCGGCCTCTGGCTTGATGAGACGATGCTGTACAGCAGCGGCCTTTACCGGGACCGTGCCGGGGCGATCCCGGCGGCGGAGCTTGCACGGTCGCAGCGTGAGAAGATGGACCGGGTGGTGCGGATGCTCAATCTCAGGGCGGGCGATCGTCTGGGTGAGATCGGAACGGGGTGGGGTGGGATGGCTTTGCACGCGGCGCAGGCTTCGGGGTGTCGCGTCACGACGACGACGATCAGCGCGGCGCAGGCGAAACTCGCACGCGAGCGAGTGGCGGCGGCAGGGCTTTCGGATCGGGTAAGCGTCGTGGAGCAGGACTATCGGGAGTTTGCCCCCCCACCCTCCCCCACTGGTGCCACCGCGAACGCGGGGTTTGACGGTCTTGTGTCGATCGAGATGGTTGAGGCGGTCGGGGCGGCGTTCCTGCCTTCGTACTTCGCGTCGTGTGCGCGGGTGTTGCGACCGGCGGGGCGGTTCCTGATGCAGGCGATTGTGATCGTGGACGAGCACTACGACCAGGCGCTGCCGCACGTGGACTTCATCAAGAAGTACATTTTCCCGGGGAGCTTCATGCCGTGCCGCGGGGTGCTGAAAGCGGAGGCGGCGAGAGCGGGATTCGAGGTCGAGGACGTGTTTGAGATGGGGCAGGATTACGCGGTGACGCTCTCGGAATGGCGTCGGCGGTTCACAGAGCGGCTCGATGACGTCAGGCGTCTTGGGTTCGGCGATGAGTTCATCCGCATGTGGGAGTGGTACCTGTGCTACTGCGAAGCGGGGTTCCGCGAGGGACACCTGGGCGTGGTGCAGATGACCATGCGGAAGATGTAGGGCGGAAGATGTAGGGCGGAAGCGGTAAGCCCGACACTCGAGTTGATTCATCAGGGTTTGTTGGCGAGGGCGTGCTTGAGCGTCGCCAGGGCGATCTCTCGCTTGGAGCCGGTGAGCGTGAGACGCGGGGGGCGGACGCGTTCGCTGCCCATGCCGACTTCCTGTTGAACGAGTTTGATGAGGTGGACGAACTCGGGGACGACGTCCATGCGGAGGAGCGGGAGGAACCAGGCGTAGAGGGTGGCGGCTTCTTTCCAGCGGCCTGCGCGTGCGAGGTCGTACACCGCGACGGACTCTATCGGGAACGCGTTGACGAGGCCCGCGATCCAGCCTGTCGCGCCGGCGGCGATGCCTTCGACGATGAGGTCGTCGACGCCGACGAGGAGTTCGAGGCGGTTGCCGAGGATGGCTTTGATGGCGGTGAGTCGGCGGACGTCGGCGGAGGATTCCTTGATGGCGTGGAGGTTGGGGAACTCCGCGGCGAGTTCGGCGACTTGCTCGGGGAGCGTGTCGGTGCCGTAGGCGATGGGGTTGTTGTAGAGCATGCAGGAGAGGGGCGTGGCGCGGAGAACGGCGGCGAAATGTGCCTTGATTTCACGCCATTCACCGCGGTAGACGTAGGGCGGGAGGACCATGAGGCCTCGGCACCCGGCGGCTTGGGCGTCGCGTGCGCTGTGGACGGCCTCGTCGGTGGAGAGGGCGGAGATGGCGGCGATGACGGGGACGCGGGGGCCGACGGCGGCGACGAGGGTTTCCCAGAGGTCGGTCTTTTCTTCGCGTGAGAGGGTGCCGCCTTCGCCGAGGGAGCCTGGGGCGACGATGCCCTTGCAGCCAGCATCGATCATCCAGTTGGCGTGGCGGGCGAGGAAGGCGTGGTCGATGGAGAGGTCGGCGTTGAAGGGTGTGGTGATGGCGGGAATGACGCCGGTCCAGTCAGACTTGTTCATGGGTTACCTGTGGGGTTGAGTGTGGTTGAGGGGGTGAAAGAAGTGAGAGTAGTGCGCGAGCCGCGACGCTTGACGCGGGCGGGCGGGCGTCGGCAACGGTCCAGCCGGTGAGGGCGGCGACGGCGGGGCCGCAGACGCGGCCTTGGCACGGGCCCATCCCGCAGCGTGTCTGGAGTTTGGCGTCGCGCCAGGAGGTGCAGGCTTTGACGCGGCCCCACGCGACATCCTCGCAGCGGCAGATGATGGTTTCGTGACGGGCGAGGGACTTGACCTCGGCGCGGAGGGTGAAGGCCTCGTTGAGCGAGGCCGCGAACGCGCGGGCTTTCTTGAGTTTGGGGAGGAGGCGTCGTGCGGCGGGTTCGTCGTTGGCGGCGGCGAGGCCGGCGATGCTGCCTTCGAGAAGCGAGACTTCGACGCCGCCGATGCCGGTTGGTTCGCCCGCGCACCAGACCCCCCCACCGTTTCCATTGATCCCGGTGCAGGCGTCGGTGCGCATGAGGTCGTCGGTGCGGACAAAGCCGTTGTCGATGGTGCAGCTCAAGAGGGCTGCCAGGTGGAGGTTGGGGACGAGCCCAAAGCCGCAGGCGAGGAGGTCGCAGGGGACGCGGAGTTCCTGTCTGCCGTCAAAGAGGACGACGGCGTCGAGTCTTGGGTCGGTGGGCGAGGCGGGCTCTGCGCGAACGGGCCAGGCGCCGGTCCAATAGGGGACGGCGAAGAGGGAGGCGCGGAGCCACGCGGCTTGGGCGAGTTTGGCGGGGTGACGCCAGAGCCCCAAGGCGAAATTGCGGACGACGGAGCCGTCGGCCTGTTCGACGATGGCTTGGATGGACGCGCCGCGGTCGGCGAGCAGATGGGCGACGGCGAGGAGGAGCGGGCCGCTGCCGGCGACAATGACTCGTTTGCCGCGGATGTTGAGGCCGGACTTCACGAGGGCCTGGAGGCCGCCCGCGCCGGCGACGCCCGGGAGCGTCCAGCCCGGGAAGGGGAGGAAGAGTTCGCGGGCGCCTGTGGCGAGGATGACGCGGTCGGCGGCGACGCGGAAGGGCGTCAGAGCGTCGACGAGGAGTTCGCCCGTTGGGAGACGGCCGATGACGGTGGTGGCGGGGATGTGGCGGGCGTTGGTCGCGGCGAGCCTGCCACGCCAGGAGCCTGCGGAGCCGTGGGTCGTGGCTCTCCAGATCTGACCGCCGACGCCCGGCTGTTCGTCGAGGAGGATGACGGAGCGGCCTGATTCCGCGGCGCAGGTGGCGGCGGCGATGCCCGCGGGGCCCGCTCCGATCACCGCGATGTCGGCGCGTTCGACGTTCACGTCTTTGGCTCCGCGGCGATGGCGAGCGGCGGCATGAAGTCGGTCCGGATGACCATGCCGGGCTGGCAGAGGACCATGCACGAGCGTTCGTGGGGGACGGCATTGATCGTGACGCGGCACTCGTGGCAGGTGCCCATGCCGCAGAGAGGGCCGCGTGCTTCGCCGGTGACGCTCTCGCGGAGCGACCACCCCCCACCTCCACCGGCGTTGAGGATGGCGGCGGCGACGGACGTTTCGGGCGTGACGCGGCGGACCTCGCCGTCGATGGCGATCTCGATGAGTCCCGAGTCGTGTGCGTGGTCAGTGCTCATGAACGGCGTGGGTCTCCGGCGAGCGTGCGGGTGGTGCGAAGCGGGTTGGAAGATAGGGTGCGGGGTCGAAGGGCGGGGCCTCGCCCGTGACGGCGGCGGCGAGGAGGGCCGCAGTGCCCATGCTTGTGGTGAGTCCCAGGCCTTCGTGACCGGTGGCGATGTAGAGACCGGGGATGGCGGGGTGCGGGCCGATGATGGGGAGGCCGTCGGGCGAGGCGGCGCGGAACCCGCACCAGGAGCGGATGATTTTCGCGGCGGCGAGACCGGGCATGAAGGCGCAGGCCTTTTCGAGCACAGCCGCGAGCATCCGGGGTTCGACCGTCGCGTCGGCCGCCGCGTATTGCCGGGAGGAGCCGATGAGGATCTGGCCGTTGGGTCGTGGCTGGACGTTGAAGGAAACGGACTCGTCGGCGTGACCATCCGGATCGGGATGGGCGTTTTTGATGTACGCGAGTTCGACGACTTGGTGCCGGAGAAACCCGGGCATGCGGTCGGTGATGGCGAGGTGGCCTTTGCGCGGGCGGATGGGGATGCCGGGGAAGAGCTCCGGGGCCCAGGCGCCGGTGGCGACGACGATGAGGCCGGTGGAGAGTTTGCGACCGTTATCGAGGGTCACGATGCCGGGCTCGAGGGCGGTGACGCGTCGGCCCTCGACGAAGCGTCCTCCGCGATCGGCGGCACGGTCGAGCATCCACTTGGCGGCGGGCGGGGCGTAGATGATGGAGTCTTCGGGGAGGAGTAGCCCGCCGGCGAGGGGCGCGCCGCCCGGGGCGACGAGGTTGGGCTCGGCGAGCTTGACCTGGTCGGCGTCGAGGGCGAAGGCGGCGACACCACGCGAGCGGTAGAAGGACTCCTTGCGGTAGACGACGTTCATCTCCGACTCGTCGGCGGCGGCCCAGAGGGTGCCGCAGACGGAACGCTCGACGGCCTTGGGAAGGTCCGGGGCGATCGTGTCCCACACGGACTGGCTGAAGCGTGAGAGAGCGAACTGTTCGTCGGAGTCGTCGAGGACGCAGAGGTGTCCCATTCCGGCGGCGGTGGCACCGGAGGCGACGGGGCCGGGGTCGATGGTGGTGACGCGGTAGCCGCAACGCGAGAGGGCCCAGGCGCAGGCGGCGCCGACGATTCCCGCGCCGACAACCACCGCGTCCGGAGATGTGCCTCCCTGCTGCATCGTCCGAGCGTAGGGGTGGTGTGGGGGAGGGTGTGGTCGGGTGGGACGGGGTGGGGCGGGCGTACAGTGGGGCGATGCCATCAGACCCCCGAGGATCCAAGTCAACCTCCGCGTTCGAAGTGATCGAGCCGGTGGGCAAGCGCGTGCTCATCCGCAAGGACGAGGACAAGAAGCAGACCAAGTCCGGGATTCACCTTCCCGACAAGATCGAGATCCCGACGCTCACGGGGCGCGTGGTGGCGGTGTCGGCGGAGGTGGAGCGGAACGAGGACTATCCGATCAAGAAGTATGACCGGGTGCTCTTCAATCCCAAGCACGGAGTGCCGGTGGATTTCGAGGGTGACAATCGTCTGTTTGTGATCCCTGTGGAGGACGTGGTGGCGATTTTCCGGCGTGAGCAGGAGCCGCCCGCGGGCGGAACGCCCCCGAAAGGCAAGGCGTCGTGAGTGATGCCGTGGCCATGCTCGGGCGTCCGCTGGCGGAACTGCCCGACCCTCTCCCGCTGCCGGGTCCGCCTGGGCGCGGGGCGGCGCCGTTTGACGCGGCGGTGACGCCGCCGGGGAGCAAGAGCCTGACGAATCGGGCGATTCTGCTGGCGGCACTCGCGCAAGGCGAGTCGGTGTTGCGCGGAGCGTTGGTGGATGCGGACGACGCGATGCGAATGGTCGAGGCGTTGCGGACTCTCGGGGCGGAAGTGGATGTGGGGACGGACGGAACGGTCAAGGTGCGGGGCGTCGGGGGGCGTTGGAGACCGCGCGATGTGACGGCGGGGCGTGTGTTGCTCAATCTGAACAACGCGGGGACAGCGACGCGGTTTCTGGCGGCGGCGAGTCTGCTGTCGCCGATCCCGGTGGTGATCGACGGGAACGCCCGGATGCGGCAGCGGCCGATCGGCGAACTGGGGGAGATCCTTACAAGGCTGGGGGCGCGGGTGCGGTACGAGGGGGATGCGCCGGGGTGTCCGCCGATGGAGGTCACGCCGCCGGGTGGCGGGGCGGGCGTCGGTGGCGAAAGGACACTTGAGATCGCGACGACGCAATCGAGCCAGTTTATCTCCGCGCTGCTGCTGATCTCGCCTTGGATCACGCCGGGGCTGACGATCAAACTGACGGGCGAGGTCACGAGCGCGTCGTACGTCGAGATGACGGTGGGACTGCTGGAACGACTGGGCGCGTCGGTGCGATCCGCGGGGGATTTGCGGGTGATGCGGGTTGGTCCGACGGAGGGCGGCACGGGGATTCCGGCGTTCACGTACGAGGTTGAGCCGGACGCGAGCGGGGCGACGTATTTTTGGGCTGCGGGGGCGATGATGCCCAACGCGCGGTGCCGGGTGCTGGGTCTCGATTCGGGATCGCTGCAGGGGGACACGGGGTTCACGGATCTGCTGGCGCGGATGGGCGCGACGGTGACGGTGCGGCCCGGGGTTCTTGGGTTGCCGGCGTCGATCGAAACGCGCGGCCCGCTCGAACTCAACGGGCTGATGGCGGACATGTCGGACATGCCGGATGCGGCGATGACTCTGGCGGTGGTTGCGTCCTTCGCGAAGGGGATGTCGATCCTGCGGGGGCTCAAGACTCTCCGGGTGAAGGAGTCCGACCGCATCGAGGCGATGCGGACGGAACTGGCGAAGATCGGGGTCAAGGTCGAGAGCCCCGTGGCGGGCGACGCTGGCGCGATGACGATCACGCCGCCGCGCGGCGGGATTGATTGCTCGGCCGGGGTGCCGCCGGTGACGTTTGACACGTACGACGACCATCGGATCGCGATGTCGCTCGCGCTGGTGTCGCTGAGGCGACCGAATGTGTTCATCAACCACCCGCAGTGCGTCGGCAAGACGTACGCGACGTACTGGCGGGACTTTGCGAAGATCTGCAGCTAGAACCCTCGCGTAGACTTCACCATGCTACGGACGCGGCGAACACCCAGGATCAACGACCCGGACCGGCGGGATGATGTCGAGGCGGTCGAGTCGCTCCCCCGGGTGTACGCGAAGGCCCGCGACGCGTTTGTGGGGTTTCTGAAGGTCGAGGCGGGGCTCTCGCCGAACACCATCAGCAACTACAAGCGCGACATCGTGCAGTGCTTTGCCGATCTCGTCGAGGCGGGGGTCAAGGACCCGGCTTCGGCGACCTCAAGGCAATTGGCGGACCATGTGCAGCGATTGCGAAGCGAACGCAAGATGGAAGCGTCGAGCGTCGCCCGGCACATTGCGGCGGTGCGTCAGTATTACAAGTGGCTTGTGTCGAGACAACTCATCCTTGACAATCCGATGGACATGATCGAGAGGCCCAAGAGGTGGAAGAAGGTGCCGATCGTTCTGACGCCGGGGCAGCTGCGGAGCATCATCTCGGCGGCCAAGCCCGCGATGAAGGCAGAGCGGAAGGGTGAAGAGGGCGGAAAGAAGCGGCCCGACACGATGTGGGTGCGTGACCGGGCGCTGCTCGAGTTGCTGTACGCGTCGGGGCTTCGCGTGACGGAATCGGCGACGCTTGAGATGAAGTATGTGTACCTGGAGGTCCCCGGGCAGGCGGATCAAGGGGCGGTGCGGGTGCTCGGCAAGGGGAACAAGCAGCGGGTTGTGCCGATGCACAAGGCGGCGCGGGACGCGATGCGGGACTACATCCACGACGTGAGGCCGACGCTGCTGAAGGGGGACGCGAAGGACAGGGGGCTGGTGTTTCTGTCCAAGTCAGGGCGTCCGCTCGAGCGAGTGGCGATCTGGAAGATCCTGAAGAAATACGCGACGATGGCGGGCGTGCCTTCGGTGCATCCGCACAAACTCCGGCACAGTTTCGCCACGCATCTGCTGGCGGGCGGGGCGGATCTTCGCGTGGTGCAGGAGTTGCTCGGTCACAAGGACATCAGCACGACGGAGATCTACACGCATGTGGATCGGTCGAAGCTGCGGGGTGTAATCGAGAAGGGGCTCCACCGGGGACGGAAGCCGGCCGGCTTGCCGTGACTCGGTTAGACGTGCCTTGGGCCTGTTCGGGCGAGCGGGCGTGTGATCTCGACGACGAGGGTGTCGTCGTCGGGGGGGCCGTGCCGGTAGGACTCAACGCTGGAGAGAACGGTGCGGCACCAGGAACCGCACAGGTTGTCGAGCGGGCGGCTGCCCAGACTGCGCCCGGCGAGTTGCGAGAGGTGCACGGGTGTTCCAGCGAGGATGGATCGCATGCCCGCGGTCCCGAGCATCCGCCCGCGTTCGTCGCGGGCTTCGCTCGCGCCGTCGGTGTAAGCGATGATGGCGTCGCCGGGGCCGAACCTCAGCGAGCGGAGCTCAGCGTCAAAGTCCTCGTGGGCGCACACGCCCAGGACGAACGCGGTGGACTCGAGTTCCTGGATGGTGCCGTCGACGCCTCGGAGGAAGGCGGGCGGGTGCCCCGCGCTGGCGTAGGCGATCGAATCGCCCTTGGGATGGATCGTCATGACGATCGCGGTGGCGTAGACGGAGTGCTTCGCCATGGTGAGATGGATGTAGCGGTTCAGAAGGCGGAGGACCTCTCGCGGGCAGATGGTGTGGTCTTCCGCGTAGACGCGCTCGAGCTCGCCGTAGAGTCGGTTGACCGTGAGTGCGGCGGCGATCCCGTGCCCGGTGACGTCGACGAGGACAACGGAGAGAGGCCCGGCCGGGTCGGATTGGCTGCTGAAGACGAAGTCGCCGCCGATGCCACGCATCGGCTCGTATTCGTACCAGAAAGTGACCGAGCCGTTGGTGATGGCCTTGGGAAACATCGACTCGTGGATCTTGCGGGCGTCGAGGAGTTCGCGTTTGAATTCGCCGTAGCGGCGGGAGAGCGCGGACATCTTGAACTGCTCGATACGCCGGGAGTGCTTGAGCCATGAAACGATCGCCCCGGGGAAGAGCGCGAGCGGGGAAAGCCCCAGGGCGAGCCAATCCGCCGCCTCGATCCGGTTCATCCGCATCAGCTTGAAAACGATGTTCAGAATGACGACGACGATCATCGGGCGGAGCGCCCGCCAAAGGTTCCAGGGGAGGTACAGACAGGCCACCAGGTGCGAGAGGGTGGTCATGACGAGCGGCGTGGTGTCGCTCACCTCGCTCCAGGCCAGGAGGCGGATGATGATCTCGGCAATGATCAGCACCGCGGGCGCCTCGGCGAGGTGTCGGCGCGACAGTTTCCAGTTCCGCACGGTCATGCCTGTCACGAGGTACATCGTGAGGACCAGCGCGTCGGCCAGCACCGCGAGGACCCACTGGGACTGTGTCCAATCGGCCTTGCCCGCTGCCAGAGGGAAGGTGATGCCCTGCTGAACAAGCAAAGAACCGCCCCAGCGGATGATGAAGATGACGACGCCCGCCATGCCCCAGGCGAGCGCGAACCGCTGAAGCCTTCGCCTCAGCAGTGTTTCGGTGTCCGCCTCGAACTCGTGGCGGAACTCCGAGGTGTAGAGCGAAGTTGAACTCTGTCGTTCCAAATCGGACTCCCCCCCACCCGGCCGGCTCGGCCGAGAGTTCGGCCGCGAGCAGTATACATCGGTCGGTGGTTACTTTGCGGACCGGCTTTTTCCGGGGACCCAGAGGACGTCGGTCGCCCCGTTCTGGTTCGCCACCCGCGAGAGCACAAAGAGAAGGTCGCTCAGACGGTTGAGGTACGTGATGACCTCCGCCCCGGTGGACTCCGGTTCGAGGGTGCGGAGCGTGACCGCCCGGCGTTCGGCCCGGCGGACTGCGGTGCGGGCCACGTGAAGGGCTGCTGCCGAGGTGGAGCCCCCCGGGAGGACAAAG
This sequence comes from Phycisphaera mikurensis NBRC 102666, assembly GCA_943369765.1. GTDB lineage: Bacteria > Planctomycetota > Phycisphaerae > Phycisphaerales > UBA1924 > UBA2396. The sequence goes on along the minus strand of CALROI020000003.1, from coordinate 76,534 downwards.
CTGGTCAGGGGGGCGAGATGTTCGTTGTAACGGTCGATCTCGTGTTCCAGACGTTCGGTCTGGCTTGGGATGATGCGCAGGCGGTTGGTCTCGCCGGGCTCCACCGGCGTCGCCAGATCCGCTCCGGCATCGAAAAGGTCGTGCTGGATCGACGCGAGCAGGGTCGCGAGCGAGGGCTTGCCCTCGGCAAGACAGGCGACCACCGCCGTTCCGATGGCGGCGTTGGCCTCATCGACCTCGCCGTAGGCCTCGACGCGGGCGGAGTCTTTGCGGACGCGAACGCCACCGACAAGGCCGGTGGTGCCGTCGTCGCCGGTTTTGGTGTAGATTCGATTGAGTTTGACCATCGTCGCTTCTCCGTGCTTACGCTGCCCGCATGTCCGACCCCCGTCCCATTCCGGCCACCCTTCAGGATGCGCAAGGAGCCGAAGGGCGGCAATCTGCAACGCAAGGCTATCCGGGTTCCGCTCGGGTCGAACGGGGGCTCATCGGACGGTGGACCACACGTGGGACAACAGGCCGATCTGGGACGGAGAGGCCCCCGCTTCTCGCCCGTGTGCTGGAAGCGCGAGGCCTCAGCGATCCGGCGGCCGCGACGGCTTTCATGCATCCGACGCTCAAGATGCTCCATGATCCGTCGCTCATGCCGGATATGGACCGGGCTGCGGAGCGCCTGCTGCGGGCGGCTCGTGAGAACGAAGCGATCGTCATCTACGGCGACTACGACGTTGACGGGATTTCCGCCTCGGCGATTCTCTTCCACATGCTCCGGCACCTCGAGCCCGCGTGCCGCGTGACGACGTACGTCCCGCACCGGATCGACGAGGGGTACGGGCTCAACGCGGACGCCATCCGGACACTCGCCAGCACCGAGGGAGGCGGGGCGCGCGTGATCGTCTCCGTCGATTGCGGCGTCACCGCCATCGAGCCCGCCCGCGTCGCCCGCGAGTGCGGTGTCGATCTGATTATCACCGATCACCACAACCCGCCCGCGACGCTGGCGGATCTGCCCCAGGCGTTCGCGGTCGTTCACCCGCGCCGGCCCGACTCGCGGTACCCGTTCGGCGATCTTTCAGGGTCCGCCGTGGCCTACAAACTCGCGTGGCGACTCGCGACCCTCGCGTGCGGGTCCGACAAGGTCTCGCCAGCCACCCGTGAGGTGCTGCTCGAACTGCTCGGGCTCGCGAGCCTCGGTGTGATCGCGGACGTGGTCCCGCTCCAAGGCGAGAACCGTGTGTTGGCTCGCTTTGGGCTCTCCCGGCTCAAGCACTCGACCATCGTCGGCATGCGGGCGCTCGTCGAGGCTTCGGGGCTCGCGGGCGAGAACGTTGGGGCGTATGACGTCGGTTTCAAGCTCGGCCCCAGGCTCAACGCGTGCGGTCGCCTCGGGCACGCACGCGAGGCGGTCGAACTGTTGACCGTCGCCGAGCTGGACCGGTCGAACGTCATCGCTGCGCAACTCACCACGCTCAACAACGAGCGTCGCGCCGTCGAGAAGCGGATCTCCGATCAGGCGGCGGAGGAGGCCATCGCCCGTGGGATGACCGGCCCGACGCGGCGGGCGGTGGTGCTCGCGCATGACGAGTGGCACGCGGGCGTCGTCGGCATCGCGTGCTCTCGGCTCGTCGGGCTGTTCCACCGCCCCACCATCCTCATGCATCGCGACGCTGCCACGGGCGAGTGCCACGGCTCGGGGCGTTCCATCGACGGTTTCAACCTCCACGGTGCCCTTGAGCAGTGCAAGCACCTGCTGCTCGGGTTCGGCGGGCACGACATGGCCGCCGGCGTTCGTGTCAGCGAGAAGTACCTCTCGGCGTTCGTCGAAACCTTCACCGATGTCGCCAATCGACTGCTCAATGCCGACGACCTCGTCGCGACCATTCCGTACGACACCGACGCGGATCTGGACGAACTGACGACGCAAGCCGTGCGCGATCTCGAGTTACTGGCCCCGTTCGGTCGCGAGAACCCCGCGGTTCGCCTGCGGCTCGGCGGGCTCCGCGTCGAGGGCCGGCCAAAGGTCATCGGCAAGACCGGGGAGCACGCCAGCCTCTTCGTCAAGTCCGCTTCCTCCGACCGCGGGAGCGTCCAGTTCCCCCGGAGCCTGCGCCTTCTGGGCTGGGGGTGGGCCGAGCGGCTGGCCGACCTTCCTGTCGGGGCTGCGGTCGATGTCATTATCGAGCCCAAGATCTCGACCTGGAACGGCTCGGGCAACGTCGAGGCGGAACTTGTGGACCTTCTGTTGACGCCCACCGACCGGGCCTCGACCCCAGCCACGCACCGCCGATGACATGTGGTATTCTGTGGGCATGAGAACCACAACACTCCTCCTTGCGGCCTCCTGCACCACCCTTGCTGTCGCCTTTGCCTTTCAACCCGAGGGTGCCCCGCTGCCCACGCCGAAAGTGATCACGCCGGGCACGCTCCCGACGGACCAGCCGACGACGCCGCCCTCCGACGCTGTCGTGCTGTTCGACGGCACCACCGCAACGCTCGCCAATTGGGCGCAGGGCAACGGCTCCCCCGCCGGATGGACACTGGACGGCAAGGACGGCGCGATGACGGCCGCTGCGGGGTCGATCATGACCAAGGAGTCCTTCAGCGACTGCCAACTCCACATTGAGTTCGCCACTCCCGCCGTGGTCCAAAGCGAAGGCCAGGGACGCGGCAACTCGGGCGTTTATTTCCAGGCTCGGTACGAGGTGCAGGTTCTCGATTCCTTCAAGAACCAGACGTACCCCGACGGGCAGTGCGCCTCGATCTACAAGCAGCACCCGCCGCTGGTCAACGCGAGCCGCGGGCCGGGCCAATGGCAGACCTACGACATCGTTTTCAGGGCTGCGAGGTTCGACGCTTCGGGGAAGAAGACCAAGAACGCGACACTGACGGTGTTCCACAACGGCGTCCTCGTGCAGGACCACGCCGAGGTGACCGGGCCCACCGGTTCGGCGAAGGACGCGACAGAGCAGCCGACGTCCCCCGGCAGCACCGTCGGGTCCGGGCCGATCTATCTGCAGGATCACGGGAACCCCGTCCGTTACCGCAACATCTGGCTCCGTCGCCTTTGAGGCGAGGTCGGGGGACAGCGGCGAAGGCCGTTACTTCCGCCACCACCCCTTGCCGCCGAAGACCGCGTTCTTGCCGAGGTCTTCCGAGATGCGGAGCAACTGGTTGTACTTGGCGTTGCGGTCGCTGCGGCAGGGCGCCCCCGTCTTGATCTGCCCGCAGTTGGTCGCGACAGCCAGATCCGCGATGGTCGCGTCCTCTGTCTCGCCGCTGCGATGGCTCATGATCGCACCGTAACGGCTCTTGAGGGCCAGTTCGACCGTGTCGAACGTCTCGCTCAGCGTGCCGATCTGATTGACTTTCACGAGCACCGCGTTCGCGCACCCGGTGTCGATCCCCTTCTGGAGGAACTTCTTGTTGGTGACGAAGAGGTCGTCGCCGACGATCTGCACCTTCTGGCCGAGCTTGGCGGTCAGCTTCTTCCAGCCGTCCCAATCGTTCTCCGCCAGACCGTCCTCGATCGACCGGATCGGGTACTTCCCGCACCACGCCGCCCACATGTCGATCATCTCATCGCTGGACATCACCTGCTTGGTGCTCTTGAACATCTTGTAGCCGGTCTTGCTCTCCGCCGCCGCCTCGTTCCAGCACTCGCTGGTAGCGGGGTCCAGAGCGACAAAGATCTGCTCGCCCCACTTGTACCCGGACTTCTTGACAGCCTTCTCGATGATCTGGAGGGCTTCCTCGTTGCTCTTGAGGTTGGGGGCAAACCCGCCCTCGTCGCCGACGGCGGTGCTCATGTGGTCGTCGTGCAGGACCTTCTTGAGTGCGTGATAGATCTCAACGCCCGCCCGCATGGCTTCCTCGAAGGTGTCCATACCCCACGGCTGAACCATGAACTCCTGGAAGTCCACGGTGTTGTCCGCGTGCTTGCCGCCGTTCAAGATGTTGAACATCGGCACCGGCAGCACCTTGGCCTTGGGCCCGCCGAGGTAGCGGTAAAGCGGCAGCCCCGCAGCCTCAGCTGCAGCCTTCGCTGCTGCCATGCTGACCGCGAGGATCGCGTTGGCCCCGAGCGAGGACTTGTTCGGCGTGCCGTCGAGGGCAAGCAGCTTGGCGTCAAGCTCTTCCTGCTTGCTCGCGTCGAACCCGAGGATCTCGGGGGCGATCCGCTTGTTGACGTTGGCGACCGCTTTCAGCACGCCCTTGCCGACGTAGACCGCTTTGTCGCCATCGCGAAGCTCGCACGCTTCGTGCTCGCCGGTGGACGCGCCCGAGGGGACCGCCGCCCGGCCGATAAACCCGGAATCAAGCGTGACATCGACCTCGACGGTCGGATTGCCACGAGAATCAAGAACCTGGCGGGCGTGCGTGTGGATGATGTCGAAAGCCATGAGGGATGCTCCGCGGGGGATGGGGTTGGTGAAAGCCGGAGGGTAGGCGGAATCAGTCGCGATATCAGCGGGTTTGACAGCGGGCCCAAGTCTGAAACGGTTTCAATCACCCGCCGAAGTCAATCCCAAATGCTCTTGAACGCCGCGGGCATCGGCCCAGCCTGCGTGAAGACGCCAAGGAAGTTGTTCGTCCCCGAAGCCTCATCCGGCTCGTCGTAGTGCAGCAGATCGTACCAGATCCCGCCCGCCGTATCGGTGTACGTCGACGTCTCCGGGCTCAGCCTCGACTCGTACGAAACGTGGTTGTCGTTGTACGCGATGTTCCCTTCCCACGCGGTGCGCGAGCCATGGATCAGCAGCGTGTTGCTGTTGGCATCGAAAGCGGGCGTCACCTCGCTGCGTGTGCCCTTCGTCGTGCCGGTGATCTTCGGCCCGCGATTGCCGAGCACCGCCTCCATCGCGTTGAACGTGTTCGTCCACTGGGCAAGCCTCGCGCCCGACGGCAACATGTGGGCGTAGCTGAAGTTGCTGCCACCGCCCACCCTAACCCCGACCTCGACCCCGGCCCCACTCTCGACGGCCGAGAAATCCGCCCGAAACGCCGGGTCCCAGAGCGCCAGTTTCGGATTGACCGCGCCCTTCGGCTCCGAATACTGATAGTCGTCGTCAAAGACGATGTTGCCATTGGCTTCCGCCGGGCTGATACAGATCTCAGGCCCGAAGAACGTGCCATAGATCAACGTCGAGATGATCGCAGCCGTCGTGTCCTTGGTCGTCGGGTCCACGCCCTCAGCAAGGGCGACCGTGTTGTTCGTCTTGTCGAGGATCGAAGGCAGCGGGTACTGGTCTTTGTTGTTCATCGCGAAGAGGGCCATGCCCTGGTGGATGCCACGGACGTGGGCCGAGTCTTTCAAGTAACGCGTGTTTGGGCGACGCTTTCCGAGCATCGGCAGCAGCACCACCACCACTAATCCCAGCACCACCAAGACCACCATCAACTCTGCAAACGAAAACCCCCGCCCCACCGCGCCTGAACGCTTGAGTCTCACAAAGCACCCCTTTCCGGCCTCACGAGTTGGCCGCAATCACCCGACAGAGTCCCGGCAGAACGCCGTCTCACACCATTCTCTCCGCACGAAACTCGTAGCGGATCCCACGATTTCGCAGTTCCCCCATCACGCTCTCCAGCATCCCCGGCACCATCCCCACAAACTCCGGCGGGTTCACGCCCGGCTTCTTGAACGCGCCCGAAAGCACCTTCCGAGCCATGATCGTGCACGGGAACGCCGTCGTCCGCGACATGCTCGTCGCCTGCGTCTTCGTGTCGTACACATCCGACAAATCCCATGTCACCCGCTCGCGCACGCCCGCTTTCTCGCCCTCCGCGATGATCCGCATGATCGTCATGTCCTCTTCCCCCGGCTGATACGTCCATTGCGGGAACATGAGGGTCGAAATGACATCCAGAGGCTTCACCTTCACGCGGCCGCCGTCCGCCCCGGGCACCTCGATCGCCTCCTGCGAGAAAAGCCCGATGTGCCGCAGCACCCGCATGAGTTCGATATGCCCCGGGTACCGCATGGTCTTCTCGATCATCGTCGGGACCTTCAGCGTGTACGCCAGCGACCGCAGCCCGTCCGTGTTGAACGCTTCCAACGTCCCCACGCCCGGGAAGTTCAACAGCTCCGGCTCCGACAACGCCTCACGCACCACGATCTTCCCGTGCTCAACGATCCGGCTCGGGCGGACGTACTCCTCGATCACGTCCGATGGCGCGAACCCCGCTTTGTACTCAAACGGCCACCGCCGCTCCCGCGGCAACCCGCCCACATAAATCCCGATCTTGTCGCAGCGGTCAAAGTACGTCGTCGCATACCCCGCGGTCATGTTCGACATCCCCGGCGCGACGCCACAGTCCACCACCGCTGTTACGCCCTTGCTCTTGGCGAGCGCGTCCAATTCCATCGCGTCCTCCGCGAAGAACGAGATGTCGCAGTAGTTCTTCCCCGCTTCGATCACCGCGCGAAGCGTCTGAAACCCGATCCGGCTCGCGAGCGCCCCGCACACCATGTCGAAGGGCCCGACAAGTCGCGTCACCGCCGCCGCGTCCGACAAGTCCGCCTTGATCGTCTTGATCTTCCCCGCCGCCCGTGCCGAGGCCTTCGCAAGGTTCTCCTCACGCAGGTCCGCGAGCGTGACCTCAAACGACGGCTCCGCAGCGAGGTCCGCCGCCATCACCGATCCGACCATTCCGCCGCCGAGCACGAGAACCTTGGGCATCCGACTCTCCTTTGCGTTGACCGCAAGTGTAGAGGAGAGTCGAATGAGATGGAATCACGAGCCCCGACCGTCAGGGAGTGGGTCTTCTCTGACATCAATCTGACATCGAACGGCACCCGCTCGCTGACGATCGGGGCTCGTTTGATGCGTCAGCCCCCGCGCCAGCCGGACTTGGACTCGCCCACCGTGTGCACCGCGATCGAGTTGACCACCTTCGACACGCCCAGAGGCTTGCCGGCCAGCAGCACGACGGTGTCCCCGGGCTTGGCGATCGCGTTTGCGATCAGGTACGCGTCCACCTGCTCGTTCCATTCCTTGAGTGTCCCCGACGCCGGCGGTGCCGCCAGCACAGGAGTCACGTTGCCGAGCAGCGCCATGCGCCGCGTCGACCGCTCGCTGCTGCTGTACGCCACGATCGGGATCTGGAAACTGTTCTGCGAGAGGTACCTGGCCGACCCGCCCCACTGGCTCCAGACGACAATCGCCTTGGCCCGCATGTCCTGCGCGACGTGCCACGCCCCGTGCGCCAGGGCCGCGATGGTCGAGTGCCGCTCGATGAACTTCAGAGGGGGGCTGTCCGTCTGCGGGATCGACGCCTCGCGTGCCTCCGCGACGGAGATGATCCGTCGCATGGTGTCCACCACCAGGGCCGGGTGCTTGCCCGTGGCGGTCTCCGCCGAGAGCATCACCGCGTCCGTCCCGTCAAAGATCGCGTTGGCCACGTCGCTGGCCTCCGCCCGCGTCGGCACCGCGTTCTCGATCATCGTCTCGAGCATCTGCGTCGCCACGATGCAAGGCTTGCCCCACTCCGCACACTTGGCGACGATCTCTTTCTGCGAGACCGGCACCCGCGCGATGTCCATCTCGACGCCCAGATCGCCGCGGGCGACCATGATGCCGTCTGCCGCCTGCACGATTCTGTCCAGGTCCGCCAGCGCCTGAGGCTTCTCGATCTTCGCGATCACGGGCACCCAGTTCGACGGGTCGTCCCGCTGCCCGCCGCGGATCTCAAACGCCATCGTGTTGAGGCGATCTTTCAGCTCCGTCACCTCTTCCGCCTTGCGGACGAACGAGAGGGCGACATAATCCATGTCGTGCTCCACCGCCCACTGCGCACACTCCCAGTCCCGGTCGGTAATCGCCGGGGCTGAAATGTTGCTCTGCGGCAGGTTGATCCCCTTCCCCGTCGTGACCAGCCCCCCCACCATCACGCGACAGCGAAGCTCGCCCCGCTCCTTGTTCCGCTCGACCGCCAGCATCCGGATCGCCCCGTCATTCACCAGCACCTTGTGCCCGGGCTCGACTTCGGTGATCAATTTCTCGTACGTCACCGGCAAGACCACCAGCGACTCGCCCGCAGACTGCGACTCGATCGCCGCCACCGGCATCCCGATCCGGAAGATCACGTCGTGGCCCGCTTCGACCATCAACCCGCCCTCGGGCACCTTGCCGACACGGATCTTGGGGCCTTGCAGGTCGCCCAGGCACGCGATGGGGCGGCCCATCTCCTTGGCCACGCTCCGCACCGTCGTCAGTCGTTTGAGGTGCCCGGCGAAGTCGCCGTGCGAGAAGTTGAACCGGAAGACGGAGACCCCCGCCTCGATGAGTTTGCGGACCATGTCAGGCGAGTCCGACGCGGGGCCGATGGTGGCCACGATCTTCGAGAGCATCGGCGGGAGGGGTTCTGCAATCGGCATGGGATGACTCGAGGTTCGCTCCGGGCGGAGCGTCGGGAGGGGTCGGGCGGACGGGACAACGGTCTTGAGCGTATCGCGCATCCGCTGGTCATCGGCGGACCTGGACGGAAAGTTCGCGCGACCTTGCCGGATGTGGCACCGGTGCATTCAACCCATCAGGCACAGACGGCACACCCCTCCCCCGCGCCCAACGACCCGCTCACTCCCCAAGCCGGACCACTTCCCGGTAATTCTCGCGGAAGAACTTCGTGTACGCCAGCAGGAAGTCCTGCTTGAGCCGCCCGGCACTGGTCGACGAACGCCACGCCGCAGCAATCGCCGCATAGTCCGTCGGCGTGAACTCAAGCTCGCGGCCATCGGGCAGTTTCGTCTTGGGGAACGCGTAGAACAGTTCCTCCATCCGTCCCAGCGTCTCGCGAGGGAACGCGTTGTCCTTGCGACAGCGGCGCAGCACCTCCCACGCCGCGTGCTGCTCCTCCAGCACGTCCACGCTGAACGCCGGCATCATCACCGCAATCGCGTTCCGCCACCCCACCGGCGGGGTCTTCGGGGCACGCTCGAACGGCTTCACCTTATCCACAAAGTGCTCGAAGTAAGGCGGCTCGTACATGTCCCGCCGCACCGGTAGCCGCCGTAGCGCGTGCTTCGCAGGCCCCATCGGCTTGCCGTCGACCCGCTTGGGCACGGTCGCGTCCCCGGGCAAGAACTGCCACAATGCCTGCGCTTCCTTGGTAAGGCAGAAACGGACGAACTCCTGCGCCAATTCAAAGTTCGGAGCCCCGGTCAGGATCGTCACCGGATCCGCGTCGTAATTGCTCTCGCCCAGCGGATCCACATACCCGACGCGCCCGTCCTCCGGGCGCTGGCCGGGCTTCAGGATCGCCTGGGCCTGACTCTTCCCGTAGAAGTCAATCGCCAGCCCCGCCGCCGCCTCGCCCTGGCTGACGTCGAGGGGCGGCTTGGTGGACGCACTGGCGAAGTACCTCGCGTTGGCGGTCATCTCACGCAGCGCACGCCAAGCCTGCCGCCACGCCTCATCGATCTCGTCACCATGCCCCGCCGCCCGCGCCTTGTCCAAGCCACCCTTCTGCGCGAGCAGATCGCTCCACCCCCCCACCGCCCCGGCCTTCCACACGAAGCTGCTGATCACCATGTCGATTGTGGTCGTGAACGAGCCCGACTGCCTCGGATCCGCCAGCGCGACGAGCCCCGCGAGGTTCGGATTGGTCAGATCCGAGAAGCTCGTCGGATCCTTCTTGAACCCCGCGTCCTCCATGAGCTCGCGGTTGAAGACAATCCCGAAACTCGACAGCGCGGTCCCGATCCAGTATTGCTCAGGATCAAACAAGCGATCCGCCCCGATGATCCCATCGCCCAGCGGGGCCAGTTCCTCGTCGGTCAGGCCGGCCTTGGCCGACATCCGCACGGTAAACTCGCGGGTCAGTTTCGATGTGTCAAGCGAGAGCGTGAGTTCCTTCGCGCCCTTCACGATCGGATCGAGCGCCGCCGAGCCACCCGTCACCGCGGAAATCGGAATCTGAAGACGTACCGCCGGCTTGCCGTCGATCGAAACGTCGGCCCTGAACTCGCGGAGCGTCGGGAGGTTCGCCGCGAGAATCACGTCGGGCTTGGTGATCGCCACCTCACGCACGCCGCCCGTGGGCAGCACCGGCACCGCCACCAGCGCGTTCTCACGGGTCTTGACACGGGTATGGTCGAAACTCCCCCCGCCGAAAAAGAGATCAAACCCGATGTCCCCCGCCTTGATCGTGGTGTCGAGCGCAAACGCCGGATCCAGCAGCTTCTCCGGGCTCTCACGCCCCACCCGGTCGAGCTCACGCCGCATCACCGCGGTGAACTGCGCCTGCAGCAGCTTGACGATCTCCGACGTGCCGAACGGCCCTCGCCAATCGATCTCAACCTCGCCACCCCTCGGGCTGTTCGCGTGCCGCTGCTTGTACCACGCCTTGAACGCCGACGTGAACTCCTCGGAGATCTGCCGGACGTGCGGCGTGATGATGATGATCTTCGGCACGTCCGCCCGCATCGCCGCCGGAGCGGTCGAACGCATCGCAAACGGCACCCCGAGGATGAACACGAGCGCGACAAACGCGATGATGACGGTGGATCGCATGACGCCACATGGTACGGCTCGCTCCCGCAGCCCGAGCGTAACATCCGACACGCCATGAGCGCAGACTTTTCATCCTCGCCGCCTCACCCCGTCGTCATCATCACCGGCGCCGGGTCGGGCATCGGCCGTGCCACCGCGATCGACCTCTCCTCGCGAGGGTGCCGCATAGTTCTCAACGGCCGGCGGCAGGCCGCGCTCGAGGAAACCGCTCAGGCCCTCACCGCCCCGTGGTCCATCGTCGCGGGCGACATCGCCGACCCGCAGACCGCCGAACGCCTGATCGATGACGCGATCGAGTCCTTCGGCCGCCTCGACGCCGTGGTCAGTAACGCCGGGATCGCCCCCTGCACTCCCATCGAAAAGCACACCCCGGCGATTATCCGCGAGGTCTTCGAGATTAACGCCCTCGGGCCAGCCTTCCTCTTCGTCGCCGCGTGGAAGCAGTTCCAGGCCCAGAACGCCCTCGACAACGCCGCAGGTCGAGGGCCGGGCGACACCCCCGCGAGCTCCAACACCGGCGGGTGCCTTGTCCTGGTCTCCTCCATGGCGACCATCGATCCCTTCCCCGGGCTCTTCGCCTACGCCGCCGCCAAGTCCGCCCTCAACTCCATGGCCCGCTCCGCCCGCGCCGAGTCCAAAGACTTGGGCATCCGTTGCTTCGTCGTCGCCCCCGGCGCGGTCGAGACCCCCATGCTCCGCGCCATCGTGGACACCGACCTGCTCCCCAAAGACCGCGCACTCCCCCCCGAGTCCGTTGCCGTGGTGATCGCCGAGTGCATCGCCGGGCTCCGTGACGAACAAGTATGGGAGACCATCGTCGTTCCAAGCCCGTAGCCGCCTACCGTCATGCAGCCTTATGCCCACCACCGCCGCCGACTTCGCGAATCGGATCGAGACCCTGAAGGTCGACCTTGTCATTCAAGGCCGCCGTGTCCAGGCCCTCATTGAGTCCGCCTTCGACGCGGTCTTCACCGGAAACGCCGCCAAATCCACCGAAACCATCGCCCAGGATGACGCGGTCGACATCGCCGATGTCGCCTTCGAAAAACAGTGCGTCGATCTCCTGACCGAGGCCGCTCGGGGCGGTTGCTCGCTCGAGCCCGCGGCTGTCCGTGCCGTTCTCACCTTCGCCAAGATCAACAACGAGCTCGAACGCATCGCCGACGCCGGCGTCGACGTTGCCGAGTACGTCCGGGCCGATTCCGCCACGCACGAGATGGGCGAGGGCCTGGGCGGGGCCTGCCCGCAGACCTTCCGCATGATGGCCAACAGCGTCGTCGGCATCATCCGCGACACCAACACCTGCGTGGAGCGCGGCGACGCCCGCATGGCCAAGATGGTCCTCCAAAGCCAGCACGCCGTCACCGCCTTCAAATCCGCCATCCTCAAGGATGCCGAGCAACGCATCGCCAAAGGCACCATGAACGTCGATTTCGCGTTCAGGCTCCATGAAATCGGCAGCCAGTGCGAACTCATGGCCGACCACTGCACCAATATCGCCGAACAGGTCATCTACGCCGCCACAGGCGCGATCGTCCGACACCTGCCACACGAGTGGGTCGAAGTTCAGCATCCCTAATAAAGAACGTACGCACGGCCTCGCGAGGGGCTTTCGGTCGTTGGTACCGGTTACGAACAAACGGTGTACACCGCGGAGTTTACACATGCCCCCGAAAGTCCTATAGTCACCTCCTGTTGGGCCGGGGGGTATTCTCCTCTCGTGTGTGGTGTCCCATCGAAATTCTGGCACGCGATTCACGCTCGGGTCGCGTTGGCTTGGCTCTCAACTTCTCCCCGGGCGTATTTTTAAGGAAACACAGGATGAACATGGTGAACTCTCGTGGTCTTTGGTTTTACGCTTCGCTCGCGGGCACGGTCGCGGGTCTGACCCTCGGCGGTTGCACGCAGCAGAAGGCTGACTCGGCCCCGGCTCCGGCCCCCAAGGCCGCCGCTGCTCCGGCCCCCGCCGCCGCCGCCGCGCCCGCCGCCAAACCGGCCGCAGCACCCGCCGCAGCCTCCACAAGCACGCAGTTCTGGCCCACGGGCCGTCGCGAGTCCTCCGCCATCGCCGTCGAGAAGATCGCCCCCGCCGAAGTCTCCGCCGGGCAGTCGTTTGACTACACCCTCCGCGTGACCAACCTCACCGCGTCCGTCCTCGAGAACGTCGTTCTCACCGACACCACCGACGCCAACTTCAAGCCCTCCGCCGCCGTCCCCGCTCCTCAGTCCAGCGGCAACACCCACACCTTCGGCCTGGGCAAAATGAACCCCGGCGAAGTCAAGGACATCAAGATCACCGGCGCCGCCACCGGCGTCGGCTCGGGCATCCTCACCAACTGCGCCTCCGTCGCCTACTCCCTCCCCCTCTGCGTCGCGACCAAGGTCGTCCAGCCCGCCCTGGCCATCACCAAGGCCATCACCCCCGAGTCCATCCTCAACTGTGACCCGATCACCACCACGATCAAAGTCGTGAACAACGGCTCGGGCATGGCCAAGAACGTCAAAATCACCGACGCCCTCCCCGCCGGCCTCACCACCGCCGACGGCAAGAGCAACGTCGAGATCATCGTCGGCGACCTCGCCGCCGGCCAAGAGAAGTCCTTCCCCATCGCCCTCAAGGCGGGCAAGACCGGTCGCTACGACAACGTCGCCAACGCCACCGCCGACGGCGGCCTCAAGGCCGAGTCCAACAAGGTCACCACCGTCGTCAAGCAGCCCGTCCTGACCATCGCCTGCCGCCCCGGCTCCGACAAGGTCGTCCTCGGGCGTGACACCACCTTCACCTTCACCATCAAGAACACCGGCGACGCCGCCTGCGACGGCACCACCGTCACCGCCGCCCTCCCCGCCGGCACGACCTTCAAGTCCGCCGACAACGGCGGCACGGCCGCCGGTCAGAACGTCTCCTGGAACCTCGGGGCTCTCCCCGCCGGCCAGGAGAAGAACGTGACCGTTACCGTCTCCGCGACGGCCATCGGCAACGTCCCCGTCTCCGCCACCGTCGCCTGCAAGTGCGCCGCCCCCGCCACGACGACCTGCCAGGTCGCCTACGTCGGGATCCCGGCCATGCTCCTCGATGGTTTCGACGGGCCTGATCCGGTCCAGGTCGGTGGCAACACCACCTACACCCTGACCGTCACCAACCAGGGCTTCGCCGACCTCACCAACGTCTCCCTCGAGTGCACCCTCGACGCCGCCAACCTGATGCAGTACGTCAGCAGCAGCGGCGGGACCCTCGGCGGCACGAAGGTCACCTTCCCCGCCATCCCCGTCCTCAAGGTCGGCGGCAAGCAGACCTTCACCATCGTCGTCAAGGCGATGGGCGAAGGCCAGGTCCAGGTCAAGGCCGAAGCCAAGTCCAACGAGATCACCCGTACCCTCATCAAGACCGAGACCACGAACTTCTACAAGTAATCGTGCCAAGGTCCTGATTCAGTCCGCTTGATTCAAAAGCCCCCGGGTCGCAGGACCCGGGGGCTTTGTTTTTGGTCGCACTCTGATCTTGCAACGTATCTCAACGCGAGAAACCCGAGGCTTCGAAGGCTCCGCCACGGCGCGACTACCGCCCGCGCTCACCGCGGAGTTTCTCAACCTCCGCCGGGTTGTTCGCAAGGTCCACCGCCGCCCGCAAAAAGCCCAGGTAGTCTGACGCCGACATCACGCCCGAAACACGGGCGACCACCGTGTCGCCCGCGATCACCACTGTCGCGGGGATCCCCGTCACGCTGAGTTTGCCCGCCGCCTCCGGATCGCCGTCCACATCGACATAGACCGCCAGCGTCCGCCCCCGCAGGAACCCCTCCACCTCCGCGTTGACGAGCGCCCCCCGCTTCATCTGCTGGCAAGGCGGACACCAATCCGCGGTCGCGAACGCGACGACAGGCTGTCCCGACGCCTTGCTCTTGGCGATCGCAGCCTCCAGCGTCACCGACTTGTCGAACACCGCCGGCACCGGGGCGACCCCGCCGCCCCCGACGGTCGTTTTGAGGATCATCCAGACCCCCAGAACCCCGACGACGCCGAAAAGCACAGGAGCGGACGCACGCAGCGAGTTTGTCATGTCTGATCCTTGGGTCAGACGCCCGCCCGGACCACCACCCCCCGACCCGGCTCAAAAAACAACACGGGGGCCTTGTTCAGGCCCCCGCGTGTTCATGCAATCAGAATACCCGCCTCAGCAGCCGGTCTCGAACGCCTCGACGTAGTCGCTGTAGTCAAAGAAGTCGACGAAGTCGTCGCCGTTGATGTCTGCCGTCCGCCCATCAGGGCAGGCCTGCGTCTCAAAGCACGTCACGAAGTCCGCGTAATCGAAGAAATCGATAAACCCGTCGCCGTTGAAGTCGGCGAGGCACCCGTCAGCCACGATCTCGACGACCGGGTAGCAAGGGTCGTCGCCCGGGAGGTCGCTATTGTCGTTCCAGTCACGCGTGAACCACGGGATCTGCGTGAAGTCTTCAACGCCGCCCGCATCGTTCGGCTCGCCGCCGCCCCACCGCGTGAACGTGACCGGCTCGCCGCTGGTCCAGACGAACGTCCCCTCTTCCGCGACATCGTTGAGCCCGATCCATCCGCGGCGCACCGCGCCGCCCGCGCGGATCACGTTGCTGTAGATCCACTCGTTCTCTTCTTCAGACCGCACCGTCGCCAGATGCCCGCCCAGCGCGACCGCAGACGCCTCACCCTCGGTCCAACTGCTCGGCTCAAGGAGATAGAACGTGTTCCCGTTGATCGGGTTCACGATCGGCCCGAGCACCACGCCCGGGATGTACGTCTCAAGCCGCAGCGTGCCCGCGCCCGTGTCCCCGTCGCTGTACGCGCCGATGCGGATCATGTACGACTGCCCGCCCACCGCGTCAAACGTGGTCGAACTCGTCAGCCCGCACGAATCGTCGTTGCACGCGATCTCCGAGAAATCAACCGGGCACCCGCACCCGTCGTACACCGCGATCACGGTGTCGTACCCGGGCGCGCCGTTGCACATGCTGGCCCTGATCGAGCCCGACGCCGGCGCCGTCCAGCAGAACCACACGTCGTTGTACG
This sequence comes from Phycisphaera mikurensis NBRC 102666, assembly GCA_943369765.1. Classification (GTDB taxonomy): domain Bacteria; phylum Planctomycetota; class Phycisphaerae; order Phycisphaerales; family UBA1924; genus UBA2396. The sequence goes on along the minus strand of CALROI020000003.1, from coordinate 60,983 downwards.
CCTGACCGCCCGCGCACCCGATCGCCGGGCCGTCGGTGGCAGCCCCGCTGGTGTCGAACGTGAAATCGCCGATCTCGCCGATCACTTCCGAATTGGTGCACGTGTCATTCGCAGGCTGCGCCATCGCCGCACCCGCGCAGAGGACAAGACCCGACGCCGCCATCGCTCGAACGTTCAACAACATCACTGTCTCCTTGTAATCCCAGATCGTCGGGCCAACCAACCGATGCGCCCGTGCACGACCAGCCGATGCAGTCTACCCCGACACGTTCCCTTCCGCTGCCGGAAATTTCCTTGTTCGGAATCTGCGATTCGAGAAAGCCCACAACACCAACAAAGAACCAGCCCCGATCACTCGGGGCTGGTCTACGTTCTGTTTGCAGAACAGGCTGCTTACTTCAGAATGTCAGTGGGCCGTCCCGGAGCCGCACCACCCGCCGGGGACGCCGTGCGAGGCGCCTCGACGTTGGTCTCGGTGGCGGGAACGAGAGCTCCCGTCGCCTCGCCCGCCTTCGGACGCGTCAGGTAGATCTCAACGCGACGGTTCTGAGGCGTGTTTCCGCCGGGATTGTTCGTCACCGCCGGGCGGAACTCGCCCCACCCCGCCACCTGCATCTTGCCCGCTTTCACGCTCTGGTCGACAAGCACGCGACGGACGGAGATCGCGCGATTTACTGACAGGTGGATGTTCGTCGGGTGCCGCGAGGCGGACCGCCCAATGGGCTGGGCATCGGTGTGCCCGAGCACGATCACGTCGTATCCGCTCGCCACGGGGTTGTTCAGGATCGAGGCCAGTGCGTTGAGCGCCTGCCGGCCCTCAGCCTTCACCGTGTCGTCGCCCGAGTTGAACGTCAGATCGCTGTTGAACCGCAGCATCCCCTTGGCCGCATCGTACGTGATCAGGTCGGGGAACTGCGCCGCCAGCTCCTGCAGGAGGGCGTCCGTGCTGGAATCCAGCGCCTGCATGCGAAGGCCGTCGAGCTGCCCGCTCAAATCGGCCAGGCTCACGCCCATGTCGTTGAGTCTCCCGGTCAGTTCGCCATTGATCCGACGCAACGCGGCGAGCGCGGACTCGTTCGCCGCCAACGCCGCGTTCGCTTCAGCGAGAGCCTTCGCCGCCGCGTCACGCTCACGCATAAGCACGCCGTTGCGGTTCTCGAGGCTGTCGATCTGACGGTGCAGCCCGTCGTAGTCCTCCTGCGCGACGCACCCGCCCACGCCGGTCAGCATGACGCCGCCGATCGCGATGCCCGCGAACGCAAGAAGTGAGCGAACGGAACGAGACGTGAAAGGCGAACGAGTCATGATGCGGTTCATAGGGTTCCAAACTCCGCGAAGCCGGCTTCCGGCCGGTCGGTGCGATCTTGGGATTGCCGACGCGCGATGATAGGCGAACCGGCAGGAAAAGAGCGGCCTTCATGAGCGTTGTCGCCACAGAAAACATGCAACCGTGACCATGCCCCGCCCCGCCCGCTCTATGATCGTCCAAATCAGGAATCCGGCATGAACCGCCGACCACTCAATCTTTCACACCACCTCCACCCAACCCTCTACCGCATCGACGCCGCCGCCGCCGCCGACGAGCGTGGCGTCATTCTCGCCCCCGCCTCCGCCCTCATCCAAACCGACGCCGCCGGCGGGTTCTCCCTCCAACTCCTCACTCCCGCCCAGGCCGACGACGCCACCCTCGGAAAGTCCGTTACCCGCGTCGACCGTCAGGACTCCGTCCTGATCCCCGGCCTGGTCAACGCCCACACTCACCTCGACCTCACCTCCGTCGGCCCTTACGAGCCGGGCAGGGGAGACTTCCCCCGCTTTCTCAACCATGTCCGCGGAAACCGCCCCGTGAGCGACGCCGAGATCGCCGCCGCCGTGCGCACGGGCATCGACCTGTCCCTCGCGGGCGGCGTTGTCGCCGTCGGCGACATCGCCGGCTGCCCCACCCCCGGCCCCTCCGCGGTTCCCTTCCACGTCCTGGCCGCCTCGGACCTCGCCGGGATCAGCTTTGTCGAGTACTTCGGCATCGGCAAGACCGACACCCTCCGTGCCGAGCAGGCCGCAGCCGTCGTCGCGGGGCTCACCCCCACCGCCAACGTCCGCCCCGGGCTTTCCCCGCACGCCCCGTACACCGTCGCGCCCGCTGCCTATCACTCGACGATCGCGCACGCTGTCAGTCGAGGCGTCCCGGTGTGCACGCATCTCGCCGAGAGTCCCGCCGAACGCGAGTTCATCGCCAAAGGCACCGGGCCGCACCGGCAACTCCTCGAATCCTTCGGGCTCTGGCACGACGGGCTCGCCGCCGATTTTGCCGACGGCAACACCCCCATCGAACACCTCGCCCCTGTGCTCGGCGGCTCGCAAACGCTCGTGGTCCACTGCAACGACGTCTCCGACACGGACTTGCAGCTCTTGCGCGGGCCGGTCGTCTACTGCCCGAGGTCGTCGGCCTATTTCCAGGCTGAGCGCAGTTTCGGCCCCCATCGCTATCAGGACATGATCCGCGCAGGAATCACCGTCGCGATGGGAACCGACTCGATCATCAACCTTCCTGCGCACGCCGCCGACCCTTCACGCGGCGGGATCTCGGTCCTCGAAGAAGCTCGCTTTCTTTTTCAGCGAGATTCCACGCCCGCGACGATGCTCATGGGCATGATGACGACCGCTGGGGCGTTGGCTCTCGGGCTACCGACCCGCGCGTACCGACTCGGAGAACCGGGTGAGACGAGTCATCCGCGCGGAGTGGTGGCGGTCCGAGTCGGGGCTGCGGACGACCACTTGAACAGGGTATTTGGAGACGGTTCGCATCCAGAGTTGCTGTTCTTGCGGAAATAGTACATTCTGACAGGACTTTTCGAGCCCGGGCCACCGGTCGAGGTACGATCGGCAGTCAAAAGCACAGGAGCATGTTGCAACAATGAGCGCCAAATGGCGGCGGAGTCAGGCTTGGGACGACGAGCACTTTCCTCGGTGGGCGTGGCCCGCCAAGATGGTGCTCCGATCGTTTAGTTCAATAGGCCAAGCGGTCGTGCTGCTGCTGTGCGTCGCAGCCTATGGCATCTTGGCCAGCGTTCCCATCGGGCTGATCGCGCTCGCGCCCACCTACGCCGTGTACGGGCTCACGCTACTCACCACCATCGGCGTCCTGGCGGCTCTCCCCGCGTGGGTTGCAAGCCGGGCCATTAAGGGTCGCGGCTTGCGATTCGTGGTCGGCTTAGCGTCGTTTCTCGGGCTTGGCGCGCTGGCGATCTGGCTTTGGATTACCTTCGTCTGGCCGCCGCTTCATTACGACCCGGTCCGCGAGACGGGGCTTCGGTTCTTCGCCGACTTCTGCGACCGATACAAATCCAGCACGCTGCGGCGGCTCCCGGGCGTGGAGATGTCCGAACTTGAGTTCTACGGGTGGTGGCCGCTGCGGGTGGTCCTGCTGGCGTTTGTCCTCAACATGGTGACCGCCACCGCACGGCGGATCGAGTTCAACTTCAAGAACCTCGGCGTCCTCACGGTTCACACCGGGATCATCACCATCGCGCTGGGGAGCGTGTACTACCACGCCAACAAACTCGAGGGGGATCTGCTCCTCCTGGCGGGTGCGCCCGATCCGGCCACGGGGATCCCCGTCAAGGGGCCGCCGCAGGGCGGGTTCCACGACAACACTCGTGTGGCTCTGCACCTCTCGTTCGGTGGCGCTTTCGAGCAGCGATTTGTACCGGGGCTGCCCCGGTACAACGAGTACAGCCTGGGCCTGGTTACCGGCAAGACCGCCAGTGATATCGCACGTCCCAATTCGCCCTGGTTTGACCCGCAGGCCAACGCACGCACACTCGACATCCCGTTGCCGCCTCCCAAGAACGACGCGCTCGATCGGTCGCTCCGAAAGAGGCTGCAGGCTGCGGGTTTCGGCACCCAGGAGATCGCGGGCATCCTCGAACGCGGCGTGTCGGCCGCGGAGTTTGCAACCTTTGGCGGCAAGGCCAACGGCCTACCGGAGGAGGTTCTCCGTGAACTCGTTCGGCGCACCCTCTCTCGCAGCGTCTCGGTGCGGGTTGTCGGCTACTCGCCTTATGCGCAACTGACCCCCGATTACGTGAAGTCGGACCTCACGCAGCTGGCCGCCGGCGAAAGCCCTAGACCCCTTTGGTTCCTCAAGACCAAGCGGGGAGGAGAGACAGTCCCGGCTGCGGACGCAGCGACCATCTTCGTCCTTCCGGGCGTTCCCGCGACGCGTATCGAATCCGACGGCGGGCTCTCGATGGAGTACACCCTCGGCCGCTTTGGCGGCATGACCGAGGAACGCTTCCGAGACCTGTCCGAACGGCTTCCTTCGGGAACACGCCACGCGTTGGTCGTCGAGATCCCCGGGATGAACGGCAGCGACGGCAAGCCTGTGCGCGTCGTGAATCCCGTCGAGGTAGGCACCAAGTTCGCAGTCGGCGGCACGGGATACGTCGTTTCGGTCATCGGGCTCGAGGCGCAGCCGGAGTTCCCGATCATCACGCCGGGGTTTGAAGGGTCGACCAGCAGCGTGGTCAAGGTGACGATCACGACGCCGGGCGGTGAGTCTTACGACCGCTGGGTCTACCACCGGTTCCCGGAGATCAGCCAGGACTTTCTCCCCGGGATGGGCGAGAACGGGATGCCCAAGCGCCGGGCAGCGGACCCGGCGGTGCGGATCGGGTACATCGACGCGACGCAGCCGATCGCTGTCTACGCCGACAGCCCCGCGCCAGAAGTGGTGCGTGCGGTGGTTCGTCGCGAGGGTGGCGAGGTGACGGTGCTGTCTCCCTCGCCGATCGGAACGCCGATCCCGGTGATCGGGGATCAATTGGGTCTTGTGATCACCGAGCGGTGGGAGCACTCGACCGAGGTCGAGAGGCCGATGCCGGTGCCGGAGATGCAGCAGGATCGCTCGCGGGTGGGCACGCACGACGAGGCGGCGATGGCGGTGGAGGTGAGTTGGCGCGAGGGCGAGAACTCGGACAAAGCCTGGACGCGGGTCATGTGGCTGCCGTTCACCAAGTACATGGACAACAGCCGCCCGACGGAGCGCGCGATGACCCTGCCTGACGGGCGCAAACTGACGCTGGCATTCGGGCGGATCCACCACACGCTCCCCGGCATCAACCTCAGGCTCAAGGACTTCGAGATGATCTCGTACGACCATCGCGGGTCGCCCCGGGACTATCAATCGACGATCGAGGTGGACTCGACGACGGGTAAGTTCGAGGACTACGAGCACATCGCGAGTCTGAACTATCCGCTGACCGCCCCGTTCCTCTGGAACGACTCGCGCGGGCTGATCGCCAACATCTTCGGGACGTTCGTCTCGGGGCTGAATCCCGGGCAATTCAAGTTCAGCCAGGCCGGGTGGGACGCAAGCGGATGGCAGGAGACGCAGCGGCAGACCGACGCGGGCAGGCTCAAGAGGCCCTACGCGAAGTTCACGATTCTGCAGGTGGGCAACAACCCGGGGATTCATCTGATCGCCCTCGGTGGCGTGCTGATGGGGCTTGGGATTCCCTGGGCGTTCTATGTGAAGCCCTGGCTTGTGCAGCGCGAGAAGCGGCGCATCCAGGCGATGGTGGCGGCGGGGACGTATGTGAAGCCGGGGGCGAAGGAGGCTGTGTGATGAGAAACTACTTCGGACTGCTTGTCTCGGTGTTGGTGGTGGTGTTTGGCACCAGCGCGACCGCGCAGTACGCCCCGGAGGGCAACGCGCACCCCAAGACGCAGGATATCTCGCAGGGTTCGGGGTTTGCCGCGCCGTTCGGTCTGCCGTCGGAAGACGCGGCCGAGACCACGGTCGCGGACAAGGTCGCGTTCTCGAAGCAGGTGAACCTCACGCCGCTGCGGGATCTGTCGGTGTTTCACAACGGGCGGGTCAAGATCATGGACACGCTGGCCCGCGAGACGGTGGGCAAGCTCATGGGTGCGAAGAAGTACATCGACTACGTGCCCGAGACGGTCAACGGAAAGCCGGCGTACCTGAAGTATCGGCACGACCCGCTGTTCACGTGGGTCGATCTCATGGTCGAGCCGCGGTACTACGTGGCCAAGCCGCTGCTGGGGGTGGACTATCTCCCGCTGCGTCGCGCGTTCATGGAGGCGGAGTATCCGGGCGAGGAAGCCAGGCAGGAGAAGGAACTCAAGCGGATCCAACTGGCCCCGAGCGTTTATGTCGCGCACGTGCAGAAGATCTACGAAGCGCACATGATGGAGCAGCCGTACCGCACAGCGTTCAACCAGTTGCAGTCGGCGCTGTCGCTGTGGGAGCAATCGCCCGTGAACCTGCTGATGGTCGCGCCGGCGGTGGCGGAGGACCCGTGGCAGCATCTGTCGACCCTCGCGGCGGACCATCCGGCGCGGAAGGCTGCCCTGGATCTCGGGTCAGCGTGGCGCGCGCGGGATGCGGCCAAGGTGAACGCCGCTGTGGTCGCTCTGGCGGCCGGGCTTACGTCGATCAATCCGAGCGTCTACCCGGACAAGGCTCGCTCGCTCGAGTTAATGTACAACAGGAGCAACGCGTTCGAGTGGGGCTTCTGGGGTTACTTTCTGTCGCTGGTGACGTTGGTGCTGGCGTTTGGAACCGGACGCGGGTGGCTGGCGTGGCTCGGTTCGGGGTTCCTGGTGGCGGCGATCGCGATGCACGGGTTCGGGTTCATCGCTCGGTGCCTCATCGCTGAGCGGTTCGCGATCCAGAATCAGTTCGAGAGCATGACGGGTCTGTCGCTCTTCGCGGCGATCGTCGGCCTTGGGATCATGCTCGGCAAGCGTCAGTGGCTGTTCGGGGCCGCGTCGGCGGGAGTCGGGTTCCTTGTGCTCATCACCGCGACGCAGACGAACATCCCCGGCAAGTTCATCGAACGCGAAGCGGCGATCCTCAACACCTCCGTCCTGCTCAAGTACCACGTCACGACGGTGCTGGTGTCGTACGGGCTGATCTCGCTCGGGTTTATCATCAGCCTGTTCTTTCTCGGGACGCACTACTTCGGGAAGCGTCAGGAGACCGGTCCGGACAGCGTCGCGGGGACAGCCTTGGGAGCCGCGGGCACGCGGGCCAAGACGCTCGGTGACCTGGACACCGCGCAGATGACGGTCCTCCAACTGGCGTTCTGGACGCTCGGCGTCGGAATCCTGCTCGGGGCGTGGTGGGCGGACCATTCGTGGGGTCGTTGGTGGGCGTTTGACCCGAAAGAGACCTGGGCCCTCATTACATGGATCGTCTACCTGATCACGATCCACACGCGATTCGGGTCGGTGAAGAACAAGGGACTGCTGACGGCGTGGCTCAGCGTGGCGGGGTTCGTGGTGATGCTCTTCACGTACTTCGGGGTCAATCTGCTGCTGCCGGGGCTGCACGCGTACGCCTGAGCGGCGGAGGGAAAGCATCCTTCCGGAAGCCAAACACTCAGAAGTCGTCAAGACGGGGGTGTGGTTCCTACGATGAGGTCGGTAGAAGCGAGTGGTTCCCCGCGAAGGAGATGGGCCGTGTCGATGACGCCGGTGCCAGATTGGAAGCAGATTCGCGAGAAGGCGGGCCCGTACCCGCCTCAGGCCTATCAGTTCGTCCGCGAGGGGCTGGCGCACACGGTCAAGATGGTGCACGGGGACGGCAGCGAGCCCGCAAATCCCAGTGCGGACGACGATCGGCGGCACATCTCGGGTCAGCAGCTCTGTCTGGGGCTCAAGGACTACGCCCAGCGTCAGTACGGCCTGCTCGCCAAGACGGTGCTGATGTCGTGGGGCGTTCGTCGGACGGAAGACTTCGGGCGGATCGTGTTCGCGATGGTTGAGGCGGGGTGGATGCGAAAGCAGGACCAGGACACACTGGACGACTTTGAGAACGTTTTCGAGTTCGACGAGGCGTTCGGGTCGCTGCGGGCGGGATCGGCTCGGTGAGTCGGCCTCTGACGCGCGGCCCGCAGGTGTGGTAGTGTTGGGGACATGGGCGAGCAACCAAACAAGCGTGAAGGCGATAGCCGCGGTACGTGGATGTCGCGTCATTTGTGGCAGATCCAGCCGGTCCGCGACCTCATGATGATCGCGGCGGTGCTGCTGATCATCTACGTGGGGTATCTGACGCGACTGGTAACGGTGCCGATGCTCTTGGCGATGGCGCTGGCGTACATGTTCGAGCCGCTGGTGGGGCGGGTGACGCGTGGCGGGCGAATTTCCCGGCCGGGCGCGGCGGGGATCATCATTCTGCTGGCGTTGGTGCTCGGGATTGTGCCCGCGCTGGTGGGTTTGACGTTCGGGACGATCCAGGCCGCGCAGGGTGTGCAGTCGCTGGCGACGAACGCTGAATGGCTGGTGCGTTCGGTCGAGAGGCCTGAGGACAAGCCGCTGGCGGATGCGGCGCCGGGGGAGGCGTGGCGGGATATCCGCGAGTGGGTCATCACGCAGCAGACGCGGGCCAAGGAAAGTGAGAAGGCTCGCGAGGAGTATCTCGCGAAAGTTGAGGCGAATTCGCGTGCGATCGCGGAGGGGAAGCCTGTCGACGACGAGCACACGCTGGTCGAGCCGCCGCCGCCGGGGCCCGTGTATCAGGCGACTGCGTGGGGCGTGAAATGGTTGAGCGAGAATCGTGAGCAGATCGGCAAGCGTGCGATCCAGGCGGGGGCGGAGTGGGTCAACGCGGCGGTGCGGGGGCTGACCACGATCGGGTTTCTGGGATTCTCGGCGTTTCTGGTCGCGTTCTTTTTTTACTTCTTCAGCGCCGGGTACGGGAAGGTGCTGGCGTTCTGGGAGGGTCTCATCCCCGAGCGGCGGAAGGGGCGCGTCGTGGACCTGCTCGGGCAGATGGACCGGGTGATCGCGGGGTTTATCCGGGGCAGGCTGACGATCTGCGCGTGCCTCATGGTGTTCTTCACGTTCGCGTACGGCGTGACGGGCGTGCCGGGGTTCCTGATCCTGGGGCCGATCGTCGGGGCGTTGTCGCTGCTGCCCTATGTGGCGGGGCTTGGCGCGCCGGTGGCGATGCTCTTGATGTGGCTTGATCCCGGGGGCGGGTGGCAGAATGAATGGTGGTGGATCGTCGGGGCGCCGATCGGGGTCTCGCTGTTGTCTCAGATCCTTGACGACTACGTGCTGTCGCCGATGATCCAGGGGAAGAACACGGACATGGACATGCCGTCGATTCTGTTCGCGTCGATCGCGGGCGGGGCGCTCGCGGGGGTGTACGGTCTCTTGCTGGCGATCCCGGCGGCGGCGTGCATCAAGATCCTGATCAAGGAGGTCATCTGGCATCGCGTGGGCGAGTGGGTGAACGGGCGGGCGAGCGACTTCATCCCCATCGAGAAGGACTAAAGGAAGAGGAGCGGCATGGCCTGGTCGTGGTTCAAGAAGTTCAAGCCCGCACAGGTCGAGCGGCGGGCCGCGACGGCGCAGGAACTGCAAACGCTGTTGAGGCTGTCGGGGGAGTCGGCGTACCGGAGGGCGGCGGTTTCGCTGTTGCTGGCGTTCTGCGCGTCGATCATCAGCGGGACGGTCGCGGCGGCGAGCAGGCCTTCGGCGATGACCACGGGGATTGTGATCGGGTCGTTCTCGATGGCGGCGATCTTGTTTGTGGTGCTGCTGGTGGTGGCGATCCTGTCGTCGCGGGCGATGGCCAAGGCCGCCAAGATCCTCAAGGTGGCGGACCCGATGCTGTCCCCGGTGGTGCCGATCACGGAGGGGGATCGGGCGGGCGGCTGGGTCGTGCTGGATGCGGACACGGACCGGCTTCACGTGGCGCGGGCGCAGTCTCTTGCGGCGTTCAAGATGAGCCGGTTCGGGGCGTTGCTCGGGTCGATCGGGGTCACCATCGGGATCGTCGCGGCGGCGATCGCGATGTTCAGCGCGCCCAAGCCCAAGTACACGGTGATCAAGGGGTTGTTCTTCGCGCTCGGGGGCGTGTGGTGGCTGGCCCGGTTCGCCTTCGCCCGCAGCGCGTACCAATGGACAATCGAAGAAGGGGAAGTGGATGGGGTGGTGGGGCGCGCGATCGTCATGCAGGACGCCGCGCTCTTTGGCAAGTCGCATCTGCTCACCGTCAAGCCCTCGGAGATCGCGAATTTTGCCGCGACGACTCGGGAGATCTCCATCGTGCTACGGGACGGCACGGTCAGGCCGCTGGGGGGGCTTGGGGGCGGGATGGGAGGGGGGCCGCTCGCGTCGTGGCGAGCGGCGTGCATCGCGTCGACGGTGGCGGGGATGCTCGACATTCGGATCCCCCTCGTGTACACGGACGAGAGGAAGCAGATCATGAGCATGCTGGTGCCGGGGGAGTTGGCCGAGGACATCGACGTGAGCCCGTCGACGGAACCGGGGAGCACCCGAGCCTCGCTCGCCTAGCCGTTGACACAGTTCTCGACGCGGCCGGTTTTCATGAAGACGTCCATGATGCGGACGACCTCGCGGGCAATGGCGTCCTGGGCCTGGTCGGTGCTGGCGCCGACGTGGTGTGTCGCGACGACGCTGGTGGACTTGGAGGTTTCGTTCATCCACTGGCCCGGCTCGGTCAGGGTCTGCCCGGGCTGGTTCTCCCAGACGTCAAGGCCGGCCCGGATTCCCTTGCTCGCGATGGCTTCGCGGAGGGCGGCCTCGTCGATGAGCCCGCCCCTGCTCGTGTTGATGATGATCGCCCCCGGCTTCATCTTCTCGAAGAACGCGGTGCCGATGAGCCCCTTGGTGTCCGGGGCGAGAGGGAGGTGGATGGTGACCGCGTCGCAGCGGGCGGCGAGGGTGAGGAGATCGGGCGTTTCGGTCCCGCCCCACTCAGCACCCAAGTCGCGGCAATGCTCGGGCGTGATGCCTCGGGACCAAATAAGCGGCTTCATCTCGAAGGCGACGGCACGCTTGACGACGGCCCGGCCGATGGCCCCGGCCCCCACCACGCCGAAGGTCATGCCCTTCAATCCCTTCGCCCCGCCCATCCCGGTCTTGCTGTATTCCTTCTTGTTCCACTTCCCGACGCGGGCGTCGATGGTTTCCTCGACGATCCGCCGGTCGCAAGCGAGGAGCAGGCCGAAGGTCAGTTCGGCGACAGCGATGGCGTTGGCCCCCGGGCAGTTGCAGACCTTGATCCCACCACCCCCCACACCTGAGGCCGTGCCGATGTCGATGTTGTCGACGCCCGCTCCCGCACGGATGATGACTTTCACGCCCGCGGCGGACGCGGCCTTGACGCTTGCAGCGGGGACCTTGGTCGAGCGGACGATGAGGACGGCGGGCTGATGCTTGGCGAGAGCGGCGGGGATGCCCTCGACGCCAGCGTCGGGCTCGGAGATGACCTCGCAGCCGAGAGCCTTCAGCCCGTCGACGCCCGCTTTCTCGAACTTGTCCGCGATCAGGATCTTCATGGACGCATGATACCGGTTTCAAGTCGGCGGGGGAGCGGGGGGCGGCACGGGCTTCCCATCGGCGGCGGGACGCTTCTCAACCGAGCGGGGCGCGACGAGCCAGTCCGAGTTGAGTCCCGCAGCCTCGCCCGCGTTCCAGATGTCGTCCGTGTCGTTGATCGCGACGAGGTGCGGGACGCCGCCAAAGGGAACGGTCTCGACGAGGCGGTCGGCGAAGGCTCGTTGGACGGCGAAGTACGCGGCTTTCTCTCGGCCCGCGGAATCGATGAGCGACCACGAGAAGCCGGGCCAGGCGTCGTTGAGTTGCCAGATCACCGCCCCGCCACAGGCGGGGGCGTTGGCCCGAAGCCACACGATGGCTAAGTACAGCCAATCGGCTTGCAGCCGCTGGGCCGCGGCGTGCCATGCTTCAAAATTGGGGGCGGGGGTCACCCCGGCCTTGGCGAAGAACTCGTCGTACCACCGGGCCATCCCGCCGGGGCCCCGCTGGCGAGCCACGAGGGCCCCCCACCCTGTCCAAGGGAGCGTCGGAGCTCCCCCGACGCCCGTCGGCGCTCCGTTGGTGCCCGTCAACGGAGCAATGGTGCCCGTCAAGGGAGTCTTGGTGGCCGTCAAGGGAGCAATGGTGGCCGTCGGCGCTCCGTTGGTGGCCGTCAAGGGAGCAATGGTGGCCGTCAAGGGAGTCTTGGTGGCCGTCAACGCTCCGTTGACGGCCACGGGCGCTCCGTCCGCGGGCGGCAAAATCCCCGCTTCGAGGAGGGTTTCGAGGTTGGACGGGCTCTGGACGCCGAATTCCGAGCAGAACCGGGGGACGTGGGTGCGGAAATCTTCGCCGAAGAGGTCCCAGGTGTGCCGGTCGCCCACCTCCGCCGCGTTGGGGTGGGTTGGAGGGGGGGACCAAGGGCTATCGGGAACGTAAGGGGTGTGAGGGGAGAGCTCGGCGACGATCTTGGGGAGAACTTCTTGCCAGTATTTGGTGCCCCAGCCCCGGCCCGACGCGACGCGGGCCTTGAACCCCCAGGACTCGTACGCCCAGTGGTTCTCGTTGCCGCCGCACCAGAGGACGACGCACGGGTGCTTGGAGAGGCGGGCGACTTGGAAGCGGGCTTCGGCCTCGATGAGGGCGGGGAGGGGCGGCTCTTCGGGGTAGCAGGCACACGCGAACATGAAGTCCTGCCAGACCATGAGGCCGAGTTCGTCGCAGATCTCGTAGAAGGCGTCGGACTCGTAGCGGCCCCCGCCCCAGACGCGGATGAGGTTGCACCCCATCGCCTTGGCCTGAAGGAGCCGGGCCCTGATCTTCGCCCGCGTGCGGTCGCGCGGCCAGAGGCCTTCGGGGATCCAGTTGACGCCTTTGATGAAGACGGGGCGGCCGTGCTGCATGAACGTGAAGGTGGCGGGATCGAAGGTGGCGATCGCGCGGACGGTCGGCATGGGCGGCGGCGCGCTGCCGACAGCGAGGGCCGGGCCCCGCATGCCGCACGTCGCGACCCTCGGCCCCCAGTCCCACCCAAAGTTGCTCGCGCACTTTCGCATCATGTTGAAGGGATGCCACGGGGGAGAGGATTCGTCGCCGTTGTGCGGAAGGCCCAGCGTCCTCGCGAGGTTGTTCGCGGCCCGGAGGGGGCTCATGAAGGTCACGCGGATCGTGTGAACGCCTTTCCTGAGTTGCTTGACGGGGAATGCCCAGGGGACAAACTCGCTGCGGGCCGTGCCCACGACCGTGCCATCGACCTCAACGACGGCGATGGTGTCGAGACAGTCGAAACAGAGGACAAGGTCGTCGTGGTCCTCGGCCATCTCGAACACGCACTCGCAGCACCAGTCGGTCCACGAGACCCACTCGGCCGCGGTTTCGTTCATCCCGATCGCGGGGTCTGGAATCACGCCCGCGTCGATGAGGTCAGTGTGCACGCACCCGCCGACCTCGGGGAGCAGGGTCGCGGGAACGCCAGCGATGACACGATCGAGCACCACGGCGGGCACTTTGGACAAGTCCCCCACCGCCCGCACCGTCCACCGCTCCGCGCTCAGATCGTGCAAAGACCGCATGCCCCCAGCGTAGCCGATTCGGCGGGCTTTCTGCTATGCTCCGGGCATGGACACGAACTTCTCTCGGCGGCAGATCCTCGGAACAGCGGCGGGCGTGACGGCGGGGTTGCTCGCGACGGGGCTGATGGGCCCGACGGTCGGGCGTGCGGTGGCGGCGTCGCCGCTGGTGCCGATGGGCAAGGCCAAGCGGGCGTTGCGGGTGGTGCACATGACGGACATGCACATCCAGCCCGAGCGGGCGGCCAACGAGGGTGTGACGGCGTGCCTCAAGCACATCGCGTCGATGAAGGAAGGGCCGGATCTGATCCTGACGGGCGGGGACACGATCATGGACTCTTTCGAAGAAGGGCACGAACGCACGAAGGCGTTGTGGGACCTTTGGAGCGCGACGGTGAAGGATGCTCACAAGGCACCGATGCTCAGCGCGCTTGGGAACCACGACATCTGGGGCTGGCACAAGGGCAAGAGCAAGACCAAGGGGGACGAGAAGGGCTGGGGGAAAGCGTGGGCGTGCGAGCAGTTCCAGCGCGACAAGCCTTACACGAGCAAGGATCAGGCGGGGTGGCACATCGTGGTGCTCGACAGCATCCGCCAGGACAAGAACGACCCCAACGGGTACGAAGCGTTCCTGGACGACGAGCAGTACGCGTGGCTTGAGGCTGATCTGAAGGCAGCGGCGGGCAAGCCGACGCTGATCCTGTCGCACGCACCGATCCTGTCGGTGACGCCGCTGGAGGGCCTCAAGACGAACAAGGACGGCGACCGGGTCGTCGCGGGCGGAAAGATGCACACGGACTTCCCGAAGCTGAGCGAACTCTTTCAGAAGAACCCGCACGTCAAGGCGTGCGTCTCGGGGCATATCCACCTTGTGGACCGCGTGGAGTTCAACGGCGTCAAGTATTTCTGCAACGGGGCGGTGAGCGGCGGGTGGTGGAAAGGGGACAACCGCAACTGCAAGCCCGGGTACGCGGTGTTGGACCTGATGGACGACGGGACGCTGACGAACGAGTACGTGCCGTACGGGTGGACGGCGAGGCCTTAGCCTCGACTCGCGAAGATTTGGTATAGGATGAGGCCCGTAGTCCCGGAACATCCTCCGGGCTCAGGAGGCATCATGGGGTTATCCCTGTGCGTGGGTCGGCGGTCTGTGGCGGGTTTCTCGGGGCGTTTGGGCGGTCTGGAGCGGATCGGCTGGGTGGGCGAGAAGCTCCTCTGGATCACGTTGCTTGTCGGCCTTAGCGCAATCTTTACAGGATGCGACAAGAAGTCGGCTGATGCGCCCAAGGCGGGGCCGGCAAGTGGCGGCGCGGCGGGACCCAAGCCGGCGGGGCCGGACGAGGTTGTTCTGCTGTTCCCGTATGGCTCGGAGAAGAAACTCTGGATCGAGGATGTGACGCCGGCGTTCAACGCGGCCAAGAAGAAGACTTCCGACGGGAAGACGATCCGAGTCGAGCCTGTGGCGATGGGGTCGGGTGAATTGGTCGAGGAGACGCTCAGCGGGCGGATGCAGGCGCACCTGATCAGCCCGGCGAGTCGTGCGTTCATCACGCTTGCCAACGCGAAGCAGCAGGCCAAAGCGGGGACGCCTCTGGTGGCGGACGCGAAAGACCTGGTGATGTCGCCGGTGGTGATTGCGATGTGGAAGCCGATGGCGGAGGCGCTGGGGTGGCCTGAGAAGCCGATTGGATGGGCGGAGATCGCGGAAGTGACGCGGGACCCGGCCGGGTGGGGCTCGCGCGGGTTCCCGCAGTGGGGAAGGTTCAAGTTCGGGCACACGCACCCGGAGTACAGCAACTCGGGGCTCATGAGCGTGATCGCGCTGGCGTATGCCGGCGCTGGGAAGACGCAGGGGCTCACGCAGGAGGACCTGGCGTCGTCGGCGGTGGCGAAAGAAATGGCTGAGGTACAGAAGTCGATTGTGCACTACGGCGAGTCGACGGGGTTCTTCGGGCGCAAGATGTTCAGCAACGGGCCCGAGTACTTGTCGGCGGCGGTGCTGTACGAGAACGTCGTGATCGAGTCGTACGACACGGCGAAGTATCAGACGCCGTTCCCGGTGGTGGCGATTTATCCCAAGGAAGGGACGTTCTGGACGGAGAACCCGTGCGGGATCGTGGACCTGCCGTACGTGACGGGGGCGCACAAGGAAGCGGGGAAAGCGTACATCGAGTACCTGTTGGCGAGGCCTCAGCAGGAAGCGGCGATGCGGTTTGGGTTCAGGCCTTCGGATGTTTCGATCCCGCTGGGGTCGCCGATCGATGTGGCGCACGGGGTGAATCCGAAGGAGCCTCGGACGACTCTCGAGACGCCCGAGGCGGGGGTGATCGACGGGTCGATCTCGCTTTGGAAGAAGAACAAGAAGCGGGCGAACATCGTGCTGGTGCTGGACGTGTCGGGGAGCATGAACAAGGAAGATCGGATTCAGAACGCGCGGGCGGGGGCGACGGAACTGATCGATCTGCTCGCGGATGAGGACACGTTCTCGCTGCTGACGTTCAACAACAAGGCGACGTGGCTGCTCAAGGCGGCCCCGATGCGGGACAGCCGGGACAAGATCAGAAAGACGGTTTCTTCGCTGACGGCGGAGGGTGGAACCGCGCTCTACGACGCGACAGCGGAGGCGTACACGTTCCTGCAGGGTCTTGGCGACGAGGGGGCGATTACGGCGGTCGTCGTGCTGAGCGACGGCGAAGACAAGAACAGCACGCTCAAGCTGCCGAACATGCTCAAACAGATCGCGTTCGACCCGGAGACCAAGAACATACGGATCTTCACGATCGGGTACGGGGGCGAGGCGGACCAGAAGATCATGGACCAGATTTCGGGGGCCACGCAGGCCAAGGCGTTCAAGGGCGACACGAAGAACATCCGAAAGGTGTTCAAAGAGATCGCGACGTTCTTCTAACCTTCCACCTTCTCTGACGGAGCAATCATGGCACAACCCTACCCCTCGGAAGGTCCAAGTCTGACGATCGTCGGCAAGCTCGTGATCTTTGTTTTCTTCGCTGCGTGCATCGGCGGGGCGGCGTACTGGTTCCTTCGCACGCCGCCGTCCGGATCGGGGCCCAGTCCCGCACGGCAAGATGGTTCGCCCGCGGGAGCCACACGTTCGAGCCCCGACCCCACGCCGACATCGCCATCGGTCACGATCGGTGTTGCGTACGGAACGGAAAAGCGGGCGTGGTTCACGTGGGCTACTGAGCAGTTCGCCGCGACCGACGCGGGCAAGCGGATCAAGGTTGATCTGATCCCGATGGGGTCGGTCGAGGGGGCGCAGGCGGTGCTGCGGGGTGACGACAAGGCCAAGAAGATCAACGTGTGGAGCCCGGCGAGTGCGATCTATCGCCCGATCCTGACCGACGAGTGGGGTCTGAAGAACGCGAGCACCGACCCGATTGCGAAGGCGGAGTTTCTCGCCTTCACGCCGATGGTGTGGGTGATGTGGGAGGAGCGGTACAAAGCGTTTACCGCCAAGCACAAAGAACTCTCGTTCCGAAGCATCGCCAAGGCCCTCGGCGAGAGCAACGGGTCGTGGCAGGCGATCCGGGGGCTCACCGACGAGCAGCAGAAGGCCCAGCAGCCCTGGGGGTTCCTCAAGTACGGGCATACGAATCCCGCTGAGTCGAACAGCGGGCTGATGACTCTCATCCTTCAGGGGTACGACTTTGCCCAGAAGACCTCGGGGCTGACGCTGGCGGACGTGAGCAACCCGGACTATCTCGCGTGGTCCAAGCCTCTGATGAAGTCAGCGGTCGCGAGTTCCAACAGCACGGGGAACCTGATGCGGGAGATGGTTCAGCGTGGGCCTTCGAGCTTTGACGTGCTCTTTGTGTACGAGAGCACGGTGATTGAGATGATTCCCGCGGCGGAAGGCCGGTGGGAGCCGTTCCGGGTGGTGTATCCGGATCGAAATCTGTGGAACGACAATCCGTACTACGTGCTGAACGTTCCGTGGTCCTCGCCGGATCAGCGGGAAGCGGCCGGGGTTTTCCTTGAGTTTCTGCTCGCGGAGACGGCCCAGCGCAAGGCGCTTGATCTCGGGTTCCGCCCGGCGAACGTGCAGGTTCCGGTCAAGGGGCCTGAGAGCCCGTTCACGCGGTTTGCATCGTACGGGCTCAAGATCGACCTGCCCACGATGTGCGATTCCCCCGAGCCTCGCGTGATCACCGAACTCCAGGTTCTCTGGCAGCGGAAATAGAGAAGAAGTGCCCCCTACCCTACGGCGACCGTGCATATCGCCCGGCGTCAGGAGACCTTCATGTTCAGTCGCATCGCCAATCTCATCAAGGGCTTCCTCAGCCTGTTCATCTCGGGGATCGAACGCCAGAACCCCGAAGCCCTTCTCGAGGTCGAGAAGGAGAACCTTCGCAAGCAGATCGGGCAGTACAACCAGGGGCTCGCCAGCCACGCTGGTCTGTGCGAACGTCTGATGTCGCAGGTGAAGAAGTTGCAGAAGGACCAGCAGGACCTTCGGGCGAAGACCTCGGCGAACCTGAAGGTCGGAAACCGGGCGGCGGCTGCCCAGTACGCGTTGCAGCTTCAAACGATCGAGCGGGAACTGACCGAGAATCAGGTGCAGTTGGAGCAGGCTGAGGGGACGTACAAGGACCTCCTCAAGGCCCGTGACGTGTCGATCGCGGCGGCGCAGGCGAAGATCGAGTCGCTCCGCCGCGGGCTGGACGACCTGAAGGTCAAGAAGGCGATGGCGGAACTGACCGAGATGGCGTCGGGGATGGTGACGAAGATCGGCGGGTCGGGCGACACGCTCGACCGGCTCCACAACATGGTCGAGGAAGACCGGCAGAAGGCCGCCGGTCGCGTTCGCGTCGCGCAGGACTCGATGAGCATGGGCGACATCAAACTCAAGGAAGCGGAGAGCCAGGCGCTCGCGGATCAGGCTTTGGCCGATTTCGCAGCGGCGGAAGGGATCACGCTCCCGGGGATGTCATCCGCACCGATCGCCGAGGCGACCAAGACGATGGGGTCCGGCGACGGGGTCAAGAGCTAACCGCTAGGCAGACCCCCGCATGTGGAAGTATCTCAAAGCCGCGTTCTGGGCCCGCCCGCGTATCGCGGGGCTTGGGGACGTGCCGCTCATCGCGCTGGCTGCGGGGGCGTTTACGATCCTGGGGTTCATCCATCCGGCGATCTGGCTGCTCGGGTTTGGCACGCTGGGCGGGCTGGCGTTCGGCTTGGCGTCGAGTCAGCGGTTCCGGACGGTGATTGACGCGCATGAACTGGCTGCACGTTCGGGCCGGAGCAACGAGGCGGCCCGCGAGCAATTGCCGTTCATGGACGCCGAATCGCGGCAGCAGTTCGCGGAACTGCGTTCGAAGTGCGACTCGGTGCTGGCGCTCTTTCGCGAGCAGGGTGCCGATAAGGCGGAACTTCGCACCACCGGCGAGGCGTTGGAGAAACTTCAGGCGATCTCGACGCGCCTGTTGATCCAGCGGCAGCGGTTGCTGGGCGCGATGACGAAGTCCGACGTGCGGCGGATCTCCTCGGATATCGATCTTCTGGAACGGGAGCTGCGGTCGGAGAAGCTCAGCGATTCGGTCCGCACGTCCCAGACAGCCACCCTTGAACTGCTTCGCAAGAGGTTGGACGTCGCGGAGCAACGCACCGTCGCGATCAACGAGATCACCAGCGACCTCCAACGCATCCGCACGCAGGTCGAGCTCGCTCTGGACGAGGCTTCGCTTCGTGGCAAGCCCGTTGCGGTCTCGACCAACATCGAGCTCGCCAGCCAGATGCTCGACGCCAGACTGTTCGGCAACGGAACGTCCAGCATCGACCTTGACACCGACTTTGCCCGCGCACGAAACTGAGCTCGCAAACCTCCAACTGAGCAACCATCATGCCAGACCCCGCCGCCACTCCCACCGCTCCGACGACCGTGCCAACTCCCGCCGCCCCGCCGCTGCCCGCGTGGGCCCGCGAGCTTGTGACGCAGTACGAGTCGCACGCGTCGAGCCAGTTCATCATCTCGGGAAACGTGATGGATCTCGCGCTGGTGACCGCGCCGGCGAGCTCCAACGGAGGGGCGAACGGGGGCAAGCCGGAAGATAAGTCGAGCGCTGGGCCTCGCCTCGGCACGCTCATCGATTTCATCACCGCGACACTTTTGCCCCGGTTTGATGTGGTCATTCATTACGACCTGGGCAACGGGGTGCGCGTGGAGAAGGGTGGCGAGATCTTCAGCCAGTGGCCGACGTTCAAAGCTGCGGCGAATGTTCCCCGCGAGCCTCGACTGGCTGTCGAATTTCTGACCGGGTACCTCCGGTACATCGCCAACCTGCGTCTCATGGGACAGAAACCGATCCAGGCGGCGGTGTTCATCAAGTCGGCAGCCCTGATCGCCCCGGCGGTACGGGGCTCGACGGATTACAACCTCTCCGCTCTGGCGATGCACCTACGCGAGTGGGCCAACGAGCCGATGCTGACCGCCCACCCGCTCGCGACGTTCCTGCTGACGGACAACGTGTCGGACCTGCACCCGCTGCTGGTGAACAACCCTCGCACCGCCCGCTTGGTCGTGCCGCTGCCGACACCGGAGGAGCTTGAACGCACGCTGCGCCACGTCGCGCCGTTGTACACGGCTGCGCTGGGCGAACTGGCGAAGGACCTGAGCAAACCCGCTGCGGCCCTCTCGGGGACGACCCTCAGCGCGGTCGAGTCGATGCTCAAGACGCGTCAACACCTCAAACAGCCCATCGCGGATGCGGACCTGGCCGACATCAAGAAGCAGATGATCGAGAAGGATACCGGCGGCCTGATCGAGTTCATCAAGCCCGACCGCACGCTCGATGACCTGCACGGCATGGAGAAGGTCAAGGAACACCTGCGGCAGGACATCTCGCTCTGGAAGAACAACGACCTGGCGGCGTTGCCGATGGGCTACCTCATCTGCGGCCCCGTCGGCACGGGTAAGACGTACATGGTCGAGTGCCTCGCGGGCTCAGCCGGCGTCCCCGTCGTCAAACTCAAGAACTTCCGCGACCGGTGGGTCGGCTCGACCGAGGCCAACCTTGAAACGATCTTCAGGCTGCTGAAGGCCTTGGGCCGGTGCGTCGTCTTCGTCGACGAGGCCGACCAGGCTTTGGGCAAGCGACAGGCGGAGTCGGGCGACAGCGGCGTCGGCGGCCGGGTGTATTCGATGTTCGCGGAAGAGATGAGCAACACGCGGAATCGCGGGAAGATCATGTGGATCCTCGCCAGCAGCCGCCCGGACCTGATCGAGGTCGACCTCAAGCGGCCTGGGCGTGTGGATGTGAAGATCCCGCTGTTGCCGACGACGACGCCCGCGGAAAGTTGGGGACTGATCCGGGCTTTGAGCAAGAAACGTGGCTTGGAGCTCAACAAACAGCATCCGGACGATCTGGAGCCGCTGATCCCGCTTCGGCTGACACCGGGTGCCGCGGAAGCCCTCGCGGTGAAGCTCTACCGCACGGTCAAGACGACCCCGGGGACGAGCGTTGAGGCTGCTCTTCGCGATGCGCTCGCGGACTATCAGCCGCCGGTCGCTCCGGAAACGATGCAGTTCCAGATCGATATCGCGGTGCGCGAGGCGAGCGACCTGGAGTTTGTGCCCGAGGCTCTGAGGCCGAAGAAGTAACAGAGCCCCCGGCGCAAGCCGGGGGGGTGGCGCACGCAACGCCGATCGACAACTCGCTGGACCAACCCCACGCTTGCGCGTGCGGCTCGTTTGCTATTTCTTCACCACCACGCCGCCCTTGACGACGACCTTCACGTCCATCAGCGTGCCGACGTCTTTGGTCGGGTCGGCGGCGACGATGATCAGGTCGCCGGCCTTGCCTTGTTCGAGCGTGCCGATCTCGGCGGACAGGCCCAGCAGTTCCGCTGCGGTCACGGTCGCGGCGACGAGGGATTCGGTGGGAGTCATGCCCGCGCCGACGAGGAGGGCGAACTCGCGGGCGTTCTGGCCGTGCTCGGAGACGCCGCTGTCGGTGCCGAAGGCGATATTGACGCCGGCCTCGTGTGCCTTCTTGACGGCTTCCTTCAGGCGAGGGCCGACAACGCGGGCTTTGGCGGCCACCATCGCGAGGTAGTACCCGGGTTTCTCAGCGTTTGCGGAGACGGTTTCGGCGGCGAGCATGGTGGGGACGAGGTACTGCTTGGCCCCGCCTTTCGCGCCCTTCTTGAGCATCGCGATCGTGTCGTCGTCGAGGAACGTGCCGTGTTCGATGGAATCAACCCCGGCGAGCAACGCGGCCTTGATGCCGTCGGTCCCGTGGGCGTGGGCGGCGACCTTGCGGGCCATCATGTGCGACGCGGTCACGATGGCGTTGAGCTCTTCCTGCGTGAAGTGCTGGCGAAGGCCTGCGGCACTCGCGGAGAGGACGCCCCCGGTCGCGGTCAGTTTGATGACGTCCGCCCCGGCTTTGATCTGGGTACGCACAGCTTTCATGCACGCGTCGGGGCCGTCGGCGATCCCTTCGCCACGGGCTTGGGCGTCCCACACATCCGAGCGGAACCCACTGGTCGCGTCGCCGTGGCCGCCGGTGATGCTGATGGCGTGCCCGGCCGCGACAATGCGCGGCCCGGTCGCCAGGCCCATCGTGATCGCGTCGCGCAGAGCGAAGATCGTGCCGGGCGACTTGGCCCCGAGATCGCGAACGGTCGTGAACCCGGCGTTGAGCGTCGTGCGTGCGTAGGTCGCCGCCCGGAGCGTCACCAACTCGTTGCTCTCAGTCACAAGGCGGGCCCGCATTCCTTCGTCGTAGTACGACGTCAGGTGAACGTGGCAGTCAATCAAACCCGGCAAGACGTACATCCCCGCTGCGTCGACCACCTCGACCACCGCGTCCTTGGGCAGGCTGCTCGCTTTGGGCTCCTGGTCCTTGGGCACGACCGCGTCGACCTTGCCGTTCTTGAGCACGACGGTGGCGTTGGCGATCGGGTCTTTCCCCGGCACCGCGAGAACGGTGCCACCACGGACCATCACATACCGGTCGGGCTCGGCGAACGCGACACCGACGAGGGCACAGGCCACGGAACACGCCACAACGCGGAATCGGTTCATGCGAGAATCTCCTGTCCCATCCTACCACGCTGCGCGGGCGTCCGTGTTCGCTTAGACTGGGGCACAGCATGCTCTCCCTCGGCATCGACATCGGCGGCACCACGGTCAAGCTCGCGCTCCTCGACGCGGGCCGTGCTGTCGCGGTGCGTCAATCCGCGGACGGGTACGCCTCCCCGACACCCGAGATGCTCGCGGCAGAGATCCGATCGGTCGCCGGTGGCCTCCCCACGCCGCAGCGGGTCGGGGTCTGTCTTCCGGGGCTCTTTGACCCGGTGAGCCGCTCACTTACAGCGAGCATCAACCTTCCCCGACTGGTCGGGGCGAACCTGGACGGCATCCTCGCGGGTGCGGGCAAAGACTGGCCTCGTGCGCACGTCGTGCCGGATGCGATGGCCGCCGCCATTGACTACCAGCAGGCCCACCAAATCCGAAGCCGCCTGCTCGCGGTCAGCCTGGGCACCGGAGTCGGGGCGTGCGTGCTCGACGACGGGGTTCCGCTCCGGGTCAGTCCGCCGGAGACTGGGTTCTCCTCAGGCCATCTCGGGCAGATCGACGTCTCGGAATCCGAGGGAGCCCCGCGCTCGCCCGACGGCAGCCGTGGCACGGTCGAGGCCTACCTCGGCTCGGAGGCGATCCGGACCCGGCTGAAGGTCCGCGAGGGGTCGTCATTGCCGCCGCTCGACGCGGAGGACCCCGCGGTTCGTGCGCTCGTCCGTGTGCTTCGCATCTCGCACGCGATCTATCGCCCGGACGTCGTCGCGTTGCTCGGGGGGGTGTCGTTCGCGATAACCCATCTTTCTGCCAGTCTTCATGACCGCGTCTCTGACGGGCTCACGTCGCTCGCCCGACCAGGGTGGAGGCTCGCGTTCGCGGACGACACGTTGCACGCGGCCCGGGGTGCGGCGCGGCTCGCCGAACGGGTCAGCGGCGAATCCTGAACCCCTCTTCATCGGGCTCGGTGCTCATGGGGGACTCGAATTCGCGGACGATGTGCCGTTTCATCCGATCGCGGAGCTCCTCGAGCATGCGCTCGATGGCGGCGGGTTCGCCCTGGACTTCAAGCCGAACGGTGTCGTCGATTTCGTTGCGCACCCAGCCGGTGACGGCGTACCCGGTCGCGACATCGGCGGCGGTGGCGCGGAATCCGACGCCTTGCACCCGACCCACGAACATGATGGCACGCCTCTCCATGGCACAGCATCTCAGGGAACGGCCCGGCGTGCAAGCGCTCAGCCATCCAGCGGAGCAAGTTGCGTGCCGGGCTTGCCGGGGCGTGGGGTGCGCCGGTGTTGGGGAGGTTCTTTGGTTATCCACCCTTGGGGTGCAGAAAGCCGCCGAAATGCGATCAATTGGCGTCTTTCTGTGGGCAACGTGTGAATTCTGTGCTAGTGTGGAGGTGGAAGGGACCGCATTCAACAGATCCACCGAGCCTATCGGCCTTCGTGCCCAGCCGCTCACCCGGATCACCACAGAACCCGCGGGGTTCCCTTGTCGTCGGCCCAACGTCCACCCGCCGGAAACGGCTGGCGCGACCGTCATCTGTGCCCAAGTGCCTGACCGGCGTTCGCCGGCGGGCGGTGGGCCCGGTCGGCGTATCGGCGGGTCGTCGGAGTCCCAACAATGGTCGGAAGAAAGGTCGCATGACGCGAGCGTTTTCGGGGTCGGAGCCACCCCGGGAGCGTCGGATCACGATGGTTCGGGGTGGTACACGGTGAGCCCTGCGCGATGAACCAGCCGATGGGGCGAGAGAACGATTGGGAACGCGTGAAAGCCGCGACGGACATCGTGCGCCTGGTGGGCGAGCACGTAAAGCTCAAAGCCAAGGGTCGGGAGTACGTTGGGCTTTGCCCATTCCACGACGACCACACGCCCTCGATGTGCGTGGTGCCGGCGAAGGGGATCTTCCACTGCTTTGTGTGCAACGCGGGTGGGGATTGCTTCGCGTTCACGAGTCGCATGTTCCGGATGGAGCGGCACGAGGCGCTCAAGCACCTTGCTGAGCGGGCCAACATCGAACTGACTCCCTGGAAGCCCAATCGTGGCGGTGGCGTGGCGGAGGAGGCCCCGACGGGTCCGTCGCGGCGTGACGTGCTGGACGCGTGCGGGTTCGCGAGCGAGTTTTTCAAGACGCTGCTGCGTCACCCAGAGCACGGGGCGGCGGGGCGGGCGGTGATCGAACGCCGCGGGATCTCGCCGGAAATGGTCGAGCAGTTCGGCCTTGGTGTATCGGCCGCTCGGTGGGACGGGTTGCTGCTGACGCTCAAGTCCAAGGGGATCCCCGAGCAGGCCTCGATCGAGGCGGGGCTGCTGAAGAAGCGGGACGGCGGGGATGGGTGCTACGACGCGTTCCGCAATCGCCTGATGTTCCCGATCTTGGACGCGGCGGGGCGAGTGATCGCGTTCGGCGGGCGGAAAATCGACGAGGCGGACGAGCCCAAGTACATCAATTCGCCCGAGACGCGGCTGTTTAGCAAGAGTCAGACGCTGTACGGGCTGTTCCAGGCGTCGCAGGAGATCCGGCGACTGAACGAAGTGGTCGTCACGGAGGGGTACACGGACACGATCGCGTGTCATCAGTCAGGTGTGCGGCATGTGGTGGCGGCGCTCGGCACCGCCCTCACCCGCGAGCACGCGGCGCTGTTGTCGCGGTACTGCACGCGGGTCGTGCTGCTGTTCGACGGGGATGAGGCTGGACAGCGGGCGGCGGACAAAGCGGTCGAGGTTTTCTTCGCCGAGCCGGTGGACGTGAGCATCTGCACCCTGAAAGACCACACCGACGCGAAGGACCCGGACGAATTGCTCAAACGAGAGGGAGGGGCTGAGGTCCTGCGTAAGGCGTTCGCCTCATCGACGGACCTGCTCGCGTACCGATTCGGGCGCATCAAGGCCAAACTGTCCGGGGCGGGGGTTTCCGCGCTCTCCCGGGCGTTGTCCGAAGAGATCGGCCGGCTCAAGGAACTCGGGCTGGGCGAAGTCGAGCCGATCAAGCAAAGGCTGGTCGTGAAACATCTGGCGTCGCTCTCGGGGCTTGACGAGGCGACGATCCGGGACCAGATCGGGCTGGACCTGACGACCAGGCGCGTGCCTCGAGCCGCTCCGGCACCCGCGCCGGAGGAAGCCAGGGCCCGGGCGGAGGACGAGTTGCACCGTCTGGGGTCCGGACGATGGACCCCCGCGGAGGCGTTGCTCGGGTGCCTGCTCGCGGACGGGGATTTGATTCACGCATTGCCCCGGGAGCAGCACGACCTGATCGCTCCGAGCGCGTATTCTTCGCCCTTGGTTGCGAAGATCGCTGAAGCCGTGGCGTTGGTGTGTGACGGGGGCAAGCCCCCGTCGCTCGACGCTGTGCTTGATGAACTGCGGGGTGATGCGGAATCGTCGCAGGGGGGTGAGTTTCCGGAGAGCGCCGCGACGACGCTGTGCCGGCGCACCGAGCGGCAGGCGGATCAGGATCCGGCGCGCATCCGCCAGTCTTTTGACGAGTGCCTCCGGCGGGCGATGCTGGACCACGCGGCGGGCGGCGGGTCTTCCGGGGAGACGCCGAGGGTGATGGATTCGGCGGAGCGTCTGGATCATGCACGTCGTTCACAGAACACGGGGGGGGACCGCCGTCGGCTCCCCAAGTTTCGGTAGCACTTTCGAGAAGCGAAGGGTGGATTCATGAAGAAGGCCACATCCAAGAACGGAACCGCGCCCGCCACAGGGGCGAAGCAGCCGGCTGCGGTTTCACCATCCAAGGGTGAACGCATGAACGTGATCGGCGACATGAACCCCATGATGTTCGGGCTCATGCAGGTGGCGACCACACGGGGGTGGCTGTCGATCGAAGAGCTCAACAACACCCTACCCGATGAGCTGGTCGACCCCGAGCGCATCGACGAGATTCTCGTTCTGCTCGACCAGACGGGCGTCGAGCTGATCGACGAGCTGGAGTTCAAGGCACGTGCGTGGCGGCTTTCGAAGGAAGGCGCCGGCGCGGCGGTGCCCAACGTCAAGTCGCTGCGGGCGATGAGCGTTGCGGGCGGCGAGCGGCAGGCGGACGACGCCGGGTCCAAGCAATCGGCCAAGACACGCCAGAATCTGGAAGCCAGCGACGACCCCGATGTGGCGCGCGCGTTGGAGGAAGTCGCGGCGGAGACGACGAGCCGAAAGGTCGACGATCCGATCCGCACGTACCTCTCGCAGATGGGATCGATCCCGCTTCTGGTGCGGGACGAAGAGATCCGCCTGGCCAAGAAGGTCGAGGTCACGCGGATGATCTTCAGGCGTCGATGCCTCGAGAGCGACTACATCGTGACGCAGGCGGTGGAGATCCTCAAGGCGGTCCAGCGTGGCGAACTGCCGTTCGACCGCACGATGCGGCTTTCGACCGCCGAGAGCAACGCCCGGGACAAGGTCGCCAAGCGGATCCCCGGGAATGTCGAGACAATCGAAAAGCTGCTGTTGCTCAACCGGCAGGACTGGGATGAACTGCAAGAGGCTCGCAAGGCCAAGGACAAGGAAACGTACAAGGCGATACGCGCGCGGATCCAGACCCGTCGTCGCCGCATGGCTGCGCTCACGGAAGAATTGACGCTCCGGACGGGGCGGATCATCCCGTTGTTCCGCAAGCTTCGTTCGATCACGAACAAGATGTCGGAGCTTGAGCAGGAGATCAAGCGGGCGGCACGCGGGGAGATCCAGAAGCACGCGGACGACCTGGCAGTGGCCAAGGAAGAACTCGACGGGCTGCGGATGCTCACGCTCGAAGAGCCGACGGAACTCCGCGACAGAATCCGCAGCACGCGGACGGTGTTCTGGGAGTACGAGCAGGCCAAACGCGATCTTTCGGGCGGGAATCTGCGTCTTGTCGTTTCGATCGCGAAGAAGTACCGCAACCGCGGGCTGTCGTTCCTGGATGTGATCCAGGAGGGCAACACGGGGCTGATGCGTGCGGTTGACAAGTACGAGTACAAGCGCGGGTACAAGTTCTCGACGTACGCGACGTGGTGGATCCGCCAGGCGATCACGCGGGCGATCGCTGATCACGCGCGGACGATCCGCATTCCCGTGCACATGATCGAGACGATGGGCAAGCTCCGGGCGATCCAGAAGAACGAACTGCTGTCGACCGGCATCGAACCGACGATGGACGAACTGGCCGAGAAGGCGTCCATGTCGATCAACGACGTGAAGCGCGTCGGCAGGATCGGCCGCGGCCCGGTGTCGCTCGACCGACCGGTCGGCGAGAACGAGGACTCGAACTTCGGCGATTTCCTCCCGGACGCGAAGCAGGAGGGGCCTTCGGACTCCGCGGCGTCCGACATGCTCAAAGGACGCATCGAGGGCGTGCTCAAGACGCTGACGTACCGCGAACGCGAGATCATCAAGCTCCGCTACGGGATCGGCGACGGGTACACCTACACGCTCGAGGAAGTCGGTCGGATCTTCAAGGTCACTCGCGAGCGCGTCCGGCAGGTGGAGGCAAAGGCGATCCGCAAGCTCCAGCATCCGGTGCGGGCCCGCAAACTCCAGGGATTTGTCGACAAGAGCGTCTACAAGGAGGTCCGCGGCACGCCCGAACGCGGCATCCAGATGCACACCGTCAAGCCCAACGCGCTCCCGCTCCAGCCCGAGGATATTCAGGTCCTGCTGCACCACAATCCGCGTGTGCCAACGCCGGGAAGCGGCGGTCAGAAGATCGTGATCCAGGGTTCGGCGTTCATCGAGCAGGCCGAGGACATCGACGGCACCCCGTTCGCGACCGAGTGATCCGGGAACGGGTCAGAGCCGTTCATCAGAGCCGTTCATCAGAGCCGCGCACGAGCGGCCGCAATGGCCGCCGCGACCGCTGAAGGCCCGGTCCCGCCGAGTATCTCCCGGCGGGCAAGGCCTGCTTCGAGCGTAAGCGAGGCGAACACGTCCGGTCCGACCACGGGGGAGACCGCCCTGAGTTCGTCCATTGGCAGGTCCTCGAGGCGCTTCTTCATGCCCAGCGCGTGACGGACCAGCCGTCCCACCTGGTCGTGGGCGTCGCGGAAGGGGACGCCCTTGCCGACGAGGTAGTCCGCGAGTTCGGTGGCGTTCGCGTACCCATTGAGCGCCGCCTCACGGCACACCTCGCGGCGAACCTTGAGCCCGTCCAAGATTCGCGGGGCCACACGCAGGCACATCGACAGATGCTCCATCGCGTCAAAGAGTGGTTCCTTGTCCTCTTGGAGGTCCTTGTTGTACGCGAGGGGCAAGCCCTTCATCGTGGTGAGGATGGCGACGAGCGAGCCGATGATCCGCCCGGCTTTGCCGCGCAACAGTTCGCACGCGTCGGGATTCTTTTTCTGCGGCATGAGGCTGCTGCCGCTGGTCACGCTGTCGGTCATCTCGACGAACCAGAACTCTTGCGTCATCCACAGGATGAGATCTTCCGCCATACGGGAAAGATGGACAGAGGTCTGCGCGAGGCCGAAGATGGTCTCGGCGATGAAATCGCGGTCGGCGGTCGCGTCGAGGCTGTTGCGGCTCGGCGAATCGAACCCCAGGTCTTTCGCGAGCGCCACCCGATCGACCGTGTACGTCGTGCCCGCGAGGGCCGCGGACCCCAGCGGCATGATGTTGACGCGCCGGCGACAGTCCGCGAGACGGGCCGTGTCGCGTTCGAGCATCTCCGCGTAGGCGAGGGCCCAGTGGGCGAAAAGGACCGGCTGGGCACGCTGCATGTGCGTGTAGCCGGGGATGACAGTCGCTTTCTCGCGTTCGGCCAGGTCGATGAGCGAGCGGCGGGCCTCTTTGATCTCGCCCAGACGCTCGTCGATCGCGGCCCGCGTCCAAAGACGCACATCCGTCGCGACCTGGTCGTTGCGGCTCCGCCCGGTGTGGAGCTTCTTGCCCAGGTCCCCCACCATCTCGATGAGCCTGCGTTCGACGTAGGAATGAACGTCCTCGTCCCGGCCGAAGGAGGCGGCGATGAGGTTGGGGTTGTCGGTAGCTTCGGCGAGGAGTGTTCTCATCGTGTCTGTGAGGCGGCTCACGTCCGTCGCCGACAGCACGCCCGCCCCGCCGATGGCCTTCGCCCACGCGATGGAGCCTTCGATGTCCTGTTTCAGCAGTCGGAAATCAAACGGCAGCGAATCGTTGAGCTGCCTGAACAACGGGTCCGCCGCACCTTCGAATCTGCCGCCCCAGAGTGCCATGTGAGATCTCCACCAAAGGAAGCCCACGGCTTGGAAGCCGTGGGCTTCTGATTTCGTGCAATCGACCGTTTACTTCGCGAGCCCGCGGTCCTTGAGGGCCCGAATGCGTTCGGGCAGCGAGAGCAACCGGATAAACCCGCCCGCGTCCTTCTGGCTGTAGACGTCTTCGCCCTCGAAACTCACCATCTTTTCCGCGTACAGGCTGTTGGGGCTCTTGCGCTTCACCGGGGTGGCTGTGCCCTTGTAGAGGCGGACCACGATCTCGCCGTCGAGTTTCTCAGCGATCTTCTCGCCCGCAGCCCAGAGGGCTTCGCGGAGTGGCGTGAACCAGCGACCGTCGTACACCAGCTCGGCGAAGGTGAGCCCGAGGTGCTCGCGGTAATGGAGCGTCTCGCGATCGAGGACCAGTTCCTCGACGGCCCGGAGGGCTTCGAGGATCACCGTGCCGCCGGGGGTCTCGTAAAGGCCTCGGCTCTTCATGCCGACGCGGCGGTTCTCGACCAGGTCGATGCGGCCGACACCGTGGGCGCCCGCGATGCCGTTGAGTTTGTCGATGATCTGCCACGCGGGCATCGCCTTGCCATTGAGGGCGATCGGGCGGCCCTTGGCGAACGTCAGCGAGACATCCTCCGCCTTGTCGGGAGCACTGGCGGGGCTGACGGTGAGCATCCACGCGTCCTCGGGCGGCGCGTTCCACGGGTTCTCGATATCGCCGCCCTCGTGGCTGATGTGCCAGAGGTTGCGATCGCGGGAGTAGATCTTCGTCGCGCTCGCCGTCGTCGGGACGTTCCGCTCCTTGAGGTAGTCGAGCATCGCCAATCGACCCGAGAGGTTCCAGCGGCTGTCACGCCAGGGAGCGATGATCTCCATCTCCGGGGCGAGCGCGCCGTACGCGGACTCGAACCGGACCTGGTCGTTCCCCTTGCCGGTGCACCCGTGCGAAAGGGCGGTGCAGCCGGTCTTCTTGGCGACCTCGACCTGCCCCCACGCGAGGACGGGGCGGGCGATGGCGGTGCCGAGGAGATAGCGGCCTTCGTAGACGCCGCCGGTGATGATGGTCGGCATCACGAATTCGTCGACGAACTTCGTCTTGAGGTCAACGACGTGGCACTCTTTCGCGCCCGAGTTGATGGCTTTCTGCTCGACGCCGGTGAGTTCGTCGGCACCCTGCCCGACATCGCCGACGACGCAGATGACCTCCGCCCCGGGGATGTTCTCCCGAAGCCAAGGCACGATGCACGACGTGTCAAGTCCGCCCGAGTACGCCAACGCGATCCGCTTGCTCATGATCTTTCCTTCCACTTCGTCTCTTTGTCTCTTGATCTCTTGGTCTCTTCTACTTCGCAAACATGTGATACATCAGCGCACACTGCGCATGCATCCGGTTTTCAGCCTGGTCATAGACAACGCTCGCCGGGCCGTCCATCACCGCGTCCACCACTTCCTGCCCGCGTTTGGCGGGGAGACAGTGCATGAACACCGCGTTGGGGCCGGCTTTGGCCATGAGTGCCTCGTTGATCTGGTACCTGAGGAACTTCTTGCGCTCGCTGGCGGAGTGGGCCGACTCGCCCATGCTCACCCAGACGTCCGTGTAGACGGCGTCGACGCCCTTCACCGCATCAGGGTCGTTGGTCACGGTGATCTTGCCGCCGCCCCTTTCCGCCAGGGCCCGGGCCTCGGCGGTGATCTCCTCGTCGCACTCGTGCCCCTTGGGCGTGATGGCGACCAGTTCAGCTCCGAGGATCGCAGCCCCATGCATGAGCGAGTGGCAGACGTTGTTCCCGTCGCCGACGTACGCCACGCGGAGCCCCCGGACCTTCCCGTGCCGCTGCCAGAGTGTGAGGTAATCCGCCAACGCCTGGCAGGGGTGGTAGAGGTCGCACAGCGCGTTGATCACGGGGACCTTGGCGGCCAGGGCGAGTTCGTTGACGACGGAATTGCGGAAGACCCGAGCGACGATGAGCGAGACCCAGCGTTCGAGATTCTTCCCGTAGTCGGTGACGCTCTCGCGTTCGCCAAGCCGCTGCCCCGAGTGGTCCATATAGATCGCGTTCCCGCCGAGCTTGGCGATGCCGACCTCAAACGAGATCCGCGTCCGCAGGCTCGGCTTCTCGAAGAGCAGGATTGCGCTGTGGCCGGCCATCGACTTGGAGAAGGGGGCGTAGTCCTTCTTCATCGCCGACGCGGTCTCGAACAGCGCGAGTACCGTGCGTTCGTCGAGCTCGGCGAAGGAGAGAAGGTCCGAACCCAGAAGATGTGGAAGCGTGTTGCCCATCTGCGTTTCCTAGAGAGTTGCCCCGATCGTCGTCCCAACCGTTTCGCCCGCCAGAAACCTCATCAGCGCATCGGGCGATTCGCCCGACATGATGACGACGCTCGAGCCGGTGCTCTTGGCCGCGGCCACCGCGGATCGTGCCTTGACGATCATGCCCCCGGTGATTTCCCCGCTCGCGATCATCGCTTCGATTTCCGAAGCGGTGAGGGTAGGCCTGAGCACCCCGTCGCCGCCCTTGATCCCCGGGACATCGGTCAGCAGCACGAGCCTCGAGGCCCCGATCGCCCGAGCGATCCCCGAGGCCGCGTCGTCCGCGTTGACATTCAAGAGCCCGCCCCCCGCGTCGATGCCGATCGAGCTGACCACCGGAAGAAACCCGGCAGCAAGAAGAGGCTTCAGAACCGTGCCGTCGCCGCCGACCACCTCGCCGACGCAGCCGAGACTCTCGGACATCCGCCGACAGTCGACCATCCCGCCGTCGCCGAGACAGAGCCCGACCGCCTTCCCCCCCGCTGCGTTGATGGCACCGACGAGTTGCTTGTTGACTGTTCCCGCGAGGACGCCCGCGATGAGCCCGATCTGGTCCGCGGGCGTCACGCGCAGGCCATCGCGGCGTTCAACCGGCATCCCCAGGCGGTTGAGCAGCGTGTCGACCGCTTTGCCCCCGCCGTGCACGAGAACCGTGGTACAGCCCTCTGGCCTGTACGAAAGTTTCACGAGGGCACCCCACAACGCCGACAACCGCCCCATGTCTTCGAGCGTGCTGCCACCGATCTTGATCACGATCCTCGACTCGATGCCTTGATGCCTCATGCCTTGATGCCTTCTTCTCTCACAACCCCTCAGCCTCGTCCCATCCGAACCGAACATTCATGCACTGCACCGCTTGCCCCGCAGCACCCTTGACGACGTTGTCGAGAGCCGAACTGATGATGAGGTGCCCGTCGCTGCTGGCTTTCCACGCAAAGTCGCAGTAGTTGGTGCCGCGGACATCCGCCACCGCGGGCCATTGCCCCGCGGGCAGAAGCCTCACGAACCTCTCGTGCGCGTACGTCTCGTGATAGAGCCGCGAGACGCGTTCGCCGTCCCACCCCGCCGCGAGATCAACGTGGATGGTCGACAGGATGCCCCGATCAAACGCGACAAGGTGAGGCGTGAAGATCACGGGCAAGCCCGCGTACGTGGCGATCTCGGGCTCGTGCCGGTGGGCCATCACGCCATACGCCTGCAGACTCACCTCGCAGAACAGACTCTTGAGGGACAGCCCGCGTCCCGCCCCGCTCACGCCCGACACGCTGTCGACGATGATCCGCGTTCCCGCTTTCACAGCTCCGGCGCGAACTAGCGGGGCCAGCGGCAGGATCGCGCTCGTGGGATAGCACCCGGGCACCGCGACAAGGTCCGCCTTCGCGATCGCGGAACGGAACAGCTCGGGCAGCCCGTACACCGCTGAGGAGAGCTCTCTCGGTTTGGTGTGCTCAAACCCGTAGTGCTTGGGATAGAGCGCAGCGTCCTTGAGCCTGAACCCGGCTGAGAGATCGAAGACCTTCATACCACGCGCGAGCAACTCGGGCGCGAGCTCGACGCTCGCCTCGTGCGGCGTCGCCAGAAAGACCGCGTCAGCCCCGACCTCCGAGATGGCGTCGACGGTCGCTGCACGGACCGGCAGCGAGAGGCGTCCGCGAAAGCGCGGGAAGACCTCGTCGTACCCACCACCGCCGCCGGCGGCTTCCTTCTCGCGTTTGGCGGACGCGAACAGCCCTCGGATCTCCGCGTGAGGATGCCGCAGCAGGATGTCCGCGAGTTCAGCACCCGCGTACCCGCCCGCCCCGACAATCACGACACTGACTTTGTTCATCGCACGTTCTCCCCCCCACCGCCCCCACCACCTCGTCGCAACCGCTCGAGGATCTCGACGACACGCTTGGCGTCGGCCACCGACCGCGTCGCGACGAAAACCGTGTCATCGCCCGCGACGGTCCCCACAATATCACGCCACCCCGCCCAATCGATCCGCAAGGCCAGCGCCGACGCCTGCCCGGCCCCGGTCCGAAGCACCGCGATCGTCCCCGCAACCTCCGCCTCGAGGAGATAGTCGCGGACCGCCTGCGAGACCTCGCTCCCCTCGCCGATCCCGGCCGCGATGGTTCCGGGAAGTCGATACCCCTCGGGTCCTTTCAGCACGCCGATCTCTCGCAGGTCTCTGGAAACCGTGGCCTGCGTCACGTCCTCGCCACGCGCGACCAGTTCGGCCACGAGCCCCTCCTGGCTGAGAATCGGACTGGCGGCGATGAGGCGCCGGATGACCTCGTGGCGGCGTGCTTTGACACTCATGCATGATTATACATGGCGTGCATAATCATGTCAAATCGAACCGTGGGGGAGTGGCGGCGGGGCTGGATGTTCTGTGTAAGGAGGAAACCCCAGTCAAGCCTTAACCGACAATTTTGTCACAATGGCGGAAAGAAACCCACTTCGGCGGGCTTGTCTTGCGTCGGCGAGAGGGCGTTAGGACGACGCCCTGAAGGCACGCAACATGGATGCGGCACTTCTCAACTCGCCATTGGGTCCACGAGCGTACCCCTCCATGCTCGTGGGCCATTGACCACGCCCCGCCGTTCTGGCTCGGGCTACTTCGGATTTGTTGCTGGTGAGCCGGGCGTTTCTGGCGGTTTGGCCTGCGCACCTGTTTGGGCGCGTTCGGTCATCCGGCGGAAGACGCGACGGACAAGATCGCTGTGCCGGGCCGGGATGGCTTGGCCTTCGACGGCACGCTCGCCCGCGTCCGCGGCACGTTGAATCTCAACCTTGGCCGACTCCGGCGTGGAGCCGTTCGGCGTTGTCGCGCGGGTAGGTTCCCTTTCGCCCGGCTTGGGCGGCTGAGGCGCCAGGTCGGCGAGCACACGCTGCTGGTTCGGGCGGTTGGTCTTGGAAAGATCCATGCGCTCGTCGCGGAATGGTTTGTCGGTCGCGGTGGCCTGACCCGGCGAGGCGCGGCCCCGGCCGGCTTCGGGCGAGTTGGTCGGCGAGGGTTGATGACCTGAGGAGCCTTGAGGCTGCTTGCCTGCTTGGTTGGCCCATTGCTCGGCGAGTTTGCGGAGCTCTTCGCGTTGTTGAGGCGACGCCTGATCGAGCAGTTTGCGGGCACGCTCTCGCATCTCGTCAGCCTGCTTCTTGAGATCCTCCGCACGCCCGGGCTGCTTGGAAAGATCGCTCAACTTGTCGGAGAGTTTGCGGAGTTCGTCGGCGGAGGGGAGTTTGTCGGGCAGGTTGTCGGGCGATTGGTCCGGTCGTGGCCCGTCTTTCGTGCCTGGTGCATTGGGGTCGGGCTTGGTGCCACCCTGCGGCGGCTGGCCCGCAGGATTTTCGCGCGTGCCGCTGGGCTTGGATGCGCCGGGCGCGGGCTTGGAACCGGTCTGAGTTCCGGACTTTTCGCCTGAAGGCGTGGGATGCTCTGCCCCTTGCGGGTCCGGTGCTGGCGATGCGGCTGGTTTCTCGCCTGTCTTTGCGCCGGAGGGTGAGGAAGAACCGGGCGAGGGCTTGGTGTTGTTCTGGTCGGGCTTTGCGCTGTCGGATTGATTGCCCGTGCCTTGGGGTTGATCGGGCGAGTTGCCGGGCGCGGTCTTGGTGCCCTGCGACTTGCCTTGTGGCTTATCTGGAGCTTGGCCCGGTGTTTGCCCTGGAGTTTGGCCCGGTGTGCCGTCGGGCTTGCTCTGGCCTTCGGGCTTTGCGTTTTCGCTGCTGGGAGCGTTGGCGGGCTTGGCTGCGGGCTGAGGCCTATCGCCGGGAGTCGGCGACGAAGCGTCGGGCTTGGTCGGCTCCGAACCAGCGTTGTTTGGCTTGCCGGGTTCAGACGCGTCGGTGGGAGGCTTGCGCTCCGTGCCGGGCGTCGGCTTGGTGCCAGGTTGGTTGCTTGGCGATGTCGACGGCCTTTCGCCGGGTGTTGGATTTGCGGTGGGGCTGGGTGCGGGGTTGGGTGTGGGCTTCTCTTGACCAGCGTCAGCTGGCTTTGTTCCCTGAGCGCCGCTCGCTTTCGGATCGCGATTGTCGGCTGTGGGCTGGTTGGGCTTCTCGCCGGGCTTGGGCGCGGCTGCGGGCGAAGAGGTCTCGCCGGGGGCGGGCTTGTCCGAGGCGGAACCACGCGGCGCGGAACCATCAGGCTTGGAACCATCGGGCTTGGAATCGGGCGTCTCGGATGGTTTGGTCCCTTTCTTCTCGGTTCCGGCTTCGGCGGGCTTGGCCGGGTCCGGCTTTGTGGCGTTTGGGTTGGTGGGGTCCACCTCGGTGCTGTCCGGCTTGGCCCCGTCAACCTTGTCGGGTTGGTTGCCTTGCTCAGGCTTGGCCCCCGAAGGCGACTTGTTTCCCTCGGCGGACTTGTCTTGGACTGGCTTGTCTTGGACTGGCTTGTCTTTGCCGGGCGTTCCTGGGGCTGGCTTACCTTCCGCAGAAGGCTTGTCACTCCTTGGCGGACCGGGCTGTGTGGCGTCTTGAGGCTTTGGCGTGCCTTGGGGGTTTGGATCTTTCGGCGAATCCGCGGACGGTTGACCGGTCTGGGCCTGGTCGTTTGCAGATGGGTCCTTTGCAGATTGGTCTTTGGCAGTCTGGTCCTTGGCCGGCTGGTTCTTCGGCGCGCTTGGATCCGAGGTCGCGGGCGTGCCTTCCTTGCCGGGGACTTTCTCGCCGGACTGACCGTTGGGCTGACTCTTGGGCTGACGCTTGGGCTGACCGGCGGGTTGTGCGTTGGGCTGGGTGTTGGGTTGGGCAGGAGGCTGCGTCGAAGGTTGATTGGCGTCCGCAGGTTTGGCGTCGGGCTGCGGCTTGGTCGCGTCGTTGGCGTTCTTGGGTTCGCCCGCGTTCTTGGGTGCGTCGGTCGATTTGGGCTGACCTTGATCCCCACGGCGTTCGCCACCCTCGGGCGCGGTGGAAGGCTTGGATTGGTCGGTTGATGTTTCGCCAGATTGGTCGGAAGGCTTCGGGTTCGTCTTGTCGTCGGGCCTGGACGTCGCGCCGGGCGTCGGCTGTTCGGACGGTTTGGACGCGTCGGGCTTGCGATCGCCTGACGGTGTGCCTTGTTGCTCTTGCTGGTTGCCTTTCGGTTGGTCTTTCGATTGGCCTTGCGGTTGGCCTTGCGATTGGGTCGCGTCCTGAGGCTTGGAAGCGTCGGGAGCTTGGGGCTTGTCGCCTTTGGATGTGTCCTTGGCGGGCGGCGTCGAAGCGGTTGGCTTCGAGGCTTCGCCGGACTTCTGGTCCGCGCCGCGCCCCGTGGATTGATCGCGTTTCTGATTCTGATCGGGCGACGACGCGTCGGGCTGGGATGGTTTGCTCGCATCAGCGCTGGGCGGCTGTGGGGGTTTGTCCGAAGGTGCGGGCGTCGTCGAAGGCGAATCCTTGCGTTCGTTGGCTTTGGGTTGTTCAGAAGGGTTCGACGCTTCGGGCTGTGTTGGCGGTGTTGTAGCGGCGGGCGGGACAGAGGGCGGCGGTTCGGGCGGCTTCTTCCGCAGCATGTTCGCCGCGTTGCGGAGCGCGTCGGTCAGGCCCTTGACGGGGTCGGGCTTGGCGGCCTCGGGCTTTGATTCCGGCTGCTTCTCGGCATCGCGGTTGGCAGCGTCGGGCTGCTTGGTCGCGTCTGCCGGATTGGTTCGTGGAGTGTCGTTGCCGCCTTGGGACGGGCTGTTCTGGTCCGCGTCGGGCGTGCCTGCTTTGGAAGGGTCGTTGGTGGGCCCGCTCTGTGCGGCGTCGCTGGGGTCGGCTGCTTTCGAGCCGCTCGCGGAGGGGGCCCCGGCAGCGGAGGCTTTCGCGCTTTCGGCGGCACCAGCGGCTTTCGACGACGCGTCGAGTCGATCGGCGAGGCTGGCGAGTTGTTCGCCCAAGGCTGCTTTGTCGGCGGTGCTGAGCTGGTCGTATTTCTCGGAGAGTTGCTTGGCGAGACGGCTTGCGGTCTCGAGATCGGCGTCTTGCAGCGCTTTGATCAGTTCGTGGTCGGCGGGTTTTTCGGTTCGCGATTGCACGAGGCGATCGCGCAGCTCGTCCGCGTTGGCCTGCTCTTGCTGGGCCCGCTCGGTCATGCGGTCGGCGGTCTCGGTCACGCGTTCAGCAGCCTGTGCCGTCGCAGCGGCGGCATCGCCCTTGCCCGCGCCGCCCGCAAGTTCGCGCTCGAGCGCGTCGAGTGCAGCCAGATCTTTCTGGGTCGCCAGGTCCGGGTTCTGTCTCGACGCTTCCTTGATCGCGGCGGCGGCTTGCTTGATCTGTTCAGCCGCGTCGACAGCGGCAATCGTCGGCGGAGCGTCGGCGGGCGTGACGGTTCGCGCGGGCAGCCAGATCGCGCCGGCGATGCCTGCGGCGAGAAAGGCAGGCGTCCATCGCCAGTGGTTCCCCCAACGGACGGGAACAGCGGCGGCGAGGCCTTGCTGAACAGCGGGGCTGACGGCGAGCGCCTCGGCCTCGCCGATCGCGAGGGCCTCAAAGCCGCTGATGCTGACGGCGCGGGGCCCGGCGAACTGCATCGCGGAAGAGAGGCGATCGCGCAGGGCGAGTCGAGCGTCGATCTCCGCAGCGGCTTTGGCGGGTGACCAGCGCGTCCAAAACGACCAGCCGGCCGCGGCGACAAGCCCGACGGCGGCGGGGACGCCGAAGACATAGCCCAGCCCGCGGAGGTCCAGCGCGATATCAAGCGGCCAGAGCTTGATCGCGGCGACCGCGGCGAGCGACGCGAGCGACCCTGCGAGCAACGCCCGCCCTGCGGATCGGACCAGCGAGGCGGCCAACGAGCGACGAGCGGCACGGGCGGCGACGGCGAGGGTGCTGGGGAGGAGGGGGGTTGTGGTCACGGTGGATTCTACGGTCAAGGGGGGTGATTCGTTCCAAAATCCGATTCTCGGTCTCAAGGGTCGGTTCGAGGGGCGTGGTGCTGAAGATGCAGCGCGCAGAGACCTGCGCAGGTTCATCGGGCGGGTGGTGCAACCTGCTCGCTGACGCTCGGGGCTCGTCGATGTGGGGGTCGCTACGGTTGGTCCGCATGGACGCTGCCTTTGACATCAAGACGGCCTTGGCGCACCTGAGTTCCGGGGCGGCGATGGACGAGTCGCAGGCCCGAGGGCTTTTTGCGGAGTTGTTGGCGGGGCGACTGAGCGAGGCTCAGATCGGGGCGGTGCTGGGGATGATGGCGGTGAGGGTTGACGGGCTGACCGTCGATGAGTTGGTCGGGGCGGGGCGGATCATGCGGGAGCATGTGACGGCGGTGCCGCTGCCCGAGGGGTATGTGGGGCCTGTGCTCGACACGTGCGGGACGGGGGGGACGCCCAAGACGTTCAACATCTCCACCGCAGCGGCGATCGTCGCGGCGGCGGGGGCGCGGATGGCTGGCGGAGGGGCGACGCCGCGGATGCTCGTCGCCAAGCATGGCAACCGATCTCGCTCGGGGCGCGGGTCGGCGGAGGTGCTCGAGGTGCTCGGGATCAAGGTCGATGCGCCCACGGCGGTGCAGACGGAATGTCTGCGGCGCGTGGGCGTGTGCTTCTGCTTTGCGGTGCATCATCACCCGGCGATGAAGCATGTGTCGGCGGCGCGACAGTCGCTCGGGTTTCCGACGATTTTCAATCTGCTGGGGCCGCTGACGAACCCTGCGCGGGCGGACCGGCAGGTGATGGGCGTTTTCGCCGATCGATACGTCGAGCCGATGGCGGAGGCGTTGCGTCGGCTTGGTGCGACAAAGGCTCTGGTCTTTCACTCCCGCGACGGGATGGACGAGCTTTCGGTCAGTGCGCCCACGCGGATCGCGGAGGTTTCGGGCGGAAGCGTCCGGGTGTGGGAGCTTGACCCGGTTTCGCTTGGCGTGGCAAGGTCGCCCCGGGCGGATCTTGAGGTGTCGACCTTGGACGAGGCGGCGGAAGCGGTGCGGGGCGTGCTCAGTGGGCACATCGGCGGCGGGAAGCGCGACGCGGTGCTGCTGGCGGCGGCGGCAGCGTTGGTGGTGACGGACGTTTCAGCGGGCTGGGCTGAGGGGTTGGCGCTGGCGGCACGGGCGGTGGATTCGGGCGAATCGGCGCGAATTCTGGCGGAACTGGCGGAAACCTCCCGGCAAAGGGCGTAGCCTCCGCCGCTGAATCGTGTTCCACCGACCCCTTCCCGGCCCCAGCGACCCCCCACCGAGGCTTGCATGTTCAACTTCTCCGTCGATGTCTTTGTGACCAACCCGCACTCGATGCAGGCGCATCTCCGTCGGCACACAGGACCGACTGAGGCGTCCAAACCGGACGACAAGCCGTTCGCGCTGCTGAACGTTCACTTCGCGCCCGCCCCCTCGAATGGTGCGGAAGCGATGGTGCTGGTGTATGACGAGGCGATCTGCCCGCCGGCCCTGTTGTCGGATCTTGCGCCCAAGTTGCACGGTGTGGTCCAGCAGCACATGAAGAAGAACCTGTCGGGGATGCTCGTGCTGAGCGTTCTGGACAAGAGCCTTGTCGCGAAGGGCGACCCGCCCAAGGGATTTGCGATCAGCCGGTCGGTGCACACGGAGCAATCCGACCGGTACGTTCTGCAGGAAGCGGACGAGAAGGGGCCGATCGCGGGGAAAGAGCCTTCCGCGGTGATCGACGTGTTCTTCGCGTCGGCGGAGCAGTTATCGGTCACGTTGCTGGTGCTGGACGAGCGGCTGTACGGCGAGCAGGCGGCACGCGGGCTTTTGGGGTGGTTTGTGACCAACGCCAAGATCGAGGCGCGGGCCAAGACAGGCGTGGAATGGCACAACGCGAAGTTCCTCGGGTTTGCCAGGCCTCAGGGGGCTCCTGGGACGCCAGCGCAGAATCCGCCGGTAGCATGAGAAAGTGCTTGACACAGCAGGGTTGAGTCTGTTACATTTCATCGATCGGTGGTTTTCCGACCGCCGAAGGCGACTTGTGGGTTTCGTTCGAGAGACAAGACCCACGACAACTCGCACCGTGTCCGCCAACGGGTTGTGCTTCACTTTCGTGAGGCTGATCCGGGAACGTTGTTCTTTTTGCTCGGGTTTGGCCCCGGGTGCGTGGCGTTGTGGCCCCGTTGGAGGGGACCACTGTTTGAGGAGAGTTTGAATGAAGACTTGCGCGATGATCTTTGGTCTGGTGGCGTT
Source organism: Phycisphaera mikurensis NBRC 102666 (assembly GCA_943369765.1). Lineage (GTDB taxonomy): Bacteria > Planctomycetota > Phycisphaerae > Phycisphaerales > UBA1924 > UBA2396. The sequence continues at coordinate 20,005 of CALROI020000003.1, read as the reverse complement.
GGCTGGGGCGGCTTCGGCCGATTACAAGGGGCAGCCGAGCTCGCTGCTCAACGGCACGGGCGGCGGGTACTCCGGCGGCGTGTTCGGCGAGCGCGCGGTGCATGTCATCAACATTCAGGGCACGCCGTCGATGGAAGGCTTTGGCGACCCGCTCAATTTCGTGGGGAACCACTTCCTCGGGGCCAACGCGCACATCACCGGCATCGGCTGGGACGTGGAACTCCAGACGGTGGCGGCCGCTTCGTACCTTTCGGAGATGGTGGTCAATTTCGGTCGTACCTCCGGTGGCGCGGTGAACCTCACGGTTGGAATCGGCGACGATAACCCGGGCCTGATGTTCTACAGTTCCGGCGGGATTATCGACCTTGTCGGCATTGGGCTTGATTTCAATCTTGACGGCGACGGGCTGCTGAGGACTGAGTTCTTTGAGTCGTTCAACGACGCGGTCGGCAGCATTGACGGCCTGTGGAAGGGCGGCTTCCTGAGGATCGAGTACACCGTCGTTCCGGCCCCCAGCGCGATGGCGCTGCTCGGCCTGGGCGGGCTGGTGGCCACGCGTCGCCGCCGCTGAATCTGATTCTCCTGTTCATCCTGTTCTCAGGAGAAGGCGGGCCTTGCGGCCCGTCTTCTCTTTTTCACGCGTGATCGAGACAAGTCAGCCGCCGAAGGACCACTCGAGAATGCCCGAGGACATCCCGTCGGGAAGAGTGATGTCGAGGCGCATGGCTTTGGTGCTGACTGGGTTGAATCGCACAACGCTCGGGGCATTGATGCTGATGGTTCCGCCCGTGGGGTTTCTCACGGTTTTCCATTCTTCGCCGTCGAGGTACGAGACCTCGAACGACTTGGGAAGTCGGCAACCGCCCGAGCCGGTGTCGTCGAACCACCAGACGCTCACCTCGCCGATGGTCTTGGCGTCGGCAAGGTCGTACCGGACCCATTGCTTCGCGTCGGTGCCACCGCCGTTTTTCGGCCAGAAGGTGAATCGCGGGATGGACGCGTCGCTTGCAATCTCGGGGACGATGCGGTCGAACATCGGCTGAACGCCGTCTCCGTTGCCGACGAACGACGCGGAGGCTTTGATGCCGGGGATGGGAAGAGGGTCCATGACCTGCGGGGTTTCGGGGATCCAGACTTTCATGCCGTCGCCGGGCTTGCGGTTGCCCCACATGTAGTACGGGCGGAGCGTGATCGTGGCGGGCGTGAGGGTGCCGGCCCGGGTGTACAGCCCATCTGTGGTCGAGCCCGACGCCCGGAACCCGGCGGCGGTGAGGATCGGCGTGCCGTCCGGGGCTTTGCTTTCAGCAATCTCCGCGGACGCGGGGAGGACGAGGTCCTGAACGTTGCCGCCATGGTCCGCGGCCTCGGCCGCGTACACCAGCGGGCCCCGCATGATCGCGGCGCGGCCGACGCTCGCCTTGACGCGCGGGTCGGAGTACACACGCGAAACGGGCAGCGGGATCGTGAACGACTCGGTCTTGGTCTCGCCCGCGGCGATCACGCTGCGCCTGTAACCGTCGCTGTGGTTGTTCTTCGCGCCGAACGGAGCCATCCCGGGTGTCAGCCGCGTCGCGACCGTGAGCGGCTTGTCGGATCCGTTGTGGATGGTGAGCGCGGTCGCGCCGCCGAAGGGATACTCGGTCTTCTGCTCGACCTTCACCGGCTTGCCGCCCACGTCCAGCGTCGCCTGACTTTCGACGAAGAGATTGATGAAGACGGTGTCGCCCTTGACGGCGTAGATGTCCTTGCCGAGAGAGCCGAAGAATCGCAGCACATTGGGCGGGCAGCAGGCGCAGCCGAACCAGTCCTGCCGGGCGTGCCCGCCGCGGGTGGCCATGGGGTTGACGTAGAAGAACTTGGAGCCGTCGAGGGAGACTCCTGCGAGCACGGCGTTGTAGAGGGTCTGCTCGTACTGCTGCATGTACTTGGCGTCAGGGTCGAGGATGAACATCCGCTGGGCCCACATGCACAGGGCGATGGATGCGCAGGTTTCCTGGTAGGCGGACTTGACGGGGATGTCGTAGGGAACGGTGAACCCCTCGTTGTGTCCGCTTGGGCCGATGCCGCCGGTGACGAAGATCCGCCGCTGGGTGATGTCCTTCCAGAGATCGCCCAACGCGGGGACGTATTCGCGATGGCCACGGGCGGCGAGATCCGTGGCAGCGGCGTAGAGGTACCCGGCGCGGACCGCGTGGCCTGCAGCTTCACGCTGCTCGGTCATGGGGAGGTGGTCCTGGGCGTAGTCGCCCCACGGTGGGACCGTTTCGCCGGTCATCGTGGTGTGCGGGCGGCCTCGCATCTCGACGAGTCTGGTGGCGAGCGTGAGGTACTTGCGATCGGCGGTGGCGTCCGCGAGGCGCACGAGGGCGAGCTCGATTTCCTGGTGCCCGGAGGGGGTGGAGAGCTTCCCGGGCGCGTACACCGTGTTGAGAAAGTCAGCGGCTTTGATCGCGACGTCGAGGAGGTTGCGTTTGCCGGTGGCTTGGAAGTGGGCGACACCGGCCTCGATCAGATGCCCCATGCAGTACGTCTCGTGGTCCCAGACTTCGTTGGTGAGGCGTTTCTCGATGCCGACTTTCAGCGTGTAGTAGGTGTTGATGTACCCGTCGGGAAGCTGGGCGGCGGCGACCTTGGCGATGAGAGCGTCGAAGTCCTTGTCGAGAGCGGCCTTTGCGGCGGGTTCCTTCTCGGTCGCGAGCAGGTACGCCCACCCCTCCATCATCTTGTAGACGTCTGAGTCATTGAAGAGAAGCCCCTGGAACTCCCCCACCGTCCCGGTACCGCCCTTGAGTTTCCGGGCGGCGTTCTCGAAGTTGGCGATCCGGCCGGTGATGTCGCACTGGTGCCGATTGGCGGCGAGGGTGCCGGCCCGCACGGCGGCCAACCGGGGCCCCCAGAACGGCCCGCCGATGGTGACGTCGTTGACCGCTGCGGGCACGACGGGCTGGGCAAGGGAGAGGCACGGAGCGGACAAGACTGCAAGGAGGGCCAGAGCGGAGAGCGGAGTCTTCATACAAACCTCGCAAAGGGAGTTGGCTGAGGGAATTGGGTGCAGATGGCGGGACTATACCAGATCTTGTGGCCGGCTCCCGCAGGCCCGAGTTCACAATAAAACCGCGGGACTGCAATACCATGCTCGTCTGGCGACACTCCCGCGTGTGCGGACCGCAGCAATTCCGGTCGCGGCGTGGTCGCACGAACATGGAGACTCCTCCGATGGCGAATCTTGCCCGCACCGTCGCGTTTGCTGCCGTTTGTGCCGCCGGTCTCGCCGCGGGCACCGCCAACGCCCAACCCCTTCGCTGGACCAATACCGGCGGCCCAAGCATCGGCGCGAGCATCGTCGATCTAGATCCCTTTGCGTTCGGCGGATCGCTCGTCTGTACGCACACGGGCGTTTTCGTCTCTACCGACGGTGGCGAGGTGTGGTTCGAGATCACCGAGGGGCTTCCGCTCACTGGTTTGGCACCCAAGCAGGTGTTCACCCACCGTTTTCGCCAGTTCGTTGTCCGAAGTGACGGGTCCTTGTTCCGCCGCCGGGAAGGGGGATGGGACCAACTCCCTATTCCGGTCCCGGCCAACAACATGAACACCCTGGCCCATATCGGCGAGTCTCTCTTCATGTTCGGCAGCCCGTTGCTCTCGAACGATCCCTACATCTACCGCTCGGAGGACGACGGCGACTCGTGGACGCTTGTCCCATTCCCCGCCAATGAGTTGGTCGGACCCTTCGCCGTCGTCGATGGCGTGCTCTTCGCCCCGCGACTCTTCGGTGGTGGGTACCTGCGCTCCAACGATCAGGGCCTCACATGGCAGACGTCTCCGCCGAGTGCTCCCGACTCGATCGGGAACGGGCCGGTCATCGTGGGACAGGAGTGGATCGTCCCCACGCCAGCACGGACGTACTTTTCCACCAATCGCGGGCAGACGTGGTCGTCGCGTGCATCGACCGGACAGGTCGGCAGTTTCTTCGTTTCCGATGGGACCTCGATCCTCACGATGCTGAACCTGGGCATGGCACGCTCAACCGACGCGGGCCGCACCTGGAGCCCTGTCACCCTCGGCCTTCCGCAGTGCATCGAGGGGATGTTCCGTGACATCGTCGCGATCGACGGAGGGTTCCTCGCGGGTGGGCGATCGGGCGTTTTCCGGTCCACGGACTCGGGGCGGACCTGGATCGCAGCGTCGGCGGGAATGACCCAGGGCGTCGCCACCATCCTCGCGGCGGGCTCGGACCTCCACGCGGTCGGTGGCGGGAACGCTCGCGTCTTCACGCTCGACGGTTCATGGTCGACGTCTTCACAGGGGATCCCCCCGTGCGCCCAGCCCGAGTCCATCTTCGCTGAGAACAACACCATCATCATCGGGACCACGTACGACGGGGTGGTACGCTCGATCAACGGCGGGCTGAGCTTTGCGCCGCTGAACAGCGGGCTGCCCATCTACAACGGGACGGCTGGGAACCAGTTCCGCGAAGTCGCGGCGATCACTCGGCACGCTGGAGCCGTCATCGCCGGCACGGGGTTCGGGACTGAGTTCTTCGCCCAGCGGTTCCAGATCAGCGGCGGCGGGATGCTCCGCCTCAATGATGCTGGCACCGCCTGGACGCGGATCAACAACGGGTTCCCCATCATGGCCCGGAACAACTTCAATGAACCCGTCTACGACCCGGTCTTCTCAGTCGCCGACGCGACAGGCCCGTGGGGGCAAGTTATCTGTGTCGGGACGTTCCGCAATGGTCTCGTCCGCTCGACCGATCGTGGCGCGAACTGGGCGAGGTCCAACACCGGCTTCCCCCGTGATGCAAACGGAATGCCGCCCGTGCTCAACGATTTCGCGGTGATCGGCGACACGATCGTCGCTGCGGCCGGCGGGTTCCCCTTCTTTCTCGATCTCAGCGGGATTGATCGCGGCGTTTTCCTCTCGCGTGACGCGGGGGTCACCTGGACCCGTGCCCCATTGAACGTCGCGCCGCTTGCTCGCGTTCATGCCTTCGCGGTCCTTGACGGCGTCGTCTACGCCGGCGCCGATCAGGTCTACCGATCCACCGATCAGGGCAGCGCTTGGCATCCCGTTGCCGGCGGGCCTGTCGGGGAGGTTGTCGATCTTGCGGTCGTTGACGGCCGCTTGCACGCGATCGTCGGGAGCCCCAACGGGAACTTGGTGTGGGCTGCCCAGCCAGGGTGCCTCGCGGACTTTAACCGGGACGGGTTCGTGGACTTCTTCGATTACGGCACGTTCGTCGATTGTTACGAGGGGCAGGCCTGCCCTCCGGGCGATTCCGCGGATGCCAATCAGGACGGTTTTGTGGACTTCTTTGACTTCGCGTTCTTTGCCGAGGCGTTCGAGGCAGGCTGCTGACCGAACCGCAGGCGGCACCTCATGGACCCCGAGTTCCCGGGCGTTGGAACACCAAGAAGCCCCCCGTTTGCCGCAAGGCACCCCGGGGGCTATATTTGGCTCCCGATCGGGCCGATGAGGCGGTTGGGGTGACAAGTTGGGCGAGTTCCGGAGTGGTCAAACGGGACAGATTGTAAATCTGTTGGCTTACGCCTTCGGGGGTTCGAATCCCTCCTCGCCCATTGCTGAGTTTTGCGTAGTTTCGCGGCGGCCTTGGTGCCGCTCTGAAGTCCAACTCTCAATCGCGATGGTGACGTGTCAAACAAAGCCAGGTTCCATGTGCAATGGGCCAAGGTGGTCGTGCTTTTTCGCAAGCCGGTCGCGTGCGGTCACTCGGCTGCCGCTCGAATCACTCCATGGCGGAACGACGTGCCCGGCGCATCTCTTCCCAGCATGAATCGACCGCGTTTGCTGTTTTCCCTCGCCACCTCGATCTTCGCCGCGTTCGCGTGCGCCCAATCCCAGCCTCAATCGAGCGCGGGAATCGAGACGCCCGCGTCAGCTCCGGGGCCCAAGCCTTTCGAGGCCCTCAAAGACCCGACACCCATCCCAAAGAGCACCTTCGCTCGCTACTTCACCACCGACGAGCTCGGACGCACCATCACGTTCTACGTCGACGAGCCACCCGCATCGCCAACCGAGCCCCAGGGCAAGCTCGCCGTCATCGTCTACGTTCAGGGCTCCGGCTCTCAGTCGATCTTCACGAACGTTGGGAACGGCCCCGACGCTCGCCCCGCACCGTCCGGCGGGCAGGGCGGCCTGCGCCAGCTCGCCAAAGACCGCGCGATCGTGGTCATCGCTGAAAAACCCGGCGTGCTATTCACGGAAAGCCCCGCCCAACCCGGCGGGGCTGAGGAATCTTCGCCCCAGTTCCGTGAAGAGCACACACTTCCACGCTGGTGCTCCGCTGTGTCCGCCGCGATGAAGGCCACACTGACGCTCCCCCGCGCCGACCCTTCCCGAGTCCTCGTCATGGGGCACAGCGAGGGCGGGCTCGTCGCGTGCAAAGTCGCGGCCGACAATCCCGGCGTCACGCATGTCGCCACGCTCGCCGGCGGCGGAGCCACCCAACTCTTCGACCTCATCGAACTCGCACGCCGGGGCGACATGTGCGGCTCCAAGCCTCGCGACCCCGACGAATGCGTCAAGTGGCTCCTCTCGCAGTGGGACAACGTCCTCAAAGCTCCCGACAGCGCCGACAATTTCTTTCTAGGGCACCCGCACCGACGCTGGACGACCTTCCTCGCGACAAGCCCGGTGGAAGAACTCAAGAAGACGCAGGCCAAAGTCTTCATCGGCCAAGGCACCGACGACAAAGCCGTGTACCCGCCTAGTGCCGACGTTCTCTACGCCACGCTCAAGGCCGTCGGCCGGGACACAACCTACAGCAGGGTCCCCGGCGACCACGCGTTTATGACGGCCGGCGAAGACAACAAGCCCAAAGGCGACGGTTGGAAGGACATGCGGTTACGGGTTGTCGAGTGGTTCCTCGGAAGCTGATCGGGATCATCCATCTTGGTGCACTGCAACCCGCTCGCTGACGCTCGGGGCACGTTAGAATTCTAAAAACAACGCCGCCCGGACGATTGTCCGGGCGGCTGCTGTTTTCGAAGTGGGTAGACCCGGACTTGAACCGGGAACCCCAGCATTTTCAATGCTGTGCTCTACCATTGAGCTATCTACCCGAAACGCTGCCCGAGGCAGACTCCAACAACTCCCGCCTCAGGGATACCCATCGGCGATTCACAGCCTTTCCGTGAGGGGGAAGGGTACCCGCCCAGCCGCCACGGTCAACCCCCCACCGCCATACCACCCGCCGCCCGCAGGACCGCCCCAGGCCGGACGACCGCCCCACCACCCTCTCACGCCAGCAACGGCTTGAACACGTTCCCATGAACGTCCGTCAGCCTGAAATCCCGCCCCTGCGACCGGTACGTCAGTTTCGTGTGCTCGATCCCCAGCAGGTGCAACAGCGTCGCGTGCAGGTCGTGCACGTGCAGCGGGTCCGCAGTGGGGTTATACCCCAGCTCGTCCGTCGCCCCGATCGTGACGCCTTTCTTGATCCCCGCCCCGGCGAACCACATGGTGAACGCCTTGGCGTGATGGTCGCGCCCCAAGAAAGTTGAGCCGTTGCGGGCCTCGTTCATCGGCGTCCGCCCGAACTCGCCCCCCCAGATCACGATCGTGTCCTCGAGCAGGCCCCGCTGCTTGAGATCCGTCACGAGGGCGGCGCACGCCTTGTCCGTCTCCTGACACCTCTTCTTCAGGCTCGTCACGATGTCGTCGTCGGGGCTGGTCCCGTGGCTGTCCCACCCTCGATGGTAGAGTTGCACGCACCGGACGCCCCGCTCGACAAGCCGCCGGGCGAGCAGGCAGTTGGTCGCGAACCCCGCCTGCCCTTTCTCGATCCCGTACAGGTCGAGCGTTTCCTGCTTCTCGCCCGAGAGATCCATCAGGTCAGGCACCGACGTCTGCATGCGATACGCCAACTCGAACGCCGCGATGCGAGTGGCGATCTCGGGATCGCCCACCACACCAAGCCGCCTCTGGTTGAGGTCGCGCAGGGCGTCGATGCTCTGCCGGCGGGTCTGGGCGTTCACGCCCTCGGGGTTCTTGACGAACAGCACCGGGTCGTTCGCGGTGCGGAGTTGCACACCCTGGTGCGTCGTCGGGAGGAAGCCGCTCGACCAGCACGCGCACCCGCCGGAAGGTTGACCGCCGCCGGAGAGCATGACGATGAACCCGGGGAGGTCCTGATTCTCCGTGCCCAGGCCGTAGGTCAGCCACGATCCCATGCTGGGGCGGCCGACACGGGCGAGCCCGGAGTTGATGAAAAGCTCCGCCGGCGCGTGGTTGAACGCGTCGGTCACGCATGACTTGACGATCGCAAGGTCGTCAGCGATCGCCGCGGTGTGCGGGAGCAACTCGCTGATGTGGGCCCCGGACTTGCCGTGGTTGGCGAACTTGTAAGGCGAGCCCAGAAGCTTCGGCGTGCCGCGGATGAACGCGAAGCGCTCCTTGGCGAGGAAGTCCGCCGGGCAATCCTTGCCGTCCAGTTCATTGAGTTTGGGCTTGTGGTCAAAGAGGTCCAGCTGCGACGGAGCCCCGTTCATGAACAGGTAGATGATCCGCTTGGCTTTGGGCGCGAAATGAGGCTTGGGCAATCCAGGATCCGCCGCTGTCGTCGCCGGCGCAAGCCCACCCATCATCGATGCGAGGGCGAGCGATCCGAGGCCCACCCCGCAATCGCGAAAGAGCTGCCGGCGCGTTCTGTCGAGGAGCGGGTTGTTCACGGATTACTCCCTCGTAATGGTCTCGTCCAGATTCAGAATCACGTTCCCGACGATCGTCCACGCCGCGAGGTCCGCCGCGGGCACGTCCGTCGGGCGTTTGGGGATCTGCGCGGCGAGTTTCTCCGCCGAGGCAGGGTCCTTCGCGTACGCCGCCAGCTGCTCTTCCGCGAGCAGCACAAGGCGAACCACTTCCGCCGGCTCGGGGACCCGCCCAATCGCGAGCCGCATTCCGCGTGCCACGCGCGTGGTCGTCGTGGACCCTTCGCGGATCATCCGCACCGCCAACGCTCCAGCCGCCTCCACAAACTGCGGGTCGTTCATCGTCGTGAGAGCCTGCAGGGGCGTGTTGGTCCGTGACCGACGCGTGCACGAGACCTCGCGGCTCGGCGCGTCAAACCCGGCGAACGTCGAGTACGGTGCGGTCCGACGCGCGAACGTATAAAGACCGCGACGGAACCGGTCCTCGCCCGCGCTCTCAGTCCACTTGTCCGCGGAATAGATCATCGTCCAGATCCCGGGCGGCTGGGGCGGGAAGACGCTCTCGCCGTACATCTTGGGCGACAAGAGCCCCGACGCGGAGAGCGCGATATCGCGAACCATCTCCGCTTCGACACGGAAGCGCCCGGCCCGCGCCAGCAGCTTGTTCGCCGGGTCCTTCTCGAGCAGTTCCTTCGAGACGCGCGAGCTCTGCCGGTACGTTGCGCTGAGCACGATCTCGCGCAGGAGGGCTTTCTGGCTCCATCCCAGTTCGATGTACCGCACCGCGAGATAATCCAAGAGCGCAGGGTGCGTCGGGTGTTCCCCCTGCGTGCCAAAGTCCTCTTCGGTCTCGACCAACCCTCGCCCGAAGAGCGTTGCCCAGAGGCGATTGACCTGCACACGTGCGGTCAACGGGTTCTTCGCATCCACAAGCCAACGGGCAAGCCCGAGCCGATCGGGTGTGGGTGCTTCCCCAGCCGCAGCGACAAGGACCTCGGGAACCTCGGGCGTCACAATCTCGCCCGGGCTCAGGAAACTCCCGCGTTGGAAGATATGTGTCTCGCGAGGCTTCGCGTTCTTCCCCATCACAAACGTCTTGGCGATGGTGAGTTCAGCGATGCGTTTCTCGAGAGCTTCCAGCGCAGCTGGCTCGGGCGATTGCGTCGTCGACGACCGCAGGACCGCCGCCTGAGCGACGAGGTTCTCGAACTCGCCCCAGTTCTGCCGCTGCGGGACACCGACCATCGGACCGCCCGCCTGCTTCTCCGTGGCGGTATCGTTGACAACCACCGCGTCCGCTTCATCCTGGTTGAAGAACGCGTAGAACTTGAAGTAGTCCTTGTGTGGCAGCGGGTCGTACTTGTGGTCGTGACACTGGGCGCACGCAAGCGTCGTCCCGAGCCACACGCTCGACACGGTGTTGACCCGGTCCAGCACCGCCTCCACACGGAACTCCTCCGGATCTGTCCCGCCCTCTTCGTTGATCTGCGTGTTGCGGTTAAAGCCCGTCGCGATCTTCTGCGCCAGCGTCGCGCCGGGCAGCATGTCACCCGCCAACTGCTCGACCGTGAACCGGTCGAACGGCATGTCCTGGTTGTACGCCTCAATCACCCAGTCGCGGTACGGCCACATCACACGACGGGCGTCCTTCTCGTACCCATGCGTGTCCGCGTACCTCGCCAGATCAAGCCAGACCCGCGCCCAACGCTCGCCATAGTGCGGGTTGGCGAGAAGGCGATCCACAACTTTCTCGGTCGCGTCCGACGCTGTGTCGGCGATGAACGCGTCGATCTCTTCCGGCGTCGGCGGGATGCCCACAAGGTCAAGCGACAGACGACGAAGCAGCGTCGCCCGGTCCGCTTCGGGCGACGGCGTGAGCTTCTGAGCCTCCAGGCTCGCCAGCACGTGCCGATCGATCTCGCCCTTGACCCACGACGCCCTGGTGACCTTCGGCGTGGCGGGCTTTGCCGGCGATGCGTACGACCAGTGCCAGTGACTGTCACTCTTTGCGCCCGCGCCCGGCCCCTGCGCAGAAGCCGCGCCGGCAGCACCCCAGCGGGCCCCTTCGTTGATCCATGTGCTCAGCGTCTTGATCTGTTCGCTCGTGAGTTCATCCCCGCGCGGGGGCATCAGTCGATCCGCATCTTCACCGCTCACCAGTCGGATCAGCAGACTCTTCGCCGCGTCGCCGGGAATGATCGCGGGCTCTTTCGAGTCGCCCCCCCGCAGCATCGCCTCTCGAGAGTCCAGCAACAGCCCGGACTTGTGATCCTCGCCGCTGTGACAGGCGAAACACCGACGCGAGAGAATCGGAAAGACCTCGCGTGCGAAATTGACGGTGCCCTCGGGGCCGCCCGCATCAACCGAAACCCCGCCGTCGGGACCCGCGGGGCCGAAGAAGGCGGTCCGGGCCGCTTTGGCGAAGTAACCCGCGCCCCAGACAAGTTCACCCCCGAAGTGCCCCGCCGCCCCGACGGTGATCGCGCCGCCAACGACCACGAGCCGGTACCACGCGAGCATCCGCGGGCCGGGCCGCCACTGGGCGACCAGCCCGACGACGCCGGCGAACATCCCCACCACCGCCGCGGCAACGCCGACCCAGCGGTGAACCTCGAGACGGTTGCTCGCCTCGGCCGCTTCGGCGAGCCGCCACCCCGACGCCACCGCGACCCCGGCCGAGATCGCCCCCAGCACCGTGCAGGCGACCGCGGCGTGAGACGGGAGGTGATGGTTCTGGGACGCAGCCTGAAAGCGGGGTGAAAGGGCCTGATCGGAGGCTGGGCCCTTGCGCCGCAATCGGAACATCTCGAAGAACGCCGCTGCAATGAGAAGGGCGATGGGGAAATGAACCAGCATGGGGTGCAGGGTGCCCAGGAGGTCCCACAATCGTCCGGCAAGGTCAGCCATTGAGGTCAGTATACCGGACCCAAGGCCAGCCCCCAACAGGTCCCCGCTGCGAACGCGGGAAATACCGGGAACCACTTTCCCGATGACACGAACGGCAATTTGCGGTATGCTTGCAAAGGTCGCTCCCGCGTTCCGGGCATTCGACCGATTTCAGATCCAGTGCGCTCAATCCATGCCTTTCGGGGCACCTGTTCAGATGTCTCCCGCGGCAACGCCCGGGACCCGAGGACCATCCTGATGCGTTTCATGACTTCACGCCGAGTACGACCGTTCGCCCTGGCCCTTTTCTCGGCTCTGGCCGGGTCGGCGCTCGCGCAACCCGCGACCACCCCGCACACGCACGACGAAGATTGCGGGATCAACGCCTGCGGCAAGGCCCGTGCACTCCGCACGCTCTTTGAGAACGGACTGAGCCCTGGCGGCACCGGGTTCGGGAACGAAGGCGGCGGGGACGGCCCGTTCGGTTCTCGCGAGGCGTTTCTCGATACCGACGTCCTGAACAACAACCTCGACATCGAGATCGTCCCCGGGCCCAACACCATCGCCGGGTCCAACACGATGACGATCCGAAGCACGGTGAACAACCTCACCGAGTTCACGTTCATGCTTCGCAGCAACTTCACCATCACGCAGGTCCTCTTCAACGGCGTCACCAGTCTCGCCGCCCCCGTCTCCGTCGGCACGTACGCCCGTCGCATCACGCTGCCGCGTCCGGTCGCGCTCAACGAGGTTTTCACTCTTCGCATCGCGTACAACGGCACGGCTGTCTCCCGCGGGTTCGGCAGTATCGAGTTCACGACTCTGGGCGGCCAGCCCGCTGTGTTCACGCTCAGCGAGCCCTACTACGCCGCGACATGGTGGCCCGCGAAAGACGCCGAGGTTTCGACCGCTGGCGATCTCATCGACAAGGCGACGTTCGACATCGCGATCACCGCTCCCACAGCCATGACGGTTGCGAGCAACGGCCTGCTGCAGGGCATCGATGCTCTCTCCGGCGAGCGTCGCAAGCACCGCTGGCGCACCGATTACCAGATGGCGACGTACCTCGCCTGCTTCGGGGCCGCTACCTACAACACGTTCTCTTCCACCTACACCTACCCCCTCGCGGGAGGCGGCAACGGGACCATGCCGCTGAGTTTCTTCGTGTCACCGGGTTCTGATAGCGCCGCCCTTCGCTCGGTCTGGACTCGCAGCACCGCCATGATGGCCGCCTTCCGAGACGTGTTCGGCGAGTACCCGTTCATCAACGAGAAGTACGGCATCTATCAGTTCACGTTCGGCGGCGGGATGGAACACCAGACCATGACCGGGCAGTCCAGTTCCACCTCCGAAAGCCTCACGGCCCACGAGCTTGGGCACCAATGGTGGGGCGACAACGTCACGTGTCGCACGTGGTCGGACATTTGGCTCAACGAGGGATTCGCCACGTACAGCGAGTGCGTCTGGCAGGAACGCCGCAACGGCGGGTCCGACAAGACCGCGCTCGCCAATGCCATCAACGCCCGTGTCCCCGGGATTCTTGATACGGGTTCCGTGTATCGCTACGACGTATCGAGCGCGAACACGATCTTCTCCAGCACGTTCGCGTACAACAAGGGCGCGTGGGTCCTTCATGGCCTCCGCCGGACGCTCGACGGCAAGCTCGGCGAGGGAACTTTCTTCAATTTGCTTCAGACCTATCGCGACCAGTACGAGGGTTCTTCCGCCACCACCGACGACTTCGCGGCTGTTGTCACGTCGATCGCCGGCCGGAACATGCAGCCCTTTGTCGACGCGTGGGTTTACAGTCAAGGGACCCCTATCTTCGCTTCGGGCTTCCAGCGTGTGACCGTCAACGGTCGCGACTACCTCAAGCTCCGTGTTCGCCAGACACAGGCCGCGCCCGCCGCTGCGTTCTTCCCCTGCGGGCTTGACGTCCGCGCGACCGCGGCGGGCGGCACACAGAATTCCTTTGTGATCCCCGCTGCCGCCACCTCGTGGCACATCATCCCGCTCAGCGTCGCTGGGGCTGTGAGCAGCGTCGCGCTTGACAGCGACAACTGGATCTTGAACCGCGGCAAGACCACCGAGGCGTACGTCCAAGGGCCGCCCAAGGTTCTGACCGCTTCCCCCACGCCCGGGCAAGCGTTCCCCACCGGCGGCGCGCCCGCCGCGCTCACCATCGGCTTCTCCGACAACATCACCGCGACCGCTGCCAACTTCACCATCACCCGCGCCGGCTCTCCGTCCACCAACGTGCCTTTCACGTACGCCTACGACAACTCAACCTTTGTTGCCACGCTCACCCCAACCACTCCTCTCGCGGGCGGAACTTACACGGTGACCGCCCTGGACACCATCTCCGCGAACACCGGCCAGCGCCTCGACGGCGAGATCTTCCTGGTCGGCAATATCGGCACGCTCCCCTCCGGGGACGGAGCTGCGCTTGGCACGGCGAACATCTCCTTCACCGTCGATTCCTGCTCCGCCGACTTCAACCAGGACGGCTTCCTGGACTTCTTCGACTACGACGCGTTCGTCAGTTGCTTCGAGGGCGCCGGTTGCGGGAACGGCAACGCCGATTTTAATCAGGACGGGTTCACGGACTTCTTTGACTACGACGACTACGTGAACGCGTATGAGATCGGGTGCTGAGAGTCGCTGGGTTGGCGTTTCGCACCAGTTCGGCCCCACTCCAAGGAACGGGCTGCGGACCGTTCCCGGTCCGAAGCCCACCGCGCCCACCCGCATGCGGTCCCCCCGCCCCATCGACCTCCAAAGCCCCGACACCCCCGACTCAAACGCCGCCACGAAGCTGATGTAGTCCGCCGTCCTCCCCTCAGGACACCCCGCCCCCTCGAAGCACGCCACGAAGGCGTTTGTTGCGGGCGTCGATGTAGTCGGTGGCGGCCTTCTCAAGTGACGCCACGCTGTTGAACACGCCGCGGCGGAGCTGCTTGGCCGTCAGATCGGCGAAGAGCCGCTCGACCTGGTTGAGCCAGCTGACGCTCGTGGGCGTGAAGTGAAGCTGGTACTGCGGCCGCTTGGCCAGCCACCGCCGCACCGCCGGGGTCCTGTGGGTCGCGCAGTTGTCGAGCACGATGTGCACCGCTGTTCCCGGCGGGGGAGGCGAAAGACGGGTGGCGAGGGTGCCGACGGTTGGGACGCTTCGACCCGCTTGGTGGATGGACGTCGGTTTCACGAGGGCACCAGGAGACGCCGAGTGCGTCGTGCGCGTGATCGGGCGTCTCGGTGCGGTGTCAACTGGTGGCACTGGGCACCCGGCTAGATTCGCAGGTCCTTCAATGCTTCGATGCCCAGCCACACTTCAAACTCGCCAACAATTCGAACGATTGATTCGATGTTGACGTGCCGAGCCGCCCCTTCGACATCGGGAAACAGCGTAAGATAAGATATGTTCATTAGTTGGAGTTGAGCCAAGTCCGCCACTGTTGATTTCGCAGGTAAGTGAAACACTCGAAGCGAGCCTTGATCCTGCTCACGAACGATTTCGACAAGATCGGTGGCGCGACCGCGCCGCACTCGTGTGAACGCTCCAGCCTGAGCCTTTTGGCGTGCGGAAACTCCTAGCGGCGTCCCTATAGCCTCGACGTCCAAGCCAGCATGCGAGCGGCAATACTCCCAAACCGCTACTTTTCCCTCAGGAACCATCCACCCCTTCTGCATTCTCCGGTGAAAACCAGGATTTGCGTGCTCCATGACGTCAATCAACGCAAAGAACGCCGCAACAAAAGGGCTAGCTGTCCAATCCAAATAGGGCGTCAAGAGTCCGTAATGTTGACCACGAGCCCACCATTCCCGCTCGTCCCACCCTCTGCAGTGCTCGAATCCGGGCAAGCCGGCGCAGCCAGACTTGAATGAAGCAAGGACCTCCGTCTCCTTCATTTCGCGACGCTGCTCGATGTCCCGTTCGGCCCCTTCGCCCAATGGTGCCTGGATCGTCCGATGAAGGCTCGATACCAACCCCCATGAGATGTCTCGCTGACCACGAAACCAGCGGTCAACGCCTGTCCGACTGTCAGAGACTCGCACTCGACGCGCAAAGTCTTCGAACGAACTGCATTCGACGACACTGGCCGGTGATCCTCTGCTGTTGACGTTAGTTCCGGAACTTGCCATGTATGCCTCGCGTTCTGGGGCTCTAGGGTCTTGTTCCCAGCTCCGCGCTGCGATTTGCGATCTCAGCCTTCACACCCGAGATGAACGCCTCCAGTGGCATCGCGCCCAGGTCCTTTTCGGTGCCTCGCATGCGGACGCTGACGGAGTTGGATTCGGCGTCGCGGGGGCCGACGATGAGCATGTAGGGGATTTTTTCGTCGGCGGCCACTTTCACCTTGGCCTGGATGCGGTCGTTGCTGGTGTCGACCGAGAAGCGCACGTCGGCGGCTCGGAGGGCGGCTCCGACCGTTTCGGCGTACTCGGCGGTTTTCTCGCTGATGGGGAGGACGCGGACTTGTTCGGGGCTGAGCCAGGTGGGGAATGCGCCGGCGAAGTGTTCGATGAGGACGCCGCAGAAGCGTTCCATGCTGCCGAAGGGGGCGCGGTGGATGACGACGGGGCGGTGCGGGGTGTTGTCAGCCCCGACGTACGACAGGTCGAAGCGGTTGCCCATCTGGTAATCGACCTGCACGGTGCCGAGCTGCCATTCGCGGCCGATGACGTCTTTGACGACGAAGTCGATCTTGGGGCCATAGAACGCGGCTTCGCCGGGCTCGGTGCTGAAGGAGACGCCGAGGGATTGAGCGGCTGCGATGCACGCGGCTTCGGCTTTGTCCCAGCTTTCCGCGCTGCCGGTGTACTTGTTCGAGTCCTTGTCGCGGAGGCCGACGCGGACGCGGTAGTCTTTCATGCCCAGGATGTTGAAGATGATCTTGACGAGGCTCAGGCAGCCCTGGATCTCGGCGGGGATCTGCTCCTCGGTGCAGAAGAGGTGGGCGTCGTCCTGCGTGAAGCCTCGGACGCGGGTCATGCCGTTGAGCTCGCCGGATTGCTCCCAGCGGTAGACGGTGCCGAATTCAGCGAGGCGGACGGGCATGTCGCGGTAGCTGTGCGGGGCGGAAGCGAAGATCTTCGCGTGGTGCGGGCAGTTCATGGGCTTGAGCATGAAGCCTTCGACGAGCTGGTCGTCGGGCATGACGCGGTCGGGGGTGATGGTCTGGGCTTTGGTGCGCTCGTTGATGCCGGCGGCGAGGCGTGCGGAGACGCCTTCGACGCGGTGCATGAGCTCGGAGCAGGTGCAGCCGGAGGCGCTGAGGGCTTCGAGGGCGTTGCGTTCGACGATGGGGGCGAACTGGGAGTCTTTGTAGTAGGGGAAGTGGCCGGAGGTTTTGTAGAGCTCGAGGGAGCCGATGTGGGGCGTGAAGACCTCGGTGTAGCCTTGCTTTTTCAGTTCGGCGCCGATGAAGTTCTGGAGTTCCTTGCGGATGATGGAGCCTTTGGGGGTCCAGAGGATGAGGCCTTGGCCGACGGTTTCGTCGATGTGGAAGAGGCGGAGGGCTTTGCCGATGACGCGGTGGTCGCGTTTGGCGGCTTCTTCTTTTTGCTTGAGGTGGGCGTCGAGCTCGGCCTGGGTGGCGAAGGCGGTGCCATAGACGCGAATGAGGCGGTCGGAGTTCTCATCGCCGTGCCAGTAGGCGGAGGCGAGGGAGGTGACGATGGCGGCGCCGATGCGGGAGGTGGAGGGGACGTGTGGGCCGCGGCAGAGGTCTTCCCAGTTCTGGCCGGGGATGCCGGTGGCGTAGAAGGAGAGGTTTTGGTTTTCGGAACCCACGGGCTTGAGCCCGTGGGCTTCCTTTTGCATCGGTTTCGCGCTCTTGTAGACGGATGAGACGAGGCCGCACGCGCGTTCGGCGTTGTCGACTTTGTATTTGTTGCCTTCGGACTTCAGGCGAGGGAGGGCTTCGGCGGCGGGTTGTTCGTAGCGGATGAACTGGCGGTCTTCTTTGATGATCTCGGCCATGCGGGCGTTGATCTTGTCGAAGAGGTCGCTGGAGAGCTTCTTTCCTTCGGGGACGAACATGTCGTAGAAGAAGCCGGTGTCGGTGGGCGGGCCATAGGCGAGGAGGATGTCCGAGCCTGCGACGTCTTGGATGGCTTCGGCCATGACGTGGGCGGCGGAGTGGCGCATGAGGGTGAGGGCTTCGGGGCTGGTGGGCTGGCCGGGTTTGGAGGCGGTGATGAGGGCGAGGCTGGCATCGCTTTCGATGACGAAGGAGAGGTCCTTCAGTTCGCCATCGACCTTACAGGCGAGGGCGGCTTTGGCGAGGCCTGCGCCGATGGAGGCGGCGACTTCTTTGGCGGTGACGGGGGCGGGGAAGGACTTTTTGTCGCCGTTGGGGAGGGTGATGGTGGGCATGGGGGGTTCCAAATTTTCAAATGGTCAAAGGGTGCGGGTCGGAAACGAAGAAACCCAGCCGTTCAAACGGCTGGGCTTCGGGGAAGGTCGAGTCACGCGGGGCCAGCCTTGGCCCGCGGGGTCAGTGATCGTTGGTCGTGGACGTTCGGGCGGGGTGCATAAGGCCGAAGAGTATTCCGGCGGATTGTTGATGGCGAGGCGGGGTTGAATTGGGGTGTTGACGCACGCCCGGCCGAAGCGGATCGGGCGTGGCACCCCGGGTGGTGCGGCGGGGGCGTGGGGTGGGAAGAAATTCCGAAGAATACTGGAACCATGCCGGTTGACAGACGTATCGGAGTGCGATATATTGGTCTTGGAAAGGTCGACACCATGCCCAAAGACGCCGGGAACAGCCACGCGGAACTTGTGATTCTCTCGCTGCTGGAGGGGGGGCGTATGTACGGGTACGCGATTAGCAAAGAGGTAAGCCGGCGGTCGGACGAGCAGCTGCGGCTGACGCCGGGGGTGCTGTATCCGATTCTCAAGGAGATGGAAGCGGGCGGGTTGATCGTGGCGGAGTGGGAGGAGATCAAGTCCGACCGGCGCGAGAAGGACGAGGCGGAGGGGGAGGGTCGGCGGCGCAAGTGGTACAAACTCTCGGCGAAGGGGCGCAAGCGGCTGACGAAGCAGGTTGAGTCCCACAAGGCTTGGCGGTCGATCATCGATCTGTTTATCTCGCCGGGGCGGGGCGGCGAGAAACAGCAGGGGGCTGAATCATGAACACATTGAGGCTGTCGGATGCCGAGCCTGTGGTCTTGCAGCGGGCGGCTTCAACGGATCCGGTTGAATCGTGGCTGGGGGTGCTGGGGCCGCTTTTGTCGGGACCGCAGCGAGAGCGAGAGGGCGTGCTGGATGAACTCCGGGATCATCTGACGCAGCGGGTGAGGGATCTGATGTTGGGCGGGGTTCGCGAGGGTGAGGCTGTGGGGACTGCACTGTCTGAGTTGGGCGACGCGTCGTCGTTCGCCCGTCAATGGTCGTTGGCCCGTTCTGCACCACGAAGGAGGCTTGTCATGGGTATCACTGCTGGACTTGGAGTTGTTGCTGTGGCGATGGGGATCACCGCGATGTCGGTCCTGCCGGCGCGATCCGGCACGACCGTGGGCGTGGATGAGGGGCACCCGGTGCCCGTGGCGACGTTTCGGCCCGCGGGGGTCGGGGGTGCCGAGGTGCTCGGTGAATTGCGTGTGTCCGGGGAAGCGGGGGACACCTGGGAGCAGTTCATGCGGGAGGTTGGCGAGGCGTCGAAGATGCCGGTGACGGTCTCGTGGGCGGAGCTCAAGCGGCTGAACGACTTCGAGGAAGTGACCCAGTTGGGTGTCACGTTCCGGGAGATCAAGTTGTCGACAGCTCTGAGGCTGCTCAACCAGGCTCGCGGCCTGGGCGAGTTCAGCGGAGTTGACACGCGGGTGATCGACGGGAGCCTCGTCGTCTCAACAGCGTCGTCGTTCGACAAGGCGGAGTCGGTGCTCGTGACGTACGACCTGAGCGATTTGCCGGATATTGACGTTCGTGGCGAGGCGGGCACGCAAGAGCAGGTCAAGAGCGCGATCCAGGAGATGGTCGAACCTCAACACTGGGCGATGAGTGGCGGGGACCGCGCCAGCTTGGCGGAGGTGGGGACCAAGCTGTTCATCAAGGCTCCGCTGCGGATGCACAAGCAGGTGGAGTGGGTGCTGTCGGAGATCAAGAGCACCGGGAAGGCGAACGAGGCGGTTGGGGCCGGCGAGGCGGTGACGGTGAAGCGAGCCGAGGCGGGGGCGATCGGGAAGTGAGGACGGTGAAGGGCGGCCTCGGCGGGGCGGGCTCGGATCCGGTATCATGTCGGCGTGATCTGCCCCTACTGCGATGCTGACAACGACAAGGTGATTGATAGCCGGGCTTCGGACGGCGGAAAGACGATCCGTCGTCGCCGCGAGTGCGTGGCGTGCGAGCGGCGTTTTACGACCTATGAGCGGGTCGAGCAGACGCACCGTCTGATGGTGATCAAGCAGGATGGGACGCGGGAGCCGTTTGAGATCGAGAATGTGCT
>CALROI020000002.1:0-371976 GCA_943369765.1 Phycisphaera mikurensis NBRC 102666 | reverse complement strand
CCACGACGCCGACGCTCGCACCATCGCCGCGATGCTCTACGCCCTGCTCGAGCGTCAGGATGCCGTGCGAGAACTCACCCGCGATCTCCGCATCTCGCACGCGGCCCAGGGCGGTCTCTGCGGCGAGATGGACCGGATCCACGAGGAACTCAACCTCGCCTCGCGCGTTCAGCGTCAGTTCATCCCCCGGCAGATGCCCAGGCCCGACGGCCTCGAATTCGCCTCGATCTTTCGTCCCGCCGGGTACGTCTCGGGTGACATCTTCGACATCCGTCAGGTCGACGAGGACCTCTGGGCCTTCTTTGTCGCCGACGTCGTCGGGCACGGCGTGCCCGCCGCTCTGCTCACGATGGTCGTTCTGCGAGCGCTGATCACCCGCGAGAAAGCCGGCAAAGAGTGGCGACCCGTCGCGCCCTGCGACGCCCTCGCCCGGGTCAACGACGAACTCTGTCAGCAGCCCGAAGGCCCGCAACGCTTCGCCACCGCCGTCTACGGCACCATCGACGCCAAGACCCGCGAGGTCGTGATCGCCGGCGCCGGACACCCGCCACCTCTCGTGATCGACAGCAAGGGGTACTTCGAACGCATCGAACTCGAAGGGCCCTTGCTCGGTGTCTTCGAATCCGCCGACTTCCCGCAGGTCCGCTTCACACTCCCCGCCGACCGGACGCTCCTTCTTTATACGGACGGGTTCGAGGTCGCCTTCCCAGAGGAGGGCAAGGCCGGCCTGAAAAAAGCGACCAACACCTACCTCGCGCACCTCGGCCAGCTCGCGCAGGAAGACGCCGACGGAAAGACCGACCTCGCCCAGTCCCTCCGTCAGTTGGAAGAACTTCTCGACGGTCAACTCTGCAGCCTGCACCGCATCGACGATGTGACCGCCATCGCCATCGCCGCACGACCGAGAACCGCGAACACCAACGCGCTCGCCGCCTAGGGATCCACGCGCGAGGCGTTCAACGCCGGAATAGCCCGCACAGCACGCACTTTCCCCCATGAGAAGTTGCATCAGGAGCAAAGTGAGGCGACCCGCTCGCCGATTGAATTGGAGACTGAGGTCGGGTGAAAGCCCGACAGGAACGCGGCCCGACGCCAGGGACGGCAAGGGCACGCGGGACGAGGAGGTGGTCGGCGTCAAGGAAGGCGTCGATCGCATTCAGGCTCACGGGCCGATGTGTGTCGGACCAGGCCCCGGGTGTGTGACCCGTGCCGAGCCCGAAGGACTTTGGTGGCCCGCAACCTTTGGGCCGGATTTCAGGAGTGAATCGGTATGCGTAATCAAGTTCGTAAGGCCTTCACGTTGGTCGAAATTCTGATCGTCGTCGTCATCCTCGGCATCCTCGCGGCCATCGTGGTGCCCCAGTTCACCAACGCCACGCAGGACGCGCAGGCTGGTAACATCAAGGCTCAGCTCGACACGCTGAACAACCAGCTCGAGCTCTACCGCGCCCGCACCAACGGCCTGCCCACCGACTTCGTCGCGGGCGGCGCCACCGCGTGGGACCTCATGATCGCGGGCGGTTACATCAAGACCGCGCCCCGCAACCCGTTCAACGGCAAGTCCAGCGTTGGCACCAGCTCCGCCGATGACGGCTGGTATTACGCCGACGTCGATGGCAACGGCACCGACGACACGCTCTGCGCCACCAACTTCAACAACGACCCCAACGACGACGACGACACCGACGGCGACGGCAAGTTCGGTCAGATCACCCCCGGGCAGCAGAAGCCCTGAGGATGAGCAGAGGGCCTAACCAAGGCCGCGTCTCCTGACCGGGACGCTCTCACGACCCAGATCCGGCCTGTTCCTTCATCGGACCAGGCCGGCTTCATTCAAAGGCCATGCGGCCTGCAGAGGACCACCCCATGCGACGCGCCTTCACTCTAGTTGAAATCCTTATCGTCGTGGTGATCCTCGGCATCTTGGGGTCCGTCGTGGTTCCTCAGTTTGCCTCCGCCACCACACAAGCCAAGCAGGTTGCCACGCTCGAACACCTCGGGCGCCTCCGCCGCGCCTTGGCAGTCTATTACGTCCGGAATAACGCCTCCTACCCCGGCATCTCCGCCGGCACAGGCACCTGGGGCGAGCTCCTCACCGAAGGCTACTTCAAGGCCCCCGGGCCCGTGAACGACTGGGTCGGCGGTGAGAACTCCAAGGTCATCATCATCCGCCGAACGCCCGACACCGACTTCCACCAAGATTACGGGTGGATCTACGACTCCTTCACCGGCAACGCCTGGGCCGCCGGTTACGACGCCGAGGACAACGTCATCCCCCCCCCGTAGCGATCTTTCCGACAATTCCGCGTGTGCCGCTCAAGTGATGCATGCCCACGCCCGATGCTCCCATCATGGACAACACAAGCACATCCACACGCCACTCTCGCTCGACCAACCGGGTTCTCGCGGCCGTCGCCGTGCTCCTGGCTCTCAATCTCCTCAAGCCGTTCGACCTGGTCGCCAGCGCGTCCGCCCAGCCCGGCGAGGGCACCACCCTCGCCAGCGCGATCGAGCAACGCAAGCAGATGATCACGCAGCTGACCGCGATCGAGAAAAAGCTCGAGAAGGTCGAGGCCGCGCTCGCCAAGGGGATCAAGATCTCCGAGATGCCCGACCTCAAGATCCCCGCCGAACTCAAGGAAGCCATCAAGAACGCCAAGCCCGACAAGGCCGACAAGCCAGCCGAATCTGCGGCACGCTGAACAGGACACGCGGGATCAGGAAGGACCGGCTGTGTTTCACCGAATCCATGCCCCGCACGCCCGACTCGCGATCCGTCGCGCCTACACGCTCATCGAGGTCCTCGTCGTCGTCACCGTTCTCGGAATCGCCGCCTCCATGGTGATCCCGTCCTTCGGCGGGTCCGACGGGATGCGCGTCCAGGCCGCCGTCCGCACCATCGTCTCCGACATCGCCTTCGCTCAGTCCGACGCGCTCGCCTTCCAGAGCGGCCGCGCCGTCGTCTTCCACCTCGATGAAGGCCGCTACTCCGTCGTCGAAGTCCGCGGGGGCACCGTCGACGAGGACACCGACCTCATCCAGGGCCAGAAGCTCTCCAACGCCCGGTTCGGAGCGCTCCGCATCGTCTCGGTCGATTTCGGGTCAACCATCTCCAACGCCCTCATCTTCGACGAGATGGGAGCTCCTGTGACCTCGCCCGGCGGTTCAACCCCCGCCGGGAACGGCACCATCATCATCGAAGGCGCGGGCGACCGCTACACGCTCACTGTCGAGGGCTACACCGGACGCATCACCGTCGCCCGAACCGACATCGTCGCGGTCACCCCCGAGTAACGAACCGCCGAGGACCAAGCTCCATGACCAAGAACAAGAAAGTCCTCTGGCTCGGAAGAACCACCGCCCCCGCGCTCACGCTCGCGCTCGCCGCGGGCGTGCTCATCTGGATGAAGCTCCGTCTGGTCACGGGGGTCCCGCGCTCGGTCTACGCCGAGCCCATCGTGATGCCCACCATCCCCACCGATGTGAACCTGAACATCCCGTCACTGACGGTGGACACCGCCGACAAGGAATGGCGCCGCACGCACGAGGAGCCCGCGCCCTCATCGCCGCGACCCGAGTGATCTCTGTCTCGAGGACACACTCACCCGTTGAGCACGCCCAGGCACCGCGCGACAACATCCGCCATCGCCACGACATCGCCCTTGCCCGCCGTGTCCTTGCGGAGCTTGAACTCAACCCCGCCGACCTCCAGGGCCTTGTCGCCAATGGTCAGACGCACCGGAATCCCGGTCAGATCCGCGTCCTTGAACTTCACGCCCGCCCTTTCCTCGCGGTCGTCGATCAGCACATCCACGCCCGCCCCGTTGAGCTGGCACGCGATCTCCCCCGCCGCCTTCTGCTGCTTCGCGTCCTCGGGCTTCATGATCGTGATCAGCACGTGGTACGGCGCGATCGCCGCGGGCCAAAGGATCCCGTTCTCGTCGTGGTTCTGCTCCACCGCCGCCGCCATCGCGCGGCTCACGCCCACGCCGTAACACCCCATGATCACCCCGCGCTTGACCTGCTTGTCGTCAAGCATTGTGAACCCCATCGCGTCCGAGTACTTCGTCCCCAGCTTGAAGATGTGCCCGACCTCGATCCCGCGGCCCGTCACGAGTTTGGCGTCGGCCCGAGGCGAAGGATCACCTTCGACCGCGTTGCGCACATCGCCCACGATGACCTTGGTCTTGTCATCCAAGGCCGCGCCCACCTCGCGCCGCCAGTTGAAGTGCTTCACGTGGTGGTCCGCCTTGTCCGCGCCGCTCGCCCAGAACCCGCCCAAGCTCGCGTCCGCGTCAATCAGCAGCAGCACGTTCGGCACCGTGTTCACCACCCGCGGCGACACATACCCCACCGCGAACCCGGCCTTCTTCGCTGCCTCCACCGGCGCCAGTTCCACCGCTGAAACGCCCGCCAGCGCCTTGATCTTCCCCTCGTTGACGTCGTGGTCGCCGCGAACCACCGCGACGATCCACCGCCCCTCGACGCCCGGCACCGCGAACGCGATGGTCTTGAGCATCCGGTCGGGCTTGACCTTCATGAACTTGCCGACCTCTTCGATCCCCGGCAGATTCGGCGTGTGGACCTCCGTCAATTCGCCCGAAGGCGCCTCCGTGAGCGTCCCCTTCGCCCGTACGCCGATCTCGCACTTCTCCACGTTCGCCGCGTACCCCGACACCGGGCACTTGAGCACCGTGTCCTCGCCGCTCGCGCAGTTCACCATGAACTCATGCGACGCCGATCCGCCGATGGGGCCGCTCTCAGCCTCGACCGCTGTGAAATCAAGGCCGCACCGCTTGAAGATGTTGCTGTACGCGGTGAACATCTTGTCGTACGTCTCGTCCAGGCCGCCCGCCCCTTCGACGTGCATGTGGAACGAGTACGCGTCCTTCATGATGAACTCGCGGCACCGCAGCAGCCCCGCCCGGGGCCTGGCCTCGTCGCGGAACTTCGTCTGCACCTGGTACAGCGTCAGGGGCAACTGCTTGTAGCTGCTCACGCACCCGAGCATGAGCTGCGTGATCACTTCCTCGTGCGTCGGCGCCAGCGCGTTGAGCCTTCCCTTCCGGTCCGTCACGCGGAACAAGTTGTCCCCGTACGTCTCGTGACGCTTGGTCCCCGCGAACAGCTCGAACGGCTCGAGCGCGGGCATCAGCATCTCCGCCCCGCCCGCCGCGTTCATCTCCTCGCGGACGATGTCCGAGATCTTCCCGAGCGTCCGCCACGCCAGCGGCAGATAGTCGTAGATCCCCGCCCCGACCTGCCGGATGAACCCCGCCCGGTGCAACAGCACGTGCGACGGCACCTCCGCATCGTTCGGCGCCTCCCGCGTCGTCGGGATCAGCGTCGTCACCCAACGCTGGGTCACGCCGGGGCGAAACGAGGACACGGTGGGCTTTGAGGCGGCTGTTTGGGAGTTCGTGCTCATAGAGCCGGAGGGTAGCAACCGATCCAACACCCCGCAAATCCACACGAAAACCCCTACGCGAAGGCCCCACAAATGGAAAGAGGCCCCGGCACAACGCCGGGGCCTCTTCGTTCCGATTGCCTCGTGCCAAGTGCCTAGTGCCCAGTGCCTAGTGCCTAGTGCCTGCTTCAGCACCCCTGCTCATACACCGCCACAAAGTCCCCGTAGTCAAAGAAGTCCACAAACCCGTCCCCGTTGATGTCCGCCGCAGCACCCACCAAGTCCCCACCCACTTCGAACGCCGTGACAAACGAGTCATAGTCAAAGAAATCAACAAACGAGTCGCCATTGAAGTCCGCCGGGCACGCCCCCGCGCCCGGCACCGGCAACGCCACGGTCGCCCACGACGCCTCCCCCGCCTCCCCAGGGTTGAACAACTCGATCCGCCCCGAACCCGCCACCGGGCCCGTCGACGACTCAAAGATCCACGTGTGCGTCGTCCCCCAGCGCAGCGCATTCGCGTTGGGGTTCTGTGCAAACGTCTGCGTCCGCCACCCCATCGATCCCGCCCCAGCCCCCGCCCCACCCGCGTCCCCGCTCACGAATGCCCAAGGCGTCCCCGAGTAGGTCTCTCCCGAATGCGGCGGCACAAACCGCTGTTCCACCGCGCTCACCCTCACGCCCGCCCGCCGCGTCATGACAAACCCGCCGCACGCCCGATCCGCGTTCAGATTGAACGCGGAATAGACATACCGCCACCGCCCGGGCGCGATCTCCGTGACCTTGGACCCAACCCAGAACCGCGTCTGATACCCGCGATCCATCACGTCCGCGGGCACCACCGCCACCGACGGGTCAAGATCCGCCCACCCGAGAATCGCCGGCTTCGTCCTCACCACCGGACCAGTGAACACCGGTTGCGCCTCAGCCGACGCGAACCGGATCGGCCTGTACGAAACGTTGTTCATCGCGTTCCCCGCCGCTGCGTCATCCGCCGCGATGTACTCAAGCTCGCCCAGATACACCGCGTCCGGATTCTGCGCCGGGTCAATCGCAGACCTCAACACCCGGATCCGCCGCGATGTCGAATCCGCGATCGCCGGGTTGCTGATCGGCGGATACGGGAACACGCCAGTCGTCGGATCAACCTCCGACCGCGCCGCCAGGATCTGCTGCGTTCCATTCTGAGGCACGTCGTAACTGTCCGAACACCCCGGCAAGAGCACACGCAACACCCCCGTCGCCGGGCAATAGTCGCAGAACGTCTCCGTCCCGCTCGCCCACCCGTGCTTCAGCCACGCGTACCCGATCTGCTCGAAGATCCCGTCCTTGACGCGATACATGCTCGTCGCGATCACCGGGTGCTGATTGCTGTTGTCCACGTTCGTCCAGATCGCCTCGGTCGTTCCGATGTTGCACGCGGTGGACCCAAACGCCATCGCCGCGAAGTCCCCAGCGTTCGGATACCGACGCATTTCCGGAATGTCCCCCGACACGATGTCAGGCCCGACCCCCGCCGCCGGCTTGGGATCCTCGAACCACGTCGAGATCGTGTACGAAAGCGTCTGCCCACCCACACGCACGCGGTACGTCTGCCCCGCCACGCAGGAAATCTCCACGTGAGGCCTCTCACCACAGTGATAGCTGTCCCGGTAGTTGCACTGGATCATGTTCGCCACCGTCCCGGGACACCCCGTGTGCACCGAGATCACCGGCGTCCCATTCGTCCCACACGCGTCCATAAACAGAACCCCGTCACGCGGCGCGGTGAACGTGTACCACACGTCCGCAACCCCGTTCCGGCACGCGTCCACGCCATCAGCCGTCGCACCCTCCAACGACGACACAACCACACCCATCGGGAGCGGCACACCCCCCGCGCAATTGTCGCTCTGCCCAAAGGCAACCCCGCCACCCGCAGCCAAGCCCGCTGTCCAACCCGCCGCCACAACCAACCACGCCGACGAACGAACCATGCTCCTCATAACCAAGCTCCAGCCCGACGCCCAGAGCCAGTCTACCGACCACCACACCCCCCCCGCAAGCACGATCTTTCCCAGACCCGCGCAAACACCGCACCATTTCGCACCCTTCGACGAGTCCACCCGATCCCACAAAATCGACGCGTCCTCCTTGGCACCCCGCTTGCTCCCCCTCCAGTATGACCCTCCTCTCGCGCAAACTCACGCACGTTCTCGCCGCGTTCGCCGCAGTCTTTGCCGCTCAACGCGCAATTCCGGACACCACCGTCAAAGAACTCACCCGCATCAAGGGCGAGGGCGAGTCCGTGATCCAAGGGCTCGGCCTGGTCATGGGGCTCTCCGGCACCGGCGACTCGGGCAAAGAACTCACTCTCGCCCGGCCTCTCGCACAGGTCCTCGCCAACAACTTCAACGCCCCCGAGTCTCTCCGCGAGTTCAACGGCGTCAAGTCGGTCGCCCTCGTCATGGTCACCTGCCGCACCCCCGCCATCTCCGCAAAGGCCGACGACCGCCTCGACGTCACCGTCACGACCCTCGGCACCGCCTCCTCGCTCAAAGGCGGCGTCCTCTATCTCACGCCGATGACCGAACCGCGCCCGGGCGGCAAGGCCTACGCCGTCGCCTACGGCAAGATCGAGATCGAGGACAAGGAAAGCCCGACCACCGGCAAAGTGTCCGGCGGCGCACAGATCATCCGCGACCTCCCCTCGATGGCCATCGAGTCCTCTTTCGAGCTCATCATCGACACGCAGGCCTCGGGCTGGTCCACGGCCAAACTCCTCGCGTCGGTCATCAACGAAAACGCCCAACCGCAGGGCCCCGCTGTCGCTTTCGCGATCGACCAGCGCACCATCCGCGTCGAGATCCCCGAGCACGAGCGGCCGGCAAAGGCCGCGTTCCTCGATCGCGCACTTTCCGCGCCCGTCCCTACGTCCCTTCTCGATCTCCCCGCGACCGTCATGTGCAACGCGCGCACAGGGGTCATCGTCGTCACCGGCGATGTTGAGATCTCGCCGGGGCTGATCAGCCACAAGGACCTGGTGATCACGACCACCGTCCCCACGCCGCAGCCGTCGGTGATCAATCCGCTCGTCGAGCAGACTCGTTATACGGCCCTTGACACCCAGAACAGGCCCAAGGAGCGTGCAAAGCTCTCGGACCTTCTTTCCGCTTTCAAGCAATTGGACGTCGCGCCGGCGCAGCAGATCGAAGTCTTACAGCTTCTGCACAAGACGGGCCGATTGCACGCACGGCTGGTCATGGATTGATCCGGCCGCGTCCTCGGAGAGGACGAAGGAGATACGCGTGAACGGAGTTCAGCCCTCAAACACCCTCGGCCTCGCCGGGCCTTCGGACGCACGAACGCTCGCGCCGGTCCTCCCGGACCCGCGCGACGCGAGCCTTCCGCTCGCGGATCGGCAGCGGGCCTTCGCGGGGATCCTGAGCCGGGCCTCGTCGCATTCCTCCAAGCAAACGCCCGAGCAAGAAGCCCGCGACGGGGCCGAGCAGTTCATCGCCATCACGTTTCTCCAGCCGCTGCTCAAGCAGCTGCGCGAGACCAATCGGGCCGCCCCGCCCTTCGCGCCCTCATCGGGCGAGAAGCAGATGCAGGGGATGATGGACGCACAGCTCGCGCAGCACATCGCCAAGGCCGAACGCTGGCCTCTGGTGGACCGCGTCGCGCGTGACCTGCTGAAGAACCGGGGCGCCAAGGTCCAAGAACCATGAGAAACGTCACCGCCAATCCGAATCCACTGCCCGAACAGTTCGTCCGAGAACTCGGCGCGCTGCTGGGCGCGATGGTCCCCGCGCACGAGCAGTACCTGGTGCTGCTCGCCGAGCACCGCGAGGCGGTGCGTCGCGCGTCCCCGTCGGCGGCGGCGGAAGTGACCGAGCGGCAGACCGCGTGTCTCGAGCGCATCGCCATGTTCGAGCAGGCCCGGCGCGACCTGGTCCAGCGTGTCATCGACGCGGGGCACTGGCCCGGACGCGAATTGGTGACCCTGACGGGCCTGGCCGAACGCTCGGGCGCGATGCGGCAGGGGCTCGTGGACACCGCGTCAAAGCTCAAGGTCCTGATCACGAAAGTGCAGCACGAGCAGGGCGTCGTGCGTCGCGTCGCGCAATCGCTCTCGGCACACATCGAAGGGCTCATGCGGACGGTGGCGAAAGCCTCGTCCCACTCGGGCACGTACGGGCGGCGCGGCGTCGTGGGAACGTCGGCGGTCGTGACCGCTCTGGATCTGCGTTCGTGAAGGAAACACCATGAGTCTCAACTCAGCCCTCAACATCGGACGCAGCGCTCTCACCGCGAGCCAGATCGGGCTTCAGGTCTCGGGCAACAACCTCGCCAACGCTTCGACGCCCGGTTATTCGCGGCAGTCCGCGTTCTTCTCCCCGGCCTCGTCACAGGTCATCGGCAACGGAATCTCGATCGGGCGCGGGGTCGTCACCGACGCTGTCCGTCGCCAGGTCGACAACGCCCTGCAGCACCGTCTGTTCAACAGCCTGTCGACCGAATCGGCCGCGTTGCAGCGTTCCTCGGTGTACACCGGCGTCGAGTCCGCGATCGGCGAACTCTCCGACAACGACGTCTCGTCCGGCCTCTCGTCGTTCTTCAACACCTGGTCCGAGCGGGCCAACCTCACCAAGTCCTCCGCGTCGGTGGTGCAGGAGGGCGATCGGTTGGCGGCACTCATGCGACGGCAGCGGTCGACCCTCACGCAACTCCGCGACCAACTGGACAACCAGATCGGTGCCACGGTCGCGCAGGCCGACGCCCTCATGTCCAACGTGGCGCAACTCAATATCCAGATCGGAACCGCCGAAGGGACCGGCGCGGAAGCGTCCACACTTCGCGACCAGCGCGATCAGGCAATCAGCGAACTGGCCAGAATCATGGACGTCACCGTTGTGGACAACGGACCACAGGGTTTCTCGGTGCTCGTGGGCTCCGAGCCGATCGTCACCGCCGGCACGAGCCGAGGACTGAGCATGACGCGCGAGAACGACGCGAACGGAAACGTGCAGGTCATCGTGAGGACCAAGGACCGCCCCACCGTCGTGGTGCCCCGCGAGGGTCAGCTCGGCGCGATGCTCTCGGGCCGCACCGAGGCGGTCGACGAGGCGACCGACGCCCTCGACACCCTCGCGGCAAACCTGATTTTCCAGGTCAACAAGCTCCACAGCACCGGGACCAACGCCTCGGGGCTCACCACCTCGACCGGCACGCTCAAGGTCGCGGCCGGCGATCGCACGCTCGCCCTCAACGACCCCAATAACCTCAGTTTCTCGAGACTCCCCTTCGCCGCGACCAACGGCGGGTTCAGCATCACCGTCAAACAGCCCAACTCGAATCAGACCTCGACCGTGCGGATCGGGATCGACCTTGACGGCCTCACCGCGGCGGGTCTGCCCGGCACCGCGGATGACACGTCGCTGGAGGACATCCGGGCTGCGCTGGATGCCGTGGACGGGGTCTCCGCCACGATCACCAGCGATGGAAAGCTCAAAATAGACGCCGACGCGGGCGTCGAGTTCTCGTTCTCCGAAGACTCGTCGGGCGCCCTGGCGGTGCTCGGGGTCAACGCCTACTTCACGGGAACGGACGCGTCAACGATCGGCATCCGCGAGGACCTGCTGAGCAACCCCGAATCGCTCGCCGTGGGGCGCATAGTCAACGGAACCTTTGTCGAGAACGCGACCGCGCTCGGGATGGCGGACCTTCTTGAGTCCTCGATGACGGATCTCAACGGGCGTTCGATCAGCAGTTTCTGGCGGGAGAAGGTGTCGGCGATCGGGACCAAGTCCGCCGGGGCCGCGATGGACGCGACGGCGGCGGGTGACGTCCGCGAGAGTCTCGAGAATCAGCGTGCGGCGGTCAGCGGCGTTTCGACCGACGAGGAGAGCCTCAACCTGATGGCGTTCCAACGTCAGTACCAGGGCGCGGCGAGGCTGATCTCCGTGGCTGACCAGATGTTCGATTCGCTCCTGCAGCTGGTGTGAGGAAGTCACGAAGTCACGGAGTCAGAAAGTCACGAGTACCGTGACTTCTTCCTCTCTGGCACGCGGTTTGCGAGAAGAACCGCGACCATGAGCACGATCCCTCCACATCTCGCCCGTGTCCCGAACCTGATGTCGTCACGGCTCTCCCTCGGGAGCCTGACCCGGGCGAGCATCGGGCTGCTCAACGTTCAGGAGCAGATCTCCTCGGGGCTCAGGATCAACCGTGTCAGCGACGATCCGGTCAAGACCTCGCTCATCGGGGCTTTGGACGATCGCCTCGAGCGCACGGAACAGCGCAAGCGCAACATCGTGCACGCACAAGCTGCGCTCGGCGACCTGGACAACGCCCTCGGAGAGGTCAACTCGATCTCCCTTGACGCCAAGCAGATCGCCTCGGAAATGGTCAACACCACGTTCTCGGCCGGCGACCGTGCGTCGCAGGCGCCGATCGTGCAGCAGATCATCAACAGTCTCATGTCCCAGGGCAACCGAAAGGGCGTCTCGGGGCACGTGTTCGGCGGAAGCCAGCCCGGGCGGCAGCCGTTTGTGGAGTTTCGCGGCGGCGTGCGCTTCGTCAACTCCGGCCCCGGCATCACGACCGATCTTGATGTCGCTCGAAGTGTGCCCATCACGCTCTCACCCAACAACCCCGTCGGGTCCACGTCCGCCCGCGTACGCGGTGATGTGGATCTTGATCCGAACCTGGCCGCGACGACGCGCCTCGCCGACCTCACCGGGGCTCGCAACCTGGGTGTGGCGAGGGGCGCGGTGGAGTTCAGCTTCAACGGCGGGACACGGATCTCGGTGGACCTTTCCACCGCGGATACCGCCGGCGATGTCGCGACGCAACTCACCGCGGCGATCCGTCAGTACGAGGCCGCCAACGCGGTCACCGTGCTCGGTCCCGGCGGCGTCACTCTCGCGGGAGAGGGATTCACGCTCGATGTCGCCGCGGGTGGCACGGTGCAGTTCTTTGACCCGGGGTCGGGTTCGACCGCCCGCGACCTGGGGCTTGCCGCGGATGTGCCCTTCACGTTCACGCCGGGAACGCCGGCGGGTCTTGATCTTGGGCCCAAGCTGTCGTGGAGCGCGCCGATCGCGTCGATGGCCGGGCTCACCGGGCCCCTGGGTTCATTGCGGATCAAGAACGCCGGGGCGTCGGTGGTGGTTGATCTTTCGACCGCGACCACGCTCGAGGAAGTGCGGAACACCATCGAGGCTGCGTCCCCGGGAACACGCGTGGTGATCAACGCGGCGGGGACCGGGATCGACGTGGTGACCGAAGTTTCGGGCGGGCGCGCGCTGGCGATGTCGGTCGAGGAAGTCGGCGGCGGGACCACCGCGGGTGCTCTCGGGATCCGGACCTTCGCCCAGACCACCCGAATCTCCGATTTCAACGACGGACGCGGCGTGCGGATCACGGACGGGATCATCGACCCCACGACCGGGACCGCCACCGCCGCCTTGAACTCCGACTTCACGATCACCCTTGGCGACGCGGCGCAGACCCGCATCACCATCGACCTGACCCCCGCGGACATGACGACGGTCCAGTCCATGCTCGCGGCGGTCAACGCGCAGATCGGCCCTCAATTGACGACCGCCGGCCTCGCCGTCGGCGACCTCACGGTCGGGCTCGCGACCAGCGGAAACGGGCTGGCATTCACGCAAAACGCCGCGTTCCCGGGCACGATCGCCTTTGCCCAGCTCAACAACTCGCAGGCGTTGGCGGACCTGGGCATCACCGGCGGGACGTACGACGGGTCCACCTCGAGTTACACGGGGCGCGACACCGCCACGATCCGTCCGGACAATTTGTTTACCCATTTGATGGATCTTCGCGATTCTCTCGCGATCAACGACGTGTCTGGCATCGCGATTGCGGGAGAGAACGTGGATGACGCGATCGGTCGCCTGACCGAGGTGCGTGGGTTGGTCGGCGGCTACGCCAGGCGAGTGGATTTCGCCGAGCGGGTCGTGGAGGACCAGACGACGATGGACACGAAGATCCGGTCGGAATTGCGGGACACGGATTACACGGAGGCGGCGATCAGGCTGGGTCAGTTGCAGACGCAGTTGCAGGCGGGATATCGGGTGAGCGGGATGCTGCAGGGGCAGACGCTGCTGGATTTCCTGAGGTAGTCAAGAGGCCGGCGCGGCGGGCGAGAGCCCGGAGCGGCGGAGTGTGGAACAAGACGTGCACGCCGCTCGACCTCGGCGTGCATGGGGACAGGATGTCGCCGGCGGAGGAGTCCGCTGTGGACCAGGAACCCAGGTCGAATACGCGGAGCGTGTTATGGACGTGAAGACCACTCGATTCGGCACGATCACCATCCCGGATGACCGGGTGATCACCTTCCCCAAGGGGCTCCTTGGGTTCGGCAGCCAACGGAATTTCTGTCTGCTCGAGCCCGGGAATGACTCGGCGTTCTTCTGGCTGCAGTCGGTGGACGAGCCCTCTCTGGCGTTCGTCGTGACGGACCCGTCGTTGTTCTTCAACGACTATTCGGTGCCGATCAAGGCCGAGCAGATGACGGAACTCAAGCTGGCGAAGCTCGAGGACGCGCAGGTGTTCGTGATCGTCAACAAGATCGACGAGACCCTGACCTCGAACTTGCAGGGCCCGCTGGTGATCAACACGATCACCCGCGAGGGCGAGCAGGTGGTTCTGGCGGACCGCCGCTGGACGACCAGGCACAACCTCGTGAAGATCGGGAGCGAAACGCGGATGGCGCAGGCGATCCCCGCCTGATCCGGTCCGAGACGGGCACCTTTCATCGATGGCAGGCCGCGGACAACCGCGCCACCGCATCGGCATGACCATGACCACACCGACCTTCACCAATTCCCTTCCGTCCTTCCGGGCCCGCGCGCCGGGGGATGTCGACCGGCTCGCTACAGAAGCTTCGAGCCCAGGCGCGGTACGTACCAAGGAGCATTCACATGTTGGTATTGAGTCGTCAACGCGACGAGACCATCATGATCGGGGACGAGATCGAAATCACGGTGGTGGATATCCGGGGCGACAAGATTCGCCTTGGGATTTCCGCCCCCGCCAGGATCGCGGTGCACCGCAAAGAGGTGTACGAGGCGATCGGGCGGGAGAACCGGGACGCGGCGGAGCGGGCGACGGACGCCCTTCCATCGGGACCTTCGATCCTCGGCACGATCAGACCCGGCCCGGCCAAGAGCCGCGCCGTTCCACGCACGAACCCCGGGCGGGCCTCGCTGGCCACGCCCGTCGCCGGAACCCGGGCCCCGGAGCCCGCCCCGGCCATCACCACCCCGACTCACACAACCGTCGCGAGGATCGCGCCGGCGGGGAAACGGTGAACGCCACGAACCACCGAGTTTGGCACGGTATTTGCGGGTTGTTTCTCGGAATCTGGAACTAGTCACACTCAGCAATCACGGAGGATTGCCCCATGGCACGCATCAACACGAACATCTCGAGCGTCATCGCCCAGTCGCACCTTGCACGATCGCAGCGCGAACTCTCGCTGCGATTCGAGCGCCTCTCCACGGGGCTCCGCATCAACCGCGGTGCCGACGATCCGGCGGGGCTTATCGTGTCCGAACGCATCAAGTCGGACCTCAACGGCATCAACAGCGGCGTGAAGAACTCGGAGCGTGCAAGCTCCGTCATCGCGACGACCGAAGCCGCCCTCAACGAGGCGTCCGACCTCCTCAACTCCATCAAGAGCCTGATGGTCGAGGCCGCCAACACCGGCGGCAACAGCGTCGAGGAACGAACCGCCAACCAGCTGCAGATCGACTCGGCCCTCGACTCGATCACCCGCATCAGCAACACCGCCAGCTTCGGCCGGCTCAAGTTGCTCAACGGGTCCCTCGACTACACGCTCTCGGGAATCAAGACCAGCGCGATCACGACCGCCAAGGTCTGGAACGCCTCGCTCGTCAATCAGCCAAACCTCCAAGTGACCGTCGATGTCGTCGCCAGCGCCCAGAAGGCCGGGCTCTACTACAACCCCGGCGTGGCCAACCCCGGCCGACTCCTCTCGGCGATGTCGATCGAGGTGGCCGGCGCCAAGGGCGTCCAGATCTTCCAGTTCCCCATCAGCGCCACGCTCTCCTCGGTGGTCGCGGCGGTCAACAACACGACCTCCTTCACGGGGGTCAACGCGGCGCTCATCAACGGCAACGTCAACTCCGGGATCTCCTTCACCAGCGGTGAATACGGGTCCGAGCAGTTCGTCTCCGTCAAGAGAATCGGCGCTCCCGCCGTCGGCAACTCCTGGGACACCGTGAACTTCGCCAACAACGCCGCGCCCACGCTGGGAAGCCCGGCGAACTGGGCGCTGGGCACGCTGCAGTCCGCGAGCCGCGACAACGGCCAGGATGTGCAGGCCCTCGTGAACGGCGCCCTGGGCACCGGTCGTGGGCTGGCCCTGAGCACCAACGGGAGCACCCTGGGCGTCGACCTCGTCCTGCACGAGGACTTCGCGACCGATCCCACCCTCGCCAACAGCACCTTCAACATCACCGGCGGCGGCGCTCTGTTCCAACTCGGGCAGGACATCACCGCCCAGCAACAGACCAATCTCGGCATCCCCTCGATGGCGACCTCGTCACTCGGCGGCGTGCTGATCTCGGGCAAGGTCCAGTATCTCTCCTCCCTCAAGACCGGGCAGGGGTACTCGATCTCCGACAGCGTCCGCAGCGGAGACTTCACCCAGGCCAACGCCATCCTTGACCGGGCCATCGACGAGATCTCAACCCTCCGAGGCCGCCTGGGTGCCTTCGAGCGGAACGTCCTGCAGACCAACGTTCGAAGCCTGCAGTCCGCCTTCGAGAACCTCTCGTCGAGCAACTCGCAGATCCGCGACGCAGACTTCGCCGCCGAAACCAGCAACATGACGCGGGCTCAGATCCTCAGCTCCTCGGGCACGAGCGTTCTCGGCCTGGCGAACCAGCAGAGCCAGCAGGTTCTGCAGCTGCTCGGATAACCCGCAAGGGCTGATAATCAGACGGTCCATGAACTCAAGACACCCCGAGGCCTTCCTCGGGGTGCTTTCTTGCGCCTCGCGCAACAAAGACCGGAAGAAAAAATACGTGCACGACTGAATTCACCCTCGCGGAACGTCGATCCCACTTCACGACAGAGTTCCTCGGGTGTTCCGGGGAGCGACAGGCACCGGGCGCCGGCCCGGAACACTGGGCACGGATGCCCAGCGGGCAGCACGAGGCATGGTGCCTCACCGGTGCGGACAGACCATACGGCTGTCCGGGGATGTTCACGGAGGATTTCATGAGTCGTATTAACACCAACGTCCAGTCCATGATCGCTCAGCGCGTGCTGGGGCAGAACAACTCGGGGCTCGGCTCGACACTCGAGCGGCTCTCGACGGGTCTGCGCATCAATCGCGGCAAGGATGATCCCGCCGGCCTGATCGCCAGCGAATCACTCCGCTCGCAGATCAAGTCCACCACCGCCGCTCTGTCCAACGCCGACCGCGCGAACCAGGTCGTCAACACGGCCGAGGGTGGTCTGCAGGAAGTGTCGGGCCTCTTGACCGAACTGCAGGGCCTGGTCACCAACACCGCCTCCGCCGCCGGCCTGTCCAGCGACGAGAAGAAGGCCAATCAGCTGCAGGTCGACTCGATCCTCCAGACGATCGACCGGATCTCCGGTGCGACGAGCTTCCAGGGGATCAAGCTCCTCAACGGCAACTACGACTTCAAGGTCTCGGGCATGGCCGCGGGCGTCTCGGACTTCCGAGTCAACGCCGCCAAGTTCACCGGGGCCAACCAGGCCCTCAACGCCCTGGTCACCAAGTCCGCCCAGCAGGGTGGTCTCTACATGAACTTCAGCGGGACCGCCATCGACCTCAGCGGCGTCGCCAACGGCGCGCTCCGCATGGAAGTCCGCGGTTCCAAGGGCGCCCGTGAACTCACCTTCACCTCCGGCACCTCCCTCGCCAACGTCATCAAGTCCATCAACACGTTCACCGACGTGACCGGCGTCTCGGCGTCCCTGTCCACCAACACCTCCGGTATCAAGCTCACAAGCACCGAGTTCGGCTCCAACGAGTCCGTCGCGGTCAAGGTGCTGCAGTCGTCCGGCATGGGCGGCACGGGCATCTTCCAGCTCAGCGGCACGAACTTCGGCTCGGCCCAGGCGGCCGCCGCCGGGACCTGGACCAGCGCCACCGCCGCGGGCGGCATCGAAGACAAGGGTCAGGACATCGAAGCCACGATCAACGGCATCCGCGCCGTCTCCAGCGGCAAGACGGCCCGCATCAACACCGACTTCCTCGACGTTGAGCTGACCTTTACCACCGCGACGTCTCAGACGCTCGCCGCGGTCGGCGCCGGCGGCAACACCGGGTTCATCACCGGCGGCGGCGCGAACTTCGCCCTCGCAGGCAACGTCGACATCGCCGGCAAGGTCTCCATCGGCGTCAGCGACACGGCCGTCCGCAAGCTCGGGTCCTCGGTCTCCGGGTACCTCAGCTCCCTCGGCAGCGGTCAGTCCAACTCGCTCGACGGCTCCAATGATCTCAGCGGGGCTCAGAAGATCATCTCCGAGTCCATCAACCAGATCTCCAGCCTCCGCGGGCGTCTGGGCGCGTTCCAGAAGAACACCGTCGGGGCCACGATCCGAAGCCTCAACGTCGCTGTTGAGAACAGCCAGGCCGCCGAGTCGGCCATCCGTGACGCCGACTTCGCCACCGAGACCGCGGCCCTCACCCGGTCGCAGATCCTGGTGTCGGCCTCGACCAACGTGCTCGGGCTGGCCAACCAGTCCCCGCAGTCGGTCCTCCAGTTGCTCGGCTAACGCTGACTTCTGAATCCGTGAATCACCCACAGGCCCCGGCGTGACAACGCCGGGGCTTGTTTGTTGGGGGGGGGGAAGAGACGGAGAGACAGAGAGACGAAGAGACGCAGTGGAAGGCACTTCGTCTCTCCGTCTCTCCGCACTTCTTCAGAACTTGAACTGACTCGCCTTGAAGGTCCCCTTCGGCGGCTTGGGGTCCATCGCTCCCAGTGTGTCCACCAGGATCTGCGACACAGCCCAATTCCGATACCACTTCCGGTCCGCCGGCACCACGTGCCACGGCGACTCCGCGGTGCTGCACTTGCTCAACGCGTCCTCGTACGCCTTCTGGTAGTCGTCCCATTTCTGCCGCTCAGCGACGTCCCCCGCGTTGAACTTCCAGTTCTTCTCCGGGTCGGCCAGCCTGGCCAGCAGACGCTCCTTCTGCTCGTCCTTGCTGATGTGCAGGAAGACCTTGACCACCACCGTCCCCGACGCCGCCAGCGACCGCTCAAACGCGTTGATGAGGTCGTACCGCTCGCACCACACCTTCTCGGGGATCAGGTTGTGCACGCGGACCACCAGCACGTCCTCATAGTGCGACCGGTTGAAGACGCCGATCTCCCCCTTCGCCGGGCACGCCGCGTGGATCCGCCACAGGAAGTCGTGGTCGAGCTCGATCTCCGACGGTTTCTTGAAACTGACGACCTTGCACCCCTCGGGGTTCATCCCCGAGATCACGTGCCGCACCACGCCGTCCTTGCCGGAGGTGTCCATCCCCTGCATGACCAGCAACACCGACCGCTTGTTCTCGGCCCACAGGCGGTACTGGAGTTTCTGGAGCGTTTCGCGGTTGGCTTCGAGTTCGGCCTCGGCTTTGGCCTTGGCCTCGCCGTTCTTGCCGGGCTTGAGGCCTGGGGTTGAGGCGGGGTCGATCGCCGCGAGCTTGAGGGGCTTGCCGAGGGAAACGCGTAGGTCGGGGGAGGTCATGGGGTTAGTTTACCGTCGGCCCCGACGCCGGTCACTCCGAACCAGAAGAAGACGCACCCCCAGAAGATGCAGCCAGCGAGGAACGCGATCTGCTCGATCGACATCATCCGATGCGCGAGGCAGAAAGCGCGTAGTCGCATGAAAAAGATCAACGCGATCGTCAGGAGCACAGCACCAGCGACGAACCACGGCGTTCGGTTGAAAGTCTCCTTCGCCACGCCAATGAAATCGAGCATCACCCAGGTTGGAATGGCGGTCAACGCGTAGGTGACGCTGGGCGCGACAAAGGCGCCGCCGACCCCAACGGGGGTCATGACCTTGTACCAGAGCGGGAGGCGTCCGTTGTGCTTCGCGCGAAAGTCAGCGTTGAACTGCGAGTACAACCCGAACAAGGGCGATCTCCGTCACTTCGCTGCGGGCGCGGGCTCGGCCTTCTTCTCGGCCTGCTTCTTGAGGGCTCCGAAGTAAGACTGGACGGTCTTGCGAAGCTCCGGGGGCACCTCGCCGTTGGTCAGGGCTTCAGCCGCGACCTTGCCGCTGGCCTCCACCGCTTCGGCGTACTCGGCGGAGGACTCGCCGACGATCTGCTCGCCCTTGACGTACTGCTTGCCGATGATCGGGCCCTTGCCGGTCTTGGTCTTGATCTTCTGCTGCTCTGTGGCGAAGTCCGTCGCGGTCTGGCCGGAACGGTCGCCCTGGCCCTTGCCCGGCCCGCCGCCCTTGCCGCCCTTGCCCAACTTGTTGCTATCGCCCTCCTGCCACTCCCCTTCTTGCGAGTTCCACTCGTCGCTGTCGCCTTCGCCGTCGCCGTTACACATCCCGGCCAACTGCGACTGGCATTCCTTGAGGGCCATGTCCATGGCCTTCATCTCCGCCTCGGTCATCTCCATCTCGGAGAGTTCGGCGGCCATCTCGGACATGGCGTCGGACGCCTCCCCCATCTCGCCCTGCTGCATGTCGCCGGCGCACTTGCCCATGGATTCCGCCATTTTCGAGGCGTTTTTGCAGGCCTTCGCCTTCGCAGCCATTTCCTTCGCGAGTTTCTCGCGTTGCTCGGGCGTGAGGTTCTTCATGGCCTCGATGGCCTTCTTGATCATGTCCGGGTTCGCCGCCATCTGCTTGGCCAACTCCGCCGCCTGCTGGGGGTCCGCCCCGGCCTGCTCAAGTGCCTTGGCGATCTCCTTGGTCGCGTCCGAGTTCTTCTTGATCTGCTCGGCCAGTTTCTCCATCGCCGCCGCGAGTTTTTCCTTCTCTTCGGGAGACATCTCGCTCTTGGCGAGCTGCGCCTTCATCTCCTCGAGGGCCTCGTTGGCCCCCTTGAAGTCACCCTTCGAAAGAGACTTGTACATCTCGTTCATCGGGCTGTCGCCGGGATGCTTCAACTGGGCCATCATGTTCTTGAGGGCATCCATCTGCATGCCCTTCTCGCCGCCGGCCTTGGCTTCGAGTTTCTCCGCCAGCTCCGACAACCGCTTGATCTCCGACGCCCGCATCTGCTCGGGCTTCTGCATCGCCGCCGGCGCGACCTCTTCAGCCT
The DNA here is from genome assembly GCA_943369765.1 of Phycisphaera mikurensis NBRC 102666. Lineage (GTDB taxonomy): Bacteria > Planctomycetota > Phycisphaerae > Phycisphaerales > UBA1924 > UBA2396. Next base: position 351,277 of record CALROI020000002.1, on the reverse strand, counting down.
TGCTCGGATCGGCCAAATCGCTCTTGAGGTCCGGGGCCACTTTCGCCAGCAATTCGTCGAGTTTCTTCTTGTTTTCCTGGATCTCCGTCTTGACGGTGATCACTTCCTGAACGCGATTGGCTTCCTCTTCACGCTTGGCCTTCTTGCCCAAGAGGTCCCACGTCGGGAGCGTCCACGCGATGCCCAGTGCGAGCGCCGCCGCCAGTGGCCAGTGCCACCGGCTCGGGGCCTCGATGGGGATCGCCTGCCCGACCTTGACCGACGCCGCCTTCTGGCGGGCGGAATCAACCACCAATTGCGCCCAAGGCTCTTTCGGCGTGCCGATTGAGAGGGCTGTGCTCAGCGATTCACGCAAGCCCGCTCGCTCGTCCAGCACCCGGGCCGACTGTGCATCCCGAGGCCTGGCGACCAAACTCCACACGAGCGTCCCGGCCGCTGCGATCGAGCCGGCAAGGATCATCACCGTCCGCCATTCAACCGCGAGGCCGAACGCCTGCTGGACAATGCGAAGGGCGACCATGAGGGACAACGCCAAGAACGCCGACAAGACCAAAGCCTTCAGCACCTCGATCACGAAGAGCCGCCGACCCGCCGCCCGCACCGCACGTGTAATCTCGCTCATGGACAAGACTCCTTCGAACGTCCCAGCCCCGCAAAATCACCACCCACTGTTGATGTATCGTACCGCCACGGGGGTTCAGAGGTTCACCATTTTCAGGCAGCCTCGATTCCTGGTTTCGGGACCTCGGACCCAGAAGCCCGCAACTGGATTGAACCTTCCCCACTGATCGGGCCGATATTTGCATCTTGTTAGGATGAACTTCATTCTCGCCGCCAACTTCGTCCGGAACATGCCTTGGACGCACTCCTGGTGGCCCCTTGCCCTCGCTCGAGGTCTCGGCCTTCGTGGTCACAGCGTCCAACTTGCGATTGACGGCACCGAAATGCCCGACGATCCGTCCGCCACCTACCACGTCCACGTCGCCAACCCCCTTCGCACCCATCTCGGAGCCCACCCGGGCCGCCTCAGTCGCCTCGTTCGTCACCTCCGACGCTCCGATCCTCAAGCTGTGGTACTCTCGCTCACGCCGCTGGTCGCCGGTGACCTGTGGCTGCCGATCGAGCCGTCACCGCTTCAGGTCGCCCGCCGTCTGATCCGCGACCTTCGCCCCGTCTCCCTCGCCCTCGAACTCTCCCACCACCCCTGGCTGCCGTTCGAGGCATGGGCGGCGTGGCGTGCCCATCACCCTCGCGCGATCCGGCTCGCCTTTGATCCGCAGGCCGGTGCCGAACTGCTCCCACGTGTCACGACGCTCTCCCAATCGCAAGCCGACGCCGCCGTTCGTGCGTCTCATGCCGTTCGAGCCAACCTGGGCGTGCCCGCCGATCGCACGCTCGCGATCCTGTCGCTCCCCGAGATCAACCCGCGACCGCTCGTCCCCTTTCTTTCTCTTCTCGCCAGAGCGGCCGCAAACTCACCAGAACCCCTCACGATCGTCGCCGCGACAGCCCGCCCCCATTCCCTGGCCCGTCTCGCCCGAGAGGCGGGTCTTTCAAGCCTTGTCCCGGTGACACTCACTCGCTCTGTCCACGCGCTGCTCGCCGCCAGCGATCTGGCGATCGCCCCGCCGGCACAAACCCAGCCAACCGCACCGGGAAGCACAGGCCGCTGGATCGCCGACGCGATCGCCCTCAGCGTTCCGATCGTCGCCCACGCCGATGCGTCCGGTGCCGACTTGATTCAACCCCCAGCCACGCTCTGGCGGACGGACGAGGAACTCGCCACCTCGTTGTCCTTTGCCTTGCACGCCGGCCCGAACCAGGGCGAATCCCGGACGATTCCAAGCCGAATCTCGCAAGATCGCTTGCTCGAGCGCCTCGAAACGCTCGCCGCCCTTGTTCGTCCCGATCGCTCGGCTACCGTCCCCTCGCGTGCCCGCTGACCTCCAGAGAACCTTCCTTTCGCGGCTGTCCCGGCGCTCGTTCGTGCTCGAAGCCGCGACGATGCTCTTCCTGTCCGCCGCCCTCGCGTTCATCGAGGGCGGAACGGTCGCCGTGCTGCTCAAGAAGACCTTCGCGGGGCAGATCGACGCCCGCTGGCACAACCTCGCGGTCGCGCTGGTCGCCTGCGCCGGAGAGATCGCCAACCTCGTCTCCTTCGGGTGGATCGCCGCCAGCCACGCCCGTCCCAAGATCCAGTTCATCAACGCCCTTCAACTCGGGCTGGTCCTCGCGGTCGGCAGCATCGGGTTCATGCCCGTGTCGCCCGCCGGCCTTTGGGGCACGCTCGCCCTTGTCATCTGCGCCCGCGTTTTCTGGTCCGGCATCGTCACCCTGCGCACGTCCGTCTGGCGCAACAACTACCCCCCCCACTTCCGCGCCACCCTCGTCGGCCGCCTCTCCATCATTACCCAGGTCGGCATGGCCCTCCTCGGGCTCGGCGTTGGCACCATCATGGACCACGACCTGAACAGCTTTCACTGGATCGCACCCGTGCTCGCCGCGGTCGGATTCATCGGGCTGCTCTTCTACCGCAAGCTCCGCGTCCGCGGCGAACGCGCTCTCCTGGTCGCCGAACGGCAGACCGCCCCGGCGACCGGCGTCATGCGCCCCTGGAGCGGCATCACCTCGACCATTCGTGTCCTGCGTCAGGACCGCCGCTTCGCTCAGTTCATGTTCTTCATGTTCCTGCTGGGCTTCGGGAACATCATGATCGGGCCCGCGCTCGTGATCTCGCTGGCCTCCTGGGCCGAACTCGGCAACCGCGCCAACGCCACCAGCATCGCCATCACCACCACCATCCCCTACTTGCTCATGCCGATCACCGTCCCGCTCTGGTCCCGCATGCTGGACCGCTCTCACGTCGTCCGCTTCCGCGCCATCCACGGTTGGTCCTTCGTCGCGGCGTCCTTTACCTTCATGCTCGGGATCGCGTTCCACTCTCTCCCGCTCCTCTACGCGGGCTCGGCGTTCCTCGGCATCGCCGTCGGAGGCGGGTCCATCGCCTGGAACCTCGGGCACGTCGATTTCGCGCCCCCCGCCCAGACCTCTCACTACATGGCGACCCACGTCACGCTCAACGGCGTTCGCGGGCTTCTCGCGCCCCTCGCGGCTGTCAATCTCTACAACGCCCTGTGCGACAAGGACGGCAACCCCACCACTCGCTTTGAGCCGGGCTCGGTCGTGCTCGCCCTGAGCGTCGTCATCAGCGTCGCCGGGTGCGCCGGGTTCGTCTGGCTCAACAAGTCGATGGCCATGCCCCTCCGTCATTCCAGGCACGCCTCGACCGAAACGAAATAGCCGGCCGATCGTCAAAGACGACCGGCCGGCCACATGCGACCCCACGAGTTCGAGCCGCTTTGACAACGGGCGATCAGACGATCGCCAGCTTGCGAGGCGTGTCCTTCTGACTCTTGGGCAGCCTCAGCGTGAGCACGCCGTTGGTCAGTTCCGCCTTCGCCTCCGTGTCCTGCACCGCGCAGGGCAGGGCGATCCGACGCGAGAGCGACCCGAAACGCCTCTCCTTGTGGTAGAAGCGTTCGCCCTTCTCCTCACGCTGCTCCGACTGGGTCGCCTTGATCGTCAGCACCCCTTCGTGCACTTCCACATCGACATTCTCTTTCGCAAACCCGGGCAGGCTCGCCCGCACGATCACGTTCCGCGCGTCCTCGGAAACATCCACCGCCAGCGCGCCCTCCTCGATGCCGGCGTTCGAGAACGCCACGTGCGGATCGGAGAAAAACGTCTCAAACAGCCGGGAGATGGGGATGATCGTCGGACGCGAATCGTACTTGGTGACACCGCTATTCATGGTCTGAACTCCTGTTTCGCCGTACACCCGGCGAGCCGCACCCTGCGGTCATGATCGTCATTACAAGCCGCGTGCCAACCCTTGCACCCTGTCCGACGCCCGTGTGGAGCCGCTCACCGCCGGTGCATGACTGTCGAAATCTCCAATTGGAAGCTGCCTCGGCTGTCATCTTGGCGGGTCCGAAAGTGCGGCTCCAGAAGGTCATCTTCCGTTCGTACAAACGCCCGTTCTCGCCCCGAATCGGGCATTCGCTCCATCGCCGCTTCGGGTACCATCAGGCATGCTCATCGACCTTCGCAGCGACACCGTCACCAGGCCGACCCCCGCCATGCGCCGCGTCATCGCTGAGGCTGTCGTCGGCGACGACGTCCTCGGCGACGACCCATCGGTGATCGCCCTTCAGGAAGCCTTCGCCAAGCTCCTCGGCAAGCCCGCTTCGTGCTTTGTCCCCTCGGGCTCCATGGCCAACCAGACCGCCATCCGCGCCCACACCGAGCCCGGCGACGAGATCATCTGCCACGAGGGAAGCCACATCATCCACTACGAGACCGGCGCCCCGGCCGCACTCTCGGGTGTCATGATCCGCCCGCTCTCCGGCCCCGGCGGCCTCTTCGATGTCGACCAGCTCGAAGAAGCCGTCCGTCCCCACTCAGCACACTTCGCCCGAAGCAAGCTCCTTGTCCTGGAGAACACGCACAACCGGGGCGGCGGGACCATCTGGCCCCTCGATCAACTCCGCCGCGTCACCGCCAAAGCACGCGAACTCGGGCTGCTCTGCCATCTCGACGGCGCACGCCTCTGGAACGCCTGCGCCGCCACGGGCGTCTCCCCCGCCGAGTACGCCTCGCACTTTGACACCATTTCCTGCTGCTTTTCCAAGGGTTTGGGGGCACCCGTCGGGTCCGCCGTCGCCGGCAGCGAGGCCACGATCTTCCGCGTTCACCGATTCCGCAAGATGTTCGGCGGCGCGATGCGTCAGACCGGCCTCCTCGCCGCCGCAGCCCACTACGCGCTGGACCACCATCGCGAACGGCTCGTCGAGGACCACCAGAACGCGCGCCGCCTCGCCAAGGGGCTCGCCGAGATCCCCGGACTCAAGGTCGATCTGGCCGCGGTTCAGACGAACATGGTCTTCTTCGACCTGGATCCCTCAGCACCATTCTCCGCGCCGGATCTCTGCCGTCGCCTTGACGCCGCTGGGGTTAAGGTCCTGCCCAACGGCCCGCGGCGCATCCGCGCCGTGTGCCACCTCGACGTGGCCACGGAGATGATCACAGCCGCCGTCGATCGCATCGCCACAGCGATGGGCGCGGTGCCGATGGCGTCTCACCACCACGATCGCTAGTCAATCAAACCTCGACTTCCCACACCGGCTTGATCGCGTCAGCCGGACCGAAAGCGGAGCGAGCCATCACGCGCCCGCACTCCGCTGCGCCCCAAGCCCGGTACTGGGAACCCGAGGGCAAGCCGTTCGCACGCCCGGAAGTCGCTCCGACTCGCTCGGAACAGCGGAGGAGCTGGATTTCAACGGGTTCTCAAAAAGAACATCGCCACGGCGTGAGCCATGGCGATGTCATTCGTTCAAATCAGTATGCCGATCTCGAAATTCAACCCGAAAGTCGAATCTCGAAGGTCTGGCTTAGCGGCGGCGACGCATCGCGACCAGACCACCGAGGCCGACGAGGGCCAAAGAGCCGGGGGTCGGGACGGTGATGATGATGCCGGCGACCTTCTTCTCGATGAAGGCGACCGAGCCCTGACCATTGCTGATGGCGATCAGGTTGTTGTTGAGGACGATCTGAATCCGGTTCGCCGGGGGGATCCACGACGAGAGGATGGCGGTCGTCTGAGCAGTCCAGTTGCCGAAACCGTTCGCGGCAGTGGAGAAGGTGTTGTTGTCGGTCACAACGCGGAAGGAGTTCAGATCGGTGACGAACATACCCATGTTCGCGACGACCTGGCCGCCGTTGACGACGCCGTAGTCACCGAACTCCTGGATGTGCACCTGGTCGAACGAGAAGCCTTGGAAGGCCTCAAGCGTGACTTCCAGGCGATCGCTCACCTGAGCCGCGCCGCCGTTGGCCGACTGAGCGCGGAAGTTAGCCGGGAAGAACACGAAGCTCTGACCCCCGACCAGAATCGGGCTGCCGAAGAGCCCGTTGTCGGACCCGCCGCCGCTCCAGCTGAAGAAAGACCCCACGCCGTTCGCATTGCTCCACGGCACGAACGCCTGAGCCGAACCAGCCGCAGCCAGAAGGCCCAAACTTACGATCATCGCATTCATCTTCATTTTCATCCTCTCCTTCGATCTCTAGTTAACTCGTTCATTCAGTCCTGCGAACCGATGTCCCAAAGACACGACCGCCTTGCAGAACTGCTCTTCCTCAAACCGAGTGTACACATTTCCTTCGCAGATACAACCCCAAAGTTCCGGATTTTCCAAATCTTTTGAGTCTGCCGACAGGGAATATGCCCCCCTATGCTAACGAAGACCAATCAAGAACGGCGACGGCGGGCAATCGCGAGAACGCCAAAGCCAGCCACAACCACTGAACCGGGGGTGGGGATAATCTGAATGCCGACCGCCTGACCGGAGACCTTCTTCTCGATCCAAGCCACGGAGTTTCCGTCGGTGACCGCGAAGAGGTTGTTGTTCAGGACGATCCGGAGGCTGGTTGCGTTCGCGGAAGCGATGTTCACGCCCGCGGTCCCGCTCCAGTTGCCGATGCCCGACGTGATCGGCGAGCCCGGGTTCGTCAGGAGGTTATCGGTGTACACGTTGAACGTGGCCAGGTCGGTCACGAAGAGCGTGCCGCTCGCGGCAACTTGACCCGTCCCGACGACGCCGTAGTCACCATACTCGGTGATCCTGATATCGGAGAAGGAGAAGCCAGCATGGGCGTCCAGCTGCACTTCGAGCCGGTCGTAGGCCGCGCCCGCGACGCCGCCGCTGGACTCGGCACGGAAGCCGGAGGGGAAGAACACAAACGTGTCGCCACCCACCAGAACGGGGCTGCCGAAGAGGCCGGTATCAGAACCGCCTCCGGACCAATTGAAGAAAGCCGCCGAACCGTTGGTGTTGGCCCACGGCACGAAAGCGAACGCGGAACCGGAAAGAGCCATCGCGGCCCCAACGACGCCAATCAAAGTCTTCATCTCTTCTCTCCCTCTATTTTGAACTCAAATCTTTCTTTACTCTCGGACCGGGCATTGGGCTGGCGGAAACAGCCCAATGCACCAGTGTCTCCTATGACGCCCGCAGTGTACTCGGAAACCAGATTCGTGCAACCAAAATCTGGAAGAATTGCGCATTTTTCTGCGATCGAGCATGAAGTTTTCGCCCTTTTTAGGGAAACGTTCGCTCTGGTTGGGTCAAAATCACCCGCGCAGGGATCTCGTTCCGCCGTAGGGGAGCCAGCCGGTCTCTGGTAGAATGCGGCGCATGTCGGGAGGCGAAACAATCTCGGTCCACTTTGGCAGGCCCATCGCGATTTTCCCTCTGGAGAGAGTCGCGCTGATGCCTCAGCAGCTGCTCCCGTTGCACATCTTCGAGCCTCGGTACCAGCAGATGGTTGAAGCCACGCTCGACGGCGCGGGGCAGTTCGCGATGGCGGTGTTCCGCGGGACCAGGTGGAAGCAGGAGTATCACGGTCGCCCGCCCGTGATGCCCGCGGTGTGTGTCGGGCAGATCTCCCGTCACGAGAAGCTCGCCGACGGCCGGTACAACATCCTCGTGCAGGGAATCTGCCGCGCGAAGATTGCACGAGAAATCCCGCCTCAGAATGACAATCTTTATCGCGAGGCGATTCTCGAGCCCGTGGGGATCACGAACGAAGACGCGGGCGAGACCGAGGCGAGATTGACGCCGCTGCGTGCGCACGTGCAGGCGTCACTCTCCGAGGGGCCACTCCGGCATTTGCGCGACGCGTCGGGCATCCTCAAGTTCACGAGAAACACCACGGTTCCGACGACGGCGTTGATGGAGTTGCTGACCGCGGCGGTTGTCGAAGACGGACGGCTCCGATACCGACTTCTCGAGGAGGGCAGCCCCGAGGTCCGGGCGTCGATCCTGGGAGAGGAACTCGGCAAGCTCGAGCGGCTGATCCAAAGGGCTGAATTGCAAACGGCCGACCCGCCTCCGAAAGGGTGCAGTTGGAACTGAGCGGAACTCCGTCGCTCTTTCGATTCCGAGAGGGTTCTGTTTGGATGGCGCAGTTCCCACTCAACTGATGACGGCACCCTTGGGAACCGATACACAGTTCGTGCGTAGTATCTACTAACCGATTCGGCCTGTGCTCAGGCGAACGGGAAAGAGGAGTAAGGCCATGGCACGTGCAAGCGTTCGAGGTCGGGCCGGTGGGAAGCTCGCGATGAGTGCAGTGTTGGCGTCGATCCTGCTCGGCGGCACGAGCGGGTGCGACACCGCTGGCCAGGGTGCTTTGTCGGGCGGCGCGCTCGGTGCTCTCGCCGGCATGGGGATCGGCTCGCTGTCAGGAAACATGGGCAAGGGGGCTGCGGCGGGAGCGATCCTCGGCGCGATCACCGGCTTGTTTGTCGGCGACCAGAACGACCGGAACTTCAACCGCTCGCGCTGATCGATCATCGCCATTCCAAAAACGAACGGGCCCGCTCATCGTGAGCGGGCCCGTAGCTCTTTTTCAGTCGGGATCAGCCCTCAAACGCGAGGACATAGGCGTCGTAATCGAAGAAGTCGGTGAAGCCATCGTTGTTGAAGTCCGCGGTCTTGCCGGGGGGGCAGATGTTGGTCTCGAAGCACTGAACGAAGTCGTCGTAGTCGAAGAAGTCAACAAAGCCGTCGCCGTTGAAATCGGCGGGGTCGGATGGGCAGCCGGCGATCTCGCAGCGAACATCGTCGATGGCCGCTTCGACGATCGCGCCGGTGAGGTCTCTGGCGACAAAGCGAAGCCGCATGCTCGCGGTGGGCGTGACAAAGTCCGCGACGCGGAACGACTTGAACGTCCACGCCCCGGCGTTATCGCTGGCGGTCTCGAGCGTCGTCCAAGTGGTGCCGTCGTTGTTGGAGATGCTGACGGGCATGGAGTTGGTGTTGGGGCGGGAACCCTGGTTGTTCGAGTACCAACGCCAGTACGAGACGCTCGCGTCTCCCGGAGTGGCGACGGCTGAGAATCGCGGCGAAGTGAGTGTGGTTGTGCCTCCATCGACGTCGTAGGTCCCGATGCCGGAGCCCGCACGCTCGTCGGTGACCCAGCACCGTGTGCCGACGGGCGAGCGGTCCGCGCCGGGCTGTGCGCCGGTCGCCTGGGGCACGCCGTTGGACCAGATCCCGGAGGTGGCGTTGTCGCCGGGGTCCCCGACGCTCCAGGTGCCGACCACTTCGCAGGCGTCGACATAGGACGCGACGGGGGTTCCGATGATCTGGGCTGAATAGACGCTCGCGGGGGCGCCGTCCGGCGAGGTGGCGGTGGTGCCGGTCGTGGTGCTGGCGCTGACGTAATACTCGAATGTCCGCCCGCAAGGCTGCCCGGCGATCGAGGCGCGGAAAGTCCGGCCCGAGACCAAGGTCATCGGCGCGGATGTGTAGGGAACGAACGACGAGTTCCGCCAGAGAAGTCTTGGGGAGGCGGTGTCGAGCGATTGCGCACCGTCAGCGATCGACACATCGATGGTGATCGGCGTGTCGGCTGCGATGGTCGCGGGCTGTCCGTTGAGAAGCGTGAACCGAAGCGGCGCGAGGATGAATTCGGCGAAGGTCATCGCCATCTGATAGTTCTCTCTTACGTTGGGGAGGATCTGGTCAGCGGGTAGCACGAAGCCGAATTGGCCTGTGTCGCGGCACTCCACCCCGTAACCGAACCCTCCGAGCGCGCCGTACGACCAGTCGCTGGCAGTGCCCGAGGCGATGTAGATCGTGGTGGCGGTCGGGCCTGCGGTGTAATCGGACCCGAACGGGGCCTCGACGGCCTGTTCGAGCAGGATGTTGAGTTGGTCGAAGATCGCGGCTTCGGGCGGGAGGTTGGTCGTGTAGCCCAGCGGGGAAAGGATGAGCTGCGAGTAGCTGTGGATGTCGATGCTGCCGCGGATGCGGCCTTGGGCGGTCATGAAATCCCGCATCGCGGCGGTCTCGGGCTCGGAGAAGGGGGACGGGCCTCGATAGGTTTCGCTCGCGGGGTTGGGGCTTGAGCCGTCGTTGCCGCCCCAGCCGACGGACCAATTGCGGTTGAGGTCCACGCCGAAGGAGCCGTCGCCGTTGTTGCGACGGTTCTTGCGCCAAAGACGCTCGGTGGTCCAGGTGTGGTTGTACCCGTCGGGGTTGACGATGGGAACCACAATGATCTCGGCCCGATCCATGACCGCCCGGACGCGGGCGTCGGTCGCGTAATCGGTCAACAGGCGTTCGGCGATATGCATCGCGGTCGGGGGCGTGACCCACTCACGGGCGTGCTGCCCGCCGTTGAAAAGCAGTTGCGGGCGCGAGGCACGCGGGTTGCCGGGGGCGTCGGGGCTGGACAGTTTGAGGGCCCAGATCGGGCGTCCCTCAAGGCTGTTGCCGACCTGCACGCGGGAGGCGAGGGTTGGGCTTGCTGTGACGAGGGCAAGCCCGTAGGCGTTGATGTCGGCCAGGTTGTGGTAGGTCGTGTACCAGTTGTCGTCCTCCTGGGACGCCGCCCGCTCGATCTGGGCCCGTTCCTCGTCGATCAGCTTTTGGAGGTCGGGGATGAGCACCTGGTAATCGATGCCGAGCTGGGCGAACGCATCTCGCGCGCCGGCCTTGATTTGGAGGTCCACTTCCCCAAGCCCGACCCGATGAGACCAATAGGACTCTGTCAGCCCCGCGATTTGCATGAGCTGGCGGGGCTGGGTGATGGTTGCACGGACCACCATCTGCCCCTCGTAGGTGACCGGCTCGAGCGGGTCGAAAGCCAGGACGGGCGGAACGGCCGCCAGCAGGAATAGCGAGAGGAACGGAAAGCGGATCATCATGTGGAGGGCTCCAGAGCCTCGGCGGAGGCGAGAGTGCCAGCATAACCGCGAATCGCTCGCCGCCGACGCAAATGTGGGGCTGGGGCCGGTTGTTTCGGGCAGACGTGTTGCTCAGGAACTCCGGGACGCTTTCAGAAGCTAGGTCTCCGTCGCCGAGCTGAGATTACCCATTTTAACATACGAGGTCGCGAAACCGAGATCGGCCGCGGGAGAGTTCTTAGCGAGTCGGGCGTCCTTGGGCAAGATCTCCCAGAAATGGTGAGGCAAATACCCCCCGTAGAAGCGAGGGGCATGGAGATGTTCGGCGGGTCGGATTCTGATCGGAGAGGGCGTGCCCGAGGGCGGGAAATGTCGGTGTCGGTGCGCCTTTTTGAAGAAAAATGATGAAGTTGGGTGGCACGAACGGCAAACGTGTGGCCTGTTGTGGTTGAACTCGATTTGTTCCGACTTAGACCTTGAGAGGGAGGTTCTTGTTATGAAGTTGAATCACATGAATATTTTGGCCGGTCTCGCGGCGTTGGCGGCTTCGGCCGGTTCAGCGCTTGCATTCGTTCCTTGGGACCAGCCGAACGGCGCGTCCGGGAATTTCTCCTGGGCGAACGGTGGGTCACGCGAGGGTCGCTTCGGCAACCCCGTCATCGTGAACGGCAACACGTTCGTCTTCTTTCCGTCCAACTTCCGCGCTCAGTCTGTGGGCGGCGGGGCGGATGTGAAGAGCGATCGCCTTGAGTTTGATCTCTTCGCCAATGCCGGGTTTGCGATCTCCGGGATCCGCATTTCCGAGTTCGGCGACTACGGGATCGTCGGAGCGGGTGGCTCGGTCGCTGCGAGCGGCGGGCTGTTCGTCACGAATCTCGACACGGGCAGCGTTGTGAGCGATCAGATCGTCACGACCCCCGGCAGCCCGATCACGGGCGAGGGCTTCGGCAACTGGAACGGGACCGCGGGCGTGGACGTGTCGAACGCCCAGCCCCTGTGGACCCGCATCCACGTCGTCGTGGACAACGACCTGATCGCGATCTCCGGTGCGGGCGGCGTCGCCTTCATCGAGAAGAAGGTCTTCGGCTCGGGCGTGTCGATCACGATCGTCCCGACCCCCGGCTCGATGGCTCTGCTCGCTGCTGGCAGCCTGCTGGCCTTCCGTCGCCGCCGCTGAATCAGACTGAAATGAGTTCACCCGCGAGGCCGATCGAAAGATCGGCCTCGTTCTTTTTTTCGCCTTGCACGGGCTCGTGGCTGAAGTTCCGGGAGTCTGAGCACCGACGAGTCGGGCGGGACGGATAGGAGCCGCGGCTCAGATCGGGCGGCGGGCTCCGCGAACGAGGTCATCGATCTCCTGCTTGAGCGAAGCGGAGGATTGCACGTCGAGGTGCGAGGGGACGACCCCTGTTCCGACGGGCGAGCCGAGGACACCGACCGCGCGTGGGCCGATGTTGCTCCCGACGCCTTCGGCTCGGACCCGGGCGATCTCTTCCTCGATGCGCTGGTCGAACTGATTCACGCTGCGGACGAGCACGCCGGCGTGGACTCCCTGCCTGAGGCGTGTGTTGGCGAGGAGAAGGACAAAGAGGCTGATGAACGGGACGGCGACGAGGCTCAGGATGAGCGTGGGGCCACCGCCGACGCCCTCGGCGCGCTCGCTCGCGGCGGCCATGGTGTCGTACCCGACGAAGACCCCGATGGTCGGAAAGGCGGGGATGAGGACCTGCATGGGGAGGGTCACAATGGCCACGAACAAGCCCCAGTGAAACGCGGAAACGATGTGGTCAACTCCGGGTGCGGCGGTCGACGCGACCACGGCGACCGCGAGGGTGAGTTGGCAGACGAGCATGATGCTGGCGACGGTTCCGATCCAGGCGCCTGCGTTGGCGAAGTTGCGCATGACGCCATCCCAACGGCTCGGGATGCGGGGAGGGGGGGCCTCGGAAAGGACCGGTTGATTCGCTTGCTTGGACGTCACGACTCGCGGGGGTGATTCGCTGGCGGGCGCGGGCTCAAAGCGAACGTCGGCGAAGTGGATGAAGCCGAAGACCAGCATCTGCAGGACGAGACACGCCGCGACAAAGATGGAAGAGACTCCGGCACCCCGTCCCAAACGGACCAGGACTGGCGCTGCATGATCGGGAATGGTGGTTCGCATCTTCGTACCTCGCTTGGAATGTCGCGACGGCGACACGTCCGGATATCGGTTTGCACGAGGAGCGAGTTGAAAGGGGAGGGACACAACGCTGGAATGGGGTCGTGCCAGGCCGGACAAAGACTCCAGACGTCATATCCGGAGGTCGTAAGTGATTTGTTCGTATGGGAAAGGTCGGGGTGGGATTCGAACCCACGAAGCTTGCGCACCGGTTTTGCAAACCGGTCCATTTGTCCACTCTGGCACCCGACCGGGTGCGTGGCTCGGAGTATGCCGGGCCACGGGGGGAGAGGCTACGACGGGTTGGGGCTTCGGTCAATAGGCACGGAGCGTTGGATGGAACGCCGATACCATGAGGTATGAACGGACCGTCGCTGAAAGTCGCGTTGGGAGTCTTCTTGGTCGCGGGGCAGGCGTGCGTCGTCGCGCAGACCGCGACGGAGCCGCCGAAGACGACGGAAACTCAGGATGCGCCCAAGCCGGGGGTTGGGCCTGCCGCTGGGCCGGTGGTCAGGCCTGCCGAACCGCCGAAGGTGGCCCCGACGCGAGAGGCTCCGGCGGTGATGCCGCCGACGACCGACAAGGGCACGCCGGTTCCTTCGGCCAAGCCGAGCGGGGTGATTCCCGGGTTGGCGGCGGAGGATCGCTCGCTCCCAGCACGACGGTTCTACCCGGAAGGGACGTTTCTGTCCAAGCGGATCGGCCGCTTGGTGAAGGCGAGCACCGGGGATGTTGTCTTTGTCCCTTCGCGCGATTCGAAGGGCCGAGGCGAAGCCCCGATGGTGGTCCTGCCGACGCAGACGCTGTCGCGTCTTGAGGCTGCACCGGGCGTGTTCACGGAGACGTCGTCGGTGGTGCTCAGCGGCGAGGTTTACGTGTACTTCGACCGGCAGTACGTGCTGCCCACGGCGTACTCCATCGAGCGACAGGCGGCCGAGCCCGCAACGCCCGCACCCAAGACCAATCCGCCGACACCGGCGGTTTCACCGACGACTGCGACGCCGGCGAACGGGAGCGCGCCGGCGTCCAAGGCCTCGACGGCGGCGGACCCGGCCGTCGCGGAGCTCATTCAGGACCTAGAGACCAAGCGAGGCTCGGCAAAAGCACCGGAGATCACCGCGACTCAAGCGGCAGCGACCCAAACGGGGCCGGCGGAAAGTTCCAACCGGAAACCGACCGAAACGGGCCAGGAGAAGGCCAAAGCGGGCGGATCATTGACGGCGGAGGGCTCGGTGCTGTTCAACAAGCGAGCGAGGCTGACGCGGGTGGCGACCGGGCCTTTGATGGTCTCCTTTGACGGGGATTCGACGTCGGCGGCCCCTGAGGCGATGGTGCTGCTGAGGTGCCGGATGGCCCAGAAGCTGGACGAGTTGGCTGCGTCGCGCGGGGACGACCTGGTGGTGCAGGTCAGCGGTCGGGTGTTCGTGTATGGCGGTCGGAACTACCTGCTCCCGACGCTGGCCCAGGTGTTGCCCAAGGGCGACGTGAAGACACTTCAGTGAAATCTGACCGGACGTGCAGAAAACTTGCGTGACCGCTTGTCAAACACGCGTGCGCGTGCCGATACTTGCAGCGTGAGCGCACTTGCACGAACCATGCCGTCCCGTCCCCTCCCCTCGGCCCGGTCGATCATGGCCAGTCACTGGTCGATCGACCCGTCGCTGACGTTCCTGAACCACGGGAGCTATGGTGCGGTGCCGAACGTGGTGATGAAGTACCAGAGCGACCTTCGGGCCCGGGTCGAGCGAGACGCGGTCCGGTTCTACAAGGTCGACCTTGAGAACCTGATGGACGAGATGCGGGTGAAGGTCGGGCGGTTTGTGAACTGCCCCCCCGAGACGATCGCGCCGATGGTGAACGCGACGGTGGCGATCGCCACGGTGTTCGCGTCGATTGACTGGAAGGCTGGGGACGAGATCCTCGTCACCGACCATGAGTACATGTCAGGCCTCAACGAACTGGGTCGGATCGCAGCGGCCAAGGGCGTCAAGGTTGTGACGGCCAAGGTGCCGTTCCCGATCGCGAATGACGACCAGGTGGTGTCGGCGATCCAGGGGGCAATCACCCCACGGACGCGCCTGATGATGATCTCGTGGATCACCAGCGCGACCAGCGTGATCTTCCCGATTGACCGGATCGTCCGGTTGGCCAAGAGCAAGGGGATCGAGATCCTGGTGGACGGGACGCACGCGCCGGGGCAGATTCCCGTCGATATCGCAGCCATGGACCCGGACTACTTCGTCGGCAGCTTCCACAAGTGGGTGAGCGCTCCGAAGGGGACGGGGTTCCTGTATGTGCCGGTCGCGAAGCACGCGGCCATGCGGCCGGTGTGCCTGTCGAGCCGGGCCCACAAGATCCGGCCCGAGCGGGCGCTGTTCCTCCGCGACTTTGACTACATGGGGACGGACGATTACACGGGCGTCCTGTCGGTACCCGCGGCGATTGAGTTCTTCGCGGGGCTTTTGCCCGGCGGATGGGACGCGCTGTACGCGGCGAACCATGAACTCGTGATGAAGGGGCGGGCGATTGTGTGCCAGGCCTTGGGAATCGCTGAGCCGGTGCCGGAGGCGATGACCGGGACCATGGCGACGATCCCGCTGCCGGATGCGCCGGCGGGCGTGCGACCCACCAAGTACGACGACGCGTTGCAGGACGCGCTGGTCGAGCGGCACGGGTGCGTGGCTCCGATCTGGTCGTTTCAGGCGATGGACAAAGCGACCCCCACGCGGGTGCTCCGCATCAGCGCCCAGGTGTACAACACCATCGACGACTACCACAAGCTGGCGGACGCGCTCGTGGAAGAGTTGGCTCGCGAGCGGGCTTAAGAAGCGTGCTGCGTGGGGACGTGCTGCGTGAGAAAACTGAATCCTCCTCCAACCCCCTCTCTCTGGGAGGGGGGCTTTAGAGTTCGGTCGCGCCGATCACAGCCTGCGGACCTTGGCCAAGGAGTTTGATCGTGTCCTGGCGGAGCGTGGC
The DNA here is from genome assembly GCA_943369765.1 of Phycisphaera mikurensis NBRC 102666. GTDB lineage: Bacteria > Planctomycetota > Phycisphaerae > Phycisphaerales > UBA1924 > UBA2396. Next base: position 335,390 of record CALROI020000002.1, on the reverse strand, counting down.
TTTGCCAGCGGGCGTCAACAGCCCGGGGGTTTGCACCGCGCGGAAGTCCGCGTTGGTGCTCAGGGTGCTGACGATCAGGTCCTTGGGGTTCTTGATCGAGCGAGCGGGGGCTGAGACCAGGCCTTTGAGCTTGCGTGTGGCGCGGACGATCAAGATGCGGTCGGTCTCGGCTTCGAGGTGCGGGCCGCCGTCGAGGGGGTCGATGTGGCCCTTGCTCTCGAAACCGAGGCGTTCGAGCAGCTTTCGTGCTGGAAGGGTGTCCTCACTCACAGCCCCCGCAGCGTTGGCGACCTCGGGATCCATGATCGAGAGGTCGATCGCGCCGGTTGGCAGGAGGCCCGTCACGAATTCCTTGCTGGTCTGGCTGAACCGGTAGACCTCCGCGAACGAACGCGGGATGTAGTGGCGGGTGAATTTTTCGAAGAAGGGGTTGTAGCCTTCCTTGTCGATGGGGCCGAGCATTTCAGCGATCACGCGGTCGGCGAAGCGGGTGCGGTAGAGGCCCATCATGTGGAAGCGAGCGAAGCTGAGGAAGCGGCCGAGCTTGAGTTTGTGGCCTCGGAACGCGTGGTTGAGGATGAGCCCCCCGATCTCGCTCGGACTCGTGTCGTCGCGGGAGACCTTGGCGGTCTGGTGGGTCCACTCGATCTTGAGGGATTCGCTGCGGCGGGTGAGGGTGCCGAGCTCGAGAGAGACGCGTGGGTTGGCGGGGCTGCCCATCTTGGCGATGACCTGCGAGGTGCCGATGACGCCGCGGCCTTCGACGTCCTCGAGGACGAGGAGGAAGAGGTCGGAGTTGGACGTGAGGGCTTTGATGCCGGCGGCGTGGGGGCTTGCGCTCCGCAGGGTTGTGGGTGCGGCGGGGGCTTTGGTGAGCAGGCGGCGGAAGCTGGCGGTGCTCTGCTCGATCTTGTGGGCGATGATGTCGCGGTCGGGCGGGAGGTTGATGAAAAACGTCTGCTTGGCGAGGGAGTGCAGATCGTCCAGGTCGGTGATGGAAGCGTTGCGGATGACGAACATGGCGGAGGGTACGAGGCCTTCACGGGGAAAGTGAGCGGGGAAAGGGGGCGGCGCGGATGGGGCCTTGGGCGGGAACATCGGTGCGGGTCGCGCCGGCCTGGGCGGTGGTGAGCCAACGGGTGGAGCGTTTGAGGTCGTCCCAGACGTCGGCGAAGCGTGCGTTGGCGCGCGTGGGGCCTGTGGATTGGACGACGGCTTCAGGGGCGAGCGTGGCGAGCCAGGCGGCGGCGTCGGGGCGGTTGGAGCCGTGGTGCGGGGCTTCGACGACGCGCGCTTTGAGGTCTGGAAAGCGATCGCGGAGGGAGGCGATGGCAGCGGATTGAATGTCGCCGGTGAGAAGGGCGAGGGCGTAAGACCCTTCAGGAAGAGCCGGACCACCGAACGGATCGACGCGTGCGACGAGGGAGTGGTCGTTTTCAGCGGGCCACGTGGCGTTGGGCGTCGGCGAGATGAACGTGAGGGTGACGTCGCCGAGGCGCTGTTGGTGGCCGGCGGCGATGGTGATGACTTCGATGCCGCGTTCGCGGAGGTCGGCGAGCAGGGCGGAGGCGGGGCCGTTCGGTGCGGCGTTGGCTCGGATGAAGAAGCGCTCGCCCACGAGCACGCGGCGGAGGCCGATGCGGGGGGCGAGGTCGGGGAGGGCGGCGTAGTGGTCAAAGTCGCCGTGCGAGATGACCGCGGTGGGCACGCGCCAGATGCCTAGAGCGCGGAGGGCCGCGGGGAGTTCGCGGGCACCGATGCCGGGGCGGAGAGAGCCGCAGTCCCAGAGGATGGCCTCGCCGGGGCCGGGGCCTGAACGCAGGACGTGGCAGGAACCGTCGCTGACAGCGAGGGTGTCGATTCGGAGGAGCGTGGATCGCGGGAGCCAAGTGGCGGAGATGACGCCAAGGGCGAGGGCGGCGACGCTGAGACCCGCGGCGAGCCACGCGAGGGGGGAAGGGGCGCGGCCCTTGACCCACCACCACAGGATGACGCCCGTGAGGAGGGCGGCGGACCACCACGGGATCGGCGGGGCGAGGAACGAAGAGCCTGGGAGCGTGTCGAGGGCGGCGGCGGTGGAGAGTGCAGCGGAGGCGAACGCGCCGACGATCCACGAGAACGCAGCGGCGACGGGCGGGATGAGCATGCCGACGAAGAGAGCGGCCAGGGCGATGTACATGAGGGCGGCAAAGATCGGGGCGAGCAGGACGCTCGCGACAACTGCGAGAAGCGAGACCTGACCCGTGCGCCACGCGACGATCGGTGAGGAGAGCGACCAGCAGAGCAGCGAGACGCTCGCGGCGGATTTCAGCGGGCCTAGCGCGAGCCGGAGGGGCGTGACATGCCGCCATGCGCCGGGGATGATGACGCGCGAGCCCCAGAGGCGGTCGTTGGCGAGGGGGCCGATCCAGAGAAGGGCGAGGGTCATGCCGCAGGAGAGTTGGTACCCGAGGGACCAGAGATCCATCGGCCTCCAGACGAGCAGGCCGACGCATGTCCAGAGCAGGAGCGTCGCCGGGTCGTACCGGCGAGCGGCGAGTTCGGCAAGGATGACCACGAGCGCGAGCACGCCCGCACGCAACACCGGAGCCTCAGCGGGGACGAGAAAGAGATACGCGACGATGGGGAGGGCGAGCAGGGCGGTCTGCCAGCGGCCACGTTCGCCCAAGAGGCGGACGAGGAACGAGACAAACAGGGCCATCGCGGAGACGTGGAACCCGGAGATGGAGAGGATGTGGACGATGCCCAGACGAGAGAAAACCGCGGAGGCTTCGGAGAGCGCGGGGTCGGGTTCGCCGAGGATGAGGGCTTTGACGAGAGCACGGGCGTGTCCTTCGGGGGTTGCGGCGTCGAGGGCACGCGAGGCGCGGTCGCGGAAAGACCAGAGCGAGGCGCGGGCATAACCGCTCAGGCGATCGAGGACGGAGGCATGCTCGACGGGCAGGATGAGCGAGGGGCTGGTGAGCGAGAGCGAGCCGACGCGGCCTGACTGTCGCGAGAGGCGTTCACGATCGGGTTGGCCGGGGTTGAGAGCGGGCGTGACGGGTGTATAGAGGCCGGTGATTCGGACGGCCTGCCCGGGTGCCACCGCGAGCGTGGAAAGTGGTGTGGAGTCGTCCGAGACCCACACGGAGACGTCGCCGCTCGCGAGTTGTTCGCCTTGGGGCGTCTCGAGGACGCGGATGCGGGCGAGGAAGCGAGTGCGTGTCTCCTGCGTGGGCGCGAAGCGTGAGAGCACGCCCGGCGATGGATCGGCGGGGCGCGGCGAGGTCAGAATGGTCGCGTGAACCGTGACCAGGTGGGGGCCGATCTCGGGATTGAACTCGCGTGCGAAAGTCGAGTTCAGAGCGAGCAGGTCCGGCGTGCGGATGCGGAGCGTGAACCACCCGCCCGCGATGAGCAAGACGGTGAGCGTGAGAGCGGTCGTGCTGGCACGGCCGCGAACCATCGCTGCGAGAGCGACGCCCACGAACGCACCCCCCCACCACCATGCGGGCGCGATCGGTTGAGGGAGTGCGGAGGCGACGACGGAACCCGCGGCCCACGCGCCGAAAGCGGCGAGGGCGCGCCGGCGCGCCGCGATGTGCGTGGGGATGGTGGGCCGAGCGTCCACGAGGCACAGGCTGCCAGAAGATCGCGTCGGCGTCAAGCGCGCGCGGGCGACACATTCTTGTGGAAAGGCGCGTACGCGGCAAGCCGATCATGAAAAACCCCGAGCGGAGCCCGGGGTTGGATCGAGTCGATTGTGATGCGAGGGCTCAGTTCCCGGCGGCGGTGATGATGTCGTCGAAGTCGGCGCGAAGATCGGTGGACTGATTGACGCCGGCGTTCTGTAGAGGCTGGTTGTCCACGCCCTTGAAATTGAGGCCGAAGTAGAGGACCCCGTTGGCGTTCTTGGCGCCGCGTTCCTTCTTGCCCAGATAGATCCCGTTGGATCCGGCCGACTGAATCACGAGTGTCCCGCGCCCGGCGGTCGGGAGCATCTGGTCGTAGCTCAGGGCGGCGTCCTGCGAGCGAAGGCTGGAGGGCTGACCCATGAGCCCGGCGAGGGAGGCGGCGGGGTTGTTGCCCGAGGGGCCGGTGGCGAGGATGCCGCCCTTCTCGGTGTCGATCTGGTTGACGCCCTTCTTGCCGAGCTGCGTTGCGTTGAGGAAGCAGGCATTCTGATTCACGTAGTAGCGGGCGTAGCCGTTCGCGCCCTGGGGCGAGACGCGGGCGAAGTCATCCATGGTGGCGACGGGGAAGGTCGACTGCTCATCCTGGCTCCAGACCAGCAGGGGCTGTCCCCATGAGTCGACGAGGTCCTTGAGCTGACGGTCGGACTCGGTCGCGCCGGCGTGGCCCGAGCCGGCGTTGTTGACCATCTGATGGCCATCGTTGGCTTGGGCTTTGTAGTTCGAGCCGGTGGGAGAGAAGTACCCGCCGGACCCGCTCACGCCGAGTTGATCGGGATCGACCCAGACTTCGGCTCCGGTGATCGGTCCGACCTGGATGAACGATCCGGGGTTGGGGGGTCGCGTGATCGAGACCGAGCCGGGGCTTCCCAGCAGATCGAGCATCATGTTTTCCGCGCCGCTCATCCCGAGGTTTCCGTTGGCGACCGAGCCCATCTCGCGGGCTGTGAAGTAGCCGGGCATGCGGCGTTGGTCGTTGCGGAACTGCGAGGCGGCGCTCGCCAGCTGGGTCACAAGATTCTCGGTCGCGGTCTTGCGGGAGAGATCCCGGACCGCCCCGAGCGCGGGGAGGACGATCGCAACGATCAACGCGATGATCGCGATCACCACCAGAAGTTCGATGAGCGAGAAGCCGCGATTGAGCGAACGGGCGTTTGCCATGATCAATACTCCTGGGGTCCGTGTCTTTGGGATGGACCCACCGAAACCACCCACCAAAACCATCCTGACCCCGGCCCGGCCATCCTGCGGGGGTTGCTGCTCCGTGAGACGACGTCAAGAAGAAGTCTCGACGCGACAAGGGTTCCCGAATGGAAACCCTGCATAAACCATAGTCAGCCCGGTGACCTGAGCCCCGGACGACCAACAAAGACGGACTCCCGAGCCGACGAGCGACCCGTGACGTCCCTCGGTGTCCTATTCGCAGCTCCGGGCATCGGGTTCCTTGGAACCGGCCCCCATGCGTGATTGTTCACCCTATCATTGTCCGAATAGGCCCCGGCCCCAGGAGTTCTGCCGATGCGGACCACAGTCTTCTTTGACGGACGCTGCCCGTGGTGCCGACGCGGGGCCAGAGTCTTGGCGTCGCTCGATTGGCTCGGAAGGCTCGATCTGGCCGACCTCACGCAGCGGTCGGACGAGGAATTGCCCGTCGCCCGGGAGGCTGCGATGCGGGGGATGCCCGTACGGACGGCTTCGGGGGTCGGTCTGTGGGGTTGGCCCGCGGTGCGGGCGGCCTTGTTGCAAACGCCACTCGGGTTCGTGCCAGCGGTGCTCCTGGGGCTGCCCGGGATCTCTCTCGTGACTTCGGCTGTCTACAACGCGGTCGCGGCACGGCGCCCGCGCAACGCTTCGTGCGGGATCGCGGTCCGGTCGCCATTCGGCGCAAATGGACCCGCCGGCCAAGGTACCATGCCGGCGTGAAGCCTGTTGTCGTCCATGTCGGTGCAGAAAGCGTGCTCGAGGCGCGGTCGACGGCGGAGCGTGCCGCGGGCGTGCTCCGGGCTGGGGGGCTGGTGGTCATGCCCACCGAAACGCTCTATGGCGTGGCGGCGCTCGCATCGAACGCGGCCGCGTTGGAGAGGTTGGCCACGCTCACGGGGCGTGCGCCCCGGGAATGCTCCACGTGGCACGCGGCGAACACGAGCGACTTGTCGCGGCGTGTTCTTTCGCCGATCCATCGGCACGTGATCGAGCGTCTCGCCCCAGGGCCCGTTCGATTCGGGATCGATCTCAAGGCGATCGACCCCGGGACATGGCCGATCGCCGGGCTGCCCGAGTCGGCGGCCGATGTGTCGGGCGTGCTGTGGGTGAGAGTCCCCTCGCATCCGCTCGCACGGGCGGTGTTCGTCGCGACGGGCTTGCCCATCGTGGTCGATCGCGTGCCCCTTGGGAGAGGGACGGGTGAAGACTCACGAGCGCTTGCTTCCATCGACGCTGATCTGGTGCTTGACGCGGGCCGGACGACCCATGGAATGCCCTCGACAACGGTGCGCCTCGCGGGAGGCACGAACGACGCGGCAGCGACCTACGCGGTGCAAAGCGTGGGTGCTGTGCCGGAGCGCACGGTTCTGCGGGCGATTGCCAGAAGAGTGTTGTTCGTGTGCACCGGGAACACCTGCCGGAGCCCGATGGCCGAGGCGATCGCGCGATCGCGAATCGGGTCGAGCGGCACGTGGGGCGGGCTTCCGATGGAGGTCTCGTCGGCGGGCGTCGCGGCGAGTTCGGGCGAGCCGGCGAGCGCGCAGACAGCCGACGCCTTGCGGGCGGTCGGGGCTGAGCCGACGGCTCATCGAGCCACCTTGCTTTCCGCGGATTCCGCCCGGTCGGCGGACGTGATCTACGCGATGACCGAGTCGCACGCCCGGGCGATCCGGTCGCTTGGGCCGGAGATCGCGTCAAAGGTCAAACTGCTGGATCCTTCCGGGCGGGACGTCCCCGACCCGGTGGGCGGCCCCGTGGCGCTCTATATTTCAACCGCGAGGCGGCTGGATGAACTGGTCCGAGCCCGGCTCACCGAATTGGACATGGCTTCACACGCTGGAGGAGCAACACCGTGAAAATCGCACTCGCCGCCGACCACCGCGGGACCGCAGCCATCCGGCAGCTGCAGGAGAAACTCGGACGCGAAGGGCATGAAGTCGTCGTCATGGGCGAATCGACCGGACAGCCCTGCGACTATCCGGAGTTGGCGTATCAGGTGGCCCGGGCGATCGCGGAAGGGAAGTTTGAAGCGGGCGTCCTGATCTGCGGCACGGGGATCGGGATGTCGATCGCGGCCAACAAGATCCCGGGGATCCGGGCGGCTGTGGCGCACGACGAGATCGCGGCCCAACTCTCGCGCTCCCACAACAACGCGAACATCCTGTGCATGTCGGCGGACCTGCTCGGCCAGCGCCTGATCGAGAAGATCACCGAGACGTTCGTGAAGACGACGTTCGAGGGCGGTCGGCACGCCAGAAGGCTGCGAAAGATCGCGGCCATCGAGCAGGGGCACGACCCAGCGACGATCAAGGAATAGCTGCTGCGTGCTGCGTGCTGCGTGCTGCGTGCTGCAGTGAATTTTCACGTTGTGGTCGAGCGACAGAGTGCTTTGGGCTTTGATTTCTTCGCAGCAGGCAGCACGTCTCACGCAGCACGCTGAAAAAAGAACCGACCGGCTCTTGCGAGCCGGTCGGCATTGATTCAAGTTGAATCAGAGGACTTAGAAGACGACCTGGACCTGAGCGGAGAGACCGATTTCGCCCGTGTCGATGTCACCGAGGATGCCGCCCGCCGAGTAGGGCAGGGAGGTCCCGGTGCCGGCGGGGGCGGTGCCGCCCGTGCCAGCCAGAACGTTGAAGTTCTGGAGGTCGTAGGTCTCGTTGAGGGCAACGATGACGCTGAAGGTGGCCTTCATCGTGTGCTTCTTGGGGATGAGGTAGTAGTTCACGCCGGCCGTGAGGAAGTGGAAGGCATCGGGGTCGAGGTTGGTCGCGCCGTCGGCCTTCTGGTCGGCGAAGAGCGCGTCCCAGCGACCGAAGAGCTCCCAGGAGTTATCGATGAAGACGCCGCCCTGAACGACCACGCCGTAGGCAGAGGTGGACTCTTCCGCGGCGGCTTCCGGATCGGTGTTGGAACCGACGAACGCGCCGAAGACGTTCCAGCCGTCACCCTCGAACTGAGCGTCGAGGGTGTAGAGCAGGAAGTTGGCGGTGAACGCGTTGGCGGCGGCGTCGGAGCCGTCGCCGGTGTTCTGGCCGCCCTGATAGTGGAGCGCACCGCCGACCATCGCGGCGTAGGCCTCGCCCTTGCCGGAGGTGAAGTCAACGAACTGCTTGGCGTCACCGGAGATGACGTAGTTCAGGCGACCGGTGATGGCCCAGTCAGACTCGCTGCTGCTGTTCCAGTCGGTGTTGCGGGTGCGGATGCCGTCCGAGAAGGCAACCATCGCCGAGAAAGCGTCCTGGGTGAACTCGGCCTGCACGCCCTGGCTGCGGCCCTGGGTGAAGATGTTGTTCACGATCGAGCGCTGAGCGGCCAGCTGGTACTGATCGCTGATGTTCTCTTCGCGGAGGATCGGGAGCTTGAACTGCCCGCCCTTGACGGCGAAGGTGTCGGAGAAGATGTAGCGGAAGAAGGCGTCATCCAGAGCGAAAGAGCCGCTGCTGCTGGAGAAATCGCCCTGAATCCCGTACTCGAGATTCTCAGCCGCGTTGCCCTTCATCCAGATCTTGGTCTTGCCGGAGGCGAAACCGCTGGTGAAATCGTCGTCCTTGGTGATCGTGCCGGCGGGGGCCGTCGCGGTCCCGTCGGAACGCCAGTTGGCGTGGTAGCGGAACTGGATGAGCCCGCCGACCTTGAGGGTCGCCGCATCGCCGCCACCCTGGAGGTTGGAACGGTTGAGCGTGCTGTTGAGACGCTCAGCGTCCACCGCACGGTCGACGCTGGTCTGGGCCACGGCGGTCCCGAGGCTCAGGGCGAGGCCCGCGATCATCGTCACCATCTTCATCTGCTTCGTCATCGAAAGACTCCTTGATCTCGGGTCACCACCTACAGAAGAGGCGGCGCGACCCACACTGAAACTCGTCCGAAACGCTTGGGCAGACCACGAAGTCTGCCCTTTGGACACTTGGTTGTCACCCCACCCGATTCCCGACTGACCCCCGCCCCCATCACTCGGATACCCCGGCATGGTCCGAATACCTGTCGGCCGAGGAAGGTAACGATACTCACCTCGATTAGCAAACGCAAACACGTCGAATTCGTTTTTTCGGTCGTCGAACCACCGTCACGCCACATTTCTTCACTTTACTCCCTGCAAACCCCGTGTTTCTTTCGGTCCTTGGCATGGAATCTCCGCATTCTTAGCGCATTGTGAACCCTTCCATGATACGAACAATAATCGGTCGGATATGATCGTCCCGAACGGAAGACGCCCGTCAGCGTCGACGTAGGTATCGATCCCACAAGGAGTTACGGCTCACAAACATGAACGAAACCCGACACATCCTGGTTGTTGACGACGAGCGCGATATTGCGGACCTCCTTCAGTACAACCTTCAAAAGTCCGGGTATCGGGTTTCTGTTGCCCGAAACGGGCGGTCGGCTGTTGATTTGGCGATCAGTTCGAGCCCCGACGCGATTATTTTGGATGTGATGCTCCCGGAGCTCTCCGGGACCGAGGTCGCCAGGCGGCTGCGGACCAACCCCGTGACCGCGACGGTGCCGATTCTGATGCTCACGGCCAAGGGGGAAGAGGTGGATCAGGTGGTGGGGCTGACGGTGGGTGCGGACGACTATGTGACCAAGCCGTTTTCGATCAAGGTACTTCTTGCGCGTTTGGAGGCTCTGCTCCGACGTTCGTCGCCGACGGGAAATGCCGCACCTTCCACGACTCGGTCGCTCTCGCTCGGGGATTTGTCGCTGAACACAGAGACGCACGAGGCGGGCGTCGGGAGCGACGCGGTGAAGTTCACGTTGACCGAGTTTCGGCTCTTGGCCGCGTTGCTGCAGGCGCAGGGAAAGATCATGACGCGCAGTGTGCTGATGTCGCGGGCGATGGGCCCGGGCGTGACGGTGACGGATCGGACGATCGACGTGCACATGACGAGCATCCGCAAGAAACTGGGCTCGGCGGCGACGCTCATCAAGACCGTCCGGGGTGTGGGGTATCGGGCGACCGCCGATGCGCCGGGCTCGGGCGAGGAGTAGCATCCCGCGATGCGGAGTTTTCTTCAGACGCGGCCCACGGCCTCGGGTCTTGCGGCGATCGCTTTGGTCGTCACGGTGTCGCTCGCGATGGTCGTGAGCGGGGCTTCTGTCGCCTGGACCGCGGTGGCGATCTTGCTCGCGGGAGTTGTGGCGGCGATTGCGTTTGTCGTCGGGCCCGGGCGTGCGAACGCCGAATCGCACGAACGGCAGCGATCGCTCGCGGCGCGGGTCATGGCGAGCATGGGCTCCGATCCGCCCAAGACGCTTGCGGGTGAGAATTCAGAAGCCGGGATCGAAGCGATACTGACATTGCTCGTCGACGCCGTGCCGCAGGCTCGGTCGCGGGCGGAGAGTGCTGAGCGTGACCGGAACGCGGCGGCGGGCGTGCTCCAAGAGATTCGTCTTCCCATTCTCGGGACCGATCACGAGGGGAGGATTCTCTCGGCGAATGCGGCCATGGAAACGCTTCTCGCGGTCGCGGGGAGCCACTTCGCTCGTGCGCTGATCGGACGGAACATCGCGGAGGTGGTCACTCAGCGGGAGGTGCTGGACCTTCACCGAACGGCGGCGGGCGGCGAATCTACGAGAGGGGAAGTTCGGTGGCTTCTGCCGACGGGCGCCAGGACGGTTGAGGTGAGCGCGGTGCCTTGGAACGTGGGCGCCGGGCTGCCGGGGGTTGTGCTCACGCTGATGGATGTGACGGCGGCATCGGAGGCTGTGCGGCTGCGAACGGACTTTGTCGCCAACGCCAGTCATGAACTCAGGACGCCTCTGGCGGCGATCAAGGGCGCAATCGAGACGCTGGAAGGCGGCGCGGAGGATGAGCCCTCAATGCGTCGAAGGCTCTTGCGGATGATCGCGGACAACGCGACACGGCTCGAAGACCTCACGCGTGATCTGCTCGATCTTTCAAGACTTGAGAGTCCCGAGGCGCCGGTCTCGATCTCGCGAGTGCGCGTCGAGGAGATCGAATCGTCGATGCGGACACAGTTCGCGACGACGCTGGCGGAACGTGATGTGCGGCTCGTGTTCCAGTTCGGGGTGACCGAGGTGCTCACGGACACGAGGCTGCTCCAACTGATCCTGAGGAACCTCATCGAGAACGCCCTGAAGTTCGCGAACGACGACACGGACGTGGTGGTGAAGGCTGAACACTCTGGCGGTGTCGTTCGGTGGAGCGTTGCGGACCGGGGGATCGGGATTCCCTTCGACCAGCAGCAACGGATCTTCGAACGGTTCTATCAGGTTGACGGCTCGCGGACCGGCAACGGGCCCAAGGGCACAGGCCTGGGTCTGGCCATCGTGCGGCACGCGGTCCGGTCGCTTGATGGCACCATCCGCGTCGAATCGGTCTGGAAGCAGGGGACGACGATGATCGTCGACCTGCCCGAGGGGGACATCGGGCGCTAGCGGGCGGGCGCGATGTCGACGCCGCGGAGTTCGGCCAGACGCTGGGCGATGGCGGCGACGAGCAGCCGTTCCCGGTCTTGGTCGCGATAACGCGTGAAGGCCGCAGAGATTCGAAACGTGTCGGGCGGGGAGGCAAGCATCTTGACGCGCAGTTCGGCGGGGCGGTCGAGCACGTCGACCAACTCGTAGATGGTGGTTCCCTCGACGAGGGAGCTGTCGACGACGGCGAGGTTCAACTTTCCCAGCCCGATCGCAATCGCCGGGCCGAGGTCGTCGGCGTCGCCGAGTGCGTCGATGCGCGATTCTTGCGCGTCCACGATAACGTTCGCAATTTGGACGGGATCCACCTTCGGACCTTGCATCGCGCAGCCGCCGATAAAGGTGGCGGTAAGAATGAGCGTCGTAGGTCCGAAGCGGAGCATGGCAGAGGATACCGCGGCGGCGGGGCTCGATACAGTCCGCTCTGAGTCAGCTGGGCGGAACGGGCGGGACTTTCCGGAGTAAGCAGCGATTGGACATGACCATCAGAGTGTCGACGGGTTCGGAGCGGGTGGGCGTGCTCGGGGACGGGGAGCGCAACCTCAAGATGCTGCGTGAAGCGCTGGGCGTGGATGTCATCGCTCGGGACGGGAACGTGCACATTCGGGGCGGGCGCGGGCCGGTGACGGTCGCACAGCGGGTGCTGCAGCGTCTTGGGGCGGCGGCACGGCAGAATCGGCCGATGAACAGGCGTGAGGTGCTGGGGTGCATCACGGACGAATCGACCGCGCTGCCGGACATGCCGGAGGGCGAGGACGGGCACGAGGAGCATGCGCCGCTGAGCGAGGCGTGGGACGGTCGTCTTGATGTGTTCGTCCGCGGGCGGCAGATCAAGCCCAAGACGGCGAACCAGGAAGCGTACCTGCACGCGATCCGCGACAACGACATGGTGCTGGCGGTGGGGCCTGCGGGAACGGGGAAGACCTATCTCGCGGTGGCGGTGGCGGTGCACCTGCTGAAGACCGGGAAGGCGAGCAAGCTGTTTCTTGTGAGGCCGGCGGTTGAGGCGGGTGAGAAACTCGGGTTCCTGCCGGGGGATCTTGAGGCGAAGGTGAACCCGTATCTGAGGCCGCTGTTTGACGCGTTGCACGACATGATGGAGTACGGGACGATCCGCCGGTTCATGGAGAGCGACGTGGTGGAGATCTGTCCGCTGGCGTTCATGCGTGGGCGGACGCTCAACAACGCGATGATCATCCTGGACGAGGCGCAGAACACGACGCGAGCGCAGATGAAGATGTTCCTGACACGCATGGGGCACGGGAGCAAGATGGTCGTGACGGGTGACGCGACGCAGGTCGACCTGGGCAACCCCGGGGACAGCGGGCTTGTGGACGCGTGCCGCCGGCTCAAGGACACGCCGGGCGTGGCGATTGTCGGGCTTGATCGCACGGATGTGGTGAGGCATCCGCTGGTGCAGCGGGTGATCGACGCGTATGACGACGACGGCGTGGGAGGATCGCGCTAAGGCGCACGTATGGCACGGGACCCGACGAAATCGAGAACGAGCGCGGTGAGCCGGAGCGTGAGGCAGCGGCGCGGGCGTGCGCGGGCGGTGGTCGGGTCGATGATGCTGCAGGCGGTCGAATCGCCGCTTGGGGCGTGGGGTTTGCTCATCACGATCGTGGGGGCGATGCTCGCGGCGGGTCTTGTGGTGTGGACGCGGGAGCGGCCTTTGGTGGCGCCGGGTCGCGTGATGCACGAGACACGGATCGTGCGCGTGGACCTGGTCAATCGCGACCGCGCGGTGGAGCAGGAGTTGCGTGACGCGGCCAAGAGCAGGGTCCCGCGTGTGTACTCGGCCAACACGGAGGTGATCGGGGAGATCGTGCAGTCGCTGGAGAGTTTGCCCGCGGCGGTGGCGTCGGCGGAGACTCTGGACCGGGTGGACCCGGCGATCCAGCAGAAGTTCGGGCTGACGGCGGAACTTCTCGCGGCGGTGCGTGGAGCGCCGAGCGAGGGTGAGGGATCGTGGGCGACGGGGATCACGCGACTTGGATCGAACCTGTTCCGCAGGCCGGTGCTGGAGGAGCGGTCGTTTCAAAGAGCGCTCACCGAGGGCCTCAATGTCGAGATCAAGCTGTTGCTGCCGGCGTCGTCGGTGACGACGGTGCCGCGGGCGGAGGTGGTCAACATCTCCGGTGGCGCGACGCGTGACGAGGCGATGCGCGGGATCGTGAAGTCGGCGGGGCTTCGCGGGGCGTTGGCGGACGTGGCGGCGAACCGATTGCTGAACGAACCCAGGCCGACCTTTCGGTATGACGAAGAGGCGACGGAAGCGGACCTGGCCAAGGCAGCGAACTCGATCGCGACACAGACGGTGCGGTACGCCAAGGGGCAGGTGATTTTCGTCCGTGGGGACACGCTGACGCCCGCGCAGTACGACCTATATCAGGCGGAGCGGTGGCAGTTCCCCGAACTCGCGTCGCCCGGGCAGGTCTGGTGGCCTCGGGCGGGGCTTGCGGCGGTGACGGCGGCGATCGCGGCGGCGTGCGCCGGGTACACCGCGCTGTTCGTGCCGCGGATCAGGCGGAGCGCGGGTCGGCAGATCTCAGCGGGCGCGTTGCTCATCATCGCCCTCGCGGCGGCGTGTATCGGGACGATTCTGTATCCGGGGCTCGCCTCGGTCACCGCGACGGCGCCGATCATCATCGTGGCGATGCTGCTGACGGTTGCGTACGAGCAGCGCGTGGCGCTGGCGTACGGCATCCTGCTTGGAACCTTGGTGTGCCTCGCGCTGGACCGGTCGGTGGGCGACTTTGCGGTCTTGGTCTCGGGGATCGCGACGGCGGTGTGGCTGCTGCGGGATGTGCGCGAGCGGGGCACAATGGTGCGCGGGGCACTCGGGGCGGGAGCGGCCCTCGCGGTGACGACGCTGGTGGTCGGGCTGGTCGAGCGGCCGGTGCCCGAGGCTTGGACGCAGACGGTCGTGGATGCGGCCCTCGCGGGCGCGGGGGCGGTCTTGTGCGGGGGGATTGTGCTGTTTGTCCTGCCGACCGTCGAGCGGCTGTTCGATGTCGCGACGGGTCTCACGCTGATTGAACTTCGCGACCCCAAGCAGCCGCTGCTTCGGGAGTTGCAGCAGCGTGCGCCGGGGACGTACAACCATTCGCTCAATGTCGCGGCGATCGCGGAAGCGGCGGCGGACGCGGTCGGGGCCAATTCGCTGCTCACGTATGTCGGAGGGCTTTACCACGACATCGGGAAGATGAACAAGCCGGAGTATTTCATCGAGAACCGCGTGGGCGGGGGGAACCGGCACGACAAACTGTCGCCCGCGTTGTCGCTGCTGGTGATCGTGGGGCACGTCAAGGACGGCCTCGAATTGGCGATTGAGTTTGGCGTCCCCAAGGTTTTGCGGCACTTCATCGAGGCGCACCACGGGACGACGCTTGTCGAGTATTTCTTCCACCGGGCCAAACAGAAAGCCAAGGCGGCGGCGCAGGAGGATTCGGAGATCGGGGACCTTGAGCGGGAAGAGGATGATTCGGAACTGGACGGGATGCCGGACGAGGTGGAGTATCGGTACCCGGGGCCGAGGCCTCAGACGAAGGAAGTGGCGATCTTGATGGTGTCGGACGCGGTGGAGAGCGCGACGCGGACGCTCGAGGACCCCACGCCGGCGCGGATCGAGACGCTGGTGCGGGATCTTGCGAACAAGCGGCTGCTCGATGGGCAGTTTGACGATTGCGAGCTGACGCTCCGGGAATTGAACCAGATCTGCGAGTCGATCGCGCGGACGGTGACGAGCATTTATCACGGGCGGGTGGCGTATCCGAGCGAGAAGAGGGCGTGAGGCCAGCGGCGTGGCACACGTGGGCGATGGGAGTGCTTGCGGTTGTGTGCTTGCTAGCGGCCGCGCAACTTCACCATTTTTGGTATGTCGCGGCCGTGTACTCGAATTACAACGGCTCCTTCGGGAAGGATCGGCCCGGGTATCCGCTCGTGCTTGTCGGCGGATTTGTGCTCGCGGGCGCGATCTGCGCAAGGGGGGCGGTCTGGTTCATAGAAAAATGGCGACAAGCGAAGCGGTCAAGCTAACCGTACAGGCCAGAGGCCTGTAACACTTCACGTGCCCATGCGTTCGATGAACTGATTGGCTTCGGCGATGCTGGTGTTCATTTCGGCGATGAGTTTGGCGACGTCGCCTTCGATGCCTCGGACGGTTTCGGAGAGGCTGGCGACGGCGCGGGCGTTGAGGTTGTGCTTGAGGAAGAGGACCTGGTCCTTGAACGCGCCGAGGACGGGGGCCATTTTGGACTCGGCGGCCCGCATCTTGCCGAGAAGGGTGGCGTACTGGGCTTTGGTGTCGTCGAGTTGCCGCTGACTCTGGGCTCGCATTTGCTCGCTGTTGTACTGGGCGAGTTCGGCTTCCCACTCTTTGAAGAGCTTGGTGGCGACGGTGTCGGTGGCGCTGATGCGGTCGGTGACCGCTTTGGCTTTGGACTCGCTGGCGTCGGCGGCCTTCTTCATCTTGTTGTACTGGGCTTCGAGGTCGCCGGGCTTGACGCCTGTGACGGCGATGAACTCCGCGAGGGCGGACTCGAACTGGACCTTGGCGGCTTCTTGGCTGGTCTTGGCTTCCTGGACGCGGGCGACGAGCTGGTCGCGTTTGGCGACGCCGAAGGCTTCCTTGACGGCGATCTTGGTGGATTCGCAGGCGGGGAGGGCGAGGGTGCCGGTGGCCAAGACGACGAGCAAGGTGATGCGGGTGATCATGGGGGATGATATCCGGACCTCGCGGGCGGACACGGGCCTGCGCGTGCGGCTCGTCATAGGATTGTTCATGGATGTTGGCGTCACCTTGCTTGATCGCGGCCTGATCACTCCCGAGGACCTTGAGTCCGCGCGCGGGGAAGCGTCCGCGTCGGGCGAGCGTCTCGACCGCGTGCTGGTGCGCTCGGGGCGGCTGGCCCGCGAGCTTGTCTTGTCCGCGCTGGCGGAGCAGTTTCACATGGCGCTGGCGGACCTGCCCTCGCTGACGGTGGAGCCCGCTGTGTTGGCGCTGGTCCCGGCGAAGTTTGTCTTCGGGCGGCGGTGCGTGCCGATTGCTCGCGAGGGTTCGAGGCTCACGGTCGCGACGGCGGACCCGTTTGATCTTTCGCCCGCGGACGAGCTGCGGCTGCTGACGGGGCTTTCGATCGAGCCGGTGCTCGCGGGGGAAGAGGAGTTGCACGGGTTTATCCGGGCGAACTATGGCGTCGGCGGCGACACGCTTGACGCGATGTCAGCGGGGATGCCCGACGTGCAGGCGGTTAAGGCTGGTGGGGGCGATGAGATCGAAGCGGCGCAGGAAGCGTCGGTCGTCAAGCTGGTGAACGACATTCTGAACGAGGCGATTTCGGAACGGGCGACGGACGTGCACGTGGAGCCTTACGAGCATGATCTGGTCGTGCGGTACCGCATCGACGGGGTCTTGCAGCGGGCGAACGTGGCGAGCACGATCTCGCGGTTCGGGGCGGCGATCATCAGCCGCCTGAAGATCATGGCGAACCTGAACATCGCGGAGAAGCGCAAGCCACAGGACGGGCGGATCACGTTCCGGTCGCGGCAGCCGGGGAAGCCTGCGGAAGAGGTGGACCTGCGCGTGAGCACGATCCCGATGCTCTTTGGCGAGGGCGTCGTGCTGCGTATTTTGTCGAAGGCGGCGGTGCTGATGTCGCTGGACCAACTGGGGATGCCGCCGGGCGTGCTGGGGATGTGGTCCGGGCTGATCGACCGCCCGCACGGGATCTTGCTGGTGACGGGGCCGACGGGGTCGGGCAAATCGACGACGCTTTACGCGAGTTTGAACAAGATCGTGTCGGACGAGATCAAAGCGATCACGGTCGAGGACCCGGTGGAGTATCACGTCAAGGGCGTGAACCAGATCCAGGTGAATCATCAGGTGGGGCTGGACTTCGCGGCGGGGCTGCGGGCGATTTTGCGTCACGATCCGGACGTGGTGATGATCGGCGAGATCCGCGACAAGGAAACGGCGGAGACGGCGATCCAGGCGTCGCTGACGGGGCACCTTGTGTTCAGCACTTTGCACACGAACGACGCGGCGGGTGCGACGACGCGGCTTTTGGACATGGGCGTGGAGCCGTTCCTGGTGTCGAGTTCTGTCGAGGGGATTCTGGCGCAGCGGCTTGTGCGTCGGGTGTGCCGGGAGTGTGCCGCGCCGCACGAGCCGCACGCGGGGGATATCCCGGCGGACTTTGTCGTGACTCCCGAGACGCGGCTGGTGCACGGGGCGGGGTGCCGGGCGTGCCGGAACACGGGTTTCCGCGGGCGGATCGGCGTGTACGAGCTCTTGCGGATCAGCGACAAGACGCGGGAATTGGTGATGCAGCGGACCAACGCGCGGGCGATTGCCCAGAGCGCGAAGGCGGAGGGGAACCTGGCGTCGCTGCGCGAGGACGGGTACACGAAAGCGGCGGCGGGGCACACGACGCTGGCGGAGGTCGTGTCGGCGCTGGCGGGGTGAAAGCGCTCTTTGCTACTGAGCAGGCAGGATTTTCATTTTCTTGTCGAAGGCTTTGAGGGCGCGTTCGAGGGGCGTGCCGGAGGGGCCGCTCTCCTTTGTGATCGCGAGGCGGAAGCCGACATCGGAGAACCCGCTGCGGGCGGCGGAGTCGACAGCCTGGGGCTGGGTCGCGTCGTACGCGAACGGGCCGGAGGGGGGCGAGAGGGCCGAGCCGCCGATGACTCGGAGCGTGGTGTAGTTGGCTGCGGGGTAGACGCCGAACGCATCGTCGATCGTGCAGTCTTTCGGGAGGCGGTCCAGAGCGGGCGCGTCGATGGTCACGTACTCGGCGACATTGCCGATGAGATCGACGATACGGCGGCTCGTGCCGGGCGCGGGTCGGAAGAACACGATGTCATCGGTGCCCGTGGAGTCGACGTCGGCGGCGGGGTTGAACGAGGCCGCCTTGCCTGTGGGGAGAAAGATCCCGCTGCTCGGGAACTGGGCCTCGATTTTGTTGGACTCGTTGCGTGGGTCGCGGTTCCAGCTGTCGATCTGCGTCGCGTAGGGGTCGCGGACGGCTTTCCAAGCGGAGTCGCGGAGGTTGGACGACGCGTCGGCGGCGGGCGAGACGCGAGCGGCTGCCCATTCCTCCACGGTGGGCAAGCGGCACCCGAGGAGGCGTGCGACGAGCACCGCGGCCTCGGGCGAGACTTGCTGCATCGGAAGGTCGAGGCTTGGCGGCGGAATGGTGACGCCATCGGGGATCCAGCGGAAACTCTGCGTCTTTTTGGGCGCATCGAGCGTTTCGTTGGACGCGAACCAGCCGTTCCATTCGGCGATGACACCGGGCTTGGCTGAGGAGGTGATGGCGGTGCCGTCGAGGCTGGTCCAGACGCGTGGGCCGATTCGCGGGTCCGCGCCGTCGGAGGAGACGACGAAGAGCGATTGCGTCGAATTCAACGTGGGAGCGTCGGCGGGCTTGACGCCCGCGTTTCGCAGAATGTCCGCCACCAGGGCTGCAGAGACTTCGGTCGTGGAGATCAGGACCTCGTTGTCGCCGACCGGCAGCGTGAGGAAGGTCAGCGTATGAGCGCCCGCGGTATAAACGGCGATCTCGTCGTCATCCTGGGCTTTCCAGCCCATCTTGGCGGCGAGGGCGGAAACGGCGGGGCCGGTGTCGCTGGCGGAGAAACTCTTTCCGGCTTCGGGCGTGGTGCCGAGTTTGAACGCCTTGAGGAACGAGACCACCTCGGGTCGAGCCGCGACGGGTTTGGCAGCCGCTTCGACTTTGGCGAATTCGACGAGAACCGAGGCGGCCTGTGCGGCGGGGTCGGCCTTGGGATCGATTCTGGCGACGGCGGCCTTGGACTCGAGCACTTGCCAGTTGTACAGGGCCGAGGGTGCGAGGGGAGTGACGGTGGCCTCGGTTGCGCCGAAGGCTTTGGCTGACGCCCAGGCGTTCGTGAACGCGGCCTCACGGGCCTTGTCGTCGGTCAAGGCGAGCGACCACGCGGCGCAGCGTGACCAGACCAGGGGCGAGCCCGACACAATCTCGCCTGAGACGGCTTGGAGGCGGTCGGGCGAGAGGCCCGAGCCCTTCAAGAGGTCGGGCGAGCTCGCGACGATCGCGGCGACGCGTGAGAGCAGGGCGCTCGCGGCGGCGGGTTCCGGCGAGACCCAGGGGGCCGCGACCAATCGACGCCACGCGACAAGCCGCTCGGCGGACTGCTTGACGCTCAGCCCTTCGATGATCGTCACAAGAGCTCTGGTGTCCGTCTCCTTGGCGATGCCATCGAGCGCGGCGAGACGTGCCTTGATTCCCGAAGCGATGGGGGCCAGCTCGGCGTCGTCGAGGATCTCCTTGAGGAGTGCCGCGGGGTCTTTGGCGGGGTCCGCTGTCTCGACGCCGGGCACGTACGCCTGGTCAAGGGCTGCAGCGGCGGCGGCGGCGGAGTCAAGCATTCTTTGTGCGTTCGCACGCCAGGTTTCGTATTGAGCGCGCGCCGCCTTGGCGCCCGGAGCATTGAGTTTGTCGGTGGCGTTCACTGCGGCGGAGACGGCCATGAGGGCGCGTTCGCGCTCGGCTGTGACAATGGTCGCGAGCGTGCCGCGGTCGAGCGTGTCGGACGCGGCGGTGGGCGCGGGCAGGAACTCGGGGCCGGTCGCTTCGTCGAGCACGCTCTTCCATGTGTCCAGAAGCAGATCGCTGAGATCGCCGATGTCCGCGGTGTCGTTCCCCGAGATCTCCGCGGTCTGTTTGGCCCACAAGGTCTGAATCGCGGGGGATGCGTACTTCTGCTTCTGCGCCAGGTCGATCAGCTCGGCTTTGGTGTTCGCGAGCCCGCGGGGGATGAACGTCTTGCTGTCCAAGGCGGCTGTTCTCGCCTCGATCGCGGCGTACGCGGCGTCGATCGGCGGCCTCGAGGCCTTGGACAAGACGACGGGCTTGCCCGATGCGTCCAGAACGACCTTGGCGAGGTCGGTGGCGATGGCGTTGAGCGCATCGCGTGTCTTCTCGGGCGGATCCGCGGGGAACTTCCGCTTCTTCGCGACCGCGCGATCGAGGTCGGCGAGCATCACCTTCACCTTGGCTGCGGCGGTTGAGCGGCGAGCATCGATCGCCGCGAGATCGCTGGCAGAGAGCACCCGGAACTCCTCGCCGCGGAACGTCGCCAGCCAGAGATTCAATCCTGTGGCGTTGAGCTGCGCGGCGTTCTTTCTGAGATCGTCGTACGTCGCGGTGGCTTTGAAAGACACCACATCGCGGTCTGTAGCGTCGAGAAGCTCGCGGGCCTCTCGGCCGCTGCGTTCGACGGCCGACAGTGCCTCGACCAATCGGCTCGCGAGGTCCCTTTCCGCGACGCCTTCGAGCACGCGGGCACCTTCGCGATTGATCACGTCCGGGAAGAACTTGAGGATCTCGTCGCCCGACTCCGCGAGCTCCTTGCGCAGGGGCTCGATCTTCGCGAGCGCGTCCTGGACTCGAAGGCCGTCTGCAGCTGTCGCGAGTGCGTCCGCGATGTCGACCGGCCCGGGGAGGTCCTTGTCGCTGGTCGACGCTGCGGCGAGACGCTGCGCGATCGTGACCGCGGCGCCGACGCGTTCCGCGGCCGGGTTCCAGCCGCGGTCGGTCCAGTCATTCTGCCACCGGGCGAGCGTCTCGGCGTCGAGGAGTTTGACCATCTCGGATCGGGCCTGGCTTGCGGCGCGAACGGACGCGGAGAGTTGGTCCACCCAGACCTTGCGTTCTCGTTCCTGAATCTCTTCCGCGCGTTTGGAGGGTGTGAACGCTTTGACCTCGGAGAACCTGGAGCGGTTGCTCGCGGTGTCCGGGCTCATGAGATTTGCAGGCACGCCCAGCGCCGGAACCAACCCTTCGGGGAGCATGGCTCGCGTCTCGGAGGGGAGCTGACCGATCCTGGCGACCAGCTCGCTCCGACGATCGCCGCGGAACCATCCGGACCAGTCCATCACGAAGGTCGGCCACTGCTGGTCCAGTTCGGGGAGGCTGAGCGCGACGGGCGGGGGTGGGCCTGCGGGGGTGCCCTTGCCGCGTGTTGCGACATACGCCGCGGTCCCGCCCGCGGCGAGCAGAAGCAAGGCCGCGATGCCGAAGAGGCCGGCCTTGGTCTTTCTCGCGGCCGACGCTGCGGAGGGGATCATGGCCCGAACTTCTTCAAGCTCGGGCAGCGGCCTGCCCGGGACGCCTCCCATGAGGAGGTTGCAGAGATCGATCCACTGGAGGGCGGCGGAGCCGAGCCGCGACCAATCGTCGGTCATGGTGACGGAGATGCTTGTGCGCTCGCGCACGGGGCGGAGCATGACCAGTTCATAGATGAGCCGCCCGATGGCGTGAAGGTCGGCTTCGGCATCCCTGGGGGAGAGGGTCGAGGCGGGCAGGGGGTCCGTGAGCAGGACGGGCGCATCGTCGATCGTCGGTCCGTCGGGCCCGCCGATGAGAACGTTGGAGGGCTTGAGGTTTCCGTGCGCCCGACCGAGGGCGGAACGGAGTTCGAGAAGCCCGTCGACCACGGCGTGTACCAATGTGCTCAGGGATCGGGGGTCGAGACGGATCGAGCGTGCGACGATCTTCTGAACGCTTCTCGCGTAGAGATCCGCGACGTAGAACGCGCCCGCGTCGGTCTTGCCGAACTCGTGAAGCTTGACCCAGTGGGTCGCGCCGGACTCGACGACCCTTGCCTGAGCCTGGGCGGCTTCGAGAAAGAGAGCCGACTCACGATCGAGGCGTTCCGGGTCGCCCAGAATGGCGAGCCCCTCGGTGGTCTTGATGATGAAAGACTCGCCGCGGACCGTCGTGTTCTTCGGGTGGGCGGACCATAGAAATCCCGGGCCGCTCTGGGCCAGTTCCTTCACCGATTCGTACGAGCCCCAGGTATTCATGGTCGTCGCGTGCACCCCGCGCGTCAGAACTCCGTGGGCTCGACCAGGGACTCTTGCGTCTCTCGGACCACGCCGTCGGCGGTCACCTGCAGGACGATGTCACCATCGAGCTTGTTCCAGCGTTTGGCGTTGAGGGAGATGACGTGCCGCCGAGGATCACTGGGCTTGCCACCCTCGGAGCCCTTGCCGGGGAGGTCGATCAGCACGATGAGGTACATCGGCTTCTTCCAGAGCGACCAAGCAGGATCGCTCGGCGTCAGGCGGATCTGGCCGTTCTCGAGGGAGAACTCACGAGCGTTCATGGCGGAGGCCTGGTCGCGTGTGCGCATGAAGTGCGCGGTGACGTTCTGCGATTCCCAGTCCCGCTTGCCCTCGGCGTTGACACCGATGATGTGGGCTCGCATCGGAGGGAACTGCCGGGTGGCGGAATCGCGGAGGGAGTCGTTGGGCTTGAGGGTGACCCCAGGCTGAACGACGTTGACACCGCTCCCGCAGCCACCGATGCACAGCATCGAAACCGCGAGGAAACCAAGAAGCCCGATGGTCAGTGTGCGCAGCATTCGACTCTCCTAATCCGCCGGAGTCGGTCAACCCAACTCTCCTGCCTCAGAATAGCGTGCGTGGGCCCGGGGCGGCAAGGCCCCCCGGGGAAGGGAGCCCCGCACACGAAACGGTCAGACCGCGACGCTCGGCCGAGGGGAAGTGCATGAGACCCGCTCCCGGCGGCCGGGAGGAGGCCGATCGTGGCACGAGCGGTCTGCCCGGGTCCGCGCCGGATTCGGAAGGTTTACCGCTTTGCCGGGCGCGACGGGGCTGGCCGATCGACAAAGCGGCGTGATTTCATCATCGGAAGCTTGCGTGACTGAAAGGAGGTGCCCGGCCTGAGCGGAACCAGAGAGTTCGACTGAGCATCGCGAATTGCGAGTCAGGGGAGCCGCCGGCAGCGAGGCGTGATCTGGGTGCCGCTCGCCGATTCCCCCTCGCTTGCGCTTCGGGCTCTGGATGGATCGTCACGTTTGGCGGCCGCACTCCGGGCAGCGGTCCACGAGGGGTTCGCGGGGGTAGAGGCATGTGGGGCAGAGGCCGCGATCGATACGGCTTTGCTCGATACGGTGGCGGATCTCGAGGCGGATACGGCGGACTGCCCAGGGGATGCACGCGACCACGGCGGCCCAGAAGACGGTGTTCGCCGCGAGGCCGGTCCAGAGGGGCGTGATCGGAAGGGAGTACCCGATGACGCCGGGACCTGTGGCAAAGCCGGGAATCTCGAGGGCGCTTGAGCGGGGCAGATTGGAAGGATTCAGAAACTTGGTATCGGCGTGCCACGACCAGAGACAACGGAAGGGAAAGCCGCGGAGTTCTGCGGACCATGATGCAGCGCTCGGGAAAACATACGTTGGCGCGGGATGAATAAGTGGTCCCGCAATCCCGGGTTCAAAGGGCAACGCATCCAACTTGCTCAAGAAAGTGCTTGGATTATCCGGCAGGTTCGGGGGGGCTTCCTTGCCGCCGTCGAAGGCGCAGGTATAGCCCACTGTTGTGGAGGTGCGCGTCACCATCCGAATGACGATGGTGTCTCCGGGCTGCAGCAATCCCCGCCGGTTCTTGACGCTGTATTCCGACCTGAACCCGATATTTGGGAGAACCCATGCCGTGCCAACCGCAAGAAAGAAGCCGACGAAGAGGAGCAATACAAGCCGCCAGAGGGCGCGTGACCACCAAGACGTTCGCGAGCATGCCGACGGGGGCGCGGGGAGGTTTGGTTGATCCACGCCGATTCTCCCTCGCGTGCGCGTCGGGCTCTGTTTTCAGGTGTGGACGCCGAGGTAGGCTTTGCGGACTTCGTCGGAGGCGGCGAGGTCGGCGGCGTTGCCTTGCATGGCGATTTTGCCGACTTCGAGGACGTACGCGCGGTGCGCGACCTTCAGGGCCATATGGGCGTTTTGTTCGACCAGGAGGATCGTCGTGCCCGCGGCGTTGATGTCGCGGATGATCTTGAAGATGACCTGGACGATCTGCGGGGCGAGGCCCAGGCTCGGCTCGTCGAGCAGGAGGAGTTTGGGGCGGGCGAGGAGGGCCCTGGCGATCGCAAGCATCTGTTGTTCGCCGCCGGAGAGCGTGCCGGCATTCTGGTGGAGGCGTTCGCGGACGCGCGGGAAGAGCGAGAGGGCCCACTCGCGGTCCTTGTCGATGCCTTCCTTGTCGGAGCGGGTGAACGCGCCGAGTTCGAGGTTTTCAGCGACGGTCATGTTGGCGAAGATGCCGCGGCCTTCGGGGCAGTGGACCATGCCCAGTCGCACGATGTCGTGCGGGGCCATACGAGCGATGGACTTGCCCTCGAACTCGATGGAGCCTGCGGCGGCACGGATGAGCCCCGAGACAGCACGGAGCGTAGTGGACTTTCCCGCGCCGTTGGAGCCGATGAGGGTGACGATCTCGCCTTGGTTGACGTTGATGGAGACCCCGTGGAGGGCTTTGACCGCGCCGTAGCTGACCAGGAGATCTTTGACGACGAGCATGGCTTATTCCGTCCCCAGATAGGCCTCGATGACTTTGGGATCGTCCTGGATCTGAGCCGGGGATCCTGCGGCGATGGTCTGGCCGAAGTTGAGCACGGTGATGTGCTCGCAGAGGTTCATCACGACGCCCATGTCGTGCTCGATGAGCAGGATGGCGATCTCAAACCGCTCGCGGACCTGCTGGATAAGGGCGCGGAGGGCGATCTTCTCCTGCGGGTTCATGCCCGCAGCCGGCTCGTCGAGCAGCAGCACGCGGGGCTCGGTGGCGAGGGCACGGGCGATCTCAAGCCGGCGCTGGTCACCGTAGGGGAGATTGCGGGCCTGTTCGCCGGCGCGCGAGTCGAGACCGAAGATGCGGAGCATCTCCATGGCCTGCTCCTCGATCGCGCGTTCCTGGCCGACAAAGCCGGCGGTGCGGAGGATGGTCGAGAAGATGCTGTGCCCGCCGCGGAGGTGGCAGGCGAGCTTGACGTTGTCGAGGACGGTCAGTTCGCCGAAGAGGCGAATGTTCTGGAAGGTGCGGGAGAGCCCGGCAGCGGCGATCTGGTGGGGCTTGAGGCCGTTGATGCGTTTGCCGGAGAGGGTGACGTCGCCGGTGTTGGGCTTGTAGACGCCGGTGAGAAGGTTGAAGCAGGTGGTCTTGCCCGCGCCGTTGGGGCCGATGAGCCCGTAGAGCCCGCGTGGGGGGATGGCGAGGGAGAAGTCCTGGACGGCCTTGAGGCCGCCGA
The DNA here is from genome assembly GCA_943369765.1 of Phycisphaera mikurensis NBRC 102666. Lineage (GTDB taxonomy): Bacteria > Planctomycetota > Phycisphaerae > Phycisphaerales > UBA1924 > UBA2396. Next base: position 309,976 of record CALROI020000002.1, on the reverse strand, counting down.
AGGCGATGGAGATGTTCTTGACGTCGAGGACAGCGGTCATTTCGCAGCCCCCCCGCCACCACCGCTCGTGCCACGGGCCGAGCGGTCTTTGAGATAGAACATGCGGCGGAAGAGAGGGACCTCCCAGATCTCGCGGATGCCGAAGAGCCCTTGCGGGCGGACGAGCATCATGATGACGAGGAGGGCTGCGTAGATGATGATGCGGTACTGCTGGAGGTCGCCGCCCATCTCGCGGAGCAGTTCGGGAAGGAAGGTCAGGATGATTGCGGCAAGGGCAGCGCCGGAGATGGAACCCATGCCGCCGAGGACGACCATGATGATGATGTCGAAGGACTTCTGGAAGCCGAGGTTGGCGGCATTGATCGTGCCGAGTTTCATCGCGTAGAGCCCGCCTGCGACCCCCGCGAAGAAACTGGAGAGGACGAAGGCGCGAACCTTGTACTTGGTGGTATTGACACCCATCGCCTGGCTGGCGACCTCGTCCTCGCGGATGGAGAGGAAGGCGCGGCCGGAGGAGCTGAGTTTGAGCCGGTAGCAGACGATAAGCGTGAGGGTGGCGAAGGCGTAGACCCAGAAGAACGTGCTGTAGGTGGGCAGCATGTTGAAGCCTTGGGCACCGCCGAGGGACCAGGCAAGGTCGACCGGCGACGCGGCCTGCACTTCGGCGACCTTGGTCTGGAAGATCTGAGGCTTGGAGCCTTGGAGGATGACGCGGAGGATCTCGCCGAAGCCGAGGGTGACGATGGCGAGGTAGTCGCCGCGGAGGCGGAGACTGGGGAGGCCGACGATGTAACCAGCAAGAGCGGCGACGAGCCCGCCGGAAAGGCAGGATGCGACAAAGAGCATGTCACCCATCGTCAGGATGCCGCCGGTGAAGGCCTCGACACCGTTGTAGCTGAGGAGCCCGCCCGCGAACGCGGACGATCCGAGGTATCGCATCGAGCCGTAGTACGTGATGGCGGCGGCGGTGTACCCGCCCAAGGCCATGAACCCAGCGTGCCCCATCGAGAACTGGCCTGTGAACCCGTTGACGACGGTGAGGCTGACCGCGAGGATGATGCTGATCCCGGCGGTGAGGGCGGGCTCGGTCCAAGAGCCGCCGAGGTTGGGCCCGATGTAGAACATCGCCAGCCCGACGAGGACCGCGATGACGAGCGGCGAGAGCCCGCGCGGGAGGACCGTCCACGCGGCGGGACGAAGAGCGAGCGAGCGTTCAGAGAGTCTTGACATGGGTCAGACTTTCTCCACGGTGGCTTTGCCCAGAACGCCCTCGGGGCGGAAGAGCAGCACGAGGATGAGCAGGGCGAAGACGTACGCGTCGCGGTACTCGCTCTTGAGGTAGGCGACGCCGAAGAACTCGATCAGGCCGATGAGCAGCCCACCGAGGACCGCCCCGCGGACGTTGCCGATCCCGCCGACGACGGCCGCGACGAAGGCCTTGAGCCCGAGCATGACCCACATCGAATCCGCTGTCTGCTTGGCCTGCCCCTCGTACTTGAGCCCGTAGAGGAACCCGGCCGCCGCGGCGAGCATGGAGCCCAGGACGAAGGTGATGCTGATCACGCGGTCGACGTTGATGCCCATGAGGCTGGCGTTGCGGTTGTTGAAACTCACCGCCCGCATGGCCGAGCCGAACTTGGTCTTGAAGATCAGATACTGCATGGCCGCCATGAGGGCGACAGCGGTGCCGACGACCGCGACATCGGCGAGGCGGAGACGCACGTCGGCGAAGGTGGCGAGGATGGTGTTGTCGAGGAGGGGCGGGAACGCACGGGGCGAGGGGCCGAACACAGCCTTGAGTTGCCCGATGTTCTGGAGCAGGAGCGAGACGCCGATGGCGGTGATGAGGACGTTGAGTCTCGGAGCGCCACGGAGAGGTCGGTATGCGACGCGTTCGATCGTGAACCCGACAAACCCGCAGAAGAGCATGGTGCACGCGAGGACCGCGAGGCCGACGTAGAAAGGCGGCGGGCCTTCGCCGCCGAGAGCTTTGATGCCGAACCATCCGGCGATGGTGATGGTCATCCAGGTGCCCAGGGCGAAGATGTCGGAGTGGGCGAAGTTGATGAACTTCAAGATGCCGTAGACCATCGTGTAGCCCAGCGCGATGAGCGCGTAGAGGCAACCCACGGTGATCCCGTCCATCAGGGTTTGGAGGAACTGCGTCATGCGGGGTCTATGGATCCCGTTGGAAGTGAACTCGGGAGGAAGTAGAGGTTAGTCGATCTTCGGGGTGGTGACGTACTTGAGTTCGCCGTTGACGATCTCGAGCATGACGGCAACTTTCTGGGCGTTGCGGTCCTTGTCGATGGTGATATTGCCGGTCACGCCCTTGAAGTCCTTGGTCGCGGCGATCGCGGCGGCGAGATCCTTGCCCGACAGCGAGGGAGAACGCTCCATCGCGTCAAAGAGCAGGCGGGCCGCGTCGTAGCCGAGAGCAGCGAGGCCGTCGGGCGTCTGCCCGTGCTTGGCTTTGTACTTCTTGACGAATTCCTGCACCTCGGGGCGCTGGTCCTCGTGGCTGTAGTGGTTGGAGAAGTAGCACCCGTTGAGCGAGTCGCCCGCGTTCTTGAGTTCGGGGCTGTCCCACCCGTCCGCACCGATCAGAGGCAGCGTCATGCCGAGCTTGCGGGCCTGCTTGGCGATGTTCACGATCTCGGTGTAATAGACCGGGACGTAGATGAAATCGACCTTGGCCTCGCGGATGGCGGAGAGCTGAGCGGAGAAGTCGTTGTCGCCGTCGCTAAAGGCCTGCTCGGACGCGACGGTGCCGCCCATCTTGGTGAAGGCTTCCTTGAAGTTCGTATTCAGCCCCGACGAGTACGCCTGGGCGCGGTTGTAGAGCGTCGCGCCCTTGAGCTTCTTGAGGTGGTTGACCGCGAAACTGGCGTTGACCTTCCCCTGGAAGGGGTCGATGTAGCAGACGCGGGAGATCATGTCGCCGATGGACGTCACGTCCGGGTTGGTCGACGAGGGGGTGATCATCGGGACGCCCTTGCGCTGGCAGACCGGCGCCCCGGCAAGGCTGCGGCTGCTGGCGACCTCGCCGAGCACCGCGGCGACCTTGTCCTGGTCGATCAGGCGGGTGACGGTGGCGACGGATTCTTCGGGCTTGCCCTGGTTGTCGTAGGTGATGAGGGTGATCTGCTTGCCATCGCCCTTGCCGCCGACTTTCACGCCGCCCGCCGCGTTGCGTTCTTCGACGGCGAGTTTGATCCCGTTATCGGTGGAGATGCCGAAGGTGGCCTCAGCCCCGGTCAGGGAGGCGTAATGCCCGACGCGGATCGTGTCGCCTGTGGCCTCAGGGGCTTTGGTTCCCGTGGTGCTCGAGCCGGAGGCGCCACCGGTCCCGCCCTTGGTCGGGGCAGCCTTGTTGTCGCAGCCGCCGAGGCCGCCCACGCCCGCGAGGGCCGCCATTCCGAAGAGGCCTGCGAGGCCGAGCGTCTTGAATCCCGTCATCATGTTGGTCAGCATTTCGTTCACCTTGTGCATGCGAAGTCCACGGATCATCCCCCCGCCCCGACCATCCCCCCACCGCCCGGTCGGCCACTAGGTTAGCAGATCCCGAGCGGTCGGGCGTCCGGCCCGTGGGTCACCTCCCGAGGGCGTGGGGAGGTGGGGTGGGGGTAGGAGTGAGTGGGGGGTGCCACGCCCGGTCTCGAGGGGCCGGGCGTGCCCGAGGCGGTGATGGCCGAACCATGCACGTCCGACCGAAGCGGATCGGACGTGGCACCCGATGGCCAATCGCCCGCCGCCCTTCGGACCGCACGTCCAGGGGTTCGCACCTCCGAGGTGAGTCCTTGGGCAGCCAATGGACCCAGCGGCGCTCCCGAGGTCTGGAAAGAGCCATCCTGAACGTCGCATAACTCGTGCAGCATAGAAAAGGGCCCGTCTTCGTGACGCCAGAGCAGGACCGAATCGAAAATTGGCGAGCCTGCCGGACCCATCGTCAGGATCATTTGGCGAATGGGGCGGCTCTTGTTAGACTGTGGATCCCCTTCTCGGGTCGCCCACCGGGCGGGCGGATCGTGGGAGAGGGCGGCGCCTTGGAGGACCCCGCAACGGGATGTGGGGCTGGCTGCGATAACACGATCAACGAAGGAATGAACATGAACTGCATTCGAGCGGGTTGGTCCACTCCGGGGCATGCCTTTCTCCGGTCGGGACTGGCTGTGGGCTGCCGCTCCGCAGTCGCCATGGCTCTCCTGCTCGTGCTCGTCCTCACCGCCCCCGCCAAAGCCCAATGCCCCGAAGGCTGGCTGCCGGGGGAGTCCTTTCCCGGCACCGACGGTCGAGTCGTCGCACTGGCAGTAACGCCCGACGGGGACGTGATCATCGGTGGGGACTTCAGCACTGCCGGGGGCGTGCCTGCGAACAACATCGCCCGTTACAACCCGACCACCAAGGCGTGGTCAGCCCTTGGCGGAGGCGTGAATAACGATGTTCTTGCTCTGGCTGTGCTTCCCGGAGGAGATGTCGTTGCGGGTGGGATTTTCACAATGGCAGGGGGCTTGCTCGCGAATTCCATCGCTCGTTACAGCCCGACCTCCGGAACTTGGTCATCCATAGGGGCCGCTGTCGACGGCAGCGTCTACGCCTTGGCGGTCCAACCCGACGGCCAAGTGCTCGTCGGCGGAAACTTCACTTCAATCGGAGGCAGAACCGCGAGCCGAATCGCCCGCTACAGCCCGGGATCTGGCGGATGGTCCGCGCTCGGCAGCGGGGTGGACGGGACCGTCTTGGCCATCACCGCACTTCCGACGAATGGGGATTTTGTCGTGGGCGGAACTTTCGCCAATGCCGGTGGAGTGCCAGCGAACAACATCGCTCGATACAACGCGCGAAACAGAACGTGGTTGGCCCTCGCCAGCGGCGTGGACCGTGATGTCCGCGCCATTGCTGTGCTACCCAACGGCGAGGTGTTCGCGGGTGGATTCTTCACGAGCGCAGGCGGCGCGCCGGCCAGCCGCATCGCCCGCTACAACCCGATCACCGGGGTGTGGTCGGCTCTTGGAAGTGGGGTGAGCGGTCCCCTCTACGGTCTCGCAGCTTTGCCCGACGGCGACGTGCTCGCGGCGGGTGACTTCAACACCGCAGGCGGCGTGGCGACGAACTTCATCGCTCGTTACAACACCGCGACCGGCGCGTGGTCCGCCCTGGGGATTGGTGTCGGCAATTACGTCAACGCCGTGGCTGTGCTCCCCGGCGGAGACGTGATCGCCGCGGGCTCCTTTGCCACCGCCGGCGGAGCGGTGTCGGACGATATCGCTCGCTTCAACACGACCAACGGTGAGTGGTCCGCGCTTGGCCGGGGGATGAACAACGAAGTCAAGGCCGTGGCGGTGTTGCCCGACGGGGATGTCATCGCGGGCGGGATGTTCACGACAGCCGGGGGTGCTCCAGCAAACCGCATCGTCCGCTACAGCCCCGGCACCGGGGCTTGGTCGACGCTTGGCAGCGGGATGTCTGGCGACGTGTACGCTCTGGCGGTACTGCCCGACGGGGATGTGATCGCGGGGGGGATCTTTAACCGAGCCGGTGGCGTACCGGCCATCGCGATCGCACGGTACAACCGCGCCACAGGAGCCTGGTCAGCCGTCAGCGGTCTGATGAACGGTATTGTCTACGCCTTGGCCGTGCTTCCAAACGGCGACCTGATCGTGGGCGGGTCGTTTACAGCCGCAGCGGGATCGCCGGGCAATCGCATCGCCCGGTACAGTTGGTCCACCAGATCGTGGTCGGCCCTAGGTGCCGGAGTGAACTCGGATGTCAGGGCCCTTGCGGTGCTCCCGAGCGGCGACATCGTCGCGGGAGGGCTCTTCACGACCGCCGGGGGTGTGACGGTGAACGGGATCGCTCGCTACAGCCCCAACAACGGTGCATGGGCAACATTGGGTGGGGGGACGACTGGACCCGTCTATGCACTCGACGTTCTCCCCGGTGGCGACGTGGTCGCGGCCGGTAACTTTGTGAACGCCGGAGGTCGTCCGGCGCTTTTCGTCGCTAGGCATAATCCGTCAACCGGGGCGTGGTCGAACCTTGGAAATGGGCTGAACAACCAAGCCCACTCCCTCAGAGTCTTGCCGAGTGGGGACGTCATCGTGGGCGGCTCCTTCACGATTGCAGGGGGTGTATCCGCGAACCGCATCGCTCGGTACAACTCGGTCACTGGTGCATGGTCAGCACTTGGGAGCGGAATAACCGGACCAAATGTCTACTTTGTATACGCCTTGGCGGTGCTTCCCGACGGAGATGTTGTCGCCGGCGGGAGTTTCGGCACTGCGGGCGGAAGTTCATCTTCGTACTTTGCCCAGTACACGTTTGGCCAGCCGGCACCGACAGTCACAGCACATCCCACCCCACTGACGATCTGCACATCCGACTCCGCCACCTTCTCCCTCGCCGCCACGGGTACCGGCCCCTTCACCTATCAATGGCAATGGCAGCCCGCGGGCGTGGGGACGCCGTGGGTTGCCCTCACCACCGGTGACAACGCCGATGCGGGTGGCGTGCCGGTGGTGAATATGGCGGACATGAACACCGCGACGCTCGTCGCAAGGCCGCTGGCGGGTTACGTCAACTTCGCGCCTCGGGCGTTCCGATGCGTCGTTACCAACGCCTGTGGCAGTGTCACGAGCGACGAGGCCACGCTGACCGTCGTGCCTTGCTGCCCCGCGGACTTCAATGGCGATGGGTTCCTCGACTTCTTCGACTACGCGGACTTTGTCGAGTGCTTCGAGACCGAAGTCTGCAGCGGCGGCACGGCGGATTTCAACGGCGACGGATTCGTGGACTTCTTCGACTACGACGCCTTTGTCGCGGCGTTCGAGGCGGGGTGCTGATCGCGAAACAAGAGGCGGGCCCCGCGGTCGAGTGATTTTCGTGGTCTCCCGAGCAGGATTCATCGTTTCTTAGCGGAAAATGCGCGATCCGTGGCCAGCAATCTTTCGACCAGCGAGCGTACGACTCGGCCTTGATGCTAACCTCCGTCCGCTGCGGAATGCACTCTCGTTGAGCGGGTTTCGCTGGCCTGGAATCCCCTATGCAACGCTTGATTGCTGCTGCGTTTCTTGCTGGGTCGCAGGTCTTCGCGGGCGTCGCCCCGGCGCAGAATCTCCAGCGGAAGGTGCTGATCGTGGGCATCGACGGCGTGAGGCCCGATGCGCTTCAAGCGGCGAACACGCCAGCGATCGACGGGCTCATCGCGGAGGGAGCGGTGAGTTGGTCGTGCCTTGCCGAGGACATCACCGTGAGCGGCCCGGGGTGGTCGACGATCCTGACGGGCGTGCACCGCACCAAGCACCTGGTCACCGGCAACTCCTTTATGCCCAACGCCTTTGCGACGTACCCGCACTTCTTCGCTCGGCTCCGCGGGCTTGGCCAGACGCCGGGCGTCTGCACCGACGTTCGCACGGCTTCGCTTGTGCACTGGTCGCCCATCAACAACAACATCCTGCTGGGTTCGGCCGACCTGATACAGACCAACCTGACGGACGACGGCGTGCGGGATGCGTGCGTCGCGGCACTGGCGAGCGACGCAGCGGACCTCATCTTTGTTCACTTCGACGACGTCGACCACGCCGGGCACGCGTCGGGGTTCTCGCCAGCGAACCCGGCGTATCTCCAGGTGATCGAGCAGACCGACGCGCGGATCGGCCGGATCTTGGACGGAATCCGGGCTCGCCCGACATACAGCGGCGAGGACTGGCTGATTGTCGTCACGACCGACCACGGTGGCAGCGGGACCTCGCACGGTCAGAACATCCCCGAGCATCGCAATGTCTTTATGATCGTCTCGGGGCTTTCAACTGCTGCGGGCACCGTGATTCCCGGCACGACCACGATCGCCGACGTCGCCCCCACGGTGATGCGGTTCTTGGGCGTTGCGGTGGAATCGGCGTGGGAATGGGACGGCAGTGCGGTGGGGCTTGACATGGCGGGCAGTCCGTCCGTTCCTGTGAGATGCACGACGCGCCGTACGCTGCTCCGCGAGGACTTTGAAGGTGTGCCGCTCGGCCCCAGTGTCAACGAAGCCGCGGCCAGCGGAGTGTGGAGCGGCACGCCTCCCTTTGGATGGTCTGTCGACGATAGCGGCGTGCCTGGCGCGAACGATCCTGCGGTGGGCGTGACGGAATGGGAAGGGTGGGCAGTTGCCAGAAAGGACTGGTGGGTGTCGGTCGCGGCGGACCAGAACCGCTCGCAGTTCACCCGCGGAGCGGGGGCGGTCGCGGTGGCGGACCCCGACGAATGGGACGATCGCGGCACGCCGAGCAATCTCGGGCCCTACAACGCCCGCCTGTTCACCCCGGGCGTGTCGCTCGCGGGCATCGCCCCCGCGTCCGTGCGCGTGGGGTTTGATTCGAGTTGGCGGTTCGAGGGGGTTCAGCGGGCGTTGCTGACCGCCCGCTTCGACGGCGGCGGGCCCGTCACGCTCTTGGACTGGCGCTCGGCGGCGGGGGCGAACTTCAAACCCGACGCGACCAACGAGTCCGTCCGCGTGAACGCGCCCAACCCAGCCGGCGCGACCGAAATGACCCTCGAGTTCGCGCTTTTGGACGCCCGCAACAACTGGTGGTGGGCGTTTGACAACCTTGTGATCGACGGCCTGATCGACGGCTTTTGCGACGGCAACATCACGACCCAGCCCGTTCCGGCCACCGTCTGCCCCGAAGGGCCCGCAGTGTTCGCGGTCGCGGTCGTCGGAAGCGGCCCCTTCACCTATCGGTGGCAGTGGGAACAAACCGGCACGCCCGGCGTCTGGCGGGACCTGACTCCTGGATCCAACGCGGACGCGGGGGGCACAGCGCGATTCACCGCCGAAGACCCGACGGGGCAGAGCGTTACGCTGACCCGTGCCCAGACCGCTGAAGGAACACTCGCGGTGGTCGGCGGGATTCGCTGCGTGGTCTCGGACCGTTGCGGGGCTGTCACATCGGGCGCGGCCTCGCTCTCGATCTGTCGGACGGATTTCACGTGCGATGGGTTTCTCGACTTCTTTGATTACGATGCGTTTGTCGGGTGCTTTGAGACGCTCGTCTGCCCGCCGAACTCGACAGCAGACTTTAACGCCGACGGCTTTCTTGACTTTTTCGACTACGACGCGTTTGTCGCCACCTTCGAAGAGGGGTGCTGATCCGTCCCGGTAAAGGGCGGTACTGGGCCCGGCAAAGAACCCCGATGGTCCGGGGTCGGATTGTCTCGATTTTCGTGAGCCTTGCAAGCATCGGACGGTGCGGATACATGGGAGGATGTCGGTCCGACCTCGAGAGGTCAGACCGGCGTCACCTTGTTTTTCGCCGCCCACGCGGCAGGGAGTCGTCGATGCGCACCATGAGCACGGGTCGTTCGTTGTCACTTGGATTGGTTCTGGCGGCTGGTTCAGCAGCGGCCATCGGCGGGTCGGCCTACGGGCAAACGCTCAATTGGCTCACCGCCGCCGGCGGGGCCGCCTCCACCGCGGGCAACTGGAACCCCGCCCAGGTCCCCGGCGCGGCCAACCCGCTCGTCTGGAACCTCGCCAGTATCTACACCGTGACGTTCTCGGGGGCGGTCCCGCAGTCCGCCTCGCACACGTTCAAGCGGGGCACCGTCACGCTCAACATGTCCTCGCCCCACACCACGAGCAGCTTCGTCCGCGTCGGCGACGTCTCGGGCGATTCGGCGACCACGCTCCTCACGTCGGGCACGCTCCACGCGGGCTCCGGCTTGACCATCGGCAACGCCAGCGGGGCCGCGGGCACGCTGACGGTCGACAACGAGGGCTCGCTCCTCGACACGACCGCCGCAGGTTCGGACATCATCGTCGGCAACGCGGGCACCGGCACGCTCACGGTCAGGGACGGGGCTTCGGTCGTGCCGGCCGACGACGTCATCGTCGGGTCGGCAGCGACGGGCGTCGGGACCGTGACCGTCACCGGCACCGGCGGCCTGCCGCTGCCCGTGCCCTCGTCGCTCCTAGATCTTACGGGTTCGGGCAAGGACATCACCGTGGGCTCGCTCGGGGATGGGTTCTTCAACGTGCTCGCGGGCGCACGGGTGAACGCGGACGAGATGTTCGTCGGGCTCAGCCCGGGTTCCAACGGCGTCGTCAACGTCGGCGGCATCGGTGGCATCCTCAACGCCAATTCCCAGATCAACATCGCCACCGGGCTCCACCTTGGCGACAACCCCGGCGTCGGGCTCAGCGGCGGTTCTTCAACTTTCGCCGTCAACGACGGCGGCATCGTCACCGTCCTGGGCACCACACGCATCGGCGACCCCGCCGGCGTCGGCTCGGGCACGCTCACCGTCAACGAGGGGGGCTTCTTCACGACCGGCTCTCTCATCGCGTCGGATTCGGGCGGGTTTCTCAACCTGCTCGGCGGCGTACTCCAGATTGACGGCGGCTCACTCCAAGTTCGCAACGATGTGCTGACGCTCAATGGCAACGCCGGCGACCTCCCGATCATCGCTCTTGCCAACGGGGCTACTTGCACCCTTTCGAACGCTGTCGCCCCTTTCGAGGCCTTGGTCGTCGGCAACACGACCCGAGCGACGTTCAATGTCTTCTCCGGCTCGCGTCTGACCATCTCAGCGGGCGACATCATTCTCGGCAACCTCGCCGGGAGCGATGGCCAACTGCAAGTGACCGGCACGGGCAGCACTGCCACCTTGCCCGCCGCGCGATTACTTGTCATCGGCGACGCAGGCGAAGGGTCTCTCAACATCCGGAGCAACGGCCACATGACCTCCGGGTCGGTGAACCTCGGCCGCACCGCCACGGGCGTCGGTTCTGCCACCATCAACCACGGAACTTCTGTTTGGGACATCAACGGCTCTCTCGCCATCGGTGGCACGGCCGCGGCGGCCTTCGGAACGGGCACCGTCACCATCGGCGGCACCGAAATCCCGGGCAGCACCGTCAATGTCATCTCCGGCGGCTCGAACACCACCAGCGTCAACGTTTGGGGGTCGGGCGACTCGCTCTCGGTAGAGCAGGGCGGCGAGCTCAACTGTGACGGACATGTGCGTGTGAAGAGCGGCGCGGCGTTCACTTTGGCCGGCGGGACGATCGTGTGCAACGGGCTCTTCCTCGAAGGCGCCGGTTACTCGATGAGCGGCCTTCTCTCGGGGAGTCTGTTCGTCAACAACCCAAACGCCGTCGTCGAACTGACGGGTGACATGACCATCATTCCGCGCGATGGACTGGGCGGGTTCCTCTCCAACACCGGCTTCCTGGAGATCGGAGATCATGCCCTTACCGTGGCAGCCGCGCAGCTCGACAACGCTCACCTCGGGGCCGGCGGCATTATCTCGGGCGAAGGTGTGGCAGGCATTGCGTTCGGAAAGACGCTTTCGGGCGATGGCACTGTCGATATCCGGATCAGCAACGGCGGCTTCATTGTCTCCCAAGGCTCGGGGCTCACCTTCACCAAAGTCCTCACCAGCGTCGGTCAGGGAATCTCCGGCACCACCATCACCTTCGGCAGCGGCGGCGGGTTCACCGGCTCGGGCACCTTCTCCAACTCCACGCCCATCACGGCCCTCGCCGGGTCGGTCATCACCGCCACCGGCGACCTCACCATGGGGAGTGCCGCCAGCAACATCGGGTTCAACGGGAACTTCTGCAGCCTCACCATCAACGGAGACTTCGACGTCACGCTTCACGATTCCTCTCAGGCGTCCGTCGGTTTCGTCACGTTCCCCGCTTCTAGTTCGGGCTCTCCATCGGTTCGCTGCACCACAGGACTGGCCGTCGTGGGCACCGCTTCCGGCACCGGCACCCTTGCCTCCGACTCTGACTCGGTGGTGGTGGTCGCCGGGTCACTCAGTCCACACGGCACCGGCATCGGGGGAGTCATTTCGCTCGAAGGGGACGCCTTGCTCGGCCCAAACTCCCGGATCCAACTCGATATCCTCGGCGTTGGCTCATCCGATCTGATCCGAACCGTCTCCACAACCATGCCCGCCCCGCCCTTCATCGACGAGAGCGACATCACGCTCGGCGGAACCCTCGAACTCCGCGTCAACCCGGCCCACACGCCCATCAACGGCGATGAGCACACGCTCATCCAGTGCAGCGGCAACTCCGCCGGTGGCGGCCAACTCCTGGGCTCCTTCGCCACGATCATCACGCCTCCGCGTTGGCACATCGTCGAGCGCACGACCGGAGTCGCAGGCGTTGGGGTAGAGTCGCTCATCGCCGTCTACTGCCTTGCCGACTTCAACGACGACGGCTTCCTGGACTTCTTCGACTATGACGAGTTCGTCGAGTGCTTTGAGACGGGGGCCTGCGGATTGGGCACGCCCGACTTCAACGGCGACGGCTTCGTCGACTTCTTCGACTACGACGACTTCGTGCTGGCCTTCGAGACCGGGTGCTGAGAAGAATCAGAAACTCGCCGACATCTGGCGTCTTTCGCGGATGTATCTCTGGGCTGGTCGAGTCCGAGAACCCAGCAAGACCATTGAAAGTGACGAAAATCGCACCATAAGCTATGGCAATTGAAATCTCATATTTATAAAATGGCCGCTCTAGGTAAAGGTCTACCAGGCGGAGGATCGGAGATGAGGACTTTCCCCCAGCGTTCTGCTCGATTCATCACACCTTTAATTGCTGCTGGCATGGGCCATTCCACCCGGGCGGCGGATCCATGTCCAACGACCCCTGTGCCACTTGCTCAGGCGACGGCGACGTTCTCGCAGCAGTGCTCGGGGCCTTACTCAGTTTCAAGAATCGTCGATGGCAATCCGACACTGGGCTGGGCAATCTACGAAGCACCATGCTCGACCACAGCGGAGCGTTCGTTTAACCAAACCGCCGTAGTGGAGACCGTGAGTGACTTGGTCTCGCCAGTTCCCGGCCAGCCGTTCGTGATCGACATCTCGCTCCTCAGCGGCTTTAACTCCGGCGCCGCACTGCCGCACGCTCTGGGTCTATTCCGGCTCTCTGTCACGGGCGATGATCGCTCGACGTTTGCCGACGGCCTGTCCGTTGGCGGCGATGTCACGGCCAACTGGACGGTGCTGACACCGTACTCGGCGATCGCCTCAGCTACCAACAGCGCGGGAGTTGCGAACACAAATCCTGCGGCAGTGCTCACGGTGCAGCCGGATTCATCGGTCCTGGCCAGCGGCCCATTGCCGGAATACAACCGATACCGAATGCTCGCGGTATCGCCCCTGGCGGCAGTGACGGGCGTGCGGATTGAAGTCATTGATGCCAACGGCACCTCCAGCGCCGCGGAACTGGGATTGCCGACCGGCGGCCCGGGCCGAATGATCAATGGGAATTTCATTCTGCTCGAGATGACCGTGGGCGCTGGACGCTGCATTGATGTGTGCCAGCAACCGGAGGCGACACTGACATGCCGGGGCGGAGATGCGACGTTCACGGTGACACCGGGCGGCATCGGGCCGTTTACCTATCAGTGGCGGGAGAACGGCACACCGATCAACACGATTGCGAATCCGTCGGCGGCGACGGCAACGCTTTTGGTCACGGGCGCTTCGGCAACTGGCGGTTATGACTGCATTGTGACCAATGCGTGCAGCAGCGTGACGAGCAACGCGGCCACGCTCACCCTCTGCGCCGCCGACTTCAACTGCGACGGCTTCCTCGACTTCTTCGACTACGACGCCTTTGTCGAGTGCTTCGAGACCGAGGCCTGCGACGGCGGCTCCGCCGACTTCAACGGCGACGGCTTTGTCGACTTCTTCGACTACGACGACTTCGTGCTGGCCTTTGAGACCGGGTGCTAAAGACAGAAATGGCCAAATGGTCAAATTGCCAAATGGCCAAATGAAGGCACTGCGTACCGAACGCTAAGTGTCTTGGGCTTCTGCCTTTCTTTGGCCATTTGACCATTTGGCCATTTGGCCATTTGGCCATTTGCCCCTATCCTTCCGCATGACGACCGCCCCCACCTCCCCCACCACCAGCCCCTCCACCACCCTCGGGCAGCAGCTGCGACTCAAACCCGCCGTCCGGGCTGCCATCCAGACGCTCGTCGGCGAGGTCCGCGCCGCCTCAGCCCAGATCACCGACAGCCGCCCCGCCAACCCCGGGCTCAAGGAGTCCTACGACGCCCTCATGAAGCGGGCGGCGGACGTTCGCGGGCGGGGCCTGCTCTACCCGTTCATCGGCAGCGGGCTGGGCAACGGGGCCCTTGTTGAACTCCTCGACGGCTCGGTCAAGTGGGACATGATCGCCGGGATCGGCGTCCACTTCTTCGGCCACTCCGACCCCGACCTCATCGAAGAGTCTTTGCTGGGCTCGCTCGACGACACCGTCAAGGCCGGGAACCTCCAGAGTAACTTCGACGCATTTGAGTTCGGCGAGACGCTCCTCGCCGAAGCCAAGAAGAACAGCCGCTTGAAGTACGCCTACGTCGCCACCAGCGGCGCCATGGCCAACGAGAACGCTCTGAAGGTCTGCTACCAGAAGCACGCCCCCGCCAACCGCGTCATCGCGTTCAAGGACTGCTTCATGGGGCGGTCGATCACGATGTGCCAGATCGGCGACACCGCCGACTACCGCCAGGGCGTCCCCCTCTCCACGCTCGTCGATTACATGCCCTTCTTCGACCAGGCGCAGTACGACAAGATGGGCGCCAAGCGGTACATCGACCTGGCGGTCTGGCACCTCACGCAGTACCTGGACCGCTACCCCGGGCAGCACGCCTGCTTCATCTTCGAGATGATGCAGGGCGAGGGCGGGTTCAACGTCGGCAACCGCGACTACTTCAAAGCCCTCATGGACGTCTGCCGCGCCCGCCGCGTGGCCATCTGGGACGATGAGATCCAGACCTGGGGCCGCTCACCCCGGATGTTCGCCTACGAGCACTTTGACCTGGGCGAGTACGTCGACGTCTTCTGCGTGGGCAAGATGACGCAGGCGTGCGTCACCCTCTACAGCGAGGAATACAACCCCAAGGCCGGCCTGCTCAGCGGCACGTTCACCGGCGAAGGCCCGACCTTCCGCGTCGGTCGCCGCATCATCGAGAAGCTCCGCGACGGGGCCCCCACGTTCTACGGCGAGCAGGGCACGTTCGCCAAGCACCACGCCGCGTTCCGCGAACAGGTCAAAGCCCTCGCCGCCAAGCACCCCGCGTGGTTCCCGCCCGTCGTCGACACCCTCGGCTACCCGCAGGAGCACGTCGGCGGCCTCGGCGGCATGATGAAGTTCACGCCCTTTGGCGGCAAGAAGGACAAGATCACCGCTGCGTGCAAGCACATCTTCGACGAGGGCGCGATCGTCTTCTACTGCGGGCACAGCCCGTACCACCTTCGCATGCTCCCCCCGCTGCCGGTCTTCAAGATGGAAGACTGGCCGAAGGTCTTCGCGTGCATCGAGCGTGGGCTGGCAAAGGTGTCGTAGCAAGACAGCCCGAACTGGAGCTCGCAGATGCTTCCGCCGCTGCGTAGCGAAAGGTATTTCAATATGGTCGCAGCACCAGGCGTGTCCGAGCACGACGATTTTGGCGAGATCATCGCTGAAAGACGCCGCGGTTTTGGGGAACTGGGGGCGATCGGCCTCGTCTGCTCGGGTGCGATCGCGTCGCTGTACTTTGGCGTAGCCATGCTGAACAGCCGACTGCCCCACCAGCGGGACTTGGCCATTGTGCTCTTGTTTGTGGGGGCGCTCTGCGTGGTGCTTGCGGCGTTCGGAGTGCGAAGCTACCGCACAACAACGGAGTTTCGAGTGCTTGGCGTGTGTGCCTGTCGAGGCGGCAAGCGTCTGCGTTCAATGGCTTACGCAGACTGCGAGCGATTCACCTACAGCATCACTCGACAGTACGTCAACGGAATCTACACCGGCACATCGCTGGTCGTGAAACTCCAGGCGAGAGGCAAGAAAACCATCAAATGGACAGGGAGTCACAAGCAGAAACCTGTCGGGCTTTCGTACACGATCCTGGGCAAGGGCGAATTCAAGGGTGAAGACGAGCTCGACGTCGTGAAGCTGATCATCGCCGACGCCATGGCCGACCGCTGGATCGATCGCCTGCTGGGGGGCGAGTCCATCGCTTGGGGCAAGCTCACCCTCGACGCGACCACCGCCACGCCCAAGCGGGGCAAACGCAAGGGACAGCTGATCCCCTTCGCCGACATCGATCGGCTTTCGTTCAACGAGGGCTGGCTCCATCTGTTCCACAAGGGAGAGGACCGTTCCTTCTTCTCGATGCAGATGAACGACGAGAACTTCTGGCCGGGAATGCGAGTCATCGAACGAATGTGGCACACGAATGCGCTCGACGAGGCGGACGGCACGATCGAGAGCTGACCGTGCTCAAGACCCCCGCACGTTCCCAAGCCTCTCGGGCGATCGCAGTCTACCAATAAAAAGCCCCGCGTCGAACGACGCGGGGCTTCGTGCTTCCATCAAATCAACCGACTTTCAGAAACCGGATCAGTGGGCGCTCTTGACCGACCCGCCGATCTTCATCCCGTAGAACGAACGCCAGACGAAGAACGCGGAGATCAGGAAGAAGACAAACGCCAGAGAGTGCGTGAGGCCCGTCTTGCCGTCCTGCTTGGCGTTGATCGAGATCGCCAGCTCGACCGCCAGCAGCCCGAACAGCGTGCAGAACTTGATGACCGGGTTCATCGCCACCGACGAGGTATCCTTGAACGGATCGCCGACCGTGTCGCCCACGACGCAGGCGGAGTGCAGGTCGCTCCCCTTGCCCAGGCCGGCCTTCTTGAGGTCGTGGTCGGTCTCGACGATCTTCTTGGCGTTGTCCCACGCGCCGCCCGCATTGGCCATGAAGATCGCCTGGAAGAGCCCGAACAACGCGGTCGAGATCAGGAACCCGATGAAGAAGTACGAATCGTAGAACGCGAAGGCGAGGGTCGCGAAGAAGACCCCCAGGAAGATGTTGAACATCCCCGCCTGGGCGTACTGCGTACAGATATCGACGACCTTCTTGCTGTCCTCGACGCTCGCGCGGGTCGCCCCGTCGAGCTTCATGTTGTTCTTGATGAACTCCACCGCACGGTACGCACCGGTCGTCACAGCCTGCATCGACGCGCCGGTGAACCAGTAGATGATGCAGCCGCCCGCGATGAGCCCCAGCAGGAACGGCGGGTGCATGAGCCCCATCTTGGCGATGGCTTCCTTGTCTTCGAGGCCGTGGGTGAGCCCGATGATAAGGGCGAAGATCATGGTGGTCGCGCCGACCACCGCGGTTCCGATCAACACGGGCTTGGCGGTCGCCTTGAACGTATTGCCCGCCCCGTCGTTCTCCTCGAGGAACTCCTTGCCCTTCTCAAAGTCGGGCGTGAAGCCGAAGTCACGCTTGATCTCTTCGGAAATCCCAGGGATCTGCTCGATCGTGGAGAGTTCGTAGACGGACTGGGCGTTGTCGGTCACGGGGCCGTAGGAGTCCACCGCGATGGTCACGGGACCCATCCCGAGGAACCCGAAGGCGACGAGCCCGAAGGCGAAGACCGCTGGGGCGACCATGAGGTTGCCCAGGGTGTGCCCGTCGGCGCTGGGCATCATGGCGATGTAGTACGCCACGCCCATGAGGAACATGATGGCCATGCCGAGCCAGTAGGCGGAGAAGTTACCCGCCACCAGGCCGGAGAGGATGTTGAGCGACGCGCCACCCTCTTTGGAACTGGTCACGACCTCGCGAACGTGCGACGAGTGAGTCGAGGTGAAGATCTTCACAAGCTCGGGGATGATCGCTCCGGCCAGCGTGCCGCAGGTGATGATCGTTGAAAGTTTCCACCAGAGGCTCGGGTCGTTCCCGATGTTCGGGATGAGGACGTACGACGCGGCGTAGGTCAGGACGATCGACACGCCCGACGTGATGAACACGAGGTTGGTGAGGGGCTTCTCGAAGTTCATCTTCGTGACGTTGCTGTAGGTCGCCTTCGCCATGGCGTGGTTGAAGTAGTACGACACCACCGAAGCAAGCACCATGATGATGCGCATCACGAAGATCCAGACGAGCAGCTGAACCTGCACGGTGCTCGCAGCCTCCTTGGCGACGTCCATCTGAGCGGCCGTCGCTGTGGCCATGGTCACGCCGTCGGGAAGGTACCGCGGCACGCCGTCGGTGATTCCAGGCATGATGGCGAGCATGATGAACGTGATGAGCGCGACGCCGGTCACGCCGTAGGTCTCAAACCCGTCGGCCGAGGGGCCCACCGAGTCGCCCGCGTTGTCACCCACGCAGTCGGCGATCACGCCGGGGTTGCGGGCGTCGTCTTCCTTGATCTTGAAGACGATCTTCATGAGGTCCGACCCGATGTCGGCGATCTTGGTGAAGATGCCGCCCGCGATCCGGAGGGCCGCCGCGCCGAGCGACTCGCCGATGGCGAACCCGATGAAGCACTTGCCCGCGACCTCGCTGGGGAGGAACAGCAGGATGATGAGCATGATCAGCAGCTCGACGCTGATGAGGGCCATCCCGATCGACATTCCCGCCTTGAGGGGGATGTCGTACGTCGGGAAGGGCTTGCCGCCGAGCGACGCGAACGCCGCACGGGAGTTGGCGAAGGTGTTGACGCGGATCCCGAACCAGGCCACGCCGTAAGAACCGGCGATCCCGACGAGGGAGAAGAAGAGGATCAGGGCCATATCGCCCCACGAGACCTCAACGAGAATCTTGAAGTAGGCCACCATCGCCACCGCGATGAACGCCCAAAGCACCAAGAGGAACTTCCCCTGACGAACCAGATACGCCAGACACGTAGCGTAAATCAGCTCGGAGATCTCAAGCATCGACCGGTGCACCGGCAGATTCTTGAGCCCGACGTAGATCACCACGCCGAACGCCAGCCCGATCGCACAGACGCCAAGCCCGATGAGCAGCAGGTTGTGCCCGCTCATCCCGCCGACGAACGACGCCTTGCCGTTCTTGTTCGTAAAGTCCGGGAGGACGATGTTGACCTCGCCGCCTGGCTTGTGCGCCTTCACGGGCGTGCCGTCAGCGTTCGCCGCAGGAGTGCCGACTTCCGGAGCCGCAGCCACCTCGGCCGCACGAGCAGGAGCGTCGATCGACGCGAGCGCTGGACTCGCGGTCATCGCGAAAACCGCCGCACACGCGGCCAGCATCAACGACATCACGGGCCAGAACACCGGACGGAAACGTTTCGGGTTTGACATCAAGGAACTCCTCACGAGCATCAGCCTCTCACGGCCGACACGTTGGATGCGGGATGGAATCGACAGCCTTCCGCATCAGCATACCGGAAAGGACGTGGGTCTGGGGACTGCGCGCTGGCGGCCGAATGACCGGCAACGAATCAAAAACGACGCCAATCGCGGGCTAGAACAGCCGCGACGCGTGCTTCTTACACACGATCCTGGAACGTGCGCGGAGTGAACTCGTCCTTGTCGCGACGGTTCACGCTCTTGCGGGCGGCCCGGCGGCGACGCTCCGAAGGCTTCTCGTAAAACTCTTTGCGCTTGACGTCCTTGTTCAGACCCTCTTTTTCACAGAGCTTCTTGAACCGACGCATCAAACCTTCGTGACCTTCGCCGCTGCGGCCCTTCACGCGAATCGCCATGCATACCTCGCTGCCTGCCAAACAAGTCTCCGCCGAGAAAATATCCTGAACAAACCCTGAACGTGGCGGAATCTCCGACCAGGGGGGGAATCAAAGGCCTGTCACACGCCCCGATCAAGCGGCTTGGCGTCGAGCACGCAGGAACAATATGATGTGGACGCATCATCCCGCCTATCCACCCACCAACCGGAGCTCCCATGACGACCATTCACATTTCTTCCCACCTTAACAAGGGGTCTCGCCTCGCTTTCGCCGCCGCCCTTACCGCCGTGATCCTTGTCAGCGGCCTCGGCGGGTGCAACCCCACCTACCGCACACACGGCCAGACGAACATCGTCGGACGCTACTCCGGCATCGATCTCTCCGCCGACCTGCCCGGCACGGTCAGCGTCGCCTCGGCACTCGCTGCGGCGGAGGAGCAGTTCCGAGACCAGGGCTACTCCATCATCAGCAACACCGGCACCGATCTGTCCGGCGAGGTCGTGGCGCTCGCGCCTAGGTCCAACGACGCACCGCGAGCCACCGTCAAGGTCAAAGCTGGCGACGGGGTCACGAAAGTTTCGATCTGGAAGAGCCCCTTCAACGAAGAGGCCTTGTGCCGGGGAATCCTCTCCCGGATGTGCCGCAAGCTCGGGCTCTAAAGAGACGACCGAGCACGCGGCCGAGGCGTTTGCCCCGGCGGCAAAGTCAACTCCCCGCGATCGACGGCCAGGTTGCCAGCGACCCGGACGACGCCGCTTATGGCTGCTGCGGTCAAGCCCTGACCAGATTCACGGGCCTTCCGTGCACCGGGCCCGGCCGTCGATCGGGGGGAGTCGGACGCCATAGTAGCCGCGACGGGCGGGAATCGCCCCGCATCCGCCAAGAACCCCCTATCCCATCCGGATACTGTGGCCCATGCTTCGGATTATCTCGGGCCAGTATCGTCGTCGACTCCTCCAAACCCCGCCCGACGCGGACACCACGCGCCCGTTCCCGGACCGCGTCCGGGAATCGCTCTTCCAGATCCTTCGCGGACACTGCGAAGGGTCCACCGTCTTCGAGGCCTTTTCCGGCGTGGGCTCGATCGGGCTCGAGGCCGTCAGCCGCGGAGCCTCCCGCGTTGTCATGGTCGAGCGTGACCGCGAGGTCTTCAAAATGCTCGAAGCCAACGCCGCCATGCTCGGCTGCCAAGACAAGGTCGACCTCGTCTGCGGCGACGCGCTGGGCCCCGGCGCCCTCGCCCGCTGCCCAAGGCCCGTCCATCTCGTCTTCTTCGACCCGCCCTACGCGATGGTGCGCGACCCCGCCGCGTGGGGGCGCATCAAAGGTCAATTCGAGCGAGCCATCGCCATGCTCGACGAGACAGGCTACGCCGTAATCCGCACGCCCTGGCCTGTCTTCCACGAGTTCGGCCCCGACGGCAACCCCGTTGTGCAGATCGAGATGCCCAAGGGCAAGCGAGGCGGCGGAAAGGTCGATCGCCTCGCCGACCGCGAGCCCAAGCCCGAACAAAAACGCGCCGAGAGCGGCGGTTCCTGGCTCTCCGCAGACGAGATCGCCGACGCCTTCGACAAAGCCGTCGACGGCGAAGAGGACGATGACATCGGAATCGACGCGGAACCGATCCTCGAACCCACGCCTGTGCCCGAGGTTCCCAACCGACGCGATCCCGTGGACCTCAAAATGGCCGGCGCACGCGGCCCCGAAACGCACGAATACACAGGGATGGCGGTGCACCTGTACATGAAAGCCTGACTGTCACGATGAGCGATCAACGCGACCAACTCAACGCGGCACAACGCCAGGCAGCCACATGGTCCGGCAGCCCCTTGATCGTCCTCGCCGGGCCGGGCACCGGCAAGACCCGCGTCATCGCCCACCGCGTGAAGTGGCTCGTCGATGAAGGGTCCCGCCCCGAGACCATCGTCGCCGTCACCTACACCGTCAAGGCCGCCCAGCAGTTGCGCACAAGACTCTCGGAGATCATCGGCCCCGCCGAGGCCGAAGCGGTCAACGTCCACACCTTCCACGGCTTGGGCATGCGCCTGCTCCGCCGCTTCGGCGACACGCTCGGCCTGCCCGCCTCGCCCGACCTCATCGACTCCGCCCAGACCAAACGCCTGCTCCGCGAACTTGTGCACGACATGCGGCTGTTCCCGGACTCGATCGCGGCCGGACGCGATTCCGCCATCGCCGCCGCCTCGCAAGCCATGGGCGTCCTGCAAGACCACGCTGTCGAGCCCGCCGACGCGGTCGTGCGCGCTCGCGCCTGGGTCGACGCAGCCCGTCGATCCGACGCCGAGGACGCCAAGGCCGACCTCGCCCGGGCCGAGACGTTCCTCGATCAGGCCCGTCTCTACGAGGCCTTCGAGAAAGCCCGACGCGAACGCGGTTGGCTCTCCTTCGGCGACCTCCTGACGCTCCCCATCCGCCTGCTCCGCAAGGACGGCCGCGCCACCGCCATCTGCCGCGACGAATTCCGACACTTCATCGTCGACGAGTTCCAGGACAGCAACCCCGCCCAATTGGCCCTCCTGCGTCAACTCGCCCCCGGCAAGAACGCCGATGTCTGCGTCGTGGGCGATGACGACCAGTCCATCTACGCGTTCCGCGGTGCCGACGACCGCGCGTTCGAGCACTTCAAGAAGGCTTACCCCGCCGCGGGCGAGGTGCGCCTCACCGAGAACTACCGCAGCGTCCCCGAGGTCGTCGCCGCGTCCAACCGCATCATCTCGCTCGCCACCACACGCTTTGCCCCGGACAAGGTCGTCGTCGCCGCCGGCAAGCACGAGGCGCCAGGATCCGTCGAGTGCGTCGCGCTCGACGAGAACGACAAGGACGCGGCAGCCATCGCCGCCATGGTCCTCTCCGATCGCGCCGCCAATCCGCTGCGCCCGTGGAGCGCGTACGCCGTCCTCGCCACCTCGCACGCCCACCTCGAGCACGCCGCCACCGCGCTCGAACTCGAAGGCGTCCCCGTCCGCCGCCAACGCTCCCGCTCGCCAATGGACGACGAGGGCGTGCAGGACGTCATGGCATGGATCAACGTGCTCGCACGCCCGGACGACTCGTGGAGCGCTCGGCGTGTGCTCCTCCGCCCGCCGTACTCGCTCGACCCATTGACCGTGACGACATGGGAGAACCTGCACCGCGCCGAGGAACGCCGAAAGGGGCGCGAACGCAGCACCAAGCCCGGCTTCCTTTCCTGGCTTTCTCGCCGCCGCGAGGAGACGCTCGCGGGAAACGAGCCCGCCGCAGCCGGCCTGGATGACGATCGCTTGGGACTCGTGCTCGAACAGCACGCCGAACTCTCCTCGCTCGCCGGGACCCTCTCCGCCGACGAAGCCATCTTCCAGATCGTCACCCGCATCGACGCCGCCCACGCGGATCTCCCCGCCGAAGCGGGCGGCCACGCCCGCTCGCGCCGCGTCGCGGATCTGGTCGCGCTCGTACGCTTCGCCCGCGACCGCCAGCGCCGCCTCAGCCCACCGGGCGATCTCGCCGCGTTCCTCGCGTACTACGAGGACCTCGACGAGCGCGAGCAGCAACTCGAACCCACCGGCGACGAGCGTCTCGACGCCAACGCCGACGCCGACGACCCGTCCGCACCGCCGGACGCCGTCACGCTCCTCACCGCCCACTCCGCCAAGGGTCTTGAGTTCGACACCGTCTTCGTCATGCGCGTTCAGCCCACCGGCGGCTTTGGCAAGGCCTCACGGCGCGACGGCCCCGACATTCCTGCCACGATTCTTGGGATGGAACACGTCGATCACGACGCAGACGATCGGGCCGAGCAACGACGCCTCTTCTACGTCGCGTGCACCCGCGCCGAACGCCGACTTGTCCTCCTCGCCAAAGCGTCCAAGTCCCGCAGCAAGTCCACGCACTATTTCCAGGAGTTCACCCTCGACGCCGAAGGCCGCAAACTCGTCGCGGCACGCACCGGAGCGGACGTCTTCGAACAAGCCGCTCGCTGCGGGCTCATACTCAAATCCGCAGCCGTGGACGGCGCGCTTGCCGCCCACGAGGCGACGGACTTCAGCGCACTGCTCGCTCGCGCACGCTCCCGCGCCCGCCAAGCCGCCACACTCGCCCTCGAAGCCGCCGACCGTCCCGGGCTCACCATCGAAAGCCTCAACCGCATCACCACCGACCTGCGCGACGCCGCCGGACGTCTCGCTGTCGCCGCCGCGGCAAAGTTCGGCCTCGTCCCCGACTGGTCGGGCGAGTCCGAAGCCTGGCGGAAGGACGTCCAAGCCCTCGCCGCGGGCAAGGCAGCGACGCTCTCGGGCGAGTTCCGCTTCCAGCCCGTCGGCCCGCGTCTGGATCTCAGCTACTCCTCCGTCGACCACTACCTCTCCTGCCCCCGCTGCTGGTACGTCCGCCACATCATGCACGTTGACGAGAAACGCGACGAGAAGCTCAACGTCGGAGGCGTCGTCCACCGCGCCCTTCAACGCTTTGTCGAACGACGCCGCGACGCCGAAGCCAACGGCTCCTTCATCCCCGGACCCGAAGAACTCGCACGCCTCTGCGAAGAGGAAGCCACCCGCGAGGCCGGCCCCGTGCGCGTCGTCGAACCGGCCGAGTTGCAACAAATGGTCGCCCTCGGCAACGCCGCCCTCGTCCTCGAGTCCGCCGACGGGAACCAATCCCCCAACGTGCTTGAAGTCGAACGCGAATTCAAGTTCGGCTACGAACGCCTCGGCACGCGCCACACGATGACCGCCAAGATCGATCGCCTCGACCAACTCGAAAGCGGACACCTCCGCATCGTCGACTACAAGACCGGCAAAGCCTCCAAGAAACTCACCGAGCCCAAAAAGGACGACCTTCAGATGGGGATCTACTCGATGGCTCTCGCCTCCGCGTACGGCGGCGGCGCGGTCCCGCAAGGGATCGCCGAGTACTGGCTCCTCAGCACCACCCAGCGCGGCACGATCGACCTTGCCAAACTCGATCTGGATGCTGTACGGGCCGAGATCGACTCCATGATCGACGGCGTGCTTTCCGGACACTTTCCCAAGGACCCGAAGAAATGCAGGGGTCTGTGCGACATTCTGGGGCTCCCGCACGAACAGGTGGGCAAGGGTGCCAAGAATGACGAGTAACGGCGGAGTCACCGCCGCATGAAACCGCAGCACCAGCTGTGCGTCCAATCCAAGCATGCACCGGCCCTCGCTCAACACCCGGCCGGCGACAAGAAAGGCCTTCCGATGAACCGTCCTTCTGGTTTCCTCACGTCACTTCTTGGTGGCACGTCGTTCTCACTCGCCGCGTGGGTCGTCGCGTCGGCAGGGCTAGCCTCGCCCGTGCCAACCGCCGCCGCCCAAACCGCATCCCAGAACGCAACCGCCCAGCCCACCTTCAAGGACTCCGACCCGCTCCCCACCGACCCGCGTCTTGTCACCGGCGAGTTCGCCAACGGCATGCGCTACGTCGTCATGCAGCACGCCGTCCCGCCCGGTCGCGCCGCCGTCTGGCTGCACGTCTCCTCCGGCTCCCTCAACGAAACCGAGAAACAACGCGGCATCGCACACTTCCTCGAGCACATGGCCTTCAACGGCTCGGCCAACTTCCCCCCCGGCAGCGTCATCGATTTCTTCCAGGGGCTCGGCCTGACCTTCGGCCGCCACCAGAACGCGTCCACCTCCTTCGACCGCACCAACTACCGCCTCGAAATGCCCGACAACAAGCCCGAGACCGTCGGCAAAGCCCTCACCTTCCTCTCCGATGTCGCCTTCAAACTCACGCTCCCGCAGGACGAGATCGACAAGGAACGGGGCATCATCCTCGAAGAAAAACGCACCCGCATCGGCGCCCAGCAACGCGTCCAGGAAGCCTGGCTCAAGCGCATGGCCCCCGGATCCATCTTCGGCGAACGCATCCCCATCGGCACCGAAGCCACCATCAACAGCATGATGCAGCAGGACTTCAAGGACTACTACTCCACCTGGTACACACCCTCCAACATGGCCATCTTCATGGTCGCCGACCTCCCCGCCGCCGAAATGGTCGAGACCCTTCGCGCCAAGTTCTCCGAAGGAACCAAAGCCCCTAAGCCCAAGGACCAGGACGTCGGCGTCAAGCCCCTTGACGCCACACGCGGCGTCGTCATCACCGACGCCGAACTCACCCAGGCCACCGTTGCCATCATGCGACTCGACCCGCCCGCCGCACCCGTCACGACCTACGGCCGCGCCCGCGAGCAACTCGTCGAGCAACTCGGATCCATCGCCTTCAACCGCCGAATCGAACGCAAAATCGCCAAGGGACAGTTCTCCGGCCTCCGCGGCGGGATGTCCGCCGGCTCCTTCGCCAACACCATGCGCATCGCGCAAGTCCAGGCCTCCGGCACGCCCGACAAGTGGGAAGCCATGCTCAAGGACGCCGCCTCCGAGTTGCAGCGCGCACGGACCTACGGCTTTGCCAAGCGCGAGATCGACGACGCCCTCCGCGAAATCCTCTCTCGCGCCGAAAGCTCCCTCCAGACCGAAGCCACACGCGGCGCAGTACAGATCTTGGGCTCCTTCGACTCCGCCTTCGCCAGCGGCGAGACCCTCACCTCCGCCCAGCAGGACTTGGACATCCTCAAAGCCATCGCCGCCACCATGACCAAAGCCCAGGTCGACGAAGCCTTCCGGAAAGGCTTCGACCTCGCGCAGGTCACCTTCAGCCTCCAGGTCCCCTCAGGCGCAAACGTACCCACCGACGAGCAGCTCGCAGCCGCCGGCAAAGCCGCCCTTGAGCAGAAGGTCGAAGAGGAAAGCGTCAGCGAAGGCGCCAACAGCCTCATGGCCGCCGCGCCCGCCGCTGCATCCATGGGCACCCCCGAGCTCCACGCCGCCACGCAGGTCACCACGTGGTCCATGCCGAACGGCGTCAAGGTCCACCACCGCTTCAACGACTACAAGAAAAACTCCGTCGCCGTTTCCATCACCCTCGCCGGTGGCGAACTCCTCGAAACCGCCAAGAACCGCGGTATCACCGACGCCGCCACCCAAGCCTGGCAACGCGCCGCCACCACGACCCTCGCGTCCACCGACATCAACGATCTCATGGTCGGCAAGAAGGTCAACGTCGCTGGGTTCGCCCAGCCCGACGCCATCGCTCTCAGCGTGAGCGGCACGCCCGACGACCTCGAGACCGGGATGCAACTCGCCCACCTCCTCCTCACCGCGCCCAATCTCGAACAGGCCGCCTTCGATCAGTGGCGCACCGGGCAACTCCAAGCCATCGAATCCGCCAAGAAGAGCCCCGCCCGCGTTCTCTTCAAGACTCTCGCCGGCACGGTCTTCCCCGCCAACGAAGACCGCGTGCTCCCCCTGACCGCCGAGCAGGTGAACGCCGTCTCGCGAGACGCCGCCCAGGAATGGCTCGGCACGCTCATCGCCCAGAGCCCCATCGAGGTCGCCATCGTCGGCGACATCACTCAGGACGCCGCCGCCGCCCTCGTCGGCAAGTACCTCGCGACCCTCCCCGTCCGCAAAGCCATCGACGCCAAGACCTACGCGGACCGCCGAGCCCTCGTGCGCCCCGCGGGGGCCCGCGTCGTTCGCGAGACCCTCGATACCGAGACCAAACAGGCACAGGTCGTCGTCGGGTTCTACGGCGTCGATGTCGCCAACACCACCGACGCTCGCGTCATGTCCGCCGCAGCCCAAATCCTCTCCACCCGCGCCATCCAGCGCATCCGCGAGAAGGAAAACCTCGCCTACAGCCCCCGCATGTCCAGCAACCCCTCCTCCGCCTACCCCGGGTTCGGCATGTTCATGTGCGGCACCTCCACCGACCCCGCCAAGGCCGACCGCCTCGCCGAAGTCATCGCCGAGATGTACGCCGACTTCGCCAAGAACGGCCCCAGCGAGGATGAAGTCCTCACCGTCCGCAAGCAGATCGCCAACACCCTCGGTGAGCAAATGAAAGAGCCCACCTACTGGATGGGCCGCACCCGAGCCCTCAGCTACCGCGGCCAGAACCTCGACGACATCGCCACCGAGCAGTCCTTCTTCGAAACCCTCTCGGGCACAACGCTCAAGGAAGTCTTCAGCAAGTACTACGCCCAGGACCGCCTCTGGACCGTCATCGTCACCCCAAAGTAAAAACCCGAACATCCTATGAAGGGTGCCACGTCCGGTCCCCAAGGGCCGGACGTGCTCTTTTTTGCACCCACCCCACCTCCCGACCAAATGGCACATTTTCTTTCAACGCCGCGTGAGCCGGCGTGACCACCTCCGTTCTGAGAGTGGCTCCTCCACCGGTCGGTGGGTCGGTCGGCGGGGCCGCGAGGACTTCGGACGTGCTCCCGCCGTCCGGAGGGGAGACCCCGCGGCCCCGCCCGCCGCCCCGGCTTTCGAATCTCCGATTTGATCTGTTCTACCCCGCGCCGCCGCCCCGTTTCCGGTATCCTCCCCGCATGTTCCTCACCACCCTCCTCGTCGCCTCCCTTCTGTCCCAGCCTCAGCCCGCGCAGCCCCCCAAGCCCACTCCCGCCTCAGCCTCCGCCCCGTCGATGGACGAGGTCTTCGCTCAGGGCACCGCCCGCCTCCTCGCCCTCCAGCACACCTACGACCCCAAAGCCAAGGAACCACCCAAAGCCCCCGACGGCCCCGAATGGCCCTACGAAGGCGTCTACCGAGTCGGCGGCGACATCCCCGTCGCATACCGCATCGGCGGCACCGCCATCGTCGTCGAGAGTCTCATCAAGACCCCGGGCTACGCCGACAACACCGCCGCCAAAGAAGCCGTCGCCAAAGCCGTCGACTTCATCATCGCCACCCGCGAACACCCCCTCATGTCCGAAGCCGACTACGAAGCCGGCTACGACGTCCGAGGCTGGGGCTATTGCTACGGCCTCCGCGTCCTGAGCATCTTGAAGCGTGCCAACCTCATGCCCGAAGGCCGCGCCGACGCCGCCGACACCGCCGCCAAGTGGTACCTGAACGCAATGCAGAAAACCGAGATCCCCGAGGTCGGCGGCTGGAACTACGCCCGCCCCGCAGGCCGCGACAAAGTCGCCGCCCCCTCCGGCTTCATGTCCGCCGCCTGCCTCGAAGCCCTCTACGAAGCCAAAGCCGCCGGCTACGAAGTCGACCCCGCCGTCGTCAACCGCGCCCTCGACACCCTCGAACGCTCGCGAGGCCCCGCCGGAAACGTCACCTACTCCATCGACACCCGCCGCGCCACAGGCACCAGCAACGGCGACCGCACCCCCGGCGCCATCGGCCGCATGTGCGCCGTCGAGTCCGCCCTCGTCGAGGGCGGCCGCGGCTCCGTCGACCGCGTCCGCGCCGCCGTCGACGCCTTCATCGTCCACTGGAAATGGCTCGACGACCGCCGCGCCAAAACCGGCACCCACGTCGGCCCCTACGCCGTCGCCCCGTACTACTTCATGTTCGCCCACCACTACGCCGCACGTGCCATCGAACTCCTCCCCGCCAACGAACGCGAGGAATACCGCCGACGCACCAACGAACTCCTCATGAGCGTCCGAAGCCAAGACGGCTCCTGGAACGACCGCGTCTTCACCCGCTCCTCCGCCTACGGCACCGCCTTCGCCCTCCTCAGCCTCGGCATGCCCAAGTCCCTCCCCCAAGCAACCTGGAAAGACCCCGCCAAGTAGTTCTTTCAGAGCCCGCAGCGCAAGCAAGGGAGGCCGAGGCAGGCACGCTCATCGAACTACCCCCCAGACCCCAATGCGCGCAAACGAAGCCTTGAGTGACGTTCAGGATCACACCATGCCCGACACATCGCCATCGCAAACCCAAGATCCCATACTTCTGACGATCGACGAGGCCTACGCCGCAGCGTTTCTTCTCATTCAAAAGTGGTATGACCTGGGCCCCACGGAAGAAGTACTCGACCTTCTCCACGCCATGTACTTGAACGCACCCCGACAGTCCTCGGATCCCGCGCTATGGGACGATTGGTGCCAAGCCGTACAAGCAGCCAAACGCGACACGAATAGACGCGAATGAACAGAAGCAAGCCCGCAGCACTCACTCATGCCGAGCGATCAACCCGACTTCCCGAACAACCACCCACTCTTCCGCGTCTCCGCTTTCCCCCCGCTCCACACCACATGCTCGTACCCCTCGTGCATCGACGCCGACCCCGTCATCCCGTCCTTCCGCAGCGCGTAAAGGGTCACGTTGAACACAGGCCTCCCCCGCTCGTCCAGCAGCCGCTTCTCCCGTGTCCGCTCCGCGATCGACTTCAAGACCCTCACGCACGCTTCCTCCGGCGTGTCGCCCCGATCCATGTGCAACACCACGCTGTGGGCCGCACACGCCTGCATCGTCGCTTCGCCGCGACCCGTCGCGCCCGCCGAGCCCACCGCATTGTCCGTGTACAGACCCGCCCCGACGATCGGCGTGTCCCCCACGCGCCCGGCGATCTTGTACGAAAGACCCGACGTGCTCGTCACGCTCGCCAATTCACCGCCCGCCGTCAGACACGACAGATGGATCGTCCCATACGTGAACGGCACCTTCGCCGCGGTCTTCCCATCGCCCGGCACCGGCTGCGCAACAGGCGTCGGCTGGTTCTTCGACGGGTCGACATTTCCCGCCCACAGCGAGTGCCCGAACCCGCTCGCCGCACCTTCGAGTTCCTCCGGGCTCAGCCACCCGTCCTTGGTCGAGAGCGACGCCTTCCAATCAAGCCACGCCCGCCTCGCCTTGTCCGTAAGCAGATTTTCTTCGGGAAACCCGAGCGCACGGGCAAACTTCGCCGCACCCTCGCCCACCAGCAGCGTGTGGTCCGTACGCCGCAAGACCTCGAGCGCAAGCCGTGACACATGCCGAAACCCGCGCACGCCCGCAACCCCGCCCGCCCGATGCCGCCGCCCGTCCATGATGGCCGCGTCGAGTTCGACGACGCCGTCCTCGTTCGGCAACCCGCCGTAACCGACGGATAACTCTTCCGGGTCATCCTCGACCAGTTCGATCCCCGCGACCATCGCGTCCAGGACATCTGACCCAGCGGCGAGCAGGGCGGCGGCCCGCGTGACCGCCGGGACGCCGTTCCACGAGGAGATCATGACCGGAGTGGATTCAGGGCTCATAACCAAGTGTTGGCACGCCCCTGCGCTAAATCCGTCTCGCCCCGGAATGAGTCATTCACCAATCGCCTCTTCCCTGCCGATGAAACCTCTCCATGCAGGAGCACATCCTCAAGATTCTAGAACCCCGGCAGTACACCCCCGGCCTATCCAACAAGCGCCGGCACGGCCGAATCCGCTGCGAGGATGTCGAATGCACCCTCGGCTCCGTGCTGAACGTCTCGGCGTCTGGCCTGCTCGTCCGCACGGGGCTTCGCGCCCCGAAGGCCGGGAGTGTGATCGCTCTCCAAGTCCGCACGTTCGACGGCGGGTTTGACGTGCAAGCACAGGTCGCCTGGTCCAAAATGGACGGCCTGCTCAATCGACAGATCGGGCTTGAGTTCATCGACCTCCCCCCCGACGGGCAGCGGGTGCTGCTCAACGTCGTGCGCGGTGCCGCGAGGGGCTGAACTGGGTGGTGCTGAGTTACCACAGCACGCGAACACGGATCGTCTCGGGGATCGCCCGAAGCCCCGCCAGGATCGGCTCGGCGTCGGTGGGGTCCACGTCCAGCACGACGTACCCGATGTCCGCGTTCGTGCGCAGATACTCCGCATTGATGTTCGCACCAAGCTGCGCGATCAGCGTGTGCATCTTGCTCAGGACGCCCGGGACGTTCCGGTGAAAGTGCAGGATCCGGTGCGCACGAACCTCGCCCGCGTCGCTCCCGCCCTGACTCGGCAACTCGACCTGCGGAACGTTCACCGCGCCCGTCGTCGATCCCGTGTTGACATAGCTCAGCAGTTTCCGCGCCACATCGTCCGCGATGGATTCTTGCGCCTCCGCCGTGCTCCCCCCGACGTGCGGCGTCAGGATCACGTTCGAGATCCCGCGGATCTCGCTCACAAACGGCTCGTTCTTCCCCGCCGGCTCCACCGGGAACACATCCAGCGCAGCCCCCGCAAGATGCCCGCCCTTGAGCGCCGTCGCGAGCGCGGGAACATCCACCACAAGCCCGCGCGCGTTGTTGATGAGGTACGACCCTTTCTTCATCATCGCCAGTTCACGCGGGCCGATCATCCCCTCGGTCTGGTCCGTCGCCGGGACGTGCAGACTCACCACGTCCGCCTGCTGCAACAAGTCCGCGAGCGTGCGCACCGCCCGGGCATTCCCGAGCGGCAATTTCGGCACGACGTCGAAGTAGATCACCCGCATCCCCATCGCCTCGGCGAGGACCGACACCTGCGAGCCGATGTGCCCGTACCCGACAAGCCCGAGGGTCTTTCCACGCACCTCGTGGCACCCGGCGGCGGACTTGTCCCAGCCGCCCGCGTGCATCCCGATGCTCTTGGGCAAAAGCTGCCGGTAGAGGGCGATAATCTCGGCGATGGTCAGTTCAGCGACGCTGCGCGTGTTCCCGAAGGGGGAGTTGAAGACGGGCACGCCGCGCGAGGCCGCCGCCGCGAGGTCGACCTGATCGGTTCCGATGCAGAAGCACCCCACCGCGAGCAGCTTCGGCGCGGCCGCGATCAACTCCGCTGTCAGCTGCGTCTTGGAGCGCAACCCCAGGACGTGCGTGTGTGCGAGCATCGCGGGGAGGGCCGCCGGGTCCGGGCTGGCGGCGGTGGTCTGCACGTTGAACCCGTCACCCTTGAACAGGTCCACGCCGTGGGGATGGACGCCTTCGAGGAGGAGGACGTTGATCTTGTCTTTGGGAAAGCTGGTCGCCATGCGGGCGGATGGTAGAGTCGCGGAATCAGCGTGGAGCGTGGGGGTGTTCACACCCGGTTATCG
The DNA here is from genome assembly GCA_943369765.1 of Phycisphaera mikurensis NBRC 102666. Lineage (GTDB taxonomy): Bacteria > Planctomycetota > Phycisphaerae > Phycisphaerales > UBA1924 > UBA2396. Next base: position 277,656 of record CALROI020000002.1, on the reverse strand, counting down.
ACAGGTTCCGGCTGCGGGTTGAGAGCGGACGCGTCCAACGGCGAGTTACACGTTCACTGCGCGGCGCGGACGAGGCATCGCCTGAGCGGTTAGCGAGTCGACCGGCAATCTCATGCACGAGTGAGAGAATCGAGCGCAGACCCACTCGCTCACGCTCGGGGCTCGTTGGGACAAAAAAGGCCGCGGGCCCCGGGTTTTCCGGGGCCCGCGTCGTGGGCGGAGCGGCGTGTAAGCCGAGTTCTGTGCCACCCCGGCGGTTCCCGGCCCGTTTTTGACGGGGGCCACCCTTGCGGGTACGGGGCGGGCCTTCCGGGGGCGGTGGCCATTTCTCTAGGCCACGCGTCGCCGCGTGGCTCAAGCAGTCTACCCGCCTCATCAGCCGAACCGGCTGTGCGACCCGGGCAAGCCCGGGCCTCGAGGCTGCGTGACCTTGCACGCGGTGGGGTTTGCCGTGCCCCTCCCGTCACCGGGAGGGCGGTGCGCTCTTACCGCACCCTTTCACCCTTACCTGATCCCCGCTTCTCCCCGAAAGGATGGGCGGGGCCATCGGCGGTTTGCTTTCTGTTGCACTGTCCCTCGGCGGGTCCAGAAACATGGGCTGGAAGCCCATGCTACCTCACCGCCGGGTGGGCGTTACCCACCACCGTGTCCTGCCGTGCTCGGACTTTCCTCGTCGGGCCTTGCGACCCGCCGCGGCCACCTTGCCGCTCCTGACGCCCGATTCTACGCCGATACCATCCCGCATGACCGCCCACCCGCCAGAGAGCCATCGCGCCATTGCTGTCTGGACCTCCGCCGATCGCGTCGCGCTCGTCCGCGAGGTGGTGACAGCGTGCGGGCTGACGGTGTCTCACGCCGGCTCGCCGCACTCACCCGACACACGCCGCGTTGCGGCCGAACTGCGCGCCGCCGCTGAGGACGATCTCCGCAAACTGATCGTCGACCCCACCGACGGCGTGGTGCTGCTGGCCGACCTCGCGGAGGAGCCCGCCCTCGATGCTCGCACGCTCGCTCAAGCTGCGACCAAGGGCACCAAGGTGGCCACCTTCGAGCCGATCCCTCACTCCGCGCTCGCGCTCACGGGCGGTGGATGGTCGGAGAGCCTCGCCGGCGCTCCGCGTGTCCTGGGTCTGCTGCGTCACACTCGGGCGGCCCGCGAGGCTGCGGAAATTCTCGAACGATTCACTTCGCCACAGGCGGCGATGTTCGAGAGCGTCTGCGGCCCGCACGAGGGCTCGCTCGGCGCACGCCTGTACGACGCTCTCGACACGCTGCACACTGTCATGGGCGAAGCGGAGACCATCGCGGCGTCGTACACGCCACCTGCCGCGACGGGTCCTGGTGCCCCCGGCAGCGGGCTGCTCGGGCTCTTGGGCACCCTCGCTGTCACACTCCGCTTTGCCAACGGACGTTCCGCCAGCATCTTCGCCTCCGATCGTGCAGCGTCATGGCGACGCTCCGCGACGATCCTGGGCACCGCGGGCAGGCTCACGCTCACCGACGCGGGATTCGAGTGGCGAGACGACTCGGGTGCGGTCGTCGATCTCTCCACATCCACGACGGAAGGCCCGACGTGGGCGGCCCACGCCGCTCTGACCGAGTCGCTCGCGCGGTTTCTCGACCCGGCCGTACCAGCGGAGGCACCCACCGACCTCCCCGCGGTGCTCGCGATGGCCCAGGCGACGCTTCTCTCCGCCCGCACGGGTCAGCCGGAGCTCCCCGCGACCATCCGACGCATGGTGGGGCTGCCCGAGAAATAGGGTCCAAAGACAGAGTCCAATCGGCACGCTGGGTTTGCGGTATTCTGCCGCGATGCTGATCCCCCTCTTGCTCGCTGCTGCGTCCGCTGCCCACCTCCACCAGGCCGAACCACCCAAGCCCTTCGGCGCCTGCCCGACCCCCGCGCAGATCGCGTGGCATGAGATGGAGTTCTACGGGTTCGTCCACTTCACCACCAACACCTTCACGGGGAAGGAATGGGGCTTCGGCGACGAATCGCCCGCGATCTTCAACCCCACTGCTCTCGACACCGCTCAATGGGCCAGGGTCGCCAGAGAGGCGGGGATGAGGGGGCTCATCCTGACCGCCAAGCATCACGACGGGTTCTGCCTCTGGCCGAGCACGCTCACCGAGCACTCGGTGAAAGCCTCGCCCTACAAGGCCGGGAAGGGCGATGTCGTCCGCGAGTTTGCCGACGCCGCGAGGAAAGAAGGGCTCAAGATCGGTCTTTATCTCTCGCCGTGGGACCGCAACCACGCGGAATACAGCCGGCCGGCGTACGTGCAGTATTACCGCGACCAGTGGAAGGATCTGATCTCGACGTACGGCCCGCTCTTTGAGGTCTGGCAGGACGGCGCGAACGGCGGGGACGGGTTCTACGGCGGGACGCGCGAGAAACGCACCATCGATCGACTCACCTATTACGACTGGCCCAAGACCAACGCTCAGATCCTCGCGCAGGACCCCGGGATCATCATCTTCTCCGACGCCGGGCCCGGCTGCCGATGGGTCGGGAACGAATCGGGGTTCTCCGATGAAGAGAGCTGGCAGACCATCAACCTCGCCGGGATGTACCCCGGCGTCTCGCACAACCACCTTGCCAAAGGCGACAAAGGAGGCTCGCACTGGGTGGGCGTCGAGGTCGACGTGTCGATCCGTCCCGGCTGGTTCTACCACGCGGAGGAGGACGCGCGGGTCAAGACCGGCCCGCAGCTCGTCGACATCTGGTACCAATCGGTGGGTCGAGGGGCGAACCTCTTGCTGAACATCCCGCCGGACCGCCGTGGGATCTTCCACGAAATCGACGTGGCCTCGCTCCGCGCGATGCGGGCCACGCTTGACGCCACGTTCAAGACCGACCTGGCGAAGGGCAAGCCCGCCGCGGGGCCCGCACGAGGGAACGACGCGCGATTCGCCCCCGCCATGCTCACCGACGCGGACCCCGCGACGTATTGGTCGACCGACGACACCACGACCACGGGCGAAGCGGAGATCGATCTGGGAGCCGCGGTCACGTTCGATGTGATCAAGATCCGTGAACGCATCGAGCTGGGTCAGCGCGTGGAGAAGTTCGCGGTGGACGCGTGGGTCAACGGGGCGTGGAAGGAAGTCGTCGTGGGAACCACGATCGGCCCGCGTCGCATCGTGCGGATTCCGGCGGTCGAAGCCTCGCGCGTTCGGTTGCGTGTGCTGGGTGCGCTGGCCTGCCCGGCGATCAGCGAGTTGTCGCTGTATCGCTCGCCCGCGAAGCCCTGAAGCCCACAGAACCTAGTACCCGCTCAGCGGGACGACCATACCGGGGATCTCTTCGATCCGAGGCGGGTTCGAGAGGTCGATAGGGAGATACACGCCCCGCTCGTGATCGCTGTTGAGAATCGCCGCGTTGGGCGGGACGATCCGCACGCCCGTCTCGGCCTTCTCGTGCCCGATGAGGAAGAGGTTGATCCCCCACCGCTCGACAAGGTCCTCGAGCAATTCCGCGTCGTGCGAGCGGCCCCAAACCATCATGTACGCGCTGCCCGCGAGCGGCTCGTAGTCACGCTCTTCAAGATCCCGCGACAGGATCGACGGGTCAAACCGCGCCATCTGTCCCGGGCTCGGAAGGCTGTGCGAGCACAGGATGTGTCGCCCGCCCGCCCGCCCGTCTGGTCCCAGGCACTCCACCCGCATCGCGATCGGCATGGACATGACAAACGCTTTGATCGCCTCCGCGACGCGTGGAGCGTCGTCGGCGTAGGCGTAGTCAAGCCCCGCGTTGAACGCGTCGACCACCCGCACGCCGTCCTTGACGATCGCGGTCCCGATCACCTGGGCCAGTTCGTGGTTGCCGAGCATGACGTGAACACGTTCGGGGTACTCCGCCTTGAGTGCGGCGACGCGTGCGAGGGCTCGGAACGAGAAGTCCATCCCGTTGACGAGCCGCGGCGGGTGGATGATCTCGTGGAGCGTCAAATGGGCCCCGGCGTCAACCGAGTCCGCCGACATCCCTGCGTCGCGCACCAGCTTCGACATGTGCATCGGGTTGTCGTGCAGGTCGCCCGTCGCGAGGAGCAGCCCGGGCGCTTCGATCACGTCGATCGAGCCCCGGCGACACTTGGCTGAGTGGTTGGCCGCAGCACCCGCCATCATCAGGTCGATGATCGTGCCGGCTTGGCTGAGTTGAAGAGAGGCCAGATCCATCGCGCGACGTTTCGTCCTCTCTTGCAGGGGATGTTCAGGCGTCCGGGGCGCTGTCCATGGGGTTGAACCCGCCGGTCCCCTCGCGCTTGGCTCGCAGGATTCCCAGCACCAGCTGCAGCCGGTCCGCCACGTACCGCATCGAATCGGGGCGCTTCTCCGCGTCCACCTCGACGCACTGCATGATGATCTCGTTCAACTTCGCGTGAATCCGCGGGTTGAGCAGGATCGCGGGCTTGGGCTTCTCGATGAGGTTGTCGTCAAGGCGGCTCACGAGCGAATCGCCACCCGCGAGCGCGGTGGGCACTTTCGTCCGCGTGAGCATGAAGTACATCGTGGCACCGAGGTTGTAGATGTCCGTCTTCCCGGTGATGGGGCGGCAGTGCACCTGCTCGGGCGCGATGTAGTCGGGCGTCCCCTGGATCCGCTCCTTGACAGTCCCCACCTTGCAACTCTGCCCCAGGTCGATGATCTTGACGTCGCCATCAGCGGTCACGACGATGTTGTTGGGCTTCATGTCCGCGTGGACAAAGCCACGTTCGTGCATATACGCCAGCGCGTCCGCGGTTTGCTCGAAAACGCTGACCGCCGACTCGAAGGTCTTTGGAGGCCGGCGGTCCAGAGCCTCGCCGTCCACCAACTCCATGACGATGTAGAGGTCGCTCACGCCGCTGAGCAGACCGGCACGCTTGCGGACGACGCGATCGATCTTTCGGATGCGCGGGTGGTTGAGTTGGCGGTTGATGTCCGCCTCGGCCTCGGCCTGATCGAGGAATCGCTGGTCCTTGGGCTCGAGCTTCGCGACGTGCTTGAGTGCCCAGATGTGGTCGCTCTTGGTGTCCTTGGCCAAATAAATGATCGAGGCCGCGCCGCGTCCCAGCTCGCCGAGGATCCTGAACCCTTCGACCGTGTCACCCTTCTTGTACTCCGACATCACTCGCGTCATCTCACTGGCTTTCCCGACCGTCTCCGACCGTGTTTCCAATCCTCATCCCAACCCGCATGAACGACACACCCGCACCAATGGAAGAGAGCGGAACTCTCAAAAATCCGATGTGAACAGGCAGTCCCCGGACAAGTGACTCCCGTCCGCACCCACCCGGGGGGGCAGCCCCTCCGGATCGGTCATAAGACTAGCGCGGCCCGGGCCCCCCGTCATGCTTGGGGCGAGAGTTCTCATCCGAACAGAACACCCACACCCGGGCGAGACGCGGGCAAAAAAAAGACCGCCCAACCGGATGGTCGGGCGGAATCGATTGCAGGATGAAGGAAAGAGCCGTTTCAGCCGCCGAACGCTTCGCGGAACGCCGCCGCTCCGAAGCCGGGGCCCAAGCGGGAGAAATCCACGCGGTCAAACCCGATATTGTGCTGCCTCATGAGGTCGGTGACCATCACGCGGGTCCGATCGAATTGCTCTTCGGTGATGCGGTCCCGACGGCTGTTGCCGACGAGGCCCACCACGATCGTCTGTTCGTCGATCAGCCCGGGGGCATAGACCGCAGAGCCGGCCCGCTGCTCACGCCAGAAATTGCACTCGTACGACTTGCCGTCGTCCAGCCCGCGCCCGTTGCCGATCACAAAGTGGTAACCCACACCGGACGGCTCGCCAAGCCCCAGGCCCTGCTCGCGAAGGGTGCTCGCATCAGCGAAGGGGGAGCCCGTGTCCACCAGTACGACCTTGGTCCAACGACCGGACTCGGCCTTGGTGACCCCGGCGGACGCCGTGGAACTCGGGGCCATCAGCGCCGGAGCGTGCGTCGTCTTGGCCGAGGGGTCCAGAGCGTAAAGCACGCCGCCGACGGTTGTCATGGACGCGACCAAGGCAACCCAGATGAACTTGGCTCGAGACGAGATGCCACCCGCCGGGCCCTTGCCGGTGGACTTGATCACTCGCCGAGTTGTGTTCTTTCTGGTCGCCACGGAGTTATTCTCGCAAAGAATTCGTCGGACGTCCACTGCATCGACGAAATCCGCTCAAAAAGTTCATACTTCGTCAAAGATTGTGCGCAATAATCTTCATCGGACCAAAGTCGTTCGAACGCATCTGAGAGAGCACAAGATCCTGTACCTCGTGCGCGCTCCTTGCACAAGACGGACCTGGGTGCTTCAGTCGCGTCTCAAAAGTCGACCGCGAAGGTTGGGCTTGTCGAGACCGAACTCATCCGTAACAAACGCCGGCGGCCTCTGTCCGCGCAACGCGTCGTAGCGGTCGTACTGGCTGCGAGGCTCGTTTTCGGCCAACAAAGGCTCGCCGCAGCCGGCCACGCTTGCGACGATGAACACGCCGATCGCCGTCCGAAGGATGGACCCTATCTGCTGCCTCATGCCCGATCGTATCTTGGTTGGGTGGCACCGTCGCCCTGGTTGGTCCCAAAACGGTGTTCCGCCCGACAGGGCCGGGCGGAACACTGGAGGAGAGAGAAGATGACGTTTGACTCCCTTGAATACGCAATCCGCGCGGTCTGTGTTCAAGAAATCTGCACAAATCGCTCAGGCTTCGCGCATGGGAGGCACAATTCTGCCTCGAGAATCCAGGGTTACCGAACGTGAAACGAACAACTGACGGATTCCCTCGTAGACCGTGGCGCACACCGCCGTCGCGACGTTGAGTGAGCGTTCCCCTTCGAGCATCGGAAGCGTTAGCAAACTATCAGGATATTGTGCGAGGATTTCGGGAGGAAGCCCTTTGGACTCCTTTCCGAAGACCAACGCATCGCCCCTCTCGAATCCGGCGTCGAAGACCGATCGGCTCGTTTTCGTCGTCATCAGCCAGACGCGCCGGGGCCTTTGAGCTTCAAGATACCTTTCCCAGGAATCGTGCTCGAGCACGCCAAGCCGGGGCCAGTAATCGAGCCCCGCTCGGCGGCAGGCTTTTTCCGAGACATCGAAGCCGAGCGGGCGGATCAGGTGCAGGGCGCACCCGGTGGCGACGCACGTCCTGCCGATGTTCCCGGTGTTGTTGGGGATCTCCGGCTCGTGGAGCACCACATGAAAGAACGGGGAGCCCTTTCGCGGGCTCCCCGTCTGCGTATCGGAGGAATTCGACGCACCGAGGGTCATTTCTTCTCGGGCGCGCCGGAAGTCTTGTCCTTGTTCGCGGCGAGCCAGCGGGCTTCAACGGAGCGGCGTGCCAAGACCGCGGGATCGACGTTGATGATGGTGTTGATCGACCGAACGCCCGAGGAGCCGTACGTCAAGAAATCACCGAACCAGCGCATGATGCCGTCGGTGCTGATCACGGCGATGGGGCCGCCGACGAACTCGGTCATGTGTTCGGGCCTTGCGGAATCGAGGAATGTGTTGTCGAGATCGAGGAAGAACGGGAAGTCGATCTTGCGTTCCTTCCTGAACTGCTCGAGACGCTTGGTGATCTTCTCAGGATCGACCTCGTACTTCTTATCCTGGTTCGGGGCGTTTTGCTCTTGCAAAGCGGGATTGATCACTGCCATGGCGTAGACGACATCCCGATCCTGCCTCTGGTCCTGGCTCAGCGCGTCGACGAGGATGTTGAACTGGCTTCCCACCGCGTCGGGGTGGAAGAAGAAGACAACAACCGCGCGTCCCCGATAGGCCGGACGCTTGGGGATCCAGCCTTCATCGGGGACAGAGACTGCCTTGACAGGGGGGAGTTTCCCGTCCTTTTTGTACTCTTTGTCCTGCTGATCCGACATCGGGGGCAGGGGCCACTTGGCCGCTTCGTACTCGGCCTCGGTCGGATCGTTGAAACCGAGCTCAGGGATGCGGGTCATGTCGATGACGTCGGCCGCACCCGTGGTCCTTCTGCGCTCGGCCTCGAGACGTGTACGCTCGGAGGCGAGGAGCTCATTGACTTTCGCCGCGTCCGCGGCATTCTCATCCGTGAGCTTCTTGACCGCAGCCTCGATCGAGTCCCCGGTCACACCCGCGAATCGCATCTGGCCCGCGCGATCGATCAGATAGATCTCCGGATCCTGGCCGCTGAAGAGCGACTTCCGAAACTCGTTCTTGCTGTCGTGGGCGAGGAGGAACTTGGCTCCGTCGGGGCTCTTGATCTTCTCAGCCTCGGCCCAGCCGTCCTTGTCATGGACCGCGAGCACGATCAGGTCCTTCTTCGCGTAGGTTTCGGCCAGCTTCCGTGCGTTCTCGACCGCTTTCGCCGCGGGCTTGAACCACGATGAATAAGTCAAGACCAGAACGACCTTGCCCTTGACTTCCGCGTTGGTCAGCGCGGCTCCGTTGGTCCAATCGGACAGCTTGCCGAACGCATCGGCAGCGAACGGCTTGAGTTCGAGCTTTGTGAGATCCGTCCTGCGGGAACCTTCGCCGCGCCGCGAGATCTCCGGATTGACCGTCACCACATCGTCCTTCTTCGCCGCTTGCCCGAACGCGGGCAGAGCCAACCCCGTCACCGCCACGAAGCAACCCGCCCAAAGCCAACGCACGCTCGTCTTCATAGTCATGAACTCCACTCGCGTTCAAAGGAACCGAACTCGCTCGCCCGACTGGGCGGCGGCCTGACCCAACTGTAGAAAGTCCGACCAGTCATCAGACGACCAAGAACCGACGAAGTTCCACATTCATCGCCGAACCGGTTCGGCTTTCGATAGGGCATCACCGGCAACCGCACCCGCTGCCGCAGGATCCTGCTTGGGCCTTGGGTGCTTGTGCGGGGGCTTCGGGGCCGAGGAACCGTTCGACCTTGGCGTTGACGAACGCGGCGTGGTTCTCGAGGTGCCACGTGTACAACGCTGCGATTTCACGGACGCTCTGAGGCCCGCGCGAGGGGTGCATCCCGGTCCGCGCGAGCTGGGCGTCACTCAAGCTTGCCAGCCACATGCCCGTCCATTGACGAAGGACGTGGATCGCCGCGACAAACGCTCCGACGACGCCGCCACCGGCCATGCCCTGACCGACGCCGTAGAGATTCTGGTCCACAAAGGCCTGTTCGTCCCACTCGGTGAGCATGGGGTTGTCTTCCGCGACGATTTTCCGCATGCGGTGGACCGCGACCAGATCCGCATCGGCGATGTGTCCGAGGACCACACGCACGGGCCAACGCCCGACACCGGCGTCGGGGAGGAACGCCTGGTCGAGCTGCTCTTCGGAGAGGTCGAACATTCGGCGGTCGAAGTTCTCAACCCCGCGGCGGAAGCGGCGCACGAGTTCCGGGAGCGCGAGCTCCTGGAAGGTCTCGACGGGAGCGACGGATCCGAGCCTTGGGAGTGATTGGGCGGTCTTGCAGCACGCGCTGCCCTTGGAGCAATCGCCGCCGGAACCCCCACCACCCCCACCACCCCCACCACCGCAACATCCGCCTTCGCTGGCCATCGTTCGGTCTCCTTAATGGAAGAGGATAGACGCCCTAGGATGCTCGTATGGCCAGAATTCTCGCACTTCGGGTCGTCATGATGCCCCGTGACACCAATCACTACGGCACGATTTTCGGGGGCGTCATCCTCAGCTATATCGACCAGGCGGGGTTCGTCGAGGCCCAGCGGCACGCCCCGCACAAGTGGGTCACGGTGGCGGTGGACCGCGTCGAGTTCAAGCAGCCCGTTTTTGTCGGTGACGTGGTCAATTTCTACGCGGAAACCGTCCGAGAGGGCACCACCAGCGTCACGGTGAAGATCGAGGTCGAGGCGGAAAGAGCGGAAACCGGGGCTGTTGTCGCTGTTACATCGGCCTCGATCGTGCTGGTCTCCGTCGATGCGACCGGAAAGCCGGTACCATTCCGCAAGCCTTGCTAGGCCAGATTCCTGCCGGGCGACCCCTTTCGGAGCTTCCACGATGTCTTCCTTCGTCATCAGCCAGATCACCAGCGGCGTGCTCGTCGCCCGCCTTGATCGCGAAAAGATCGGCGAATACGAGTCCCCCGTCCTCCGGGCTGAGATCGAGACCGCTGCCCCGGGGGGGAATTGGCGGGTGGTGCTCGACCTTTCCGACGTACGGATGGTCGCGTCCGCGGGTCTTGGGCTGTTTGTCACGCTCAACAAGATGTGCAAGGACAAGGGCGGCAAGTTCGCCATCTGCAATCTCGATGAGACGCTCAAGCAGGTCTTTGAAATGACCAAGCTCCACCGCGTCATGACGATCTCGCCGACCGTCGACGCTGCTGTCAAAGCTGTTTCCTGAGAGCGCCCTATGACCACCCCGCTCCGGCAACCCGAGTTGCCTCGCCTGCTCATCATGCTGTCGGGCGGCGGGCGCACGATGCTCAATCTCGCGGCCTCGATCCGATCGGGGGATCTTCCCGCCGAGATCGCGGCGGTCGTTGTCTCGCGTGAGTGTGCCGGCGCGGACGCGGCGAGAGACCTCGGCATTCCCGTCGAGGTGATCCCGGGCGAGATCCCCGAGGGGGATCTGGCTGCGCTGGCAGGCGGGCATCGAGCGGCGTGGGTCGTGCTCGCGGGGTACCTCAGGCGCGTTCACATTCCTCCCTCGCTCGCGGGGCGCGTGATCAACATTCACCCCGCGCTCTTGCCCAAGTTCGGAGGCCCCGGGATGTACGGCCGGCACGTTCACGAGGCGGTCCTCCGCGCGGGCGAGACCGAGTCGGGGTGCACCGTCCATTTGTGCGACGGGGAGTACGACCGGGGGCGGGTCGTGCTGCAGGAACGGTGCCCGGTGATGCCGGGGGACACGCCCGAATCGCTCGCGGCGAGGGTGTTCGAGGCGGAATGTCGAACCTTTCCCAAGGCGTTGCGAATGGTGTTGACGGAAGACCTGAGCAACCGGAGGCCCGCATGAAGATCGTTTCCGCGATGGTGCTGGCGTTGGCCTTCGGTGCCGGGGAGCATGCGCCCGGCCAGCCCGAAAGGCCTGCTGAGAGTGCGCCCGACAAGAAGCCGGCCGCCGGCACGACCGACGCGGCGGCCCTCGCCAACGACACGATGCGAGCGATTGCCGCGAAGGATTGGCCCAAGGCCGAATCACTCCTGCAGAAGCAGATCGAACTGGGGCAGGGGCGATTTGTTCCGTACTACAACCTCGCGTGCGTGAAGTCGGTGCAGGGGGCGAAGGCCGACGCGATCGAGTGGTTGCTGAAGGCGATCGAGCGTGGGTTTTCCGATGTCAGGCAGCTCCGCCGGGATTCGTACCTTGCGGCCATTCGTGACGAACCCGGGTTTCGGGCGATCGTTGACAACTGGCCGAAGTTTCTCGAGAAGCGTGTCGAGCACGATATCGCCGAGCTTCGTGAGACCATCGAGGGGCGTCTGGACGAACGGCGCGACCCCGCGCTACGGCTTGTCTACCTGACCGCTTCGTCGGAATCGACAACCAAGCAGGTCCGCGAAGAGATCGAGCGTGTGGCGGAATGGTGCGAGGGGGGGATCTTCAAGGGTCTGATGACCGACGCGGCGTCCGCCGAGGACGCGTGGGTCTCGATCGTCGTTCCGACGCGTGAGGGGTTTCTGCGGTGGTCGCTGCTCGAGTATGGACCGGCGGCGGTCTCGGGGTTTTCCATGATCGGCGGGCAATACTCGCACGACGAGAAGCGGCTGATCTCGATGGACTCGGGGTCGTCCCTGCGGCACGAGTTTTTCCATGTGCTGCACTGGCGCGACATGGGCCGTCGCGGGCAGATCCACCCGATCTACATTCAGGAAGGGCTCGCGGCGGTTGTCGAGGACTATGACCTGGTGCCTGATGAGGCCAAGCCCGGGATCAAGAAAGTGGTCATGGTCGGCTCGTGGCGGACGAACGTCGCCAAGCGGCGCGAACGACGGGGGTCGCTCATCACGATCGACGCCCTTGCGGGGCTGACGCACGAGAAGTTCATGGGGGAGCAGCCACTGGCCAAGTACGCCTGCGCCCGCACACTCTTCCTGTGGCTTGACAAGCAGGGCAAGCTGGTCGAGTGGTACAAGCACTACACCGAGAATTACGACAAGGACCCTTCGGGGCTCAAGAGTTTCGAGGCGGTGCTCGGCGCGCCGATCCCCGAGCTGAACAAGCGGTGGAAAGCGTGGATCCGCGCGTTGGCCGAGGTGCCCGAGGAGATCCGCTCCGGGATGGCGAGCCTGGGCGTGCAGATCGAGGCTCAGGGGGGGGACGGCGTTGCGGTCTTTGCGATCACCGTTCCGCCCGATCACCGTGGCCGTCGTCCCGAGGTGCTCAAGGGCGAGGAAGGGGAGATTCGTGTGGGCGACATCGTCCGCTCGATCAACGGCCGCCCGACGCGAGACATGGCGGAGCTGGTCCGCGTGCTGAGCGGGTTTGAGCCGGGCGAGGTGGTGCCCATCGAGATCCGCCGAGGGAAGGCGATCGTCGAGGTAAAGGTCAAGTTGCAGAAGAAATGAGACGCGTGTGGAGATCGCGGTGTTCGCGTTGCTGCGGACGGCTCTTCATCGCGCCGACCCTTCTAGACTTGATCGCATGCTCCCCCCCTCTCATCCGCTCGATCAGGCTCGGCAGTTGTTTGACCAAGGCGATTTCGCCGGGGCCAACGCGGCGTGGCAACGGGCCACCCGGGGCGGGAAGAACACGTTCGAATCGGATCTCGTCGGCTCGCGCATCCAGCACACGCTCGGCAACTCACCACAGGCCAAGTTCCTGGCCCAGCGTGCGTCTGCCTCCGCGGGTGCCGACGTCCGTCGGCTCGTCTCCGCCGGCGGCGTACTCGCGCAGGCTGGGCTCAACGACGAGGGGTTGGCAGCGTACCGCAAGGCTGTCCGCCTCGCGCCCAACGACGCCGGCGCCGCCGCGTGCCTCATCGGGACTCTTTTCCGCACAGGGCGGTACGACGAAACGCTGGCCGAGGCGACCGTCCTCTCGGCGCTGCATCCCAGAAGCCCGGAAGTTTTGCTCAACCACGCGTCGATCCTCACGTTCTTCGGCCGGCTCGACGAGGCCGCCGCGACCATCCGCCGGGCCATCGCCGTCAACCCTGACTTTGTCGCCGGCCGCAGCAACCTGTGCATGTGGACCAACTACCTCACGGGCGATCCGGCCGAGCTGCTCGCGGTGCACCGCGAGTACGGCGCGATGCTCGAACGCGTCCACACGCCGCAGACCCCGCCGTACGCCAACACCAAAGACCCCAATCGCACGATCCGTCTGGGCGTGATCTCCGGCGATCTGCGCCGCGGCTCGGTCATGTCGTTCTTCGAGCCCCTGCTCGCCAACCTCGACCCCGCAAGAGTCGAAGTGTGGATGTACAGCCTCAATGCGTTCGCCGACAGCGTCACCGCACGGCTCAAGTCGCACACCAAGGCGTGGAAGAACGTCGGCGAGCTCACGCCCGTCGCCCTCGCCCAGGAGATCTTCACCGACGGCGTCGACATCCTGATCGATCTGGGCGGGCACACCGCGTACAACCGGCTCCCGGTCTTTCACCTGCGCCCCGCGCCGGTGCAGGCGACGTACCTCTCGTACCCGTGCACCACCGGGCTGCGGTCCATCGACTACCGGTTCATCGATTCCAAGACCGATCCCGCCGGAGTCGCCGACGCCTACGCGACCGAGCGGCTCGTGCGACTTGATCCATCCTTCCTTTGCTTTCAGCCCGCGGCCGACAGCCCGCCCGTTCGCGCAAGCCGCCCCGAGGGTCCGTTCGTGTTCGGCTCGTTCAACAACGCGTTCAAACTGCACCCGGACACGCTCGATGCTTGGGCGAGCATCCTTGACCGCGTGCCCGGCTCGATCCTGCTGCTCAAAAGCCAGGGTCTCGACCACGCGTCGATGCGTGAAGCCTGCCTTGCTCGCCTCACCGCACGCGGGCTTGATCGCTCCCGCATCGAGATCTGCGGGTACACCAAGACGTACACCGAACACCTCGCGATGTATAACCGCGTCGACCTGGCGCTGGACTGCTTCCCGTACCACGGCACGACCACCACCTGCGAAGCGCTGTGGATGGGCGTGCCCGTCCTGACGCTCGCCGGCCGATGCCACGCGGCTCGCGTTGGTGTCTCGATCCTCGCGACCGTGGGGCTTGACGACTTGATCACGTCGGATCGCGAGGACTACGTCAACGCGGCGATCTCCCTTGCGACGGACCACGCACGCCTGGATCGGGCTCGTTCGGGGCTCCGAGAGCGGACTCGCTCATCGCCGCTCTGCGACGGACCTGGGTTTGCCCGCCGGTTTGAGGCGTCCCTCCGAGACTGCTGGCGGGCGTGGTGCGTGCCTGGGTCGAGGTAGAGAGGACGGACGAGCCCCATTCGCGAGCATTGGACGCGCTCGTTCAACCGAGCGACGTGTCAATCTCGTTTCGGACAAGTCTGCCGCGACTACTCACGCTCGCGCGTTGGGCTCGTTCAGGAACAGAATCCAAAAAAGACACGGCCCCGCGATGAAGCGGGGCCGTGCGAGTCTCGAGTACTCAGCAGACTGGGGGGTGTGAGGGAGCCCCTAGAAGCTGACACCTGAATTCACCCTGCGGAAAGGAGGGTGAACCGCGGTGATTTCTGAACTTAGCGGCGACGACGGCCGACGACGAGACCGCCGAGGCCGACGAGGGCCAGGGTGGCGGGGGTCGGGACGACGCGGATCGACGCACCGTCGAGGGTCACGTCGGAGACTGACACCGCACGCGTCGACGTGCCCGCGGTATGGACGTTGGCCACGCCACGAACGAGAGATCCGAGAGTCATCTCGATCGAGCGGTCGAAGCCCGCACCAACCGTCACATCGAAGGCGAAAGCCAGCCGTGCCTGGGTGCCGTCGGCATAGGCAGCGCCAGCCGAGTTCGGGTCACGCTGCGAGAAGGTGAAACCGGCAGCCGTGAGGGTGTTGAGGGGGTCGGCGGACGCGTCAATCCGGAAGCCGTTGGCCGTCGCGAAGATCGCGTTGGTGGCGGCACCGAAGTTGAAGGGGGCCACGCGGCCGGTGGCCGTGCCAGCGGCGAACGCAGCGGTGTCACCAGCGGTGCCGGCGCCGATGAGGGACGTGATGGTCGCGCCGCCGAAGCCGTAGGCGTCGGTAGAAACGAAGATCGCGCACTTCACCACGCTGCCGGGCAGCACAGCGACGTTGTTCGACCACGTCGCACCGCCGTCGGACGAAACCAAAAGATCGATAGTCGTCGCCGCGTTCGCGCCGACAGCCATACCAGCAACCGCCAAAATGCCACAAATCTTCGTCATGTCTTGCTCCCTTACAAATCTCACTCCAGACCGTTGAGTCCTCCTCCGGACCCAACGCTGTATGGGGTCAGTGTATCACAAATTCCGGATTCTGCAAGGTGAATATTGAACTTCGTGCGTTTTTTTTCGAGGTCTTTACCCGCTTGTTTCTACTTAATGCGGGGTCGATCCGGTCTTTCGACCTCTGTTACCGAAGAGCAACCGCTCAAATCAGTGTTTTTTCGCTGCTTTCTCAGCTGCCAATCAAGCGATTCTCGGTCGCCCAATCCGGCCACCTAGGACTTGAACCAAGCAGAAACCGAGTGAATGGTCACCGCACGGCCCATCGCGGCGATCGACTCGGTCAGTGGGATGTGCTTGGGGCACACTTTGACGCAATTCTGAGCGTTCCCGCAGTCTCCAACCCCCCCGGGGCCCATAAGAGCGTCCAGACGTTCGGATTTTAGCTGGGAACCTGTCTCGTGCATGTTGAACAGCCTTGCCTGGCTGATCGCGTGGGCACCCACGAAGGCGGAATCCCATGCCTTGGGATCCGCTTCCATATTGAACTGCGGGCACGCTTCGAGGCAGCAACCGCAGGACATGCACTCCGACAGCTTGTAGCGCGTCTCCTGGTTCCTGGGCTTCTCACGAGGTCCGGCGCCGAGGTAGTACGTCCCGTCGATCGGCACCCACGCCTTGACCCGCTCGAGATTGTGGAAGAGCCTCGAGCGGTCCACCCACAGATCGCGGATCACCGGGAACTTGCTCATCGGCTCCAGACTGATCTCATCTCCCTCGCTGGGCGCGTAGTCGTCCATCAGACACGAACAGCTCTGTCGCACCTTTCCGTTGATCACCATCGTGCACGCACCGCACACTTCCTCCAGACAGCCTGAGTCCCACACCACCGGGGTCGTCTTCGTCCCTTCGACCGTCGTCGGGTTCGACGCGATCTGCTGCAGGACGCTGATCACGTTCGCGCCGCGATCAACCTTGACCACGAAGGTCTCCCAGCGGCTCGGCTTGCCCGGGCCGTCGCAGCGTTGGACCTTCACGCGAATCGTCCTGCCGGATTTGGCGGAGGCGCGGCGGGCGGCGGCGAGATCTGCGGCGGAATTGGAAGCGGGAGAGAAGGTCAGCATGGTGGTTCTCGTGAACGAGGAATCAGGATCAGGATCAGGATCAGGAAGCGGCGCCGACCGGCACGGGCTTGGCCGCTGGCGCGTCCTTCTTCGAATCGGTCTTGCCGTACGAACGGACGGCTGGCTTGATGAGGCTCGCGTCGATGGGAACGAACTCGACGGACACGCTGTCCGACGCCGCGTCGTACTTCGCGAGCGTTGTCTTCATGAAGTTCGTGTCGTCGCGTTCCTTGTAGTCCGTGCGGTAGTGGGCCCCGCGGCTTTCCTTGCGCTCCAGCGACCCCTTGGCGATCGCCTCCGAAACAATCAGCATGTCGCCGACGCTCCGCGTGTACCCGAGCGTCTGATTCGTCCACGCGGCGGAGTCCTGGATCGACACGCGGCGGAAGCGTTCCTTGAGCTCCGCGATTTTCGCGATGCACTGCTTCAGTCGCCCCTCGCTCTTCACAACGGTGCAGGCCGTGGTCATCTCGTCGCCCAGCTCTTTGTGAATGACATACGGATTGGTCGACGCATCGCCAGTTCGGCTCGCGGTGTCGATGAGTCTCTTGTACCGGGCCTCTTCCTCGCGCACCGCACGGTCGTAGACGCCCGGCGCGAGCCCGTCCGCGGGTGCCTTTTTCGCGGGGCCGTCCTTGACGTAGTTCGCCACCGAAACACCGCAGAACAGACCGTCGAAGAGGCACGACAGCAGCGCGTTGGCACCGAGGCGGTTGGCCCCGTGGTACGCGAAGTTCACTTCGCCGAACGCGTAGAGGCCCGGGATGTTCGTGCTTGAGTTGGCGAACTCGCCCAGAGCCATTCCCTGCCCGACGTCCGCGTTGGCCAAAGGAGAGGCCGAGCCGGACTTGTGCTTGGTCAGTTGGCCCGCGGGGTTGTACCGCCCCTTGGCGAAGGTGGTATAGAGGCCGCCCATGCTGTAGTGGACAGCGGGGAAGATTTTCATCGGGTTGGTGTACGGATCCTCGCCGGCGAACTTGCTGTAGATCTCGAGGATGCCCTCGAGCTTCTTCTGGAGGTATTCCTTGGGTTTGTGCGTCAGGTCGAGGTAGACCGAGTTCTCGCCGTTGACCCCCAGCCCGTCGTCGACGCAGATGCTGAAGATCTCACGCGTGGCGATATCACGCGGCACGATGTTCCCGTAGGCGGGGTACCGCTCCTCGAGGAAGTAATACCGCTCGGCTTCGGGGATGTCCTTGGGACGGCGCGTGTCGCGCTTGGTGCGCGGGACCCAGATCCGCCCGCCTTCCCCGCGGGCGGATTCCGACATCAAACGCAGTTTGTCCGCACCGGGGATCGCGGTGGGGTGGACCTGGATCATCTCGGGGTTGCCGTACCACGCGCCCGACTGGAAGCATCGGGCCGCGGCCGCGCCGGTGCAGATGATGGAATTGGTGCTCTTGCCATAGACCAACCCGCACCCGCCGGTGGCCATCACGACCGCGTCGGCGCGGAAGGAGCGGATCTGCATCGTCCGCATGTCCTGCGCGACGATGCCCACGCAGCGGCCGTCCTCGACGACAGGCCGCAGGAACTCCCAGAACTCGTACTTGGTGACCTTCCCCTCGCTCTCGAAACGGCGGGTCTGCTCGTCGAGGGCGTAGAGGAGTTGCTGCCCGGTCGTCGCGCCGGCGAAGTGCGTGCGTTTGAAAAGCGAACCGCCGAAGAGACGCAGGTCGCGGAACCCTTCGCTCGTGCGGTTGAAGGGCACGCCCATCCGGTCGAGCAGGTCGATGATCTTCGGCGCCCAGTTGGCCATCTCGAGCACCGGGTGCTGATCCGCGAGAAAGTCCCCGCCATAAATCGTCTCGTCGAAGTGCTCGTACTCGGAATAGCCCTGCTGGCGGGCGACGTCGTTGCAGGCGTTGATCCCGCCCTGGGCGCACACGGAGTGCGATCGCTTGACGGGAACGACCGAGAACAAGTCGACCGCGAGCCCGGCCTCGGCCAACCTGACCGAACCCGCAAGCCCCGCGAGCCCTCCCCCGACGACGATCACACGCTGTTGTGCCATGTTCTTGCTCACTGAAAGCTGAAGTCAGAACGGAATGTCGACGGCGAAATCGAAGACCTTTGCATTGGATTCGGGCTGGAATTCCCGCGGATTCGCCCCGGTGGAGATCGGGGCCTTCTTCGATTCCATCTCTTTGGTCTTGTGGTAATCCAAGGCCATCGCGCCGATGATCGACATCCACGCCAGTGCCATCAATCCCGCCCCGAGCCCGAAACAGACAACGCCCCACCGCTTCTGTGCCTTCGCGCTGACCGTGAGCCCCCAGGTGATCGCCGCGGTCCACACTCCGTTGGCGAAGTGGAAGACCAGCATCGACACACCGACGAAGTAGAGAAGTCCGATCGCCAGGTCCACGCCCAGCCCGCCGCCCATGAGGGCGTGGTTGAGACTCGAGGCCGCCGCCGTGTGCGACCACGCCTTTCCCTCGGGCATCAGGAACGTCCACCCCCACCGCAGCGTGGCGACGTGGTAGAAGATGAACACGATGCCGAGGTAGCCGCTGATGCGCTGAAGGCGGTACCGCCAGTTGCCCTGATACGCGTACCGATCCGTGTTGGCCTTTCCCGTGGTCGCGTAGTACACGCCGAGGATCGAGTGGAACGCGATCGCGGCCCAGAGCGTGATCTCGATCAGCAGCAGATGCGGCACCTGCTCGTTGATCCACGTCACCTCTTTATTGAAGTAGTACGCCCCGCCTTCTTGCACACCAATTCCCGGCCTTTCGCCGCGGAGCGCGAAACCACCCCAGGCGAGGGAAGAGTTGGTCACCAGATGTGCGATCAGAAAGACACCGATCGGCACAAGACCGGTCAGCGAATGCAGCCTGCGGAAGAGAAAGTGGTTCCGCTCAAGAAACGAAGCACTCAACGCGACATCCTTTCACCGAAGTTACCCGCCGAAGATCTGGCCCCCGCCCATCCCGCCACCCATTCCCCCACCCATACCACCCGACTGCGGCATCATCACGGACCCTGCTCCACCACCCATGCCTCCGACCTGCTGAGGTTTGATCTTGCCCTCGGCGACCGCTTTCTCCACCGCCTTGACGAGCTCGATGAACTCGGCTCGGAGCTCGCCAAGTGTTTGATCAATGAGCTTTTGTTCGTCTTCCGTTAGGTTTCCCTTGGTCTTGTCACGCAAAATTCCGAGCATGTCGATGTAAAGGCGGGCGTACTCGGGAGCGAGGACTGCCTTGCCTGTTCTGGGGTCAGGGAATGCACCCATATAGGTGAGAGCCTGAGTCGCGAACATGCTGACCAGATCCTGAAAGGCCAGCTTTTCCTCCGCCGCTCCCTTTCCGGAAGCGTCGGCAGGACCCGCCGCGGGCCCCTTTGGCTTGTTCGCTGAGGCGAGGCGGTCCTTCTCAGCTTGGGCTTGCGCTTTCCAATCGGAGTCGATGATCAGCTTCGGCTCGTCGCCTGGTGTGGAAGGGGGCGGGGTTGTCATCGTGGGGCTCCTGAGCGCGACCTCTGGTGAGGCCGTATCCTCACGAAGCGGGTCCAAAGACGCTCGATTCGATCCTAGGCCCGCGACCGGGGAACTTATGGATTCTTCACCGCTTTTGCTACGAACCATCTCGCTCTGCTTCGTCACTGGCGTCCTCGCCGGATGCGGCACGGCGCAGCCGAGCGGGCCCAATCTGACCGCTGGCGATTTCGCCAAGCCTCGCGACGCGGCGCCCGAGAAGCCGGTGATCGCTCCCCAACCCGCGCCGGCCAAGCCGCCGGTCGCGGCATCGGTGAATCAGCCCCGACCGCCGGTGGTGCCGGTTGTTGAAGCGAGGACGAACGAGGTCGTCGCCGACGTCGGCGGGCCGAAGCCATCTCAGGCTCCGGGGCAGCTGGGTGCCGAGATCCTGATCGATGCGAAGGTCGGTGACATCAACAACCGCGCGTTGTACGCGTCGGACTTTCTCGAACCGATGGAGGCTGCACTCCGCGCCAAGGCGGTGGAGCTGATGAAGGCCGCGAAGGGCGACACCCGTGCGGTGCGCGTCGCGTGGGAGAGTTACGCGCAGGAGCAGGTGGGCGGGCGTCTGGTCGCGTTCATCCGCGATGAGATTTTCCGTGCGGAAGGAATGTCGAGTCTCAAGCCCGAGCAGCGAGAGGGGCTCTCCGGGTACATCTCGAAGCTGCGCGACGAGGAGATCCGCCGCAACGACGGTTCCTTGACCAAGACCGACGAGGAGGTCGCTCGCCTGACGGGGGGGAAGAGCCTGGACGACTACATGCGTTCACGCGAGCAGACGGAGCTGATCCGCTTCCAACTCTTCCAGCAGATCGACCGCAAGATCCAGGTCGCGTGGCGGGACATCAAGCAGCAGTACGAGCAGACCCGCGAGAAATACAACCCGAATCCCACGGCCTATCTCAGGATGATCATCGTCTCGGGCAAGGACGATGAGGCGATCAAGACGGTCACGGACGCGCTCGCCTCAGGCGAGGATTTCGAGAAGGTCGCGGAGAGCAGCGTGAATCTTTTCAATCGTGAGAAGGGCGGGCTGATCTCCTCTCAGTTCGCGGGGTCGATCGCGGACGCGACACTCATCAACTTCAAGCCCGTGAACGCGGTCGCGGTCACCCTGTCTCCGGGAACGCAGTCGGGCGTGATCGACAACGGCTCGACGAAAGCCTGGGTCCGGTTCGAGCGGATCGACCAGCCCAGCATCTCTCTTTACGACGCGCAGCTCGGGATCGAGAACGAGCTCTTCGCGCAGCGCCAGGAGCGAGCGATCCAGCAGTATCTCCAGAAGCTCCAAGGCCGCGCCAGCCTGAGCGACGTGGAGACGATGGGCATGAGGGTCATGCAATTCGCACGCGAGCGGTGCCTCGATCCCGTGCTCAAGGGTTCGATCGCGTCCGTCGAGCCGCCGAAGTAGAAGGCTGTGGGGATTTGGAGCACAATCCGGGCGGCGTTGGTGCGAGTCTCGCTCGCGAAAGAGCGGCCGCTGGGTGCCATCGGCGAAGGTGAGGCCGCAGGACTCTTGCGACGTGGGGGATACACGATTCTCGGGACGAACCTGCGGTTCGGCGGCAACGCGAGCGGGAACGGGGCGTGGGGAGAGATCGACATTCTCGCGCTCGACCCCGATGGGAGCACGGTCGTGGTCGTCGAGGTGAAATCACGCCGTCGCGCGGGCGGCGGCCGGGGAAAGTCGGCTCAGATCGCCCCCGAAGCGAGCGTGACAGCGGCCAAACGCCGCAAACTCCTGCGACTGATGGACGCCGTGGTGCGTGCGAACCGCTGGGAGAGCAGGCCCAAGCGGATCGATATCGTGGCGGTGGACTTTGTCGAAACACCCGGGCAGCCGGACACGGTGCTCACCAGGCATCTCATGGACGCGGTCCGTCGCTCGCGGTGAACGGAGGCTTCTACCAGGTGCGGCGCCCGGCGAGGGCTCCGCGGAACTTGCCTTCGAGCTTGCGGACGGCGGCCTCTTCGGCGTCGAGCGTGACGGGGATGATGAGGCTGAACATCGACCCTCGGCCCGGCTCGCTGACCATCTGGATCTCGCCCTGGAGAATGGCGGCGAATTCCTTGCAGATCGCAAGACCCAGGCCCGTGCCCGAGTGCTCGCGTGTGTGACCGGCGGAAAGCTGATAGAACTTCTCGAAGATCTTGTCGTGCTCTTCGGGGGGGATGCCCGGCCCCGTGTCGATCACGCTCACGCGGATCTGCTCGGTCTGCTCGCCGCCGGGAGCGACGCCCGAGAGTTTCTCCGCTCGCAGCGTGATCGTCTCGGTGGGGCGTCCGGTCTTGCTCGGCGGGTCGGTGAACTTCACCGCGTTGCTGAGGAGGTTGAAGATGATCTGCTGGAACTTCTTGACGTCGGTCTGCACCATCGGCAGATCGTCGGTGGCTTCGAGCTTGAGAGTGATCCCCTTGCGCTCGGCCTGAGGCCAGAGGAGGCCGAGCAGACCCTCGCAGGTGTCGTGCACGTTGACCTTGCCGATGTGCAGGTCGATTTTGCCGGATTCGAGCTTGGCCATGTCCAGCAGCTCGTTGATCATCTCGAGGAGGGTCTTGGCGGCGGAGTGGATGTTCTCGAGGTAACGGAGCCTCTTCACCACCGAGATCGGCGGATCGGGGAGCGCGGCGTCCGCTCGTGCGGTCTCCATCAACAACTCGGCGAACCCGATGATGCTGTTGAGCGGTGTCCGCAGCTCGTGGCTGATGTTGGCCAGGAAGTCGCCCTTGAGCTTCGCCGCGTCGTGCAGCGTCGTGTTCATTTCGGAGAGCTCGGTCAGCTTGAGGTCCATCGCGCGGTTGATCGCCCGGAGCTGATCCTGCGATCCCGAGAGGTCCACGAGCATCTGGTTGAACGCGTCGGCCAACTCCTCGAACTCGTCCCCCGTGCGGATGTCCGAGCGGGCGGTCAGGTCGCCTTCGCGGACGCGCTCGGAGGTCTCGCGGAGCATGCGGACGGGTGAGAGCACGAGTTTGTGCGTGATGACGTAGAACAAAAGCACCGCGATGATGAGCACGAACGCTCCCGCCGACAGGAGGTATCCCGAGTTGACGAGCAGCATCGCCCCAGCCTCGATGCTCCGACGCTCGAGGATCATCAGGCCCAGGAGCTCACGCCCAGGCCCGCGGACCGCCTTGGCGTAGCGGTATTCTCGCTGCGTGCTGAGCCAGTTGCTCTCTTGCACATCAACGAGTGTGGGGGACTCGGCGAGACTCTCGAGCGCCCGCGCGACAAAGTCGTTCCCTCGACCGACGTCCATCGCCTGCTCGACGGTCAGCTTGGCCGCGTACACCCCGGCGAGCGTGCGGGGCTCGGCCTCGCGCCCGGGGTGTGGGGCGGGCGCGTCGGGCTCGACCGCTTCCCAGGAGATCGCCATGGCGCGCGAGACGTCCAACTGGCCGGCGTCGACCAGGTTGCTCATGCGGAGCCACGGGGCGGCCATCGCGATGAGCACGACCAGCACGACCGCTCCGCCGAAGAGCAGGAGACACTTGTTGGCGAGCGAGATTCCACGCCACATGATGCGAACGGTATGAGGGCACCGCCTTGAACGCGAAGGGGGCTGTGTCGGCTCGCGAGGTCGTCACGGCTCGCGTGAAGCCTGATCCCCGGCGACATACGGCGTGGTCGCGCGGGTGAGCCGGTCCAGAATCGCCGTCCAAAGCCCCCCGGCCGCATCGCCCGCGGCAGGATTCTCTATCAGGATCACCGCGGGCTTCATCGCGTCCGCTTCGCGAAGGGCGGCGTAGAGGCGCGAGGCGTATCCCTCGGCATCACCGGGCATCACGATGGTGGACCCGGCGCGACTCGAGACCGTGACTCCGGTGCCGACGCACCGATGCCAATCCCGAGGTTCGACCAGGATCGCGCGAGCCTTGGGGGCATAGTGCACGCTGAGCAATCCGGGGCTTTCGAGCGTACCGGAAGCGTGCTCCCAGGCCGATGCCTCGACCGAACCGGGCCCGAGTGCGGCAGCGATCATGCCGGGCGTGATGAGCCCGGGCCTGAGCACGCGGGCGCGATCGCCGAGGACGGAGACGACCGTGGATTCGATCCCCCCCGAGCACGCCCCGCCGTCGAGGACGAACACCTCGTCTTCGGTGAATGCTTCTCGCACATGGGCTGCGGTCGTGGGCGAGACGCCGCCGGACAGGTTCGCGCTGGGCCCGACAATGGGCCCGCCGAAGGCCTCGATGAGCGCCAGCGTGATGGGGTGCGCGGGGCACCGCACTGCCATGGTTGAACCACCGGCGGTCACCTGGTCGGGGATCTCGTCGCCGCGAGGGACGATGATCGACAAGGGTCCAGGCCAGAAACGGGCGGCGAGCGTCGCTGCGGTGCCAGGCCACCCTCCGGAGACGCGCCGCGCCATCGCTTCGCCCGAAACGTGAACGATGAGCGGGTTGTTCGAGGGCCTGCCTTTGGCGTCAAAGACTCGACGGACCGCGGCCTTGGACCTCGCGTCGGCGCCGAGCCCGTAGACCGTTTCGGTGGGAAAGGCGACCAACCGGCTCTCTCCGAGTCGTCGCACTCCCTCCGCAATCTCTTCCGGGCCTGCCGTCATCCCCCGACGGTAAGCACCGCCCGAAGGATGCTCCCTGTGGCGCGGAAGATCTGCCCGATTCCGGTGGGATATCCCTTTTTTGTGAGGATTGTTCGAGTTGACCTTGCGTCGCGTGGTTGGTTCCGGTAATCTAGGGTCTGCACGGACGGCCTTCGTGGGTGACGGCTCGTCCTGCGGGTAGGGATGGAATGACCTCGGGCCTTGGGCCCGTTGCACGAAGGACTCGTTGCCCGCGTGGTGCTGATTTCGTCGGCGCAAGCGTGGGCGGGATAGCACCGCCATGAGCCAAGCATCTTCAGGTCTCGAAACGTCCCAGGGATATGCGCCGCCGGTGGTGACGCAGTTCAGCGTCTTTCTAACCAACAAGGTCGGGAAGCTGTATGACCTGGTGAACGCATTCAACGGGAGCCAGTGCCAGATCTGTGCGCTCGCGGTGCACGATGCGACGGATCACGCGGTTGTGCGGATCATCACGAACCACGCGTTTTCGGCCAAGCGAATCCTCAAAGAGCAGAACCTCCCGTACAGCGAAAAGGACGTGCTCGTCGTGGAGTTGTCCAAGGGGCACACGCTCAGCAGTCTGTGCATCTCGCTTTTGGGGGCGGAGTTATCGATCCAGTTCGCGTACCCGTTGATGCTGAGGCCGAACGGGACGCCGACCATCGCGTTGTCGGTGGAGGACGTGACGCTGGCGGGGCAGATCCTGCGGCGGAAGGAATTCCGGATCTTCGGTGAGGGCGACCTCCCGACCCTGCCCACGCAGCACGACCACTAAGGCGAAGATACGAACGAAGTGCAAACAAACGCTCTTTTGGCGTGATGTTTTGGCAAAGTTCGTGATTTTTGGCGCACGGGGTGGTCGCGAATGACTTTGTGCTGCATGTTGCCTCTGGTGGCACCCGCCGCGGAGGTATCTCGTGAAGAATGCGCGTCTCATTAGCTTGGCTGGCTTGGTCTTTGTTCCCTCTTTGGCATTGGCCGGCCCGGATTGGGTCGAGGGCAATCGGGACGCCGGTAGCACCGTGCAGTCAGCTCAGATGATTGTCGGGGTTGGATCCCTCAATTCGTTGAGCGGCAGCCTGGGGGAAGGGTTCGGGTTCCCGGATTACGAGGACATGTACCTCATCCGGATCACGGATGCAGCGGAGTTCTCGTTTACGCTGACGAACGCCCAGTTCGACGCCTCGATGTGGCTGTTCAACGTCACGCGTGGGGACGAGGGTTTGGGGTTGCTGGGCAACCTCGATTCGGCTCCGGACGACTTTCGTCCGGGTCTGTCCGCGTTCTCGAATGACGGGTCGGGCGCTCGGGTCCGCAACCCGGGTGTGTACGGCTTGGCGATTTCGTACGGCAATCGTCGCCCGGTGAGCGACAACGGACTGATCTTCTCGTTCGGGGAAGATGATACCGAGATCTCCGGCCCTGACGGTCCCGGCGGGGCGTTCGCCCACACGGGCTGGATCGGGCAGGGCGGGGCTGGGATCTACAGCATCGCGATCACGGGCGCGACGTTTGTCGATGTGCCGACGCCGGGCGTGGCGTCACTCGGCCTGATCGCGCTGGGCGTGGCGGCTGGCCGTCGTCGTCGGTGAGCGGTTCAGCGATCCGAAACAGAAGAGAGCTTGGCGAGTCGTTGTTGCGCCCGCGCGAACTGCTTGGAGTTCTCGCCGGTCTCGTCGCGGATGAGCGCGAGGCTGGCGGTCATTTCGGCCTGCGCCTCCTGCGATCGGTTCATCGAAGCGAGGAGCTCGGCGAGTTCGGCTCTGACGCTGGCGACTTTCAGCCTTGAGGCTGGTTTGACCGCGACGATGACCTCGAGGGCCTGACGCAGGAGCGGCTCGGCGGCCTTTGGACTTTCGAGAAGTGCGGTGGCTTTCCCGAGCACGACGAGGGCTTCGGCGTACTCGGAGTGCTTGGTGCGGGCGTGCTTCTCGTAAGCCACCTTCGCGTCCGAGGCCATGAGTTGAGCATGGGCGGCGTTTCCCATGGCGATATCCGCGCGGGCGACGGCGATCATGGCGGCGGCGACGCGGTGGTGACCACGGGGGAAGAGCGACGCGAGAATGAGTCTTGCACGCTCGGCGGCGGCGAGGGAGCCGGCGAGGTCGCCGCGTTCGAGGAGGCACTGGGCGAGGTTGAGCGAGGTGGAGGCGGTGCCGCCGAACCGCTCGCCCTTGATTTTGACGATCATGTCGAGGGCTTGGGCGAACAGCTCTTCGGCTTTGGCGAAGTCCTCGGTGTCGACATAGGTCTTGGCGAGGTTGTTGAGCGACCCGGCGACTTCTTCGTGCTCGTTGCCGAGCAATCGACGTCGCATGTCGAGGGCCTGTTGGTGGAGGTCGCGGGCTTCGAGGGTTCGCCTCTGGCTGAGGCGGCAGGCGGCGAGGTGCGTCAGGCTGAAGGCGACTTTCTGGTTGTCGCCGGGGTAGAGTTCGCGGCGGATGTCCAATGCGCGGCGGTAGAGCGGCTCGGCCTGGTCGTAGCGTCCGTCCCACCAGAGCGCCGCAGCAAGGTTGTGCATGCACTCGGCGAGTTCCGCCTGGGACTGCGGATGCCTTTCGCGGATGTCGAGAGCGCGTTGCAGGCTCGCGACCGCGCCGGGATAGTCCCCGAAGTTGCGGTAGACAGTCCCGATGATCTCTCGGACGGCGGCCTCGGTCAGGTCACGTTCAGGCGGGGTCTCATCCAGGCGTTTGGTCCCGCGGTTCATCAGGTCGACGACGCTCATCTCGCCCGTCGCTTCGACGTTGCCCGGATTGAAGACCCACGTCATGAAATCGAGGGTCTGGAAGGCGTTACGCTCGCTCAATATGGATTCGCCCAGCGCGATCTCGGTTTCTAAGGCCTTGGCGTTGGCCCGATCGCGCTCGACGATGATTCTCGCGATCGCCCAGGTCGAAACCGTGACAAGGATCACCGCAGCGGCGGCGATGACCGACGCCATCGCCTGGTTCCGCATCACCCATCGCCATGAGCGCCCGACGGCCCCGACGCGGCGGGCGGTGACAGGCATGCCGGTGAGGAACAGTCGAAGGTCTGACGCGAACTCTCCCGCGGTCGCGTAGCGGCGGGCCGGATTCTTTTCGAGGGCTCGCAGCAGCACCGCGTCGAGGTCTCGACTGACGCCCGCACGGAGAGCGGAGGCGGGCGACGGTTCCTTCTCCGCGATACGGGTGAGGACTTCTCGTATGGAGCCTTCCATCTCGACGGGGAGTTTGCCGGCGACCAGTTCGTAGGCGATGACACCCAAGGCGTAGACATCGGACCTGACGCCGGTCTGCCCTGTCTTGCCGAGCGTCTGCTCGGGGGACATGTACGCGACGGTGCCGACGAGTTGTCCGGGCTCGGCGATAGTGACACCGAGGCGCCCGTGAGCACCGCCGGCCGCGCCGGCGTCTTCGACGCGCTTGGCGAGGCCAAAGTCGAGAAGATGCGGGTCGCCGTGGGCGTCGATCAGGATGTTGCTGGGCTTGAGGTCGCGGTGCAGCACGCCCCGCTGGTGGGCGTAGTCGACGGCGTCGCAGATGCGGGCGACCAGGTCCATCGCGTGGCGGATCTCGCACTGGCCGGGCTTGAGGGCTTCGTCGAGGGGTTTGCCCGGGACGAACTCCATGACGTAGAAGTAGCGTCCCTTGCGGACGCCGGCGTCGACGATCGAGACGATCCCGGGGTGTTGAAGGCCCGCGACGACGTCGATCTCGCGTTCGAATCGTTTGCGAGCGGCGGCGGCGTCCATGCTGCCGTCGAGCATGAACTTGATCGCGACGGGGCGGCCGGTGGCCTGTTGAACGCCTTCGAAGACGACGCCCATTCCGCCCTGACCGATGCGGCGGACAACGTCATACCCCTCGACCTCGGGGAGTTTGTCGGGGGCACCGGGCATCGAGGAACTGGTGAAGTCGACGGTCTCGTTCTCGAGGAACCGCCCGGACATGACGCGGGTGTTGGCGGAGGCGACTGTGCCAGAGACCGTGCCGCTGAGATCCGCGGTCATTTTCGAGTCGAGCGGCTGGGGGAGTGTGGTGGCCCGCGAGGGGGTCACGACGGTGGCGCGAAAGTCTTCATCCTGCGGGGCCACCGGGGCGGGCTTGCCGTCTGAGGTCTTTCGCGGATCTTGACCAGGCGTTTCCAGTCGCTCATCTCCCAAGGCGGGGAATCGTATCGCGGATGGGGTGGGGCCGGAGGGGCGGGCGTAAAGTCGGGGATGCCGACGAATACGCCGCTGGTTTTGATTGTCCGGGACGGTTGGGGCGAGAACCCGAACCCTTCGCACGACGCCTTTAACGCACCGAAGATCGCGTCGGCACGGGGTTTGACGCCGACGGACGCGATGTTGCGGCGGGAGTGGCCCAAGACTCTCATCAAGACGAGCGGGGTGGACGTAGGGCTGCCGCCTGGGACAATGGGCAACAGCGAGGTGGGGCACCAGAACATCGGGGCGGGGCGGGTGGTGCCGCAGGAATCCCTGGTGATGACCGCGGCGTGCGAGGCGGGGCTTCATACGAACGGGGCGATCAAAACGGCGGTTGAGAAGGCCAAAGCCGGGGGCGGCTCGCTGCACCTGTTCGGGATCAACTCCGACGCGGGCGTGCACGGGATGCTTGACCACTTGTACGCGATTTTGCAGGCGTGCAAGCGTCTTGGGATGACCGAGCGGGTGTACCTGCACATGTTCACGGACGGGCGCGACACGGGGCCGTTCACGGGGCTGGGGTTCACGAAGCAGCTCGAAGCCAAGTGCAAGTCGATCGGCGTCGGGCGGATCGTGACGGTCGCGGGGCGGTACTACGCGATGGACCGCGACCATCGTTGGGAGCGGGTGAAGTTGGCGTACGACTGTCTGATCGGCGCGCAGACGGCGGGGACGCGTACCGCGAAGTCAGCCGCGGAGGCGATCCAGTACTGCTACGACCACCCTACCGGCGAGACTCTCAAGGGCGACGAGTTTGTCACACCCACCGCCATCGGTGAGACGGACGCGGACATCTCGAGCACACGCGTGAAGTCCGGCGATTCGGTGATCTTCTTCAACTATCGCGGGGACCGTCCCCGAGAGATCTCCGCGGCGTTCTGCTTTCCCGACGACCAGTGGGCGAAGGTCAAGCCGAGCCCGGACTCGGGCAAGGTCGGGTTTGATCGCGGCACGAAACTCAACCTGCACTATGTCATTATGACTGAATACTGGGAGAAGTTGCTGCCGTTCGTGCAGGGCGTGGCGTTCCCCAAGCCGCCGAAGATGGTGAACATCGGCGGGGCGGTACTCTCGGCCCAAGGGCTTGGGCAGTTCCGGTGCGCGGAGACGGAGAAGTACCCGCACGTGACGTTTTTCTTCAACGATTACCGGGAGGAGCCATTCCCGGGGGAGACGCGCGAGAACCCGCCGAGCCCGAAGGTGGCGACGTACGACATGAAGCCCGAGATGTCGGCGAACGAGATTGCCGCGGCGGTGCTGAGGCGGCTGGCGGCGGCGGACCGCGAGGACGTGCTGATCGTGAACTTCGCGAACCCGGACATGGTCGGGCACACGGGGAATCTGGAAGCGGCGATCACAGCGTGCGCGACGGTGGATGCGTGCGTGGGGCGGGTGATTGAAGCGACGCTCAAGCTCGGCGGGTCGCTCATCGTGACGGCGGACCACGGGAACTGCGAGCAGATGTTTGACCCGGAGACAGGCTCGCCGCACACGGCGCACACGATCTTTGATGTGCCGCTGTTTGTGGTGGGCGAGAAGTTCCGCGGGGCCGAGCTGCGGGGCGACTTTGACGCGGCTGGGTGGTTCAAGCCCGAGGTTCGCGCGAAGCGCGGGCGACTCGGCGACATCATGCCGACCGCCTTGGCGATGATGGGCGTGGCAAAGCCGGCGGAGATGACGGGGGAGAGCCTGCTTTGACCCGAGCGGCTGCTTGGCGTGACTACTTGGTCGGGTACTGCTTGTCGTAGTCGGCCTGAAGGATCAGACCGGCGAGGCCGGCTTTGTCGCTGATCTTGATCTTGACGAGCCAGCCCTTGCCGTAGGGGTCGGAGTTGATGAGGCTGGGATCGTCGGCGAGGGCAACGTTGACCTCAGTGATTTCACCGGCGACCGCGCTGTAGATATCGCTGGTGGTCTTGACGCTTTCAACTTCGCCGACCGTGTCACCGGCTTTGAGCTTGGTGCCGGCTTTTTTCATCTCGACGTAGGTGACGTCGGTGAGGGCGTCGACGGCAAAGCGGGTGATCCCGAGGGTCAGGGTGTCGCCCTCGACCTTGTGCCATTCGTGGGAAGAGGAGTATTGACGGTCGGCGGGGCTCGGCATGCATCGTCCTTGGTTGATTTCCTCGGCGACAGGTGCCGGGGGGACCAGATGCTAGCGGTTCGGAGGGGTCCTGCAAGCCCGGATGGTCCGAAGGCTCGGGGTAAATATTCGGATTTTTTTTGGTATCGAGCTTGAGAGTGGGGTGATAGGTAGGCGGTGCGGAACCAATGGCGAACCGCTTTTGCGGTTGGAAACGCAGAAGTACCGAACAATTCGTGAAGTTTCGGATAAGATGCCCGTTCACGAACAGTGTCCCCTCCGGACGGTCGGTGCCCTCGGGCCCGACCGTCTCTTTTTTGGTGAACGTGCGGGAATGGCTCGGTTCGGCTACAGTCCGGCCCCCCGATGTTGCTCACACTCTCTGCGACTTGTCTTCGTTCGATGCTGAAACCCGCCACCAAGACGGGCAAGCCTGCTTTGGCATTGACCGACCTCCCAAACTACACCCGGGAAGTCTTGGGGCTCCGGGGGTTGAGCCTTTCGACGGACCTTTTGGTCGGAGCGGATCGGAAGATGCTGGACACGCTGCGGGAGCGTGGCGACAAGGCGGGGTGCGCGTGCCTGACTCTCGTGGAGCTTCCCTCGATCAAGATCAACGCGACGAGCGAGGCTGCGACGGCGGCGATCATGGACCGGATGTCTCGGGTGGTTCAAGCGGCCCAGATCCTGGGGTGCAGCTCGGCGGCGTTCCATGTCGAGGGTGTGGCGACGGAGAAAGACCGCGAGATCGCGGCGGCACGCCTGAAGCAGATCGTGCAGCGCGGCGAGAAGCTCGACGTCAACATTCTGCTGGGGCCTTCGGCGAACGCGGCGATCGAGCCCGACATGCTGACGGATGTCCTCAAGCGGGTCGGGGGGTTCAGGGTTGGGACGTTCCCGGACTTTGAGAGCGCGAGCAAGGCCAAAGATCCTCTGACGTACCTGAGGCGTTTGAGCCCGTACGCGTCGGCGGTGTGCGCGGCAACCATGGGGTTTGAGTCGGGCGTGACGATTCCCCCGCCGCCCAAGGCACCCGGGAAGCAGTCGGCATCGACCGCGCTGGCTCGGCTGGCCCAGGCGCTGGCGGAGATGGGTGACGCCCCTGCGGCCCCGGCGAAGGGTGCGAAAAAGGGCAAGGCGGCACCGGCGATTCCCACCCCGATCAAGCCACCCCCACCTCTGGCAGCTCCTAAAGGGGAGGACGACGAGGAACTCGACGAGATCGACGCGGACGACCTTCTCCTTGGGGATGACGGCGAGGACATCGACGAGGAGCCCGAGGCGGAGCCGATCCCGTCGCATGTGGGGTACGACGTGATGGCGATGGTGGCGGCGGTGGCCTCGGTCGGGTATGACGGGGCGCTTTTGGTTGACTATCGGGGGGGCGGGGATGTTACACTGGGAGTGCAGACCAGCCGGAAGGTGCTGCAGGCCGCCCTTGATGCGGCGTTGAACGCCTCGTGAGTCCGTGTCCGTTGAACCAGGCCTTGTTGAACTTCGGAGGTGAAGGATGACCTCTGTCGCTGAACTCCTGACATCCTTGACGCCCGCCCAGCCCATCGTCATCGACGCCATGCGATCACTCAAGCAATTTCTGGCGGGCCGCCCGGTGATCATGACGATCGACGGTCCGGCCGCTGTCGGGAAGGGGACCGTCTCCAAGCTTCTCGCCCGTCGCGGCGGGCTTCAGATCCTCGACACCGGAAAGATGTATCGCGCGGTCGCGTTGGCGGCCTTGGACGAAGGAATCGCCCCCACCGAGGCGGCCCGACTCGTCGACCTGATCCATCGCGCCAAGATCTGCTTTGACTGGGAGGATGAGCCGCCGACGATCTTTGCATTCGAGCAAGCGCAGGGGCACAGGCTCGGCACGTCGGCGGTGGAAGAGGTCGTGTCGAAGTACGCCGGGGTGCCCGAGGTTCGCAAGGCGCTGATCGAGGAGCAACGCCGGCTGGCGAAGGAGCACCCGCGTCTGGTCTGCGACGGGCGTGACCAGGGGTCGGTGGTCTTTCCGAGCGCCAATGTCAAGTTCTTTCTGACGGCGCCGGCGGAGGTGAGAGCCAAACGGCACGCGATGCGTCACGGGCAGGCCGAGATGCCCGAGGACGAGCTCAAACGTCTGGCGGACAAGATCCGCGAACGGGATGAGACGGACGTCAAGAACGGCGCCCTGGTCAAGCCTGAGAACGCGGTGGTGCTCAACACGGCGGGGCTCACGGTCGAGCAGACGGTGGATGCGATGGAAGACGCGGTCTATCGCGCGATGGGCGAGGCGTAAGAGCGGAGAGGGTTCATCGGTGCCGACGATCCGTTGCGTGTGCTTTGACTGGGGTGGGGTGATCCTGCGGATCTGCCGGAGTTTCGGCGAAGGGTGCCGTGCGGCGGGGATCGCGGTCCGGGGCGACCTTGGGGACAAGCCGTTCGCCAACGAGCGTAAGGGGCACTCCGAAGCGTACCAACTCGGGCATGTCGGCGATGAGGCGTTTTTCGAGCGCGTGGCGGGTGCGATGGGCGGGCTTTACACGCCGGACGAGATCGAACAGGTCCACCACGCGTGGCTGCTCGATGAGTATCCGGGCGTGCGGGAGCTGATCGAGCGTCTGAACGCCACCGCGGGCGTGACCACCGCGCTGCTCTCCAACACCAACGCGGCGCACTGGCGGCGGCAATTCCCGTTGCAGCGGGGCGGGCTCCGCCGTTTCGAGTCGGCCAGCCTGCTCCATCTGCGGCACGCGAGCCATCTGCTCGGCCTGGCCAAACCCGACCCGTCGATCTACCGGGCGTTCGAGTCGCACACGGGGTTCGCGGCGTGCGAGATTCTCTTCTTCGACGATCTGCCGGACAACATCGCCGCGGCGCGAGCCTGCGGGTGGAACGCGGAGCAAATCGACCACACCGGCGACACCGCGCGGCAGATGGCCGAGCACCTCGAGCGCCATCGCGTGCTCTGACATCGCGTCACCCCGATCAACCGATTCGCGAGACGCTACCACGCACGACCAGTTCCGTGCTTGGCGCTTTCTTCCGCGGCGCGTGCTCGCCGCGGACCACCAGTTCCGCGAGTTCCGCGAGCGCCGTGCGTCCGATCCGTTCCAGCGGCCGCGCGAACGTTGTCAGCGGCGGAGAGAGATGAGCCGCGCTCGGCGAATCATCGACCCCAATCACCGAAAGTTCGCCGGGAATCTCGAGACCCGCCGACCGAGCCGCTTCGTAGACGCACATCGCGAAGCCGTACCCCGCGGCCAAGATCGCGCTGGGCCTCGCGGGATCTTTCATCAAGCCCGCGAGAGCGGCTACGCCCGTCGCGTCCGAGCGGCCGTTCGCCGTGCGCACCACCGCGTTGCTGACGATCTCGACGTCATGATTCTGGCACGCCTGGACGAACCCGGCCCACAGTTCATGGTCGCTCCCGATCGCACCGTCCCCACCGACAAATCCGACCCTCCGATGCCCGTGCTGCACGAAGTGCGCGACCGCGGCCTTTCCGATCTCGAGGTCATCCGTATCGATCAACGCCACGCCCGGCCGCGCAGGCCCGGCGCCGACTGCCACAACGGGGAGACCGTTGCCCGGCGTTTTGTTCGTCCTTGCGGGCCGGATCGACTGATCGAGTTGATCAGGGGTGGGATTCACGTACAGATAGCCCCGGCACTCGCTCCTCCAGTCCTCGCCCGAGCGGAGCAACATGAGGTCGATCCCCAACTCATCCGCCTCTCGCCGTATGCCTTCAAGGATGTGTCCGAGAGAGGTATCGGCGAATGACGCATCCTTCGCCAGGACCAGCCCGACGCGCACACCATGACTCTTGTCGCAGCGTTTGACATAATCCTCGTGAACGAACGTGCCCTTTCCCTGCCCGCGACGAAGAGCGCCCGCGGCGACCAGTTCCTGCATCGCGCGGTGGACGGTGACGAGAGAGACGCCGAGCTGTTCCGAGAGGACCTTCGTGCTCGGGAGTTTCTGCCCGGGCCTGTATCGGCCACGCTCGATCGCACCGCGCACCGCGTCCTTGACCGTGACGTAAAGCGGGATTCCGGTGCGACTCTTGAGCTTGAGATCGTTCATCAGGGTCCGCCTCTCGACACGTCGTCGCTCACGGAACTCAGTCTGGCCGGTTGCGAGGACGAGTCGCATGAGCGACAACGGAGCCGATCACCATCTGCCGCACCCGCGGAGCTCGAGGCTCTTGCGTTCCAAGGCGAGGATGTCCGCCACCATGATCGCGTCGGTGAGCGTCGCCCGCGGGGTCTCCTGGCCGGCGATCACGGCGAGGAAGTGCCGCACCTCAGCCTCGTACCCGCTCATCGTGCCGACATCCATCGGCCGCGTGCCGTCCGCGTCGCTGATGGTCACTGGGTGTTCGCCGCGGGCGAGGTCAAACTCGACCGTGGCCCTTTCGAAGTTCGCCAGATACCGCATGCGGAAGCCGAACGAGGACTGCTGTGCCCACCCGCCGCTCGCCACAATACCGGGGCCGCCCGCTCCACCTACACGGTACATCGTGGTCACCTGCTCGGACGAGCCGGTGGTCACGAGCGAATCGGGCTTGCCGAAGCACCAGTAGACAAAGTCCGAGTCGTGGATGTGCAGGTCCACCATCGCCCCTCCCGACTTGGTCACGTCCGCGTAGAACTCCGGATTCCACTTCGGTCTGCTTCCGAGGCGTTCGAGGGTGAGGGTCTTGAGCGGGCCGAATCGCTGATCGCGGATCCGATCGCGGAGCCACGCCCACCCGGGCCAGAACCGCATGACCATCGCGGGCATGCAGACCTTTCCCGACGCAAGCGCGACGGCATCGAGTCGGCGG
Organism: Phycisphaera mikurensis NBRC 102666; assembly: GCA_943369765.1. Taxonomy (GTDB): domain Bacteria; phylum Planctomycetota; class Phycisphaerae; order Phycisphaerales; family UBA1924; genus UBA2396. The sequence continues at coordinate 242,162 of CALROI020000002.1, read as the reverse complement.
ATCTCTGCCGAAGCGAGCGCGACCGGCTTCTCGACCAGCACATGCCACCCGCGCCCGAGCGCACGCTCCGCGATCGCCACGTGCGTGTCCGTGGGCGTGCAGACGCTGACCGCATCCACCGGAGCCTGCGCAAAGAACGCGTCCGCATCGCGGAAGACCTGGACTCCTGAAAGATCGATCGCCTCAGCGCCGGTCCCAAGATTTCCGCCCGTGGCCTTGCCGCCCGTCGGGTCCAGCACCGCCTCGACCCGAGCACCCACGGCGCGGTAGGACGCAAGGTGCGTCCGCCCCATGAAACCCAGGCCGATGATCCCGATGCGAGGTCCGCTCATGCCAAGGCCCCTTTCGCCTTCAGAACTTCCAGTGTTTCTCGATCACATCCCTCGCGACGCGGACATCCGCCACGCGATCGTCCCCGGCTTCGCGCTCGATGACGAAATCGCCGGTGTACCCAGCGTCCTTCAGCACGCCGAAGAATTTCGCCCAATCCACCGCGCCCTGCCCCACCGCTTTCTCTTCGCCCCATGTCCCGCGCGTCTTCGTTGGCAGCGCGTCCTTGATGTGAACCTGAAGCACGTGGGGCATGAGCTGTTTCAGAGCCGCCACCGGATCGCCCATGCCGTAGAGGATCATGTTCGCCGGGTCGAAGTTCACGCCGACCTCGGCCTTCTCTTCAAGCCCTTCGTTGATCTCTCGCAGAGCGTCGAGAAGGGTCGCCGCGTCTTCCTGACCGGTTTCGAGCGCGATGCGGATATTGCGGGCCGCCATCGCTTCGGCGATCTGCCGGAGCCGAGTCGTCATAACAGCGCGGGCCGGATCGGCTTTATCGTGTGGGATGAACCCCGCGTGGAACGTCACGAGCGGGATGCCGAACCGGGCCGCCATGATCGCGTCGGCGTCGGCCGCCTTGTGGTTGGCCTCCCATGTCGCATCGGGCCTGACGCCGCCGGTCGCCTTGATGGTCTCGAGCGTGGAGTAGTCTTCGTCCTTGGGGGCGAACATGCCCGAGACCAGCGAGAGCCCGTGGACGCGTGCGAGGCTTCCGACCGAATCGGGGCGCCACTGCCACTGACGGATGGGGTCAAGCCAGAGCTGCACCGCGGAAACGCCGCACGAGCGGCACAGGTCGAGCATCGATTCGGGCGACGACGGGCGAAGCGACCAAGAGCAGACAGCGATGCGGTTCATGGCGAAGATTCCTGCATAGAGCCACGAGCGGGTGGCCTTTCCTCATTTTCACTTCACGTCGAGCGACCCGTCCGCCATGCTCGCACGCCAACGCACGAACCCCTCGATGGCCTGGTACTCGGGCAACCCCAGTTTGTCGTAGGCGATCGCGGTTCCGTGGTTCCGATCCTCCGCTCGCTCCCAGAACTCGCGGGAATCGTTGGGGCCGGGGAACAAAGCCGCGTCCTTCTGGCTCTCGTGCTTGAAGATCGCGAAGCGCTTGCGGGCGACCTCGTCGGGCGAGAGCGGCACGGCCATCTCGATTTCTTCCACGCCCCACTCCTGCCACGCCCCGCGGTACAGCCACACCGTGCAGTCCTTCATCCACGGGCGATCGGCCAGCCTGTGCAACGCGGTCGTGATCGCCGCGAGGCACACGCGGTGCGTCCCGTGCGGATCGCTCAGGTCGCCCGCCGCGTAGATCTGGTGCGGCCTGACCTTCTCGAGCAATTCGCAGGTGATGCGGATGTCGTCCTCGCCGAGGGGTTTCTTCTTGACGCGCCCGGTTTCGTAAAATGGCAGGTCCATGAAATGGATGTTCTCGGGGCGGACGCCGCTGTACCGCGCCCCGGCCCTCGCCTCGGTCCGTCGGATGAGCCCCTTGATTTTCTGCAATTCGGGCGCGTCAAGGTCGCCGGGCTTCTTCCCCTTGATGAACCCTTCGATCTTCGCCTCGATCTTCTCGGCGACCGCCCGACCGACCTCGGGGAAGGCCCGCGCAAACTCGGCAACAAAGTCCACGTGCCGAAGAGCGTTCTCGTCCCAGACGGCGATATTCCCGCTGGTCTGGTACGCGACATGCACCTCGTGCCCCTGCTCGCAAAGTCGGATGAACGTCCCGCCCATGCTGATCACGTCGTCGTCGGGGTGCGGGCTGAAGACCACCACGCGTTTGCTGTGTTCCGAGGCGGCGCGGCTGTCCGATCCACGGGCCTTTCCCTCGGCCTGTTCGGCCATGCCGCCGCCGACCCCGCGCCACACGGCAGCGCCGGGGCCTTCGATGCGTCCGGCCTCGACGGAGCCCGACCTCACGACCGAACCGCCCGTCGGCTTGCCCGCAGGCCATCCGGTGATCGTCTGTTGCACCGATCGGAAGACCTCGATGTTGACGTCGTACGCCCCGCGATCAGCCCCGCGCGTCAGGAGCAGCTCGCTCAGGCCGTGCTCGTTGTAATCCTCGTCGGTCAACTTCAGCACGGGCTTGCCAACAGTCTTGGCCAGCCAGATCACCGCTTTCTTGGTCGTTTTGAGGTCCCACTCGAGCCCGAACTCCGCCATCGCCCCGAGCAACCAGGGCGTCTTGAACCGCGTGAGTTCCGCGGCGGACGCGGGGTCCAGCACGAACGTGCAGTTGGTGTGCTGTTGCAGGTACGACGCGGAAACGTGGTGATTGATCTCGCCCTCGACCGCCTTCTTGAGGATCGGGGCCTTGTGCTCGCCGTACGCCATGAGGATCACACGCCGGGCGTCGAGGATGGTGCCCACCCCCATCGTGATCGCGGTGCGGGGCACGTTCCACTCGCCGAAGAAGTCGCTTGCCGCGTCCATCCGCGTGACCTTGTCGAGGGTGATGAGGCGTGTCCGGCTCTCGCGCGGCGACCCGGGCTCGTTGAACCCGATGTGCCCCGTCCGTCCGATGCCCAGGATCTGAATGTCGATGCCGCCCGCGGCTTTGATCTTCGCCTCATACTCCGCGCAGAACGACGCCACCTCGCTGCGAGGCACCGTCCCGTCCGGCACGTGCGCGTGGGCCGGGTCGATGTCGACATGATCGAACAGGTACTCACGCATGAACCGCCGATAGCTCTGCAGATTCTCGGGGAGCATCGGGTGGTACTCGTCCAGATTGAACGAGACCACGTTCTTGAAAGACAGCCCCTCTTGCGTGTGCATGCGGACCAGTTCGTCGTACACAGCCTGAGGCGTGGAGCCCGTCGCCAGACCGAGCACCGCCTTCTTTCCGGCCTTGGCTCGCTCGCGGATGAGAGCGGCGATCTCGGCGGCAACCGCCTTGCTCGCGACAGCGCTCGACGGATACACCGACACCGGCAAACGTTCCTGCGATCCGGCCTGATGACTCATCGACACATCTCCTGAAACACTCGCACGAGTTTACACCCTTCCGGGGGGTCCTTCGCACACGCCACGATCTCTCGAACATGTCCGAACCGTGCGCGCCACACCACACGCAATACCACTACTGGGCATCGGTCATGCCTTGCTCTGATTGACTATCTGGTTAGAGAACCCGGGGCTGAGCTCAGATCCCGCCGCGGGTCTTCTTGGCGAAAGCGACCTTCGCACGGGCGGATTCAGCCGCCGGGCCGGTGGCCGACTTCAGCTCAGCCTCGGCGTCCGCGATCGAGATCGACTCGCTCGACGTGGCTTTCTCGGCCAGGATCAGCAGTTCGCCACCCTGCATCTTCGCGACCCCGCCGTCCAGGAAATAGGACCGCGTGCCGCCCTGTCCCTTGGCGGAATCGGCGATATCAAGACGCAATTCGCCCGCTCCCAACCGAGCCAGAAGGGGCGCCCGGCCCGGCAGGAACCCCATCGAGCCGTCCCACGCCGGCAACTGCACGTACTTCACCTCTTCGTTGACCATGGAAGCGATGGGCGTCACAACTCGGCAGCGGAAACTCTGGGCCACGGGCGTTCTCCAAATTCCCCCGAAACCCTGTACCCTCGTGGGGGGCCCAATAGTACGCTCTTCCCTCCTCAAGTTCACCCCGCATGCCCGATCGACCCCTGACACCCCCCCTCTGCCTTGCCCTTTGCGTTTCGGCCGCCGTGGTGGCCGCCGCCGCTCGGCTTTCGCTAGGGCCCGATGGCCTCTCCCTCCCCCCTGCCGATCTCCTCGAGCTTCGCGCGCTGCGTGTGCTTTCCGGCATCGCGGTCGGGGCTTCGCTCGGGGTCGCCGGCACCCTGATGCAGTCCCTCCTCCGCAACCCCCTTGCCTCGCCGGACCTGATGGGCGTCGCGTCGGGCTCGGGGCTGGCCGTCCTGCTCGCCGCGCTTGTCGCCGGGCCTCTCGGCCTTTCCTTCGGGGTCATCGCGGCGCCAGCCGCCCTCGCCGGTTCGCTTCTGACCCTCACGCTCATCTACCTGCTCGCACGATCGCGGGGTATCGGGGGCTCGGGGGGGGCCTCGGTCGTCGGCCTCACGCTCATCGGGGTTGCCATCGGCTTCATGTTCGGTTCGGCGGGCATGCTCGTCCAACACCTCCTGGCCGACCGCGGACTCGCGGCCCAGCGGTGGCTGCTCGGCTCGCTCCGTGACGACCTGCCTCTCGCCGCGGTGCTTGTGTGCCTCGCGGTGGTGGCTTTGGGGTTGCTCGCGGCCATGCGACGCGCCCGCGCGATGGACGTGTCGGCTCTCGGCGACGACGCGGCACGCACCATGGGGCTCTCGCTCCCGGCGCACCGTGGGGCGTTGTTTTTCCTGGCGGGCACGCTCGCTGCGGTGTCCGTCTATCTCGCAGGGCCCATCGGGTTCGTGGGGCTCATCGCCCCGCATCTGGTCCGCCTGCTCGCGGGCCCGGCCCACCGAACGCTCCTGCCCGGCTCGGCGTTTCTCGGTGCTGCGATCGTGCTTGTGGCCGACTGCATGGTGCGAGCCTTGGACCTCTCATCTGGGCGCTTGCCGCTGGGCGTCGTCACAAGCCTGATCGGCGGCCCGGTGCTGATCGCGATGCTGCGCAGACGATAACACACTCGGCGCCAGCGCCACCGTTTACTTTCTTTCTGCACCCTTCAGAATCTCGACCGCCATCTCTCTTGCCAGCCTCGCTGCGGCTCCGGGATCAGCTCCGCTGTCGAGCACCTGACCTACGACCTGCGCGGTCACGATGGAACCCTCGACGAGAATGTTCAGCTGGTCCGCCACACGCGAAGAGTTCGCGAAGCCGCACGCGATACAGAACTCGGTCATGTACCGCACGATCGCTCTCTTGTGCTCGGCCGCGACCTGTCGCACCGCGCACCGAGGATCCGCGAACTCCGCAGAGGCGTTGATGAACATGCACCCGCAGAATTCCTTGCCGGTGAACCACTGCTCGTGAAAGTCGAAAACCGCCAGCAAGCGCTCGTACGGCGTTTCCGCCTTGGACTCGACGAACTTCATCATCCGGTTCCGGAAGATCTCATCCCGCCGGTGAAGGGCCGCCACGATCAACTCGTCCTTGGACTTGAAGTGGTTGTAGAGGGTCATTCGGCTGATGCCGCCCTCCTGCAGGATGCTGTCCAGCCCGCTCGCGTGAAACCCATGCTTGTAAAAAACCCGCATGGCGGCGTCGACCAATTCATCGCGGCGGCTTGGGGGCATGCTCTGTTCTCCGAGAATCGACCGATCTTCATTTAAACTGAACGACCAGTATAGACAACGGGCCCGTTCCGGCCAGATCTCTCCCCGTGAACCCTGCCAATTACTTTAGATAATCCAAATAAATGACCAAGGCTGTAACTTTTCCGAAATTCGGCCATCGAATCGATTGACATATACTGACTGATCGGTATACTTGACCGACCACCCTTTCCAAGGAGATCTCAGATGCAAACACCGAACACGCCCGTCAACAACCCCGCCGCATCCCCCCCGTTTCGAGCGACGGCCTTGGGGTACCTCGCCAAAGCTCCTCTGGCCATTGCCTTCGCGCTTGTCGCGGCAGCTGGACTTGCTTGGGGTCCCTTGAGCGAGCCCGCGCCCCAAGCCAGCCAGCCGCAGGACGCGCCCTCGCAGCCCGCCGCAGCGGCCAACGCCAGCCAGGCGAGCGGTGTCCAGTACCACACCGTGAAGGTCGACACCGTCGACATCTTCTACCGCGAGGCGGGGTCCAAGGACGCCCCCACCATTCTCCTTCTCCACGGCTTCCCGAGTTCGTCCCACATGTTCCGCGGCCTCATCCCCGCTCTGGCGGACAAGTACCACGTCATCGCTCCGGACTTCCCCGGATACGGCAACAGTTCCTCCCCGAGCGTGGACGACTTCACCTACACCTTCGACAACCTCGCCACCGTCGTCGACAAGTTCACGCAGGTCGTCGGAGCGACCAAGTTCGCCATCTACGTGCAGGACTACGGCGCACCGGTCGGTTTCCGCATCGCCGCCGCTCATCCTGAACGGATCACGGGGCTGATCATCCAGAACGGCAACGCGTACGTCGAGGGGCTGCCGGACGCGTTCTGGGGTCCGTTCAAGGAGCATTGGAAGAGCCCAACCACCGAGACGCGTGCCAAACTCGAGGGCTTTCTCACAATTGACGTCACCAAGTGGCAGTACCTCCACGGCGCCCGCGACCCCAAGAACATCAGTCCCGACGCATGGACGATGGATCAACTCGGGCTCGACCGCCCGGGGAACAAGGACATCCAACTCGCGCTTTTCAAGGACTACGGCTCCAACCCGCCGCTCTATACCGCGTGGCAGCAGTACTTCCGCACGCACCAGCCGCCGACGCTGGTCGTCTGGGGGAAGAACGACCAGATCTTCCCGGCTGCGGGAGCTGAGCCCTACAAGCGTGACCTCAAGAACATCGACTTCAACCTCCTCGACACCGGGCACTTCGCGCTCGAAGAGGAGGGCGACCAGATCGCGTCGAAGATCCGCTCCTTCATGCAGCAGCGCGTCGTCAAGTAACTGCCTCAATCACACACCGCCGCAATCTGCGGCTGAAAGACTCGGCAGGCGTCCTGCCCGAGCCTCACGCCCGAACCACGTCTCGTTCACACCTTTCAGGAGTTTCCCCATGGCCCGTCTCCCGATCCAGAACGTCGAATCCGCCACCGGCAGCAACAAGGACATCTTCGCCGCCCTGCAAAAGGGTCTGGGGATGGTCCCCAACATGACCAAAGTCATGGCCAATTCGCCCGCGGTCCTGCAGGCTTTCGCCCAGTTCAACGGCACGATGGGCACCGCCAAGCTCTCCGGGCAGATCCGCGAGCAGATCGCCCTGCTCACCGCTGAGCACAACTCGTGCACGTACTGCCTCTCTGCCCACACCGCCTTGGGCAAGATGGTCGGCCTCAACCAGACCCAGATCGACGGCGCTCGCCTCCGCGAGTCGTCCGACCCCCGCACACTCGCCGCGTTGACGTTTGCACAGGCGGTCATCGACCAGAAGGGCGGGATCGGCGACAACGACTTCCAGGCGGTCCGTGCGGCCGGTTTCTCCGACGCGGAGATCGCGGAGATCGTGGCGGCGGTCGCCCTCAACGTCTTCACGAACTTCTTCAACCGTGCGTTCAGTGTCGACGTGGACTTCCCCCGCGTCGAGGCCCACAACCACGCCGCGGCCCGCTGAGCGGTTGCACGCGTCTTGATTGAAAGTCACTCCACGACTCGGCTGGCGAAGGCCGGCCGAGTCGATTCCCACTCTCACCACGGAGCCGATCTTGCCAGCCACTCCTTTCACCGCTTCAGGTCAAGTCATCGCTCCAAGCCCGATCAGGCCCCCGTTCACACGCGAGACGGCTCTGCGAAAGGTTCGCGCCGCGGAGAACGCGTGGAACAGCCGCGACCCCGAGCGGGTCTCGTTGGCCTATTCGCTCGACAGCATATGGAGGAATCGCGGCGAGTTTGTCCAAGGACGCGAACAGATCAGAGCGTTCCTCCAGGGCAAGTGGAAGCGCGAGAACGAGTACCGCCTGGCCAAGGAGCTCTGGGACTTTCTCGGCAACCGCATGGCTGTGCGGTTCCAGTACGAATGGCACGACGCTGCGGGGCAATGGCACCGCTCGTACGGGAACGAGTTGTGGGAATTCGACGATGACGGCCTCATGCGACGCCGAGAAGCGAGCATCAACGATGTGCCGATCGCTGAGGCTGATCGAAAGTTCCGATGGGCAGCCCCCGGGCCCAGGCCCGCCGACCACGAGGGGATCCCGTCGGTTCAGTGACGGCGCCCCCGGGCTCGTGCCGGCGGCTTGATAGGATCACCCATGCTGATCCGCCACGCCACGCCCGCTGACGTTCCCGCCATCGTTGGGTTTATCCGCGAACTCGCCGAGTACGAGAAGCTGCTGCACGTCTGCCGCACGACCGAGGCGGGGCTTGCGGCGTCGCTGTTCCCGGCTTCAGGCCGGCCGGTCGCTGAGGCTCTCGTCGGCGAGATCGATGGCGTGCCGATGGGCATGTCGATCTTCTTCACCAACTTCTCGACCTTCGAGTGCAAGCCGGGCCTGTACCTCGAGGATCTGTATGTCACCCCCGCTGCACGCGGGAAGGGCTTGGGCAAAGCCCTGCTCATCCGGCTCGCGCAGATCGCCGTCGAGCGCGGCTACGCGCGGTTTGAGTGGTCGGTGCTGGACTGGAACGAGCCCGCGATCGGGTTCTACAAGAAGCTGGGCGCGGTGCCGATGGACGAGTGGACCGTCTTCCGCGTCGCGGGCGACGCGCTGACTTCCCTCGCCTCGATGAAAGCCTGAGGAACCGCTGCAAGTGTTTCGCCCCAGATCGCCAGATTGACCAGCGGCCACGCCAGCCGCCAATGCTCTGACGCGTCGGCTGCGACCGCCTCGATCACCTCGGGCCTCACGATCTCGCGAAGCAACTTGGACTCCCGCAGCCTGGGCGATTGGTCGCCGATCCACCGCTCGAAAGGCAGCGGAAAGCTCGCTTTGGACCGTGCCAGGACTTCCGAAGGCACGATGTCAGCAAACGCTTCGCGGAGCACGATCTTCGACCACCGGGGCTCGCCGGTCTTGGTGTCGGTCCCCTCGCCTTGGAACCTGATCTTTCGCGACGTTAGAAGACTTTCAGCAGCAGCACAGACTGAGGCATCCGCGAAAGGCGTCCGCCCCTCGACCGACGCGAGCATCGTCGCCGTGTCGAGCCGCCGAAGCAGCCCCTCGAGATTCACGCGCCGCTGGTACCGCAGATGCCGCTCGACCGCGAGATCTCCGGCATGGCCGAGATCGCGCCCAATGGCTTCGAACTCACGCTCGATTGTCGTCCGCGTACCCGCCCCGCCTTCGCAGGCTGCCCACGCTTCGGGCATCAGCACGTGGCCGAGGCCGTCCACCGGGACCCACGCGTGACTCCCGCACCAGAACTCGGCCGAGCCGAGCCCCTCGGCCTCGTGGGACGCTGCCGCAGCGAGCACCTGGTCGTACCCGCCGAAGAGTTCATCCGCCCCTTCGCCGCTGAGGGTGACGAATTTCCCGTCCGCTCGCATGGCGCGGGCGACCTCAGCGATGGCGACCTCGTTGGGCGTGCTGAGGGGCACCCCAAGGGCTGCGATCATCTCCGGCAGTTGCTGGGCGAACATCTGTCGTGTGACGCCGACCTCGGTGTGCATCGTGCCGAGCTTTGCCGCCACGCGCCGGGCGTAGGCGAAGTCCTCGCCGCTCGGGCCATCCTCGTCCGCACCGGCGCAGTACGTGTGCAACGAACCAAGTTCGCGCTTCGCGACCGCCGCCACGATCGTGCTATCAAGCCCGCCCGAGAGCAAGCAACACAACGGCACGTCCGACCGCAGGTGCCCGCGAATCGACTCCTCAACCACCGATCGCACGTCGCCCTTCGAGCCGGACTCGACACCACCCGGCGTGTGCCGGGCGACCGTGCGGAGCGATTCGGCGGGAGAGAATTCCATCCACTCGCCGGGCCGCACCGTGCGCACGCCGACGAACATCGTTCGAGCATCGAGCGTCGTGCGGATCGTCGAGAGGTAGGCCGCCACGCTGATCATGTCCGGCCGCGCAGTACCCCCGCCGAACCATGCCGCGAGCGGTCCGGGCGTGCTGCCGAAGGCCATCGCCCCGTCGCGCTGCGACACGAACAGCGGCTTGATCCCCATCACGTCCCGCCCGAGCGTCAGTCGGCCGCTCCGCGTATCGAGTACAGCGAGCGCGTACATTCCTCGCAGCCGCGCCCCCGCCGCCGCGCCCCATGTCGCCACTGCGGCGAGCACGGTCTCGGTATCGGTGCCGGTGCGAAAGTCCCAACGGCCCGCGAGCGCACGCCTGAGGTCACTGTCGTTGTAGAGTTCGCCGTTGTACGAGATCACCCATCGACCGCACGGCGAGACCATCGGCTGCGTCCCCTCGGGCCCGGGCGCGACGACCGCGAGCCTTCGGTGGCCGAGTGTCGCGTGCCAGCGTTCGGTGCCGAACTCCGCCACGCCGCTGCCGTCGGGCCCGCGCGTGACCATCGCGAGGCACGCCCCCTCGACCCACGTCCGGTCGCGGGAGGCTCGGGGGCCGTCACGCAGGATGCCAGCGATACCGCACATGGTCCAACCATCGGGCGGAAGAGGTTGGCGGGGTCAATATAGAGAGGTGCCTCGTACAGGCCAGAGGCCTGTACCACGGCTCTTAGACCGGTAACACCGAGAACCGCCAGCGGTTGCCGCCTGCGTCGTCGCGGGCCCCGCTGAAACGCAGCCTGCGGTTGCGGTGGGGCTTGGTCCACCAGGACGCTTCGAACAGCACCTGATCCGTGGCGACGATCATGTCGGGCATGGGGACATGGACCAGCCCCTCAGCCACGCGCGCGACGGTGCCGCGGCCGCCGCCGATGTCGCCCTCAAAGGACAGGTATGCCTCACGATGTTCGCCGAGCGGCTCGGCCCAGAAGAACGCGCCGCCATCGTTGATCTGGAGTTGGTGGATGAGGTCGGTGACGCGCCAGGTGTGCAGGCCGCCGGTCTTTCTGCGCGGGCCATTGAGTTGCACCATGAAATCAAAGTGGTGCGTGCCGTCGGGCAGGTCGTGGCGGAGGAGAACCATCGTGGGGGTGTCCATGGGGAACTGTAGAACGGGCTGCTCCCGAGGGTGATTCTGCAAACTGCGTCCCCCGAGCAGCCGCGCTTGCGGGGCGTCCGATGAGGCACTTTGTGGTACAGTTGAGCATGTTCCGGATTCTGATTCCATCGCAAGCGGCACTCCCTCTTGGAAGCATCTTCGGCCTTTTAAGCGGGTGGTTTATCGGCTTGGTCTTGCTTGCGATCGTGGTGATCTTGGTCGTTGTGATTCGCATGCGGCGTGCCGGGCCGGATGGCACCTCGCGAGGGATGAAGCAGTTTGCTCGCATGATGCGGGACGAGAGTTATGCGTCGGAACTGGTGCAGGAGCTTCGGGATCGTTCCTCGTTGGTCAATGAGATCTCGAGCGGAAGGGCGACCGCCTTCGCCACCGACGCGGAGATCGCGACCTGGGTCGAGATGATGCTGAGCGGCGCGGAAGATGATTATCCAGTCTTCTACGGTTTGAGGCTGCGGGCCGTCGGGCCACGGGCGAAACCGCATCTTTTGCGAGCTCTCGATGATCCTCGATGCGTGCCGCGTGGGTACACGTATGAACCATCGAAAGCGATTCGGTCAGCATTTCAGAACGTGATGTCGCATCTCAATGACGCGCCGCTTCCCGAACTGGTGAACCGAGCCAAGACGTGGGTCAAGTCGAGCGATCCTGACGTGTGCGAGATCGGAGCCCAGACGCTCGCACTTTCAGGTGCCGACGAAGCGATCTCGGTCCTCCAGACCATTCTCGCGACGCCGATCCCGGAGCCGGCGGGAGATCTCGAAAGCCTCGCGTTCAAACGTCGCGACATGCTGATCAAAGCGAAAAGAGCGGTTTATGCGTCAGTCTCCAAACCGGTTCTTGCGGGCGTGGCCACGAGGCGATTCCAGACTGAACTGGCGACATCGCTCTGGAAAGTGGTGGAGCGATCAACACAAATCTGTGAATCGAAAGCGCTCGGCCCCCTGCTTGATCTTGACTCCTCGGCCGCATCGAGATTGTCAACAGCAGCGTTTCTGCGGCTTGATCTGCCCGGGCTGGACGATCTGATCCGCTGTTTCGCGGAGCGTAACCTTGGCTTGCCCACGGACTTTCTCCGTTTGGTGATTCGGACGCCTGAAGGCGGGTTCGGAAAGGGCACATTCCGCTTGCGTTGCATCCAAGACGCTTGTCAGATTCTCTGCCTTCAATTGGGACCGGCTGCAAAAGAGGATCTCGAATTCGTCCTGTCGGATGAACAGAGCGACGACTTATACCTGATCAAAGCCGGCGAAGGATTACTGGGCATACAGGGCCTTCCGACTTTCTACAAACTCCTGGACTTGAACCAGCCCGGGTGCCCGAGGCCGCTTGAGGTCCTCGGGTTCGCTTGGCGTTTGAGCATGGAGTACGACAACGGGGGAATCTCCCAGTTCTTCTGCAACTCGAGCGGGGAAACCTGGCAGGAATGTGTCAAGGCTCTCCGAGAGATGGGCTGTCCTGTCACCGCGAACTCGGTTGAGCAGTATGCCGCGCGTCTTGGGCTGAAGCCAGGTGGAAAGTCCGGTCGCGACACGTACGCCGAGCTGAGCGACGAGCGAGAGTCAGAGTTGGAGGCGCAGGCTCGTATCTTCGCGGGTGACGAGAGACTCGTCCGGCGATCAACCGAGTACATTCTCGCGCACGCGGATCAGATCAAGTCTTGGATCAATAAACAGAATGTCGCGACTTGAATCCGCCGAGCCGTGAGGGATTCACTCGCGGAAGCGACGGGGGCTCGGGTTCGATGACCTCTCGAAACGCGAGATCTCTCACGCGGTGCGAACGATCTCGAGCACTGGAGGTGCTCCAAGTTCCAAACGCCTCTCGTTCACGAATGCCCCACATTCAAGGATCACTTCGAGCATCCCGGAAGGGAGCAGCTCGGATTGCACCAGCACCAACTGCAGTCGGTCGGGCGGTGTGCAATGAATAGCGGTCATCCCGCGTTCAGGCCGGTCGAGACTCGTGAGGCAATCGATCCACGCGTCCATGTTTCGGCCGTAAAACTCGGGGAACCCGAACGCCTCGGCGAACACGTCATGGAAACGACTCCAGTCCGAGATTCGGGAGCAGTCAATGCTGACGCGCGGCATGCCCACATGGTAGAGGGATCCGCACGATTGGCATGCTCCGCACCGGCACCACGGGTACCCTTCCGCATGCGATACCGACCTCTCGGCACCTCCGGCCTCTCCGTTTCCGAAATCGGCTTTGGCTGTTGGACCATGGGCGGGCCGAATTGGTCCAGTGCCAATGGGCAAGCGATCGGCTGGGCGGACGTGAAGGAGGACGAGGTCCTCGCCGGCATCAAGGCGGGACTCGACGCGGGGGTCAACCACTGGGACAACGCCGACGTCTATGGCAACGGCAAGGCTGAGCGGCTCCTGGGGACCTGTCTCAAGAAACTCGGCGTCAAGCCCGGGTCGCAGGTCATCGCCACCAAGGTCGGGCACTTCAAGGGCACCGCTCCGCACGCGTACGAGCCCCGGCACATCCGCAATCAGTGCGAGCAGTCGCTCCGCAACCTCGGCGTCGACACCATCGACCTCTACTACTTCCACCATGGCACCTACATCGCCCCCGGCTACGACGGGCGCGATCATGATTACCTCCCCGAGGCTGCTGCCACCATGCATGCCCTGGTGAAAGAGGGGAAAGTCCGGGCGATCGGCCAATCCGCGTACACCGACGACGATTTCGAGCGGGCGGTGCCGGTGCTCAAGCCTCATGTGCTGCAGAACAAAGCCAACCTGCGGTTCTCGGATTTCATCCGCTCGGGGAGCAGGCTGCAGGCACTGATGACCAAGCACCAGTGCTCGTTCGTCGCGTTCGGCCCGCTGGACCAGGGGATTTTGCTCGACAAGTTTGACCCGGAGAACCCGCCGAAGTTTGAGGAGGGGGACTACCGGACGAGCCGGAAGGATTTCGCCCCGGCGACGCTCAGGACGATCAAGGACAAGATGGCCAAGGTCCGGGCCCGGTTTGTGCCGGCGGGGGCTACGGCCGACGAGACGATCGCGATCCTGTCGTCGGTAGCCTCGCGTTGGGTGCTGTCGCACGGGAACGTTTGTTCGACGATCCCCGGGTTCCGGAACGCGAAACAGGCCCAGAGCAACCTGCGGGCGATGGTGGACGCCCCGATGACCGCTGAGGACGCAGCCTGGCTGAAAGACCTGTTCGCGACAGCGTGAATGGAGAAAAGATGTCGCACGCTGATCCGGTCAGGCACGAGGAAGATTCCTGGAGCACCTGCCTTGAGCAGCGAGTGGCCGCGTTGGTCGCGATGTTCGGCCCACACGACAGATACCTGGTGAGTCCGCTTCCCTTCGCGCTTGGCGGAGGAGTCACGACGCTCCGGTTTCCCCACGTCGATCCGACGTTCCATTTGTATTGCACCTGCGAGTTGACCGGGGGCTGGGGGTCGAAGCAGATCCCCGGAAGCCGCGGGGAGTTCGAGCTGCTCATTGCGGTTCCGCGGGACAGCCAACTTCAACCTCGAGATGGCCAAAAAGGAATGGTGGGCGTCATTTTCGACTACTTGGCGACGATAAGTCGCGAAGCACTCCTCGATCACGGGCACACTTTGGGACCGCTGGAGTCCCAAGAGCTGTACCCGATGACACACATGATCCTTCTGAACGATGCGCCACCGCGTCCTTTTGCCTTCGGCGGACGCTCATACGGCCTGCTCACCGCTTTCCTCTTGCTTGAGGAGGAGTTCCGGTTCGGCCGCAAGGACAAGGAAGGCCTGATCCGTTTAATTCGCGGTTTGGGGTCCGTCCCGGTGTCCTCTCTCGAACGTCAAAGCCTGCTTTGTCAGTAGGACGAATGCTGCCGCCCCGGCCCTCAGATGGCCGATATGATCGGACCTTGACCCGCCCCCGAATCGGAGATCCCATGCGCCTTTCATCCGCTGCCCGTTCGACCCTTGCCGCCGCCCTGATGCTCGCCCCCGCGATGCTCGTCACCCTCACGGGATGCGCCGACAGCAAAGCCCCCCTGGCCCTCATCCGCGACCGCGGCGACTACTTCGCCGAGACCAAGCAGGACGAGCGGGCCCTTGAGCAGTACAAAATGTTCCTCGATCGCAAGCCCGAGGATGTCGAGATGCGGTTCAAGTACGCCAACACGCTCTCGAAGCTCGACCGGAAGCCCGAAGCCCGCGAGCAATTCTCGCAGTTGGTCGACGTGAGCCCGACCGACGAACGATTCATCGACGGGTACACCCAGTCTCTCTACGAGGCCAACGCCCTCCCCGAATTGGCTGCCTTCCTCGCCCGCATGACCACCCAGCGCGGGTCGGTGATGGACTACATCCGCCAAGGGCAGTACAACCAGAAGGCCGGCGACCCCGACGGCGCGAAGGCGGCGTACCAGCAGGCGGCCACGCTCGACGGCGGGCGCAGCAACGTTCCGTGGGTGGCGATGGCGGACATGTACCGCGGCCTTGGCGATAAGAAGAATGAGAGGGCGATGGTCGAACGGGCGCTGTACATCACCCCGATGGACAACGCCCTCTCCAAGCGGTACCGCGAGCTCGGCGGGATTCCCGGGCCCACCGCGGGCGTTCGGCCTGCTGAGTTTGTCGACGTCAAGAAGAAGTAAGCGGCCTAGGACCACAGAAACAAACACGCTCATCTCCGCGGGGAGATGAGCGTGTTCTTTTTTTGAACTGGGTGGCTGTGCCAGCGATTCAGTCGATCCGCTGACCGTTGGTGTACTTCGCGAGCGCCTCCGGCGTCGCGGGGCCGCCGGTGAATATGCTGCCCGTGGGGTAGAAGAGCGAGGCGTCCTCGTAGATTCTTGCGGCCTTGAGCGATTCGACGTGGCTGTCGAAGAACGCTGCGTTCATCGACTTGGACGCGTGGCGGAGAGAGAGCTTGACCGCTTCGCCATCGCTGGGGCTTGAGACATCACGCCCGTAGGCGGTCGAGCCGTTGAAGATCGGGCCGGGATCGGTGAACGAGCCGTAGGTGCCCGCGGGCCCGATATCGAAGTCGAGCGAGAGCGACCCGTCGCCCCCACGTTCGAGATACCGGTTGCCGTCCATCACCATGATCTTGCGGGACGACGCGCCCACGAGGTCTTCGCGCGGACGGAAGTTGGCGGGGGCGTTGGCGGGCGTGGCAAAGGGCATTTCCGCGTAGAGGATTCGATTGCCGTTCTGAAGCACCGCGGTGCCGCCCGCTCCGTTGGCGCGGTAGTGGAACGACGCCGGGGAGAGGTAGCTGACCTGCTTGAATCCCGCGTCACGGATCTGATCGCGGAAATCCTGGCTGTCGTCGGCGGCTCCGAACAAGGTGTTGTTGAACTCCTTGGCGGAAGCGCACCCGAGACGGTTGAAAAGCTGGGCGGTGCGTTTGGCGCGGTTGGCGGGGAGTGCGGCGGATTCGCCGATCACCGGGCTGATCCAATCGGTGACAGAGGTCGGCGTCGACGCGGACTTTTCTCCGAAAAGAGACGCGCCGCGGGGTGCCCCGAGGATCACGTTGTGGGCGGCGCCGGTGGTGTTGATCCCCGCGTAAAGCCCCTTGTTCTCGTTCATGTAGATCGACTGGGCCTGAGCGAGCCCGCGGAGATTGGCGCCGCAGGAAACCTGCTGAGCGACAGCCCGGGCGGTGCCCAGCGCGGGAAGGAGCAGGCTGATCAGGAGCGCGATGATCGCGATCACGACCAGCAATTCAATCAGCGTGAAACCCCTGCGCACAACGGTCTGATTCTGAATCATCATCGTTACTTCCCCAAAACAAGCGACTTGGGAGACGCGGAACTTACTTTGACCTCGCCGGACTGCGCGGACACGACCGCGGTCGGCTTAATGGAAGGGCTGAGCGAACCGAGGTACCGCTGAGAAACGGTCCACACGCCCGCCTCGTTCTTGGACGCGGGGAGCAGGGTGAACTGTCCGGTGTCCGGGTTCTTCTCTGGAAGGACAGCGGCGACGCGCCCGCCCACTTTGGCTTCGAACAGATCGCCTGTGACCACATCGACCAGGACGATCTTTGAAGTCAGAGGGACGGTTTCGCCGAAGATCGTCCGATACGTCGTGAAGGCGAGGCCAAGAAAGGCCGCACCGAACAAGACGAAATGCCAAGGCTTCAGGCGTTCCATGCAAGTCTCTCGTGAGGAGGTCGCGTCAGGAGGTCGTGGATGCCAAGGGGCGGTAAGCGTTCGGGTTCGGTTCGTTGCTCGGACGCGCCGGAGATCCCGGCTTCCCCAAGTGTATCAGAACGGCAGCCGACCCTCCACCGGGTATCGACGGTGTTTTGCACAATCCAAACACTGACAGGCGATCGTGGGAATCCTGTCGGAACGCCTCGGACGGATCAGTCGACCGGCTTGAGGTCGATGCTGACAGGAAGGTGGTCGGACGCATAGCCGGCAGGCTTGGGACCATCAAAAGGGCTGGATTGCGGGGGCAGGGGCAGGGCGTAGACGAACCTAGAACCCGGGACCAGCTCCGGTTTGATCGCCGGGCTTAGAAGAATGTGATCGATGATGCGGTTCGTGACGTGCGACTGCACCTTGGGGTCCCCCGGGTTCACATCGCCGAAGACATCGAACAGCCCGCCGCTGCCGGGTTCGGAACTCGTATAGATCAAGACCGAAGGGTCATTCTTCTTTGCGTTGAAGTCGCCCAGGACCACGACATTCCGTCCGGCGTTGCCCTTGGAAAGTTCAGTGATCATTTCAAGATGCCGGTCCGCTTCCGCGTCACGCTGGAACGCGTACCCGCGTCCGGCCTTGGCATGAATCACGACCAATGTGACGACGTACGGCTTGCCTGTTCCCGCGAACGACCCCGGCACCGTGACATCCACCGAGAGTGGCGAGCGTGCCATGCGGATCGGCTTTCCGGAGTCCGGATTGGGCTTGTTGTCGGAAAGGAGTTCGGGATGCTTTGTACGCAGCGTGTGATCGGGCCAGTTCTTGATGTTCGAGATGGGGAACTTGGAGATCACCGCCTGCTCGATCCCGCGGCCGTCGCCGGCGTCCAGGCTCGCCACGTGCGGATAGACGTCGGTCAGCTTCTGATCAGCGAGAAACCATTTGAGGGCGTCGAGCGACTCGACTTCTTCGAGGGCGAGCACATCGGGATCAATCAATCGCAACGCTGCGCCGGCAGCATCGCGGTGTTCCTTGGGCTTTTCGGACTTGGGTTCATCGGGCCAGTTGTTCGACGGATCGTCCTTGTTGTCGTAGAGGTTCTCGATGTTCCACGTCGTGAGCCTGAACGTGCGGGGCGCTTTCACGGGAATCACCGAGACCCCAAAGCGAATGTCCGGGTTCGACATCACCGGGCCCGTCGAGGCCGCACGCGGGGCCGACGTGGTTGCGGCCGCCGGCGTGTCCTTCTGGACGTTCTGAGGGTTGGAGGTCCCGGGTTTGCTGAGCAGGAATACGACCACCAGCCCGATCAAAATGGTGAAGATCCCCCCCGCCGCTGCTTTCGGTGCCTTAGCCATGCGCCCAGCGTAGGGGGCAGCTTCGAAGGCAGCGGGAAGGTGAACGCATCGACGGGGCCTTAGACTCCCCCTCCTGGAGACGCCCATGCACACCCGCCTCACCCTTTCGATTTTCGCAGTTCTCGCCATCTGCTGCGCGATGGTCCTCAGCGGGTGCAAGACCCTGTCGGACCTCGCTGCGGGTGCGACCAAGCCCGATCTGACGGTCAAGGGCGTCCGCTTCGGCGACCTCAGCACCGACGGCATGACGCTCTTTTTCGATACCCAGGTGACCAATCCGTACGCGGTCGACCTGCCTCTCGCCAACCTCGACTACACGCTCGCCAGCAAGGGAACCAGGTTTTTGACCGGCTCGGCCCCGATCCAGGGCACTGTCCCCGCCAACGGAAGCAAGGTTGTTGCCCTCCCCGCAAAGATCGCATTTGGACCCATGCTCTCGGTGCTGCAAGGCGTCAAGCCCGGGGCGGTGGTGCCTTACGCGGCGGACATGAACCTGTCGGTGGACGGTCCGGCCGGCGTCGGTCGGTTGGTGCTGCCGCTGAGCAAGTCGGGAGACCTGCCCGTGCCGGCGGTGCCGGACGTTTCGGTCGCGGATCTGAAGATCAACGACCTCTCGCTCAACAACGCCAAGGCCACGCTGATGCTGAACGTGAAGAACACGAACCAGTTCGCGGTAAGCCTCGCCCGCATGGACCTGGGGCTCGAACTGGCGGGTTCGCGGGTGTCATCGGCCAACGTGACCAACGCCTTGTCGCTCAAGCCGGGTGATTCGGGGACGATTGAGATCCCGCTCAACCTGTCGCTCGCCAATCTGGGGCTCTCCGCGTTCAACGCGCTGCGCGGGAAGGACACCGGTTACAGGCTTCGGGGTGATATGGCCCTCGAAACGCCGTTTGGCCCGATGACGTTACCGCTGGATCGTGGCGGGACGACGAAAGTCAAGAGCTGAAGCATCGCCACATGTAAGGACAAGGAGTTTCCATGTTTATCCGATCAGTCGCCTTTCTGTTCGCGTTCCTTGCCGCTGCGGTCGCGTTCGCTGAGCCGCAGCGATGGGCGGGTGCAGTCGAGCTCCCGGGCGGGGTCAAACTGAACTTTGAGATCACGCTTGACAAGGACAAAGGCACGATCTCGATCCCGCAGCAGGGGGCCAAGGACCTTGCGCTCTCGGACGTGTCGATAGGAGAGACGATCAAGTTCACGCTCAAGGTTCCGAACCCAGCCGCCAACGCGGTCTGGGAGTTCACGCCCGCCGCGGACGGGAAGACCGCCGAAGGCACGCTCAAGCAGATGGGTCAGGAGTTCAAGTCCACGATGAAAGCCCTCGCTGCGGGCGAAGCGGCCAAAGGCATGAACCGCCCGCAGGAGCCCAAAGCCCCGTTCCCGTACAAGAACGAAGAGGTCAGCGTCAAAGTCGAGAAAGGCGGCCACTCTCTCGCCGGCGTTCTGAGCGTGCCCGAAGGCAAGGGGCCGTTTCCCGGCGTCATCCTGGTCTCCGGCTCAGGCCCGCAGGACCGTGACGAGCAACTCGTGGGGCATAAGCCGTTCCTCGTGCTCGCGGACCACCTCACCCGCAAGGGCATCGCGGTGCTCCGCTACGACGACCGTGGCGTTGGTAAGAGCACCGGCGATTTCAGCGCGAGCACGTCCGACGATTTTGCGGACGACGCCCTCGCGGCCATTACATTCCTCGCCGCCCGGCCGGAGATCAACCCCAAGCTGGTCGGTATCGTCGGCCACAGCGAGGGCGGGCTGATCGCTCCGATGGTCGCGGCCGTCAGCCCCGTCCCCACCTTTATCGTTTTGCTCGCCGGCCCGGGGATGCCCGGGTCGGACCTGCTCGCGCTGCAGGGACGATTGATCAGCGAAGCGAACGGGACCAAGCCCGAGGACGCCGCACGCAACGCCGAGAAAAGCCGAACGATCCTGGAGATGTTCCGCGACAACAAGCCGGAGCCTGACATCCGGGCCGCGATCCTCGCGGCGATCGAGGCTGAACTGGCGATCGAGCCGACCACCAAGGACAAGCCCGCCGAGGAACGGACCAAACTCGCCAACGAGTCGACGACGCAGCAGATGATGACCATGGCCAGCCCGTGGATGCGAAGGTTCCTTCAGATCGATCCGACCGTCGCCCTCCGCAAGGTCACGATCCCTGTGCTCGCCCTCAACGGCGAGAAGGACCTGCAGGTCCCGCCCAAGGAGAACCTCGCGGGGATCGCTGAAGCACTCAAGGCCGCTGGGAACGCTCACGTGACCACCAAGGAACTTCCCGGGCTCAATCACCTGTTCCAGACGTCCGAGACCGGCTCCCCGTCGGAGTACGCCGACATCGAGGAGACCTTCGCACCCGCCGCCCTCGACGCGGTGACGGCGTGGATCCTCGAACTGGCCGCCAAGGGTCGCTGAGGCACTGGAAACAACACGAAACACCGGCCGACGCTTCGCCGAAGTGCCGCGATCTCGCGCAAGTCGCCTATCGTTGCGGACCCATGGCCCGGCCTTTCGAAGGCCGCCGGTGATGTCGGGACGGAACGGAAACCCATGACCATGACGACCTGGACGGACACCCTGCGTTCGATCGCCAACGCCGCCGAAGAAGCGGGCGTCTTCGGCCCAGTGGCCGTCGCGTCCGACCGGCTCGAATGCAAAGCCAAGGCCGCTGACGCGTTCTACCGGGTCGATATCCAGAACAGCCGCGTCTGTGTTTCGCTCGTCACGCCCGACCGCTGGCTGAGCCAATCCATCGAGCAGGAACTGGTGAACACCGGCGACAAGTTCGCCGACCTTCTCGACGAGGAACTGGCCGAACTCGGATACGTAGGCCCCGCGCCCAAGATCGAGCACTACCGCTCGGACGACAAACTCTACACCTTCCGCACACCCATGCCGATGTCGTCCGCTGAAGCGGGGGCCGCGGCCCACATCCAAACGCTCATCCAGCACCTCCTGGCCTACGAGGCGATGTTCGGCGTGCTGGGCGACATGCCCGGCGGAGACGAAGAATGACCCCCCCACCGCCGACCACCTCCGCTACCACCTCTGCCGCTACCGCCGCTCCGCTCCGCATCCTCATGCTCGGGTGGGAGTTCCCCCCCTTCATCGCCGGCGGGCTCGGCGTCGCGTGCTACGGCCTCACCAAAGCCCTCGATCAACTCGGGCACACCGTCATCTTCGTCCTTCCCCGCCCCGTCGATCGCTCGCATGCGTCGCACGTCCGCCTGCTGAGCCCTGACGCCCCCCGCGGCTCGCGCGTCGGCCCCGGTGGAAAGGATCGGAAGGGCCCCGGCACCCGCGTGACCAAGACCGCGGACGGCATGGACATCGAGGGCTTCGAGCAGGCGGAGTTCCACGAACTGCCCTCGACCTTCTCGCACCCCTATCCCGCGTTCAACCCCGCCTTCGGCAACTTCGACATGGTGGGCACGCCAGAAGCCACGGACGAAACCGCCCACGGGACGACGACCGCTGCGGGCACTCCGGTCCCCTCGCACACTCCTTCGCTCGCCGGGCTGTCACAGCCCAGCGGTCCCTCCGCCCCCACTGGCATGCATCTGGGCTCCGGCGGCGGCGCAGGGCACGGCTACGGCTCGGACCTTTTCGGCGATGCGGAACGCTACGCCCGCCTCTGCGTCGCCCTCGCTCTCCACGAAGAGTTCGACGTCATCCACGCCCACGACTGGCTCACGTACCCCGCCGGGGCCGCCGTCGCGAAGATTACCGGCAAACCCCTTGTCGTGCACGTGCACTCCACCGAGCACGACCGCTCGGGCGACAACATCAACCGCGCGTGCTTCGACATCGAGCGGGCGGGGATGCTCGCCGCCGACCGCGTGCTGGCCGTCAGCGAACTGACCAAATCCATCTGCATAAGCAAGTTCGGCATCGACCCCATGAAGATCGACGTCGTCTACAACGGCATCGACCGCGCCGAGCAGCAGCCCCCCGCCGGCACCGAGATCGAACCCGGCGACAAGATCGTCCTGTTTCTGGGCCGCATCACGATGCAAAAGGGTCCGGAGTACTTCATCGCTGCCGCCAAACGCGTGCTCGAAAAGATGGACAACGTCAAGTTCATCGTCGCGGGCTCGGGCGACATGGCGCTTCGCATGGTCGAGTTGGCCGCCGCGATGGGCATCGGACACAAGGTCCTTTTCACGGGTTTCCTCCGCGGCAAGGACGTCGACCGCGTCTTCCAACTGGCCGACTGCTACGTGATGCCGAGCGTCTCCGAGCCCTTCGGCCTGGCAGCCCTCGAAGCCATCCACCACGACGTGCCGGTGATCCTCAGCAAGACCGCCGGCGCGGCTGAGGTCCTGACGCACGTGCTGAAGGTTGATTTCTGGGACACCGACGAGATGGCCAACAAGATCGTCGCGGTGCTGAAGTACCCGCCGCTGAGCCAGACCCTGCGGGCACACGGGCGGTTCGAACTGCGCCGCCTGACATGGACCGGCGCCGCGGAGAAATGCGTCGCGAGCTACCACGCCGCGATGGCTGCACCGGCACTGGCCTGAACGAGCCCCGAGCGTGAGCGAGCGGGTTGACTTTCTCCCTTGGTTGCCCTTGCCCCTGGTTGCCTTTGCCCCAAGTTGCACTTCACCCCAACGGGGCGAAACAAGAAAGCCCCCGTTGGGGCCGGGGAACTGCTCCTCGCTCGTCGAAACGCCAACAAAGCGTGCCCGCCCACCCCATCCGACCCCCTTGAGTACCGCAGCACCGAAGTCGTGGTCCTCCACTATTTCGATGCCACGGGGGATCTCGATTCCGCTTGCTGAAACTCAGCCCGGCCGCCTGCCGTTGAGGATCGCCCCAATAAACGTCCGACGAACCACGAAGTGGTAACTGACGAGCAAGACCACGACGGACCCGACCAGCAACACCGCGAACTTGGCCATGACGGGCATCTCCACGCGGGACAGGAGCACCTGGCCCGCAATCACCAGCGGGAGGTGGACAAGATAGAGCCAGTACGCCGAGTCCGAGAGGTATCGCACCCACGCGCGAGGCTTGGCAAAGATCGACTCGCAGAGCCCCAGCATTCCGAAGGTCGCGAGCCACGCGAACAGCACCTGCATCACATTCGTCGCCAACTTACGGGCAGCCTCGCTCTCGATGATCGTGGACGCCTGCACCGGGTTGTACGCGAACATCAAGGCGATCGGGAGCATGAGAAACGCGAGCGTCAGCGAAACCCACCAGAACCGCCCGAATTTCGCGTCCTGGCCACGCACGCCGTAAGCCAAGGCGCCAAAGCCGAAGAAGACCGCGTAGTAGAGCAGGACGTGCGGCATCGGGAGCAACCCGGTGGAAGTGTCGGGACCGAACCCCGGAATGGCACCCCGCAGGTGCATGAAGTGCTGGGGCACCATGGTCAGCGGGACAAGCCACAGCAGGCAGAGCGGCATCGAGAAAAGTGACGCGGGAAGTCGCACGCTCGGAGCAAAGCGCGAGAGATACGCCAAGATAGCAAAGCCCGCGTTCAGCCAGCACAGGAACCAGAGGAACCACAGGTGCTGAAACAACGTGCCCGACTGCATCCGCGCAAACCAACCGTTCGCGCTCTCCCCCGGCACGTCGGGCGTCGTGCCCGCGGCCTCCTTCGGTGCCGCGCCGGCATCGATCAGCGCTCGGATGCGTTCGCGTCCCGCGACAACCTCCCTAAAATCGAGCGGGATCTTCACAAAGCCCGCGATGTACTCGGTCGTCTGCCTGTCGTGTCGCAACGAGTTGACGGGACGTTCGCCCGCCTTGCTTGTGATCGTCAGATCGGTACCCGCCTTGATCAGCCGTTCCGCGACCTCAGCCCTTCCGAAGAAGCACGCGGTGTGCATGGGGGTGTTGCCGTCGCGATAACGGGCGTTGGGGTCGGCGCCGAGCTCAAGGAGCAGGCCCGTGGCCTCGGGCTTGCCCGTGAGCGCCGTCCATCCCAGCGGTGTGACTCCCATCGTTGCGTCCTGAGCGTTCAGTTGGTCCGAGCCGGTCGCGTACCTTCGCACCGCTTCCAAGTCGCCGGCCGCCGCCGCTGTCCAGATGTCCGTGGCCGCCGCACCGCCCTTGCTTGCTTTCGCCGATTGCTCCGCGAACGCCCAGCGGGTCGCCAACCACATCGCCGGCACGATGGTCAGGCACCCGATGGCCAGCGGCAGCAGAATCCGCTTGCTCCTCTGCGACACGAGGCCGCCGAGCCCGCGCCGGTGCCAGAGCATCGCCGTGAAGAACCCGCTCAGGAGGAAGAAGAGCGGCATCCGAAAGCCATGAACCCCCGCCACGAAAAGCCCCAGCAGGGGCGCGGGCGGCTCGTCGTTGATCATCCACGCCGCTCCGATATACGCCATCGCGGCGTGCAGCCCGATGCCGAGCAGCATCGCAAGCGAACGCAAAGCGTCCAGATCCGGCCGACGGTTGTTGGGTGAGACTTCGACGGACATCGTTTCGACCTTTCGTCCCGGCGCAAGGAGAACTCGCAACGACCGCGCCGGCGGGAGGTTGTGCCTGTGTGCTTTGGGAATCTGCCGACTCGATTGCACACCCAGCTTCCCGGGTGCCGCGATCATCGAGAAGGGTTGCTTGACAAGAACTTCAAGACGGAATCCGCGTGGTCAATCCACACGCTCCCATCGAAACACTTCGTCCATTCGCTTTCCGAAGACCTCCGCGATCCGAAACGCTGCTTCAAGGGTCGGCGAGTACTTGCCGGACTCGATCGCGGCAATCGTCTGACGCGTGACACCCACGCGCTGTCCAAGTTCCGCCTGAGTCATCTCGCCGTGCAGAAACCGCAGTGTGCGGATGTCGTTGACGATCCTTCGTTCAGTCATTCCACCCACGCCTGTAGCACCAGATAGCAACCACGTCTCGAACCAGTTCAGCCAGAACCACCATCGCAATCCCGGTATTGATGAGCTTCCATCCCCCGGAAGTAAAGGGGAACACGCACCCGATGTTGATCACCATCCCCGCGACAAGAACGCTGTATCCGGTTTGGATTGACCGGCGCGAGATCGCGATATCGCGCTCATCCGCTGGTGCTCGCGCGTCTTCAGGAGAGTTCTTCCGTATCCAAACCGTCCCGAGCGTCCAGATGACCACCTGCATCGCCAGTGCGGCCACAAAGGTGATGAACGTCTCCCAGTCCGGCATCGGCTTGACGGGCGGGTGGATACTCATCCATGTGAAGTAGGGAATAAACGGGATGCCCATCGCGGCGAGGGCGACCAATGCCGCTTTTTCGCCGTAGGGTCTCGCTTCTGCGATGTTTATTGCCGTTGACATGGTGTTAAGAATACCGAACATCCTTATCGATGTCAAGCGAAATCTCGAAGGAGAGCGAATTGCTCGGGTCGGATGCCTCAGATCGCTCGGAACCCGCGGATCTGCCGGTCTCGATCGCCCCTTCGACACCCTTCACATCTCCCTTCTCACCAGACCACAAGGCCGGCTCGAACCGAAGGCGATTGCTCAGGGTTCATCACCCACATGATGATCCACCGTGTGAGGCGGCACCTTCGCCCGCTTCGCCGACAGCACGCGGTCGATCTCTTCCCACGACACGGGCTTGTACCCGTGGACATCCACACCCACATCGAGCGACAGGGCTGAGGGGATGGTGCGTTCGCGCCAGGGTTCGAGGTTGCCGTGCGAGTGGCCGTAGAGGTGGTAGACGCCTTTGTGGCTCGCCTGCCAGACGACGTGCGCGTAATGGCTGAGGTACACCCGCTGCATGCGTTTGGCCTCGCGCGTGCCGAGTTTGCCCTTGGCGATCGCGGCCTGCACCTCGTCTTCCGTGAGCGAGTCGCCGCCGACGCCCGCGCTCGGCACATGCACCATTACCGCCTCGTAGCACGCGCTGAAAAGCGGGCGGCACGCTTCGCGGTCGTCGTGGTTCCCCCAAACCATCCGCACGTCCTTGCACTTGATCCGCTCGCGGAGCTCCTCCGTCCGCTCCGGGGACGTCCGCACCGCAAAGTCGCCCAGGATCCAAAGCCTGTCCTTCTTGCCGACGCGCTCGTTGATGCCGTCGATGAGGGCGTCGTTCATCCGTTCGATCGACGCTCGCGAGGGCTTGAACGTAATGGCTTCGCGTGATGGCCCCCACTCCGCACGTTGGGCCGCCTCGTCGGGCAACAAAAACTGAAAACGCCCGGGCGAATACCACAGGATATTGGGGTGATCGAGATGCAGATCAGCGGTGAAGAAGTCCACGCCGGATCGTAGACGCGGAGGCTCGCAAAAACGGGTGAGGGCACCGGGCTAGGCGTGTGTGATGCGCCCGTCCCGATGCCCTCCGGAGTGTTTCAGCTGCGTGCGTTCGTTATTCCTCGTTCTGCTGGTTGTTCTGCTTCTCAAGAAGCTTGCGGAGGTACTCGTTCTCTCGACGCGTGGCTTCGAGGTCAAACACCAGGTACTTGATCGAAAGCCGCAGGTAGTCGAGCGACTCCTGCAGGTCGGCGATCGTCTTCTTCATCGTCTCGTGGCGGGTCTTGGTCTCGCTGGCGAGCTGCTCGAGCGGGGCCCGCTCGCCCTCGGGGAGGGTGTTGATCTGGTTGACCAGGTCGCTGAGCTTGCTCTGAAATTCTTGTTCGTTCACGGGTCTCTCCTCGTCTCTGGGTGTTGTCCCCGCCTGATCTCAGCAGGCGTACGAGAAAGAGAGATTCAAATGACGGGCCAATCAGCAGCACGAAATCAGCCCCACGCGCGGTTCCGAGAATGACGCCCTTCGCGGTATCGCGCCGCTCGCGCGCAGTCACACCCCGCGTACAACCACCCCCCGCCGATGCCAGATTTGTGGGATGAGGCGTGCGCTCACCGCATCGCGTGGGCTTTTTGCAACGCCTGTTTCGCCACGGGCGCAGCCGCCGCCTCGATCTTCGCCAAGGCCGCCGGGTCCGCACGCCGCAGGTCCGCCGTCACGCGGCGAAGGTGCGCGAACGCGTTGGTCCGAAAACGCTGAAAGTGCTCTTCAAGCTCGTGGCGATTGAACGACGACAAAGGATCTCGTAGCCCCGTCTGAGCCGTCGCCCAGTCCAAGAGGGACGCTCCCATCCCTGTGTACTTGAACAACCCCAGGGTCGCCTCGACCCGCTTGGGCAAACTCGTGAACGGATCCGTCACCGCTTCGGGCAATCCGGCGAGCGACTCGGCGAGGTTTTTCAGATCAAACTGATGCGCGATGTCGTCGTCGGGCTTGGGCTCGGCGAATGCCGACGCGCCGCCCGGCGCGGAAGGTCTCAGGTCGGCGTACAGGGTTGTTAGGGTTTTGAGCCCACCCCGATCAAACCTGATCGAGAGACGCTGGCAGCGTTTTCCCTCTTGGAGGTGCCCTTCAGCGGCCAGGATCTGGCCAGCCCCCCATTCAGGTTTGTTGCTGTGAAGGACCCAATCCCCATTTTTGAACTCTTGCAGCATCATGCGCATGACCCCACGGCGGGCGTCGGCGCCAGCCGTATGTACCGCGGACCCCTTGCCTGTGGCAAGCCGACACCGGAAATCCCGGATGGAGGTGTCGGGGAGGCGATCGCGTGGAGGTGCGGGCGGCAGCAAGCCTGTTCGGCGCGTTGCCCTGCACCCTCCTGCATCCATATTATCCCTGCTCGACCCGGCGGTTCCAACGAATTGCCTGTTCCGTTTCGACTCCTGTCCCTCGTCCATCCCCACACCGCCGGTCGGCACCTGGAAGAACGCCCCATGATCGAAGCCCTCAAGAGTGACGAGATCGTTGATAAAGTCGGCGGGCGTTTCAAGCTGTGCGCGCTCATTCAGCGACGCCTGGTCCAGTTGATGGATGGGGCCCGTCCCCTCGTCGATCGCGAAGGGCGCACCGATCTTGAGATCGTGATCGAAGAGATCCTCCAGGACAAGATCACGCTCGATTTCGACCCCTCCTCGCTGCACCGCGTGCCGAGCGAGCAGGGCGGATTCGAAGACTAACGCTCACCAACCCCCCACCCTTCGCCACCGCTGCGTCGGAGAACCATCATGGTCGACTCTGTTCAAGCCGGCGCCGTGCGTGGGAAGAGGATTCTCGTCGGTGTCACCGGCGGGATCGCCTCGTACAAATCATGCTGGCTTGTCTCGCGCCTCGCGCAAAGCGGGGCGGTGGTCACCGTGGCGATGACGGAGTCCGCGACGAAGTTTGTCACGCCGCTCACGTTCCAGGCCCTTTCAGGCAAGCCCGTCTACACCTCCGCGTGGCAGCACATCGAGAGCCACGACCCCCAGCACATCTCCCTCGCCAGCGGCGCGGACCTGGCGATCGTCGCCCCGTGCACGATGGACTGTCTTGCGAGGCTCGCGACGGGCCGCACGGACGATGTCGTGACGCTCATCCTTTCGGCGGTGGATCGCCAGAAGACGCCCGTTCTGCTCGCCCCATCGATGAATGCCGTGATGTGGGACCAACCCAGCACCAAGCGAAACGTCGAGACGCTCCGGGGCGACGGGTTTGAGTTTGTGGGTCCCGAGGCGGGGTGGCAGGCGTGCCGAACGGTCGGAACAGGCCGCATGGCCGAGCCCGAAGCGATCCTGGCGGCGGTCGCGGCGCGATTACAGGCCCGGGGATGACCATTCCGGGCTCAAGTAGAGACCCCGGAGCCCGGGGGAGTTGACCGGGGTACGCAGGGCCACAACGATTCGTCCTTAGTTCAGAGGCCCGATCTTCTCGAAGATGCGGACCTGCACGGAGAGGTGCCAGAGCGGCTGAACGGACTGGTTTCGAAAACCAGCAGTGGGTTTATTCTCACTCGGGGGTTCGAATCCCCCCCTCTCCGCTTCCATTGGAGACCCACCTTGGGTGGGTCTCCAATTTTTTTTGGCTCGCCCGAAGCAACCTCGATCGCCCGCACGCGAAGCCGCCGATCACGACACTCATTGAAAATGAACGACAGTGACGGTCGGGGCCATCGGTGCCCCGAGCACACTCGAGATGCCGTGCCTCCCTTGGAACGGCTTGTCCACCTCGTCTGCGTGAGTATCCGCGAGTATCGCACCCGGCAAACCTTGCTCGTTTCAGCGCGGCGCAACGCGCGTTCAAGCAATCTGCATGCGCAAGCGTCAGAATCCCTCTGAATGCGGGCGATCGGGGGGTCGGGTGCATCATGCCGGATCGTTCTTCGTAGCGGAGAACGATCGCCGCTCGCACATGGAGCGCACGCACAACTCGGACGCGTGGGCGGCGAAAGGCGAACGGAGCGCGTTGCTCCGTCCGATCGGCGCGGCGGTGATCGCGCACATATGCGGCCCTGACAAGGGTCACAGGAGGCATCATGGTTCGGTCTCATTTCTCGGCGTTGGTGTGTCTCTCCGTAGCGGCGTCATGGGCGCACGCGGACGATCGATGTGCGTCGGCGACACCGCTGACTCTCGGGCAGGCGATCGCGGGACGAACGGATCAATCGACCCCGAGCGTGGGGATTCCCGCGAGTCACTGCGGCGGCACGAGTGAGCTTTGGAACGACGAGTGGTTCACATTCACCGCCCCACAGAACGCCGAGTACACCTTCTCTCTGTGCGCGTCCGCGTTCAACACCGTTCTCTCGCTGTGGACCGGATGCCCTGACGGATCGCGACTTCCCTTGGATTGCAACGACGACGCGTGCGGAACGCAATCCAGTCTCGTTCGTGCCATGCGCGCCGGGGAGACGCTCTTGGTCCGCCTCGGCGGGCGCGACAATCTGTACGGCGCCTACCAGATCGTTGTCGACTCGCCGATCATTCCCCCGCCAGCAAACGACGATTGCGAGGACGCGACGCCCATCGGACTGGGCTCGGTCACCGGTTCGACGACGCACGCCACCGTCGACGGCCAGAGCGGATGCCCCGGGGGCGCGCCCGATGTGTGGTATCGCTTCACCGCGCCCGCGAACGGCACCTACACGTTCAGCACGTGCGAGACGCTCGGGTACGACACGGTGCTCTCGATGTACGCGACCTGCGGCGGAGCCGAGCTTGCGTGCAACGATGATTCGATCTGCAGGGTCAATTCAAACCGCTCGACAATCTCTCGGTCGTTCCGGGCCGGAGAGACCGTGCGGGTCCGCGTCTCCGGGTTCATCGTCAATGTCGGCGCGTTCATCCTGAACGTGACGAGCGGCGGCCCGCCCACGCCGCCCCCCAATGACGCGTGCTCGGGTGCGCTGCCCATCGCCGACGGCCAGGATCAGCCTTTCGACACCACGTACGCGACAACCAGCGGGTTGCGTCTGACAGGCTGCGGCGGCGCGACGACCATGCTCAATGACATCTTCTACGTGTACACGCCGGTCGTCACGGGAGAAGCCACCATCACGACCTGCGGGACGTCTTGGGACACCATACTGGCGGTGTACGACCGGTGCAATGGACGAATCATCGCGTGCAACGACAATGACACGCGATTCGTCTGCATTCAATCGAGCGGGCAATCCGTCGTGAAGTTCCCCGCGATCGCAGGACGCTCGTACACCATCGCGGTCGGCACCGGCCTGGTGTTCTATGACGGACGCGGCGTTCTCAACGTTACGAGTGTTGCGCCTCCGGGGTGCGTCGCGGACTTCAACGACGACGGCTTTGTGGATATGGACGACTACATCGTTTTCCTATGGTGCTTCGAGGGGTTGTCATGCCCTCCGGGCCGAACGGCGGATATCAACGGCGATAACTTCACGGACTTCTTCGACTATGACGCGTTCGTCGCGGCGTTCCAGACAGGCTGCTGAACGCCGACCACGCACGCCGTCACACCACGCTTGTTGTCACGCCGACCTTCGGGGAACCGGAGGTCGGCGCTTCCCTGAGGTGCAACAAGTAGATCTCGTCGTCATCTCGTCGTGATCACAAAACTGCTTCCTTTCAAGCGATTTCTCTTGACACACCCGGCCTCTTGCCGATAGTATCTCCTGAAGTCATGAAGCGTTCATCCTCCATCTTCAGTCCCCTCGGCAGCCCGGTTTCGGCGGCGTGCTATCGACTTTGTCGATATTCACTGCTGTTGAACACCCCGTCGCTGCCCACTGATCCGCGCGTTTAATCGCTCGGGACGTCGGCCGCGGGTACACCGGGCCGACGCGAAGGAACGCTCCTCCACGTCATCCGGTTCCCGTGCTCGTCGCCGCCAGGCACGCTCGGTGTCGCTTCGTTCCGCGTTCATCCGCGGCGGATGCCCCTCGCGCTCACACGAGCGTCGCGATGGCCGCTCGCGCAGTTTGAAGACTCCGTAGCCCAATTGGAAGAGGCGGCCGTCTCAGAAACGGCTTTGTGCAGGTTCGAATCCCGCCGGAGTCATTGCGTTCGCCCCCGTGCCTGACCGGTGTGAGGCCCAGCCTGCAAATCTGGGTGGGTCGGTTCGACTCCGACCGGGGGCTTGCCGGGTCGGTATCCAAGTGGCTGAAGGACGCCGGCTGTAAACCGGTGACCCCCGAGGTGAACATCGCAGGTTCGACTCCTGCCCGACCCATTGCCGGACCCCCGCCGCCTCGCGCACGCGGCGGGAGTTTGTGCGATACTGCGCGGATGCGAAACTCCCGCCATCGCTTGTCGACTCTCATTCTGATCGCCCCCGCGACGCTCGTGACGCTCGGCGGCTGCATGCCCGGCACCTCCATCGAGACGCGCGATCTCTCGTGCGAGTTCCGCTCTGAGCCGCAGGGCCTGGGCACCACGACGCCGCGTCTGAGCTGGAAACTCGCCCCCACCACCGCTCGCGAGCGCGGGGCTGGAATCTCGGCCTACCGCGTCACGGCCGCCCGCTCGGTCGATGCGCTCAAAGCCGAAAAAAACCTCCTCTGGGACACCGGGGTCGTTCCGGGCGCGCACGCGCTCACCAATTCGATCGAGTATTCCGGCACGCCCCTCCGTTCGCGCGATCGCGTCTACTGGCGCATCCGCGCATGGGACCAGGCCGGCCGCGACGCAGGCTGGAGCAAGCCCGCCTCGTTCTCCGTGGGCCTCCTCTCCCAAGACGAATGGACCAAGGCCGAGTGGATCGGACTCGACGACGCGCCGCAGGCACCCCTCACCACGCAGATCCGCGAGGAACTCCGTCGCCTGCCTTACATCCGTCAGCCCGGCGACGCCGCCCGCACGGAACGGCAGGCCACATTCCGCACCACTTTCACGCTCAAGGCGGGCACCGTCACCGAGGCCTGGTTCGCCGGCGGCATCGATCAGTTCGGCATCGTCGCCCTCAACACGACCACGCTCGGCAACGTCAACCGCTGGACCCTCGCCGCCGCCCTTGACGCCAAGCCCGCCCTGACACCCGGCGAGAACACGCTCACGGTCGCCGTGCGTCACGAGGATGGGTTCAACCCCGCCGCCTCCGGCATGCTCGTGATCCGCTTCGCCGACAGCTCCGAACAGCGCGTCGTGCTCGACAAGTCGTGGCAGTTCACCGACCCATCGAAGGCTGGTGACGGATGGAAGCCCGTCGAAGAATCACGAAGCCAACCTTGGGGCGGCAACCGGAACACCGAACACTTCATGCCCCGCGCGCCTTATCTCCGCACGACGTTCTCCCCCGCTGCGGGCAAGTCCGTCGAACGTGCGACCCTCTACGCCACCGCCATGGGCGTCTACGAACCCAGGCTCAACGGCCAGCGCATCGGCACCGACGAACTCACGCCCGGCTGGACCGAGTTCAGCAAACGCGTCTACCACCAGACCTACGACGTCACACCCATGATCCACGCCGGGCCCAACTGCCTGGGCGTCGTCCTCGGCGACGGCTGGTACGCCGGGCTCCTCGGCTACACCGGGCAGCGGCAGTACTACGGCGGGCCCCCACGCTTCAAAGCACGACTCGAACTCGTATACACCGACGGCACCACCGACACCATCGCCACCTCGCCCGACTGGGTCGCCGCCTTCAGCCCCATCACGCACAACGACCTTTACATGGGCTCGGGCTACGACGCTCGCCTCGAGATGCCCGGCTGGGACACCCCCGCGTTCGACGTGTCGCGATGGAACAAGGTCCACACCGGGCTCGCACGCCGCGAGGCCAAGAGGCGAGAAGCCGACGTCACCGACAAGGTGCGGGCTGCACTCAAGGCCCCGGGCTCCTCCTTCACCGTCAACCCCCAACTCCTCGGCGACCCCGCGTTCGGCGTCGTCAAGACCCTCCGCATCGACTACACCGCCGCTGGCACCCCTCGCTCCATCTCCTTCAAAGAGGGTGAGTCCGTGAGTTTCCCACGCTCCGGCGAGAGCGGCGACACCGTCATCGTCAAGGCGCTCTTCAGCGAACCCGCGCTGCCTCCCCCTCCGCCGTTTATCATCGAGCCCCAGCCCGGCGAGCCCGTGCGCCGATTCGAGCAGCTCGCGACCAAAGCCATCACCGAGCCTCGCGCAGGCCGTTACGTCTTCGATCTGGGCCAGAACATGGTCGGCTGGACCCGCCTCAAGATCAAAGGCCGCGCGGGCCAAGTGATCACCCTCCGCCACGCCGAGATGCTCAACCCCGACGGCACGCCGTACACGTCCAACCTCCGCGGCGCAACCCAGACCGACTACTTCACGCTCAAGGACGGCTGGCAGACCCTCGAACCACGCTTCACGTTCCACGGCTTCCAATACGTCGAAATCTCCGGGCTCACCGAGAAGCCCACCCCCGACATGCTCACCGGCATCGTCACCCACACCAACCTCACGCCCGCCGGCACCTTCACCTGCTCGAACCCGCTCGTCAACCAACTTGTCCACAACATCATCTGGGGCCAGAAGGGCAACTACCTTGAGGTCCCCACCGACTGTCCGCAACGTGACGAACGCCTCGGCTGGACCGGCGACGCCCAATTCTTCGCCAACGCCGCCTCGTACAATTTCGACATCGCCGCATTCATGTCGCGCTGGCTCAAGACTCTGGCTCAGGACGCCCAGTTCCCCGACGGCACCTTCGCCCACGTCGCGCCCAAGGTGAACGAACGCGGCGGCTCCACCGCGTGGGGCGACGCCGCCATCATCTGCACCCACGCGATGTACCGCACCTACGCCGACACTCGCGTCATCACCGACAACTACGACGCGTTCACACGCTACATGGCCTGGCTCGACTCCAAGACCACCGCTGGCATCGCCAAGGTCGGCGGGTTCGGCGACTGGGTCAACCTCGGCGACCCGACCAGCCCGGACCTCATCGACACCGCGCAGCGCATCTTGCTCCTCGGCAACATGAGCGAGATGGCCCGCGCCATCGGCAAGACCGCCGACGCCGACCGCTTCGACGCTGCCCGCACCGCGTCCATCAACGCGTTCCGTTCGCGGTTCCTCGCCGCTGACGGGTCGCTCAAAGAATCCGGCCAGACGGGTTACGCGATGGCCTTCACGATCGACGGCATCGTTCCCGCCGAAAGCCGCAAAGCCACAGCCGACGCCTTCGTCAAATCCATCGAAGCCAAGAATTGGCACCTCGCCACCGGCTTCATCGGCACGCCCCGCCTCCTCCCCGCCCTGTACGCTGCGGGCCGCGACGACGTCGCTGAACGACTCCTCCTCACCGAGGACTACCCGTCGTGGCTTTACCAGGTGAAACTCGGCGCGACCACCATGTGGGAACGCTGGGACGGCTGGACTCCCGAGCGAGGCTTCCAAGACGTCGGCATGAACTCCTTCAACCACTACGCCTTCGGTGCGGTGGGTGATGCCCTTTACCGCCATCTCGCGGGCATCTCCGCCCTCGAGCCCGGGTACCGCAAGATCCTGATCGAGCCCCGGCCGATGACCCCCACCAAGTTGCACACGGCGTTTGATCGTGTTGAAGCAACTTACGACTCCGCAGCCGGCCTGATCACAAGCTCTTGGACGCAAAGCGACGCAAGCGAGTCGTACCACATCTCAATCCCGCCGAACGCGAAGGCTGAGATCCGCCTGCGCGTGCCCGCTGGTGCGACGGTCAGCGAATCGGGCAAGCCGATCGCGCAGGCAGTCGGACTGAAAGTGATTTCAGCACCCGAGGCAGGGAAAGACAGCCCAGGCATCATGCGACTCAGCGCGGAATCCGGAACCTATCACCTCACGGTGAGCGGGGTTTCTCAGCCGCCGTCGGAAAACTTCAGCGTCATCGAAAAGCGTTAGTCGCCCTGATCGAGAACAGCCATGAACGCCTCCTGCGGGATCGTCACGCTCCCGATGGACTTCATGCGCTTCTTGCCTTCCTTCTGCTTCTCCAGCAGCTTCCTCTTTCGAGAAATATCGCCGCCGTAGCACTTCGCCAAGACGTCCTTGCGGAACGCTTTGATCGTCTCGCGGGCGATGATCTTGCCGCCGATCGCCGCCTGCAGCGGGATCTCGAACTGGTGCCGCGGGATCTGCTCTTTGAGCCTGACGAGCAGCCCGCGCCCGCGGTGCTCCGCCTTCAACCGGTGCACGATCACCGACAGCGCCTCGACCGCCTCGCCGTTGATGAGGATGTCCATCTTCACCAGCTCGTCGTTCTGGTACCGGATCACCTCGTAATCCATCGTGCCGTACCCCGAGGTCATCCCCTTCATCTTGTCGAAGAAGTCGTAGATGATCTCAGCCAGCGGGATCTCAAAGTGGATCGTCTCGCGCGTCGCCGACACGTACGTCTGGCTCAGGTACGTCCCGCGACGATCCAAGACCAGCTTCATCACGTCGCCGATGTATTCCTTCGGCAGCATGATCTCAAGCTTGCAGATCGGCTCGCGAATCTCTTCGACAATCCCGATGTTCGGCAAGTCCGCCGGGTTGTGAACCTCCAGCAGCTGCATCCCGGGCTTGATGTCCTTATAGTGATCGCTCGTCTTGTCCACAGGCTTGAGCGACTGCCCGTTCGCCCCCGTCACCGTCTCCGTCGTCCGCACCAGGACGTGGTACGACACCGTCGGGGCTGTCTGGACAATCTCAACCCCGCCCTCGCGCTCCAGACGCTCCTGGATGATGTCCATATGGAGCAGCCCGAGGAACCCGCACCGGAACCCGAACCCAAGAGCCTCCGAGTGCACTGGCGCGAACGTGAACGATGAATCGTTCAGCGACAACTTCTCGTGCGCCTCACGGAGTTCCTCGAAGTCCGTCGCCTTCTCCCCGTCCCCCGCCGTCGCGGGATAGAAATCGCAGAAAACCACCTGCCGAGGCGGCATGTACCCCGGCAACGCCTCCGCCGCCGGATCGATTGTCAGCGTCACCGTGTCGCCGATTCGCACGTCCTTGAGCGAGCGGATCGCCGCGACCACGTACCCCGTCTCGCCGGGCCCGAGTTCCTTGACCCGCACAGGCTTGGGCGTCATCTTTCCAAGGTCCGACACCAGGAAGTCCGTCCCCACGCCCATCATCCGGATCTTGTCCCCGACCTTGAGCCTGCCGTCAAAGACGCGCACGTACGTGATCACCCCGCGGTAATCGTCATACACCGCGTCGAAGATGAGCGCGCGGAGCTGCGGAATGACCGCCGCCCTCGGCGCTGGCAGCTTGTCGCAGATCGCCGCCAGCAGTTCCGGGATCCCCTGCCCCGTCTTGGCCGAGACCAGCAGGCAGTCCATCGCGTCAAACCCGAGCGTCTGCTCGATCTCATCCGCGACATCGTCCGGCTTCGCACCCGGCAAGTCGATCTTGTTGATGACCGGGATGATCGTGAGCCCCTCGTTCACCGCGAGGTACGCGTTCACGAGGGTCTGCGCCTGCACGCCTTGCGTGCTGTCAACGACCAGAATCGCCCCGTCGCACGCCTTCAGAGCCCGGGCCACTTCGTAGTTGAAGTCCACGTGCCCGGGCGTATCGATGAAATTCATCATGTAGAGGTCGCCGTGGTCCTCCGGCTTGCCCTTCTTGGTCGTGTGCTCCCCGTTCTCCGACGCCGCCTCAAAGTCCGTTTCAAGGTCGTCGGTGGTCGCCCCGGGCTTGTGCCGGTGGAGCACCGTCACCGCCGACGCCTTGATCGTGATCCCGCGTTCACGCTCGAGGTCCATCGAGTCCAGGATCTGCTCCTTGGCCTCGCGCGCGGAGACGGCATTGGTCGCCTGCAACAGCCGGTCCGCCAAGGTCGACTTCCCGTGGTCGATGTGCGCGATGATGCTGAAGTTACGGATATGTTTGGGTACAGAGGAGGTGGGTTCGGCCATGTCGCGGGATGGTAGGAACGGGAAACCCCCCCAAAGCCCGTCGAACCCCCCCGTCCCGAAACCGGAACAGGCCGTTCCCGTACACTCGCTCAGCCGCCGCTGCGTCGTGGCAGCGTGCCGGCCCCCTGGAGTCTCGTGTGCCCAACCGTCTGCCGATCGTCCGCTCTCTCGCCACTGTCGCCCTTCTGACGCTTCCGGTCCTGCCCGGTTGCATCATCGTCAGTCGTCACGACTATTCCGATGAGTACTCCGGCCGGCGATCCTGGAACGGCTCGTCCGCGCAAAATCGGCGCATCGGGATTGAGATCGGCAACATCTCCGACGCCACCGCCGCCCAGGCCGGCGTGAACCCGGGGCACGTGACGCTCATCTCGGGAGTGATCCCCGGCTCGCCGGCCGACAAGGCAGGCCTCCGCGAATGGGACATCATCGCGGGCATCGACGGTCGCGATCTGGCGAACGCGCAGACCCTGCGCGGCACCGTTGACGCGAAGAACGACGGCGAGACGCTCACGCTCACGATCGTGCGCACGGGTCAGCGTCTCCAAGTCGTGGTCGGCACCGAAAAGTACTGATCGGGACTCGATCACCGGGCCCGCACGACGCGACCGCGTTGTGGTAGTCTCTCGGCGTGATCAATCAACCAGACAGTTCCAAGGCTCCCAAGACCACGGAGATCCCGCTTTCCATGGTCCTCATGGAGGAGTACGAGGCGCAGTTCGGCGCGCTCGACGAGGATCTGAAGAGGCGTGTGGCGAACCCGACCCATCGACTCGCTCCGCCGACGCTCCACGCTGTGCCGTCGGCCACGCCGGACGAGATCGAGTCGTGGTCGCGGCAGGAGTTTTTCGCGTTCGTCCATCGCTCCGCCTCCGGGCACCGGCGCTCGGCGCTCTGCCTCTCGGGCGGGGGTATCCGGTCCGCCACTTTCAATCTCGGCATTCTCCAGCGGCTTGCCAGGCTCCAACTCTTGACCAAGATCGACTACCTCTCGACGGTCTCCGGCGGGGGGTACATCGGCTCGTGGCTTTCCGCGTGGATCTACAACAACGATCACGATCTTCATGACATTCAACAGAGGCTCGCGGTCGTTCATACGAGCGCGAAGGACCCGATCAACCCGGAGCCCGGGCCGGTCAAGATGCTCCGCCGCTACAGCCGATTCCTCAGCCCGCGGGCCGGGCTTCTCTCCGCGGACACGTGGACGCTGGTTGCGATCTATGTTCGCAACCTCTTTCTGACCTGGTCGGTCTTCCTGCCCCTGCTCGCTATCGCGGTGCTCCTCCCGAGATTGGCCACCTCGCTCCTCAGCGCGGTCCATCAAGCCTCGCACGCCTCGGAAGCGACCGAGTGGACGCGTATCACCCTGGCCACCGTGGTCTTTCTGCTGGGCTCCGCGCTCGGAATGGCTCTGCTGACACAGACCAGCCTCGCCGTGCGCCTCCGAGAGATCTCCGGCAACTGGCTTCAACCCGTGCGGAACAGGTCGTTCGTGTGGTGGTGGCTCGGCCCCATCTTTCTGGGCTGCATCGCCCTGACGGCAGTCCCCGCCATGCCCCCGCTCCGTGGCAACTCGCTCTGGGACCCCGTCATCGGATTCTGCGCCGGTGCGGCCATGCTCGTGCTCTTCAGCCTGCGTTACCTCGTGCAGCGCAGGCTTTCCGAACTGGAGAACCCCGTCAATGAGGCTGGGAATGACGACGATTCCAAGAAGTCCTCGACCCCGATCGGATGGTGGCCGCGGTTTCGAGCGTGGGCCTCGTCACACCTTGGACAGTTCGTGCTCCTCGCGCTGCTCGTGACGTTCGCGGGACCCGCGTGCCTGCTGCTGGGTTGGGGCTACTTCAGCACCAACGACAGCTCCTTCCGCCTCAAACACGTTCTCTTCGGGTCTTGCCTGGGCGTCCTTGGGATGCTCCCCGTCGGGCGCCTCATCGACACGGTCCGCCGCCGCGCGCTGCACGTGTTCGCCGCCGCTGCGGGAGGGGCTGCCGCGGGCCTTGTCCTGTGGCTCGGACGACTGGCTCTTCACGCCAACGAGCCGGCATTCGTTCTCGGCACGCCGATCGGACTCACGCAAGAGCTCTGGATCGCGCAACTCGCGACCCTCGGTCCTCCGCTGGCTGCTTTCGCGATCGGGATCGGCGCGATCGTGTATGTCGGGTTCATCAGCCGCAGCATCATGGCGTGGGACGCTGACCGCGAATGGTGGGCACGCGCGGGGGCCCTGGTGATCCGCTTCGCGGTGGTTTGGACGGCCGTGTTCGGCATCGTGCTGTTCGGACCGCTCGTGCTCGTCTGGGCGTACCACACAAGCAGGGAAGCCGTGGTCGGGCTCGGCGGGCTCACCGGTCTGGTGACGGTGCTCCTTGGTGCCTCGGGCGCAACGCCCGCTTCGTCGGACTCAAAGGAGCGTGCCAAGCCGCTGACCTCGTACGCGGTCCGTCTCGCCGCTCCGATCTTCATCGGGATCTTCTTCGCCGCCCTCTCCTTCTCCGTGGGTCGTGTCTCTCTCGGCCTGGCGTCCGACCCGTCGTGGCTTGAGACGGAACAACCCTGGATCACATCTGTCGCCCCGGACATCGCGTCTCTGTCGCGACTGACCATCTGGCCTGCCGTCATGCTTCTCTTCGCGCTCGCCATCGCTTTCCTCATTCCCTCGGTCTTCGTCAATCTGACGAAGTTCTCGCTCCACGGGATGTACCGCGACAGGCTCATACGCGCCTTCCTCGGCGCGAGCGCTCGCAAGCCCGAGCGCGACGCTTTCACCGATTTCGACGACCGAGACAACATTTTCCTCAGCAAGATCCGTGTCGGGGCCTTGCGCGTGCGGGATCTCGCGACCACCGACGATCCGAAGCACTTCCCGCTGATCAAACGCCTCAGCGACGCAGCCCTCCAAGCCCCGCCCGGCGCTTCCGAGCAGGATCGCTTGCTCACCGCGCTCCGCCGCTGGGTTGAAGGACGAAACGCTCCAGCGTCCGCGGCTCCCCGCGTCGACGGCAC
Organism: Phycisphaera mikurensis NBRC 102666; assembly: GCA_943369765.1. Taxonomy (GTDB): domain Bacteria; phylum Planctomycetota; class Phycisphaerae; order Phycisphaerales; family UBA1924; genus UBA2396. The sequence continues at coordinate 201,650 of CALROI020000002.1, read as the reverse complement.
CTTCGCCCGCGTCCGTTTCTTCGTCCATGGTCTGGAACTGAAGTTCTTCAAACGCAAGCCTCTGAAACTCCACCCCGGCGGAATCGGCGTCATACCTCGCGACGTCGTCGAGCGTCTCAACGACCTCATCAGCTCCCGCCGGCTCGATGACCGCTTTTTCGAGAATCCTGACGCGCCCTTCACGCCCGAGCGTCTCTCCCCGTCGGCCATCGTCGCCAATCGTCGGTGGCTGCACGCCAAACTCCCCGGCGACTTCGACGCGCTTCGCGAGCCGATCGTCAGTACCCAGCGCCCGCTTCACATTGTCAATGTCGCGCTCAACATCGTCGCGGGGAATAACAACGCCTGGCAGGACCGCAAGGCCGCCTCCCTCACCTTCTCGCCCTTCCATTCCGGCGCCGCACACCTCGGCTACCGCGACTCGCGCATCTACGGCGGGGCTCGCGGCGTGAGCCTCGGCACCGCGATGACACTCTCCGGCGCCGCCGTCAGCCCCAACCAGGGCTACCACTCCTCCCCGCCCATCGCGTTCCTCCTCGCCCTCTTCAACGTGCGCCTCGGCGCCTGGCTCGGCAACCCCGGACCCCGCGGCGAACGCACCCACAAACTCAACGCCCCGCGATTCACTGGATCAGTCTTCCCGCTCAAAGAAGCCCTCGGGTACACCAGCGATCAGGACCAGTTCATCTACCTCTCCGACGGCGGACACTTCGACAACCTCGGACTCTACGAGATGGTCCAAAGACGCTGCCACTCCATCATCGTCGTCGACGCCGGCGCCGACCCCAAGTGCGAACTCTTCGACCTGGGCAACGCCATTCGAAAGATCCGCATCGACCTGGGCATTCCCATCGACCTGGACGAGTTCGACCTGCACGCCAAAAAGGGCGAGGGCGAAGCGCCCGCCCCCCACCCCGGCACCGGCTGCGGCCTGGGCACCATCCGATACGACGTCGTGGACGGAAAGGACGCCGTCAAGGGACGCCTGCTCTACATCAAGCCCTGCATTTACTGGAAAGAGCCCGCCGACGTCCTCAACTACGCCCGCTCGTCCAAGGACTTCCCGCACGAGACCACCACCGACCAGTGGTTCAGCGAGCCTCAGTTCGAGAGCTACCGCCAACTCGGCTGGCACGTCCTCAAGACGATCTCGGGAGGCAAAGAGCCCTGCGAGAGCATCGACAAACTGATCGACCGCGTCCAGGACTACCTCAAGACCCTTCAGTCCACACCCCAGGACCGTCCGACCAAGTCCTGATCCCGTTCGCCGTTGGAACATCCCGAGGAGGCGGAAAGCCCCGCAAACGACCGAATACCCAGGGTGAATTCGGCCGTCACGCATCCAAATCGCTCCGGGAAACGATTTTCATGCACACTCCCGGAGGTCCGATGCTCACCATCCTGCCCATGATCGCTCTCGCTTCCCTGTTCACGCCAAGCCCCTCGACCTCCGCTCACGCGGACGACGCCGACACTCTCCTGGCCGCCCTGCGCGTCCCAGCGTCCCAGCGGACGGACTGGACGACCTTCCGCGTCGCTGGCGACCTCTTTGCCGTGACCACCAAGGTGTCCGACGAGCTCTATACCCATGGCCCCTGTGCCGTCACCACCACCCTCCCAGCCGGTTACCCGAATCCAACGCCGCCCGGCGCGATCGAACTCAAGAGATACCCCAGCGTCCGCCGTGCCGAGTACACCGGCACAGGGAACAACCGCATGGGTCGCAACATCGGGTTCTGGCCGCTCTTTCAGCACATCCAGAAGCACGACATCCCCATGACCTCGCCGGTCGAGATGGACTTCCACTCGGCAAAGGTCGCCGATGCAGATGCCCCCGCCGCGAAGGAACCAAGCGCGAAGGAACCGGACGCCGCCGCCCCGTCCAAGTGGACCATGTCCTTCCTCTACCGCACCGCCGACCTCAACAAGACCGGCACCGAAGGCTCGGTCGTCGTCGCCGACGCCCCCCCCGTCACCGTCATCTCGGTGGGCACGAGGGGTTCCTATTCCCAGGACTCGCTCGAGGACTCCCTGAACATCCTGGCCGCTGCGCTTGCTCAGAACCCGGACTGGCGCGCCAACGGCTCCCCCCGCGCCCTCTACTACAACGGCCCCGACACCCGCGAGAACAACCTCTGGGGTGAGGTCCAGATCCCCATCGTGCCGAGGAACAACCCAGGATCCGCCGCCGGTACGTCCGAAAACACGAACGCGACCCCCGGACGCTAAAGGCCCGGACCCCCCACCGCTTTTCAGCCTTGGACGTGCCCCCCGCCCGATTGAAAGGGTGTCGCTGGGCATGCTTGGCATGCCCTCAGCCGAGGAGCGTCCATGGCGTCCAAACCCAACCCCAGCCCCAACTCCAACCCACGTCCGTCCATCAACCCCGATCGCCTCTGCGACGCCTCCGTGGTGTGCCTCAAGGCCGCCGCGGAAGCAAGCGAACTGACGGGCGATTCGTTCCCGTTCCCCTTGGATCTCTGGGACACGGACCTGGGCGAGCGGCACTACCGCGGGTTCCTCAAGATCGAGATCGCCGAAGCCTCGCGATTCCTCGTCAGACTCGGGTACATCGCCAAGGCCGCGTAACCGCAAACCCGAACGCGGAGCCTACTTGGCCTTGCTGTTGCTCTTCCCGATCGCGTTGGCGACGGCCAGCAGCACGAGCGCACCGATCGTGGCGGTGATGATCTTCGCGAGGAGTGACTTGGCGTCAAAGCCAAGCACACCCACGAGGAAGTGGCCGATGAAACTGCCGACCACTCCGATGACCATGTTGCCCAGGACGCCGTAGCCGCCCCCGCCGCGGATCATCCCCGCGAGCCATCCAGCGACAAGCCCGATCAGCAGCGCGTACACCAATTCCATAGGGCCTCCGTCCTCAAGAGTACGTCCGACATCCGGCTATCCTCCCGGATGATCCGCTTCATTCTTGGCCTGACGCTCTCGGTCATCCTGCCGCTCGGCCTCGCCGCCTGCTCCTCGGGCCCGCGCCTCGGCGATCGGCTGCCGCGGCAGGGTGACGAGATCGTCATCGCCGGGCAGTACTTCCACACGGGCGCCCCCGTCGTCCTCTGGACCGATCCGGGCGGCTACGACGCCTACCGCGTCGAGCGCCGTTTCGTGCCTCTCGACAAGGCCGAATGGGCCATCACCGAAAAGGAATGGGCCGCCAAGAACGACGGCACCGTTGTCATGCCCAACCGCTACGGCATGCGGCAGAACGGGCTTTCCGACGCCGACAAAGAACGCATCCGGGGCGGCGGATGGTCGCTGGCGGAGATGCAGGACCGCCTCGATCAGTTCGTTCTCCACTACGACGTCTGCGGCACCTCGCGCCAGTGCTTCAACATCCTCCACGATCACCGCGGGCTCTCGATCCACTTCATGATCGACGTCGATGGCACGATCTACCAGACGCTCGACCTCAAGGAACGCGCCCGCCACGCGACGATCGCCAACGACCGCTCCGTCGGCGTCGAGCTCGCGAACATGGGGGCGTATCCCGCCGCCAAGGCGTCGACCCTCAATGACTGGTACGCCAAGGATGCGAACGGACAGACGTTCCTCAAGTTCCCCCCTCGCTTCGGCGACGGCGGGCTGCGTGTCAAGGACCTCGTCTTTCGCCCCGCCCGCAACGAGCCCGTCGTCGGAGAAGTGCAGGGGATGACGCTCACGATGTACGACCTCACACCCCAGCAGTACGCCAGCCTCGCCAAACTCTCAGCCACGCTCTGCACGGTGCTGCCCAAGATCCGCCCGGACTATCCGCGCGATGCTTCGGGCGCCCTCATCACCCGCACCTTGCCCGAGCCCGAGTTTACCGCCTTCACTGGCATCCTGGGACACTACCACGTCCAGCAGAACAAGCAGGATCCGGGGCCGGCGATGAATTGGGATTGGCTGGTGAGCGAAACAAGGCGTCTGATGGAAAACAGGCCCAGGGCCCTACCGTTCGTCGGACCCTGAGCCTCCCCTTTGCTCTTCCGCCCTCACGCAGGCATTGGCGTGGGGTGCTGCTTGGATTCGTCGATCTTCCGCGAGATCCAGCCATAGACCACCGCGACGGCGAGCATCGCCAGGCCGACGGCGAGGAAGCTGATCGCCCGCCAGAGAAGCGAGACGCCCATCAGGTCAACAACGAGCACCTTGACCGCGACGATCCCGAGGAGGGAAAGGCCGGCGAGGCGTGCGGGCTTGAAGCCCATCGCAAAGCCCACCGCGATCGCGGCGGTGGCGTAGAACGCCCACCAGACCGAGAGCGTCGCCCGGCACGCGGTCGGGTCCGCGAAGATTCGGGCAGCTGCCCTGTGCGATTCGAACGACATCGGAAAGAACGTCAGCACGACAAACGCGACCACCGAGCCAGCCGTCAGCAACTCGATCCACGGGTGCTTGGGGAACTGCGCCCGCACGCCGCCCGCCACCACCAAACCAAGCGAGCCCACCACGAGCGACGCAACCGTGGTGCCCATGACAAGCCACTGGCCGTCGAGATCTCGACGGATCGCTGTGGGCGACGAACCCAGCACCAGCACAAGGGCAGCGAACCAGACCGCAGCCGCAGCCCAAATCACGCCGTAGCCGGGCTTGACGCGATCCCAGACAAGAAACACCGCTGCGAGCGTCGACCACACCAGGGCGATGCTCGCGCCTTGCGCTTTGAGATTGACAAACGCACCGAGCGTAATCATGAGCCCAACCGCCATCGCAAAGCCCGGCACCACCGGCCCGACCAACCCGCGCCCGCGACGACCCGCCCATTCGAGCACCCCGCCCAGACACGTCCACGCGAGGCCGTTCACCACCGCAAGGATCGTCCACCGCGACAGCACCAACCCCATCCACTCCACGCGGTGCCCGATCAGGTCCTGATCCGAAACGTCCGCGAGCAACAGGCGTCCCGTGCAGATGAGCATCACGACCGCCGCGTACACCATCATGGGGATCGAGCGGATCCACATCGCCGCCGCTGCCGCAGCGACACCCGCCGCCAACCACACCACCGACTCCGCCCAACCCGACAGCGCGAGGGCGACCGACGCCAGCAAGAGCGCACCCGACTGCGCCGTCAGCCCCGCGCCCAGACGCTGCCCGATCGTCCGTGGCGTCTCACGCAGCACGCGAACACCCGACGCCATCGCAAACCCCGTGACGCCCGCCAACCCCGCGGCGAGCGCGGGCACGGTCCAACGGCCTGCGCCGAGCTCCTGGATCACCGTCATGCCCAAGCCCACCGCCCAGATCGTCGTCGACAAGCTCGACGCGACAGGCCTCCACGTGTCCCACCCTTGCAGACGCTCGGAAACCACCGGCGGGGACAGCCGCCCCGCGTCAAGCCCCAAGCTCGACCAGATCAGTTCCGCGTGCACCGCCGCCCACACTGCCGCGACAAACGCCGCGGACACCATCGGCATCCCGCCATACTCAATGCCGTCCGCGCCATGATTCCACACCCACCACGCGCCCAGGCCGAGCGTGAACCACCACGCCAACGCCCGTGCGATCACAAACGACCCGCCCATCCACGCCGCCAAGACCAGCCCCGTCGCGAGCAGCATCCCCAGGTAAAGAGGCGTGATCATCGGGTTGGTCTGGTCGCCCGACAGGAGCACCGGCGACAGATAGCCGCCGAGCAACGTCACCACCGCGACGGCGGACAGCCGCGTCCGCGCCGCGATGACGACACCCGCCGCGGTGCACAGGCCGAGAAGTGCAGCCGCGACGGGCGCGTCGACGACTTGATAAACCCCAAAGATCGCGTAGGCCGACGCGAAGAGCGCGCCAAGCCCCGCTGCGTTCAGGCCGACGAGCGCCCACGCGTTCACACGCCGCCGCAAGGCCTCGGCCAGCACGAGAACCCCAAGACCCAACGCCGCCCCGACCCCGCACTTGGCCGCTGGCGCGAGCCCGCCGAACCACCCCTCCGCCATCGCCAGCCGCACGAGCAGCCCGATGCCCACAACAAAGATCAACGCCCCCACCACCGCGAACCACTTCCCACCCACCAGCGACTCAATGTCGATCGACACCTCGCGGGCCCGCGCGGACATGGCGGGAGCAGGTGCCGGGTCTACTTCGACCGCTGGCAAGTCGTCACGCGAGTCCGCCGGGGCGGGCGTGTGCAGACTCCGCCACGCAGCCGCCTGCTTCTCCCGCACAGGTCGGGGCTCGGGCTTGGGACGTTCAGAATCACGCTCGGGGTTGTTCGGGACCTCGGCCAAGAGGGACCTCCTTTGTTTGTGAATGCTACCTTAGTATGCACTAACTATCTGGCCGTGTCAAGTCGCTTCGCAAAAATCGATTTGTTGCTATTCCGTTCGGGTCACGAAGGCCGCTTACGCCCCCGCCGGGTGCCACATCGTCTTCATCTCAACCAATGGCTCGATCCACCACGGATGCTCGCACGCCTTCGCGTCCGCAAGTTCCACGCCCTCGTGGATCGACACGCGCTTGAGATTTTCCGCGACGCCCTTGCGCAGCATCGCCGCGTGCTCCGCCGGCAAGTTCGCCGCGATGACCGCGTCGATGTCGCGGTGCGACGCAACGAACGGCAGCAGTTCCGCCCGTTCGCCGGTCAGGATGTTCACGACGCCCGCCGGCACATCCCCCGTCGCGCACGCCTCGCCAAACACAGCCGCCGGGATCGGATTGACGGTGCTCGCGATCATCACGGCCGCGTTCCCCGACACGATCGTCGGCCCCAAGAGCGATACCAACCCCAGCAGCGGCCTCTCATCCGAGCACACCGCGACCACGACGCCCGTCGGCTCGGGGACGGTGAAGTTGTAAAACGGCCCCGCCACCGGGTTGTTGCACCCCAGCACCTGCGCGTACTTGTCCGCCCAGCCCGCGTAATGCACGAGGCGATCGACCGAAAGCGTCACTTCGCGATCGCCCGTGAGCTTCTTGGCCTTGGATCCCGCGAACTTCACCGATTCGATAGCCTCGGCGAGTTCGCGCCGCTTCCCTTCGACCATCTCGGCGATGCGGTAGAGGATCTGCCCGCGCAAGTACGCGGTGGCCGCCGCCCAGCCGGGCTGGGCTTTGCGTGCTGCTTCGACCGCGTCGCGGAGGTCCTTGCGCGAGGCTTTGCACAGGTGGACCGTGCCCGCAGCGGTGCGGATCTCCATCGATCGCCCGCTCTCGGAGCGCGGGAACTTCCCGTCGATAGCGAGTTTGTACGTTTTCAGCACGTCGATTCTGTCGCTCATCGCAATCCCTCTAGACCGGCGGGACGCCGGGTTGTATGAACAGCACGCGAATCCCAGCCGCAACGAGAAGCACCGCCACGCCCGTCAAAGCCCAACGCCCGGACATCGGCCCTTGATCGCGGACATTGTGCCACAGCAGAAACCCGCAGAACCCCGCCATTGTGCACAGCTTGAGCGCCATCGAATACCGCGCCAGCCGCGTGATGAACCTCGGCAGCCGGTGCCGAAGAGGCCCGAACGCGACAAACGCCGACACGCCAAGCGTGACGACCGCAATCACGACGTGCATCATGTTCCGAGAGATCTCCAACGTCAGCTCCCCTCACAGATTCACATACCCCCGAAGCCCCTGCAGCCCGCCCTCGCGGCCGAAGCCCGACTCCTTGAACCCGCCGAAGGGGCTCGCCGGATCAAACTTGTTGTACGTGTTCATCCACACCACGCCCGCTTTGAGTTGCCGGGCGATCTGGAAGATCTTGGATCCCTTGTCGGTCCAGACGCCCGCAGCCAGGCCGTACGGCGAGTTGTTCGCCCGCGTGATCGCCTCTTCGGGCGTGCGAAAGCTCATGACGCTGAGGACGGGTCCGAAGATCTCTTCGCGGGCGATGGTGTGCGCGGGCTGGACGCCGGTGAAGAAACAGGGGCGGCAGAAGTATCCCTTCGAGAATCCTTCGTTCACCGAAACCCACGGGTTGGAACCCGTGGGCGTCTCACCCCCACCACCCACATGCAGTTCCGCGCCCTCTTCGGTTCCGATACGGATGTACTTTTCGATCGTCGCCAGTTGCTGTTTGGAATTGACCGCGCCGACATCCGTGTTCTTGTCCATCGGGTCGCCGACGCGCAAACTTGCCATCCGCTGACGCAGCTTCTTCACGACCACGTCCAGGATGGACTCCTGCACGAACAGTCGCGACCCGGCGCAGCACACCTCGCCCTGATTGAAATAGATCCCCGCGATGATCCCCTCGACCGCCTGATCGATCGACGCATCCTCGAAGATGATGTTCGCGCTCTTTCCGCCCAACTCCAACGTCAGCTTCTTGCCAGTCCCGGCCGTTGCCGCCGCGATCTTCTTCCCGACCTCCGTCGACCCCGTGAAGGCGATCTTCTGCACGCCCCGGTGCGCGACCAGCGCAGCCCCCGTCCGACCGTCGCCCGTGACGACATTCACGACGCCCGGCGGCAGGCCGCACTCTTCGATGATCTCCGCGAGCCGCAGCGCCGTCAGAGGCGTCGTCTCCGCCGGCTTGAGCACCACCGTGTTCCCGCACGCCAGCGCGGGGCCGATTTTCCACGCTGCCATCAGAAGCGGGAAATTCCACGGGATGATCTGCCCGCACACACCAAGAGGCGTCGGCGTCCGCCCGGGGAACGCGTACTGGAGCTTGTCCGCCCAGCCCGCGTGATAGAACAAATGGGCGGCGACGAGCGGCACGTCCACGTCGCGACTCTCCTTGATCGGCTTGCCGCTGTCGAGAGTCTCGAGGATCGCCAGCTCGCGGGCCCGCTCCTGCACACGCCGGGCGAGCCTGAAGATGTACTTGGCACGCTCGGAGGCTGGCAGAGCCGCCCACTTCGGCTGAGCCTTGGCCGCTGCCGAGACCGCCGCGTCAACATCGGCCGCTGAACCCTGGGCGACCTCAGCCAGGGGCTGCTCGTTCGCGGGGTTGATGGTGGCGAAATAGGCTTTGCCCTCACTCTTGCGGGGGGCGACGAACTTGCCGCCGATGAAGTGGTCGTAGCGGGGCTTGATCGCGACCTTCACCGTCTCGGGCGCGGGGGCGTAGTCCCACCCCGCGACGGGTCGCTGTCCTACCGCTGCCACGTCCGTTCCATGTCCATTCTGGCCCATGCCGGGAGTTTATCCCCTCGGCTATCGTCCCACGCCCATGCCCGAACGATTCCTGCTCGACATCACCCGCGTCGAACTGACCGACCACCGTGGCCAGACGCGCGTCGTCCCGTTCATCGACGCCCTGGGGCCGCCGCGGGGGTTCGCCAACCACCCCGGCAAGGCCGCCATGTGGTCGCTGCGCAAGACCATCCTCCGTCGCACGTGGCTGGCCGGGCTGCTGCTGGGCGGGAGCGTCACGCTCGTCGTCGGGTTCGTGTTGGGCTCGCTTCTGATCATTCCCACGATCCAGCGTTCCACGTCGCACTTCTTTGTCGCTGTCGTGCTCTCGATGCCGGTCTTTATCCTCGGGTACGAGTGGCTGGTGCTGCCGATTTTCCGTCGTCTGTACCGCCCGGCGTTCACCGACGGTGCGCTCTCGGCAAACCTCTGCCCATTCTGCCTCTACGACCTCGCCCACACCTTTCCCGAGCCCGACGGGTGCAGTCGATGTCCGGAGTGCGCGGGCGCGTGGCGCTTCCATCGGGAATCTTCCGAAGGGCCGTCAGTCCTCACGCCTTAGCACGGGCTCTAGGCCAGTCCCAGCAGGACCTCGACGCGTTCGACCAGAATGTGCAGCACGAGCATGTGGAGTTCCTGAATGCGGTCAGATGTGCTCCCGGGCGCGACGATCTCGAAGTCGCACGTCCCCCGGACCTTTCCGCCGTCCTTCCCGAGGAGCGCGACCGTTGCGAGCCCCTTGGCCTTCGCCGCTGCGACCGCGCGAATGATGTTCGCGGAGTTGCCGCTCGTGCTCAGGACGATCAGCACGTCCCCCGCCGCGCCGAGGGCCTCGACGCCTCGCGAGAAGACCTGATCAAACCCGTAGTCGTTGGAAACGCACGTGAGGTGCCCGGGCTCAGCGATCGCGATCGCCGGGAGGGCCCGCCGATCCGCCCGGAAGCGGCCCGTGAGCTCCTCGGCGAAATGCACCGCGTCGGCGAGCGAGCCGCCGTTGCCGCAGACCAGCACCTTGTGCCCGCTCTGAAACGCCTGGGAGAGCCGAGCCGCCACGGCCTCGACCCTGGCCGCGGTTTCACCCGAGGCGAACCGAGCCGCCAGTTCCGCCGCTTCCTTCAAGGATTGTGCCGTCGTCGCCATACCCGAGCGTAGGAACCCAAAAAAAGAGACGACCGCGCAAGCGGTCGCTCTGTGTCCTTCTGTCTCGCGATCTCAATCAGTGCCCCGCCGCCGCCGGCACCTTCGCGTCCCCGGCATCCGCAAGCGCATCGATCATCTCGTGCTGCCACGGGTGCTCGCCGAGCCACTCGATCTTCCCGGTGGAGATATCGCAGACCGCCCCGACGACCTTGACCTTGCCTTCCGCGACCAACTTGCGGATGTCCTTGCTCTCGCGGATCAGCCCAAAGACGGACTGCCAGACGTTCTCCTTGACCGACGCCGCCGTCAGTTCCGCCCCTTCGAGCGCGGGGTTCTTCCGCTTGGCCCGGGCCACCGCGGGCTCGATGGCATCGACTATGTCCGCGATCTTCCCGTGCACCTCTGCCCCGCTCGCCGCAGCCGCGACCGCGCCGCACTTGGTGTGCCCCATGACCACCAGCAGCGGCGTGTTGAGATGTCCTAGGCCGTACTCCACTGTCCCCGTCTCGCTTGTTCCAGCGATGTTCCCCGCCACACGGATCGTGAACACTTCACCAACACCCCGATCGACGATTCGCTCGACCGGCAGCCGCGAGTCCGCGCAGGTCAGGATGGTCACAAACGGCGTCTGCCCGTTGTCCGCGACCTCCTTACGGCGCGCTGCGTCGGTGTTCGGGCTCGTCGTCTTGCCCGCGACCCAGCGGTCGTTGCCTTCCATGAGCATCTTCATTGCCTCGTCCGCAGTCACCGTGCCGGTGACCGCATGGCCCGCCGATGGCGCGGCCGAGGCCTTTCCGGCATGCGTCGGGTCCGAAGCGTGCGGATCGTCGTGGCCCGTGGTGGGCGTGGTGTCCGCGTGCGCGGGTGCCGCCGGTGCGGAGGTCGCCTTGGCGGGCGGCTTTCCGGCAGGCGCGGGCTTCTTCGCCGGCGCGTGCGTATCAGGGCCGTGGCCGTCGACCGCGCCGTGCCCGCCGGATGCTCCGTGCTCGGGTTCACCGATGTCCGCGTGCGCGTCCGGATCGTGCGACTCGCCATGCCCAGCGTCGTGGTCCGTGTCATGCCCAACATCATGTCCGGAGTCGTGAGCCGAGCCGTGCGGGTCGCCGTGCGCCATCGCCCGGGTCGGGGAGACACCCGAGGCCATCGCGATCACGACCGCGGCCGAAATCCCGCCCGCCACCGCCGCCAACAACGCTGATTTGCTTGTCATTTTGGAACTCCTGAGGGTCAGCGTGTGGTATCGGGCACCCGGGCACGCCGCTTCACCACTTCCGTCTGGCACGCGAATTGCGAAGACAACCGCATGGACCTTGGCGTCAATCTCTCAACCTCGGGCGCACTCACCGCGATGTACCGCATGGACGTCCTGTCCAATAACCTCGCGAACGTCTCCACGGCCGGCTTCAAGCCCGACCTGCCCGTCAGCAAACAGCGCAACGTGGCTCGCAAGGAAGACGGGCTCGACATGCCGTCGAACGAGCTTCTTGAGCGCCTGGGTGGCGGAGTCCACCAGGGCCGCACCCGAGTTCAGTTCACGCAGGGCGCACTTCTTGCCGGGGGGAGTGAACTGGATTGCGCGTTGCAGGGAAAGGGGTTCTTTGTCGTCCGAGAATCTTCCAACGGCTCAGGGGACGAACTCCGGCTCACCCGCAACGGTCGATTCGCCGTCGATGCGAAGCTCCGGCTCGTGATGGCGGATTCGGGGCTCCCGGTCATGTCGACCAGCGACGATGTCATCAAGCTGAACCCGCGCAAGCCGATCACCATCAGCACCGACGGAAAGGTGACCCAGAACGGTACCGAGGTCGGCGTGCTCAAAGTGATCGATGTTCCCAACACCGACACGCTGACCAAGGCCGGGAACAGCATGTTCAAGGCCTCCGCCGAGGCTCTCCAGTCCGACATCAAGTCCCAGGCTCTCGTTCGTCAGGGACAGCTCGAACAGTCCACCGTCGACCCCCTGCAGGTGACGATGCAGATCTCCAACGCTGCTCGCGCGGTGGAGAGCAATCTCAATGTGATGACCTACTCGGACCGCATGATGGAGCGAGCCATCAACAACCTTGGCCGCCCGTCGTAAACGCACACGCTGACTTGAAGTTTCAGGAACCCACTCATGGCCATCATCGCTCTTCAGTCCGCCGCCTCGGCACTCTCCGCCCTCAACACCGCCCTCGACGTCACCGCCAACAACCTGGCCAACGTCAACACCACCGGATTCAAGTCGAGCCGGGCCAACTTCCAGGACCTGCTGTACATCGAACGAGCCCAGCCCGGCGTTGAGAACGCCAACGGCGACCAGAGGCCGATCGGGCTCTACGTCGGCCTGGGTGTCAAGGTCGCGGGCACACAGCTCAACTTCACACCGGGCAACCCCATCGTCGGCAACGAGTTTGACCTGATGATCGACGGCCCCGGGTTCTTCAAGGTCAACGTCGAAGACTCCAACGGCGGCACCGCCTACACCCGCGCCGGGCACTTTGTGCGCAATTCCGACGGGGAGGTCGTTCTCGCCAGTTCCGACGGCCGACGCCTCGAACCAAGCATCCCGATCCCGTCCGACGCCACCGCGGTGCAGGTCACCGGCGACGGGCGCGTGTGGTTCACGCAGGCGGGCAACCCCCAGCCGCAGGAGGCCGGGCAGATCCAATTGGTCAACTTCGTGAACCCGGCCGGCCTCAGGCAGATCGGCGAGACCCTCTTCACCGAGACCGCCGCGAGCGGGAACCCTGTCGAGGGAACGCCGGGCACCGATAACCGCGGGTCCATCAAACAGGGGTACACCGAATCCTCGAACGTGGACCCGACGCGCGAACTGATCGACATGATCCGGACGCAGCGGGCGTTTGAGATGAACAGCAACACGATCAGGGCGGCGGACGACACGCTCCGTGCAGTGGCCCAGTTGCGTCGCTGATCGGGGTCCTCAAGAGCGTTGGCACGCGGTTTGCGATGGTCTTCGGGTCGCCATGGAGGGCGGCAGTTGGGCGCACGGACGCGCCCGTGGAGGTCGACGATGCAGAGTGTTTCCAACAGCCCGAGTCTTCGCCGGATCGTTGTGTTGGTGCTCGCCACCGTCATGGGTTGCGTCTCGGCGGCACGCGGGCAGGACACGATCACGCTCCGCGGCTCGGCGGAGGTCGCCGAAGGAAAGGTTCTCCTCAAGGACGTGGCGGACCTCAATGGCAAGGCTGCCGAGGCGCTCGGCGAGGTCGTTGTGCTCGAGAAGTGGCCGGCGGGCGAAGCGTCATGGACGACGCTGGAGATCGCGGCGGTGCGCGCGATGCTCAACGCCACGCCGAACGTCAATTGGGGCCGGTTGTCGCTCAACGGCTCTTCGTGCATGGTCCGCCGAGCGATCAAAGTCGTGGAAGCATCGGCGACGGCGCCTCAGGCGGCCGCGGGCGGACCCGAGGTGGACACGACGGCGGTCGGCACGCGGGTGCGAGACCAGGTTGCGGCACGACTCGCGGAGGTCTTCTCGGTCGATGAAAAGCTCCTTCGACTCGCCTTTGAAGATTCGGCCAAGGGACTTTTGGACCTCGCGTCCGTCGGGCGAGCTGTCGAGATCACGCCCAACGGCGTGGCGGACCGGGTGCCGCTGACGATCCGGGTGTTTGAGAAGGACAGGATCGTGGCTTCGGGCACGACCCGTGTCGGCGTGACGATCCGGCGGGATGTGCTGGTCGCGAAGGCAGCGATGAAGCGCGGCGATCTTCTTGCGCTCAAGGACGCGCAGATCGAGGCGCGATGGGTCGGGCCCACCATGCCCGCAGCGGACGTAGCGGACTTCGGCTCGGTGGTCAAAGCAAGCAAGATCGCGCAGGGGCAGATGATCCTCGATACCGATCTCGAGCTCGCGGTGGTGGTCAAGAGGGGCGAGATGGTCAGCATCTCGTGCATCGCGGGGAGCGTGATCCTCAAAACGACAGCCCGGGCGGGGAGCGACGGGCGTGTCGGGGACGTGATCAAGTTTGAGGGCACGGACAAGAAGAAGCAGACATTCCTCGCGAGAGTCGCCGGGCCGGGCAAGGCCGTCTCTCTCGCGGTGGGCACGGAAGCGATTGACGAATCCCTGGAGGTCCGATGAAAGTCTCGATCATGCTGATGGTGGCGGCGGCCGGTTCAGCGAACGCGCAGAGTCTGCTTCGTCCCGTGGACGAGATTGCGCCTCCTTTGGTCAATACCGACGGATCGCCAATGACCGCGCCCAACGAGGAGCTGCGTGCAACGAGCATGATGTACATCGCTCCCCCCAAGCCTCGCAAGTTCGAGGTGCATCAGCAGGTCATGATCCTGGTCGACGAGAACAGCCAGTCGACCAGCAAGGAGAGCCTTGAGACCAAGAAGGACATGCAGCAGGACGCGTCGCTCAAGAAATTCCCGAGCCTCAAGGACCTGATCGAGGGTGAGCTCCGCACCGGCGACAGCTCGCCCGTCGTCGAGTTCGGCGTCGCGGACAAGAGCAAGTACAAGGGCGAAGGCACCTACCAGCGTGACGACCGGTTCACGGCGAAGATCTCGGCAACGGTGATCGACGTGAAGCCCAACGGCATCCTCGTGATCGAGGCACGCAAGAGCATCACGACCAACGGGGAGACCAAGACCCTGGTGCTGTCGGGGACCTGCCGCCGCGAGGACGTGACGGGGAGCAACACGGTCCTTTCGAGCCAGTTGGCGGACCTGACGATCGTGCAGGACACGTCGGGCGAGTTGCGTGACGCGGCGGACAAGGGTTGGATCACGCGGGTGCTGGAGGCGGTGTTTAGTTTCTAAGAAGGCACTTGGCACTTGGCACTTGGCACTAGGCACTAGGGCAGAGGGTGTTCGGCGGCCTGAGCGTCGCGGGGGTTTCCCGCGTTCGCGATTTGCGTCTCGCTGTTCGGTGTTCCGCGCTGGATCAACTGCCCGCATTCGGGGCACTTGCTTTCGATCACACCGGCGAGGCTCACGCCGCACGTGCGGCAGAGGTTCATCGCTTGGAGGCGCTTCTCGCGGGTGAGGCGTTCCTCGCGGAGCATCCAGAAGGTGTGGAGGGTGCGGGCGGTGGCGATGCCAACGACCCAGCCAACGAGCATGGACAGCACCCGGTCGAACCCGGCCCACATCATGGCGTACTGAATCCCGAGCCAGAGGATGTAGAGCACCGGCGAGAGGACGAACCGCTGGAGTTGCACGACGCCGGCGTCGCGGATGTACGACATCCCGGCGTGGGCGGGCTCGACGATGAGGTGTTCGGCCTTGTCGAGGAGCTTGTTCCGCCAGGAGCCATGGTTGGCGATCCAGTGCAGGACGAAGTAGATCGCCACGTCGAAGATGATGTCGGTGAGGAAGGTGATCGCAAGGATCAGGATGCGATGATCGTCGTCAACGCCCCAGTGGCGTGAGAAGTGGACCACGAGCATGGTCGGTGGGAGGGCGAGCAGCCCCGCGGCGACAATGTTCACGTTCACGTTGATGATCCGCCGGGCATACCAGCGGGCGAGCCACTGCATCGGGGCATCATACGGCCAAAGACGTGCCACTGACTCGACCCGCTTCGGGCCGAGTCAGTGGATGGTCTTCCGTGGTGGGGAGAGTGCCGAATCACTGACTATGTCCGAAGCGGACAAAGTCAGTGGCACAATCAGACCGTCGCGCGGCCGACGGAGGCGTACTTGAAGCCCGCAGCTTTCATCTGCTGGGGGCGGTAGAGGTTTCGGCCGTCGAAGATCACCTTGTTCTTCATGATCTTGGCGAGGCGGTCGAAGTCGGGGCTCTTGAACTCGTCCCAGTCGGTGGCGACGACGAGTGCGTCGGCGCCTTCAGCGGCGGCGTACATGTCGTGGACGATCTTGAGGCCGGGGCCTTCGCCGCTGGGGCAGCCGAGTTCCTTCGCGCCCGTTTCGTGGGCGACGGGGTCAAAGCCTTTGCACATCGCGCCCAGGCCTCGGGCGCGCTGGATGATGGTGAGGGCGGGGGCTTCGCGGACGTCGTCGGTGCGGGGCTTGAACGCCAGGCCCCAGACGGCGAGGGTCTTGCCGGCGAGGCCGCCGAGGGGTTTGAAGTGCTCCTCGATCTTCTTGAAGAAGCGTTCGCGTTGACGCTGATTGGTCTCGTGGACGGCTTTGGAGACGGCGATGGGGACGCCGCGGGTCTCGCCCATCATGATGCAGGCGAGGGTGTCCTTGGGGAAGCAGGAGCCGCCGTAGCCGACGCCGGGGTAAAGGAACGCGCTGCCGATGCGCTTGTCGGAGCACATGCCCTGGCGGACGTTGTTGATGTCGGCGCCGTAGGCCTCGCAGAGGTTGGCCATCTCGTTGATGAAGGAGATTTTGGTGGCGAGGAAGTTGTTGGCGGCGTACTTGACCATCTCGCTGGAGAAGATGTCCATGATGAAGATGGGGTGCCCGTTGCGGACGAAGGGGTCGTAGAGGGCTTTGAAGACGGTAGAGGTGTGCTCGTCGAGGGTGCCGTCGGCGGAGGCTTCGACGCCACAGACGACGCGGTCGGGCTTGTTGAAGTCGGTGACGGCGTCGCCCTCTTTGAGGAACTCGGGGTTGTTGCCGATGCGGAAGGGGATGCCCGGAGCGGCGGCTTTGATGCGGGACTGCACGCGAAAGGAGGTGCCGACGGGGACGGTGGACTTGACGATGACGACCTTGGGCTTCTGGGCGGGGCCGAGGGCTTTGAGGACCGCGGCGATGTCGTCAGCGGCCTGGTCGATGTACTTGAGGTCGGTGTGCCCGCGGTCGTCGGAGGGGGTGCCGACGCAGATGAAGATGGCGTCGGCGTCCTTGTAGGCCTGGGTCTTGTCGAGGGTGAAGTGGAGGCGGCCCGCGGCGATGTTGCGTTCGAGGAGCTCTTCGAGGCCGGGCTCGTAGATCGGGCACTTGCCCTGCTTGAGCTTTTCGATCTTGGGGGCGTCGACGTCGAGGCAGGTGACGTCATTGCCGGTGTTGGCAAAGCAGACCCCGGTGACCAGCCCGACATAACCCGTACCGACCATGGTCAATTTCATAGTGCGGATGGTATCGGTACGCGGGGGGGGTGGGCAACGGAGCAAGCCGGGAGAAAGCAATCGGCCTGGACCGGCTGGGAGGGGCGAGAGCCGGGTGCCGGCGGCATTCCCGGTGGCGTTTGGTCCGGATATGCTCCCGCCCGATGAAAAACCCATCCATGACCGCGAAGAACGCCGACCGCCACATTCTGTACGAGAAAGCGGTGCAATGCGTCGAGTCCGAGGTCGATTTCGTTGACGCGACGTTCAAGAAACTGACGGGGCGCAAGGCCGAGGTGCTCCGCGAGGACTTTTGCGGCACGGCAAACACCTCGTGCGAGTGGGTGCGCCGGCGGCCCGAGAACCGGGCGGTGGGGATCGATCTGGACGAGGACGTTCTGGCGTGGGGGATGAAGCATCACGTCAAGCGGCTGAGCCCGTCGGAGCAGTCGCGGGTGTCGCTGGTGCAAGCGGACGTGCGCACGCCGGGACGGCTTGGGATGGGCGTGGACTGCGTTCTGGCGATGAATTTCAGCTTCTGGATTTTCAAGACGCGGGCGGAGTTGCTCGGGTATTTCAAGTCGGCGTACAAGGGGCTCAAGGCGGACGGGGTGATGTTCTTGGACTTTTTCGGGGGGTTTGAAGCGCAGCAGGTGCTGACCGAGAAGAAAAAATGCCCGGGGTACACGTACATCTGGGAGCACGCGGCCCACAATCCGATCACGGGGGACCTGCTGTGCCACATCCACTTTTCGTTCCCGGACGGGACGCGGATGAACAAGGCGTTCACGTACGACTGGCGTCTGTGGACGCTGCCGGAGGTGCGGGAACTGCTGGAGGAGGCGGGTTTCGGGCGTGTGACGGTGTACTGGGAGGGTGACGAGACGGACGAGCACGGGAACGCGACGGGCGAAGGGAACGGGAAGTTCAAGCCCAGCACGAAGGGCGAGGTATGCGCGGGGTGGATCGCGTATCTGTCGGCTGAAAAGAAGCCGGGCTGAATCAAGTTGGGAAGGGGGAAATAGGCGGCTGGGCGTGCAACAATGCGTTGATGTCCGCACTCGCCAGCCACTTTCAGGAACACGCTTCGGTCTTGGCCGCGGTTGATCGCGGGCTGGTGCGGGTGGCGAAAGTCTTCGATGGGCAGCTGCAATCCCGGCTTGAGCCGGTGCGGAGGCTGGTCGGGCATGTCGAGCAGTACCGGGGCAAGATGCTGCGCCCGATGCTGACGCTCGTGTGCGGGATGGCGACGTCACCCGAGGGCGAAAGCGGCCTGACGCGCGAGCACGACGTGTCGGCGGCGGTGATCGAGATGGTGCACATGGCGACGTTGGTGCACGACGACGTGCTGGACGAGGCGTCGCTCCGGCGCAAGTCGCCGACGATCAATTCGCTGTACGGGAACGAACCGGCGGTGATTCTTGGGGACTATCTGATCGCTTCGGCGTATCACCTGTGCTCATCGCTCGAGACGACGGGGCCGAGCCGCGCGGTCGGGCGGGCGGCGGTGGTGACGGCGTCGGGTGAACTGCTGCAATTGCACCATCGGGGTGACTTTGCGTTGACGGAGTCGGTGTACTTCGAGATTATCCGAGGAAAGACCGCGGAATTGATCGCCACGGCGTGCGAGCTTGGTGCGGCGGCGAGCGGGGCGGACCCTGCGGTGGTGCTCGCGCTGCGCGAGTATGGGCTGGAGATCGGGGCGGCGTTCCAGATCCAAGACGACATCCTCGATCTGACCGGTGACGAAACGACCGTCGGGAAAACCCTCGGGCAGGATCTATCGAAGGGAAAGATCACGCTGCCGATTATCCATCACTTGGCCTCGCTCGCGCCCGCTGAGCGTGCGATCTCACTCGCGCTGCTCCATGAAGCCACGGGCGAGGGCGGGGCGCGGCGCGTGGCGGCCCAGATTCTGACCCGGGTCGAACGGTCGAGGTCGATCCTCGCGGCGGCGCAGGTCGCGGCGGGTTTGATCACGGCGGCGAAGGCTCGGCTGGGTGTGCTGCCTGATTCGCCCTCCAAGGCGGCGCTGGCGTCGATCGCGGACGCGGTCCTCACACGTCGGGCGTAGGCGACCGTTTCCGTCGCGCTTTCACAGGGTTCTCTTCCTCAAGCCGCTGTTATGGGTGCTTCCGGGCGGGTCCTGTCGTACCCAAAGGTTTCCCTTGACAGCGATGTCGCGGGCAGGTACTCTATTGAGAATGACCTCTCATTCCCATACCCGCTCTCACACGGCACGGCTTGCCGGCTGGTGGGTTGTGGTGGTTTTGGGAGTCTTGGGGTCGTTTCTGACCCAGACGGCGGCTCGTGCCTTGCACGTTCACGAGGGGGTGCCGCACGCGTCGGCGTCCAAGCCTTCGTGCGGGCACGCCGGGCATCCCGGGTGCGTGGATCGGCGTGGTTCGGAGCATTCGGATCGTGACGAGAAGGGCACGTGCGAACTGTGTCTCAAACTGACGCTGGCCAAGTTCTCCGCGATGGCGGGCGGCTCGGTTGTCGGATTGGTCCTGCCGCCCATGGTGGTGGCGACGGTGGAGCCGACCGAGACGCAAAGGGCCGGCGGGGTGTGGGCGTTACGGGCGACTTCGCGCGGACCTCCGTCTTTGGCGTGATTCTGTTGCCGAACTGCGATCGGCCTTGTTGCGGTCTCGGCACTCGTGCGTCTCTCCACCCTTTCGTGGGTTGGCGGCGTAACTCAGCATCCATCAGTCCTCGATCGCTCTCGCGATTGTCTCCTTGGAGTCACCCATGCGGCGTGCGTTCACGCTCATTGAGTTGCTTGTTGTTATCGCGATCATCGCACTTCTTGTCTCGCTCCTGCTGCCCGCTCTGGGCAAGGCGAGGCATGCGGCACGCGTGGTCAAGGATCTTGCGCAGGTGCAGAACCTGCAGCGGGCTCAACTCATCTACTCGCAGGACTACAAGGGCGCGTTCATCGATGTCGGGCTCGCCCACGGGGGCGTGGGCGACCCGGACAGTTCCTTCGTCAAGACGCTCGCGGAGTACTCGGGCGGTGCGATTGCTGCGAAAAGCCCGCTCGACAACAGCGCGTACTGGCCTGTCGATCGGGGCGGGAGCGGGCTCACGATCGCGGGAGCGTCGAGGGTCACGAGTTACGGGATGAACAACTACCTGTCGCGGAACTACGGGCCGCCGCCCGAGGTGAGCCCTCGCGCGCCGTACGACCGTTTCGAGAAGGTTTACGTGCCCGACAAGACGGTGCAGTTTCTGCTGATGGTGGAGACGGGTGACTACGCGGTCTCGGACCACACGCACGTGGAGGGCTGGGGGAACGGCACGCGAGGGGCGGCTCTGGCGGCGACCGAGGTCTTCACGTGGGCGGTGCGCGGGAGCAAGGGCGCGGCAACAGCGGTCTCCAACTACGGGTACGTGGACGGGCACGCGGCGACGCACGCGTTCGAGGATGTGTATGTGGATCGGACCATGAATCGGTTCAATCCGGAGGTCGCGCACTGAGGTGTGATGCCTCGAAAAGTGTGCGGACATTTTTTAGAAGCAAGGAGCGAACAATGAAGAGTCTCTTTTTCGCGTCGTGCGCGATGGGAATGATGACCGGCTCGGTGGTGGCTCAGCACCAAGGCGACGTTCTGCTCTCGGTGGTGAACGGGCAGATTCAGACGGGGGCGGTGATTGATGGGGGTGTGCTCGACCCGGACGAACGGGTCTTTCTCAGCACCCTCGGCTTGGCGTTCCCGGATTTCGCGGACGACCCGGGGTTTGACAATCTGCCCGGGACTTTCCCGGCGAACACGAGCGTCGGGTTCAGGATTCGGGCCGCGTTGCGGGAGTGGGATGGGTCGGCGTTCGAGGCCATCCCGGACGAGCGGATGGAGTTGTCCTTCGGGCCGCTCGGTCCGGTCCAGACGCCGCTGACGGACACGGTGGTCGAGGGCTTTACGATTCGGGTGGGGGCCAACGGGCAGTGGCATCGGCACATCGAGTACGTCCTGGCGTCGCCGGCGGAAACGGGTGTCTATCTGATGGAGATGACGCTCTATTCGACGGCGTCGGGGATCGCCGAGAGCCGCCCGTTCTGGATTCTGTTCAATCAGAACGAGAGCGCCGCGACCGCGGCGGCTGCGGCTGCGTGGGTGGTCTCCCACAAACTCTGCCCGGCTGATTTCAACGGGGACGGGTTCCTGGATTTCTTTGACTACGACGATTACGTCACCTGCTTTGAAACCGGCGCGTGCGGCGCACGCAGCACCGCCGATTTCAACGGGGACGGCTTTGTCGATTTCTTCGACTACGACGACTTTGTGTCGGCGTTCGAGAACGGGTGCGGGTAAGCGTGACGAGTGTGGCCGGCGTGTGTTTGGCTGGCTGATGTGTGTCGGGTGGGTTTACGGAAGGAGATGATGATGTCCATGTTCAAGTACAGTGTGGCGGCGATGGGTTTGTTCGCGGGTACGGCCTTGGCGGAGGAGGCGCACTTTGACGTGTGGCTGACCCTCTCGGGCGGCAGCCTCGTCACCGGCGCGATCTCCGAGGACGAGCTCACGACCATCGACGGCGTGCGGGTCTTCGGGGCCGAACTCGGCGAGATCCTGCCTGATTTCTCCGATGAGCCGGGGATTCAGGGGATCGACGGGACGTTCGCGGCGGGGGACCGATTCGGGGTCACGATTCGCCGCGCGGTCCGGGCGTGGAACGGGACCGACTTCACAACGATGGCAGCATCGAGGTTCCAACTCGACTTTGGCCCTCAGACGATGGTCAGCCCGACCATGGACCTCCTTGTGGGCGGGATCGAGCTGGCTGCGGACAGCGAGGGGGGCATCCACGACCACCCGTCTTTCACGCTGCTGGACCCGTCGAGCGGGATCTTCCTGCTCGAACTGAGCCTGACGTCGATCGGCGGGACCTACGGCACGACCGAGCCCTTCTGGATCGTGTTCAACAACGGCGAGACGGAAGAGGCGCACGAGGCGTCGATCCAGTGGGCGAATGACAACCTGGTCCCGACGCCGGGCGTCTTGACGTTGGCTGGGGTGGGCGTGCTGGCGATGGGCCGCCGTCGCCGCTGAGAATCAACCATGGCGCCGCCGTCTTCTGGCTGGATTCCGGTCGCGGAGCAATTTGCAAGCTCGGTCTGGGGCTGAGCATTGAGGCGGCAAAGCAACGCGGCCCCGGGACAAGTCCCGGGGCCGCGAGTGTTTTTGCTGAATCAGAATCGAACGTATCAGTTCTTGAGCCACACGGGGCAGGGGGCCTTCTCGTCGGTGGGGACGACGTGGACCTTGCGGCCGCGGAAGAGGACCTTGCCGACGCTGACGCTGAAGAGCGTGTTGTCCTTGGCCTGCAGGACATTGAACCCTGCGACGAAGGGGGTTCCGACCTGACGGACGATGATGGACCCGGGCTGGGCCGCCTCGCCGCCGAAGAGCTTGATCCCACGGAACTGCGGGTTGGAATCGCGGCCGTTCTTGGTGGAACCTTGACCCTTTTTATGTGCCATGACGAAGATCCTCGGTCAAAGTGCGTCCCGAAAGAACGGGACGCACGAACTCGCTCGAACAACCTCGCTCGGGCACAACGCCCGAAGCCGAGCCTGAACAATAGTGCACCAATTCATCCCCGTCCACCCATCAGCATTCCGGCAAACCCGATCAGAGGCCGACCAAACAGGGCTTATCGCATGATCCAGGTGGTCTCAAAGGGCTCGAGCGGCTCGGAACCGCGTCCGGACATGTCGCCGCCGGTCTTGTACCGGGCCATGAACGTCTTGTACATGGGCTCTTTGACGAGCGCTCCGGTCTTGGAATCCTTGATTTCGACCTGAGCCACTTCGCCGCTGAACCCGGCTGCGTACACGGTGATCTCGCTGGCGGTGAGGTTGCTCATAGGCCACACGACGATCCCGTCCTTGGCGTTCTCGTCGCCCTGGAGCATCATGCCGAGCACGCTGATCTGGTCCTCGAGGAAGGGGTTGTTGAGGTCGCCTTGCAGCTTGGATGCGACGTCGAGGGGCACGCCGCGGCCGGAACGCAGGACATTTCCTTCGCCGTCCGCGAGCTCAAAGCTGGGGGCGAAAAGGACGTCTTCACCGGTCCTGTTGGTCGCGCGGTACGTCATGTAGAGGTACGCACGCGTGGTGCCGTCACGGAGCGTCACATTGGCGAGGCGCAGGGGCCCGGGCTTGAGGTCGAGCTGCCAACGGCGGGGAATCGGGTCAGGCTCGGGCGCGAACCAGGCGGACGCTTGCGGAATAGACCAAAGCGAGGCCCCGGCGACACCGAGAGCAAGAGCGACCACGAGTTTTTGAATCACCGGACGATTGGACATGCCGACTCCTTGGAACCCGAAGGGCCCCTAGTCTACAACATCCCCGCCCGCCGTCAAACGCCGAAACCGAATCGGCCCTTGAGATCCGCACCCGTGGACCCTTCAGTTCCACATTCTCCCCGAGACGAAGCCACTCGGGCACCCCGTTTCGCCGTACAAAACACGATCGTGCCTGATCAGCCCCAAGACATCACCGTTGGTCAGGTCTCGCCGGACCGCACCCATGCCGCCGCCCGTCGGCTGGTGGGTGCCACGCAGGCGGATCCTGATGCGGCGGCGGCACGCCTGATCGACAACGCCCGGGCGGGGCGTATCGACCTCTCGCTCATGTTTGCTGCGGAGAGTGCGGGCACGATCCGGCAGGTGTGCCTGCTGGCGCCCTCGTCGGGGCGAACAGCGGCTCTCTTCCTTTCCGAGCCGCTTCCCAAGGGCGACGAGGGAGGAGAGGAAGAAGCCCTTCAGGACCGGGCCGCGTGCATCGCGGCAGCGGAGTCGTACGCCTCCCAACACCTGGCCGATCGAGTTTCGGTGCTTCAGGCGTTGCCCGAACCCGAGGAACTGTGGAGCATCAACGCGCTCCGGTTGGCGGGGCTCACGCTGGTCGGCGATCTAACGTATCTCCGCCGACCGATTGGACGGCAGAGCGGCATCTTTGCACGCCCGCCCGCGATGCCGGTTTGGCCAGAGGGCGTGTCCGTGAAGGCACTTTCGAGCCTTCCGGGGGACCTTGGGACAAACGCGCCGATGCTCTGCGATCTCTTGGACCGGACTTACGAGGGAACTCTGGATTGCCCTGCGCTCTGCGGGCTGCGCGAAACGCGCGACGTTCTGGAATCACACCGAGCTGTGGGCCAGTTTGACCCGTCCCTTTGGTTTTTCGTGTTCAAGGACGGTCGGCCGGAGGGGTGCATGCTGCTTTCCAAGACGGAAGAGCTGCGGAGTGTCGAGCTGGTTTACTTGGGGCTCACACCCGCGCTTCGGGGTCAGGGAATGGGGGCGAAGATGCTTGATCTGGCGTTCCGCGTCGTGCCGCGTTCGATCTACGAGCACGTGACGTGCGCGGTCGACAAGGCGAACACCCCAGCAGCGCGGATCTATCAGCGCGCGGGGTTCAGGCCGTTCGGCGAACGTGCGGCACTCGTCAAGCGCATCCACGCGCGTGTTTGAGTCTGAGAAGTCACGCGGACGCGGGTCAAGTGTCTCCGCTCGCACCTTTGCGAATGTTCGCGCAACCGCTCAACTGGAAGGATGTTGCGCGCAAGCGACAGGGAGTTATCCACATCGCGTCCAGAACCGGTCCCGAATTGTGGATAAGTTTTTTTAGTTTGCGCAAAGCCCCGCGATTCTGCGGACTTCGGCACGCGTGGATGTGGTGACGCTCGCATGCACGGATTGCTCCACCCTTCCGTTGGAACTACGTTTGTGCCCAGCGGCAATGAGTGCTGCATCCGGTCATGGATCGACCACCGGCCCGAGCGTCTCCACCGGCCCGCCAAGACATTGCCGCGCCCGCCCCGCCCATGCGGGAGGACGTGCCATGGACTTGATCGGCTCTGTGGCGGCGGAGGGTCGGCGTGCCAAAGACGGCGTCCCCAAGTTCGACTCTCGTGCGGCCGTCACCCACGGCTGTGCGTTTCGGTGGGAGACCGTCTGACCGTGAACATGCCTCTTGATATCTCCCAGTCAGAAACCACCGATGCGGCTCGCGAGAGGTCTTCGAGCGGCGCGCATTCGTCCGAGCGCGGGCTCGGGCGTGTCGAGGACGCGGGGGCTCGCGTGCTGGATCGGCTCTCGGCCGAGGTCGGACGCGATCGTGTCCATCGGTACTTTGATCGGCAGGCACGGCTTTCGCTGTCGGGGACGACGCTGGACGTGACGGTGGCTTCCGGGTTCGTGGCGGATGTCGTGGGGCGGCGGTTCGGCGACTCGCTCCGTCGCGCGGCGGCGGCGGAGATCGCGGCGGAGGGGCGGCTCTCGCCGGGCCGCGGCGCGATCTCCGAGAGCGAGCAGGTCGAACTTCGGATCAACGTCGACACCGGTGCGTTCGGGATTGCGCCACAACCCCCATCGCACGCCCCGGCACAGGACAGGGCTGCGCCCGCGCCGCTGACTCCGGGAATCACAAGCCCGCCCCGCCGGATTGAATCAACGCCCCGCAAACGCTTCGAGGACTTTCTCCCCGGCACCAGCAACCGCATGGCGATCGCGGCGGCCAAACGCCTCGCGGAAGAGTCTTCGCACACGCCAGAGGCCGAGCGCATCCACGGGCCGCTCTTCATCCACGGGCCTTGCGGTGTGGGCAAGACCCACCTGCTCCACGCGGCGGCGCACGTCTTCCGCGAGCGCAACCCCGGGGCGGTCGTCCGCGTCATCACGGGCGAGGCGTTCACCAACGAGTTCATCACCGCGGTCAAGAGCGGGTCGCTGGACTCGTTCCGAAAGCACTTCCGCCGCGTGCACTTTCTCTGCATCGACGACGTGCACTTCCTCTCGAACAAGGAAGCCACGCAGCGCGAACTGCTCCACACGTTCGACGCGGTTGGCACGACCGGCGCCCGCATTCTGCTGGCCTCGGACGAGCCGCCGCGCGAGATTCGCAAGCTCTCCCAGCAGTTGGTCTCGCGCTTCGCTGCGGGCGGCGTGGTCAAGATCGACCTGCCCGAGCAGGCCCTCCGCGTCGCGATCGCGCACCAGATCGCGGTCCGTCGCGGGCTGATGATCGAGCCCGCGGCCGCGACGCTGCTCGCCGAGCGGGCCGCCGCCGCGGGTGGTTCCGTGCGGGATCTCGAAGGGCTGCTCACGCAGGTCGAGGCCCTGCGGCTCGTGATGCCGGAACTGATCCCGGGCGGGAAGATCGGCCTGGTCGCGGTGCGGCGTGCGCTGGGGCTGGGCGAGCACACAGGTCTCTCGGGCGTGGGGACGCGCATCCGTCGACCGATCCCGCTGTCGCTCATCGCGTCGGAGGTCTGCGCCGCGCTGGGCGTCGAGGTCGCCGACCTGCACGGCAAGGGACGGCACAAGACCGTCGTCCTCGCCCGCGAGATGACCGTGCACGTGGCGCGCAGGCTGACGACGTGCAGCTTCCCGGAGATCGCCCGGTCGATGGGGCGCGAGAACCACTCGACGGTCCTCACCGCGCACCGCCGCGTCGAGTTGCTGCTCCTGGCGGACGAACGCCCCAAGGCGGAGGTCCCCGAGGAGTACATCGGGCTCACGCTCGCGGAGTTGCTGCAGCGACTGGCCCAGCGCGTCGAGCGGGCTGTCGTCTAACGCCCGGTCCGCACCTCAACCGCCGATCAGGCCCGCGTTGTCCAGCCCGGCGGCGGGTCGGTCAGTTCGCGGCCCTCGTCCGCTGCTTTCGCGTACTCAAGGCCGGTCCAGAGCAGCGACAGGTACATCAGCACAAGGCACCAGCCGGTGCCGCCGAGGGACCGCCACGCGTTGAGGGCGGGCTCGAACGACTTGACGTTGCCGGGGGGCAGCAGCATCCCCGCGATGAGCAGCAGCACGCCTGCCGCCAAGGCTGTCCGCGCGACGCCGCGTCTGGGCACGAGCAGGATCGCTGCGGCCCAGACGAACATCGGCAGCAGGATGTACATGTGGCGGATGAGCGTCTGGGGGCCAAACGCCAGCACCGCGACGAGCAGCCCGGCCCATTCGAGCGTCACGACGCGTGCGGGCACGCCGCGTGACTCGGCCTCGCCGAAGCGGCCGGCGAAGAGAGGCACGCCTCGGCGGCGGTAGATCCACCACGCCGCCGCGAGCGTCAGGAGGGCGACCGCACCGCCGAGCGCAAGCACGACCTTGTCGGGGGTATCGACGCCAAGGGTCTTCGCCAAACCGCTGGTGATCGAGATGCTCTTCTCCCAGCGGATGTCGTGCGTCTTGACGATGACGGCCGTGGGGTCGGGGGGCACGCCCAAGAGCTTCGCCACGCCGCCGAAGGCGACGCGCAGGTACTCCAGGTTCGTCCGCCAACCGACGACGAGCGCGGGGACGAGGGCGAAGACCGCGGTCGACGCGGCGGTCGCGCCGGCGGCGGCCCAGCGGCGGCGGATCAGGAGGTACGGCAGCACGACGAGGGCTTGGTACTTCACGTTCGCACCCAGCCCGATCAGCACGCCCGCGAGCCACGGGCGGCGGTCGAGCGACGCGAGGGCCCCGATGAGGCAGAGGGCGACGATCGTGTCGGTCTGCCCCTCTTCGATCTCCTGCCGCACGGGCTCAAACGCAAGGACGAGGCCCACCGCGGTCACGCCCAGCATCGTGAGTCGTTCGGCGGGGACGCCCAGCCGCCGCACCGCGACGCGCAGCGCGAGGATCACCGTCGCGGCGACCATCGCGAGGTTGAGCCCGGCCCACGCGAGCTGGGCGGGGCGGAGTTCAAGCCCGGCGAGCGGCCTCAGCAGCATGGCCAGCAGCGGCGGGTAGATGTACCCGCGCGTGTGCGACGCGTACACATCCTCGCCGAGCATCATGGCCCGGGCGGCATAGTAAAAATGTTCGAAGTCGCCCTTGCCCGGGTTGGCCAACGTCGGCAGGCCTCGGTACGAACGGAACGCGAAGTACGCGAGCACCGCCGCGATGACCATCGCGAGAATCCACGGCAGGACGCGGGCCCGGAAGCGGTCGCGTGCATTCATCGTTGGTGCTGGCCCGGCATCGTTCATGCCCCCAGCGTACCCCCACATCCCCCGCCATGTTGGACATGCTGATCAGGCGGACGCGACGGCCGTCGGTTGCGGCTTGGCCTCGATCTCCCCCACCGCCCCCGCCCGCGCCGCGGCACGAACCGCTTCGCGGTCGAGCCCGCTCGCGGTCATGAACCGCCAGCGGATGCGGGCCGCTTCGCGCAGCATCTTGAGTCCGTCGCGCACCGGGCTGACCGTGCCGCCGTCTTTGTGCTCCCACGCGATGCCGACCTCGACGATGGGGCCCAGGCGCGACGCGAGGAGCAGGTGCTCGAGGTCGAACGCGAAGCGGTCCTCGCGGCCGAGTTTGACAATCGCCCGCGCGACGTCAGCCCGGTAGAGCTTGAACCCGCACTGCGTGTCGCGCAATAGGTTGAGCCCGAGCATCCCCAGGGCCAGACGGAAGATGCCGCCCGAGAGCCGCCGGAACAACCGCGACCGAACGCGCGCGTCGCGCGTGTTCCGCGAGCCACACACCATCCCCCCACCAGCCCCCCCACCTTCCTTCGTCGAAGGCCAGAGCCGCTCCACCTCACCCACGCGAGCCGCGTTGTCCGCGTCCATCATGAGGATCCACGTCCCCCCCCCAACCGTCGCCGCCGCGAGCCCGGTCCGCACCGCCGCCCCTTTGCCGCGATTGACCGTGTGCCGCACCAGCACGACCCGGCGGAGGTTGCCATGGGCCACATCCGTCAGCCAAGGCTGCACCACCGCCACCGTCGAGTCCGGCGATCCATCGTCCACAAGTATGACTTCCGCAGCGACGCCCCCCGCCGCAAGCGTCGCGACCAGATCAGCCAGAGTCTCCCCAACCCGGGCCGCCTCTTTGAACATCGGAACCACGACAGAAAGCACGACCCCCGCCTCCGGAGTCAGAACAGGCGGAGCCAGAGATGAAGGGCGCAAGTCCATGCCGGGGAAGGGTATACGTCGAACACCTTCCCGGCCCCCGGGTGCAGCGGCGGGGAAGTGGCCGAGCGTTGGGGGGGGCGAGGCCGGCGGGGGGTTGGGGTATGGGGGTGAGGGGGTGTGGGGGTGTGGGGGTGTGGGGGCGGAACAAAGGCTCGGGAGCCCTGCGGTACACTTCGCTCCGGCCGCGCGTCCACCGTGACCACACCCTTAGGAACCCCGCCATGAACGATCGGCAGAGCAATCTCGGCGGCAAGATCCTGATCGCGATCGCGGTGGTCTCGTTCGTGCTGTCGACGCCGTGTCTTCTCGGGGGCGTGCTGGCGATGCAGGGCGTGCTCGCGGACGTGGGCCCGACGGAAAATCGCCAGATGGGCCAACAGCTCTTCATCTACGCCGCGTACCCGCTGGGCTTCGGCCTGCTCGCGCTGGTGGCGGGCGTGCTGACGCTGCGCGCCCGCCCCAAATAGCCCCCCCACCCTCCACCCCACCCCCACACCCCCTTTGGCCATTTGACCATTTGGCCCTTTGGAACCGCCCCAAGGCCGAAATTACACCAGATTGAACCGCGCCACGCGTGGCGCAGAGCAAAAGTCGCGTGGCGCAGAGCGCGCCACGCCCAGAGAGGCCCGCGCCACGCCCGGCGCAGAGCAAAAGCCCCGTGGCGCAGAGCGCGCCACGCCCAGTGAACCCCGCGCCACGCCCAGAGCAGAGAAAAAGCCCCATGGCGCACCCCGCGCCACGCGTGGCGCGCTGTTCTCAAGGCCCAGTGCGGCTCTCAGCCTGTTCATCTGAAGAAATCGCAAGACATCGCGTGGCCGTCGCAAGAGCACCGACGCTTTCCAAACACATACCGGACTTTTCGTCGTCAAGCCGAAAGGTCGATGGCCCCAACCAACGGGACCTTCTGGTACACTCACCATCGAGCCACAGCGGTGGCTGGCGTCGCAACGTCGATTGCGAAATCGAGCCCGCAAAACTGACAGCGCACTCATCCGGAGGAGGCTTTGTGACCAAACTGTTCCTAACGACCGTGATCGGCTTGGCCGGAGCACTCATTGCGAATCGTGCGCTCGCTCAGGCGTGGCAGTACCAAGCTGACGCAGGATTCACTTCCGGCGAGGTGTACTCGATGTGCGAGTACGACCCGGACGGTTCCGGCGGCATCGGCAAGAAGGTCGCGGCCTTGGGCTCATTCTCGTCGAGTTCGTCGGGCGTGACTGGCCTGAACGGCGTCGCCGCGTGGAACGGGACGAACTGGGAACCGATGGGGCAGGGCCTCACGACCGGGCTGTCGTCCAACTCGGAGGTTCTCGCGTTTGACTTCGATGGTGCCGGACCGCTCGGCACGTACGTGGTCGTGCGTTCGCAATCATCATTTTCCGTCGCCGGCCAACCGGCGGGATACGGGGCGGTGTGGAACGGTACCTCATGGTCTCGGCTCGACCTTGGCAACGGCTACCTGTGCTTGGTGGTTCATGACCCCGACGGCTCGGGACCGGAAGCACCGATGCTGCTCGCGGGTGGTTCGGGCGTGTGGCGCGTGACTCTGGGTGGGGCGGCCGTGCAATGGGCCTCGCTCAACGCCGGGCGGCTGTGCTCGTTTGACCCCGACGGAGATGGATCGGAGCCCCCGGTGCTCGTCCTGGCTTCGGCCAACTACGGCGGAGGTATGTTCAAGTGGGATGGTGTCGCGTGGAGTGCTATTCCCTGCCCGTTCAACAGTGTGTACCTAGGCGGCCTGATCGGCGCGGACCTCGATGGCGACGGTCCGCTTCCCAAGCAGCTCGTCTCCGCTTCGTACGACGGCTTCACGGCGTATGTCGGCCTGCATGTCTGGAGCGTGGGACTCGGCTCTGTGTCGCGATTCTCCATGCCGTTCCCCGGCGCACCGTGGTACTTCTCGCCTGATTCCGCGGGGGGCCCCATCGGTGAAGCGGACCTGGACGGAGTGGGCCCCGGTCGGCCTGCCCTGTACGCGGTGCTCCGCGTCAATGCGTACCAGAACGACCAGCGCTGTGCGATCGGGGTGCTCGACGGAGATGGCAGCATCGTCCCGTCCCAGGGGGATCTCGTTGGCGTCAATCTGCGTGGGCACAACGGCGAACAGCAAGGCCCTCGGTGCTTCCTTGTCTTCGATCACGACGACAGCCATGTCACCCCGCCTCAGATGTTCGTCGGCGGCAATGTCGTGTACACGCCGTCGGGGCAGGCTTCGAGCTACGGCGTCCTTCGTCGCGAGAGATCGGCCGCGATCCCTGTGGGCAAGTGGACCTACCGCACGCAAGCCAATCACTATTGCTACCTCGGCGTCGACTGCGGCGTCGGTCACAGCTGGATTCCTGGCCCGGTTCCGATGCCAACCATCGGAGCCGCTTCGGATGCTCTTCAGTATGCCAACGGGGCCTTGAATTGGAACTTTGACATGCAATTCAATTGGCTGCCCGGCCGATTCCTCTGGCATTCGTACGACGGACAGCTTCATCACGGGTCGGCCTTCGCGGGTTGGCTGACGCCGCATATCGAACTGGAGATGTCCGCGTACAGCTCGGCGCTGCCGGGAACGCGGCACCGCCGGACCCAGCGCGCGGCGGCCTCCCTCACTGGTACCGGCGATGGCCGCTTTGGCGCACTGACAGCGAGGTACAACGGGCAGGTGATCGCGAACGCGAACGTTGGAACAGACGATGGCGAGTACAACGAGAATCTTGCTTCCTTCAGGAGTTATGCCGCTCAATCGCTGGACTCAATCCCCGGGGTTGTGTGGACGAACATGGGGACTTTCGGGATCGATCTGAGCGCCCACCAGAACGGCAGTTTCCCGAACTCACCCGCCTGGGTGGGCCACTGGGATGCTGACGGCGAGGTGTCCGTTTCGGTTTTGACCGGCACTCCGCCGAGCGTCCAGATCGGCGGGCAGGGCTCTGTAGGCGGCGGCTCTGGCTCGCTCACATTCTCCGCCATCGCCGAGGATCCCGACGGGCCGCCAACGGGCATCGACGGATTCGGGATTGTGTTCTACGAGTGGTTCCTTGACGGCCTGCCGATTCTCGCGGGCGGCGATGCCACGTCGGTCACGATTCCGTTCGCGTCCCCGGGTTCTCGTGTGCTAACCCTGCGTGTGACGGACGACGAGGCAAACACGGCGGACGCGACGCGGGACGTTGGCGCGTGCTCGGTGGCACCGGCGATCTCGCAAAGCCCGGCTTCGGTCGTCATCTGCGCCGCCGGGACCGCCGAGTTCCATGTGGTGGGCTCCGGCCCGGGTCTCGCGCACCGCTGGGAGTTTGAAGCTGCCAACGCACCGGGGGTCTGGTCTGCGCTTTCGGATGGGGATGTTGCCGGGTTTGGACGCGTGACCGGCGCAACGACCGCGTCGCTGAGCGTTGGGAACATCCAAGCCCTTGCCCGGGGCGCAGGTCTGCGGGCGGTGGTGAGCAACGCTTGCGGCACCGCAATCTCAAACGACGCCTCGCTCGGTATTTGCGGAGCCGACTTCAACTGCGATTCGTTCCTCGATTTCTTTGACTACGACGAGTACGTGCTTGCCTTTGAAACCGGGCTGCCCGGGGTTGATTTCAACTTCGACGGCTTTGTCGATTTCTTTGACTACGACGAGTATGTCCTGGCGTTCGAGACCGGATGCTCGGCTCCGCCCACGCCCACGAACCTCATCGCGCAGGACACACGTGACACAAGCGTCACCCTCGAATGGAACAATGGCGGCGCCAGTTCCTCCCCGTTCAGAATTTACCGACGATCGCCCGGAGGTGTTTGGCAGTTCGTCCAAGAGTCTCCCGCCGGGTCGGCAGGAGCAACCGTGCAGAACCTCGCCCCCAGCACGGACGTGTGCTTCAAGGTACGGGCGGTTCGCCCGGACGGGATCCGCTCCGACGACTCCGCCGAGGTGTGCACGCGCACGGCACCCGCGCGCCCGACCAATGTTCGCGCGACGGACATCGGACGAACCTCGGCGATTATTCGTTGGACGGATGAATCGATCGACGAGACTGGTTTTATCATCGCCATCCGGCGAGCGGACAACAACCAACTTGTCGTTCAAGTGACGGGCGACCCGAACACTTCGTCGAGACGCGTTCCGCGAGCCGGGGACGTCCCCGCCCAGCTTTCACCAGACACGCTGTACACCGTCACCGTGCGAGCACAGCGGAACTGCTGCCCGAACGCTGGAACCTCAGGGCTTGGAACGCCCGGAACCGTGCAGTTCCGTACCGCTCCCTGAGAGATCAATCCGGATGAGCCGGATGAGGTGCGTCGATCGGTGGCTTTCTCATGTGGCCGCGCCGGCCCCGAAAACGCCGTGGAGTAACGAACCAGAAGGGGCTTGCTGGGGATGCAGGGCGTTCTCGCGGACGTAAGCCCGACCGAAAATCGCCAGATCGGCCAACAGTCCTTCCGCATGGCCGCGTGCCCGCTGGGCTTCGGCCTACTCGCCCTGCTCGCGGGCCTGCTGTTGCTGCGCGCAAGCCCCAAGTAGCCCCCACCCCCGCACCCCCGCACCCCCGCACCCCCGCACCCCCACACCCCCACACCGCCTTTGGCCATTTGGCCATTTGGCCATTTGACCATTTGGAACCGCCCTAAGCCCGAAATTACACGGAATTGCTCCTCAGGCGAACGCCTGAAGAGCGCAGGCGAACGCCTGAAGAGCGCAGGCGTTCGCCCGAAGAGCGCAGGCGGCCGCCCGAAGAGCGCAGGCGACCGCCCGCGCTCCAAAGGCGACCGCCCGAAGACCACTTTGGACCGCCCGAGGAGAAAAAGCGACCCAAAGCGGAGCGCACCCGGCGGCTTGGGGAGCACTTTGGGCCGCCTCAGCCCCCCACCCGCCCCGCCCGCCCGCTCGGACGCCCGCGCGGGCTTGCCGCAGAAGCGAGCCGGCGACCCGCCAAACCCCGCCGGACACCAGGTCCGAGAAACGCGCGGAGCCGCGCTGCGAGCCGGTCGAGATCACGAAGCCCGCACTCCCACACCACCAGCACCCGCCACCCCAGCCGCCGGAGTTTGGCCCGCGCCCGCCGATCCCGCGCGACATTGGCCGCCCAGAACTCCCGCCGCGTGGCGGCATGACGAGCCAGTACGCGCCGATTGTGTCAGAGACTCGAAGTGCTCGAAATGCGCCGGCGATTGCGGCAGCCTTGATCGCGAACGTCGTGTGATTGAAAGCTGGCTTGGTTCCTCATCCGAGAGAAGGTTGTACCGAGCGCCTGGAGAAATGCATATCCTGGTCCGGAATGTCAAGCGCCGCGGAATGCACACATCATTTGCTGGCCCACCGAGCGTACTACGCCGCGCTGATTGGTGAGTTCCTGACTCAACGCGACGACACGATTATCGCGGCCTTGACCAATTCCTCGCCATTCGCCATCGAACCTGCGCAGCGCGATGCATGGCACGGGCAGATCGTGGCGATGCGGCAGGCATTGGCAGATTGGGATGCGACGGGGCTGGTCGCGTTTGAGTTCGCGGTGCCGCGTATGGGGAAGCGGATCGATGTGCTGGTGGTAGCGGGTGGCGTGGTCTTTGTGCTTGAGTTCAAGGTTGGCGAGACCGCGTTCACGGCGGACGCTGTGAGCCAAGTGTGGGATTACGCGCTGGACATGAAGAACTTTCATAGCGCCAGCCACGACGCGACGATCGTGCCGATCTTGGTTGCCACTCGCGCACCGGATGTCGGCGTGCAAGCGGTCATCGAGCCGGATCCCGACAGCGTGGTGCGGCCCCTTCGGGCGAACGCCGAATCACTCGCGGGAGTCATGCGAGCAGTCGCCAAATGGTGCGATGGTCCGGCGCTCGATGCGAGCGAATGGGCCAAGGGGAGTTACAAGCCTACACCGACGATTATTGAAGCAGCGATTGCGCTGTACGGCGGGCACAAGGTCGAGGACATTTCGCGGCGAGAGGCAGAAGCGATCAACCTCACGCAGACATCGGGCACGGTGGAGCAGGTCATTCGTGAGGCTAAGGCGAGGAAGCACAAGGCCATTTGCTTCGTGACGGGCGTTCCTGGCGCTGGCAAGACGCTCGTGGGATTGGATATCGCGACCAAACACATCGACAAAGCGAGCGAGTTGTACAGCGTGTTCCTTTCCGGCAACGATCCGCTCGTAGCGATCTTGTGCGAGGCTCTCGCTCTCGACAAGGTCGCTCGCCTCAAAGGTACGGCCAACCCGGTCAAAATCGGGGCGGCTCGGAGCCAGGTGAAGGCGTTCATCCAAAACGTGCGTCATTTCCGGGATCAGTGCATTCGGGATGATCCACTTCCGCCGCCGGAGCACGTGACGATCTTCGATGAAGCCCAGCGGGCTTGGAATCACCACCAGACCGTGAAGTTCATGCGCCAGAAGCGAGGACAACCTGACTTCGCGATGTCCGAACCGGCCTTCTTGATCTCGTGCATGGACCGCCACGACGACTGGGCCGTGATTGTGTGTCTGGTGGGAGGCGGGCAGGAGATCAACACCGGCGAGGCGGGTATCGGCGAGTGGCTGCGGGCGTTGCGGGCGAACTTCCCGGAGTGGCACGTGCACCTATCGCCGCACCTGCGCGACTCGGAGTATGAGGCCGGAGAAGCGCTCACATTGCTCAAAGGCCACGCGCATGTGCAGACACACGAGAGTTTGCACTTGTCAGTCTCGATGAGATCGTTCCGGGCCGAGCACGTGTCGGGATGGGTGAAAGCGGTTCTCGATGTGGACCGCGAAGCCGCGCAGTCTGCATGGGCGAGCATCGAGGAACGCTATCCGATTGTGTTGACGCGAGACCTCGGCACCGCCAAGGCGTGGGTGCGCAGCCGCGCACGCGGGACAGAGCGTTACGGCATGGTCGTGTCGTCGCAGGCCCATCGACTCAAACCAGAGGCCATCGATGTGCGAGTCAAAATCGACCCCGTGCACTGGTTTCTACATCCACGCGAGGACGTGCGAAGCTCGTATTACTTGGAAGATGCGGCAACCGAGTTTCAAGTGCAGGGCTTGGAACTGGATTGGGCGTGCGTTGTGTGGGACGGCGACTTTCGCTTCTCGCCCGCGGGCTGGGAACACTGGGGCTTTCGAGGCAACGAGTGGCAACGCATCCGCAAGGCTGAACGGCAGGCCTATTTGAAGAACGCGTACCGCGTGTTGCTCACTCGGGCTCGACAAGGGATGGTGGTCGTTGTTCCCAAGGGAGATCCGAACGACCCAACACGCGATCCCGCGATGTACGACACGACATACGAGTACTTGTGTGAGTTGGGAGTGAGCGTGCTGAATTGAGCTGCCGGGGGCGCCGCACCCGACACCCCCGCTCGGGGCATTCGGCATACACGATCGCAGGGCCGCGCTTGCCTCGGCCTCGCGCGGCGAGAAGCGGCGCGGTCCCGCGTGCGGCTGTCGCCGCGCACGACGACGCTCACGTGTTTCCCGTTCGTGCCACGTCAATCGTTGGTTGTTCCCAACTTTCCTGAAAGAACCGCAAAAGCTTGCCGATTGTTGTGCAGCCGCTCGGATGGATTCGCGCGGCACAACCCACCGGGCCCCCCACCCCCCCGCCCGGCCTGAAAGGAGTCTCCCATGCCCGTCCTTCCCGAACAGATCAATGAACGCATCATGTGGTTCGAGCAGCGGATCGTTTCCTGGATCGGCTCGCCTGCCGCCATCGGCCTCACCGCGGCCCAGTGCACAGCCCTCGATCTCGCCATCAAATCGGCCCGCAACGCGTACAACGCGGCGGCCGCCGCGAGGATCGCGGCCAAGAACGCCACCATCGGGCAGGCCACCAATGTTCGCAACATGACCGCGCTCGGCTCGGACGCGCTCCGCTTTATCAAGGCGTATGCCGAGGCGCAGCCCAACCCCGACGTCGTCTATCAGGCCGCGTCGGTGCCGCCGCCCGCGCCCGCCACGCCGCCAGGGCCTCCCGTGCCGCCGGTCGATGTCACCGGCGACCCCAACGCCGACGGCACCGTCACCGTCAAGTGGAAGGGCTCCACCGCCTATCAAACCTTCTTCACCGTCTGGCGCCGCGTCGGCAACAGCACGCAGTGGACGCAGGTCGGTAGCGTCGCCACCAAGAGCTTCCTCGACGACTCCGTCCCCGCCGGCAGCCCCTCGGTCACCTACGTCATCCGCAGCCAGCGGAACACGCAGGTCTCGCCCGCCAGCGACGAAGCGGTCGTGAACTTCGGCGGTGGGCAGTTGATGGCGGCTTGAAGAAGGCGTGAGGCATCGGGCATCAGGCATTCGGCATCAGGCATCAGGCATCAGGCATCAGGCATCAGGCATCAGGCGTTGAATCATCGGGGCCCCGCGCTCAGGCGCGGGGCCTCTTTTCTTTCGAATGCCCGACGCCTCTTTGCTGATGCCTGATGCCCAACGCCTCCTCCCCGATGCCTGATGCCCGATGCCTGACGCCTCTTTCCGATACAGTGCTCGCGTGAAGGGTGATCGCTCCGCCATCCAGGGACTGTTCGCGCACGGGCGGGTCGCGGGGTTGCTCGCGGCGATCGTGGTCGCGGTGCTGGGCGTTGGCGTGGCCAACCCCGCGTTTCTGGCGTGGGGCAGCCTCGCGGGCGTGCTCGCGGCGGTCGCGCCCATCGTCATCCTCGGCGTGGGCGTCGGGCTCGTCGTCATCGCGGGGGAGATCGACATCTCCGTCGGCTCCCTCTTCGGGACGCTCGCGGCCTTGCTCGCGGTGCTTGCGTCGCCGACGCACGCGGCGTGGCCGGTGTGGCTGTCGGTGCTCGTCGTCGTCGGGGCCGGGGGGGCGGTCGGGCTGGTCAATGGCGCGCTCACGGTCTACGGGCGCGTCCCCTCGATCGTCGTCACGCTCGGCACGCTGTCGATCCTGCGCGGCGTCACGGAGTTCATCCTCGGGGGGGCGTGGGTCACGGACCTGCCGCCGGGGCTGCGCGTGCTGGGCACGGGGGCCATCGGCAACATCCCGCTGAGCGTGTGGGCGGCGGCGGCGGTCGTGTTCGGCGGGTGGCGGCTGGCGCGGCGGACGCGGCTGGGCGTACAGATGTACGCGGTGGGCGACTCGGTGCAGGCGGCGCGGTACGCACGCATCCGCACCGGGCGGGTCAAGATGATGGCCTTCGCGATCTCGGGGGCGCTTGTCGGCGTGGCGGTCGTGATGAGCGTGCCGCAACTGTCGGTCGTGGAGTCGGGGCTGGGCATCGGAATGGAACTGGCGGCGGTCACGGCGATTGTCGTCGGGGGCGTGTCGATCTCGGGCGGACGCGGGTCGTTGCTGGGCGTTGCGGCGGCGGCGGTGCTGCTCGGGCTGGTCAGGCCCGCACTGATCTTCGTCCCTCGGGCGTTTGCCGGAGGTGACGGAAGCGCGGGTGGGATGGGGGCGAGCAATGTCGCATCGTGGGAGCAGGCGATCCACGGAGCGTGCATCCTGCTGGCGGTTGTGCTCGACCGATCTCGACGGGTGAGCGATGGAGCCCCGATCGAGCCGAACGCGACCAAGCCGACGCCCCCTTGGGGACTGGCCGCGATGCTGGCCGCGGTCTTGCTCGCGGCCCGGTGGTTCTCGCCCGAGTTTGTGAGTCTGGGCGTGCAGGCGGACCTGGTGCCGCAACTCGCCGAGATCGCGCTGCTCGCGGTGCCGATGACGCTCATCCTCCTCACCGGCGGGATCGACCTGTCGGTCGGATCGGCGATGGCCCTCGCGGTGGTCGCGGCGGGGATCATGCACGAGAACGGCGCGTCGCCCGGCGTCGCGGCGGGCACCGCGGTCGCGGTCGGGGCGGCGTGCGGGGCGATCAACGGCCTCTTCGTCACGCGGGCCCGCGTGCATCCGCTCGTCGTCACGCTCGCGACGCTCGCGCTCTTCCGCGGGCTGGCCCTGGGCGTCAGCGGCGGGCGGCCGGTGTCGGGGTTTGCCGAGGCGTGGACGAATCTGGGCACGGCCCGCATGCTGGGTGTGCCCGTGGTGCTGCTGCCTGCGATCGCTGCGTCGGTCCTCGCGGGGCTGGCGCTCGCGCGAACAGCGAGCGGGCGTGCGTTGCGGGCGACGGGCGTGAACGAGACCGCGGCCCGGTACTGCGGGCTCGGCGTGGGCCGGCTCAAGTTCATGGCGTACACCTTGGCCGGGTCGGCGGCCGGGCTTGCCGCGTGCCTCTTCATCGCCCGTCGGAACACCGCCAAGGCCGACATCGGCCAAGGAATCGAGCTCGAAGTCATCACCGCGTGCGTGCTCGGGGGCGTCAGCCTGTCGGGCGGGCGGGGCGGGATCGTGGGTGTTGTTCTGGGCGTCCTCCTCCTCCACGAGATCCGGCAATTCGCCGCCTGGCGCGGGTACCCTGACGAGGCGATCCTCATCGTGCTGGGCGGGGTGCTGATCCTCAGCGTCCTCGCAGGCCGGATTTCGCCACTTTCTCGCCCCCGCTCTCGCCTCTTGAAACCGGGAACACCATGAACCACGCCATCTTCAGCCACGCACGCCGTCTGTTCCTCTCGCTCGCGCTGGGCTCGCTCGTCGGGCTCGCCGCGTGCGACCAGAAGACGCCCGCCCCCGCGCCCAAGGGCGGATCCGGACCGGCGGCGGCGCCCGCGAGCAAGCCGCTCCGCGTGGCGATGTTGCCGAAGAAGAAGGGCGTGCCTTACTTCACCTCGTGCTCCAAAGGGGCCGAGGAGGCGGCGAAGGAACTGGGGATCGAACTGGTCTACGACGGCCCCACGGACGGCTCGCCCGAGAAGGCCGCCTCGATGATCGAACGCTGGACCGCCCAGGGGTTTGACGTGATCGCGGTGAGCCCCAACGACCCGAGCGTGCTGGCCCCGGCGATGAAGGCCGCTCGGGCCAAGGGCGTTCATGTCATCACGTGGGACGCGGACGGCGAGACGGACGCCCGTGAATTCATGGTCAATCAGGCGACCTCGCAGGACATCGGGTTCGCGCTCGTCGACACGATGGTCAAGGACCTGGGCGGCAAGGACAAAGCCAGCGGCGATGTGGCGATCGTGACCG
Source organism: Phycisphaera mikurensis NBRC 102666 (assembly GCA_943369765.1). GTDB lineage: Bacteria > Planctomycetota > Phycisphaerae > Phycisphaerales > UBA1924 > UBA2396. The sequence goes on along the minus strand of CALROI020000002.1, from coordinate 161,576 downwards.
CGACGCTCACCGCGGCGAATCAGAACGAGTGGATCTCGTTCATGAAGGAACGCCTCAAAGCCCACCCGACGCTCAACCTGGTTGAGGTCAAGCCCTCCAACGAAGACCAGCGCGTCGCGTTCCAGGCGACCAAGGACATGATCGCCGCGTACCCCAAGCTCCGCGGCGTCTGGGGGATCAGCAGCGTCTCGTTCCCCGCAGCGGCTGAAGCGATCAAGCAGTCCGGCAAGGCCGGGCAGATTTTCGTCACCGGTCTCTCCACGCCCAACGACATGAAGCCCGCGGTGAAAGACGGCACCGTCGCCTCCGTGATCCTCTGGAACACGGTCGATCTGGGGTACCTCACGATCCACGCGGCCCACGCGCTCGCCAAGGGCGACCTCAAGCCCGGCGCGACGACCTTCAAGGCGGGTCGCCTGGGTGAGAAGAAGATCGCGGGAGACAAGATCCTCCTGGGCGACATCCTGGTGTTCACGAAGGACAACATCGACCAGTTCGATTTCTAGACCGAGTCTTTCCATCGGTGGGCATGGAACCACCGTCGCCATGTTCATCGCTCAAGCTCATTCCTTCACCCAGCAGGCGCGTCTCGCGATCACGCTCGCGTGGGTGGCCGGCTTTACGAACATCATCGCAGTGCTGACCTGCGGGCACGTCGTGTCGCACGCTTCGGGAACCGCGTCGGACCTCGGGCGTTTCGTCGTGGACGGTGCCTGGGGCCCCTTGGGGTTTGCACTGTTTCTGCTGGTGGCGTTCCTGCTGGGGGCTGCGCTCTCGGGATTCACGACCGAACTGGGCCGGCGTCGCGGGTGGGAATCGCTGTACGTCTTTCCGATGCTGCTGCAGGCGATGCTCCTGACGGGCTTCGCCGCGATGATCAACCTTCACGATCAGGGCGAGGCCGAGATCGGCCCGAGGCTGTACGCGATGACCGGTCTCGCGTCGCTCGCGATGGGACTCCAGAACGCCACGATCACGCGGATCTCCGCTGGCGTCGTCCGCACGACCCACGTGACGGGCGTCCTGACCGATCTGGGCACGGAGCTGGTCCAGTTTCTGTGGTTCCTCTCGGACACAAGGCGGAAGGGGAGCACCGCCCGTGAGTTTCTTCTGGAGACCCGCCGGCATCAGGGGTTGCGGCGGCTGGCGTTGCTCGGCTCGATTCTCGGGTCGTTCGCGCTCGGGGCCGGGCTCGGCACGATCGCCTACGAGAACTTCCACCGGCTCGCGATGTTTCCGCCGGTCCTGTTTCTGCTCTGGATCATCATCCAGGACATCCGCCAGCCCATCGCCGAGATCGAGCCTTCGGAGATTGTCAGCGATCTGGGATTGACCCTCCCGCGCGGGCTTCTGGTTGTCCACCTTCGGCACGACCGTGGGAAGAAAGGGGCGGTCCAGAGGCTCCCGGATCTGATGGCGTGGCTCGACCGGCTGCCGCGGGAGGCCCGGGTGATCGTGCTGGATCTGGACAAGGTGACGCAGATGGACGCCGACTCGGCGCTCGAGCTCCGGGCCGCCCTGCGTCGGTCGGCCTCGGAGGGCCGCCGCCTGATCCTGGCGGGCATCAGCCCGGGCGAGTTCAGGGAACTCTCCCGGGCCGGGCACGACGACCTGGACCCGTTGGCCGCCTGCCCGGACTTTGAACTGGCGATCGCCCGGGGAATGGCGGTTCTTGCAGATCTTGACGCGGAAAGTGCCCCGAACGTTTGAGGGTGACGCGGCTCGGGTCTATGCTGTGGAAGTTTGCGCCAATCGGCCTTCCCCGACGACGGAAACGGGGTCCAAGAGCCGGTCGGCCACCCATCCCGAGTCGTTCCACACCCCCGTCTCCGCCGGAGCCACGATGCCGAAACGCACCGACATCAAGACCATCCTCGTCATCGGCTCGGGCCCCATCGTCATCGGCCAAGGATGCGAGTTCGACTACTCCGGGACGCAGGCGTGCAAAGCCCTCAAACAAGAGGGGTACCGCATCGTCCTGGTCAACTCCAACCCCGCCACCATCATGACCGATCCGGCCTTCTCGGATCGCACTTACATCGAGCCCATCAACGCCGAAGCCGTCCGCAAGATCATCGAACTGGAGAACTCCCGTGCCAAGCAGGGGCTCCCCGGCTACGCCCGCATCGACGCGGTGCTCCCGACCCTCGGCGGGCAGACGGCCCTTAACGTCGCGTGCAAACTCTGGGACGACGGGACCCTCACCGAGTTCGGGGTCGAGATGATCGGCGCCAACCGGGAGGTCATCCACCGGGCTGAGGACCGCCAGATCTTCAAGGACATCTGCGAGAAGATCGGGCTCAAACTCCCCAAAGCCAAGACCGTCAACGACCTCGACGACGCGGTGGAGTTCCTTGCTGAGATCGGCCTGCCCGCCATCATCCGCCCCGCGTTCACGCTCGGCGGGACCGGCGGCGGGATCGCGTACAACCTCGAAGAGTACAAGGAAATCTGCACCCGCGGCCTTGCAGCCTCGATGATCGGGCAGATCCAGATCGACCAGTCCGTCATCGGCTGGAAGGAATACGAACTCGAAGTCGTCCGCGACAAGAAGGACAACTGCATCATCGTCTGCGGGATCGAGAACATCGACGCCATGGGCGTGCACACCGGCGACTCCATCACCGTCGCCCCGATCCTGACGCTGACGGACAAGGAATACCAGCAGATGCGCGACGCTGCGTTCGCCATCATGCGGGCGGTGGGCGTCGAGACCGGCGGTTCCAATGTGCAATTCGGCGTCAACCCCAACCCCAAGCCGGGCCCCGACGGGAAGAAGCCCTTCGAGATGGTCGTCATTGAGATGAACCCGCGCGTCTCGCGGTCCTCCGCCCTCGCGTCCAAAGCCACCGGGTTTCCCATCGCCAAAATCGCCGCGAAACTCGCCGTCGGGTACACGCTCGACGAACTCAAGAACGACATCACCGGGACGACCTCCGCGTGCTTTGAGCCCACGATCGACTACGTCGTGACCAAGATGCCGCGGTGGACGTTCGAGAAGTTCCCCGACGCCGACGAAACGCTCACGACGCAGATGAAGTCCGTCGGCGAAGCGATGGCCATCGGTCGCACGTTCAAAGAGAGTTTCCAGAAGGTCATCCGCTCGATGGACATCAAGCGGTTCGGCCTGGGCCTTGACCGCAACGACAAGTGGCTCACCGCGATGCGGGCTGTCGAGCACGGGCAACTCATGCTCGATGTGATGGGAGATCCGGGTCTTGGTTCCGGTGGCACCGCTCTCCAGAGCGGTGTTTCTGCCGTCAGAAAGCCGAACACCGCTCTGGAGAGCGGTGCCACCAAAGACCAAGAAACAAGCCCCACTGGCCTCCGCACCGCGGACGGCTCGCCGATCGAGTGGCCCATCCCCTCCGACAAACTCTCGCGCAAGCTCGCGGTGCCCAGCCAGGGCCGGCTGTACTACATCCGATACGCGATGAAGATGGGGTGGTCGATCGAGAAGATCCACGCTCTCACGCACATCGACCCCTTCTTCCTCGACCAGATCCAGCAACTCGTCCAGTTCGAGGACGTCCTCTGCAACTACCGCAAGCTCGCTGACGTGCCCGCTGAGGTGCTCTTCGAAGCCAAGCAGCTCGGCTTCTCCGACGCCCAGCTCGCCAACCTCTACCTCGGCAAGATCACGCCCGAGACGATCCTCGAAGTGCGTCAGCACCGCAAGGGCAAAGGCATCGAGCCCGTGTACAAGCTGGTCGACACCTGCGCGGCCGAGTTCGAAGCCGTCACGCCCTACTACTACTCGACGTACGAACGAGGCTCGACCGAAGCGACCAAGTTCTTCGGCGACGATGAGATCCGCGTCACGGACCGCAAGAAAGTCATCATTCTCGGCGGCGGCCCCAACCGCATCGGCCAAGGGATCGAGTTCGACTACTGCTGCGTCCACGCAGCCTTCGCCGCCAAGGACCTCGGGTTCGAATCGGTCATGATCAACTCCAACCCGGAGACGGTCTCGACCGATTACGACACGAGCGACCTCTTGTTCTTTGAGCCGCTGACGCTTGAGGACACGGTGAACATCATCGAGCGGCTCAATGGGCAAACGCTCTCGCCCGGCAAGGCCGCAGGTCGCGTCCACGGCACCATCGTCCAGTTCGGCGGTCAAACGCCCCTCAACCTCGCCCACGGCCTCGTGCTCGCGGGCGTGCCGATCATCGGCACCTCCGTCGACTCCATCGACCTCGCTGAGGACCGCAACCGCTTCGATCAGGTCTTGGAAAAGCTCCACCTCCACCGCCCGCCCGCCGGCATCGCCCGGTCGATCGAGGAAGCGGTCACGATCGCCAACCGCATCGGCTACCCGGTGCTCCTGCGGCCGAGTTACGTTCTCGGCGGCCGGGGCATGGAAATCTGCAACGACGAGAAAGCCATCCGCCTCTTCATCCAGAACGCCCTCAAAGTCTCCGACCTCGACGGCGCGCCGGTCCTCATCGACAAGTTCCTCTCCTCCGCCACCGAGGTTGATGTCGACGTCGTCGCCGACGGCGAGACCGCGATCATCTCCGGCGTCATGGAGCACATCGAGCACGCCGGCATCCACTCGGGCGACTCGGCGATGTCGATCCCCGAGTACAGCCTCAAGCCCGCCCTCATCACCGAGATCAAACGCATCGGCACAGCCCTCGCCAAAGAACTGGGCGTCCGAGGACTGATGAACCTGCAACTCGCGATCAAGCATGATGCTGATGGCGACAAGGCCTACATCCTCGAGGTCAACCCTCGGGCGAGCCGCACCGTCCCGTTCATCTCCAAAGCTGTCCACGTTCCGTGGCCCGCCATCGCGGCGAAGGTCATGATGGGCAAGACGCTCAAGGAACTGGGCGCGAAGGAGACCACCCTCCTCAACGCCTACGCCGTCAAGGAATCGGTCTTCCCCTTCGCCAAGTTCCCCGGCGTCGACTTCGTCCTGGGGCCCGAGATGCGCTCCACCGGCGAGGTTATGGGCATCGACCGCTCGTTCCCCATCGCCTTCGCCAAGAGCCAGATGGCCGGCGGCATGGACATCCCCACCGATCCCAAGCGTGGCGGCATCTTCATCTCCGTCCGCGACGAGGACAAGCAGGACATCGCGGTCCCCGTCCGCACGCTCGCGGCGATCGGGTTCACCATCTACGCGACGGGCGGCACCGCCGACTCCATCGAGGCCGCGGGCATCTCGGTGACGCGCCTCCAGAAGATCGCCACCGGCGCACGCCCCAACGTGCTGGACCTGATGGCCAACAAACAACTGGCCCTCATCATCAACACCCCGACCAAGACCGGCTACCTGACCGACGAGGGCAAGATCCGCGCGACCGCTGTTCGTCTCAACATCCCGATGATCTCAACCATGCCCGCCGCCCACGCCATCGCCCGCGCGATCGTGGCCCTGCGCGAGACCGGGTGGGGCGTCGCCGCCTTGCAGGACTACGCGTCGTCGTCAACGTGAACCCTGCTCACCGGGCGGTCATCGTGTCAATCTCTCTCCACCGCACCGCCTGCTCCAGGTACGTCAGGTCCGCCGCGTCGATCACGCCGTTCCTGTCCACGTCCGTCGGCGTCTGATTCTGCGTGTGCATGTCCTCGACATCCACACGTCCATCGCCATTGACATCAAAGGTCGGCCACGCAGTCGCGACCGGTGCCGACAGCGCGTCCAATTCCGCCACCGTCACAAAACGCTGGGCCCCGCCCACCGTCCCCGTCACGCGGATCCCCGTCGCGGAGACCGGCGTCGTCAGCACAGCGTCGATCCGTTGAAACGGCCGGGCCGCGTCGAGGGGCGTGACCGACGACATCCCCACCGCGGTCCACACCCCGCCGATGCGAGCCTCGAACGTGACGTTCTCGAACCAGCCCCCTTGTTGACCGGGCGTGTCGAAATGATCGCCCTCGATCATCCGGATCGTGTGCACCTGCACCGCGCGGTCGTAAACAACGCTGAGCGTGATCTGGTTTCCGGCTGGCGCGGTCACATTCTGCGAAGACAGGAAGTTTGCGAGCCCGTCCGCCGGCTCACGCCCCGCCGCGTCGTGCTCGAGCCCATTGGCAAGGTTGGCGGGGTTCCATGTCGAGCCCTGTCCGCCCGGCGGACTCCCGAAGAACGTGGTCGCTCCCGTTACCGTGCCCCCCGCCCGTCGCACCGACCCGTTCGCGCTCCGCGCATCATCGCTCCCGGCGTTGTTGTACGGATTGAACGCCAGTTGCTGACCACCGACGCCCAGACGGATCGGCGGGGGCAGAAGCCACTTTCCACGCAGCGAGTCCACCCGCCCGCCCGCATTCACGATCTGGGCCTCGATCGCGGGCAGCATCCGCTGCGCCATGAGCGTGAGTGTGTCCTGCGCCGCCGCGTCCGCGGGCAGATAGTCCGGCAGCTCATCGCGCGTGCGGTAGATGTCGAAGCGATCCGAGAAGTTCACGCCGGGAAACTGCGCCGCGAGCGCATCGTACCCGAGCATGAAACCGATCAACCCCCCGAGGGTCGCGGTCGCGTTGTCGCTATCCCACCCGAAGAGTGTGCAGATCTTGACCGTCTTCTTGTAGTCGCCTTCCCCGTACAGCAACCCGGCGCACAACCCCGCAAAGTTCACGCTGCTCTCGTACCAGTTCCGATACCGAAACCCGTTCGCGGCCGCGTTCAGGTGATATCGCTGGTACACCGCGTCTCGTGTGCGCTCCCAATCGTTGATGTCAGGGTTGGCGAGAAAGTCCGCGAGAACGAAGTCCGCCACGTCCGCGGTCTTCGACGTGCTGGGGATCGAACGCCTCGCCTCATCGAACATCCAACGCAACTTCGCGGACATCGGCAGACCCGTCGGCGCGACCGGCGCGAGCGAATACAGCATCGCGTGGAACTGCGCCGCGTGCGTCGCGTACCCGTGGCTCGTCGCCCGGATCGCCGGATCGCCCAGCACCAGCGTCCGCTCGGGCATCCCAGGACAGACCAGCCCGAAGAGTTCCGTGGTCAGCTGCGCGTCGATCGCCAGGCTGTCCGCGTTGGCTGTCTGCAGACCCGTCATCGGCGGCACCACCCCGCGACCCATCAGCGTCCGCGCCCGAGCGTTGCTCACCCAGATGAACCGATTGATGTGCGACACCCACGACAACCGCAACGCCTCAGGGTCGAGCACCAGCGGCGGGTTCGGCCCGCGCAGCTCGTGCAAATAGACATACTCCACGTCCGTGTCGTCGTCCGAAAGCCACGGGTTCTGCGTGAGCACAAAGTCGATCAAAATCCCATCGCGCACCTGTCCCCAGTCCGCGTCGGTGAAGAAGGGCGGGTTGATCCGCCGCCCCTCCGTGCGAAGCCCCGTCCAGTTCGCGATGCACTGCCCAAGCCACATCGCCCGCAGCCTGCTCGCGTAGTCCGCTCGGTCAATCAATCGCGAAGGCTGTGCCCACGCCGACCCCGTGAGGCACAAACATCCAAGCAACGCGAGCAACGTGCGGTTCATATCTCACAGTATCGTCGATCCACGCCGCTGCGCCAAGCCCATCCACAACCCGACCCGCACCCGATCAGAACCATCCATCGCAGCGACGCCGGAGGCCTGAGACGCCCGGGAACCCCGTCCTTTCCCCGCTCCCTGCGATTCGCGTCTGCTGGAAACCTCGGAGCGCCGAAATCAACGCGAGGAGTTTCACCATGGACCTCGGAAACCCGTCGGCGATTGTTTCGGGGCTGTTCATCGGGATGGTCGGCCTCGCCCTGTTTATTTACGGCAAGAAACAGGCCTCCCCGCGGCCTCTGCTCGCGGGCGCGTTGCTCTGCGTGTACCCCTACTTCGTCACATCGATGCTCGTCATGTGGGCCCTCTTCGCCGCCATCGTCGGCGGGCTTTACCTGTGGTCCCGCGAGTCGTAAGCCAGTCAAGCAACCGCCATGTGACTTCGTGGCTTCTTGACGTCCCCTACACCCGCGCACCACTCGACAACTTCAACAGAATGTCCGGCATGTCCCGGTCGAACATGCCCCGCGTCATGACCGCGTCCGCACCCGCATCGCGTGCAGCTTGCAACGCGCCCCGCTCGACGTGTGGCCCAAACGCCAGCACCCGGATCGGCTTCTCCGCCGTCCGCGCACGCCCGATCATCGCCATCGCTTCCTCGGGTTTGTCGAGATCGACGACCAACGCCACGACCTCGCTGTCCGCGAGCCTCGCTTCGAGCATTTCAAGCGTCCGCACCGGGCGGCACGCAAGCCCGAGAGCATCCGCGTGCCCCTTGATCTTGCTCGCCCACATCAAATCCGCTGCCAGGTACAGAATCATGCTGGCACGATACGCACCGGCTCCGCCGTCTCGCTGAGTGCCTTGGCCGCGTGCGTCAGGTACGACCGGATCGTCTTGTCGTGCCCCATCAGCAGCGACATCGCCCGAAATAGAGCGTTCTTGACCTCCCCATCTTCCGTGATCGTGAGAACACACCCCCCACCCTCCGGCACGATCTCAAAGGTCCAGATCCCCCCGAACGGCAGGTCCTCATCCGCGATCCGGGTCACCCGCCGCGTCGGTGCCGCCTCATCTTCCACCCGCAGCGGCATCTTCCACCCGCCCTTGATCGTCTGATCCCACACCCCATCTTCCCGCCGGACCACCCCCGTGACCTCAGGCCACCACGACGGCACCTTGGGCATGTCGGAAATCAAACTCCACACCCGTTCCGGACTCGCGGCCAGTTTCAGACTCATCGCCGCCCTGTGCGACCGCGGCAACATGACCCCAAGGGCAAAGAACACCCCAATCGTGGCGAGTACACCCGTAAGCAACGGAACCACAATCAGCAGCACTTTCACGAAGAGTTTCCCTTCCAGTCCACAGCCCGGATTCGCACGACGCACGTCCCATTCTACCAAAACCCTACCGGGCGTTCACATCCCCCGTAAAACCGCTTTCAGGAACTCCTCAGACCGCTCACGGGGAGCCCATTTGAGGCTATCATCCGGGTTCCAACCGGCCCCGCACGCGCGGGGCCACCCGTGTATCAGTCACAACCCACTCAGAGGGATCCACCGAGATGAGCACCGCCGTCAAAGCGCCCAAAAACGTCCAGAAAGCGGACTACAACAGCCCCATCTTCGAGGAACTCGGGTTCCCCACGGACACGAACAACCTCTACCGCCAGACCGTCGGCTGCATGCTCTATGCCGCTGAACTCATGGGCATGCCCCACCGCATCCAGATCATCCTCGCCCAACCCAAGAACGAGATCATGGTCCACTTCCCCGTCCTCATGGACGACGGAACCTACAAGCTCTTCAAGGGCTACCGCGTTCAGCACAACAACGCGTCCGGACCCTACAAGGGCGGCATCCGCTACCACTCCGACGTCCACCTCGACGACGTCAAGTCCCTCGCCTTCCTGATGACCATGAAGTGCTCCCTCTCACGCCTGCCCTACGGCGGCGGCAAGGGCGGTGTGAAGTGCGACCCCCGCAAACTCTCCGCCGGTGAACTCCAGCGCGTCACCCGACGCTTCACCGCAGCCATCGCCCACGATATCGGCCCCGATTACGACATCCCCGCACCCGACGTCAACACCAACGCCCAGATCATGGCGTGGATGGCCGATACCTACTCCACCATCACCGAAGGCTCCGGCAAGGACGGCATGGCCGTCGTCACCGGCAAGCCCGTCGAGATCGGCGGCTCCCTCGGCCGCGAAAAGGCCACCGGTCAGGGCGTCATCGACGTCCTCCTCGAACTCCTCCCCGAGATGGGCATCCAGGCCAAGGGCTGCACGTTCAGCGTTCTGGGCTTCGGCAACGTCGGCTCTTGGTCCGGCAAGATCTTCCAGAGCCACGGCGCCAAGATGATCACCGTCGCCGACCACACCGGCGCGATCCGCAACGACAAGGGCATCGACGCCAACGAACTCTCCGACCACGTCGCCAAGACCGGCGGGGTCGCTGGATTCAAAAACGCAACCTCAATCTCCAACGAGGAGTTCTACAAGACCGCCGTCGACGTCTTCATCCCCTGCGCTCTCGAGCAGATGATCAAAGAGCAGCAGGCCCAGTGGCTCAACTGCAAAGTCGTGGCCGAGGGTGCAAACGCCCCCACCACCCCCGCCGGCGAGCGCGTCCTGCTCACCAAGGGCATCGAGGTTCTCCCCGCCATCCTCTGCAACTCCGGCGGCGTCACCGTCAGCTACTTCGAGTGGGTCCAGAACAAAACCTCTTCTTACTGGGACATCGAAGATGTCGACAAGAAGCTCAACCAGCACATGGTGGCGGCCGCAAGGCGCACCAAGGTCGCCCGCCACCGCTACGAATGCGACATGCGGACCGCGTCGTACATCGCCGCCCTCGACGCACTGAACAAGGTCTACCAGAGCCGCGGCATCTGGCCGTAAGTCCAAGATCAAGTCCCAAAGCAGAAACAGGCCCGACGTTCGCGTCGGGCCTGTTCGCTTTTTCCTTCAGGACTGTGGCCTTCGTTCACGGATAGTCCTGCCGCGTCCCCCTCAGCACCACATCCCCCCAGTGCACGTGGGCCGCCTTGCATGTGATCGTCGTCACCACTTCCGCGATGTCCTTCGCGTCCAGCACCGGCCCGATCCGCTCGAACGTCGCTTTGAGCCAATCCTCGGAATACCCCGCCACGCCCTGGAACTCACTGACGACAAACCCGGGCTCGATCAGGCTCACACGGATCCCCTTGGGGCCCAGTTCCCGCCGGGCCGCCTCCGCGAGCGAGTTCACGCCGAACTTTGTCGCCCCGTACATGCTGCTGAAAGGCGAGATGTGCCGCCCCACCGTCGACCCAAGCACCACGATGTCGCGGGCCTGCGCGGTCCAAGGCTTCCCCGCCGCCGCGTCCGCCGCGATCTCCGCCAGCATCCGCTCCGCCGCCGCCCGGATCAGTTTCGCCGCCCCGATCAGGTTCGTCCGGACCATCTCCTCCCACTGCGAGGTGTCGCTGGTCACCACCGACCCGTTGAGCCCGCGCCCTGCGTTGACGACAACGAGGTTCGCCTCGCGACGTCCGGCTCCGAACTGGTCCTTCGCCACTTTGAACATGGAGGCGACGACGCCATCGTCGACACAGTCCCCCACCGCCGCCGTGACGTCCTCAACCCCGATTTCCGCGACCATCGCGTCCAGTCGCTCCTTCCGCCGTGCGTTGAGCACGACCGTCGCCCCCTGCGCGACCAATTCACGGGCAATCGCCTCCCCGATCCCCGCCGACGCCCCCGTAACCACCGCGATTCGCTGCTTGAGTTTCATAGACCCAAGCCTAGGAGTCCGACGGGTGCCGAGGACCGTCCGCTTCGGCGGTCCTCGCCCAGCGTCACGCCCCGATACCCTCGCCATACCCTCGAACATGCCCCGAATCGCGAGACATATCGCCGGATATCTCGTCCTGGGCATCATTCTCACGTGGGTGGCCGCGGCAGCCTGCGCTCTCTGGGCCCCGCTCTCGCCCCGCACTTCCATCGGATCTCAAGCGACGACCCAAACGCTCATCGACGCGGTAGCCGATTTCCGCGGCAGCGAGAAGTACGTCCGTCGACTCCGCGACGAGCTCGGATACTGGGAGATCTCCGTGGATCGATGGTCGGGGGTCGGAATCACGATACGGCAAATCCGGTGCGACCCCGTTTCGGACGTATCGTCGTTCGCGCCTGTGACACCCGCCGAGATTCAAACGGGCTGGCCGCTCCGGTGCTTCGTCGCAACCGCCGCACCCGAAACCGCCAGCTCCGCAGCCTCGATCCTCAAGAACGGCTTGCCTATCGAATCTCAATGGACAAGTGCGCGCCCGCTCGTCGGTTCCTTTACCGCTTGGATCGGCTTCGGCAACACCGCTTCCGCCATCGTCCCACTCAAGCCGGTCCTCGCGCCGCTGCTGGCAAACATCGTCTTCTGGACGAGCGTTTGCTTCATCATCTTCACATTCCCGTTCTGGCTGCGCAAACGCCTCCGCATCGCTCGCGGTCAGTGCGCCCACTGTCGCTATCCGGTCCGCGGCCTCGAAAGCTGCCCCGAATGCGGCCCGTCCACCCGCCCGCACACCGCAACCTGACTCCGCTTCACGAGCATCACCCCCCCACCACTTCGACCCCTATTCTCCCCCATGTTCGGCTCCCACCTCTCCATCGCCGGTTCGATGGTTCACGCTCTCACCGATGCCGTCGCCTTGGGGCTCGACACGGTCCAGGTCTTCACCAAGAACCAGCAGCAGTGGGCCGCCAAACCCCTCGACCCAGGCATGGTCACAGACTGGCACGCCAAGGTCAAGGAGATCGGCTTTGATCGCGGCGGCCCCACCGACGCCAAAGGCCGACGCCGCGGCGGCATCACCAGCCACGCCTCCTACCTCATCAATCTCGCCGCCCCCGACGACACCCTCTGGAACAAGTCCATCGATCTCATGGTCGACGAGGTCGAACGCTGTGAGACTCTCGGCATCCCCTTCCTCGTCCACCACCCCGGCGCGTACACCACCTCCGACCTCCCCACAGGCCTCGCCCGCATCGCCGCCGCCTACAAGACCATCTTCCAACGCACCAAGGGCTACGCCACCGTCTCCTGCCTCGAAGGCACCGTCGGCGCAGGATCGCAGATCGGTGGCCCCTTCGAAGAGCTCGCCACCCTCCGCACCCAGATCATCGCCACCACCGGCGAACCCGCCCGCATCGGGTTCTGCCTCGACACCTGCCACATGCACGCCGCGGGCTACGACATGGCCACACGAGCTGCGGGCGACAAGGCCCTCGCCGAGTTCGACCGGCTCTGCGGCCTCTCCAACCTCAAAGCCTTCCACGTCAACGACAGCAAAGGCGCCGTCGCCAGCCACCTCGACCGCCACATGCACATCGGCGAGGGAACCATCGGCGGAAGCGGCCCCGGCCGCCCCCCGGGCGACCTCGCCCGCGTGCTCGATTCCGGCTTCGCCTCCGTCGTGAACCACCCCGACCTCGCCGACGTACCCAAACATCTGGAAACCCCCAAGGACGACCCGGTCGGCGGCGTCGCGTGGGACACCCTCAACGTCGCCCGCCTCCGCGCCCTGAAACCCGGCCAATCAGCCCTCTGGCCGACCTCTCCACCCCCGAATCTTCAACCCAAACCCGCCTCCAAGCCCGATGCAAGAAAGCCGGCCCCCAAGGGCCAACAATCAACCCTCAAATCGGACAGGCCCAAGCCCCGAGCCAAAGCCACCAAACAGACTCAGGCCAAGACCGCAGCCCGACCCGCCCTCAAGACGAATTCCAAACGCAGACCGGAGACGCGATGACTTTCCAGCCCCGTACGGACGCCCGACACGCCCTTCTCGCCTCCGCCATCCTCGCAGCCGCTCTCGCTTCAAGCATGCTCGGCGGGTGCCGCTATGACTCCTACACCCCGCAAAAGCCCGATGTCTCCTCCGCCCCCAAGCTCAAGTCGACCGACCGCGTGGCCGCCGAATCCGTCCTCCGCGCCCGCCGCCTCTTGGACCAGGGGCTCGACACGCAGGCACTTGCGGAGTTCGAGCGAGCCATCGAGAACAACCCGCTCATCGTCGGCGCGTACGTGTCCGCCGGCGACATCTACATGAAACAGGGTGACTACGACATGGCCGCCCTCCGCTTCGGCGAGGCCGCACGCATCGCCCCGCAAAGCTACGACGCCAATTTCAAGTGGGGGCAGGCCCTCCAAGCCCTCGGTCAGGCCGTCGAAGCTGTCCGCGCCTACCTCATCGCCCTGGCCATCCGCCCCGGCGATCCCATGGCCAACATGAACGTCAGCGTCGCCTACCTCGATCTCAATCAGCCCGAGAACGCCCTCCCCTACGCGGAAAAAGCGGTGAAGCTCGAGCCCCGCAACGCCCAGGCTCACACCAACCTCGGCTCCATCTACTCAGCCCTCGCACGCCACGACGACGCCGTCAGCGAGTACCTGCAGGCCAACGAGCTCCTCCCGCCCTCCACGAAGGTGCTTCTCAGCCTTTCCGATAGCCTCATCAAGTCCGGGCAGCTCGACCAGGCCGCCAACACGCTCGAACAGGCCATCAAGCTCGAACCGACCGCCAACGCCTACGAACGCCTTGGCTTCGTCAATTTCCGCCTCCGCAAGTACGACGAGTCCAAGGCCGCGTTCCTCACCGCGCTCGACATCGACCCCAACCACTACCCCTCGCTCAACGGGGCCGCCGTCTGCTACCTCAACGCGTACGAGTTCGGAAAGCAGCAGAACGACGCCGACCGGCAGGAGGCTGTCAAGCTGCTCCGCCGGTCGCTCACGCTGAACAAGGATCAGACTCGCTTCGCAGGGTTCCTCGACAAGTACAAGTCACCGAGATAGCCTCGCCCGGCCCCCGCCGCGTCCTGACGCTTTCCTCTCACCGGACACCATTCCGTGTTCCGCATGGACCCTCGCCGCATGGATCGTTCACTCCTCGAGTGCTTCCCCGCCCCCACCGACACCCCATTCGTCATCGAGCACATCTCCGACGAATTCACCAGCGTCTGCCCGAAGACAGGCCACCCAGACTTCGGCACCGTGACGCTCATCTACGAGCCACGCCCCGCCAAGGCTGGCGGCCTCTGCGTCGAACTCAAGAGCCTCAAGATCTATTACCAGGAGTTCCGCACCAAGGGGATCTTCTACGAAGCGGTCACGAACCAGATCCGTGACGACCTCGCCGCGGTGATCAATCCCGTGTGGCTCGCGATCCGGACCGACTGGAGAGGTCGTGGCGGGATCCGCTCGGTCATCCGCGCCGAGCACGGGCTGGTCCCGCCCCACCACCGCCGCTGAACCCCTCGAGCGCGGTCGGGCTCAGCCCCCGCCCTCGAACGCCGCAACAAACGCGTCATAATCGAAGAAGTCGATGAACCCGTCCCGGTTGAAATCCGCGCCGGCACGCCCCAACTCAAACGCCTCCAGAAAGTCGTCGTAGTCAAAGAAATCGATGAACCCGTCGCGGTTGAAATCCGCACGCGGCGGACGGGACGGAGCCCCATCGGCCACCCAGAACCCACCCATCAATTCCACATCATCACCGGTCAGCAGCGTCACCGCGTCGGGCTGACCGATCGTCCCCATCAGTTCATAATCGTCCCCGACCAGAACACCGCCTCCCCCGTCGAGCGTCGACCAATACATCTCAAACACGTCATCTCCCGCCGCGCTCGCCACGCACGCCACGCACGCCAAGCAACCAACCACTCCCATCGTCAGCACCCGGCTCATCGACGCACCGCCGGTTCAACGTGTGCCGGGGCCACGACCGCCGGCAACATCGGCGTCGGCGACATCCGAAGGCTCTCCGGCTTTCCAAAAGCCTCCGGCGCGAGATACTTGCCTACATCCTCACCCATCTTGGATTCGACGACCGGGATCCGGTTCTTTTCCGCCCAGGCGTCGTGACGGACGCCGGTCACCGTCCACGAGACCTCGAGACCCTCGGTGCCCCCAGCGATCTCGAACTTCCCATCCTTGATCTTGCTCGAAACATACACCGGAGCAAACCCGCCCACGCACGTCAACTGATACCGAAAGTCCTTGTTGAGAGCCTCGAAATAGTCCGGCAGCACCACCCACGCCCGACCCGCCCCGTCGAGCGTCGCGATCCCGTCATAAAACGTCTTCATCTCCGGGCTCTCGATCGAGACATGGTTCAGATACTTGCGCTCGGGGTCGAGCGGGTGATCGATACGGAACGACTTGCTCGCTGCGAAGATCGACCCGGTGATGTTCACATTCCCCGTAAACCAGCCCGCCCAAGAGTTCGTCAGCACCGGAGCCTCGGCATACAAGCCGTACCTCGTGTTCCCGTTGATCGCCGCGCTGCTCGCGCGAGCGTAGACCGCGGTCCCCTGATCGCTCGCGTTGGTCGCGAAAACTCCGAACGTCGCCCCCGCTGTCGTCGTCGCCTGCGCGACGACACCACGCCCGCTCGCCCCGGTGGCGATCCCTTGGATCCCCGTGAACGGAGAAGTCCCGAACACGCCCGTCCCGCTCACCGACGAAGCCTGCGAGTACACGCCGTAGTTCACGCCGGTAATCGCTCCGTTGCTCGCGAAGAGAGCTCGCCCGTTCACGTTGGACGTGTCCGCCCAGACTCCGTTGAGGTTACCGTTGCCGTACACGCCGGTTCCCACCGGCGACGCGCTCAAGCCCTGCACGCCGTACGCGTTCCCGGACGAACCTGAATTCGTCCCCAGAACCGCGATGCCGTTGCTCGTGTTGCTCTCGCCCTGAACACCGATCCCCGAGCCGAACCCGTAACTGCCGATCCCCGTCGGACTGCTCGACAACGCTCGAATACCAAACGCGAGCCCGCTCGTCGACGTGTTCCAAGCATAAATCGCGTTGCCACCCGGATTGCTGCTCTGAACAAGAATCGCGTTGTTCCCGGAACTCATCACGTGCATCGTGTCGAGCGGTCCGCTCGTCCCTACACCGACGCGACCGGCGGTATAGAACGTGTTGCTACCGCTCAAGCTCCAGGGGGAAGCACCCGTCGCACCCACGGGCCCCGTCGGACCTGTTGGTCCCATCGGTCCTATGGGTCCTGTCAGGCCGATGGGCCCTTGAGGCCCCACCGCACCGACGGGACCCACGATCCCCCGCTCGCCCTGTTTGCCCTCCGGACCTTCAAGCCCTTCGGGGCCGGGAATGCCCTGCACGCCTTGTGGTCCTTGAGGACCGGTAGGTCCGGCACCGCCCTGCAACCCCTGAATGCCTTGCGGGCCGGCGGGACCGATGTCACCCTGCGGACCCGCAGGACCAACATCGCCCTGCAATCCCTGCAGGCCTTGAGCGCCCGCGGGACCGACTTCACCCTGAATGCCTTGCGGGCCGGCGGGACCGATGTCGCCCTGCGGACCCGCAGGACCAACATCGCCCTGCAATCCCTGCAGGCCTTGAGCGCCCGCGGGACCGACTTCACCCTGAATGCCTTGCGGGCCAGCGGGACCGATGTCACCCTGCGGACCCGCAGGACCAACATCGCCTCGAATGGCCATCGGGGTCCATGAGGCTGGACTGCTCGCTGGGTTCTCGCCCAGATTAGGTTCGACAAGGCTTCGGTAGGAAGAACCCTCGTGAAAGACAACGTCGTTGATGGCGTAGGTCGCGCCGATATCCCACGTTCCTTGCCAACTCACACCGCCGGGACCCGCCGCACCTTGCGGACCGGTCGCACCTTGCGGACCCGCAGGTCCAAAGTCACCCTGCAAACCCTGCAGGCCTTGCGGGCCCACGGGACCAACATCACCCTGAGGTCCTTGCGGGCCTGCAGCACCCGTGGTCCCCTGCGGACCGGCCGGGCCGATGTCGCCCTGCACACCTTGAGGACCTGCCGGACCGACATCACCTTGCGGACCCGCAGGTCCAGCGTCGCCCTGCAAACCTTGAGCGCCTTGAGCACCAGCGGGGCCGACATCCCCCTGAAGTCCCTGCGGGCCTTGCGGGCCCGCGGGACCGACATCGCCTTGAGGGCCGGGCGAGCCGTTGAGCGCGTACATCGCGTACGGCGTCGGCTTGATCGCCTGCCGTGAACTCAACAGCGTGTAACTGCCAGATCCGCCGGGTGATCTCACTTCCACTTCAAGCCAACGCGCATCTCCCGTAAACGCGCCGACTCCAAAGTCCAACTCCACATTGAACCGACCATCGACGAGATCGAGGAGATCGATTCCGAGGGTGGATCCAACCTGCGTCCCGCCGCTCGCGGCGTCATAGAGCTTGAAACGAAGATCCGTCGGCCCGGAGACGAGGATCGCGTTCTTCTTGATCTGACCCTGGTAGACAAATCCAGTCCCGGGCGGGTCCGCCCACGCAGCACCCATCGGCAAAGCCACGCCGGCGAGGGAACCGAGAGCCATCGCAACAGTTGCCAACCACGCACGCGTTGAGCGTCTCACACGAAGCCTCCTCGGCCGTTCATTCCACTCTTCCAACACCCGCCGAGTCTCCCCTCGAACGGTTGTTCCGCAAGTTCAATCTACCCCAAACTGGCAAAAACACCACCTGCCAACCCAAGAACGGATCACTATTGGTATGTTTCCACGAAAAGTTCCATTGCAATCCAAACGTACCACGAACACTTCAGATCAGGCGTCCCGTTCATCAACGGAAATCACCCGGCGCACTCACGCGCGACGCCGTCAATCTGCCCATCTTTCGTAGATATGTGCCCACTAGATGTGGGGATTGATCGAAAGGGCCGCGCTAACGCGAGGTATCGATCCGTCCGGCTTTGGCCGCGCGAGAAAACGCCTCACCGAGGTAGTGCGCAGCCATGCAGAGCATGACCGACACCACGAAGCCCAAGACCGTCCACAGAGCCATGGTGACCCAGGTCGGCATGGACGCGAGCGCTGCGAGCACGCCCAATCTCGGGCCGGCAAACAGGACCAAAAGCGCGAGCAGCGCCGGGCACGTGAGAAGAGCCCCCTTGACAGCCGGCACACGCGATTCAGGGTCGCGTGCGACCGCGGAGCCCAACGCGAAAAACGCAAGCAGCAGAGCAAGAGCGACTTCGCTGAGCGCCCACCACTTCATATCGACGGGGCCGAGGCTTCCGCGATGAGCGACAAAGCTCAGCGCGCCGCCGACCATTACCGAACCAGCCGCGCACAGAAGAGCAAGCACCGGTCCGGTCAAGAATCGCCCCCGGCTCCAGGCCAAGCCGAAGCACCCTCCCATCACGACGAGCGATTGAAGGCTGGCCGCCGCCCAAAGCGATTCGGGGCTCGCCATCAAAGCAAACGCGGCGGCGGCGCAGCCGATCGCGATCGCGAGCACGGACGCGACGCCTCCCGCCATCCTGAGTGAGGCTGGAGCCGCGACAAACGCCGGCATCGAAAGGCGATCAGAAGATTTCATCACATCGATCATGGTGTCACCATCGGCAATCGGAGGTACGTCCGCGAACGGGGCAAGTTCGGTCATTCTACCTGGGCCCGGTAACTCCGCGCACGTCCCATAGATCCAGGCTCGATCGAAACTGTTCAATCGGCAAGTCCGAGGAGCCGATCTAGCTCGAAGTCGCTGAGAATCGAGAATCGACTTTCGGTTCTTGTTTGGCACGCGGTGCAGAATCCGCCGCGGACGGTCCGATCAGAAAAGAGCGACGGGCCAGGGGGCCCTTCGGCGTCGTGCATGAACGGAGACAGCTATGGGCGGGATCAGATCCGGAGTCGGCGTTTTCAGCGGTGTCGATTCGGCGAGCCTCATCGAGCAGCTGCTCGCGATCGACGCGCGACCCAAAACAGCGCTGCAGCGTCGCAGCAGCGGGCTGTCGCTGCAGCAGACCATTTTCCGCGATTTCAACAGCAAGCTCGGGAACATGCGCTCGATTCTGCGCGGGGTCCGTGACGACAAGACTTTCCGCGCCTCGAAGGCGACGAGCAGCAACGAAGCGGCGATCAAGGCGACCGCTGCAAACAACGCGGCGGCGGGAACCTACCAGTTCAATGTCGACCGTCTGGTTTCGACGCAGCAATCGCTCTCGAGGGGCTTTGGCGATCGGGACACCGCCGGAATCGGCGCAACCAGCTTCACGTTCGAGTCCACGCTCGGGCGTCTGGACCGGGACACCGCGATCTCGGAGCTCAACGGCGGCGCAGGGGTTTCGCGCGGGAAGATCGTGATCACCGACTCCGCGAACCGAACCGCCACGGTGGACCTCAGCCGCTCGGGCACGATCGGCGAGGTGGTCGAGGCGATCAACGGGAACGGCACCGCTTTGGTCACCGCCAAGGTCGTCGACGACAAGCTCGTTCTGACTGATCGCGCGGGCGGCGGGGGCACGATGACCGCGGCAAACGCGGCGGGATTCACCACCGCTTCCAGTCTGGGCATCGCCGGGAGCGCAAGCGGCGGGAAGATCACGGGCTCGTCGCTCATCTCTCTCAGCACCACAACTCTGCTCTCAACCCTGAATGATTCGAACGGCGTTGCGATCGCCCAGACATCCACGCCGAGTGATTTCTCGATCCGCATCGCGGTGGGCGCGACCACCGTCAATGTCAATCTCGGCGACGTCTGGGAGACAACTCCGGCATCGAGTGTCTTCACGAAGACCAAGAGTGCCGTGACCACCGTGGGCGGCGCCATCGAGCGCATCAATGAGGCGATGGCGGCCGCGGGTGTGACTACCGCCTCGGCGTCGATCGCCGCCGATGGCAAGCGACTTCAGCTCACGGACTCCGGGAATGCGATCCTGTCCGTGACCAACAGCGGGACGACCAGGACCGCCGAGATGCTGGGACTGGCGGGGACCGGATCGAACGGGGCGAACGGCCTGCTCTCAGGGCGGCGCGTCCTCTCGGGCATGGGCACCACGCTTGCAAGCTCGCTCAACGGGGGAACGGGGATCGGGGGCAACGGCGTGCTCGACATCACCGCCCGCGATGGCACCTTCTTCAGTCTGAACATCGACCAGAACGCGTCGCTCGCGGAGATCGCCGCTTCGATCGAGGCTGCTTCCGGCACGGTCTCCGGGGGGCCCAAGATCAGTGTCCGCGTCAACGACAGGGGCACAGGGCTTGCCGTCGTCGACAACACGGGCGGCGGATCGAACCTCATCATCCGCGGGACCGACGGCGACAACACGGCCGAAGCACTCGGCATCTCGACGGTCGCGCTCGGCGTCGCGTCCTCTTCCGTTCAAGGCTCCAATCTTCAGCGGCAGTACGTCAGCAACGCGACCCTTCTTTCCACTCTCAACACAGGCAAGGGCGTGGGCACCGGGACAATCCGAATGACGGACGCGACGGGCACCACCGCGAACGTCGTCATCGGGTCGAGCGTCCGAACCGTCGAGGACATGATCAAGCAGCTCAACTCGTCCGGGCTCGCCCTCTCCGCCGCGCTCAACTCGCAGGGAGACGGGATTGTCCTGACGAGCACGTCCGCGGCCACGGGAAAGATCAAGGTCGAGGACGTCTCGGGGATCGTCGCCAAGAACCTGAACCTCGCCGGGGAGGCCAAGGGGTCCGGCGCGCTGAACAAGCTCGACGGGAGCTACGAGCGAGTGGTGGAGTTCTCCGCGGCCGACACCCTCTCGACCGTCGCGACCAAGATCAACAGCGCGAATGTGGGTGCCATCGCCTCGATCGTCAATGACGGATCGGCGTCGGCTCCGTTTCGCCTGAATCTCACCGCATCCGCCTCCGGCGCGGCGGGGAGGTTCCAGATCGACACCAACGGGTACAACCTCTCGCTCAACACCCTGCAGACCGGTCAGGACTCTCGTGTCTTCTTCGGGTCCGCCGACCCCGCGCTGGGGCTCTTGCTCTCCAGCTCGACCAACACCGTCGACAACGCGGTCCAAGGGGTCAAGCTCGACCTTCTGGCGACAACCACATCGCCGGTCACAATCAACGTCTCCCGGGATTCGTCCGCGATCGAGTCGAAGATCGACGAGTTCATCGCCGCGTACAACGCGCTGTCCGAGAGCATCGCGGCCCAGTCGTCCTACGACAAGGAAACCAAGCGCTCCGGGCCGCTGCTCGGGGACGGAACCACGCTGGGCCTCCGCCAGGCCATGACGACGGTGATCCAGTCCAGGCCCATCGGCGTCGTTCCCCGCTACCTCAGGGTGGGCGAGGTTGGCATCAAGGTCGGTAAGGACGGCAAGCTCGAGTTTGACAAGGACAAGTTCCGCACCGCGCTCGCGCAGGACCCCGAGAGCGTCGAGAAAATGCTCTTTGCTCGAACGCAGACCAACACGGATGGGAGGCGCGTCGTCCCCGGCGGGGCGACCGTGCTGGACCCGGATCAGGCACCGGCGTTCTCGGAACTCGGGATCATGGCGCAGTTCGAGGAGATGGCGACCAGGTACATCGATTCCACACGCGGGCTGCTGATCGGCAAGGACAAGAGCCTCACCCGCCAGACAGAGAGCATCGCCGAGCAGATCAAGGCGGTCGACGCACGGATCGCGACCAAACGCCAGGTCATGCAATCGCAGTTCCTTCGAATGGAAAAGACGATCGGCAGGCTGCAAGGGCAGCAGGGGGCTCTTTCAAGCCTCGGCGGCTAGCCATCTTTGAGAATGGTCAAGTTGCGCCCCTCTCCGGACGATGAACCTTTCGCATGAGCAACCCCAACGCCTCACAGCATTCCTCGCAGCAACCCCTCAATCCGTACCTCCGGACGAAGGTGCTGACATCCGGTCCCGCAGACCTGCGCCTGCTGCTGCTCGACGGGGCGGTGAAGTTCGCCCGGCAGGGTCGCGAGGGAATCGCCACCAAGGATTATGAAGCGATGTTCAACGGGATCTCGCAGTGCCGCGATATCGTCGTCGAATTGATGACGTCCATCGGGCCCGAGGTCGAGCCGAGCCTCGCTCAGAAGGTACGCGGCGTGCTCACCTTCCTCTTCTCCGAGCTCACGACCGCGAGCATGGAAAAGAGCGTCGC
Source organism: Phycisphaera mikurensis NBRC 102666 (assembly GCA_943369765.1). GTDB lineage: Bacteria > Planctomycetota > Phycisphaerae > Phycisphaerales > UBA1924 > UBA2396. Next base: position 139,214 of record CALROI020000002.1, on the reverse strand, counting down.
TCGGATGGACAAGGTGATCGGGCTTCTTGAGTTTGAGCGCGAAACATGGGCGATGCTCATCGAGAAACTCAAAGCGGAACAGAGCGGCGGGAAGTCCCCAGTCACCGCGGTCTCGCTCGCGGGCTGACCTGGCCGTGTCAGGGATTCGGCAACGACCTGATGCCCTTGCGGGAAACCGCGGCTGCGACGACCGCGACGAAGACGCCCGCGGCCCCGATCGTCAGCACTCGAGAAGCCTGCGGATGCTGCGCGGAGAACACCGCGCGGTGCTCGGCCGCCTTGACCTGGTCACCCTCGCGAGCGGCGGACCAGTACGCGAGCAGATCAGCATCCATCTTCGGCGCGAGTACCAGGCCGTTGTAGATCGCGAGCCCCGCGGCAACCCCGACCGCGATCCACCGCAGCGAGAGCCAAGGCCCCGTCGAGAGCCGCAGCCGCGTGACGATCGCCAGCGTGAGCACCGAGACCGCGGCGGCGACAAGCTGAACACGATCGGCGATCGAGAATACCCGGCGGCCGATATGCCCCGCAGCGATCATCCAGTGATCACCCGTGTACGCCGAATAGTCCGGCAACCGCGGGTCCAGTTCCTTCATCTCGGGAAACGCGACAGCGGCGGCCAGCCCGGCGGCGACCAGAACCGCGAGCCAGACTCCAAGACCGGCGGCGTGAGCCCCTTCGACGGTGCGTTCGAGACGGTTCATTGTGCCATAGTACGACCTACAACTGTGCATGAGCGATCTTCCTGTCCATCTGTCCATCGCGGGGACGCGGTTCGCCGGCGGCGTGACGCCGGAACCTCGCGCGCTCATCGAGTGGGCCAAGGCGGATGGGATCCGGGGTGTCGTGCTCGACGGAACGCTCGCCACGATGCGGGCACGCGAACTCGATCGGTCGGCGCGGCGTGACCTCGCGGCGTTGCTGCGGCGGCTCGGGCTCACGCTCGGGGGGATCGACCTGTGGATCCCGCCCAGGCACTTCGCCGAGGGGGCCTTTGTCGATCGGGCGACGGCCGCAGTGCTCGGCACGACGGAACTCGCGGGGGAACTCTCGGATCTGCTCGGACAGTCGCGTGGATCGACCACGGTCTCGCTGGAGCTGCCGGGTGAGTTGCACCAAGACACTGTGCGCATGCTCAAGGCGGATCTACAGGCACGCGTGGTTGATCATCGGGTCGGAGCGGTGCCCGGAGGCCCGACGGGCGTCGGTGTGGATCCGGCAGCGGTGCTCATGGCGGGAAGCGACCCGGCGGACGTCATGATGCGACTCGCGGGGCGCGAGCCTTCGGGACGGTTGAGCGACGCGGGGAGCGTCGGTCGTTGCGCCGTCGGCGCGGGTCGCCTTGATGTGCGCGGGTACGCGATGGCATCCGCGGCGGCGGGCGCGGGCCGTGTCATCCTTGATCTGCGCGGGCTTGAGGACGCGAACGCGGCTCGTGAATCGGCGCTGCGTGCGTGGGAGCGGGCTTAGGCGGAATCGGCCTCACGCCATCGTCATGCCGCCGTCCACAATCAGCGTCTGGCCCGTGAAGAACCCGGCCTCGTCGGAGGAGACGTACGCGACCGCGGCGGCGATATCGTCGACCGAGCCGAGGCGGCGAACAGCGATCATGTCCTGGATTTTCTGCTTGATCTCGTCGGGAAGCGACGCGGTCATGTCCGTCTCGATGTACCCCGGAGCGACGACGTTGCAGGTGATGCCCTTGCCGCCCAGCTCGCGGGCGATGGACTTGCTGAGACCGACGAGGCCGGCCTTCGCGGCGGCGTAGTTCGCCTGGCCCGCGTTGCCGACGATCCCGCTGGTGGAGCCGATGTTCACGATGCGGCCGAACCGGTTCTTCATCATCAATCGCCCGGCGACACGGGCGGCGATGAACGCGGAGGTCAGGTTCGTCTGAAGCACCGTGCCCCAGTCCTCGTCGGACATGCGGAGCAGAAGCCCGTCCTTGGTGATCCCCGCGTTGTTCACGAGAATGTCGAGACGGCCGTGCTCGGTTCCGACAGCGTCGATGGCCGCGGCGAACGCCTTGTTGTCGGAGATATCGCACGCCTTGACGCTCGCGCTGCCGCCGCTTGACTCGATCTGGGCTTTGAGGTCCGAGAGCGGCCCTTCGCTACGGGCCATCAGCACAACGTGCCGACCCGCAGCGGCCAGACGGAGGGCCACGCCCTTCCCGATCCCTCGGCTAGCCCCAGTGACGAGAGCGACGCGTTTGACTGCGGTGGACATGCGTGAGGATCCTCGTAAGAAACCGGGAAGTGCTTCAGCCGCCGATCGGCTTGGCGTCGGGAGCGGGCGCATCGGCGGGGGTATCGCCGCCGCTGTCCGGGCCGCGATCGGTGTTGAAAAGGACGTCAAAGTCGGACGCACGACGCTGGTTGGCCTGCTGGCTCACGCTGCTGGCCTTGAACGTCCACTTGCCGTTCACCTCGACGGCGATCCATCCGATCGCGTACGCGACTCCGGGCTCCTGCACCGCGAGGGTCACGGTGTACATCCCGCCGACCTCATCGGTCTTCTTCGCTTCCGCGGGCTTCTTCTCATCCTTGGCGGACATGGCCTCGAAAGCGTCAAAGCTCTTCTGGGCCGCGGCGGCCTGCTCCTCAGAGATTACGCCACTGGCCTTCATATCGTCCATCTTGCTCTTGTAGATCTCCATGATCTGGGAGAGATCCGCCGAGGTGGGATCGCGCCCGAGCTCCGTCTTGATGGCCTCCTTGGCCTGATCGGGCAAGGACTTCATGAACATCGCGAACATCGCGTCCTTGATGTCGCCGCCGATCGCGGGCGCGGCCTCCACGGGCGTGCTCTCCGCGCCGTCCATGATGCGGACGAGGCGGACGGACTCGATCTTCTTGGTCTGCTCGGCCCATTGGCCGCCGGCGACCAGACTCTTCACCTGAGAACGGGAAGTGGGGTCGATGTTCGCGGAAAACTTCTTGTCGTCGCCGCGGGCAAGGCCGTCGGCGAGCGCGACGATCGCTTCAGCGAGAGGTTGCACGTTCGTCCTGGCCCCAGGAGCAAACGCCACGCGCCGATCGGCCTTCATGGTCTGCGCCACAGCCTTGAAGTCGATGTCCTCCGCAACCGGCGCGGGCGGGGGTGGCGGCAAAAGTGGAGGCGGGGGCGGGGGAGCCTTCTTTTTGCACCCTTCCATCACCGAAACGCCCACGATCAACGGGGAGACGGTGGCCACCATCATGAGGGCGGCGGCGAGACGGTGCGACCAGAGAGCTGTCTTTGACTTCATATGGAGAGTCCTTCGGATCATTCGGACGATCAGGCCGTAGGTTCGTCGTGAGGGGTGACTTTGACGTTCTTGTCGATTCGACGCATGAGACCGGCAAGAGTTTTCCCAGGAGCCAGTTCGTGCGCTTCAGCCGCAGGGTTCCCCGCCTGCGCCCCCGGATTGAGGACGTGCGAAGCCAGCCATGAGCAGTTCTGCGACCAGCGGACCGGATGCGTGAGCTGTTCAACAAGGGCTTTGCGAACGCCCGCGGCGAAATCGCTCGCCGCATGCGGCACACCCGAGACATTGGACAGAACAGGGCAGCGTGCGGTCTTGATGGTCGTCGTGGCCAAGGCGGCCGCGAGGCGTTCAGCGGCGGGCGCCATCAGCGGGCTGTGGAACGCGCCCGCGACGGCCAGCACGGTCGCCCGGAGGCCCATCGCGGTCGCTGCGGGCACCGCACGCTCGCACGCGTCTTTCGATCCCGAAATCACGATCTGCCCCGGGGCGTTGAAGTTCGCACAGACCAGCACGTCCGAACCTCGCGCCGCGTCGCACACCGCGGCAGCCTGAGCCTCGTCAGCTCCGATCAGAGCGACCATCCCGCTCGGCACCGCCTCCGCGGCGTCCTGCATGGCCCGGCCGCGAAGCGTCACCAATTCGAGGCCGTCCTCAAAGGAGATGGCTCCCGCGACCACCAACGCGGTGTACTCCCCGAGTGAAAGCCCGGCCGTCGCCGCGAGCGGTGACTCAGCCGGTCCGAATCGCCAGCCGGCTTGAAGCCCCGTCCAAGAGGCGTAGGAGCATGTGAAAATCGCCGGTTGGCTCGCGTCGGTCTGGTTCAAACGTTCAGCGGGCCCCTCAAAGCAGAGCGTGGAAAGCTTGATCCCAAGCCGGTCCCCGAGCAGGCGATCCGCCGTCTCAAACACCGTCCGGGCCTCGCTCGAGGCCGCCGCCCACGCCTTGCCCATACCGACCGCCTGAGCCCCTTGGCCGGGGCAAAGGACAGCGAGCAAGCTGGGACTGGAGGAGGCCTGTTCCATGCGGGCACCATGATAGCGTCGGGGCAACATAGCGTCGGGGCCACGGAAGGATGGCGAGTCCCAGCCCGAAGGACCGCTGGCGAGTCCGGGAGGGGTCTAGGGCTGCTGGACTTGGGCGTCGGACCCGCCTTGGTCGACCTGAAGCTGGATCTGGACCCCACCTTCAAAGCGAATGTTGGTGTTGAGCTGGAACTCCCGTCCGAGATAGATGACCCGGCTCTCCTCGACGTTCTGCTCGCGGCTGTCAAACGCATCGACAAACGCGGCATAGTCATCGGGGTCCACGACGCCGTCGGCGTTGAAATCCGCTCTGGTGTCCGCCCAACTCCACAATTCGCCGAACTCGGCGATGTCCAGTTCGTCGAGCTCCCCGTCGCCGTTCGAATCCGCCCGCCACTGCGGGGCGGACGCCTGGAAGGTCAGCACCACATTGTTGAGATCCGAGATCACCGGCACCCCAACGTTTAAATCACCGTTGACTCGCGACGAAATCACCGGCATGACGGCCGTTTCGAACAGCTCGGCTTCCCCCGGGGGCTGCTCGATGTTCCCCGAAACATCGACGCTCTCATCAAGACGGTCGATCACGATCGCACCACGATCCGTCGTCCTTGCGGGAGGTCGTTCCGAGGGAAATGGAGCCAGCGACTCCGCCAGAGCCGGCCTTGGCCCGACCGCCGAACCCCACAGCACCCACGCCAGCAGGCCGACAAGGACCACCGCCACGATGCCAAGAGATCTGACTGAAATCGACATGATCGCGAGCCTCCGTCCGTCCACGGCGAGTGGCCAATGCCAACCAAAATACGAACTTGAACACACGAGCAGATTTTCTATCCGATCGGCAGTTGTATATCGCACGGAAGTGCGGAAGGGTTCAACAAATACTCACCGACGTCCCGAAACAAGGAAAACGACCAGGATTGTTTCTGCCTGGGAAGGGCTTGCGATACGCTGCGGGGATCAGTTCGACACAGGACCCCTTCATGGAAATCGAGCCCAAGCCCCAACTCCGAAACGACCTCACCCTCCTCCTGTCGGCCGCCGCAGGAGGCGATCCCACCGCTGGTGATCGACTGCTCCCCCTTGTCTACGAGGAACTCCGCAAACTCGCCGCCTCGCGCCTCGCACGCGAACCCGGCGGCGGTGCCGGCTTTACCCTTGAACCCACCGCACTGGTCCATGAAGCCTATCTGAAACTGATCGGACCCGGTGATATCCACTGGAATGGACGCGGGCACTTTTTCGGTGCGGCAGCTCTCGCCATGAGGCGCATCCTCATCGACCGGGCCCGAGGCCGCAAGGGCGCCCGCGGCAAACGCCAGCACATCGAGATCGAAGCGCTGGCGGCGGAGCCCGAGCCAGATGAACTGCTGGCCATCGACGAATCGCTGAAGAAGCTCGAAGTCGTGGACAAGCGCAAGTACGACGTCGTGATGCTGCGCTACTTCGCTGGACTTTCGATCGAGGACACCGCCTCGGCGCTCGCGATCAGCCCCGCCACGGTCAAGAACGACTGGACATTCGCCCGCGCCTGGCTCAAACGTGAAGTCTCGGGCATGACCGAGTCCGACGGGGACCGAGCATGACCACCAAGGCCGGCCCAGAGAAGACCTCTACCTCCCGCGTCGAAGAGGTATTCCTGCGCGCGATCGAGCGCGACCCGGCAGAATGGCGGCAGATCCTCGACACCGAGTGCGCCAACGACAAGGCACTCCGCACCGAGGTCGAGTCGCTCCTCAAGAACCACGCCGACAGCGATGATTTCATGGACAGCAAGGCCGCCCCGGGCAAGGGGCTTCTCACCGGCTTTGAGGCGGCGACGGGCCGGGATGAAGAACTCGCGCTCCCCACGGACGGGATGATCGGGCGGTACCGCGTGCTCGACCGGCTCGGGGCGGGCGGGATGGGCGTGGTCTATCGCGCCGAACAAGACCGCCCCAAACGCACCGTCGCCCTCAAGGTGCTGCGTACCGGGCACACCTCGCCCCGCATGCTGCGCCGGTTCGAATTCGAGGCTGAAGTCCTCGGGCGGCTTCTGCACCCCGGCATCGCGCAGGTCTATGAAGCGGGAGTCTGGACACACGAAAGCGTGACCCGCCCGTTCATCGCCATGGAACTGGTCCGCGGGCTCAACATCACCCGGCACTGCGAAGAGAACAAACTCGGGGTCCGCGAGCGTCTGGACCTGATCGCCAAGGTCTGCGACGCCGTTCAGCACGCCCACCAGGTGGGCGTGATCCACCGCGATCTCAAGCCCGGCAACATCATGATCGCCGAGGACGGGCAGCCGAAGCTGCTGGATTTCGGCGTCGCCAGGCCGCTGCAGAACGACCTGCAACTGACGACCAGCATGACGGGGCTCGGGGCGCTTATCGGGACGCTGCCGTACATGAGCCCCGAGCAGGTGCTGGGAGACCCGACGAAGATCGACACGCGGTCGGACGTGTACTCGATGGGCGTGATCCTCTACGAATTGCTGGCGGGCAAGTTGCCGCACGACGTGCGAAGCCGATCGCTCCCCGAGGCAGCCCGGATCATCCGCGACGAGCACCCGGCCCGTCTCAGCGGGATCAACCGGCAGTTCCGCGGTGAGATCGAGACGATCGTGGGACAGGCCCTTGAGAAGGACCCCGCCGTCCGGTATCAGCGAGCGGCGGACCTCGCCGAGGACATCCGCCGGTACCTTTCGGGGCTCCCGATCCAGGCGCGGAACGCGTCGCGCTGGTACGTGGTGCACAAGACGATCCGCCGCCATCGCGGATGGGTCGGCGCGGGTGTCGCCGCCTTCATGGCGCTGGGCGCGTTCGCGATCTACGCGAATCTGCAAGCCCAGAACGAGAAAATCGGCCGAATCGCGGTCGAATCGGCTCTACGAGAGGCGGACACGCAGACCAAGGTCGCGGACATTCAGAGGACTGTCGCCCGGGAGTCCGAAGCACGCCTTGCCACCGAATTGCGCGTGAGCACCATCGAGAACTCGAGGCTCCTCTCCAGAACGGGCGACCTCGCGTCGGCGGAGAAGACGTTGTGGACGGCACATCTCGCCGCCCCCGACTCGCTCCACACCAGGTGGGCGCTCTGGGAGATGTATTATCAGCACGGCATCGTGGCGACCGTTCAGTCGCACACGGGCATCATCTACAGCACGGCGGTCTCCCCCGATGGCACGCTGTCCGCCACGGCCGGCACCGACGCGACGATCTCGCTCCGTCACACGCGGGACTTGTCGCTCATCCGGGAGATCAAGGCCCACACTCCCGCCACCTGGATCGTCGGGCTTGCTTTCTCCGCCGACGGAAAGCAACTCGCGTCCGTCGGAAAAGACCGCGCGCTCATGATTCACGATGTCAGCACAGGCGCACGCGTCCTGACCGTGTACGCACGGTCACCCGCCGTCAAGACCGCGCTCTCGGCTGATTCCACACGGCTCGCGGTGGCGACCGATCACGGCTCCGTAACGATCTACGAGTTCCCCTCCCTCGTGGAGATCCAGAGCTTCCTCCCTGCGGCGAACGCCACGTCGCTCGCGTACAACACGGACGGGTCGGTCCTCTACGTCGGACTACGCGACAGCTCTGTCGCGGCCTTTGATCCGGACGGGCGCACGCTCTTCACGCAACCGCCCGGAAAAGGACACGGAGGGCTCGGCGTCGCCGCGCTCGCCGTAAACCCGATCTCGGGGAACATCATCACGGGCGGACGCGACCGCATGCTCCGTTCGTCCGATGGAGACGACGGCAAGCCCCTCATTGCCGTGCCCACCGCGAACGGCAGCGTGACCTCGATCAAGGCCTTCGAGGACGGCTCGACCATCGCCTCTGCGGGCTGGTGGAAGCTCGACCTCCACGACGCCGTGACGATGAAACTCAAGAAGTCGTTCACCGCGCCCCTCTCGATCTCGACGCTCAATCTCTTCCGCGACGATCGGTACGTCCTCGCCGGGTTGAGCAGCGGCGAAACGCGTATCTGGGAACTCTCCCCCGGCGGCCGCATCGACCTCCCGGGGCTTGAAGGTCGCGTCTCCGCATGTTTCAGCCATGACGGGAAGTTCCTCTTCACGGGGGACAGCACAGGAAAGATCCGGATGTGGGAGTTGCCCACACTCCGTCACGTGCGCACATGGGTCGCGCACCCGGGGCGGGTCATGACCATCCTCGCGCCAAAGTTCGCGGGAGGCCAGCCTTGGCTCATAACCGGCGGCGAAGAACAGAAAATGCGCATCTGGAATTACCAGACCGGCACTCAGGAACGAGAGCTTTTCCCCGTCCTCAGCGAGAGCAACGCGTCCATCGACGTTTCCCCCGACGGGAAACTGCTCGCGTACGTGCGAGGGTCTCCGCACGGCACGCTTGCCGTGGTCGATACCACCAGCTTTGAAACCGTCGCCGAACTCGCCAAACACAAGACCGGATACGCCTATATCGCAGCCAGATTCAACCACGACGGAACGCGACTCATGGCGACCAACCGGAGCGCGGTCACGATGCTGTGGGAGACCGCCGATTTCTCGGCACCCCCGAAACTGACCGCCAGGAAAGAGAATCAGGAGTGGGCGATCGCCTTCTCGCCGGACGGGGCGAGGATCGCGGTCTCATCCTGGTCCAAACTGATCTACCTTACCGACGCGAAAACGCTTGAATCCGCGGGCACTCTCGAGGGACACGCGGCACTGGTCGGCAACATCGACTTCTGCCCCACCAACCCCAGGCTGCTCGCCTCGATCTCCGTCGACGGGACGCTTCGACTCTGGGACACCATCGAGAAGCGAAACCTCCTCCTGATCTCCCTGGGTGAAGCGGCCGTTGAAGGACTCGTGGTTCGGTTCAGCCCCGACGGGAAAAGTCTGGTCGTCACCGGTTCGTACGGCGTCGCGTTCGTTCTTGACCTTGAGTACTACGACCGTGCGATCGCGAATCAGGTCGGCAACGCCATCCTGAGAGTGCCTCAAACCACGGACGCGCTTGCACGGGCCGCGGAACTCAAGACATGGGCCGATCAGGTCATCGCCAAGCCGTGGCCCCGGCTCGGAAAGTACGCGGAACAGCCGACCGCTCGGCCCGGCACCGTCGAAGCGTCAAACCCGAAATAGCGAGCCCGATCTACTTGGGTTGCACGAACGGGATCGGCTCGCCGCTGCGGAGCGAATCGCGAATCGGCCCCTTCCACTGCGTGAAAGTCTCGATCAGGTACGGGTTTCTCGACGGCTTGTGGTCGAACCGCTGCGCTTCGTCGTACGCCGCTTCCGCCGTCGCATTCTCGTCAAAGTGTCGGTACAGCATCACCACACACCCGGTACGTTCCGAGCCGGCGGAACAATGCACGAGCACCGGCTGCGCGGCAGGATCCCGCATCAGTTTCAAAGCCTTCACATACGCGTTGGGGTCGCCCCGCGAATCACCCTCCAGACGAAAGACGTGCCGCTTGATCCCAAGCGCCTCCGCCGTCCGCTGCTCGCGTTGTTCCTCGATGGAACCAGGCTCCCACGCGCCAAAGTCGATGATGGTGCGGATGCCCTTGTCGTCGTGCAACCGTGAGATCGCGCCCGGAGAAAGTCGCCCGCTCCGATAGATCTTCCCCTCGGCGACCACCCCGAATCGGCGCGGGACATACTCCGGCCTGATCACCGTGGCGTACAGAACCCCGCCGAGCGCAGCCGCTCCCACCAGTGCCAACACCCAGGATGATCGAGGTTTCGTGCTCACGGACGATCGTAGGGCATGCTGACCGAACGGGGAACGTACAATACCGCTGTGCCCGCGAAACCCAAGCCAAACCCGAAGATAGACAACCCTGACGCACAGGGAAGCCGCCGATCGGCCTATCCGTCCGCGGTGCAGCGCCTCATCGACGAGTTCGCCCGTCTGCCCGGAATCGGTCGCCGCTCCGCCGAGCGACTCGCGTTCTTTGTTCTCAAATCCTCCCCCGCCGACGCGATGGCACTCGCCCGGTCGATTCAAGAGGTCAAGGAAACCGTCAAGCACTGCCGCGTCTGCTCGAACCTGTCCGACGACGCGACCTGCAGCGTGTGCGCCGACCCCGCACGCGACCGCCGAACGGTGCTGGTCGTCGAGCAGCCCAAGGACCTCATCGCCCTCGAACAGACCGGGATGTACCGCGGCCTGTACCACGTACTTCTCGGACGCTTGTCCCCGCTCGAGGGTATCGGACCTGAACACCTCACCTGCGGGGACCTCCTGCAAAGAGTGGACCACCCAGATTCAAACCCGGGAGGGGTCAAGGTCGAAGAAGTGATCATGGGACTGAACCCCACGCTCGAAGGCGACGGCACCGCGCTGTTCCTGGGCGAACAACTCCGCTCTCGGGGCATCAGGGTCAGCCGTCTGGCCCGGGGGCTGCCGAGCGGATCAAGCCTCGAGTTCGCGAACAAGTCGGTGCTCGCGGACGCGATTGTGGGGAGGCAGCGGGTGGAGTAGCCCGCAGCGAGAAAGAACGGCGGACCTTCGGCGATGCGATTCGATACCTCACAACACATGAAGATGGGCCAGTCGATGCGGCTGGCCCCGCGGATGATCCAGTCGATGGAGATTCTGCAGATGCCCCTCGCCGAACTCGAGGAACGCATCGAACGTGAACTCGAGAGCAACCCCACCCTCGAGATCATCGAACGCGAAGTCGGCGACCCCATCGAGGCCGCCGACGCGGCCGGGCGGGCTCTGACCGAACTCACCAAGCGTGCCGGGCTTGATCGCCTCCGCCGCAACGACGGCGAGCGCGACGCCAAGACCGACGCCATGTCCGCCGAGCCGGCGCGATCCGAGTCCCTCCTCGAACAACTGCAGCACCAATGGTCGCTGGTCGAGGTCAATCCCTTGACGCGTGCGATGGGCGACGTGCTTCTTTCATACCTCGATGCGGACGGCTATCTGCGCACGCCGCTGGCGACGATCGCCGAGCGTGCGTCGACCGCGGACCATCCGACCAGTGTCGCGGACCTCGAGACCGCTCTCAAGGGGATTCAGCTCTTCCTGGAGCCCGCGGGGATCGCGGCCCGCGATGTTCGCGAATGCCTTCTCTTGCAGCTGGACGCGATGGCCGAGTCCGAATCGCCCGCCGATCCGATGGTTGTCGCGCACGCACGCCGGCTCGTCGCCGACCACCTCGACGACCTGATGAAGAACCGGCTGCCGAAAGTGGCCGAGAAGACCGACTACTCGCTCGTCGAAATCCGCGAGGCCCTGGACCTGATGAAGCGTCTGAGCCTCCACCCCGGACGGCGTCTCGTCCCCGACGAGCCCAGCGGGATCGTCCCCGACGCGATCGTCGAGTACGAGCCCGACGGCGACCGCTACCTGGTCTATCTCAACGACGCGAGGCTCCCGAACCTGCGCGTCAACCTCGAGTACGCCAAACTCGCCAAAGACAAGAAAGCGATGGACCAGCGTGGTCGCGACTTCATCAAGACCAACCTCAGCAACGCACAGTGGCTCATGGAAGCCGTCGGCCAACGACGCCAGACCCTGTTGCGCGTCGTCGAACGTGTCGTCGAGCATCAACGCGACTTCTTCGACCAAGGCCCCCAGGCTCTCAAGACCCTGCCGATGTCGGTGATCGCGGGCGAACTGGGTGTGCATCTGGCGACGATCAGCCGCGCGGTTTCTGAGAAGTACATCGCGACACCCCGGGGCGTGTGGCCCCTCCGCAAGTTCTTTTCCGGCGGGCTCTCGACCAAGGCTGACGCCGAGACCGGCGAAGGGGGCGGCGAGGACATGGCGTGGGAAGCCATCAAGATCGCCCTGCGCGAGGTCATCGACGCGGAGGACAAGGCCAAGCCGCTCTCCGACGACGCCCTCGCCGACGCCCTGACAAAGCGCGGGATCGAGATCGCGCGACGAACCGTCGCCAAGTACCGCGACCAGCTCAGCATCCCGCCCGCGAGGCTCCGGCGGACGTTCTAGAGAAGCGATTCTCTGCACGGTCCCCACTTTGGCCACCTAATCTCCGCCCGTGGACGACGTGCTCCGACATCTGGCCCTGGGGCTGAGGGATTGCCTCACGACCGATCGGTACCGCGTTTCAAGGCGGCTCCGAGAGGTCCGTGACCTGTTCGACCGGGGAACGAAGGTTCCAGAGGCGGAGATCGACCGGCTGTACGCCGCTGTCGGCGAGTGCCGCGAGCGGGCCGCCCGACACGTCGCCCGCCTCCCCAAGACCTCCTACCCGCCCGAGCTCCCCGTCAGCCAGAAGCGCGACGAGATCATCGCCGCCGTCCGCGATCATCAGGTCGTCGTCGTCTGCGGCGAGACCGGTAGCGGCAAGACCACGCAGTTGCCCAAGATCTGCCTCGACGCCGGTCGCGGCCGCCTCGGGCTCATCGGGCACACGCAGCCCCGCCGGCTGGCCGCTCGGTCCGTCGCCGCCCGCATCGCAGAAGAACTCGGCGTTGAACTCGGGGGCCCCGTCGGATACAAGGTCCGCTTCGGCGACAAGACCTCGCCCAACACCGTCATCAAACTGATGACCGACGGCATCCTGCTCACCGAGACGCAGCACGACCGCCCCCTCGCTCACTACGACACCATCATCATCGACGAGGCCCACGAGCGCTCGCTCAACATCGACTTCCTCCTGGGCTACCTCAAGCAACTGCTTCCCAAGCGCCCCGACCTCAAGGTGATCGTGACCTCGGCCACGATCGACCCCAAACGCCTGAGCCTCCACTTCAACAACGCCCCCATCATCGAGGTTTCGGGTCGGACGTACCCGGTGGAGATCCGGTACAAGCCGCTGACGCGGGGCGAGGACGAGGAGGACCTCCGCGTCGAGGACGGGCTCGTCCACGCGCTGGACGAGATCCATCGCGAGGTGGGCAGCGAGGGCGACGTGCTCGTGTTCCTCCCCGGCGAGCGCGAGATCCGGCAGGCCGCCGAACACCTGGCCGACCATTTCCCGCGCGGCGTCGAGGTGGTGCCCCTCTACGCGAAACTGTCGAACCAGGAGCAGCACAAGATCTTCGAGCGCACCCGCCCGGGCGTGCGACGCATCGTCCTCTCAACCAACATCGCGGAAACGAGCCTGACCGTACCCGGCATCCGCTACGTGATCGACTCTGGGCTCGGGCGCATCAGTCGGTACAGCCCGACGACGAAGATCCAGCGTCTCCCCATCGAGGCCATCAGCAAAGCCTCGGCCAACCAGCGTTCCGGCCGCTGCGGTCGCCTCGGGCCCGGGATCGCGATCCGCCTCTACGGGATGGACGACTTTCTCGGCCGGGCGGACTTCACCGACCCCGAGATCCTCCGCACCAACCTTGCCAGCGTCATCCTGCAGATGAAAGCCCTGCGGCTCGGCCGCATCGAGGATTTCCCGTTCATCGACGCCCCCGAGGGCCGCATGGTGCGCGACGGGTACGAAACCCTCCACGAACTCGGCGCCATCACCGAGGACGGCGCGATCACGCCCCTGGGCACGACGCTCGCCAAGCTCCCCATCGACCCGCGCATGGGCCGGATGCTCCTCGCGGGCGTCGACGAGAACGCGGTGCGCGAGCTCCTCGTCATCACCGCGGCCCTGGGCACGCAGGACCCGCGCGAGCGGCCCATGGAACTCTCGGACAAGGCGGACAAAGCCCACGAGCAGTTCGAGGACCCCGAGAGTGACTTCATCGCGCTCGTCAACATCTGGCGGGCGTACCACGAGATGGAGGACAAACTCACCGGCGGCAAACTCCGCCGCTGGTGCAAGGACAACTTCATCAGCTTCCTCAAGATGCGCGAATGGGTCAGCACACACGACCAACTCGCCCGCCTTGCGAACGAACTGGGTCTCAAGATCAACGCCCTTCCCGCGGATCGCGACAACGTCCACCGGGCCGTGCTCGCGGGTCTTCTCTGCTCGATCGGCGTCAAATCCGACAAGAAAGAGGGTTACGGGTACGACGGGTGCCGCGGCGTCAAGTTCTCGATTTTCCCGGGCTCGGGGCTCTTCCGCAAGGGTCCGCAGCACGTGATGGCCGGGGAGTTGCTCTCCACGACCAAGCTCTACGCGCACGACGTCGCCAGGATCCGCCCCGAGTGGATCGAGCGGGTTGGTGCCCACCTGGTGAAGCGTCAGTACACCGAGCCTCACTATGACGAGAACCACATGATGGTGTACGCCTACGAGCGTGTGACCATCTACGGGCTTGAGATCGTCTCGCGCCGCCGGGTCCATTACGGCCCGATCGATCCGGCGATCTCGCGCGAGATCTTCCTCCAGCACGCGATGGTCGAAGAGGAGTACATCAGCCCGGCCCCGTTCTGGACGCACAACAAGGAACTGGTCGCCGAACTCCGCCACCTCTCGCAGAAGGCTCGCCAGAGCGACATCGCCGTCGACCCGCGCCTCATCTTCGACTTTTACGACAAGCGGCTCGGACCGGATGTTTTTTCCGGTTCGACCCTCGATCTCTGGCGCAAGCAGAACGAGCGCGGGAACCCCAAAGCCCTCTTCATGTCGAGGGCCGACCTTGAGCCGCCGCAGGCCCGCGAAGTCACCAAAGAGAAGTTCCCCGACGCCCTCGAGAACTTCGGCACGCGGCTCAATCTCTCGTACACGTTCGACCCCGGCAAGGAAGACGACGGCGTCACCATCACCGTGCCGCTCGAGACGCTGCATCAGGTTGACGAGGCGAGGCTCGAATGGGGCGTCCCAGGGCTGCTCCCACTCAAGATCGCCGCGATGATCGAAGCCCTGCCCAAGCAGCACCGCAAGGAACTGGGCAACTCCGAGGCACTCGCCCGCGAGATCGTCCCCACGCTCGCTTTCGGAAAGGGCTCGCTGCTGGACGCCGTCGCCGCCGCGGTCCGTGCCGAGGCACGCGTCAGCATCCCTCGCGACGCGTGGCGTGTCGACAGCCTGCCCCGCCACCTCCGCGTCACCATCCGCGTCGTCGACGACAAGGGCACGACCCTCGGCACCGATAAAGACCTGCACAAACTCCTCGAGCGCTTCGGCGAGCAGGCCCGCTCGCGGTTCATCGAAGCCGCCGGCAAGGAACACCAGCGCGACCGCGTGACCGATTGGAACTTCGGCCCGCTGCCCGAGCGTGTCGACCTCAAACGCGGCAAGGCCGCCATCGCTGGGTTCCCCGCCCTTCTTGACCACGGCACGCACGCGAGCCTGACGGTGCTGGACTCGCCGCACGCCGCCGCCCAGGCCAACCGCGCGGGCATCCGCCGCCTGTACATCATCGCGGCCAAGGACGAGCTCGAATGGGCCCTCCGCATCCTGCCCGACTTCAATCGCTTGGCGATGCTGTATGCGACCCTCGGAACGCCGGCCCAATTGCGAGACGAGGTCGCGAGCATCATCGCCGACCGCGTGTTCATGCAAGGCCCGACGATCCCGCGAAGCCGTGAGCAATTCGTCGCGACCCTCCGCGCCAAGTGGGACGACGTCCGTGGCGTGGCGACCGAAGTCGCCGCCGTCGTGCAGCAGATCCTGACCTCTTACCAGCAACTCAGCCTCAGGCTGTCCGCCAAGACGCCGCCGTCGTGGCACGCTTCGGTGAGCGACCTCAAACTTCAACTGGTGTTGCTGATCCACCCGGGCGCGATGGCCGCGACACCTTGGGAACGCCTGCGCCATGTGCCCAGATATCTGTTCGCAGCCCTCAAGCGATTCGAGAAACTCCAAGTCGGTGCCGGTGGCGGGCCGGAGCGCGACGCGAGGATCCAATCCGAGATCGCCACGCTGTGGCGCGACTACCTCGTCCGCCTCGACACGCGGAACAAGACGGGCCGATCCGACCCGCTGCTCGACGAGTTCAAGTGGCTGCTCGAAGAGTTGCGAGTGTCTCTCTTCGCGCAGGAACTCGGCACGCCGGTCACGGTGTCGGTCAAGCGGCTTGAACGCACCTGGGCGGACTTGCTCGCGGCGAGCCGGTCCTTCTGAGCGGCAAATTCCTCGTTTTGCATACACTCGCGCCATGACCATCGACACAGCCAAGGCCAAGCGCCGCCCGGTTCGGTACGCCTCGCTCGATGAGCTGCTCGCCGACGCGGAACGCATCGCGGCTGCTGATCGCGCGGGGAAGTTGACGCGAACAGGCAACTGGACCGCCGGCCAGTCCTTCGGGCATCTCGCCGGATGGACGGACGCGGCCTACGACGGCTACCCGTCGGACATGCCAAAGCCGCCCTGGATCTTCAAGGTCTTGCTCAAGATGATGAAGAACCGCTTCCTGCACAAGGGCATGCCCGTTGGAATGAAAATACGCGGCGTCGAAGGCGGGACCAAGTTCATCGACCCGCTCCCACTCGACGAAGGGCTCGCGAGGCTCCGCCGAACCATCGCCCGCGTACGAACGACCCAGCCGATCCACGGCAATCCGATCTTCGGCACGATGAAACGCGAAGAGTGCGAATTGGCACTGCTCCGCCACGCCGAGATCCACTTGTCGTTCCTGCACCCATAAATGAGACGTTCGCGCAAGAGATCGGCGGGTTTGTCTACCTCTGCCCAGCCAATCGACGAACCGTGGCGTCAAACGTCCGCACCATCCCCGCGTGGATCCCCAGCACGACCGCCGTGTAGATACCACCAGCCACCAGCGCGCCCACCGCGAGCGAAACCCGGGCCGCTTCGAGCCCGCCAGCGGCTGCGGTCGTTTCCCTCATCGCTTCGTCAGGATTGACGATGGCGTAGAAAAGCGTCACCGGAGACAACGCCGCCAACGCGGGACCAACCCCCACGATCGACTCGGCCGACTTGTACCCGCACAGCCCGACCGTCCCGGCGATCACCCCCACCACGCCCACCGTCCCCACCACGCTCGATAACGTCCCCTTGCTCTTGAGAGACCACTGAAGCCCGACCATCACGCACCACGCGATGAAAGGCAGGCACACGAGCGTCGCCAGCACAAACCCCTCGGGCAGCACCAGAGGCTCGGCCGGACGACCCGCGACCGGAACCGTTGCCCCGGACGAAACCGTGTACGCCGCCGCCATCGCCAACGTCCCGATCGGCACCATCAGCAGCGGCAGCAGGTACGCGACCAGCCCGCGGAGTTTCCCCGTCAGGTAACTCGCCGGCGTGATCGCCGACGTCAGCAACAGGTCAAGAGTCCCGTCCTCTCGCTCCCGACTCACCGCGGTGCTCGACATGTTGATCGCCACCAGCGAGATCACCGCGATCTCGCCCCACACCGTCGCCATCAGCGCCTCGCGGAAGTTCGTCGCCGTGAACGCCTTGGTGTGCATGAACCACACGAGCAGCCCGCCGAACGCCAGGCCCGCCGCGATGAACGACCAGCGGGCGATGATCCGCCCGAGCGTCGCGTTTCGCGCGGTGGACTCCCGCCACGCGATGGGGTTGCTCCCCACGGGCCTAGGCGGACGATGGTCCGCCCCGACCGCGCCAAGCCCCAGAATCCGCCGATACCACGGGATGCCCGCCTCGCTCGTGAGCGCACCGAGCCCGCCCGCTCGCACCGAGAACGTCGAGCCGACGACCAGCAGGAAGCTCAGCAACAGGCTCCCGATACACCACGCCTTGACCGGCGTCTCGAGCATCAAGGCCCGTACGCCGCCCCACCCGACCACGGTGCCCAACTCGGCCTTGGGGTAGGTCGAGGGGTTGAGCAACGCCTGCAACGCGAGGAACGGATTGAGGGCCGTCATGATCGTGACGCCCTTGCCGCCCCCCGCGCCCATGCCCGCCGACCGCATGTACGAGTCGATCCCAGCGGTGATCGCGATGTAACTGACCACCGACACATAGAACGCAAAGACGCTCCGTGTCCCCGCCATGCGCGAGACCGCCAGGGCGATCGCAATCGCCCCGACAAGCACCGCCGCGGATCCGGACACGAGATAGCTCGAGAAAATCGCCGACCCCGGCACCCCGCCGAAAAACTGCGTCAGGGCGAACAGCGGCAAACTCGCAAAGAGCAACGCCAGAATGAAGAACAGCCGCCCGAGCAAGTTTCCGATCACGATTTGCGTGCTGCTCAAAGGCGTCGTGAGCAAGACCTCCCACGTCCGCGGGCTGGCCTCCTGCGCAATCGCCCCCGCCATGAACACGGGGGCCAGCACACAGATCAGCCCGATCTGCAAGTACGCGACGAGGGTGAAACTCAGGGCCCCGCTCTTCGCCAGGTCGCTGAAACTCTTGTTCCCCGACGCGCTGGTAATCAAAAGCCACAGCAGGACGAGGATCAGCACGCCCAGATAGATGCTCCGGATGTACAGGTGCCGCGTCCGCCGGGACCCGTTCTGCACGAGCCGGACAGCGATCGGGTTCAAAGGCCCTTGGGCGAGGATCCAGCGGAGGAAGACGGGCATAGATGCCCAATGGTACCGTCCACCCGGTCCGGGGGTTCATACCCGGGCGTGGGACCGCGGAAAGTCCCGAAAAAGAAGCCCACGGGTTTGAACCCGTGGGCTTCAAGAAGACAAATCAATGCGAACAGGTCATTCAGCGGCGGCGACGGGTCGCGACCAGACCGCCGAGCCCGACGAGGGCGAGCGTGCTGGGGGTCGGGATGACCTCGAAGCAGTACCACTGAACCTGGCCAGCAGCCAAGGCCTGATCAACCATCGCGGTGTAACCGTTGATGTTGAGATCGACGAGCCCGGCGGCCGAGCCAGCGCCAACCGTCCAACCGGTCGCACCGAACGCGGTGTTGAACCCGCCGACAGCGAGGTAGTAGAGGCCGTTGGCGAGAACGGGGGAGATCTGGCTCTCGAGGCCACCACCCGCGTCGTCGTTGTTGGTGATCAACGCACCGGTGCTGCTGTAGAGACCGAGCTCGGTGTCAAAGCCGGACCCGAAGGTGTTGATGTTGAACGCGCCAGCCGTGTACGCGCCGAGCGCCGTGCAGACGGGGGGCGTGGGCGGGCCGCCAAAGTCGAACTGGATGTTGCTCCAGTTGGCGTCAACGGACGTGCCCGCATCGTCGAACGACTCCCACATCCGGAAGGAGTAGGAGGTCCCGTTCACCATGCTGAAGCTGGCGAACGACTGCGTGTTGTCAATCGCGCGGCCGCCGGTCCAAGTCTGGCCAGAGGCCAACTGCACGCTGTCGATGTTTGAAACGCCCGAGAAGCGCCAACGCAGTTCATCCAGGTACGAGCCGATGCCCGTCGAGGTCGCCGTCCCGCGGACGCGGATCGAGTTGTACGTCGCGGCGGAAGAGCCGGTGTACGTGAACGAGAAAATGCCGTTCGTCGCGCCGCCCGCGGCTCCGTTGCTCGCGATCGGACCAGCCTGGATGCCGGTGTTGAAGTCCGCCATGGCCGAACCGGCGATGCCGGCGACCGCTACCAGAGTCAGAATCTTCTTCATGTCTTGTCTCCTAAAAGGCCGGGGTCTCTCACAGCCCCGACTCTCTCTCACTCGGCCTACCCCACGCAGGGCGCGGCACGCGAAACTCTCGTACACCCAACGCAGGCGCACAAAAAGACGCCCTCCCGCGATCGCTCGCGAAAGAACACAACACGCCGCACGAACCACCCATCTCTGGGGGATCCGGCACGCCGTCGTCTGGTTTCGGGTGAGGTGTCTTGTCTCTCGCCTCGACTCCAACGCTCAGCACCCGGTTTATACCACATTCTTTGCGCAGGATCAAGAGAATTATTGTGTCCGAGTCGTTTTTTCTGTCGCAATCGTGCCTGAAGTGACACCCCGCATCAGTTATCCGCCCGATTCTCATGGAACGATGAAAAAGCCCCGTGTTTCCACGAGGCCTTTCGGTCATTCTGATGAGGGGAGCCGCGCTCAGGTCGAGTGGCTGCCCGCCGCCGCCACGGGGGGAGGCGTCGGTTCAGCGGCTGTCGCGGCAAAGTGCAGGAATTCCTGCGGCTTGCCCTCGGCATCCTTCGGCCTGGTCACATGCACCAAGCTCCCCTTGGGGAACTCCCCTTGCAACAGCTGCTCGCTGAGCGGATCCTCGATGTAGCTGCCGATCGCGCGACGCAGAGGCCTTGCACCAAACTCGGGGTTGTACCCCTTGTCGATAAGGAACTCCTTGGCCTCGGGCGCCAATTCGATCGTGATCTGCTGGGCCGCCAGACGCTTGGACAACTTGGCCATCTCGTAGTCGATGATGACTGTGATGTCGGCCTTGTTGAGCGGGCGGAACACGATGATGTCATCCACACGGTTGATGAACTCGGGGCGGAAGAACCGCTCGATCTCCTTCATCAAGGTGCCCTTGATGTTGTCGTAGTCCGTCGCCTCCGTCCGCTTCTGGAACCCAAAGCCCGACCCGCCCTTGATCATCTCAGCGCCGATGTTGCTGGTCATGATCATGATCGTGTTGCGGAAGTCGACATGACGGCCGAACGAATCCGTCAGACGACCCTCTTCCATGATCTGGAGGAGCATGTTGAACACGTCCGGGTGCGCCTTCTCGACCTCGTCGAGCAGCACCACGCTGTAAGGCCGGCGACGGATCCGCTCCGTGAGCTGCCCGCCTTCCTCGTACCCGACGTACCCGGGAGGGGCGCCGACGAGACGAGAAACGTTGTGCTTCTCCATGTACTCGGACATGTCCAGGTGGATCAGGGCATCCTCGTCCCCGAACATGAACTCCGCCAAAGCCTTGGCGAGCAGCGTCTTGCCCACGCCCGTAGGCCCGACGAAGATGAACGAACCAGCCGGACGCTTGGGGTCTTTCAGGCCCGCGCGGCTCCGGCGGATCGCCCGTGCAACCGCTTTGACCGCTTCGTCCTGACTGATGACCTTCTTGTGCAGTTCCTTCTCGAGCTGAAGCAGGCGGGCCGCTTCGTCCTTCTCAAGACGCTGGAGGGGAACACCGGTCATCTTGCTGACGACCTCGCGGACGACGTCCTCGTCGACCGTGCCGTCATACTCGCGAGCCCGGTTCTTCCACTCTTTCTGAACCTCTTCCTTCTTCTTGCGAAGCTGCTCGGACTTGTCGCGAAGCTCAGCCGCACGCTCGTAGTCCGCGCCCTTGACCGCCTCGTCCTTTTCGACACTCAGGCGTTCAATGTCCGCCTCGATCTCAGCCAGGGCCGGGGGCTTGGTCATGGTCTTGATGCGGATACGCGCACCCGCCTCGTCGATCACGTCGATCGACTTGTCGGGCTGAACACGGCCCGGGATGTACCGCCCGGAGAGTTCCACCGCGGCCTTCACAGCGCTGTCGGTGATCTGCACCCTGTGGTGGCTCTCGTAACGGTCACGCAAGCCCTTGAGGATCTCGATCGTCTGCTCGTCGGTGGGCGGATCAACCGTGATCGCCTGGAACCGGCGGGCCAGAGCAGCGTCCTTCTCGATGTACTTGCGGTACTCGTCGAAGGTTGTGGCACCAATGCACTGGATCTCGCCTCGTGCCAGCGCGGGCTTGAGCACGTTGGACGCGTCGATTGCGCCCTCCGCACCACCCGCACCCACGAGCGTGTGCAATTCGTCGATGAAAAGCATGACGTTCTTGGCCTTGCGGACCTCGTTCATCACGGCCTTGATGCGTTCTTCGAACTGACCGCGGTACTTGGTCCCCGCGACCATCATCGCAAGGTCAAGCACGACGAGGCGCTTGTCCAAGAGGATCTCGGGGACATCCCCGGAGATGATCCGCTGAGCCAAACCCTCGACGATGGCGGTCTTGCCGACGCCGGCCTCGCCCAGAAGGACGGGGTTGTTCTTCGTACGGCGGCAGAGAACCTGAACCAGCCGCTCGATCTCGTTGGTGCGCCCGATCACGGGATCAAGCGTGGATTCCTTCGCAAGCTCGGTCAGGTCGCGGCCAAAGCTATCCAAGGCGGGCGTCTTGCTCCGATTCTTCGCGCTCGCCGCGGAAGAGGACGAACCGGAAGAGGCCGCCGCCGCCCCGGGACCCGCGGGTTCGCCGCCGGGTTCGCCTTCGCTCTGCTGCTGACCAGCCCCGAGGAGATTGAGCACCTCTTCGCGGACTTCTTCCAGCTTGAGGCCCAGGTTCATGAGAACCTGAGCGGCGACGCCGTCGTGTTCACGGAGCAGCCCGAGCAGCAGGTGCTCGGTGCCGACGTAGTTGTGGTTGAGGTTCCGGGCTTCCTCGATGGCGTACTCGATCACCTTCTTGGCCCGGGGGGTCTGGGGCAGTTTGCCCATCGTGACCATCTCCGGACCTGGCTTGACCAGCTTCTCGACTTCGAGACGGACCTTGCGGAGGTCAACGTCCAGATTCTTCAGGACGTTGGCCCCGACGCCGGAGCCCTCTTTCACTAGGCCGAGGAGGATGTGCTCGGTCCCGATGTACTCGTGGTTAAACCTCTGGGCCTCCTGGTTCGCGAGGGCCATCACTTTGCGGGCACGATCTGTGAAGCGTTCGAACATGGTGGTACTCCCCCGAAGGTTTGGAAGGCCGGGCCTCAGCCCGAGAACTCCCATTCATCTCTTCTCTATTCGTCTCACTCACGCCTTCGGGTTCGTGAGCGTTCTCGTTATCGACAACCCGAACTCCCGGCATGACTTCCACACACCGCAAGGCCCGCGTCCCCCCCACTCCCCGTCACTTTGATGCCTACGCCTGCATACTCGGACCGTAGCACCATCAAAATACCATTTCCGGGTATCTCTTCGGGCGAACGGCTCGGAGTTTGAAGGACACACCGCATCATGTCTTCACTGTGCATGTGGCATGCCAGATCGTTGTGCCCCCGGGTGCGCCCCACGTGGCTCGGCGTCAGCCCGACCGCGCCAGCGGTGCATCGGCCTGTCGAATTGGCAGAGCGAGCGAAATCACAGCCGAAGTGGTGGTCGGGGTCCATGATTCAGTGGACGGGTGTCGGTCGCCCGCTTCAGCGGTTGGCGGCCACGAGGGCGACGATCCCGCCGATCACGACGAGGCCGGCGAGGACCGCGAGGGTGATCTTGATCGCGCTGTACGGGCGCTCGCCGCTGAGTTCGCCGGTGGTGGCGTTGATCATCACGCGGTAGGTCTTCCCGCTGTACCGGTAGGCGGTGAGCCAGATCGGGAGGAGGATGTGCTTGAAGGTGATGTCGTCGTACCGCGAGTGCTTGGAGTTGATGATCTGGTGATCGCCGCCGATGTCGCGGCGGATGGTGTTGTCGATGGTCGGCTGGATGCGCACGGTCGCCTCGGCGAACCCTTGCGGGAGGGTGACGCTGTAGCTTTCCGCGACAAACCCGGAGAGGTAGGCGCCGTCGAAGGGGACGAGTTTGGTGAGGTCCCAAGGCGTCAGGGAATCCACGCGTTCGTGAGGGAGCGAATGCGACGCGGGAACGAGAACGTCATCGAAACGGTCGAAGACCGTGCCGGCCGCTGAGTACCAGCGGGTCTTGCGGACCTGCCTGGTTCGCCTCTCGGGACGGCCGTTGACCAGGGTGGTATAGGACTCGGTGACCCAATAGTCTTCGCCCCGTTGCCCTGTGTAACGGGTGGTGGCGTCCATGTCGTAGGTCCAGTGCGGGAGGTAGACGCCGCGAAGGGTCTCGTCGATGAACGCCTGCTTCTTGAGGTCGCTGGGCGCGAACCAGAGCGAGGCGAGCCACGCTTCGTAGGCGGCCACCGCCTGTTTCTTGTTCAGCCCGAAGGCGAGCATGGCCCGAGGCTGGATGAGCTTGACGGACATCGCCTGCGCGACGATGGGGCTGCCGCAGAACGCGCACTTGCCGCTGGTCTTCTGATCGCCGAGCTGGGAGTGGGCGCCGCAGGTGTCGCAGGTCACTTCGAGCCGTTCGACCGTGGGCTGCTCGCCGGCTGTGTGTTCGAGGTGGACGTGGTAGTCGAGTTCCTCGTGGGCGTCGGCGTACGCCTGGGCGTCGCCCTGCGGGATGTCATTCATCGCGCCGCAGTGGTCGCAGGCGAGGGCTTTGGTCCCCGGGGCGAAGGTGAGTTTCGCCCCGCAGGCAGAGCATGGGAAGAAGCGTTCCGACATCGTGGGTGAAGGATACTCCGTGTTGGCGCGATCAAGAACCCTGCCACCATGAGGGGCCGGGGCCGGTAGACTGCAGCGATGCTTCTTCCGATCCTCAGCGTTGTTCTTTCGTTCGCCCAACCCGAACCGGCCGCGGCACCCGGAAGAGAGGCCTTGGCGAAGGACGACCTGCCGATCCTGCTCCACGTCATGCTCGAAGGCAACGACGCGAACACCGGGGAATCGCTCGACAAGGCACTCCGGACGCCCATCGGAGCCAGGGATCGGCTCCGGAAGATCCGCTCCGAACGCGGCGGGACGCTGCCGGGGCCGGCGAAGGTGCTCATCCAACCCGGGCGCTACCTGATGAGCGAGCCCTGGGTGCTCGAACCTCAGGATTCAGGAACGCAGATCAAGCCCGTCGAGTACAAAGCGGTGGGAGCCGTCATGCTCAGCGGCGGGGTCGCCCTCGGGGACTGGCGAACGACGGAACTCAACGGGAAGCCGGTGTGGGCGGCAGACCTCCCCAAGGGGTTTGAGCCGACGCGCGACGGCGGCCCGGCGTTTCGATCGCTGTGGATCGCGGGGGACCGCAAGGTCTGGGCGAGGCATCCCAACGCGGGAGCGTTTGCCGCGGTGGAGGACATTCCGGAACGACCCGCGGGCGACTGGCAGATCGGTCCGATGTCCTTCGCCTTTGCGGAGACCGACGCGGCCGCGTGGGCGAAAGCAGGTGCGGGGGCTGAGGTGGTGACGTTCACGCGATGGATCGACTCGCACCTGAGGGTGAAAGCGGTCGAGGCGGACAAGAGACTGGCCAGGTTCGAGCGGCCGAACACGATTTCCCTTGAGAAGGGCGACCTGTATTTCATCGAAGGGGCCAAGGGCCTGCTCGATGAGCCGGGGGAATGGTGGTGCGACGCGGAGACACGCGTTGTGTACTACATGCCGTTGCCCGGCGAAGACCCGACCTCTCACGCGATGATCCCGCAGCTCGACCACATTCTGAGGCTTGACGGCCGCCCCGAAAAGGGCGAGTACGTCGAGCACGTGACGTTCTCGAACATCGGGTTCGCGTACACCCGCTGGTGGTTCCCGACGGACTTCACAACCGGGTTCGGGTCCAAGGAGGCCGGCGGGCCTGTCGGATTCGTGCAGGCGGCCTCGGGCGCGCCCGCGACGGTTCGGATGACCGGAGCCCGGCGCATCACCATGGATCGGTGCGTCGTCTTCGGCACCGAGGCGTACGCCGTCGGGCTCGGACGCGGGTGCCGGGACAACACCCTGCGCTTCTGCGACCTTTCCGATCTGGGTGCGGGGGGCATCACCATCGGCGAGACGACCATCCGCAGCGACGAGCGTGAAGTCACGCGTGGAAACGTCGTCGAGGACTCGGTCATCGAGAACGGCGGGCGCATCCACCGGCAGGCGGTCGGGGTCTGGATCGGGCAGAGCCCGGGCAACACCCTCCGCCATAACCGCATCGCGGAGTTTGACTACACCGGGATCTCCATCGGATGGACGTGGGGGTACGGGCCGAGCAATGCGGGCGGGAACATCGTCGAGTTCAACGAGATCGCCCACCTCGGCGACCGCCCGGCCTCGCCAGGTCGCCCGAAAGCCTCCGCATCGCCGCTGGGTGACCTGGGAGGGATCTACACCCTCGGGACACAGACCGGGACGATCATCCGGAACAACTACTTCCACGACATCGCCGGGCGCACGCTCGGTTGGGGGATCTACTTCGACGAAGGGACGACGGGGGTCTTGGCCGAGAACAACGCCGTCCTCCGCACAAGCCACGGCGGGTTCCACCAGCACTACGGTAAGGACAACATCGTTCGCCAGAACCTGTTCCTCCTCGGAAAGCAGGCGGCCCTCTGGCGGACCCGCCGCGAGGAACACAACTCCTTCACCTTCTCCCGCAACGTCGTCGTCGGCGAGGACGGCCTCGTCCTGAACGGCAACTGGGACGGCGGGCTCGTCATGGAGTCCAACTGCTACTGGAGGCGAGACGGCAAGCCGGTGGTTTTCCCCGGCGGCAAGGATCTCGCGGCATGGCAAGCGGGTGGTGTCGACAAAGGATCGGTGGTCGGTGACCCGAACTTCACATCCCTTGAAGAGGGAGATTTCTTCCCGGGGGAGAAGTCAGCGATGGACTCGATCGGGTTTGAACAGGTGAGTGTTCGGATGGCGGGGCCGCGCTCGAGGAAAACAATCGCGCCCTGAACACGCCGAGGCATCCCACCGCCCGGCGTTTGGTACACTGTTCGAGCTATGTCCACGAACTGGTCCGACGACATCATCATCGCTGAACTGACCGACGAGCCGTCGCTGTCGGAGGAGCTGTCCAGCGTCATCGACGGCGTCCGCCAGGGCAAGGGCGGGCAGGCCCGGCACGTGGTGCTCAATTTCAGCGGGGTCAGCTACGTCAACTCGTCGAACCTTTCGCAGCTGCTGCGTCTGAAGAAGACCGTGGCTGAGGCTGGACGCTCGCTCAAACTGTGCTCGGTGACCGAGGAGGTCTGGTCGGTGTTCAAGACGACCGGTTTGGACAAGGTGTTCCGATTCGCGCCCGACCCTCTGACCGCGCTGGCGAGTCTCCAGATGGAACAGAACTAGGGATCGCATCCCATCGCTTTGCTCGACGCATCCCGCGTGCTTCCGAGCGGTACGATCCTCGCGTGAGCACGACCGCCCAAGACAATTCTCAGACGATGCTCGGGAGAGCACGGCGCGACCCCGACACCAGCGGGCCTCCGGTGGTGGATATCCGCGGGATGCGGAAGGTGTACTACAAGCCCGACGGCTCGATCATGGCCGAAGCACTCCGTGGCGTGGATGTCGCGGTGCACCGCGGCGACTACGTGGCGATCATGGGTCCGAGCGGTTCGGGCAAGTCGACGCTGTTGACGCTGCTGGGGTGTCTGGATCGCCCGACGGACGGGACGTTTCTCCTGGGCGGGCGCGATGTGCGAACAATGGGCGACGAGGAACTCTCCAGGTTCCGCGGGAAGACGGTGGGGTTCGTCTTTCAGTCTTTCAACCTGATCATGCAGCACACGGTGCTTGAGAACGTCGGCGTGCCGCTGTTCTATCAGGGCGTCTCGCCCAAGGACCGCAACTCGCGTGCCGAGAAGACCCTCGCGCTGGTGGGGCTTGAGGACCGGCTCGACCACCGCCCCATGCAGCTCTCGGGTGGGCAGCAACAGCGTGTCGCGGTCGCGAGAGCGCTCGTCACGGACCCGCTCATTCTCCTCGCCGACGAGCCCACGGGCAACCTCGACAGCAAGACCGGCCAGCAAATCCTGGCGCTCTTTGACGACCTGCACGAGAAGGGCGTCACGATCATGCTCGTGACGCACGACCCGAGCGTGGCGGACCGTTGCAGGCGGGTAATCCGCTTGAGGGACGGGCTGGTCGAGAGCGATACCGTGAACACGCACGCGGTATGATTGCGGCATGAGCGACCACCCGACCGGACCGCACCACCCCGCCGCCAACTGCCCCCGATGCCGAGGCGCGATGCGGACGGTGCAGGCCGGCGCGTTGACGCTTGATCGTTGCGACACATGCCGCGGCCTCTGGTTCGACACGCTCGAGATGGACCGGGTCGCGAAGGACCGAAGGGCTGTCGCGGCGGTCGACTCGGGCGGGATCGGCGGGACCCACGCCTCGCCGAAGCGTCCGGCCGAGATGCACTGCCCCCGCGACAAGGGGCTGCTCATCACGATGCACGCCTTGGGGCAGCCGCATATCACGTATGAGTCATGCAAAGTCTGCGGCGGGGCGTTTCTCGACGCGGGCGAACTCACGGATCTGAACGAGTTGACGCTGCGGGAGCGCCTGCAGCGGCTCTTCCGTTAGCCCGGCGAGTGAGATCCCTGTCTCTCTTGGTTCCCCGCCGATGGCTTCGTCACGAACAGCCGCACGCCTGGGTGAGCGGGCGTCAGGTCGAGACACCTGGGAAACGTTACGATCGGCTCATGGATTTCAACCCCGAGAACCTGAGTCAGGCCGACCGATACAAACTGATGATCGGAGCGATCGTGCCCAGACCGATCGCATGGGTGTCGACTGTCTCTCCGAACGGGCGCACGAATCTCGCGCCATTCTCTTTCTTCTGCGGTGTCGGAAGCGACCCGATGACCCTGCTCTTCTGCCCCGCCAACAAGCCCGACGGCACCGAAAAGGACTCGCTTCGCAACGCCAAGCCGATCGCGGACGGCGGCACCGGCGAGTTCGTCGTCAACATCGTGAGCGACGCGCTCAAGGAACCGATGGCGTGGTGCGCCACAGCGCTCCCGTACGGCGAGAGCGAGTTCGACATGCCCGAAGTCAGGCGTGCGGACATCACGATGGCTCCCTCGCGCGTCGTTGCCCCGCCACGCGTCGCGCAGAGCCCGGTGAGCTTTGAGTGCAGGACCATGCAGGTTGTGCGAACGAACCCGGGAGCCTCAGCGGGGGGAAACATCGTCATCGGGCGCGTCGTCCACATCCACGCGGCGGACGGCCTGGTGAACGAGCGACACCACGTGGACCCCACGATCCTCGACGCGGTGGGCCGCATGGGCGGGCTTTCGTACTGCCACACGCGCGACCGGTTCGACCTGCCGATGGGAAGGGGATAGGCCGGGTCGGCGGCTATCCTGATCGCTATGAAGATGGACATCGCCGCCCGCCGTGCACGCATCGCCAAAGCCCTGAGT
The DNA here is from genome assembly GCA_943369765.1 of Phycisphaera mikurensis NBRC 102666. Classification (GTDB taxonomy): domain Bacteria; phylum Planctomycetota; class Phycisphaerae; order Phycisphaerales; family UBA1924; genus UBA2396. The sequence goes on along the minus strand of CALROI020000002.1, from coordinate 110,404 downwards.
CTGGCTGTCGACCTCAAGGACGAGATCATCCTCGTCGGGGCCGGCGAGCCCCTGGGTATCCCCGGCGGGCAGGACCAGACCTACCCGTTCCTGTCGCACGCGGAATACTTCTACCTCACCGACGCGGAGTGCGAGGGGGGCGTGGTCGCGTTTGATCCCAAGAGCGGCTGGCAGGACTTTGTGCCGGTGGTCACGCAGAGCCAGAAGGTCTGGGAGGGGCGCGAGCAAGTGCCGGGGACGCCGCTGCCGGAACTCGCCGCGTGGATGGCTGCTCGGCGCGGCAGGCCCGTCGTCATGCTCGGCAACGCACTCCCCGGGATCAAGCACGACTCCAAGCGGACGGACGAGGTCCGCGAGGCGTTCACGCACGCCCGGCGACCCAAGGATGCGGCGGAGATCGCCCGCATGAAGGAAGCGGCAGCCGCGACCGCACCGGCGTACGCCCGCGTGCGGGCCTTGCTCGCCGAGGCTGCGGGCGGGGCGTGCGTCTCCGAGCGCGTCCTCAAGGCCGAGATCGAGTGCCAGTTCGGCCGCCACCGCGCCGACGGGCCCGCGTACGGCACCATCGTCGGCGTCGGCAGCAACGGCGCGGTGCTGCACTTTGACCCCACCGAGCGGGCCGCCAAGCCCGGCGATCTCGTCCTCATCGACGCGGGGGCCCAGATCGACCGGTATTCCGCCGACGTGACCCGCACATTCGCCTGCGGCCCGGTGGACGCGGCCCGCAAGGAGCTGCACGCGTCGGTCTTGCGGGCGTTTGAGCGGGCGATCACTCGGTGCGTCGTCGGGGCGGAGTGGATCGACGTGCACGTGGGGGCCGCCCTCGACATGGCCGAGGGGCTCGTGCAGATGGGTGTGCTCAAAGGATCAGCGTCGTCGGCGGTGGAGAGCGGGGCGATGGGTCTCTTCTTCCCGCACGGCCTGGGTCACCTCATCGGCCTGGGCGTGCGCGACGCGACCGGCAAACTGCCGGGTCGCAAGCCAAGCTCGCGTCCGGGCGTCGTGACCATCCGCTGCGACTTCCCGCTCGAGGCGGGGTACACCATCACGGTCGAGCCGGGGTGCTACTTCATCGGCCCGTTGCTCAACGACGCGGAGAACCGGGCGAAGCACAAGGACGCGGTGAACTGGCCGCTGGTGGACACGCTGCTGGCAAGCGGAATCGGTGGCGTGCGGATCGAGGACAACATCCACATCACCCCGACGGGCCCTGAGAACCTGACGGGGATGATCCCGACGGGGATGTAGAGGCGTCATCGCGTCGCAAGATCAGCGTTTGGAGGTACATCCACATTCCGGGCAAGGGCTGTCGGCAAGGCCTCGCATGTCGTATCCGCAGACCGGGCAGGCGTGCCGGAGTCGCCGGCAGCGCGATGCGCTGACGATAAGCCATCCGCCTGAGATCAGGATCGCTGCCGCTCCCAACGCCTGATATACAAACCAAGGTTTCAACAGACGATGCGTCACGTAGAGCACGCCGTCGCGGTCAAACTCCCGCCGATTGCCCGGTGGCCACGGAGCGTGCTCCTTCCGGATCTGAGCCACGCACGCTTCGTCCGACGAAATCGCCGCCACGACATCCGCAGGCAGTTCGACGCCACGCGACCTCGATGCCGTGCCAGAGGTGCCCAAGTCAAACAACGGCATCAAGTCACAGACTGTCGTGTATTGACGACGCCAAGGTATCGCTATGCCGCTCGGCACGCTGCCGGGCACACTATCGCCGAGCAACGTAGCTTCGGATGTCATTCTCGCACCAATGTTGACCGACGCGTAGTACTGATGGCCCGAAGGCAGCTCCCACGAGCCCTTGGTCGCATCGCTGAGCATTGCCGAGAGCTTTCCCGACTGATCCCTCAGAACAACGATGGATGCGGCCGATCTTGTCCAACCAATGACCGTATTCGGTACCGGCGCGGCACCCCACTGCGCCCAGATCGCGACAGCGGCAATAACGCCTCCAGCAAACAGCAGTACCCCACCGCAAACCAGTTTGCCCCTTGGAGACATCGTGTAGGCTCACGAATCAAACAACGCCGGCAACTTCACCACCCGCGCCGTCTTTGAGTCCCCCACCGCCATGCTGCCGCCGGGGTGCAGGCACGCCCCGCCCCACGCGCCGTCCTTGCGCAGAGCGTAGAAACTCGCGTTGAAGTTCGGGCGGCCCTTTGCGTCCAGCAGCCGCTTCTCCTTCGTGTGGTCCGCGACCCGCTTGGCCGTCGCCAGCGCAGCCTCAGCCGGCGTCAGCCCCCGCTCCATCATCATGACGATGGTGTGGGCTGCGAGGTTCACGATGCACGACTCGCCGCGACCCGTGCACCCGCCCGCGCCCACCTCGTTGTCGCAGTAGTTGCCCGCCCCGATGATCGGCGAGTCGCCGACGCGACCGGGGATCTTCCAGGACAAGCCGCTCGTGCTGGTGCAGCTCGCAATATCTTTCTTCTCGGTGACGATCGAGCAGTGCACCGTGCCGTAGGTGAACGACGGGTCCCACGCCATGCCGAGCTGCCCGGGCTGATCGAATGGCTTGCCGACCAGCGGGTCGCGTTCATCGTCGTTGAGCCAATCGTCTTCTTTGCTCATGTTCTCGCGCCAGTGCTGCCACGCTTGCCGCGACCTCTCGGTGAGCAGGTTCTCCTCCGGAAACCCCATCGACTTGGCGAAGCGGAGGGCCCCCTCGCCGACGAGCAAACAGTGGTCGGTGCGGCGAAGGACCAGCAGGGCGACCTGGGCCGGGTTCTTGATGTTGCGGATGCTCGCGACCGCACCGGACTTGTGCGTGGGGCCGTACATCACCGACGCGTCGAGCTCGACGATGCCGTCGGCATTGGGCTGACCGCCGTAGCCGACCGAGTCGTCCTCGGGGTCGTCCTCGATGATCTTGACACCCTGCACGATGCAGTCTGCAGGGTCGATCCCCGTGGCGAGCAACTCGCGCGCCCGGACCACCGCCCGAAGCCCGTTGCCCGAGGAGATGCAGCAGATCCCGCGATGGTCGTCGCCCATCGGCTCGCCGGCCGCACCGGGCTTGCCGCGCCACGGCTCGCCGGTGGGTTGAACGGCGGGTTGAACCGCCGCGTGCGCAACGACAGCCCCGGCAGCGATTGACGCGCCTGCAGTGAGAAACGATCGGCGAGACGGGAGAAGTTGGCTCATCGCCCAAGCATACCAGAACCCGTCAAGCGACGGCGGACCGGGCTGGCAGGCCCGCTGCGACCCCCGCCGACTTGCAGTACACCACATGCGGCACCCACGCCCCGTGCAACCGGACCGTGGTCGCGGCCTTGGGGTCGATGTGCATTCCGACACGCTCGGCCAGCCTTCGGCTCGACGCGTTGTCGGGGTGCAGCATCGCCACCACCCGCGCCAGCCCAAGCCCCCCCCCACTTCCCCCAGTTCCGAATCGATCGCCGATGGCGTACTCCAAGAGCCCGCGCACGCCTTCGGTGCCCAGTCCCATCCCCGCAAGGTTCGACCGCACCCACCACGACGCCTCGCCCCGCAACTCCATCGCGCGGTCGATGTCGTTGAGATTGAGGCACCCGACAAACCGCCCATCGTCAAAGAACGCGCCCAGGCGACACGATTGCCCCGTCGCTATGCCACGCCGCGTCAGTTCCATCTGCCGTTCGAAGACCGCGCCGTCGGAATCTCCGGGCTGCCACAGATCAAAGTAAGGCTCCAGGTCCGCCCGACTCTCACGGATCGCAGCGATGAACTCGGCACGATCCGTTTCGGCCAGCGGCCGAAGCACGAGCCGTGGTGTGCGGAGCAACTCGGGCCCAAGAATCTCAATCGCCCGCCGAGGGGCCATCCGGGCCAATTTCTCGCGGACGGACATCATGCGTGGATTATTCGGACGCTCGTTCATTGGTCACCTCGCCGCAGGTATCGGGCAAGAGCCTGAAAGAGCATGCCTTATCACAGCCCCCGGCGCAAGCCTGGGGGCATGGACGCCCGGATGGTCCGAGATGTCGTCCATCCGCCATCAGGGGTTGACCGGGTCGAGCCACCGCTCCGTCGGGGCGAGCTCGGCGTGCTCGACCAAGGTCCAGACGCCACCGGGTGATGGGCGCTTCCCGGGCCAATCGTCGCCGATCTCGCCGTCGGGTGAAAAAATCATCGCGTCAAAGCCGCCTTCCTTCTGCGGGATCTTGCACCAGAGTTCGTAGTCGGTACCGTCGGCATTGACGCGATAGAACCAGAGCGTTCCCGCCGCTTCACTGACATCGGCGGGCGTGAGCCGCTCGGGGTATCGGCCCCGATCGGCTTTCATGCCTTCAAGATCTTGCATGACAAGTTTGTGCGCCGACTGCGGCCACTGCCAACGTGCTTGTTGCGCCTCATACTCGTTCTCTTGTTTCAGCGTCACGAAAACGAGCGACGCACAACTCGCGACGAGAACGACAGGAGCAACGATCAGGCCGTAGGACGCTCTGCGCATACCGCCAGACTCCTACTCCACCGTCACGCTCTTCGCCAGGTTCCGGGGCTTGTCCACGTCGTGCCCGCGGAAGACCGCGGCGTGGTACGCCATCAGTTGGAGAGGGATCACCGCGAGCATCGGGCTCAGGGGCTCGGGAATATCCGGGATGTACAGCACATCCTCCGCGTACTTCTTGATCTGCTCGTCGCCCTCGGTCGCCACGGCGATGACGTGGCCGCCACGGCTCTTGACCTCCTGGATGTTGCTCATCACCTTCTCGTACTGCCTGCCCTTGTTGGCGATGAAGACCGCGGGCATCCCCTCGTTGATGAGGGCGATGGGGCCATGCTTCATCTCGGCGGCGGGCATCCCTTCGGCGTGGATGTACGAGATTTCCTTGAGTTTGAGAGCCCCTTCGAGGGCGGTCGGGTAGTTGTACCCGCGCCCGAGGAACAGCCAATTCTCGCGGTGGCAGTACTTCTCGGTGACGGCTTTGATCCGCTGGTCCTGCTCCAGAATGCGTTCGATCTTCCCGGGGATGCTCTGCATCTGCTGGAGCATCTCGGCGCACTGGTCTGCCGACATGTATCGACGACGGGCCAGGTAGAGAGCGATCAGCGTGAGGACCGCGACCTGCCCGGTGAAGGCTTTGGTTGAAGCGACGCCGATCTCGGGGCCCACGCGGAGGTACACGCCAGCGTCGGTCTCACGGCTGATGGTCGAGCCGACCACGTTGATGACGCCCAGCGAAAGGGCCCCTCGGTCGCGGGCCTCGTGCAGGGCCGCGAGCGTGTCGGCGGTCTCGCCCGACTGACTCACGGCGATCGCCACCGTGTTCTCTTCGATGATCGGGTTGCGATAGCGGAACTCGCTGGCGTACTCCGCGACTGCCGGCACCTTCACGAGGTCTTCAAGCAGGTATTCGCCGATCATCGCAGCGTGCAGGGCGGTGCCCTGCCCCAGCAGAACGATCTTGCGGGCTTTGGTCAGTTCCTTGGCGAAGGCGGAGACGCCGCCGAGAACGACTTTGCCGTCGCGTTCGTCAATTCGGCCGCGGAAGCAGTTGGTGAGGGCTTTGGGCTGCTCGAAGATCTCTTTCCGCATGAAATGGGCGAAGCCGCCGAGTTCGATCTCCTGCAACTCGAGTTCGAGCTGCATGATTTTCGGCGTGGTGGGCGAGTTGTTGATGTCGGAGGTCTTGAACCCCTGGCGGGTGATCTTGACGACGTTGTAATCGTCGAGGCTGAAGGCCTGGGTCGTGTGGGCGACGATCGCCGAGGGGTCGGACGCGATGATGTACTCACCGTTGCCGACGCCGACCATCAGGGGCGAGCCCTTGCGGGCCACGACGAGCGTGTCGGGCTCTTTGGCGCAGATCACCGCGATGGCGTACGCCCCGGTGACCTCGCGGAGGGCGGCCTGCACGGCGGTTTCGAGGTCTCCCTCGTACAACTCGCTGACGAGCATCGAGATCACTTCGGTGTCGGTCTGAGAACTGAAGACGTGCCCGCGTTCTTCGAGCCACGTCTTGAGGGCCGCGTAATTCTCGATGATGCCATTATGAATGACGGCGATGCCGTGGCGGTCGTCCTGGTGCGGGTGGGCGTTGAGCTCGGTAACCCCGCCGTGGGTCGCCCAGCGAGTGTGGGCGATGCCGATGGACCCGCGGAGCCCACCCATGGTCTCAAGGCGATCCTCGACGTTGCTGACGCGGCCGATCGCGCGGACGACATGGAGCCCGTCGGATTCAAGGGTCGCGACGCCGGCCGAGTCATACCCGCGATACTCGAGGCGCTTGAGCCCCTCGATCAGGATGTTCTGGGCGGGTTTGTTCCCGATGTAAGCGACGATTCCGCACATGGTCTTGGATCCTCTCGGCTGGGCTGCAGGGGGCTGATCGTAGTGGCGTCACGGGGGGTGCCGACGGGCTGCGTCCCGTGCATACTCATCGGCCCGCCCGCGGGTTCGTCTTGGTCCCTGGGCACCAAGACCCGCCCCGACTGGCGGATTGGACGGCTGGGGTGTATGGTGTGCCGTCCGATAGCCGAGTGGGCGGTCGGGATCGAACCAGGGGAGGCGACCAGTGGCCAAAAAGTCATCCAAGAAAAAGACCACGAAGACCTCGGGGAAGGCGTCCAGCAAGCCCAAGGCGTCCACGCCCGCCAAGAAGCCAGCTCCTCAACCCGCGACCAAGGCCAGCTCGAAGCCCGCCGCGAAAGGCGAGAAAGAGACGAGCCGCAAAGACGCCACCAAAATCGCGGGAGTGAAGCCCGCGACCAGAAAGGCCGCTGCATCGTCGGTTGAAGGCAAACCGGGCAAGAAGCCTGCACCGATCGCGCCGGCTCCGGTCGCTTCGGAGACTCCAGGTCGACCGGCACTGAAGGTCCACGTCCACGCTGGCGCCTCGACGCAGGACGCGCCCAGAGGTCGATCGAGGAAAGAGAGCTCAGGCCCGACGCACAGCGGTGTCGGGGATGCGGCGGTGCGCAAAGCGACAGGGAAGGGATGGGTGGATTGGTTCGAGATCCTTGACGAGGCCGGGGCCAAAGCCATGGACCACAAAGCCATCGTCGCGATTCTGAGCGAGAAGCACGCGGCGACGGACTGGTGGGCTCAGACGCTCACGGTGGGGTACGAACAGGCGCGGGGGCTGCGCCAGAAGAACGAGAAGCCCGACGGCTTCGAGGCGGGCGTGAGCAAGACGATCAACGCGGCGACCGCGAAGCTCTACAAGGCGTGGGAGGACGGGACGACCCGCGAGCGTTGGATGGGAGATCACAAAGTCGAGGTCCGCGTCGCCAACGCGGACAAGAACATCCGGATGACATGGCTCGTGCAAGGCCCCGACGAGGGGAGCAGCGTCGAGGTGTATTTCTGGCCCAAGGACGCGAACAAGTGCCTGGTGCAAGTGCAGCAGCGGAAACTGGCGGATGCCGACGCGGTGCAACGTGTTCGGGCGTTCTGGTCGGTGAAGCTCGAGAACCTCCGCGCCATGATGGAAAAGGCATAGGTGAAAGCACCTTTTTGCGCGTTCGACTCGCCATCCACCCCAAAGGTGGTACCGAGGGATGACCCGCGTCTGGGATCGGGCGCACTTTCGTCGCGCTCCAAAGCAATCTCGGATTGACAGTCCCTTCCCGCTGTGGTAATTTGGGCGACTCGCGGGCCGGGCTGGCTCTTGGTTCTTCACGCGTCGTTCGACGCGCCAACCGCTGGCTGATCGTGTGGTTTCGGTCCGCGGGGTTTCGTTTTGGACAAGGAGTCTTTCCAATGGGTCACGTTCTTGCCTCACGGATGATGTGGTCGGCGGCTCTTTCTCTCGCGGCGTGTGCGGGCACCGCTTTCGCTCAAGGTCCCACGCCTCTGGACGGCGCGCACGTCGCCGCCCCGGCCGCTGCGGTCCGCCATGTGATTGAGACGGGTGAGATGCTCGCGACGCTGCCGAATGGCGATCTGGTCGCGATGGAGACCCAGCAGGTCTGGAAGCCGGTTTGCTCAAATTTCGCAACGATGACGGCGGCGGATCTGGCAACGATGGCCAGGACGCACGAGGCTGACTTCGCCGACGAGTCCCGCGTCACCGTCATCGACAACCCGTTCGGGAACCGGGCCGGCTTGAACGTCGTGTTCGTCCTCGGCGCGGGTGTGCCCGCAGCGGCGATCCCCGCGTTTACCGCGGCGGAGGCGTACCTTGAGAGCCAATTCACCGCGGACACGATGACCGTCACGATCCCGGTGAGTTTCGCGGCGCTCTCGCCGGGTGTCATCGGAGGCACTGGCAGCACGTACGGGTCGCTCACCTGGGCGGACACGCGTGCAACGCTGGTGGGCGGCATGGACGCGTCGGACACGATTCAATCGTCGCTCCCGACCGCCTCGCTCCCGGTGCGGTACAGCACCTCGAGCACCACCAACGAGAACCAGTGCTTCTGGACATTCGCGAACTTCAAGGCCAACGGCGGGACCGTCGCGGGCAACGACGCCTCCATGCAGTATTCCACCGCGTTTCCCTTCGACTACGACCCTTCCAACGGCGTCACGGCCAACACGATCTCGTTGCAAGATGTCATCATCCACGAGACCGGGCACGCTTTGGGCTGCACCAGCGGGGTGGACTTCCGCAACCGCGACCTTGAGGTCATCGATATCTTCCGCTTCCGGCGCACGGACGGGTCGAGCGACTTCAACCCGGACACCTCGGCGGAGTTCACCGCCCGCCCACGCTGGTGCGTCCGCAACAACCCCAACGACGATGTGAACTTCGACACCATCGCGTCGGAGTACGCGCTTTCCGACGGCTCGCCCTGGCAGGCAAGCCACTTCCGCGAACAGGTCCCCGCCATCGGAATCATGGACCCGGCGTTCAGCTACGGCGAGACGTTCTACCCGTCGTTCCTGCGGACCAGTGACATCACGCTCTTCGACGCCATCGGGTACAACCGATAGCCGAGTGCCTCGAGATCGAGCCGAATCATCGAAGCCGGGCCGCGCGACAGCGGCCCGGCTCTTTCGTTGCAATGGTTGCGATCGCACAGAAATGAAGCTCAGTTCTCCGCCGGCTGGGCCTGCTCGCTCCGCATCTGCGCCATGGCACGCCGCAGATACCCCGGCTTGGGCTCGACCTCCGCGGGGATCGCCTCGACGGCCACCACCGCGGCGGGTTGCTCGACAGGTGTTTGCTCGATGGGTGCGTTGTGGATCGTGCCGTCGCGGCCGACCTGGGCGAAGTTGACGCTCACGCGTTTGGACACGCCGCGTTCCTGCATGGTGACGCCGTAGAGCCGGTCGGCGGACTGCATCGTCCGCTTGTTGTGCGTGATGACGATGAAGTGCGAGAGATCGGTGAACTGACGGATGACGTTGTTGAAACGATTGACGTTGGCCTCGTCGAGTGCCGCATCGACTTCGTCGAGCACGCAGAAGCACGACGGCTTGCTGCGGAAGATCGCCATCAGCAGGCCGACGGCGGTCAGGGTCTTCTCGCCGCCGGAGAGCTGGCTGATGGAGCGGGGTTCCTTGCCGGGGGGTTTGGCGATGATCTCGATACCGGACTCGAGGATGTCGGTTTCGTCGGTGACGACCTTGTGCCCGTCGACCTCCTTGACGAGCGGCATGAGGCGGACCTCGGCCTTGCCGCCGCCGAAGAGCTTGCGGAACATCCCCTGTTCGCCGCCGAAGTTCTCGCGGATCTTGTCGAAGACCTCGCTGAAGCGTTCCTTGCTGACGGCGTTGAGCTGTCCGATCAGCTCGGCGAGCTTGGTGCAGGCGTCGTCGATGTCGGCGACCTGCCGGATGAGTTCGTCGTTGCGTGCGGCGAGGAGCGTTTCCTCCTCGATCGAATCGAGGTTCACGTTGCCGAGTTTCTTGATCTCGCTCCGCAGCGTCTCGATATCGGCGTGGGCTCGCTCGTGATCCGGGCGGACGACGCCGCCCGCGGCGAGCATCTCGCGATACTCCGGGTGCAGTGCCACAACGTCAAGCAGCAGATCCTCTCGGGCTCGCTCCTCGAGGGTTTCACGTTTGATCTCCGCCTCGCGACGGGCCATCTCGATACTCGCCCAGCGTTTCTCCGCGTCGTTCGCCACGCGGCGCACTTCGGACAGGTGCTGCCCGGCCTGACTTGCGGCGATATCCGCACCGGAGAGGCTCTGCTGCAACGCCTGGACCTTGGTCAGCAGTTCGGCCGCGAGCACCGTGGACTGCTCGATCGCCGCCTGCGACTCGACGAGCACGCGGCGGTGCTCTTCCACGCGGGCTGTCGATTGCTCGATCTGCGAAGCCACGTCGCGCCTCTGACGGGCGAGTTCGTCGCGGAGACTCTCGAGACGCGAGGCTTCGCGCCGGGCGGCGGACAACTGCTCGGCGATCTTGCCCGCGTCCACGCGCGCGCCGGTCATCTGCTCGGTCGCCCCCTCGACCAGCCCTTGCGCCTCCTTGGCGGAGGCTTCGAGTTGCACGAGGTCGCGCGTCGTCGCGGTCAACTGCTCGGCGAGCGCGTCGGCGCGGGCTTTGAGCGCATCGCGGTCGGCGTCAAGGCGCGACGAGCGTTCGCGGAGCGAAGTGAGTTCCTGCTCAAGCGAGCGGATCTCGCGCTGCACGCGCGAATCGTCGGAGGCCAGGCGTTCGAGCTTGCCCTGTTCGCTCAGCAATTGCCGTTGCTCAGCAGCTAGAGACTTGCGCAGTTCGACCGCCCGCGCATTGAGCGCCGCGGCCTCGGTGTCCACCGCCGCCAATGCCGCGCGTTCGTTCTCGACGCGGGTCCTGAGGCTCCCGATCAGGGACTCGAGCGACTGCAGTTCGTTGCGGCGTGCGATGACGCCCGCGCCCTCGGCACCGGCTTCGCGAGGACCGGCGATCACGCGCCCGTCGGGCTCGACGATCACGCCGGCGTCCGTCAGGAACCGCGAGCCCGCGCCGCCCGACAGCGGCCCCGCCGCCAAAAGCATCGCGGTCTCGACATCGCGAACCACGAACGTCCTGCCGAGCACCCGATCGAGCATCGGCCCGACCCCACCCGCCAGCGCCGCGCCATCCTCGCGTGCCCGCACCATCGATCGCACCGACCGCACGCGATCGCTGAACGCGGACAAGTCCGCTGCGGGTTCATCCGTGAGGGCACCGGGCGTACGTGCCAGCATGAACGTGACGCGTCCGGGAAGGCCTTGAAGCTCTTCGGCCGTCGGGAGCGACTGGGAGCTCTCGACAACGAGCGCCTGGAGATTCGCGCCGAGCGCCGTTTCGACAATGCCGGCGTCTTCGCTCGAGGTCTCGATCAGGTCGACCAGCGCTCCGAGCACGCCGGCAAACCCGCCGCCGGCGTCGCGGGCTTCGAGCACGCTCTGCACAGCCTCGCCGTACCCGGCGCGCGTCTCGACCAACTCGCGCAACGTCGCCCGCCTGCTTTCCTGGCGGACAAGATCCTGCTCGAGTTCGCTCGTACGTTTGGCCTGTTCTCGTCGCCCCGCGCCCAGTTGGTCGAGCGTGGTTTCCGCCTGGGCCACCTCGACCTGCATCACCTCGGCCCGGGACTTGGTCGCCCCCGCGGCCTGCTGCATGATCTGCGTCTCAGAGGCGACTCGCTCGCGGTCCGCCTGCTGCGCCGCAAGCCGGCCGGCCACGCGGTCCATCTGTTCCCGAGCGGCGTCGACACGCTTGGCGTCCGCTTCGATCGATGCCACGACGCCGGCGCGTTCGCGATCGATCCGGTTCGACGCGGCTCGACGCTCGGACGCGGCGGACTGCTTCTCGTTGAGGGTAACGAGCGAGGCCGACCGCGCCTCGTTGGCTGCGGAGAGCCGTTGCTCAGCACTGGCGGCGCGCTCGGTGAGGCCCGCGACCTGCTCGCGTTGTTGGCCCGAGGCCGAATCAGTCTCGACGAGCCTGGCTTCGAGGTCCTGCAGGCGGACCGTGTCCTGTTCGGCCCGACGCTCAGCGTCCGCGATCGACCGCTCGGTCATCTGCGCCCGCTGCGTCGCCTGCTGCTGCGCGTGCTCGGCCGCGAGGCGTTCCTGGTCAGCCTGACGCAGCGCCGACGCGATCTCCTGCCTCGCGATATCCGCGTCCTGCTTGTCGCTCTCCGCCCCGGTCACATCGGCGGAGGCCTTCACGCGCTCGTCGTCCACGCCGAGTTGCTGCCCGGTGAGGGTGAGGATCTGCGTCGCGATCAGGTCGTACTGATCGAGCGCGAGCGCGGTCCGCCATGCCCGCAACTGCTCGTCGAGTTCCTTGAACCTTCGGGCCTTGACAGCCTGTCCTTTGACGATGCGGAGGCGGCGTTCGGTGGATTCCAACTGGTCGCGGGTCTGGACCAGGTTCTGCTGGGCCTTTTCGAGCTTCCGTTCCGCCTCGATACGCCGCTGCTTGTACTTGGCAACCCCCGCCGCTTCTTCGAAGATCGTGCGACGCTCCTGCGGGCTCGCCAGCAGCATCGCGTCGACCTTCCCCTGCTCGATGATCGAGTAGGCGTCGGCCCCGATGCCCGTGTCGAGGAACAACTCGCGGATGTCGCGCAGTCGGGCTTTCTTCCCGTTGATCACGTACTGGCTTGTCCCGTCGCGGTACAGACGACGCTCCACCTCAACCTGGTCGGCGTCGATGGGAAGCCCGCGCTTGCCGCGGAGCCTCATGTCCACCACCGAGGGCTCTTCGGCATCAAGCGGGTCGACCGCGGCCGGGGTGGGCGTGTCCGTCTCTACGGCCATGGGAACATCGATCGCTGGCGCGATGGTCTCCTTGAGCGGGTTGTCGAACGTCAGCGTGACGCTGGCCAAGCCGCCGGGCTTGCGCCCCGCGCTGCCCGCGAAGATCACGTCGAGCATCTCCGTCCCGCGCAGGCTCTTGCTGGATCGCTCGCCGAGGACCCACTTGATCGCGTCGACGATGTTGCTCTTGCCGCACCCGTTGGGACCGACGACGCCGGTCACCGCCTCGTCGAAGGTGAACTCCGCGGAGTCGGCGAAGGACTTAAACCCGGAGAGGGTCAGTTTGGTCAAACGCATGATCGGACACCCTCGGTGCACCATCGCCGCACCCAAGGGGTAGGGTCACCGGCGCAGGCGACAACAGCATATGGGGGGACCCGAGGCCTCGCCCGGGGAACCGACAGCCAATCAACACGAATCCGCGGGAAACCGGGGGCTTCCGGGGGCTACTGCTGCTTGTCCGTGGTCTTTTCACCCGCGTTTGGCGGACGAATGACCGGGATGATCTTCGGCCTAGGGACGGCGGTCGGGCGGCCTTCGGCCTTCTTGACGTCTTCCGCGGTCGGCTGTTCGACGACCATCATGGCCTCGCGATCGGCGGCTGTCTCCGGGCGAACCTTTGGAGCCGTCGACCGTGCGGCCTCGGCAAACTTGGCCTTGAGCTTCTCCTTCTCGGAGGCGAAGACGCAGATCACGCCCCGGGATTGGTGCAGCGCGTAGAGCGCACCGACCACCTCGGAATAGGTCATGTCGAGACCCGGGCGAGGGTCCTCGGGGGATGACTTTCGGGCGAAGAAAGCGATGAGGTGCTCGAGCGAGTCGTCGGTCTCCTGTCGGTACGTCTTTCCGCTGCGGTAGTCGCGGTAATAAACACGGTGAACCGGGCTTCCCTCTTCGGAGGCGAGGATCAGGCGATCATCCCACGCGGAGACGAGGGAGGGGCTCTCCAACTTGATCCCGGCCTTCCCTTCCCCCCCGAAGAGAACGATGCGGGGCTGCCCCTGCTGTGTGACGTAGACCATCGGCTCGCCGTAAGGCACGATATCGAGCTGAAACTTATCGCCGACGATCTCGCGTCGGACACCCTGGATGTTGTTCCCGGGGATCGCGCCACGGAGAAGAACTTCGCGGTGCGAGGGGTTGGTCAGGGCATAGTCGCCGCTGGCACGTGCGAGAGCGGCCGCTTCGCGGATGGCCCGCTTGCGCGCTGAACCCTGGGCGCGAGAGAGGAGCGACTCGTACGCCGTCACGCGGACCAGCAGTTCCCGCGACGCCAACAGATTTCTGAGAGCAAGGTCGATGTTCGGGCCGCCGTCGACCGACGCGAGAAGTTCGATCGCCTCGAATCGTTCGGGGCCGTTCCCCGTTTGAGCGCTCTTGATCAGGTACTCGGCGGTTTTGTGATCCCCGAGCCTCGCTCCGACGCGCAATGCCGTGATCCGGGGCACCGCCTCGGGATAGTCGTACAACTCGCGGACGAAACGAATCGCGGGATCTCCGCCCACCGCGAGGAGACAGTACCCCAGCTCGCCGGACAGCCAAGGCTGCTCCTTGAGCGCGTCGACGTACCGTTTGGCGTAGAGGTCGGGCGCGGACATGTCGACTTGGAGGTGCCGCACGATCTGGACGAAGTCCCCAGCATTGTCAACCATGCTCGACGGGACCTGAAGCCCGAGCGACTCGCTGTTCCGGCCCATCGCGGTCTTCCCGCGATCTCCCGCCTCTTCGGGGAACCGTGTGTTGATCGCCTCGGCCATACGCCGTGTCCGCGCGTGGCTCGGCTCGTCCAGAAGGATCTCGATCTTGAGTGGCTCCGCCACGGACCCGCCCGCGAGCACTCTCCCGGTCCGTCGGGAAACGCCGTCGCCTTCTTGCGCCGGATCGCCGAACGGATTGATGAACACGGGGCCTCTCGCGGACGCGAGTCGCCGCCCCTTCAAACCACCGATCGTGCCAGCGCTCCCGGTCTGGATGTACATGTCGGTCGTCCAGAGCATTCCCCCCTCAAGGCTTGAGGCGTTGATGGCCGTGACGTAAACGTCAAACGGGAGCCCCTTCGGCGCGGCGGGGGGGACCGCCGCCTGAACGAGAACCACCGCGACGTTCTTGTCGCGGAGCAGGTCCTTCGGGCTCTTGCCCTGGATCGCGTAACCCTCATAATCCAGCGTCGCCGAGATGTCTCGGCGATTCATCTCGAGTTCGATCTGGGCGGCGAGAGCCTCATCAAGGATGTCTCCGCCCGTCCCGTTCAAGCCGACCACCACGCCGTAGCCGTACACGATCACGGCTTCGGTGCCGTTCAGCGAGGTCGATGCGCCGATGGTGTTGACCAAGACGCTGGGAACATCTCGCACGACCGGTTCGGTCCGGCGAGGCTTGACCGGCGGGGTTGATTCGCACGCGGAAATTGCGCACGCCGTCAGCAGTCCGACAAACACGCCAACGGGACGCCGGAATGCGGCGAAGCGGTTCAAGGCCATCGAATCGTCTCCGAAGGGACTGCGCACGTCCCTCGTGCCGGGGACAAGGCCGGTTTCGGCCTCGCCACCCTACCTGTGCCGACCCGGGCGGATCAGCATCGCAGGGTACTTTACGACACCCGGAGGCGTCGCAGTTCTATCCAATCTCAAGTTCCCTTCGAACACGTCGCGAACGTCTCGAACGCGCGACTCTGTCCGCCTGGTCGGGTTTTCCACAAAGGTCTGGATTCCACATCCCTCCCAGAGCCCCAATATCGCAGTTTGGTCGGGTCGCAATCGCTAGGTGAACTTCCTCATCTCACCTTTCGCCAAAGATTCTCCCTTGCGGGCAAGTCGTGGATCTGCAAAGGGTTAGGAGCAACCGACAGCGGATCCACCCTCCATCCACATCATTTTGTGGCCCAAGGTGCTTGCACCCCCAACCTGTCGTGGTATCCTCTTGGCCCGGCCACTGACGGTGGCTGGTTCTGAAGGGGCGTTTGATGAACTTTGTGGGTCTTGTTCATCCCGTCCGATTGTCCGAATCTTTGTGCCAATGAGTTTGTTTTGTTCGCATTCTGTCCGGATTCCGGGCTGAGCGTGTGGGAGTTCTCGTGCCTGTTCTTGCTGATCATCAAATTCGCTCGCTGGTGAAGATCCAGCCCTTTGAAGAAGCCATCAAGCGTCCGGGGCGGATTTCCTATGGTGTTTCCTCGTACGGGTACGACGTCCGCGTCGGCACCCGGTTCAAGATCTTTACCCCCACGCCAAAATCCGGCGACGCGGTCGTCGTGGACCCCAAGAAGTTCTCAGATGACATGATGGTCGAGGTCGATGTCGGGCACAAGCCCGTCGGCGACCAGTACGTCATCATTCCGCCGAATTCGTTCGCGCTCTGCGAGACCGTGGAGTATCTGGAGATCCCGCGCGACGTGCTGGTGATCTGCGTGGGCAAGAGCACCTATGCCCGCTGCGGCCTGATCTTGAACGTCACTCCCCTCGAGCCCGAGTGGCGCGGGAAGGTGACCTTGGAGATCAGCAACACGACGCCGCTGCCGGCCCGCGTGTACGCGAACGAAGGCGTGGCGCAGCTCGTCTTCCTCAAAGCGGACAAGGTTTGTGAGAAGAGCTACGCAGACAAGGCCGGAAAGTACCAGGATCAGGGCGGTTTGACGTTACCGAAAGTAGATTGATCCCGCGCGGCACGGGACGCCGCGAGAGTGGCGTCACTGTGTCGAGAACGATCGGGAAGATGGGATTTCAATGAAGATCACACGCAAGTTCACCACCGCTGGCTCCGACCCCTTCGCTTCGACGAAGTGGGTCACCCGTTCCTCGAAGATTTCCAACCCCGACGGGTCGGTGGTCTTTGAGATGAAGGACGCGGAGGTTCCCGAAGCGTGGAGCCAGCTCGCGACGGACATCATGGTCAGCAAGTACTTCCGCAAGGCGGGGGTGCCTCAGGCGGACGGGACCAAGGGTCCCGAGAAATCCGCCCGTCAGGTCATTCACCGCCTCGCCGGGTGCTGGAAGCACTGGGGCGAGACGCACGGGTACTTCGACACCAAAGCGGACGCGCAGGCGTTCTACGACGAGCTGTCGTTCATGCTTGTCCACCAGATGGCCGCTCCCAACAGCCCGCAGTGGTTCAACACGGGCCTGCAGTGGGCCTACGGCATCAACGGGCCGGCGCAGGGTCACTATGTCCCGGATCACAAGACCGGCGAGGTGACGCTCGCGAAGGACGCGTACACGCACCCCCAGCCGCACGCGTGCTTCATCCAGAGCGTCGATGACGACCTCGTCTCCGACGGCGGCATCATGGACCTGTGGGTCCGCGAAGCCCGCCTCTTCAAGTACGGCTCGGGCACCGGGACCAATTTCAGCAACCTCCGCGGCGACGGCGAGAAGCTCTCGGGCGGCGGGCGGTCCAGCGGCCTGATGTCCTGGCTTCGCATCGGCGACCGGGCAGCCTCGGCGATCAAGAGCGGCGGCACCACTCGCCGTGCCGCCAAGATGGTCTGCCTCGACATGGACCACCCGGACATCGAAGAGTTCGTGAACTGGAAGGTTCGCGAAGAGATCAAGGTGCAGGCGATGGTCGAGGGCCTCAAGGTCCTCAAGAAGAGCAGCAAAGAGATCGCGGACACCTGCGAGAAACTGAAGTTGAAGTTGGATTACGACTTCAACGGCGAGGCGTACGCCACCGTCGCCGGGCAGAACAGCAACAACTCCGTCCGCATCCCCGACGCGTTCTTCGAAGCCGTCGACGCCAACAGCGATTGGCAGACGTTCTGGCGGACGAAGAAGGCTGTGGCCCGCACGCACAACGCGACGAAGCTCTGGGAAGAGATCTGCTACGCCGCGTGGCGGTGCGCCGACCCCGGCGTGCAGTACGACACGACGATCAACGCGTGGCACACGTGCCCGAGCGCGGGGCGCATCAACGCCAGCAATCCGTGCAGCGAGTACATGTTCCTCGACAACACGGCGTGCAACCTCGCGTCGCTGAACGTGCTGAAGTTCTACGACCCCACCACGCGAGCGTTCGACGTCGAGCGGTACGAGCACGCGTGCGACATCTGGACGATGGTGCTTGAGATCAGCGTCCTCATGGCGTCGTTCCCGAGCAAGCCCATCGCGGAACTCTCGTGGAAGTACCGCACCCTCGGGCTCGGCTACGCCAACCTGGGCGCGATGCTGATGCAACTGGGCATCCCCTACGACAGCGAAGAAGGCCGGGCCATCTGCGGGTGCCTCTCCGCCATCATGACCGGTCGCAGCTACCGCATGAGCGCGATGCTCGCCAAGGAGCACGGGCCGTTCCCCGGCTACACGCCCGACCGCGAGAACATGCTCCGCGTCATCCGCAACCACAAGCGTGCAGCCCACGGCGTCAAGCGAGACGCGGCTGAGTGGGAAGCCCTGCACCCCAAGACCCGCCCGGTCCCCATCAACCACACGCTCGTCAAAAGCGGCAAGGTCGGCGGCCCCAAGCACGGCCTGTCCAACGCGACCAAGCTGCTCGAGCGCTCCACCGTCGCGTGGGACGAGGCTCTCGCCCTGGGCGAGAAGCACGGGTACCGCAACGCGCAGGTCACGGTCATCGCCCCCACGGGCACGATCGGCCTCTTGATGGACTGCGACACGACGGGCGTCGAGCCTGATTTCGCGCTCGTGAAGTTCAAGAAGCTCGCTGGCGGCGGGTACTTCAAGATCGCCAACGAGTCGGTCGCGCCCGCCCTCAAGGCGATGGGATACACCGAGACCCAGAACGCCGACATCATGACGTACATCCTGGGCGCGCTGAAGCTCAACGTCAGGCTGCCCGAGGGCGTGGTGGACGCGGACAAGGGCGAAACTCTCGCGGAATGGCTCTACCGCAAGGGTCTCCCGGTCGAGTCGCTCAAAGCGATCGAGGCGAGCCTGCCGGGGGTGTTCGAGCTTTCCTTCGCGTTCGGAGCGTGGACCATCGGCGACGACGTGCTCAAGAAGCTCGGCGTTGATCCCGAGAAGGCCAAGAACGACTTCTCGTTCAGCCTGCTCCGGACTCTGGGGCTGACCAACGCCCAGATCGACGAACTGAACACGGTGATCTGCGGGACGCAGATGATCGAAGGTGCCCCACACCTCAAGCCCGAGCATCTGCCGGTGTTTGACTGTGCGAACAACTGCGGGAAGAACGGGAAGCGGTTCATCGCGGCCGAGGGGCACATCCGCATGATGGCTGCGGCCCAGCCTTTCATCTCGGGCGCGATCAGTAAGACGATCAACCTTCCCAACAAGGCGACGGTCGGCGAGATTTCCTCGGCGTACCGCCTCTCGTGGGAGCTGGGGCTCAAGGCCAACGCGCTCTACCGCGACGGGTGCAAACTCAGCCAGCCTTTGAGCAGCACGAGCGATCAGGAGAAGGGCAAGGAAGGCGAGGCCGAGGCCATCGTCACGAAGATCGAGACGACCGTCGAGGTCATCAAGCCCGTTCCGGCCAAACCCACGCGTCGCCGCTTGCCGGATACGCGCCGGTCGATCACGCACAAGTTCAACGTGGCCGGGCACGAGGGTTACCTCACGGTCGGCCTGTACGACGACGGAAAGCCGGGCGAGTTGTTCATCACGATGAGCAAGGAAGGCTCGACGATCGGCGGGCTCATGGACGCGGTCGGCACCGCGACGAGTGTCTCGCTGCAGTACGGCGTGCCGGTTGAGAGTCTGGTGACCAAGTTCAGCCACCAACGGTTCGAGCCGGCGGGGTTCACCGAGAATCCTGATATCCCCATCGCCAAGAGCCTGGTCGACTACATCTTCCGCTGGATGGGGATGCAATTCATCGAGGGGTACCGCGAGGAGCACGCGCCCAAGCGTGGGAAGCCCGCGGCGGCAGCGGACACGGTGGGTCGGTTCAGCATCAAGGATGATGTCGAGGTCAGAGAGACGAGCACGATGGCGACGTTTGTCACCAGCGAGACGGTGATCGAGCAGGTCGTGGTCAAGGGATCCGTGGGGCGCTCCGCCTTGGACGCCCTGGCCAAGGCCAATCAGGGCGACGCGCCGGCGTGCAGCACCTGCGGCTCGATCACGGTTCGGAGCGGGACATGCTACAAGTGCCTCAACTGCGGGGCGAGCATGGGGTGTTCATGATGTGACAACGGGCCCCACGCGCGAGCGTGGGGCTTGAGGAAAGCTTCGATCGTGGGAGACGGGTCCGGCTGCGGCAGCCGGACGCTCCCGGGGGCCTCGGGGCGAGGGATCGCTCCGATCGGGAACTTGGCAAGATGCTGAGAACCCGGCGGCCCCAAGGTGGGTGAAACCAGAACGGCAACAGGCACGGATCGCAACGCCAAGGAACTGAGGTTCACCACACGGGACCAGAGAGGCCACGCTCAGCAGACCCACCACGTGCTGAGCCCGCGCCGGACCCGCCTCCACGACCGAGGGTGACGGACCCCAGAGGGTCGACAGCTGAGGACGACGGATCGGATTTGATTTGGATTGATTTGGTTTTCTGCGGGGCTGCACGCCGACCCACCAACCCACCAAGGGCGTGTGGACCCGCTTCCCTGAGCCCCCGGGTGCGACCACCACCTCCCGGGGGTTTTTTCATGGGCCACTCACCCGTGGAAGAACATCAGACCGTTCTTCATCTTGTCTGACGCGGCCTTGGCGTGCACAGGCACCTCGATGTAGTCATGCCACACCTTGAGAGGCCCAAAGAACTGCCGGGTCCACTGAGGTCTGAAGTTCCAGTTGTTCGGAAGAACAAACGGACAAAAGCCCAAGCCGTCCACGGCCTTGGCGAAGCTCGCCTGGTCGTTGCAGTCGGCGATGGCGGTCTGGGTCGCGCTGACGGGAAACTCGTGCGAAGAATCTTCCGCCATCGCGAGCCGCTCCCACTCGCGGAAGAGCCGCTCGGCCTGGGGCCCCTTCTTCCAGAAGATGACCCCGGTGTTGTACTCGATCATGTCGCCGGTGATCATGCGGTTGTAGCGTCGCGCGTACGGCGCTTCGCAGATCGCGACGGCCACGTGATGAATCGCCGCTTTCTCGAAACCGAAGTCGAGACGGTCCATCACGGCGGTATCGATGTCGAGGTACAAGGTCTCCTCGAAGGGGGACCAGTCGTACATCCGAGCCTTGTCGAGCAGCTTCGCTGTGGAAGGGAGCTCGTGGACGTGGACGCCGAGTTCCGGGTGGATCGCGTAGAGCGAGTTGATGGAACGCTGGAGCGCTCCGTCGTGCTTTTTGCTCTTCCCGCGGTTCCAGATCACGTAGAGCACGCCGCGTTTCTTGGGGCCCGACTTTGCCATGCCATTCCTCCGCCAGAACCGACCCGGGGCGTGTTCACACGCCGCGTCGTGGATTCTATCTGCGCTTCTTGAATCGCCCCGCCGCCGCTGCGGTCGAGCCCTTGGGCTTGCCCATCGCGGGCAGCCCGGCCAGACCGGGGAGCATCCCGCCGATTCCGCCCTGTTGCTCGCTGAGGGCCTTGACGGCCTTGATCTTGTCCGCTGCGCCCATGTTCGCCATGGTCTGACTCAGTTTGCTGATCATCTCGAACTGCTTGACCAGTTGCGACACGTCGTCGGGCTTGGTTCCCGAGCCCTTGGCGATGCGCATGCGCCTGGAGACGGTGAGGATCGACGGCGAGTTGCGTTCCTTGTTGGTCATCGAGCCGATAATCGCCTCGACCTTGTCGAGTGCTTTGTCCTCGATGTGAACGTCCTTCATGAGCGAGCCGACGCCGGGGAGCATGCCCATGAGCTGGCGCATCGAACCCATCCGCCGCAGCGCTTTCATCTGCTTGAGGAAGTCGTTCATCGTCATCTGGCCCTTGGCCATCTTGTCGGCCAGGGCGTCCGCTTCCTCCTGGCTTACCTGCTCGTGGGCCTTCTCGACCAGGGCGAGCACGTCGCCCATGCCCAGGATCCGGCCCGCGAACCGGTCCGCGTGGAACTCTTCGAGAGCGTCGAGTTTCTCGCCCACGCCGACGAATCGGATCGGCGCACCGGTGACGTGTTTGACCGACAGGGCGGCACCGCCGCGCGTGTCGCTGTCGAACTTGGTGAGGACGATCCCGTCGACCTCGAGTCGCTGGTGGAACGCCTTGGCCGAGTTGACCGCGTCCTGCCCGGTCATGGCGTCGACGACGAGGAAGATCGAGTGGGGCGCGAGCAACTTGTTCACGCTCGACAACTCGCCCATGAGTTCGTCGTTGATGTGCAAGCGACCCGCGGTGTCGAGGATCACCGTGTCGATGCCCTGAGCGCGGGCCTCGGCAACGGCGCGCTGGCAGACCTGCACCGCGACGCCGACAGCCTTGCCGTAGGCTGCCACCTTGTCGGGCTCGGCGTAGCAGGTGACCTTGCCCCCGCCCGGCATGTCCTTCTGAACCTGCGCGGCGACGGTCTGCAACTGTTCCACAGCGGCGGGACGCTGCAAGTCCGCCGCGACGAGCATGACGTTGCGCCCGCGTTTCTTGAGGAACGCGGCGAGCTTGCCGCAGGTCGTGGTCTTGCCCGATCCCTGCAAACCGCACATCATCACGATGGTCGGCCCGGGCGTCACGCGCGGGATCGGGTCCGACGGTGCTTTGAGGGCCGGGGCGAGGGGCATGCCGGCGGGCAGACCCAGTGAGGACCCGGTGCCCGCCCCCCCGGCGTGCGCCGGAGGTTCTGATGGAACACCTCCGAGGAACTTGACGAGTTCCTCGTGGACGATCCCGATGATCTCTTCGCCGGGCTTGAGACTCTTGGTGACATCCCGGCCGAGGGACGACTGAAGAACCTGGTCGGTAAAGGCGTTGACCACGTCAAGGTGGACGTCCGCGTCAAGGAGAGCCTTGCGGACATCGCTCATCGCGTCACGGACGTTGGTTTCAGAGATCTTGCCCTGGCCGGACAGTTTGCGGTAGAGGCCTTGAAAGGCATCGGTCAGTCGCTCGAACATGCAAAAACCCTCCGCGGAGACAGAATCCGAACGCGGGCAGGGCTTGACCGGGCCGAGTCTAGGTCAGAAGAACCACCCGGAGCGGGCGCGGGCGTCCCGCCCGGACCCGCGATAGACTCTGTCGTGCAAAACATCGGACAATACCTCCACCTGATTGTCCTGGGGCTCTTTCTCCTGGGCGGTTTCTTCAGTTGGCTCTCCAAGACCCTGAAAGAACAGGCCGAGGCCAAGCGGCTGCGTGACCGTCGGGAGCAAGCTCAGGCCGAGCAGTTGCGTACCGGCCGAACGCCTGTGGATTCCCCCGCCGCCTTCGGAATGGGCGGCGACGCGCCGGAACAGTCCGCCCAACGACGGCTGCAGGAGCTCGCGGACCGGCGCAAACGCCAACTTGACGAACTCCGCGCACGACAGGCAGCGGCCGGCAACCCCATTTCGGCGAGCGCCCCCTCGGTGCAGCGTGCCGCCTCATCCCCGCCGCCGATCCCCACCGCCGCCCGCGCCTCCGAATCCTCCGAATCGCGCCGCGTCGAGGCTGCCCGTCGTCTTGAACGTCAACGGGCCGAGGTCGCCAAGCGGCGGGAGGCTGCGGCCCGACTCGCGGCGCAGAGCGATTCGGACCGAACCGAGGCCTTGGCCCAGGCTCGGCGGGACGCCCAGCGTGACGCGACGCGGGTCGAGGCCGCCCGGGTTTCCGAATCGATCACAGCGGCGGCCTTCGCCCAGCACAGCGTGGCAGCCCCGGTGGTCGCCGCGGGAGCGGTCAAGGCCAAGTCGGCCCCGGTGGCTTCCGTATTCGGCAAGATGAGTCTGGCCGACCTCCGCAAAGCAATCCTCCTCCAAGAGATCCTCAGCCCACCCGTCGCGGCGCGAAATCCCAACGCTGGGAGGATGCTCTGATGCGACGCCTCTGGGCCGGTGTCCTCGGCACGACCGCGATTTTCCTCGGCGGCTGCAGCTCGCTCGACATCGATCCCAACGCCGAAGGTGACGGGATTCTCGAACTGATGTTCGCCCCGCGCCCGCTTTCGAACATCGTCAACGACGCGCAGGACCCCTTCGACCCCGACCGCCGGGCACGAGGGATGCTGGCCCTCTCGACAGCGCAGGCTGGCGGCGATCCGGTGTACGTCTCGCTCTACGTCGAGAACGTCGAGGATCCTGACCCGAGCGTGCGCGCTGCCGCGCTCAAGGCCTTGGGGCGCCACGGCAACGCCGAACACGCCGCGATCATGACCAAGGCCCTCACCAGCGACCGCGATCCCGGCGTGCGCCAAGAGGCCGCCCGGTCCTTGCAACGCGTCCACAACCCCGAAGCGATCGAGCCTCTGCTCTCAACCATCCGACTCCCCGATGTGGCCAAGGGGCAATGGGAAGAGGACGCTGAAGTGCGCGCACAGGCAGCCATCGCCCTCGCCCAGTATCGGGAGCAGAAAGTCCTGCAAGCGCTCGTGTCCGCGCTCTACGACCCGCGGCTCGCCGTCAATCGCAACGCGCTCGTCTCCCTCCGCACGCTCACCGGCCAGGACTTCGGGTACGAGAGGCTGACCTGGGCCAACTGGATCAAAGAAACCCCCGCACCCTTTGCGGGAGGGACGGTCTTCGAATACCCCGCGTACTCACGCCCAAAGTCGTACATCGAGTATCTCCCGTTCGTCTCCAAGCCGCCCAACGAACCATCCACGACGCCCGCCGGCATGCCGCTGGGGCCGGGCATTCCGTAAGTTGGACGGCAGATCCGTCCGGTAACAACTCCCGTTCGAATGGCACCCGATTCGATCGGTCGATATGAACCCGGTGTTGCCACGCCCACACATCGCGACCAATGACCCGGCGGGATCGCCGAGCGTCCCTCAAGCGGTGGTTCGCGTCGTTCGTGCGCTCGTGACTTCCGTTGATGCCGCCTCGTGGTCGTCGGCCTGCGGACACGCCCCCGGGCACCTGGGTGTGGGCGTGGTCGAGTCAACCGACGCACCGGGCGAACCGGACGTGCGATGGACCGGAAAGCGCGTCACCTGGAACTCCATCAGCGCGTGCGCTCGATGCGATCGATGTCGGGCGGGGCTCTCGGCTCACTGCGAGACACGGCGTGTCCTGGGGTTCGCGGGTCGGGCGGGATGCCTTGCTGAACGTGTCGCGATTCCCGTGAGAGACCTGATCGAAGTGCCGGCGAAGGTGGACGACGATCGGGCGGCATGGGCGGGGCTGGTTGGAGCGGTGCTTCAGATCGGGCACGCGGTGCGTCTCGACGGCAAGACTTTTGTGACCGTGCTGGGCGACGGGCCGGTGGGCTTGCTAACGGCGCAGGTGATGGCGGGGCGGAACGCATCGGTCCGCCTGCTGGGCCGGCACGAGCCTCGGTTCTCGATCGCAGAGCGTTGGGGAGTCAAGCACCGGCACGAGAGCGAAGTGGGCCGCCGGCACGATCAGGACATCGTGATCGATTGCACGGGGTCGCCCTCAGGGCTTGCGCTGGCTGCTCGGCTTGTGCGTCCGCGGGGGACGATTGTCATCAAAGGCCCGCCGCACACCGACGCTCTCCCAAACGAGAGGATCTGGCCTGCGGATCTGGCCCCGCTGCTCGCGGCGGAAGTCACGCTGCGCCATGTTTCAACAATGAACACGCGGGAGGGTCTCGACGCGGTCGCGTCGGGTTCGGTGGACGTTCTTTCTCTTGCGGCGCGACGCTTCAGGCTCGCGAACACCGAGGCGGCCCTCGCCGCGACCAAGGACCGATCCATCGCCGCTGTTCTCGTCGAGGCGTAAGGCAAGGAATTCAACGAGCCCCTATGGTGCCCCATGGAGTTTCATTTCCTGGGAACGGGGACCTCGGCGGGCGTGCCCAGCATCGGGTGCGACTGTGCCGTCTGCACCAGCGCGGATCCGCGCGATCAGCGACTTCGCACTTCCGCGGCGATCGTGTTCCGCGACCCCTCGGCGTCGCATGAAGGACAGGAAAGAGCGATTCTGATCGACGCGGGACCGGACCTGCGGCAGCAGGCCCTACGGGCGAAACTCCGCCGGTGTGATGCCATCTTCTTCACGCACAACCACGTTGACCATACGTTCGGGCTCGACGAGATCCGACGGTTCAATGTCGTGCAGCGAGCGCCGGTCTCGCTTTACGCGGAAGAGCACACCCTGAGATTTCTCCACCGTGTGTACGAGCATGTCTTTGACCCGGCGAAGAACATCAATGACAGTTTCGTCGCTTCCGTGATCGCCCACCGGCTCACGCCCTCGCTCGCCCCTGTCGATCTCCATGGCCTGCGCTGGACGCCCATCCGGCTGCTGCACGGGAAACTGCCCGTCGTGGGGTACCGCATCGACCCCGCGCCACGCTCTGCCCTCGTCGCGTCGTGGCTCCCGCTCGCGTACTGCACCGACATGTCCGCGCTGCCCCCAGAGAGTTGGCCTCTGCTCGAGGGTCTCGGCACGCTGGTCATCGACGCACTCCGCCACCGCAAGCATCCGACGCACTTGACAATCGACCAGGCTCTGACGATCATCGATCGTGTGCGCCCTCGTCGTGCCTACCTCACACACATGGCGCACGAAGTCTCGCACGCGGAGACGCAGGATCAACTCCCGCCGGGCGTCTCTCTGGCGTACGACGGGCTTGTTCTCGGCCCCGAAGCACCCTAGTTTCTCACGCGTGATACTCGGGCCTGTTCCGTTTACGGAACAACTCCCCCGATGGGGTGCATTTCGCGCCCGTCTGGAGGGTGTGTGACGGCTGCGAGGTCGATTCCGATGAAAAATCGACAAAACATGCAACAGATGCGTGAGTTGACCCACTATCTCTCGTAGTGCATCTCATGCACTCACGGTCCGAACCGGTGTCTCGGCAAGGGCCGCGTGGGTTCAGAAAGTCTGGAGGGTTTGATCATGAAGACCATGTCTTCGCGGATGTCGTTCGCGATGGGGCTGCTCGCCCTGTCGTTGACGGCTGGTACTTCGCTCGCGCAGTGCTCTTACAAGAATATCTCGCTCCGCGAGGCGACCAGCACCTGGACGCAGCAGTGCGACGGTCGGTGGTCCCCTGCGGGCATGATCGATCGCAACCCGGGCACTGGGTGGGCGATCGGCAACTGCTACGCCCCCGGCGATCGGACCATGGGTGAGGCGATTGTGTTCGAGTCCATCCCGACCTCGTCCCTCTTCGCGGTCACCCGAGTTCGGATCCGCATCCACACCGGCGGGTACCACGCGTGCTGCGGCGGCGGAAACCTTTCCCTCGGCGCCTTTCGACTCTCGGTCACCGATGACTCGCAAAGCCGGTTTGCGAACGGCGCGCCGGTGAACGGTGCGGTCGCGGCTGACTGGTACACGCTCATCCCCGACACGCTGGTGGCCAAGCCGGCGGACGCCTGGGGGCGACCTGTCGCCGGGGCCGATCCATCACTCTCGCTGCTCGATGACGATGTGATTCTCGCGAGCGGTGCCAACCCGACGTGCGCATGGTACACCATCGAGGCCGACCTCCCCTTCGACAGCTTCACGGGGATCCGGGTCGAGGTCATCGACTTCAACGGCTCGAGCCTCGCGCCGGAGAACGGGCTGCCCACCGGCGGTCCGGGGCGCCACAGCAACGGGAACATGCTCATCCGCCAGATGACCGTCGAGGTCGCGGAAGGAAGACCCGTTATCAGCCGGCAACCGGTCGACACCAACATCTGCAACGAGGGCTCGGGGTCGGTGAGTGTTGCGAGCGCGTCGCCGGGCGTCACGTACCAGTGGCGGCTCAACGGCACCGCGATTCCCGGCGCGACCTCGGCGACCTACTCGTTCACCGACGCGGCCGAGGAACAGGACGGGATGTACGACTGCGTCGTCACGAACGCCTGCGGGAGCGTGACGAGTTCAGCGGCCCGCATCGATGTCTGTCGCCCCGAGTTCAACTGCGACGGATTCCTCGACTTCTTCGACTACGCCGACTTTGTGTCGGCGTTCGAGTCTGGCCAACCCCGCGCCGACTACAACCGGGACGGGTTCATCGACTTCTTCGACTACACGTGGTACGTCGACGACTTCGAGCTTGGATGCTGACGCCGGGGAGAGAGTTCATCCCCAGACCTCCGTGAACGCCGCCGCCCCCGCGTGTGGGACGGCGGTGGTTTTCGTCAAAGAAACAGGGCGGGCAACGTGCCCGCCCTGTTCGTTCACTCATGAGTCCCGCTGATCACTTGATGTACAGCATCTCGCGGTAGGTGGGCATCGGCCACAGGTCGGCCGGGATGTTCTGCTCGAGCGTGTCGACGATCTCGCGGAGGTCCGTCATGGCGGGCTTGACGTGGTCGCGGATCTGCTCGGCGTGCTTGTGGTGGTTGCTCGGCTCGTGATCGGCGTGTTTCTCGAGCTTCTTGATCGCCTTGCGAAGATTGCCCACAACCTCGACGAGCTCCTCGAGCTGCGTCCGGGTGTCCCCGGCGTCGACGTCAGCCGCTTCGGTCGCGGCGACCGCCTCGGCGAGCTCCGTCTGGGCCCGCAGCGCGGCCGGCAGGATCTGCGTCTGGGCCATGAGGATCGCCGTCTCGGCCTCGATCAGCAGCTGCTTGATGTACTTCTCAAGATAGATGTGCTCGCGGCTTTCGACCTCGACCTTACTGAGCACCTTGAACTTCTTGAACAGGTCGACGTTCTTCTTGTTCGACAGCACCGACAACGCCGCGACGCTCTCGCGGTTGTTGAGCAACCCGCGCTTGGCCGCTTCGTCGTGCCAGCTCTTGTCGTACCCGTCGCCGTTGAAGATCACCCGCTTGTGCTGCTTGATGATCTTCTGGAGCACGACACGCACCGCAGACTGGATCTTCGCGGGGTCCTCGGTGTTTTTGCCGATGGCCTTCTCGAGCTCGCCGCAGACAAAGTCGAGGCTGTCGGCGACCATCGTGTTGAGGACCGTGGTCGGCCACGCGACAGCCTGGCTGCTGCCCACGGCCCGGAACTCGAACTTGTTGCCGGTGAAGGCGAAGGGGCTGGTGCGGTTGCGGTCGCCGGTGTCCTTGGGCAACTGGGGGAGGGCCTTGGACCCGAGGTCGAGCTTGCCGCCCTTCATCGTGCTCTTGGCCGTGCCGGACTCGATCTGCTCGACGATGTCGGCCAGCATGTCACCGAGGAAGATGGACATGATCGCGGGCGGGGCCTCGTTGGCGCCCAGGCGGTGGTCGTTGCCCGCGTGGGCCACGCTCGCCCGGAGGAGATCCGCGTGGATATCCACGGCGCGGATGACCGCGCAGAGGGTGGTCAGGAAGATCATGTTGGTGTGCGTCTCGCCGCGCGGGTCGAGGAGGTTGACGCCCGTGTCGGTCGAGAGCGACCAATTGACGTGCTTGCCCGAGCCGTTGATCCCGGCGAAGGGCTTCTCGACGAGCAGGCACGCGAAGTTGTGCCGCTGGGCGACGCGCTTGAGGGTCTCCATGACGACCATCTGGTGGTCGGAGGCGACGTTGGCGGTCTCGAAGATCGGGGCGACCTCGAACTGACACGGGGCCACCTCGTTGTGGCGCGTCTTGATCGGCACGCCCAGGCGGTAGAGCTCGCGCTCGCTGTCCGCCATGAACGCCATCACGCGGGTCGGGATCGAGCCGAAGTAGTGGTCCTCGAGCTGCTGGTGCTTGGGAGGCTTGGCGCCGAACAGCGTCCGCTCGCACGCCAAGAGGTCGTGCCTGTTGTAGTAGTGCTCGCGGTCGATCAGGAAGTACTCCTGCTCGCAGCCGCAGGTGGCGGTCACACGATTGACATTGCCCGCCGCACCGAAGATCGAGAGCAGACGGATGGCCTGCTCGCTCACCGCGTCCATCGAGCGGAGCAGCGGGGTCTTGTGGTCCAAGGCTTCGCCGGTCCAACTGACGAACGCGGTGGGGATACACAGGGTGACCGCCCCGGCGTTGCGGGTGAGGAACACGGGGCTGGTGCAGTCCCAGGCGGTATAGCCGCGGGCTTCGAACGTGGCGCGGATGCCGCCGGAGGGGAACGACGACGCGTCGGGCTCACCCTGGACGAGGGCGGAACCGGCGAACTCGCTGAGCGCACCGCCCAGACCGTCGGGGACGATGAAGGCGTCGTGCTTCTCAGCCGTGAGTCCGGTCAAGGGCTGGAACCAGTGGGTGTAGTGAGTCGCGCCGCGCTCGATGGCCCAGTCTTTCATCGCTGACGCGATGACATCTGCCAACTGGGCGTTGAGCAGTTCGCCCTGCTGGATGGTCCGCTGAATCTGCTTGAAGACGTCCTTGGGCAGGCGCTGACGCATGACCCGCTCGCTGAAGACATCCGCCCCGAACAGGGCGTCGACACTCTGCGGCACGCGGGACTGCTGCTGGCCATACACGCCGTTCCGTAACTCCATCCCGGTTTCCATCGACGTGCTGCTCATGGCCAACTCCTCAAACAACCGGCCCGGACCCCGCCGACACGGCGGGGACACGGACCCGGACAAGATTGCGACCCAAACACCGCCGGGCAAAACCCGGTCAGGTGGCCCGACATGGAGATTTCACACCACACAAATCCGGCGGGCATACTCCGACCGCGATGATAGCCCGCACCCCCCCATGCCCTCCCCGCCGACGACTCCATCCGCCAAGAAATCAGACGCGTTTCAGCTCGCTTTGCCACCAATCGCCTCTGGTTGGCTTACGGAAGCGTTACACCGCACGGGCGTCTAGAGCTACCGATGCCACTAGAAGCACGCGGGTGTACGGACCCACCCGTGCAAGCCCGCCCATGGTCAAAGGAAGGTCCGCGACCGGTGGACCAGCACGCCAAGGGCCGGGTAAGGACCCCTTCGCTGGGCGAGGGGCTTGGCGACGCCGGTGATCCTGGCGGCACGATGATCAGCCAAACCCCTACACTGGGTCAGTGACTGCGCGTTCCACCACGTTGGATTCCACCAGAGCCACCCGCTCGGGACTTCCCTCAGCCCACCCTTCCCCCGAGGCGGGGTCGCCGACCGAGACCGCCATCCCGAGCTTGGTCGAGTTGCACGGCCCGCGGCTGTATAGCCTGGCGTCGCGCTTGTGCGGCAACGCTTCAGATGCAGAGGACTTGGTGCAGGACGTCTTTCTGCAGGCGTATCGCAAGTGGCACACGTTTCACGGCGACGCCAATCCGGGCACATGGCTTTACGCCATCGCCGCACGCTCGTGCAAAGCGAGGCTGCGTCGAAAGGGCGGCGTCGACCGTCGCATGCCCGCCGTGTCGCAGCTGATGCCTTGGAACGAGACGACGAACGCCGATCTGGGCGGCGGTGCAAGCGACGCCGCGACCAATCCGCTGGCGAATGCGATCGTCAGAGAATCTGAACGAGCGGTCCACGAGGCCATCCTGACGCTGCCGGAGCATTTCCGCGTGCCTCTGGTGCTCAAGGAGATGCTCGAACTTTCCATCGATGAAGTGGCGGAGGCGTTGCACCTCAAACCGGAGACGGTCAAGACACGCGTGCACCGTGCCCGCCTGCTGCTTCGAAAGGCCATCCTCCGTCGCCGCGGCATCCCCACCGTGACCGCCACGCCGCCGATCTACGACAAGCAGGTCTGCCTCGATCTGCTCAAGGCCAAGCTCGACGCGATGGACCATGGCAGAAGTTTCCCGATCGGTCAGAGCATCGTGTGCGACCGCTGCCGAGCGGTCTTCGGCGAACTGGACCTTGCGCAAACCACCTGCGCCGGACTCGCCTCGGGCTCCATGCCCGCGCGGGCACGCGCCGCCATCCTCCGAGCCATTCGAGAGTCGGAAGGCCTCACGAAGCCGCTGTCGCAGCCCCGGTCGCACGCGCCTCGCGTCGCTCAAGCCACAAGAAAAGCCCGGCCGCGAACGCGGCAAGCCCCACGATGAACCACCACGGCGAGGCGTGGGTCGCGTCCGCGAACGTGATCTTGCCGAGCTTGCCGATGGGCTCGAGGGTGCGGGCCAGCAGCGGGTACGCCTCGGCGTATACCGCGGCACCGACCAACGCGCCACCGATCCCCACCGCCGCATCGCGCGAACCTTGGCCGACCGCCGCGAGCGCGGTGCCCGGGCAGTACCCAAGCAGCACCATCCCCACGCCGAAAATCAGCCCGCCGCCCGCGTTCATCGCCAGTTCCGCGCCCTTGACGCTCAGCCCCTTGATCATGCCGAACTGGAGCATCGCGTACACGCCGATGGCTCCGATGACAATCGCGGTCAGCATGGTCTTGAGGACCGTGAAGTCCTTGAACCGGAACTGATTGACGATGACGTTGTAGCGCGTCACGCCGCCCTTCTGCAGAAGGAAGCCGAACACAAGACCGGTGATCGCGCCCAACAGCAGCGTCTTGGGAGACGCGAAGAAATGTTCAAACACCGGACACCTCCTTCTTGCCAGAACCGCCGAACGAACCGACGCCGAAGATCACCGCCGCCGTGGCGATGCCACTGATGAACATGCTGACAAAGAACGTCCAACTCGACACGGCCAGTTGAAGCCCGCCCGAAATGCCGTGCCCGCTCGTGCATCCCCCCGCCATCCTGGCTCCGAAAATCAGAATGAACCCGCCCACAAACGCCGCCGCATATCGCTTGGCGACCGAAGGCCCGAACCGCCCCGCCCAGACCGTGGGCACACGCTCGGTCCGGAACGTCCCCCCGAGCCACGCCGCCAGGAACGCGCCCGCCACCAACGCGAAATCCAACGCCATCTGCCAGTCGAAAATCGGCTTGAACCCGCCCGTCCCTCCGGCGGCGACGCTCTTGGCCCCGTACTCCTTGAGGTAGTACGCGTTGCTCGCCACATGGTCCGGCGCTACCGCGCACAAACCCGCCCCGGCTGCTCCCACAAAGGATGTGCTGGTCCCCAGCGCCTTCTCCATGAAGTAGAACGTCGCCCAGCTCAACACTCCGATCCCGATCCCCACGATGTACGGCGACCACCGCGGCCTGCGAAGAAATCCGATCATCAAGCACCTCCTGCGAGCCCGCTGCGGGTCCGCCACCCCTTGGAGTCAGCCCACAGTTCCAAGGTTCCCGAGAAATCTCGCGCCCGCCGAACTTTCCGCCGCCAGGCGGCCCGCACGCCCCCGGAATTGTCTCCGCCAGCCGCTCGCGCTATAAGCAGTCCATGATCCGCCTGACCGAGATCTCCCTCCCCCTCGATCACCCCCCCACGGCCATCGCCGAGGCCGCCGCCGCTCGGCTCCGAATCGCGCCGGACCAGCTGCTTTCGTGCACAGTCTTCCGCCGAGCGCACGACGCCCGCGACAAGTCCGCCATCATGCTCGTCTATTCGCTCGACGTCGAGGTCGTTGGCGAAGCGGAACTTCTCCGGCGCTTCACCCACAAGGTGAACATCAAGCCCACGCCGAACATCGACTACACCTTCGTCGCCAAGGCCTCCCACACGCCCACCGTGCGCCCGCTCGTCATCGGGGCCGGGCCCTGCGGGCTGTTCGCAGCCCTGCTGCTCGCGCAGATGGGTTTGAAGCCCATCATCCTCGAGCGCGGCCGGGTCGTCCGCGAACGCACCAAGGACACCTGGGACCTCTGGCGAAAGTCCGTCCTCCACACCGAGTCCAACGTCCAGTACGGCGAGGGCGGCGCGGGGACCTTTTCCGATGGCAAGCTCTATAGCCAGATCAAAGACCCGCGACACCTCGGTCGCAAAGTCCT
Source organism: Phycisphaera mikurensis NBRC 102666 (assembly GCA_943369765.1). GTDB lineage: Bacteria > Planctomycetota > Phycisphaerae > Phycisphaerales > UBA1924 > UBA2396. The sequence goes on along the minus strand of CALROI020000002.1, from coordinate 77,255 downwards.
CACCGAATTCGTCAAGGCCGGCGCCCCGCCCGAGATTCTCACCGAGGCCCACCCGCACATCGGCACCTTCCGCCTCGTCAAGATGGTCGAGAACATGCGGGCCACCATCGAATCCCTCGGCGGCGAATATCGGTTCGAAACCCGCGTCACCGACTTCGACATCGAAACCCGTGCCGACGGCACACGCCAGCTGCGTGGCGTCATGCTCGCGAGCGGCGAACACATCGCAGCGGACCACGTCGTCCTGGCCGTCGGCCACAGTTCGCGCGACACGTTCCAGATCCTGCACGACCGCGGCGTTTACGTCGAAGCCAAACCCTTTTCCATCGGCTTTCGCATCGAGCACCCGCAGTCGCTCATCGACATGGCCCGGTTCGGCCCCAGCGCGGGCAACACCATCCTCGGCGCGGCGGACTACAAGCTCGTCCACCACGCTTCCAACGGACGCGGCGTCTACAGCTTCTGCATGTGCCCGGGCGGCACGGTCGTCGCCGCCACCTCCGAAGAAGGCCGCGTCGTCACCAACGGCATGAGCCAATACTCGCGGGCTGAACGCAACGCCAACGCGGGCATCGTCGTCGGCATCACGCCCGAGGAGGACTATCCCGGCGGCCCGCTCGCGGGCATCGCGTTCCAACGCAAGTGGGAATCAGCCGCGTTCGTCGCGGGCGGCGGCACCTACGCCGCGCCCGCTCAGCGCGTGGGCGACTTTCTCGCCGGTCGGCCCAGCACCTCCCTCGGCAGGGTCATCCCGTCGTACAAGCCGGGCGTCTTTCCCACCGACCTTTCGCCATGCCTGCCGAACTACGCCATCGTCGCCATCCGCGAAGCCCTCAAGAAGTTCGGGCGGCAGATCAAGGGCTACGACATGCCCGACGCGGTGCTCACCGGCGTCGAGACGCGCACCTCCTCGCCCATCCGCATCAAACGCGACGACAGCTACCAAAGCCTCAACACCAAAGGGCTCTACCCCGCGGGCGAGGGCGCGGGCTACGCGGGCGGCATCCTCTCCGCGGGCGTCGACGGCATCAAGGTCGCTGAAGCGATCGCCCAGAGCATGCTGGGCGTCCAGACGACATGACCGGAGCAAAGACGGTCGATACTCCAACTACAATGCGCCATGCAGCCTCGTAAAGAACAAGCTGACACGATCCGCCTCCGCCCCGTCGCGCCGGCTGATCTGCCCGCGATGTTCGAACTTCAGATCGACCCCGAGTCCAACCAGATGGCCGGGACCAAGCCCCGCACACGTGACGCGTTCTTTGCCACCTGGGACCGCATTTTCGCCGACCCCGCCGTCAACGCACGGGTGATCGAGATCGACCGCGAGATCGTCGGGAGCATCTCCTGCTTTCAGGCTGACGGCACCGACTGTGTCGGGTACTGGATCGCCCGATCGCACTGGGGCAAGGGCATCGCGTCACGGGCACTCACGCTGTTTCTCGTCGAAGAACGCCGCCGCCCTCTGCATGCCACAGCGGACCGCAACAACGCCCGATCGCTCCGCGTCCTCGAAAAGTGCAGCTTTCGACTCGCGGGCACCCGCACCGGCGAGGAAACCGATCGGTACCTGGCCCGTGAACTCGCCGATTTCGTGTTGGGGGAGCCGTAATCGGCCTCCGGTGTTTGCCGTTTCCGGGAGTGATCGTCGCCCCATCCTGTCGCAGATTTGTTTTCGTACCTTGCAAACCCGACGGCCACTGCTCTCGAACTGCGGCTGGATGGATCCCCTGACTCTGCAAACCCCATCCATCACCCGAACACGCCGTGCCTTGGCACGTGTGACGCATGTCCATGGGCTTCATCCACGCCGCACGGCGTCTTGCCGCATGCGCCCAACGAGGTTGCCTATTCTCAGTTTCGCAGTTTCCTGCGGCTTAGTCCCGAAGAAGCGGGGCGGCTGTTCGGGCCCGCGATCGTGGGGCTCGTCCTTGGCATTCGCTACACCCGCCGCTGTTCAATCCGACGTGGATCTCATCCGTCGAGTCGCAGCACAGGATCACGACGCCTTTCTCAAGTTGTACGACCGTTTTTCAGCTCGCCTGCTCGGCCTGATTGTCCTCGTCATGCGCAATCGCACCCAGGCCGAGGATGTGCTCCAGCAGGTCATGCTTGAGATCTGGCAGACTTATGCCGCAAGGTACAGCCCCGCGCTGGGCCCGGTAGACTCGTGGCTGCTCCGCCTCGCGAAGTGCCGCGCCATTGACTGGGCCAGATCCGCCTCGGCCAGACACGCTGTCAGCGCCGAAACGACGCCTGAAACGACGCTCCCCTGGACGCCCGCGGGCCAAGATCACAGCGACGCGCAGCGACTCATCGCTGGTGCGGTGGGCGGCCTGCCCGAGGATGAGCGCGTCCCGGTGATTCTCGCCTGCGTTCATGGACTCTCGCGCGAAGAGATCGCTAAACAGTGCGGCGTTCCCGTCGGCACCGTCAAAACCAGGCTCCGCCGCGGCTTCCTACGCCTTCGCGAGTCTCTCCCCGCGGGAGTACGCCCATGACCCATCAAACACACCACAACGACAGTCCAGACGACGGCCACAACCTGGCCGATCTGGCCATGGACTACGCACTCGGCCACCTCTCGCCAGCCCAGGCCGAAGCCTTCGAAGCCAAACTCGTCAGCGGCGACGCTCGCTGCGTTGCAGCCTTTCAGGACGCGCAGGCCGCCAGCGATGCCCTCCTGAACATGCACGAGCCCGTAAAGCCCGATCTGATCACACGCAGCAACCTGATCAAGATCGTTTGCGGCAACGCCCCGCTGCCGCTCTTCTCCAAAGCCCTCTCTCCCGACGCGTTCGCCGAGGACGCCGGTGCCATGGTCTCCCTTTCCGCGGATTCGATGGAATGGAAAGCCACCGAAGTCCCAGGCGTGAAGGAAAAGCGACTCTACATCGACAAAGAACGCAAACGGATGTCGCTGCTGCTCAAGCTCGACCCGGGCGTGGAGTTCCCCGACCACGACCACCCGGACGTCGAAGAGTGTCTCGTGCTCGAAGGCGACCTCGACCTCGGGGGCATCACCCTCCGCAAGCACGACTACATGCGCATCCCCAAGTCGGGCCGACACGGCACACCTCGCACCACCAACGGCTGCCTGCTCCTGGTCACGTGCGGGTACTCCGAAGTGGCCTAGTGGCCAAGTGCCACGGCAATGTCCATGCTCGTCATAGAGGTGCTGGTCGGGAATGTGGTGGGCACAAGCACTGCCGGAGATTCTCATGCAAAGCACAAAGCATCGGGCCTTTCCTCCCGCCATCTGGGGTCTCTTGTTCGCCGGCGCGACGATCGTCGTCCACGTCTTTCTCGGCCGCGACGCCAGCGTGCTCGTCGCGTCGCTTCTCTTGGCGATGATCGGCGCGATCTACGTCGGGTTCGGCCTCATCGACGGCAGGCCGAAGACGATCGTGATCGAGTGCATCGGAGCGCTCGTCTTTGCGGCAGCCGCGATCTGCGGCATGCTCGTCAGCCCCTGGTTCATCGTCGCCGCCATCGGTGGGCACGCGGGTTGGGACTTTCTCCACCACAACTCAGGCCACCGCACCACCTCGCTCGCCAAAACGCCTCGGTGGTATCTCCCGTACTGCGCGGTCTACGACCTGTGCGCCGCCGTCGGCCTCGCAGCCCTTTGGTTCTCGCGCGGGGTCATGTCCGTGTGAGTCACCAAGACCGCCTTTCAGATTGCGAAACGAAAGCTCAGATCGCCCCCTACACCGTCCCATACATCCGGTCCCCCGCGTCGCCAAGACCCGGGCAGATGTACCCGCGTTCGTTCAGTTCGCGGTCGAGGGCCGCCGTGTAGATCATCACGTCGGGGTGTTCGTCGAGCATCTTGCGGACGCCTTCGGGGGCCGCCACCAGCGCGATCATGCGGATGTCCTTGGCCCCAGCCTCTTTCAGCAGGCGGATCGCCGCCCGAGCCGAGCCGCCTGTGGCGAGCATCGGGTCGACCAAGATCACCGGGCCATCGGCCAGATCCTTGGGCAACTTGCGCAGGTACGTCACAGGCTCCAACGTCTCTTCGTCGCGGGCCATGCCCAGGTGCCCCACGCGGGCTTCGGGCATCATCTCGAGGATCCCCTCGGTCATCGCAAGCCCCGACCGCAGCACCGGCACCACCGTGATCGTTCCCGCGAGCCGATGACACTTGGTCACCTCGAGGGGCGTCTGCACGTCCACGCCCGCCGTCGGGAACGTCCGCGTGGCTTCGAACACCATGAGACCCGCGATCTGATACAGCAGGGCTCGGAACGGGCGAAAGCTCGTCGAGCGGTCACGGATCCAGCTCAATTTGTGCTGAATCAGCGGATGATCGAACACGACGAGGTTCGGGAACTCATGGGATCGCATCGCGGACCTTCCCCCCCACTCTGTCCCCCACGCTCTCGCGATCACTTCGCTGCGGAACGATTCAGCTGCACAACCTTCTCCGCCACTTCGTTGGGCACCGAGAACGCCAGGTTGTACTGCGACACGAGCCACCGCCCGCCGATCTTGCGCAAGACACCCGAACCGCGGCACCGCCCGTAGCTCTCGTTCTCCAGCATCTCGTCAAACCACGCGGTCGTGACCCCCGCGCCAAGCAGCGGCTGATCCACCGTGACCGTGCGTGATCCCGGCACGAGCGTGTAGGTCCATCCCTTCCCTTGGTCGAAGTGCGACTTGGCAAAGGCGGTGAACTCCGCGTTGTTCCAGCGTTCCTTCGGATCCGTCCCGAGGAAGACCAGGTCCGGCGCGAAGCAGGCGGAGTACGCCGCCAAGTCCGCTTTCGCCGCCGACGCGTGGAACGCGTCGAGCGTCGCCGCCACACTGCGCCGCTCTGCGGTAAAGTCAACCACGAGTGTCCTTTCACGCTCCTCAGCGGCCTTCTTCGAAGCGCTCGACGAGCAGGAAGCGCCCGAACCGATCACGACCAACAGCCCGAGCCCGCAAAGGAACGATGGAACACGACCGACAGGAAGACGCGTTTGCATGACGCCATTCTACGGTGGGCCCTTCGGCGATGCGCGGCTCGCTATCCTCCGCCTCGTGGACGTGCACCTTCTGTATAACCCCCGCTCCGGCTCGGGCCGCGCCCGTGCGCTCGCCTCGCGGTTTGAATCCGCCCTCGGGCGGGCGGGTATCCCCGTCTACCCCCACCCTACCCACCAAAGCGACGGCTCGCTCACAAACCCCATCGACCCCGCCAGGATCCAAGGCAGCGTACTCGCGGTGATCGGCGGTGACGGCACCATCCACCGAGCCGCGCCCCTCGCCGCCAAGGCCGGGGCGGCGATCTACCACATCCCCGCGGGTACCGAGAACCTCTTCGCTCGTCACTTCGGCATGACCGCCGAACCCGCCGACCTCGTTCGTGCGCTGAAGACCCCTCGAATCACGCCGATGGATCTTGCCACCTGCAACGGGCACCCCTTTGTCATCATGGCTTCATTCGGTCCGGATGCCGGCGTCATCCACCGCCTCCACAACACGCGCCAAGGTCCCATCCGGCACTGGTCATACGTGCGCCCGATCTTCGGCGAGCTTTTCGAGCCCCATCTCCCGAAAATCACCGTCCGCATCGATGGCACACCTTGGCTCGACACCCAACGCGGCATGCTCATCGTCGCCAACAGCCCCCGCTACGCTCTCGGACTCAACCCAGCCCGCGGTGCACGAGTGGACGACGGCCTCCTCGACGCGGTGTTCTACCCCTGTGAATCCGTCGTTGACCTCGCCGTATGGGCCTCCAGACTCTTCCTCAACCGGAACTTGCTCCCTGTGGGCGCCCTCTCACGACAGGGCACCATCTTCGAAATCACCTCGGCCGACGACGAACCCCTCCACCAGATGGACGGTGAAGTCCCGGCCGATCAACACCAGAACAACAGGAATATCACCCTTAACAGGTACGACATTCGCACGCAACCAGGGGCTCTCAGAGTTCTCAACCCTGTTATTTTATAAGTATTTATCTTACATAATACGAACATAATGCGCGATTCGACGAGATTGGTCCGTCGAATGGATGTCAGACCCGTTACCATGGGGGTGTGCAGATTCAGGCTTTGGGGCGGGGCATTATGGAAGATCGAAGATGCGGGTCTATGTGCGGTTGCCACAGGGCCGACCACGGGTCGGGGGTTGTTCTTCAGCTCGACCTGACCGAAAGCACCGGGCGTCTTGACGACAAGGCCACGGCCGAACTGACAAACATGCTCCGTCGGGCCGGGACCGAGTTGGACGCGCGTGGCGAAGTTCGCGTCCGAGTGGTCGACGACGCCACCATGAGCGAGCTCCATACCCGGCATGCCGGCGTCGCGGGCACGACTGACGTCCTGACGTTCGACCTGAGACCCATGGGGTTGGGCCCGCTCGACGCCGACATCGTCATCTGTCTCGACGAGGCCGCCCGTCAGTCAGCAGGCCGCGGACACACACCGGTTCGTGAACTGCTTCTGTACGCCCTCCACGGGATTCTGCACTGCATGGGGCACGACGACCACGACGACGAGGCCTACGCCCGGATGCATGCGGCCGAGGACGCGGTACTGACCGCCATCGGCGTCGGACCGCTCTTCGCCAAGCCAGCCTTGGAAGGGGGCGTGTCTTGAACGCAGCCGCATGGCTCTGGACCGCGATCGCTTCGGTGGCGCTGGGAGGCTTTGTCTCCTCGCTCTTCCACGCCCTGTCTGATCTCTCGCGTCCCAGGCTCGAAGAGATCGCCGCCCTCCGCAAGAGCGCGTGGCGTGAGGGCAGCCTCCGCAAGTTGCTCCTCAATCTCTCGGGGCACGCCCACGCCGTCGGATTGCTCCGCATCCTCTGCAACGCCACCGCTGCGGTCGCGACCACCCTGTGGATCAACGCGCTGCGAGCCACCGACGAGGCCAATCCGGGCGCACCGGGATGGGCCGACATCGCTTTCGGAGTTCCGCTCGCCGCGCTGGTTGTCTGGACGTTCGGCCTGATCATCCCCGCCAGCGTCGCTCGCCACGCTGGCGAGAGCGCCGTCTACGCCTTCGCACCGTTCATCCGCCTCGTCTACGCGGCGACCCTTCCCGTGCAGGCTGTCGCCCGGTTCCTCGACGAGGTTGTTCGTCGTCTCTCGGGCCAGACCCCGCAGCAGAAGGCTGAGGAGATCAAGGAAGAGGTCCTCTCCGTCGTCGAAGAAGCGACACAGGAGGGCGGATTCGACGAGGCGGAGCAGGACATGATCGAGGCTGTGGTCCACTTCAGCGGGACCACCGTCGTCCAGATCATGACCCCGCGCACCGAGATCGAGGCGATGGAGCTCACCAACGACCTGGGCAAGGTCATCGCCCAGGTGCGCAAGGGCGGCAAGAGCCGCATCCCCGTCTACGAGGGCTCGCTCGACAAGATCGTCGGCATCTTCTACGTGAAGGACCTCATGCGCTGGCTCGCCGGCGAGGGGCGCACCGGCGGCAAGCCCTTCGCCCTTCGCGCCGTGCTCCGCCCCGCGATCTTTGTCCCCGAGACCAAGACCGTGCGCGAGCTCCTCCAGGAACTCATTGAGAAGCGTGTTCACATCGCCATCGTCGCTGACGAGTTCGGCGGGACCGCCGGGCTTGTGACCTTCGAGGACATTACCGAACAAGTCTTCGGTGACATTCAGGATGAATACGAAGTCCCCGAGTCCCTCGCGAGCGACGTCCTCGTCGAAACGGGAGGCAAGGGTGCGGAGATCGACGCACGAGCGTACATCACCGACGTCAACGAACAGCTCCTCCCCTTGGGCATCCAACTTCCCGAGGGAGAAGACTACGACACCGTGGGTGGATGGGTCACCGTCTCGATGGGGCGGATCCCGTCCAAGGGCGACGGCGCGACCCTCGAAGGGATCGCGGTCGAGGTTCTCGAAGCCGAGCCGACGCGCGTTACGCGTGTTCGACTCTCAAAGCCCGCTCCGTTGACGCTGGACGAGTCCTCCGAGTCCGACTCGCGAAGCGCCGCGGGCGTGGCCTCCCTTGATCAATAGCACTTGAGGATTTTTGCAAGGCTGGAAGACACACCTCTCCCATTCGCGCATGCTCCGAAAGAAACTCTCCCGCATCATCTCGCCCGTGAACGCGCCGACCGACCCGCTCGCTCGATGCCCCACGCTCCTCGATCAAGAATCGCTTGGCCGTCTCATGTACGAGGCCTACCGAGGCACGATCGACGACGCCGGCGAGACGCCTGATGACGCTCAGACCGAGATCGCCAAGTTCTTCGACGGCGGCTACGGGCCGTTGCTGCTCGAGTGCAGCGAGGTCACACTGCGCGAGGGCGAGATTGTCGCTTCCACGCTGGTCACCATCTGGAAAGACACACCGCTCCTCGCGATGTCCATGACGCACCCGCGATGGAAGCGTCAGGGGCTCGCACGGGCCTCGATGCTCCGCGTGCTCAACGCACTGCACGCGTATGGAATCAAAGAGGTCTTCCTCGCCGTCACCGATGGCAACCCCGCCGAGGCCTTGTACCGCTCGCTCGGGTTCGCCGACGCTGTTTGATGGGAGACTCGGTCTTTGGCTCACAATGAAAGAGGGCGTATGCACCGGTGGGTGGATACGCCCTCGTGTTCTTTCACGGATGTCCGTGCCGGCTCAGCAGCCGGCTTCGAACGCGGTCACGAAATCGGAGTAATCGAAGAAGTCGGCGAACCCGTCGCCGTTGAAATCAGCCGACTTCCCGGGCGGGCACGAACCCTCGAAGCACGCGACGTAATCGCTGTAGTCAAAGAAATCCAGGAACCCGTCGCCGTTGAAGTCCGGGGCGCAGGTCACGCACCCGAACTCGATGACCCGGACCGAGTCAACCCCGGCTTCCACCGTCGAATCCACGACGCCGTCACCGACCGTGAACCGCAGGCGGAACCGGTCCGACTTCATGTTCGCCGGGAGTTCGAAGTTCTTAAAGACCCATCCACCCGAGGCGTCCGGTCCGGTCGGTCCCACTCGCTCAAGGCGCGTGAAGTCCACGCCGTCGTTCGCGGAGATCTCGATCGTCATCGCGTCCTGCCCGGGGTTGGGTCCCGAGTTGTTGCTCAGCCAGCGTGCGTACGAGAGATACACAAGCCCGCCGCGGGTATCAAGCCTCGGCGTGAACAGCCGCACGGACTGATTGTCGATGTCCTCGCCCGCCGGCAACCCGGTCACATAGCAGAACCCGTCGCCGCCGAAGTCGCTCGTCGGGACCCCCGGCGAAGCGATCGGCATCCCTCGAGCCCACCCGCCCGGCCGCCCGGCCACGGTCTGGCTCACAGCCCAACCCGCGTCGGTCGCAAAGTCCGTCCCGTACTTCACAATCGCCTGACCCGCGGAGAGGGCTGTGTAATACGTGCTGCCCGAGGGGCTCCGCACCGTCCCGCCGGTCGTCTGGGCGAGGAACGCGTACGACAGCGTCGACAGGCAAGGAGTTCCAGGCAGCGTGCCGAGGTACTCGTTCACACCGACGCGCTGCATCGGCGTCAGAACATCCGACCCGCCGGGCAACTTGGAGATCAACGTCGCGTTCCCGTCGATCGGGTCCGCAGCGACACCCGTCACGCGAACACGCACGGTGACCGGGGAATCGGGCCGAAGCGACGTCGGCAAACCCTCAGGGAACTCGATGCGGGCCAGGTCAAGAGGCGGTCCGGCCATGTTGTGAGGCTGGAACCCCGCCTGGATCTGCGGGTAGTGAGGCGTGCCGTTCCCGAGGTTCCCGTCGTTATCGTCCAGCGTGAGCCAGTCGATCGTGATGTCCGGCGCGATGTTCCCCTGCCCCGCGTGCAGCGGCACCGCGTTGACCGCCAGGCGGAACAGCAGCGTCCGATAGTCGGAAATCCCCGACGCCACCATCGCGTTGCGCGTGTCCCACACACAACCGGAGATCAACTGGCCGCAGTCGTGAATCCCCCCGTTGCACGGGTACGTGCGGAAGTTCCGTGCGTCACGCAGGCCGTTCGCACAGTCGTTGAAGAACCCGAACCCGAGCACCGGCTGGTCGCTCAGCAGCACGCCCATGACGTCCGACATGCCCTCCCCGTACTGGTCCTGAAGCGAGCCGCCGCTGTCCACAAGGTGGTGCCCGTACTCGTGATGACACACGTCGTAATACGCCGTGTTGGGGCACCCACCGCCCGCGTTGAAGAAGTTTGTCGAGGTGTTGGGCATGTAGAACGCGTTGCACGTTCCGCCGACGCCGACATTGATCCGCCACTCCGTCTGCGTCGAGATCCGCGGATAGTTGGGCGAGGCGGCGATGATCGCGTCACGCACGACCACGTGCTGCGCGTACGCGTTGACCTCGGCACGGCGCATCTCCGAGGTGTTGGCCGCATTAAAGGCCACATCCGCCGCCGCGCCGGGCGCGTTCGCGTTGACGGTGATCGCCGGCGCGTCGCTATCGGGGCTAAAGACGCGGAAGTGGATTCCGCGCGGGCTGGCCGAGATCGTCGCCGGGCCGGCCGGCACATCGAGCGTGTAGTTGCCCAGCGCGTCCGTGAACGTCGTCGCCGCCCCGCTCGTGACCCTCAGGTCCTTCATCGGGATGGTCGCTTCTTCGTTGCATTCCGCCGACTTGATCCCCTGCGTCGCCATCCCGGTCACTCGCCCCGTCACGTTCGCGTGACAGATCATGTTCTCGGTGCGCAGCACGCTCCCCGTGGCCGCGTCCGCGATCACATACCATGCGTCAAACCCCTCCGCCGTCTCCGACGCGTGCGTCTTGGCGACGAACGACAGCGCGAGCACGGGAGCCGTCGGCGACTCCTGCGAGCCCGCGTAGATCACCACCTCGGGGGTCCCGATCTCGCCGTTCTCGACACGGGGCAGTGCCTTGATCGTTTCCGTCCTCGCCGCAGCCACGTTCGGATTCGCGAGCACCGCCCGATCCACGCTAAACGTGCCCAGATCGAACGTCGCGTTGGTCACCAGCACGAGCGGGTTCCCCGGCACATTCCGAACGAGCGCACGAACGTGCGAGCGATAGACCTCGACGCCGTCGCGACGTTGGCCGTACCCGACCAGCGTGAACTTCATGCCGCCCTGATCGTCGGGCATGAGCTGCACCGTCGAAGAACCGTCTTCGGAGAGCGTCCGCTGGAACAGATCGCCCGACCGGACACCCAGCACGCCGGCGAATCGGCGAAGAAACGCGTCGGAGCTCGCGGTCGCGTCGTCGCCCATCGAGAACGCCGGGCCGTAGACGCGCGTGACGCGCGAGCCTTGCTCATAGAAGCGAACCTCGGGATGCACGCGGGCGAGATCCTCAACCGCGCCGAGGCGATCGACGACCAGGCTCCGGTCCTGCTGCTCGGGGACGCCCGAACGTGGTTCCAGAGCCATCGCCGCCCCCGCAACCGCCGCACACGCCGCCGCTGTCCATCCGCGCATTGCCCGTGACTTCATGTACCGACTCCTCGTGATCGCGACGACGCCGGAAATGAGGCGAGTCCGCCGCGTGCCACAGGATACCACGGGGCACCCCGAATTGTTCCCTACTTTCCGAGAATTCCCCCCACTCCCTCCCAATCCCCTCACCAGCTTCCGCGCCCATTCCAACACCAGCGCCACACCCAGGCCCACAGCCGACGCGCCGAGAGTGCGCTCCGCCCGTCGAACGTGGCCGCCGCTGCAAGCGTGAGAGCGTGGTCCGCCGACCCTATCAACTCCCGAAGAGAGCCCATCGGCACGTCGCATAACTCGTGCGACGCGTCACGATGCCAGGCTGTCGTAGCGCGAGACGAGGCTCCCGAGCCACGGGAACCGCCCCCAACCCCACACGCACACCCCCTATTCGTACCCCGCCCGGACCCCCGAAAGCCCTTGGAGGTTCTCCGCCGAGTTGGTATGCTCCTCCCTTCAAGGAGTTCCACCCATGCACGTCCAAGCCGTTTCCTTCGCTGTCCTTGTCGGACTGTTAGGTACGGTGGAACCCGCCCGCGCCCAGTGCTCCCCGGCGTGGGTACCAGGAATCGGTACTCCCGGTGTCAGCGACGAAGTCCGTGCCATGCTGGTGCTCCCTTTCGGTGATGTCATCGTCGGCGGTCATGTCTTTATGGCGGGGGGAGAGCCCGTCAGCAACATTGCGTTTCACGACCAGGAGGACTCCTCCTGGTCGGCGCTGGGGGGCGGGACCAACGGCCCGGTCAACGCGCTGGCGAGAGTCGCGGGAGGCAGCGTGATCGTCGGCGGCCAATTCAACATCGCCGGGGGTGTGTCTGGCTGCAACAACATCGCGCGGCTGAATCCCGCGACGGGCCAGTGGCAATCGATGGGTGGCGGCACCAACGGGCCGGTCAACATGGTTGCCGAGCTTCCGTTCGCTGGCGCCAGCAACATCATCGTCGGCGGAAACTTCACTATGGCCGGGGGAGCACCGGCGAGCAGCGTGGCCCGATACGACCTTTCAACCGGAGCATGGACGCCGCTGGCGGTCCAAGTCGACGGCGACGTGCACGCGATACTGGTGCTGCCCTTTGGCGACGTCATCATCGGCGGGCATGTTCTGACGGCGGGCGGTGCACCGGCGGGCAACATCATCCGCTACAACCTGCTCAACGACACGTGGACGACGATGGGCGCAGCGCCTGGCGGCGATGTGAGCGAGCTGCTGCTAATGCCCGGCGGGGATGTGCTCGCGTTCTTTGACTTCGAACATGACCAAGCGGGGCCCGGGGTCGCCGCCCGCTACAGCCCCGCGAACAACACCTGGTCGCAGGTGCCGATCCAGATGCAGGGCGACTCCGACATCCACATGGGTCTGGTACTCCCCTTTGGTGATGTCATCATCGGCGGCCACGTCCGCACCGTCGCAGGCGGTCCTGTGAGCAATATCGTCCGCTTTGACCCGATCACCAACGCGTTGTCGACACTCGGCGCGGGGACCAACGGCGATGTGAACGCGCTGGCGCTTCTGCCCGATGGTAATGTCCTCGTCGGCGGCGCATTCACTGCGGCTGGCGGTGTCGCGGCGAATCGGCTCGCGCACTACTTCCCCGGAGCGAACCCCGCAGGGATCGAAATCCACCCGGTGACCAGACAGGTGTGCTCGTCGCAGGACGCCACCTTTTCTGTCTCTGCCACAGGCACGGGCCCATTTACGTATCAGTGGCAGTGGCGATCGGCCCCAGGTCGTGCATGGATTGGCCTTGAAGAAGGGCTGAATCAGGACCCCGGGTTTGGTCAGGTCCAAGTGCGAGGTACGAACACGATCCCTCTGATGGTCCACTCGCACGGGACGGGCGGAAATTTCAGGGTCGTCGTCACCAACATCTGCAACAGCGTGACCAGCAACCCCGCCAATCTCACGATCTGCGCCGCTGATTTCAACTGCGACGGCTTTCTCGATTTCTTCGACTACGACGCCTTCGTCGAGTGCTTCGAGACCGAGGTCTGCGGCGTAGGCTCGGCGGACTTCAACGGCGACGGCTTTGTTGACTTCTTCGATTACGACGATTTCGTGCTGGCCTTTGAGACTGGTTGTTAGTCGTTCAAGTATTGCAGATGGAGCGAGACGCGATGCGAACCGGGATGTGTGTGCGTGTGATCCAGTCCATGAGCCGAGGGCTTTGTGTCGGCACGGTGATAGCGGGCGTGGGCCTGTTCGCGCAGGTCGTGAACGCGCAGCCCGGGGGCATCTGGGGGCGGCTCGGCGCGATCGGGGACAGTCTGACCGACGAGTACGCGGAAGAGACGTATTCCTACGCCAAGAACTGGACGATGATCGCGGTCGAGAGGCGCGGGTTTGACATGGGGCCGACAGCGGCGGCGGCGGGGCGGCCCGGAGGAACCTGGGGCGAGCCCAGGCGGACGCGATACGCCAGCAACTGGGCGCGGTACGGGGCGGACAGCACGACAGCCCTCACGGACGGGCAGCACACCGGGCTGGCGGCGCAGGTCGGGAGCGGGCCGGGAGGCGTGAGCCACGCGGTGGTGGCAATCGGCGCCAACGACTTCTCGCCCACCAGCGACGCGTACTTCAACATCTATTTCGGGCTGTGGTCCTCCTCGCGGATCACGACGTACGTCAACGCCCAGATCGCCGACATCCGCACAGCGGTCACGACGCTGCGCGGGGCGGGGGCTGAGGTTGTCTTGTGCAATGTGGTGGATTTCGGCATCGTCCCCGCGTCGCGGCAGTTCTTCACGAACGCGGCCAATCGGCAGCGGGTGACGAACGTGATCACGCGGGTCAACCTCGGCGTCGAGACCATCGCGCAGGAGAACGGGACGGTGCTCGTGGACCTTGCGGCGATGGGCACGACGATGTTCGGCACGCACGCCTCGCTGCGACAGACGCTCCGGATCGGCGGCGTGGACATCGGGCTGACACGGCGCGACACAGCGGCGCACGGCGACCCCCTCGCCGGGTTTGTCGACGACGGGGCCCACCCGCACACGAGCATCCAAGGGGCTTTCGCGAACCTCATGATGACCGCGCTCAACATCGGGTGGAATAGAACGTACACGATGCTCAGCGACCAGGAGATTCTCGCGGCGGCCGGCATCGCTTACGGCGGGTCCGAGACCCTCAGCGGACAGATCGGGGCGTACAGCGCGTTCGTCCGGTCGTACGTGTGCGCGGCGGACTACACCGACGACGGGTTCGTGGACTTCTTCGACTACGACACGTTCGTCGCTGACTTTGAAGCGGGAAATGCCGCGGCTGACTTCAACCGCGACGGGTTCCTTGATTTCTTCGACTATGACGACTTCGTCTCGGTGTTCGAAGTGGGGTGCTGAGGGGAAGCCTAGGCATCGGGCATCGGGCATCGGGCATCGGGCATCCGGAAGCGAACAGGCCCGGGGTCCACGTTGGACCCCGGGCCTTTGTCTTTCTGATGCCTGATGACTCTTTCCTCACGCCGCCAGCGAAAGCCCCACAACCCCGGCCCCTTCGCCCACACCGAACTGGACGGTGACGGCGTCGGAGGGTTCGCCGGTGAGGGTGCCGCGCTGTCCTTGGATGATGTACTGGGCCCCCGCCGCCGCCGCGGATGTCGGGATGGTCTCGTCGGTGAACGTCATGCGTCGCGCCTCACTGGTCGAGCCCGGAGCCCCGCCGAGCGTGGTGAACGCGGCCTGCCCGGGGAGTTTCCGCAGCACGCTGAAGAAGCCGCCGGTGCTGGCGGTGGCGTTGTCCGCGTCCCACGCGAGCGTGATCGCGCCCGTCGGGAGCAGCGTGATTCCAATGTTGTTCGGCTTGCCCGGCGCGGTCGCGGGGACGGGGGTCGCCGGCGGCGGGATCTGCGCGAGCGAGTAGACCGCGTCGGGGTTGGCCGTCAGTTCCGCGAAGGACTTGATGACACGGATCAGGTCCGCCGCGTTCCCCACCGCCTGCCGCAGCGCGGCGTCCTGCGCCGTGACGGCGGCTTTGTACGCCTGCTTGGCGTTCTGCGCCGCGTCAAACGCCGCGCGGGCCGCCGTCGTGAAATTCTTGAACGCCAGCGTCTGCGCGGCGGTCAGGCCGATCGCCACCGCGTTGGTGGTCCAGATCGGCCAGTGCGACTCACAGAACTGAACTTGTTCGACCTTCTTGTCCGGAATGATGCTCATGTGCTTCCTTTCGAAATGGCCAAATGGTCAAATTGCCAAATGGCCAAATAAAGGCAGAGAGACCAGCCCACTGATTGTCTTTGCCTTCTGTCTTCCTTTGGCCATTTGGCAATTTGACCATTTGGCCATTTCATCCGCCAACCATCGACCCCCATCCCCCCCAAGACGTGAATTCACGGGGGGGGTTGTTGGGTTGGGGGTGTGGGGGTCCGAACCGGTCCTTTGGTCGCCGATAACGTCCGAGAATGCCCGATCCGATCGAATCAGCCCGCCCGAACGTCGCATAATCCCCACGGCGCGACAAATCCTCCGGACGATTTGTAAAATCCTCCCGACCAAATGGAAAATCCCGGGGACGAACTCCCACTCCGTCCGGACCAACTCACATTTCGTCCCGACCAACTCTCATTCCGTCCCGACGATTTTGCATTTCGTGCCGACCATTTTGCATTTCCCCCCGCCGGAGCGTCCCCCAGCCCCGTGAAAGCCCCGGTTTGCCCCGTCCAACTCCCGCACCGTCCGGCCCAAACCACACGCCATCTGCCGAGAAACAAATATTTTCTTGTGCCGCGAGGACCGGTTTCCGTTACACTGGATAAAGCAACCGCGAACCCAAGACAGGTGATCACTCAAGAGTGGCAGGGTCTGGGGATGGAAGAACGGGGTTGAAGGAGCAATGAACGTGATCCAGATTGCAAAGACCGTCCGAAACCCTGTCATCGCAACGATGTCCGTGCTTGCGTGTGTCGCGCTGGCCCCGGCCGCGCACGCCCAGTGGACCGTCACCAACCTCCACCCGGTGGGACCGACGGAGTCCCAGATCCTGGCCGGCAGCGGCGGGCAGCAGGCGGGGTTTACCCGAGTGGGCGATGTGACCCACGCGAGCGTGTGGAGCGGCACCGCCGCCTCGTGGGTCGATCTCAACCCGGCGGGCTCGACGGAGTCCGCTGCCTGGGCCGCCAGCGGCGGGCAGCAGGGTGGGTATGTCTACCTGTTTCCGAACGGCCGCGCGAGCCTGTGGAGCGGCACGACGGCCTCGCGGGTCGATCTCCACCCGGCGGGCGTGATGCACTCCCATATCTATGCCATCAGCGGCGGGCAGCAGGCGGGGACTGTCATTGTGGGCGGGGTGCAACGCGCGAGCCTGTGGAGCGGCACGGCCGCCTCGTGGGTCGATCTCACCCCGGCGGGAACGACTTCGTCCGAGGTCTTTGCCGCGAGCGGCGGGCAGCAGGCGGGGTATGCCACTGTGGGCGGTGTGCGCCGCGCGAGCCTGTGGAGCGGCACCGCCGCCTCGTGGGTCAATCTCGACCCGGCCAGCTCGACGTTTTCCATTGTCCGTGCCATGAGCGGCGGGCAGCAGGTGGGGTCTGCCTATGTGGGCGGGACGTACCGCGCGAGCCTGTGGAGCGGGACCGCCGCCTCGTGGGTCGATCTCCACGCCTTCGTGCCGGCCGAATTCAGTAACAGCCTTGCCGTGGGCATCTCCAGCGACAGCGTGAACATGTACGTCGCGGGCCAAGGCTTCAACACCGTCACCAATCGCTACGAAGCCCTGCTCTGGACGCGGCCGCTCCCCCCGCCCCCATGCCCCGCCGACTTCAACGGCGACGGGCTCCTCGACTTCTTCGACTACAGCGCCTTCGTCGAGTGCTTCGAGACCGAGGTCTGCGGCGGGAGTTCGGCGGATTTCAACGGCGACGGCTTTGTCGACTTCTTCGACTACAACGACTTCGTGCTGGCCTTCGAGACCGGGTGCTGAACCCCCACTCCCCACCCAACGCCAAGACGGGTGATCGCGAGAGATGAGCAGGGTCTTGGGTGGGGGAGACGAACGAACAGGCTCAAAGGAAAAATGAACATGATCCAGATTCCAAAGACCGTCCGAAACCCTGTCATCGCGACGATGTCCGTGCTTGCGTGTGTCGCGCTGGCCCCGGCCGCCCACGCCCAGTGGACCGTCACCAACCTCCACCCGGTGGGACCGACGGAGTCCAGAGCCTTTGCCGCCGACGGCGGGCAGCAAGCGGGGACGTCCATCGTGGGCGGGGTAGAGCGTGCGAGCCTGTGGAGCGGCACCGCGGCCTCGCGGGTCGATCTCCACCCGGCGGGATCCCCGGGTTCCTACGCCGAAGCCGCCGGCGGCGGGCAGCAGGCGGGGTATGCCATCGTGGGCGGGAGAGGCCGCGCGAGTCTGTGGAGCGGCACGGCCGCCTCGCGGGTCGATCTCCACCCGGCGAGCGCGACGGCTTCCGGTGTCCGTGCCATGAGCGGCGGGCAGCAGGCGGGGAATGCCATTGTGGGCGGTTCGACTCACGCGAGCCTGTGGAGCGGCACCGCCGCCTCGTGGGTCGATCTCCACCCGGCGGGCGCAACGTCTTCCGTTGCCTATGCCGTCAGCGGCGGGCAGCAGGCGGGTTACACCCTCGTCGAGGGCGGATTTCAACGCGCCTCGCTGTGGACTGGGACGGCCGCCTCGTGGGTCGATCTCCACCCGGCGGGTACGAGTTTTTCCGTTGCCTTTGCCGTCAGCGGCGGGCAGCAGGCGGGGTTTGCCAGCGTGGGCGGGGAGTTCTACGCGAGCCTGTGGAGCGGAACCGCGGCCTCGTGGGTCAATCTCAACCCGGCGGGCTCGACCTATGCCGTTGTCCGTGCCATGAGCGGCGGGCAGCAGGCGGGGGTTGCCCTTGTGGGCGGGGTGTACCGCGCGAGCCTGTGGAGCGGAACGGCCGCCTCGTGGGTCGATCTCCACGCCTTCGTACCGGCCGGATTCTCTTCCAGCTTCGCGTTCGGCATCTCCAGCGACGGCGTGAACACGTACGTCGCGGGCTTCGGCTTCAACACACTCACCGGCCTCGCCGAAGCCCTGCTCTGGACGCGGCCGCTCCCCCCGCCCCCATGCCCCGCCGACTTCAACGGCGACGGGCTCCTCGACTTCTTCGACTACAGCGCCTTCGTCGAGTGCTTCGAGACCGAGGCCTGCGGCGGGGGTTCGGCGGACTTCAACGGCGACGGCTTTGTCGACTTCTTCGACTACGCCGACTTCGTGCTGGCCTTCGAGACCGGGTGCTGAACCCCCACTCCCCACCCAACGCCAAGACGGGTGATCGCGAGAGATGAGCAGAGTCTTGGGTGGGGGGAACGAACGAACAGGCTCAAAGGAAAAATGAACATGATCCAGATTCCAAAGACAATCCGAAACCGCGTCATCGCAACGATGTCCGTGCTTGCGTGTGTCGCGATCGCCCCGATCGCGCACGCCCAGTGGACCGTCACCAACCTCCACCCGGCGGGCGCGACGGGGTCCTTTGCCCAGGCCGCCAGCGGCGGGCAGCAGGCGGGGCGTGCCTGGGTGGGCGGGGTGCTTCGCGCGAGCCTGTGGAGCGGCACCGCCGCCTCGCGGGTCGATCTCCACCCGGCGGGAGCGGCGATCTCCTTTGCCTGGGCCGCCAGCGACGGGCAGCAGGCAGGAGATGCCAATGTGGGCGGGGTGTTCCGCGCGAGTCTGTGGAGCGGCACCGCCGCTTCGTGGGTCGATCTCCACCCGGCGGGCTCGACGGAGTCCCGGGTCTATGCCATCAGCGCCGGGCAGCAGGCGGGATGGGCCCTCGTGGGCGGGGTGCCCCGCGCGAGCCTGTGGAGCGGCACCGCCGCCTCGTGGGTCGATCTCCACCCGGCGGGCTCGACGGAGTCCTATGCCTTTGCCGTCAGCGCCGGGCAGCAGGCGGGGTATGCCATCGTGGACGGGGCGGGCCGCGCGGGCCTGTGGAGCGGCACCGCCGCCTCGTGGGTCGATCTCAACCCGGCGGGCGCGACGTCGTCCGCTGCCTATGCCGCCAGCGGCGGGCAGCAGGTGGGGACGGCCGTTGTGGGCGGGGTGTTCCGCGCGAGCCTGTGGAGCGGCACCGCCGCCTCGTGGGTCGATCTCCACCCGGCGGGCGCGACGGAGTCCTTTGCCCAGGCCGCCAGCGGCGGGCAGCAGGCGGGGTATGCCATTGCGGGCGGGCAGCAACGCGCGAGCCTGTGGAGCGGCACCGCCGCCTCATGGGTCGATCTCCACGCCTTCGTACCGGCCGAATTCTCTTCCAGCTACGCGACCGGCATCTCCAGCGACGGCGTGAACACGTACATCGCTGGCCACGGCATCAACACCCTCACCAACCGCCGGGAAGCCCTGCTCTGGACGCGGCCGCTCCCGCCATCGTGCCCCGCCGACTTCAACGGCGACGGCTTCCTCGACTTCTTCGACTACAGCGACTTTGTCGAGTGCTTCGAGACCGAGGTCTGCGGCGGGGGTTCGGCGGATTTCAACGGCGACGGCTTTGTCGATTTCTTCGACTACGCCGACTTCGTCACCGCCTTCGAAACTGGGTGCTGAACCCCCACTCCCCACCCAACGCCAAGACGGGTGATCGCGAGAGATGAGCAGGGTCTTGGGTGGGGGAGACGAACGAACAGGCTCAAAGGAAAAATGAACATGATCCAGATTGCAAAGACCGTCCGAAACCCCGTCATCGCAACGCTGTCTGTGCTCGCGTGTGTCGCGATCGCCCCGATCGCGCACGCCCAGTGGACCGTGACCAACCTCACCCCGGCGGGCTCGCTTGAGTCCCAAGCCTATGGCGCCAGCGGCGGGCAGCAGGCGGGGTTGGCCCAAGTGGGCGGGGTGTACCGCGCGTGCCTGTGGAGCCGCACCGCCGCCTCGCGGGTCTATCTCCACCCGGCGGGTTCGATCTTTTCCTTTGCCCGGGCCATCAGCGGCGGGCAGCAGGCGGGGTACGCCGTATATGCCGTAGCGGGCGAGGAGGTGTACCGCGCAAGCCTTTGGAGCGGCACCGCCGCCTCGTGGGTCGATCTCAGCCCGGCGGGCTCGACGTTTTCCGAAGTCTGGGCCGCCAGCGGCGGGCAGCAGGCGGGGTTCGCCATCGTGGGCGGGGTGATCCGCGCAAGCCTCTGGAGCGGCACCGCGGCCTCGTGGGTCGATCTCAACCCGGCGGGCGCGACGGAGTCCGTTGCCCAGGCCGCCAGCGGCGGGCAGCAGGCGGGGTATGCCATTGTGGGAGGGAGGCGACGCGCGAGCCTGTGGCGCGGCACGGCCGCCTCGTGGGTCGATCTCAACCCGGCGGGCGAGACGTCTTCTGAGGTCTTTGGCGCCAGCGGCGGGCAGCAGGCGGGGCGGGCCGTCGTGGGTGGGCTAAACCGTGCGAGCCTGTGGAGCGGCACGGCCGCCTCGTGGGTCGATTTGAGCCCGGCCGGATCGCTTGATTCCGGTGCCTTTGCCATCAGCGGCGGGCAGCAGGTGGGGTATGCCTTTGTTGTGGGCGGGGTGTATCGCGCGAGCCTGTGGAGCGGCACCGCCGCCTCGTGGGTCGATCTCCACGCCTTCCTGCCGGCGGGATTCCGTGACAGCTATGCGCGGGGCATCTCCAGCGACGGCGTGAACACGTACATCACCGGCTTCGGCTTCAACACCCTCACCAACCGCATTGAAGCGCTGCTCTGGACGCGGCCGCTCCCCCCGCCCCCGTGCCCTGCCGACTTCAACGGCGACGGGTTCCTCGACTTCTTCGACTACAGCGACTTCGTCGAGTGCTTCGAGACCGAGGCCTGCGGCGGCGGCACAGCCGACTTCAACGGCGACGGCTTTGTCGATTTCTTCGACTACGCCGACTTCGTCACCGCCTTCGAAACTGGGTGCTGAACGCGGTGTTGCCTCTGTATCCCGCACGCCGCCCCGCCAACGGGGACCCGATCGTTTGCATTATTGGGACGCACCGTGCGCTTTCCGCTGCGGGCCAGTCAGTTTCCTCTTGGAGACCGTCGCCAGAGGCTGTAGACTGTGCTGGGGCCCCGCAACGTCTGGGGCTCGTTGTCGCGTTCTGGAGTTTGTGCATGCGCCCCTTTGTTCACGCAACCCTCGTCTTCGCGTTCACCAGCCTGCTCGCAACGGCAGCTCGCGCGCAGCTCACCATCCTTTCGATCGACCGCGTCGCGACCGCTTCCGAGTGTCTCAACGTGCCACCCGACCTTCTGAACTCTTGCAGTTCCTATCAAGAGACCAACCAAGCCTCCGGCTCGTGGACGGGCATTGGTGGCATAGGCAACGGCGCCGCTTCGTCGGAGTTTGATTTCGCGAATAGCGTCGCCCAGGTGTACCAGGCGAGCGAAGCGTCCGCGACCGGCTTTGTCATCGACGCGGTCACCAGCACGTTCGCCCAGTCGTCGGGCACCGGTTCCGTGAGGGTCAACGCCGCCACGTCTTTCGTTGTTCGCTTTGCTGTCCAGTCACGCACCACCGCGACGGTCGTCGCGGGCTTTAACACGCGCGGCGGGTCCGGGTCGGCCTCGCTCACGGCGACCGGCGGCGGGACGCTCTTCTCCACGTCCGCCATCGCCTCCGCCCAACTGATCCTCAATCCAGGCGAGTATCAGTTCGCGGCCTCGTCCGCCTCGAACGGCGATTGCAGCGGCACGTGCGAGCAGACCCAGAACTCCCGGTGGAACGCCACGGTTTCGTTCGTGCCGACACCCTGCCCCGCCGACTTCAACGGCGACGGGTTCATGGATCTCTTCGACTACGCCGACTATGTGGGCTGCTTCGAAACAGGCACGTGCCCTTCCGGAACCACCGCCGACTTCAACGGTGACGCCTTCGTCGACCTCTTCGACTACGCCGATTTCGTGAGCGCGTTCGAGACTGGGTGCTAGAGCTGGTGTCAGGCATCGCCTTCCGCAGCACGCTCCCACCGCCACCACCACCCCTGGCTCGCCCCGGAGATGCGAGCCACGGTCTTCATACACTCCCGCCCTATGTCCGCCTCCCCCACCTCCCCCACCCCCACCTCCCACACTCCCACCTCCCACACTCCCACGCTCGCCGAGATCTCCCCCTCCCCCCTCCGCGAGCTCTTCGCGATCGCCGGGCCCACCGTCGCCACGATGACGTCGTACACCGCGATGACGTTCACCGACAAGTGGCTGGTCTCGCGCTTGGGGCCTGAGTTTGTCGGGGCGCAGGGCAACGGCGGGCTCGTGTCGTGGGTTCCGCAGGCGTTCATGTACGGGATGCTGCAGGTCGTCAACACCTATGTCTCGCAGAACCTGGGCGCGGGGCAGCCCAAACGCGGGGCGGCGTACGCCTGGAACGCGATCTACCTCGCGGCGATCTTCTCCCTGCTGTTGCAGCCCTTCGCGTTCCTGCTGCCTTGGATCTTCACGCAGGCCGAGGTCGACCCCCGGCAGGCGGAACTCGCGAACGAGTACGGGCGGGTGCTGATCTGGGGGTGCTTCTTCAACATGGCGACGCGCGGGCTCAGCCAGTTCTTCTATGGGATGCACAAAGCGGGAATCGTGCTCTTGGCCGGGGTCGTCGCCAACATCTTCAACCTCTTTGTCAGCGCGGTCCTGCTCTACGGCCCCGACGGGGGGAAGTACGAACTGGGCGTCTTTGGACAGACCACCGCCGCCACCGCGCGGGCGATCGGCCTGACCAGCGGCATGGGGATCTCAGGCTCGGCCTGGGGCACCGTCGCGGCGACGTTCGTCGAGATGCTCATCCCGCTGGCGTTCTTCCTCTCGCCCAAACTGGCCCGCGACTACGCCACGCGATCGTCGTGGCGACCGTCGGCGACGCACATCAAAGAGATCCTGAGGCTCGGCTGGCCCGGGGGCGCGATGTTCGCCAACGAGATGGTCTGCTGGGGGTTCTTCATGGTGTACCTCGTCAGCCACTTCGGCACCGCGCACGCCTCAGCGGGCTGGGCTGCCCACCAGTACATGTCCCTCTCGTTCATGCCCGCGGTGGGGATGTCCGTCGCGACCACCGCGCTGGTCGGCAAAGCCATCGGCATGGGACGGCACGACCTGGCGGCCAAGCGCTTCTGGCTCGCCCTCAAGGTCACCGCGCTCTACATGGGGATCTGCGGCGTCGTCTTCATCGTCTTCCGCAAGGAACTCATCGGGGTCTTCCTTGCCAACACGACCGACCCGGCGGCGATGGAACAGGCGGACGAGATCGTGCGTCTCGGCTCGCTCATGCTGATCGCCACCGCCACGTTCCAACTGTTCGACGCCGTGGCGATGGTCACGTCCGGCGCCCTCCGCGGCGCGGGCGACACGGTCTATCCCGGGCTGGCGACGATCGTGGCTTCGTGGACGGTGATCGTCGGCGGCGGCCTGGCGATCACCCACCTCTTTCCGAGCCTTGAAAGCCTGGGCGCCTGGATCGCAGCGGCGGCGTACATCATCGTCCTGGGCTTACTGCTACTCCACCGGTTCGTCGGCGGGCACTGGAAGACGATTCAACTGCTGGAGCGGAAGTAGCCGGGCGAGCTTCGAGCGACCTGGCTTGGGGAACCCGAAGTGCTGTCGCGGCGGCCTCGCAGATTCGGGTTCTGTCCACCCGCCATCGCTTTGACTTCATGGTTTTGAGGCCCTTTGTTTGGATTTCGAACGGGACGGGAGTTGAGTTGGCGCGGTGAGGGTTCTAGAATGCGCACTTACTCTCAGGAGACTTGGATGACGCACGATCCGCTGGACACGGTGATTGGTGGAATGGAATCGGTCAGGCGCGATCCCGCGGCCGCGGCCAAGCATCTGGCGGCCGCGACCAAGGCTGAACAAGCCCCCGGCGGCGGCGATCGTTGGACCGCGATCGCGGAGCTCCGCAAGGCGGCTTCCGCCGATCCGGACAACCCGCACATCCTCTTCAAGCTAGCGTACCACCTCGACCTGGTGGGCGAAGAGGAAGAAGCCATTTCCGCGTACGAGCGCTGCACCGAGAAGCCCCCGGCGATGGTCAACGCGCTGATCAACCTCGCGATCCTCTACGAAGATCGCGGCGAGTACGTCCGCTCGGAGCGTTGCCTCCGTCAGGTGCTCGACACCAACGCGAACCACCCGCGCGCCCAGCTTTACGTCAAGGACGTCATGGCCAGCAAGGACATGATCATCGAGGACGAGCCCGACCGCGATCACTTCAAGCGCAAAGCCCTCATGGACACCCCGGTGACGGACTTTGAGCTCTCCGTGAGGGCCCGCACCTGCCTCAAGAAGATGAGCATCCGCACGCTCGGCGACCTCCTCCGCATCACCGAGGCCGAGCTGATGAGCTACAAGAACTTCGGAGACAGCAGCCTGGTTGAGATCAAGAAAATGCTCTCGGCCCGCGGGCTCAAGCTCGGCCAGGGTCTCGAAGACGCGCACCGCGCCGCCCGCCGTCAGCTCGTCGAGCAGTTCAAAGGCACCGGCAAGGAGAACGCGCTCGGCAAGCTCGTCGCGGATCTCCCGATGTCGATCCGGGCCCGGAAGGCCCTCCAGCTTCTCAACATCGTGACGCTCGGCGACCTCGCCAGCCACACCGAGGCGGAGCTGATGGGCGTCAAGAACTTCGGCTCGACCAGCCTCAAGGAAGTCCGCGAACGCCTCGCGGAAAACGGGCTCGCCCTCCGCAAGCTCGACACCTGATCGACCGTTTCGTCAACATTCAGAAGCCCACGGGTTCGAACCCGTGGGCTTCTTTCATAGAGTCGGCGGCGAATTCGGAGCTCGTGCTTCCTTCAGGACTTCCGGATCGCGTTCCTTGGTCTCTTGGTACGAGGCTCGGGCCTCGATGTACTTCTCGGGGCTCACCTTGAGGTCCGGCTCGACGCCCGCCGCATGCTGGGCGTGCAAGTGCTTCAGGAACGGAACACACCACATGCACCCGGTACCCGCTGAGAGGCACTCGGAAATGAGCGAGGCGACCCTGGGGTTCTCCCGCCCGAGAAACCCGCGGATCTTCCGGAGCGAGACGTGAAAGCACAAGCAGACTTCATCGTCCGGGTCCATGGCCGATCTTAGGTCTCGCTGCATGCTACAGGTTGTTGCGAGAAAGCTCGGCGAGGATCTCGAAGACGCCGTCGATTTCTTCGGCCTTGGTCACCCGATGGGCGTGAATCTTGAGCCGTTCGTCCGCGTTCACAGGGCACGCGAAGAACGCCACCCGCTCGGCGATGGGCAGATCGCTCAGGCTGTCGCCGATCCCCGCGCACCGATCCTTCGTCAGGTCCGTCATGTTGTAGACCCGGTCGATGCCGGTCCCCTTGCCCACGTGCGCAAGATCGCAGTTGATCCACGCGACAGTCATGGAAACGCGGAACCCCCACCCCTCACGGGCGAATCGCTCCACCAGCATCGGGCTGGCTCGCTTGAGGATCTCCGTTTCGGGATGCCACAGCGAGATCGACGCAGCCTTCCCCGGCTGGATGACCACACCCCGCGGGATCCACTCCGCCTCCAGATACGCCGTCGCGTCGCGCACCCACGCGAGGTGTTCCGCCGTGATAGCCGGGTCTCGTAGGAATCGCTGCCCGCGAGGGTCGTAGACCCAGACGCCGTTCTCGCACACGCAAGGCACCGTCGTGTTTGCGATGACCCGGCAGAGCGCCTCGACGAAGGGCTGGGGGCGCCCCGAGCAAAGGGTCACCACCGGCACATCCCCCACGGTTTCCGCACGCCGGTTGTGCTCGGCGAGCCTTGCCAGAGCCATGGCGTCCAGCGGGTGGTGCGATTCGGGCCCCAAGCAGCCGTCAATATCGCAAAGGACCGCGTCAAAGCGGCGAAGGGAACTGCGTCCGGGGCGTCCTAGAACCGGGGCTTGGGGATCGGTCATCGCGCGTACCATATGGGCGTGGACCGCCGATGGTGGAACCCGATCCTGTGGACTTTGGCCGCGATCGCTTCGGCCGGGTTGATCGCTCTGGTGGCGTTCAATTCTTACTCTTGGCACATGGTGGCCATGGCGTTCGTGGCCGTCGCAAGCCTGGGAGCACTGGCAGCTCCGATGTTGGCGAGCGAGCTGGGCGAAGCTCCGCCACGACGCCCTTGGTTTGAGCGCCTCGACGGCTCGTGCCCGGAGTGCGGCTATTCCGGCGAAGGCATCGAAGGCTCCCGCTGTCCCGAGTGCGGCGGACATATACCTCCCGGGTACGCGTCCGTCGCCGCCCTTCAAGCCATCCACAACGCGTCAGGCCCCTCGGAGTGCGTCGTGTGCCACACCGTGCACGCCGATCTCGCGCCGGGTGCTTCGTGCCCCAATTGCGGCTCAAGACGGCGCAAAGTGCTTCAACCGCCGCTGCTCGCGCCACGGTAGACTCTGGCCATTCCGCCGGAGCCCCGCATGCCCCTGTTTGCCGCCACAATCTTCCTTTCCGCCGCGCTGCTCTTCCTCGTCCAACCCA
The DNA here is from genome assembly GCA_943369765.1 of Phycisphaera mikurensis NBRC 102666. Classification (GTDB taxonomy): domain Bacteria; phylum Planctomycetota; class Phycisphaerae; order Phycisphaerales; family UBA1924; genus UBA2396. The sequence continues at coordinate 50,515 of CALROI020000002.1, read as the reverse complement.
TGGTCGGAAAGATGCTGCTCCCTCTCGCCGGCGGCGGCTCCGCCGTCTGGAACACGTGCATGGTCACGTTCCAGGCGGCCCTCCTCGCCGGGTACCTCTACTCCCACATCCTGACCACACGCCTCTCGCTCAAAGCCCAGGTCGGCGTCCATTCCGCCCTCGCCGCCGTCACCCTCGTCACGCTTCCCTTCCTCCAACCGACGAGCGCCCCCCCCGCCGACACCACGCTCGGGCTCACGCTCTGGCTCATCCAGACCATCGTGCTCACCGTCGGGCTTCCGTTCTTTGTCGTCAGCACCACCGGCCCGCTGCTCCAACGCTGGTTCTCGCGCACCGACCACCCCCGGGCCGCGGACCCCTACTTCCTGTACGCCGCCAGCAACATCGGAAGCTCGCTCGGCCTGCTCGGGTACCCGTTCCTCTTTGAATCGAACCTGAACATTCCCTTTCAATCGCTGATCTGGGCCGCGTGCTTCATCCTTCTCGCCGGGCTGCTCATCACCTGTGGCGTCGCCGCAATTCGTAGCCAATCGCGCCAAGTCGAAACCCCGATCACCGCCGCACCCGAATCCATCGCGTGGCGACGCCGCGGAATGTGGATCCTGCTGTCCGCCGTCCCATCAAGCCTCATGATCGGCGTCACACAGCACATCTCCACCGACCTCGCTGCCGTCCCGCTCCTCTGGGTCATCCCGCTCTTCCTCTACCTCCTCACCTTCACACTCGCGTTCTCGCCACGCGTCCCGATCTCCTCCTCGATGCTCGGCGTCGCGGTCCTGTTCCTTGTGCTCGCCGACGGGTTCGTCATCATGACCGGGCTCACCAAGCCGTTCGTCCTGATCCTCATCCTCCACATCACCACGTTCTTCGTCGCGGCGCTCATGTGCCACCGACGCCTCGCCGACGATCGCCCAAGCCCCGCACGGCTCACCGAGTTCTTCTTCTACGTCGCCCTCGGTGGCGTGCTCGGCGGGATCTTCAACGCCCTGATCGCGCCCCTGATCTTCACCCTCGTCTACGAATACCCCGTCGCCCTCGCCGCGTGCGTCCTCCTCCGCCCGTGGAAAACAACCCGCATCCACCCCCACGACGCACCCGGTCTCCGCGATCGCCTCTCGGCACGGTGCGAAGGCCGCATGGGCGTCGCCGTCGCCTGCTTCGCCGCCGCCGCCGCTCTCGGGCTCGTCTGGACCATCCCGGCCATCCTCACGTCCCTCAACGTCAAGCACGTGATCGTCGAGGGCTCCCGCGGCTTCACCGCCATCGGCGTCTGTCTCGCCCTCGCCCTGCTCGTCCGCAGACCGATCATCACCGCTCTCCCCTTCCTCGCCGTCCTCATCGCCGGGCAGTACCTAGGCAAAATGGCGTGGGGAGACTCGACCCTCGCGCTCAAACGCAGTTTCTTCGGCGTCCATCAGGTCTACGCCATCGCCGCACGACGCGAAGACGGGACCATCGACCCCTCCAAGCCCGCCGCACACAAGCTCCTCCACGGCACCACCCTGCACGGTGCCCAGCTCTTCGGCACCCTCAACCGCCAACGCTCCGACGGCTCGACCTTCGTGTCCGACGCATCACGCCTTGCCACAACGTACTACCACCCGCGCGGACCCGTTGGCGACATGATGCGGCACCTCGCCAACACCCCCGGCCGCCGCGCCGCCGCCGCGCCGTCCATCGCGGGGCTGATCGAGGCCTCGCGCGCCGGTCTGCTCGCCGATCTGCAAGGCCCGTCGCTCCCCACGCTCGCGATGGGTTCCCTCGCCGCTTGGCCGGCGATTCTCCAGGCCTCCGCCGACACCAGCCGCTCGACCTCGCCCACCACGCGGGTCGCCGTGGTCGGGCTCGGCTCCGGAGCCACCGCCGCCTACGCCAACGCGGGCGATCACTACACCTACTACGAGATCGACCCCGTCGTCCGTGACATCGCGACCGATCCGGCCCTGTTCACCTACATCACCGACGCACGCCAACGCGGTGCGACCGTCGACATCGTTCTCGGCGACGGACGCCTCTCCATCGCCAACGCCCCGGACAAGTCCTTCGGCCTCATCATTCTCGACGCGTTCAGCTCCGACTCGATCCCCGTCCACCTTCTCACACAAGAAGCCCTCGCTCTCTACCTCAGCAAACTCCGCGACGACGGCGTCGTCGCCTTCCACATCTCCAACCGCCACTTCAACCTCCGCCCTGTCTTGCTCCAGCATTCCCGCCTTCTCGGAAACAAGGCCTACATCTGCGAGAGCCACTCCAGCATCGACCCCTTGTCGCTCCGCGGCGTCACCCCCGCACGCGACGCTGCGGAATTCATGGCCGAGTCCATCTGGGTCGTCTTCGCCAATACCCCCGCCCCCCTCGCGAATTTCGCCGCCGATAGCCCGTGGTGGCAGCCGATGAACATCCCCCCGGAATACATGCCTTCCGCCTCCGGCCGGCCGCCACAAAAGACTCTCCCCGAATGGACCGATGATTTCTCCGACGTGCTGGCGATCTTCGGCCAGCAGAAGAAGTAACCCCGCTCGCTTGCCCCAACCGCCTTCATACCCTCCACCATGCCGATCCTGAACTACCAGACCGCCGGCGAATCCCACGGCGCCGCACTCATCGCCACCGTCACCGGGCTCCCCGCCGGGCTCTCGCTCGACCTTGACTTCATCAACGCCGAACTCCGCCGCCGCCAGGGCGGCTACGGCCGCGGCGGTCGCCAACGCATCGAGCAGGACACCGCCACCGCCCTCACCGGCGTCCGCCGCGGCAAAACCATCGGCTCCCCCCTCGTCCTCCACATCTCCAACAACGACTCGCGGATGGACGACCTCGCCAAGACCCCGCCCGTCTACCGCCCGCGCCCGGGGCACGCCGACCTCGCCGGCAGCATCAAGTGGCTCACCACCGACTGCCGCGAAACCCTCGAGCGCGCCTCCGCCCGCGAGACCGCAAGCCGCGTCGCCGCCGGGGCTGTCGCACGCTGCCTCCTCCGAGCCTTCGGCATCGAAGCCTTCGGCTTTGTCCGCTCCATCCTCGATTCCGCCACCACCGCCAACGTCACCGAGGCCAACTGGCGTTCCATGCTCGCACTGCGCGATGCCAGCGAGACCTATTGCCCCGACGCCGCCGTCACCGAGCGTCAGTGCGAGATCATCCGCCAGGCCAAGATCGACAAGGACACGGTCGGCGGCCTGGTCGAAGCCCACATCTTCGGCTGCCCCCCGGGCATCGGCTCGTGCATGGACTGGACGACCAAACTCGACGCACGCCTCGCCTACGCCGTCATGGGCATCCAGGCGTTCAAAGCCGTCGAGATCGGGATCGGCAAGGACGCCGCCGTACTTCCCGGGCACAAGGTCCACGACCCCATCCGCTACGACCCCGCCCAGCGCGACACGCCCAACCTCGGCTTTTTCCGCGACACCAACAACGCAGGCGGCACCGAGGGCGGCATGACCAACGGCCAGCCCGTCGTTGTCCGAGGCACCATGAAGCCCATCGCCACGCTGCTGCGAGGCATGCCCAGCGTCGACCTCAACACCAAACAGCCCGAACACTCAGCCTACGAACGCTCCGACGTCTGTGCAGTCTCCGCGGCGAGTGTGGTGCTCGAAAACGTCGCGGCCTTCGAGGTCGCCCGCTGCTTCACCGAGAAGTTCAGCGGCGACAGCCTGACGGAGATGAAAGCCAACTACGACAAGTTCATGGAATACGCGAGGCTCTTGCCGCTGGAGCCTCCGATCGCGACGCTCGCGTGACGTCCTAACGGTCAGCATCCGAGGGCGTGGCGACACTCTCGAAAATATCATTCGATCGTCGCCTGAGTAACGTGTACATCGTTGCGACCACTCGCCCTAGCCTTTCTAGGTCGCTTGAGTATCGCTCCATCTTGCTTCGATGATCGCTCTCGCTGGACGTTGTGCCCTCAGATGGCCGGCCCCACCAGACCCACAAGGCACCCTCAGGCCGCGCGCTCGCTCGCGATCGAAACGGAATGCCGATTCTCTCTTCGCATAGATCTCTTGCAAATGTTCGCGTCTTGCTCTTTTGCAGATCAACTTTACGCTCGTGCACACCCTCCACCTGCTTCCCGACCGCAATTTTCCAGGAAAGCCCGCGTCGCCTCGGCAAAAGATCGGAGAACATTGCGCGCTGTACCAGAGACTTGAACACCGACTCTTCATCTTGATCTCGAATCAACTTCATCGCATCGACCGATCCTAACTTCGAACCCTTTCCAAGCCTCACCTCCAAGTATTCTCGGCAGAATCGCGGGCTCGCGTTGACGGCGAGCGGGCCGAGCGCGTGGCGGCTGTACTCGTAGGCGATCAAGTACGCTAGATCTGCGCCGAGTACCAATCGTACTCGCTTGAAGTACCGCGACATCAAGTCCGCTGGCGTGGTCGGCTCATCCCCCGAAACACACAGATTCGCCTTCATCCATTCCCAGTTTGTCAAGCAATCCCATCTCTCCGCTGTCTCAGACTCCTCCTTCAACTCAATCATGGCCGTGAGCAACTCCGAGAGAATCCCGAGTTGACGAACATGAACAGAAGCCAGTTTTGACGCATACCGATGCTGCAAACTGATCGATGCAAAAGGGGATCCGAACTTCTGAACAGGACAAGCGATCTGCGAACGAACCTGCTTCGACTCATCGGGATTCACGCACGTGATATCCATGTCGCGCCACCATACGTTGCTCTGGGTCATCGCACGCATATCTGGTATGAAAATTGGCGCGTTCCAGCCCAGCGACTGCGCGCACACACTCCTCTGCGCTATCTCCCCCGCCCCCGGTACCTTGAACAGCCCTTCTATCGGCTGCCCCTTGCTGTAGTACTGCCCCGGTCTGAACTTCAGCCACGCTTCATCCTTCACCCACTCAATACAATGCACATGGCACCACGGCTCTGGACTCAACCGCATCGCGTGACTTATCGCTGATTCAAGCACGGGATGCCCTTGGTCCGCCTTCGCCCAGTCATGCACCGACTCTGCAAACAGCCTGAAGGTACTCGTAGGAACCTCCCACACCGCGTCTGAATCCTCGTCGAGATCAAGTTTGTGCTTCGTCGCCCACCCTCTCAGCAGATACGCCGCGAGCGTGAGAATCTCCGGCTTCAAAACCGCAGGCCCCGCGCCTCGAAATGTTGCGAACAGGACGAGCCGTGTGGGGCTCTTTCCAAACGTCAAATTCAGCCTCCAGACGTCCCCGCCCCCGATCCGCTCTCGCACCGCGAACGTCCCGCGCATCGAAGGCTGTGATTCCGCATCCGCCCCGCCTTCGCTCGTATCCGACCTAGCTCTCGCATTCGCCACAAACACTTCCCCCTCGCGATCCGCCGATTCTCGCTGCCCCGGAAGATCGTCCGCCCAAGAAATCCCATCCATAGTCTGCTCATACTTCAGCCCGCGGCAGTACAACGGCACCAGCGCGTTCGTTGCCAGACAGTACCAGTACCCAGTCTCGCACCGGTCGACGCGACGGAACTGCCCCGGCGGCCCTTCAAGAAGCACATCAATCAACGACCAGAACGCCTTGCACGCATCCGCAAGCATCGCACGCTTGAAATCGTCGCTCAACGACACACTCCCGTCGCTCGCCGCAAAGCCCGCACGCTTCCTCTCGCCTTTCTCCACCTCGATTGCTTCCGTGAGTACCGCGAGCCGACTCTCGAGACACGCCGCGAGCCGAAGCTTCGCAGCCAGTTCGTTCGTCTCGCTCGCGATCACCATCGCGGGCACACCATCCACGCCACGCAGCACTTCCGCGATCGACTCGATACTCTTCGAGAGCCGCCGCCGTGTCGCGTACCGCTCAAACCGCCCACCTTCCGTGATCATCTCCAAGTGCTTCTTGGCCTCAGGTGTCAGCCGCTCACGCATCGCCGCCAAGTCGATCAACGCCGAAAGCCCCTGCACACTCAAAGGCTGAATCGGTTCCATTTCATGCCGCTCGCGATCAGACATCGCAGTCTCCTTTCGGAACATTTCTCCACTTCCGACGTCCAAGCATAGACCCTTCGCGCCTTTCCTGACATTTATCTGTGAAAGCCAGTCCTATAACTACGCGTCTCCCGACATAGTTTTGGACTTTGTACGGACAAATATCCCGTTCTGGCATGATTTTCTTGTCGTTTTGGTCATTTTTGTCTTGCGTTCCTGACGAGATGAATTATGCTCCGGTCCGGGAACGAGATTCTGGAGATTCTGCGATGAAAAAGATCTGGACGCCAACCACCCCCGCCGACGAGTTCAACTTTCCCGCTGTCGTCGCCAAATGCCTGATCGCGCACGGCCAAGCCGATGACGCGCTCGCGTCGATCCATCAAGGCTCGGTGATCATCGAGATCCGCCCGGGTGCCAAGACTGCATCGAAACAGATCGACCGCCTGCTCGCAGGCCTCGACATCTCAGTTGGACAGGCTGTCCGGTTCGACGCGTCCGTGTCGCTCAACGACCTGCCGACGTTGGCCGCGTCGATCGGCTACGACCAGACCGCATACCTCGTCGCCGAGTCTCTCTATTGTCGTCTGGCCGACCGCGTCCTACGCATCGATCTCGGTGGCGACCTCGACGGCTGGAACCTCCCGCTCCGGCGTTCGCTCCGCCAAACTCTCAAACGTGATCAATACAAACTCGACGTCCTCGTCGAGGTGCACCCCCGCTTGCGCAACCTTCCGCCTCCGCCTCGACCGCGCTGAGAATTCGCCGCCTCTTCCCGGTGCCGGCAACCTGTCCGCGTTGGACAGGCCCGGCACTTTTTCTCCTCTACTTCTTCTGCTTCAGCAACCACGACGCCACGCCGCCGTCGGTCTTGTCTTCGCGGTACGCTTTGTCCCACGAGTTGTGGTTGACGCCCGGGTAGTACGTCGCGCGGATCTCGACGCCCAGCTTCTTGAACGCTGCCTGCATGGCCCGCGTCTCTTCGGGCTTCACCACCGAGTCCGCGTCGCCGTGAATGGCCCACACCGGGACCCCTTTGAGCGCGGCGGCGATCGGGGCTGTGTCCGCCTCGGTCGGGCTGCCGAACCGGGCCGCCGATACATACCCGCAGATCGGCACGATCGCAGCCCACGTCTGCGGGTGCCTTGCGCCCAGGGCCCACGCCCCGTGCCCGCCCTGCGAAAGACCTGTGAGGTACGTGCGTGACGTGTCGACGCGGTACTCCTTCGCGGTCGCCGCGAGCATCCCCATGACCGCACCGTCGTAGTCCTCCCACTGCTTGTTCGGGTCGGGCTTCTGCGGCATGACGATGACGAAAGGCCACGCTGCCTCGTCCCACATCACCGCCTGCCCGATTCCCTGGGCGACGTGCTTGACACCATCCGTACCGCACTCGCCGCGGCCGTGGAGGAACACGATGGTCGGCCAGTCGCGATCGGCGGTGTAGCCGCGCGGGACGTAAACGACATAGGGCATGTCGACGCCGTCGTTCCGGAGTGATTTGAATACAAACCCGCTCGCCATCGCTTTCTCCGAAGATGCCTTGGACCTCTGATCGCCATGATCGAGTTGTGAACCAAACCGACACCCATGCATCGCGCCAGCCACCACCAACAGCAAAGCACCCGCCCGCATCACGCCAACCCGAAGTTTCCAATCGATCACAGGCACTCCTCCCGCAGCACGCAGCACGCAGCACGCAGCACGCAGCACGCAGCAAGAATCCTACCAAAAGAAACCGCCGGGCATCGCTGCCCGGCGGTCTTGATCAACAAACTGGTGCCTGAAGTTCAGATCACTTCAGACAAGAAACTCAGCCGATGCAGCCCTCGAAAGCGAAGACGTAGGCGTCGTAGTCAAAGAAGTCGATGAAGCTGTCGCCGTTGAAGTCGGCGTTGCAACCGGGGGCGCCAAAGCCCTCGAAGCAAGCGACGAAATCGTCGTAGTCGAAGAAGTCGGTGAAGCCGTCCCCGTTGAAGTCGGCCGAGGGGCAGCCGCCGCCGAGGGTGTAGAGCGAAATGCACGCGCCGAGCGGGTCAGCGCAGGCCCCGTAGGCGTACGAGTAGCACTCGCCCTCGCCGAAGATGCCGTCGAGCGCCGCATCGTCGTCCCACTGACCAGCTCCGCTGATGCCGGGGCCCACTTCGCTGCGGTCCTCGGGAGTCGCCCAGAGCATGGGCTGGGAGTCGTAGTTGCCGGGGAGGGTGATCGTGCCGGTATCGGGGTCGAACGCTTCCGCATGGATGCCTTCGATGTAGCCGTTGGGGGTCAGTTCGATGCCGAACTGGGCCAAGTCGGCGAGAATGGTGAAGTTGTAGCCGCCGCCATCCTGGGCGAAGGTGCCGAAGTCAAAGATGACGCCGCCAACGAACGCCGCGGGAACCGCGCACTCAGCGTCCGGATCGCCCGGGTAGTCGCTGTAGGCCTGCACGACGAGAAGGAAGGGCCAAGACTCGCCCAAGGGCTCAACGTTGTCCTGCGCAGCCCACGCGTACTCGATCTTGTCGAGCGTGCCGCCCGAAGCCGCCGCCCCATCGTCCATCGAGTAATCGGTGGCGTAGTGGGGGTTGTTCGCCGCCGGCCCGAACCAGTAACGCGAAGTCGCGGCCAAGCCCGCGTCCAAGCAGGGCTGGCTCGTCACGGACGGAAACTCATTCACGAACCCAGCCCCGTCGTAACGGAGCGTGTTGGTGCCGCGCTCGGGATTCGACCCAACCTGCACCCACTCGGACGTGAGAATGATCTTCCCGCTGGCATCCTTGGTGAAGGACGCCATCGCGAGAGGCTGGATCGCCCGGGCGGGGCCCGACGGCTGGGGAACCTTGGGACCGGCCATCGCGGTGGCCGCGATCGCGAGACCCGCACAACCCATCAACACGGAACGCTTCATAAAAAACTCCTCTTCAAATTCTGACTACAAACACTCTGCCGGTCACCGGTTCAACAACACGCCCGGTACGCACTTCCGGCACCTCATTAACTAGCATACTCGAAACTGACGTTTCTGCCACACAAAAATTGCACTTTCGATTCAATCTGACATTTTTTACGACTTCGAGAGCCTCCCTTTCCGAGACGATTGAGGTCCGAGAACATCAATGCGTCAGTCCGTTAACCTGTTCAGGTGGGCGCGCTTACCCGCCGACCGCCCCGCCGCTCTGGCCATCCCCGTTCCCGCCCCCTCCGCCGCCACCCCCGCCGCCATCGGTGTTCGAACATCCAAAGTCGAAGTCCTCGAGGAACTCGTCATAGTCGAAGAAGTCGATGAATCCGTCGCCGTTGATGTCTGCAGTCCGGCCGTTGGGGCAGCCTTCACCCTCAAAGCACTGGACGAACGCGTCGTAGTCGCTGAAGTCGACAAACCCGTCGTCGTTGAAATCAGCCGGGCACTCGAAGAGCGGCCCGAACTCGGCCCATTTCAGCAGGGTGCGGCTCGAACCGCACGACGTCCCGTCGCCGAAGAGAGCTCGGTTGATCGATCGCGCCGCGCCTGTAGGCCCGAGCGGATAGTGAGCCAGGAACCTCCCGTCGGCAAAGAGATCGATCCCCGTCCCGCGGATCTGCATGCCCACCTGTCGCCACTGCCCGCGCATCGGGAGCACCACCACGGGCTTCTGATTGGTGGGAACATCGTTGGCGGAGGTCAGCACGTACAGCTTGTCGTCCGAGATCCCGATGTACGCCATGCGTCCGAGTCGATCGACGACGCCCATGTAGTATCCAAACCGCACCGACGCGGCACAATCGCCGAGTCGATAGGTGGACGAGGTCACATTGATCATTCCCTGTACGAGCACGCCGCGATCAAAGTCGATGTCGTGCGACGCGTGCCAATATTGCATCGACGAGAAGTCCGTCGGCCCTTGTTCGAGCGCGCCGCCGCGAACCACCGGCGCCGGACCCCACATGTCGTCAAAGACCCGAAAGCCCTGGGCTGTGGGGAGCGATCCTGCCGCTGCGTTGTACGCAAGCCAAGGGGTCTGCGCCAGCGAGACACCGGCGCAAGACGCCACCGCGCACACGGAAACCACGTGAGAAAGAGCCATTCTGTGATTCTCCTGCACCACGCCTCGAGAAGCCGCCTGTGTCGGTCGCCCTCGGTTCGTCGCTGCTGAGAATCTACCCCATCCCGAGCCGATTGCCACATTCGCGGCGAAAAGCAGGCCTGATCGGCCCGCCTGTACCGTCTATACCACGTGGAGGGCGATCAGCATCCCGCTGTGAACGCCACGACATAATCGTCGTAATCGAAGAAGTCCACAAACCCGTCGTCGTTGAAGTCGGCCGAGGTTCCCGGGTCGCACGAGCCGGAGAAGCACGCCACGAAGGAGTCATAATCGAAGAAGTCGACGAACCCATCGCCGTTGAAGTCCGCCGGGCAAACCTCACCCCACCGGATCACGATTCTGCCCTCCGCGGACCCCGAGGGTGTCGTGACGCGGTACGTCATGAGATCACTCCCGGAAGCTCCTGCGTTTGGATTGAGGATCCGGAACGCCCCAGTCCCGCCGAGCACGGTCGCCTTGCTCGGACCGCTCAGAATCTGGTACGAAGCACTCGAGGGATCATCCACAAAGCTTCCTGGCAGTTCTACGACCAACGCCTTTCCGGGCTGTCCCTGCTTCGTGTACGAAGCGGCCGCGGTCGATGCCGGTCCTCCCGACCCCACAGCCGTGGACACCGTGAGCGTGACGGGAGCGCTGAGCGTCTCGCGACCGTCCACAAAGATCACGCGCGCATGGACGTTCGAAGCGCCCGACCCGAGCGCTCGCCCGGTCACTTGAACGGTGTCGCCATCGCCCCCAGACGCGATCACGCGGCCGTTCTGAACAATCTGAATCTCCCGAACCGCCAACCCGCCGCCCGTCACCGTGAGAGGGAAGCGCGTCGTCAGATCTCCCGAGGTCAGCGAAGCGGAGATTCCCGCAGTCCGGCCTCGGTTGTTCGTGACCATCGCCCCGCGCCAACGCCCGACCGTTCGGTTCGGCGTCGAATCGAAGGCCAGAACCCGCACGTCATGCCAACCGTCATCGAGCAATGCAGTATCGATCGTGAACCGCCCCCCGGGCGTCACCGAACCCCGCACCACACCGTCGATCATGAGGTCAAACCCGGAGATTGTCGTTCGCGGCTGCGCTGTTGTCGCGGTGACACTCAGTTCGAAGACCCCAGAGACGGTTCCGCCCGGCAATCCAGTCGCGGTCACGACCGGGATGTACGCGAAAGGCCTCGCGAGCGCATCCCCGAGCAGCAGGCTCTGGAACGGCGTGAACTGCATCGAACGCAGGTACGCCTCGCCGAGCGACGCGCCCTGCAGATACCACACGTGGAACCTTGAGTGCGGGAACTTCCCCGGATAGTTACAGGGCTCTTCCACCGTCCCAGCCGTCCCCGAAGCACCTTGGGAAATCCACTCGCTGCACTTGGTCTGGTCCGCGACATCAAAGGCCGCCGCGTAGCTCGTCAGGTGATCGCCGAACGCTCCCGGAATCAGGAGCACGTTCGATCCTGCGAGCGTCGTTTCCGGCCAGCCGGAGGTAATCCCCGTGCAATCTTGCCTGCCCCACGGCAGTTTCCCCTGGAGGATCTCGCAAGGCCGGGACAGGTTGTTGATGATCGTCGTCCGGATCGAGTTGAACTGAGTGGCCCGTACGTTGCGGGCCGGATCATCCGTGTTGTTCATCAGATAGGTTGTGCCCGCGGGTCTGGTGCCCTCCACGCCCGTCCCGCGGTCGATCATCGAGATGATCTCCTCGGGCGTGTTCCCGCGGACACCGGTGTACCCGATCAGCCCCCCGATGTAGTAGCGCCGCGCCGTCGGCTGCGAGCTGGCCGCGCCCGAGAGCCAGGTCGTGTTGCTATCGAACGCCACCGCTGAGTTGGAGGTCGAGTAGTACTTGTTGGAAAGACTTTGCGGTGCGCCGCCCACGAAATCACCGGTGATAAACGCGGTGGTGTACGCCGTCGAAATCGAGAACCTATTGACCGGGAAACAGCTGTCGCTGATCATCCCCGGTGCCGAGACGAAAAACGTCGGCGAGGGCGCGATCAGCACATAGTCCGCATGGTCCGCGAGGCCCGCCATGTCGATATGCCCGGCAAGCGCGGGCAGGTTCTTCCCGCGAAAGGCGACATGGTCCGCCTCGCCGGGTGACATGTAGATCACGTTCTGGTCCGGAATCTGCCGCGCGTCTTTGTAATAGTGCCCCAGACGCACCGATACCGGGTCGTTGGGATCGATGATCAAAATAGCGTTCTCGCCCGCGCCACCCGCAATCGCGGTTGCCACCCCGGCCGCCATCGCCAAGGTCAAAGTCGCCCTTTCCAACTGGGACACGGTTCGGCACCTACGCATAAACGGCATTTGTTAGGCTTTCAATTCAATTCGGCCGCTTCGGGACGGCCGCAGACTTGTTGACGCGCTCTCGGGACTGGGTGTCTATATGATGCACGACAACCGAGCGGATTGCAAGACCAAACATTGTCCTATCTCAGATCGCTTCACCCTACCGAATTCCACCGCAGGGTTCTACACTTCGCCCGGCTGTGACCATCGGCCATTTCCCCCCTCAGAACCGACCAGAAAGGAACGTCATGTCCTCAATCACCATCCGTCCTGTCATGCTGTCGCTGGTTCTCGGCCTCGGCGCCGCGTCCATGTTTGCCTTCCAGCCCGCCGCCACCCCCACCGCTCCCGCCCAACCGGCGGCAGAGCCCAAGACCCAACCCAAGACGGAGATCAAGAGCGTGAAAACCCCCGACGGAAAAGAGTATCAGGTCGTCCAGACCTCCGAGATCCGACTCCTCATCGAGGACCTCCAGCTCGGCGACGGCGCCGTCGCCAAGCCCTCCTCCACCATCACCATCAACTACCACGGCACGCTCGCCAAAGACGGCAAGAGGTTTGACGGCAACTGGGGCGGCGAGCCCGCGACCTTCCCTCTCGACAACCTCATCGAAGGCTGGAAGCTCGGCATCCCGGGAATGAAGATCGGCGGCATTCGCCAGCTCACCATCCCTTGGCAGTTCGCCTACGGCGAGCGCGCTTCAGGCCCCATTCCCGCCAAGGCCGATCTGGTCTTCGTCATCGAGCTCAAAGGCGTCAAGTAACCCGCTACTCAACCCGTGACCAAACCGAGCCGGGCCTCCAAGGCCCGGTTTTTTCATTCCGCTTCCCGCAGCATGTCTCCTCTACACCCTGAACAACGCGCCCATCTTCTTCCCAAGCAGCGTTGAAGCGGTGAACAGCGTGACCGTGAGCAACGCCATCCCCCACACACCCATCGCGCTGGCGATCGAAGGCCCATCCCCGAGCCGCTCGGTAAAGGCGAAGATCGCTCGCGTGAACGGGAAGTCCTTGGGCTGCTGCGCCAGGATCAAGGAGTCGCTCACCTCGAGCATCGAGAAGCTGAACACGAGGAGCGAGCCCGCGATGAGGTTCGCGAGGATGAGGGGCACGATGATCCGCCTGATCGCGGTCAATCGCGAAGCTCCGAGATTGATCGCCGCCTCTTCCAGTTCCCCCGAGGTCTGTTGAAGCCCGGCCACCGTCGATCTCACGATGTACGGAAGCCGCCGAATCGCGTACGCCACAATCAGCAGCGGCACCGGGTTCGGCATCGTCCCCACCACCGACACCCAACCCTCCAGCGGGTCGCCCTTCCCGAACGGCCACCTCAGCGACATCGCCACATACCCGAACGCCATCACGAGCCCGGGCACCGCCAAAGGCAGCATGCACAGCGCGTCGAGAATCGCCCTCCCACGGATCGTCGTCCGCACGAGCAGATACCCGATCGTCACCCCGAGCACCAGGTTGATCATCGTCGCCGCCGAAGCGAGCTTCAGGCTGTTGACGATCGACCCGAACGACTCCGAAGCCGAGAGAGCCTGGCCGAAGTGCCCGCCGGTGAACGCGGTGGGCAGCACGGTCTTGTACCACTGGCCTGTCTGCGCGACCGATGTCAGCGTCACGCCCAGATGCGGCAACACCGCGAGCCCCGCGACCAGCGCGAACGCCCCCGTGGCCAACCACCTGGCCGCCGGACCAAGCTCCCGCTCGCCCCCCGCCCGAGACGCCCGGAGCGTGGTCGCAGTCCCCCCGGATCCGAGCGTCAGACGCCCGACCACATAGATCATCACCGCCGAAGTCAGCAGAACAAACGTCAGGGCGTAAGGCTCGGCCGAACTCTCGACCTCCTTGAGCCCCCAGAAAATCTGCACAGGGGTCACGGTGTAGTAATCGAACATGAGCGGCGTGCCCAGCTCCGTGAAGCTCCAGATGAACACGATCGTCCCGCCCGCGAACAGGCCGGGCCTGATCAGCGGCAGGGTGATCCGCGTGAACCGCCGCCACCACCCCGCGCCCAGACTCTGGGCCGCCTCGTCCATCGCCGGGTCGAGATTCGCCAAGGCTGCTGACGCATTCAGATAGATGATGGGATAGAGAGAGAGCGATTGGAGCGCGACCACCCCCCAGAACTTCGCATCACCCAGGATGTCAAACTCCGTCCCCAGCATCGCATTGAGCGCACCCTCGCGGCCGAGGATCGCTCGGACCCCAATCGCCCCCACAAACGGCGGGAGGATCATCGGGACCAGCACGACCGCGTTGAAGAACGCCTTGCCAGGAAACCGATACCCGGCGGTCAACACCGCCAGCGGCAGCGCGATCAGCGTCGCCCCCGTCGTGGTGCACGCGGCGATCTTCAGCGAGTTGAACAACCCCGCGACCAATGTCGGATCACGAAAGACCGCCAGCACGTGCCGGAATGTCCAGCCCTCGCCGGTCGAGACCTGTTCTGAGAACCCGCCCCTCACCGTCAGGTAGATGGGATAGAGAAGGAACATGCCGAACATCGCGAGCATGAGCCCCAAGAGCCCATACTGCCACGAATGTCGAGAGAGTCGCGCCACCAGCCGAGCGTTCATGCCCCCACTGTATCGCGCCCGCTTCGGGCTCAAGCCCCGACCCTCTACCCCGCCGAAGGTGGGTTCAGGGCCGCGGGACCGAGTGTCTGAATCGTCACCCGACCCGTCCGCCGCCGCGCCAGGTACGCGTTCACCTCGCCAACCGTCACCTTGTCCACAGCTGTCGCCAATTCACGCAGCGACCGCGCCCGACCGAGTCGGTACTGATCACTGACGAGCGCACCCGCCCGAGCACTCGTGGATTCGCCCGAGAAGACCAGCCGACTCTTCATACCCACGATCGCCCGGGCAAACTCCTCATCCGTCACCCGCCCCGCGGGCGTCCCGATCCGCTCGAGCTCGCCGAAGAGCACGTCAAGCGACTCCTGCGCACGTTCCGGCGTCGTGCCGACGTACGCCGTGACGGTTCCGTAGTCGCGCTCCCCCCGATACCCCGCGCTCACTGAATAGCACAGCGCCCGCTTCTCGCGTACCTCGCTAAACAGCCGCCCGGACATCCCGCCCGACAGCACCGACGCCACCACTTTCTCCAAAACACAGTCTGTTTCCGACTCTTTCGGCCCATCAAACGCCACCACGATTTGAACCTGATTGCTCTCGTCCTTCTCATGCGCGTACCCGCGCGGCGCACTCTTCCCAAGCTTCGGCTCGGCGTTCCGACCCGACCATTCACCGAGCAAGTCATCGAACATCGAGCGGATCTTCACCGCCTCCACCGCACCGGCGACCGCGATGATCGATCGTGAAGGGTCCATCGCTGCGGCCCACCCTCCCGCCAACTCCGGATGGGACAGAGAAGTGATCCCGGCTTCGGTTCCGTGACCCGAGCGGTTCATGGGCGAGGGATGATGCCGCTCGCCGAGCGCGACCATCGCTCGCTCCTGGGGCTCATCCTTGAGCGATTCCAATGCCTGGAGGGCGAGGTCCTTCGAAGGCTCGACCGAATCCTCGTCCAGCCGCGGCCTTCGCACCATGTCGACAAGCAGCGGCATCGCTCCGGGGAGTCGATCCCCGAGGAGCACCGCTCCGAATCGCATCGTCATCCCTCCCACCGACACCGACCTTGAGCACCCAAGCCGATCGAAGGCATCGGCCTGCGCCCTGGAGTCGAGTGATCCCGCCCCTCGCATCAACATCTCCTGCCACACCGCCGCGCGACCGAGACGATCAGCGGGGTCCTCCGCCGCACCACCCGGAACAAGCCAGCTCACAGCGGCGGACCTCACGCCGGCGATCGGCTCGACCACCAACGTTGCCCCGCACGACAGTTTGAACGTCTCGATCGATGACATGGATCCTCCGATGCACAAGTCTATCGGACCAACCCACCCGTCGGCACAACCCTCCGATCCCTCCCCGACGATACCGGACGCACCCCGGCCCGATTCGAATCGATGCCACGCTCGACTTCCCAGACTCTGTATCCGATCTTCCCTTCGGAAGGGTCGGCAACCGACATGAGCCACTTGGTCAACATCTCCGCCCTTGGATGCTTGCTCGCAGGCGGTGCGATTTTCGGCGTCCGAGCCCTCGACGAATACACCAAGCAAACGCAAGTTTCCACCTGCGAATCGTCACTTTCCGGCCTCCGCCAGATGATCAAACGCCACGCCGGCCTCGGGGACGAATCCCTTACCGGCCGCGGCTGGCCGACCACCATCCAGCCCGAGTGGTTCGAGGAGGGCGCACCCCGCAACCCCTTCCTCGGCGGGACACGCCCATGGATCGAGATCGCGACCCCTGACGAAGCGCTCCTCATGCATCCCTTCGTCCGGTGCGACACCTCCGGCAAGCGCGCGGAGTTCTGGTACAACCCCTACCTGGGCATCGTTCGCGCTCGTGTCCCGTACCTCCGCACCGACCGCGAGACCATCGCGCTGTACAACGACATCAACGACTCGGAGCTCTCATCTCTCTTCAACGCGCCACCGATCTCAGACCCCGCGACCATGGCGATCGTGGAGAGTGGAATCGTTCCCGGCGACGGTTCGAGATGATTTCGAAAAAAATTTCACGAAAGTGTTGTGGAAAACTCCAGAGACACACGACAACGAGCCGACCATCCGATAATGTGACACGGTGCTCGGGTTGCTGCGTGTCGCGGCAATGGCCCGAGCGGAGTTCACCTTTAGGAGTTTCACCATGGCGAAGAAAGCAAAGAAGAAAGCTAAGAAGAAGGCCGCTAAAAAGACCACGAAGAAGAAGGCCTGACGAAGGCGCGGCGATCCTCGCCGCAAGGGCGGTTCTTCCGCTCTGTTGATCGGGGCATCTCTTCAACGTCTTGCCCTCGGATCAACCAGTCTCTTCGGACCTCTCACGAGGCCCGCCACTTCAGAATCGTCGCCGACCTCGACTCGTTCACAGCGCCTCTCCGAGGTGCGGCGAGTACCAAACGAGGTCGGCCCCCGGATCCAGAGCCTCACCCCGTCCCGCCACCTCCGCCGTCGTGCTTGCACGCTCTGGCGGACCGCGAGCGACCGGGTCTTAAGTCTGGCGATCGGATCCGAGTTTCACCAGAGCAACAGCGACCGATGTCGCGGGGCCGGTTCAACCGGCCCCGCCGTCGTTTTGCCCTTCCCTGGACTTCCTAAGTATCTGTCAAATAAAGACTTACGATCATCTGGGAGAATGCCGCACGTCCGTGTCGTCACGCAACTTGTCCCACGCCGGCGCATGCTCCTCCCACTCGAAGCCCGCTTTGATCCACAGCCGAACCTCCTCATGCTCCGTGTCGCTCAAGGACGTCACCCGATCGCGGATGAACTCCAGGCACGTGCGAGTCGCTTCGCGTTCGGCCTTGTCCAGACCTGACCAGCTGTTCGCACGATCCATCTCCGTCGGCGAGTCCCAGTCCATTCGTCCAGGCCGCGGCCCGATGATCGTGTCCCAACGTCGCCTGAGTTGCTGACCACTCCAGCGGATCATTTTCCCACCATACATCTCATCGACCCACCCCGGCGCACGCCCCTCCGCCCGGATGGCTTTCGCGATCGTCGGCAACAGACTCATCGCATCGTCCTCTCGCAATTCAAACCTCGGCGGCGGGTTCCACACCGACGGATACTCACTCCGCTCCCGCCCGCACAACTCGTGCACCGCCTCCGCCGTCTTCCCCGCAGCGAGCAAAGACTCATACCGCGTCCGATTCTGGACCGGCGTCTGCATCGTCGGCAGCAAACTCGCCCACGCCACCACCGCAGCAAACGACACCAACACCGCCCCCCGAGGCATCGATCCCCGCGTCTCCGACGCTGGCACGCTCCACCGTCGATCAATCGACCAAAGCACCGCCCCGCCCACCAACAACCAGATCGGCCCCGTCACCACCGCAACCAACCCCGCGAGAAACGCCGTGCTCGCCACGATCCGGACTTCCTCCGGCTGCTGAAGCCCCCCCATCACATCAAGCGTCGGGATCGGAGCCGCAATGAGAGCCACGATCGCCACCGCATCGCAGTACACCATCATCGCAAAGAATGTCCCCACCTGCCGCTTGCCCCCCTCGACGCCCCACAGCACGTTCAGCACCCGCGTCATCCACATCACCCGCACGAACGAGACGGCCGCCAGCGACCACATACTCGCCGATACCGCCGTCGGCGCAGGCAAAAACTGCTCATAAGGCACCCCATAAACCCACCCCATCGGTGCCGCCAGCATGAACACGCCCAGGAACGCCAGGTACGACCGCCAGAACCCTGGCCTGGGGCTTTCCGACCCCAGCATCCAGAACAGGAGATGCAATCCCATCGCGTTCACCATCGACGCCGCCACCCCGTGCAGCAACTCATAAGGCTCCGCCAACAGGTCCACCGTGTCGTACTTCCGGGCCAGACTCGCGCTCAGCACCAGGATGAACCCGACCAGAAGCGTCCACCGCGTCCCCGCCGCCTCCATGATCGCCGCCCTATCCCCGATCAGCACCCGCCAAGGCGTCGTCCACTTCATGCCGAAGCTCCTTCGTCGTACCGATTCCCCCACACGCTCCGCCGGATCGCCGCCCGCATCGCCGCCGGCCCGGCCCCGTGCCCCATCGCCACCACATTCCTGAACCCACGCTCAAGCTCCTCCACCGACACCCGATCCGGCACGAACGTCGCATCAAACAACGTGCACGCCGACCAACCGCGGTCCGCGATGAGCCGCCCCTCCCGCTCAAGCCTCGCCCGAAGCGCGGTCCCCGGAAACGCCGTCAGCATCGTCACCTGCACATCCGCCAGCGGGATCTCCGCGAGCATCTCGCCGAGTGCCGCCATCGACTCTTGGGTCTCCCCGTCCGACCCCACGATAAAGCACCCGATCACCGCGACCCCCGCCGCTTGCATCGCCAGACACGCATCAAGCACCCGCCCATGCTCCACCCGCTTGGCCCCCATCCCGGAATGCCCGTGCACAAGACTCTCAAACCCCACCAGAACCTGCACACACCCCGACGCCGCCAGGTCGCGAAGCACATCCGCCCGCTCGCCAAGGCGCCAATCCACCTCCGTGAAATACCTCGCCCCGGACGCTGCGAGCACCCCGAGCAACTCGCCCATCGGCCTCTTTCCCGCGAACGTGTTGTCGTCCGCCAGCTCAATCACAGGCTTTTTCCCCGCTACCCGCACGATCTCGCCCAATTCCCGCGCGATATTCGCCGTCGGTTTCTCCCGAAACGCCCCCAGCAGCCGACTCGCCCCGCAGAAATCACACGCAAGCGGGCACCCGCGCTGCGTCTGCACCGTGAATCTCGGCCTCTCTTTCCCCGCGACCAACTCAAACCGCGGCACCGGCGACGCCGCCAGGTCAAACGCTCCCATCCTCCCCTCAGGCCGATAGATCCCCCGCAGTTGTCCCGCTTCCGCGTCCGCGAGCACCCTCAGCCACGACGCTTCACCATCGCCGACCACCGCTGCGTCCGCCCATCGCACCACCTCGTCTGGGCACGACGTCGCGTGAAGCCCGCCGATCACCGTCGCGATCCCCTCGCGCCGCAACACCACGCACAACCGATACGCATCCTCGACCGACGCGGTTAGGGCGCTGATCGCAACAAAGGTCGGCTTCTCGCGGACCACCGCTTGGACGAGCGCCGCCATCGCCCCCACCGACCGGCCGCTCGCGTCAAACCGCTCGCCGCTCTCCACACCGGGAGCCTCGTGATACGAGACCTCCCACGCCGCTGGCGTCATCCCCGCGAGCGTCAGCAGCCCCAGCGCCGGCAACCCACCGAGCGCACCCGCCCGCTCCGCCAAACCCGGGAGCGCCATTCCCAAGGCCAGCACCTCCGCCCGCCGAACGCGGAACCCGTGCATCGCGATCATCGCCACCCGTGGCATCATCAGAGCATACCGACGAGCACGCCGCGGTGTTCAATCTCCTTCCAAACCCCGCTGTGTACCATCCCGCGTGCTCCGCCGATTCGCTCACCAACTCGCCGACCACCTGGGCTTCTCAAGCCCGGATCAGCCATCACGCCTGTCTCCAGACGAAGAACTTGTCTTCTTCCCGACCCTCGCCCGCCGTCACACCGACGGCTCCGCCGACCTCCGAATTCACGGCTGGCTCTTCCTGCCCGAGCACGACTCACGCAAGCGAGCCGCACTCCTCTCCACCCTCGCCCACTTCTTCAGCCTCGGTGATCCAGCCAAGTTCCCTGATGATGCCCTCGCCACGTTCAAAGCACGCGCCCGCCCTTTCCTCGTCAGTAACGAGTGCGCCAAACGTGTCGCAGTTTCCATCGGCGGTCGTTCCTTCGTGATGCCCCGCTCTACATCCAACGGCCACTTCGCCGCCGACCTCACCCTCGACCCCGTCACCACTTCCGCCGCCACCGATCCCGCCGATCCGGGAAGTCTCGGATTTAGCACGATGCTCCCCTCATTCGCGCCGCACGGCCCGCCCCGAGTCATCGAGGGCCGGTCCCGCATCCTCCCGGACGAAGGCGTCTCCGTCGTCACCGACATCGACGACACCATCAAGGTCTCGAACGTCCGGAGCAAACGCCTCCTCCTGCGTTCAACATTCACCGAGCCCTTCGTGCCGATCGCAGGCATGTCCGCGTTCCTCGCAAAGCTTGCGCCGCACGCGAACGACGCGGTGCACTACCTCTCCGCTGCTCCCTGGCAACTGCACGCGCCGCTCGCTGCCTTTCTCCACGGGCATCACTTCCCAGAAGGCTCGCTGCATCTGCGTGCCATCCGACTCAAAGACCGCTCGCTCCTGCAACTCTTCAAAGAGCCGACCGAGCACAAACTCGCCTGCGTCCGCCGCCTGCTCGCCCGCTGGCCACGCCGCCGCGTTATCCTCGTCGGCGACAGCAGCGAGCAGGACCCCGAGATCTACGCGACCCTCGCCCGCGAACACCCACGCTGCATCGAGCACGTGTACATCCGCGACACCACGGGCGAATCGATGACCTCAGCCCGCTACAAACGCTCGCTCTGGACGGCGATGGAGGATCGGTGGACGTTGTTCGTTGATCCCGCCGCACTCCCGACGCCGTCAAGGCCGTGACTACTTCGGAGGCTCGGCCTCGATCGTCCTGAGCTGCTTGAGGAACCAGTCTCGGCTTGGCGTTGTCGTGCCATCGGCCTGACGCACCTGATAGGGCTTCCCGGAAAGCGATGACTTGGACGCGATGCCGTCGATGAACTGCATCGCGGTGATCGCGCGATCCACGGACTGAAGCTTGGTGCGAAGGTGTTCGGCAGCCCGACGACCGTCATACTCACTCCCGGAACGGATGAACATCGCGTCAGACCTCTCGAGCGTCACGAGCAACGCTTCGATCTTCGAAGCCTCGTCCATCGCGGGTGTAACCCGTGAGCTATGACGAATCTCGATGGGAGTTGCGGAGCGGGTTCGCTTGGGAACAGCTGTGAACTCAACCGTCGTTTGTCGACCATTTCCATCAACCCGGCGACACACGAACTCGCTGTTTCGCTCGACGATGCTGTACTCGCCCGGCCCTTCGCCGAACACGGGAGTCGTGCCCGCGTTCTCCGTATCCTTGTCCCACGCCTGATGGAACGTGCGCTGCGCCTCTTCGACTGAATCGGCTCCGGCTTCAATCACCTCATACCACGCAGCATCGCCCGCGTCGTCGCGACCGAACGCGCGATCCCGCTCGGTACGGACGAACGTCTTCGGCACGACGCTGACAATCGTCAAGATGATCGCGAGCCCGCTCGTCGCGCACGCGACCGAAGTGAATCTTCCCTTCGTCCACAGGCGTTTGCTCGTGAGCGGCACCGCCAGCACGCCCGCGATCGCCACCGCCAACCCACACGCCACCGCGATCATCATCGGCCTGTCCGCACGATCCGCGACCGTGCGACCAATGATTGCTGAAGGCGTGAAGCTCACGCGGATGTCCTCTCGCATCGCTTCTGGCGTGAAGGATCCGGCGAGCCTGGTGCCCCATGTCGCGCCCTTCGCGAGCGGCTTCACACCGTCATGTGCGAGCTGGATCCGATCGTCGAGTCGCCAGAGCATCTTCTTCTCGTCGAACTCAAGCGGGCCGCTCGACACCACCTTCATTCCGGGAACCGACGCGGTCCCACTCCCGTAGACGAGCAACTCAAGATCAAGCGGAACCCCGCCGCCGCTCACGCTGTTACCCACGCCCGTCAGCCTCATCGGATAGACCGGGTTCAAGGCCACGAACCGAAGCCCGAGCGGGTGCGGCGCCGCGAGCTTCTCACTCGTGACGTGAAGCTTCGAGGCGACGAAGCACCACCCCTCCTTCGCGTACGCCTCGATGACGCTCGTCTCGGCCGAGGTCACGCTCACGCCGAACTCCGTGAGCCAGTCGCGGAGAGCAGCTCCGTCGGGAGAAGAGATCACCGCGACGTCGTACGAACCGACAACGCCGGACTTCAGCACATCGACAGCGACACTTTGCCCGGCGACGATGCTTCTCGAACGCCCCAAACCGAAGGTCAGGAGCACCATCACGATGGCGAAGAAGCACAGGAAACCGGCCACTTTCACGAGGGCTCCGCCAACTCCTCGCTGGATTAGATGAGCGCCGATCGCAAACAGCACGCCAAGCACCACGAACGCCGGAGGCACAAGCGCGGGCGAACGCTCGATCCGCGCGTTGAACTGGGCGCGAGCGGACTCGACGACGCCGGATTCCACCGCGAAAACCTCGGGAACACTCGGCGCGGGGATGACCCACGCAGCCTCTGCCTGGCTTCGCGACTCAAATCGTGTCTGAATGACGAGCGTCTCGAGACCATCGACCCACGTGAGAATCGCGGCTTGGGACGGCATCGGAGCGGGCTCGGCACTTCGGCGAAAGACCTTGCCGTCCGCTCTACAGTGCAACCCGAGCACAAGCAGATGCACGAGAGCAACCACGAACGCGATGAGGACACGGCTCCGCATGGTGTAAGCGTACCGGAACAGGACCGGAAGTGGGTGCGCGTCACGCGCGACATGCCTCACCTGCACCGGAACCCACCGCCGATGTCCGGAATGTGTAGCCTAGAGCTGTGTGTTCTTGGCAAAGCATGTAAGGCAAAGTGCCTTTGGCAAAAAAGAAAGAACCCCTCCAGGTTTACCTGAAGGGGTTCAAGAGTCGGCGATGACCTACTTTCCCGCGGTGCAGTATCATCGGCGTCGTTGGCTTAACTGCTGTGTTCGGGATGGGAACAGGTGTTGCCCAACGACTGTTGTCACCGACAAATCTCGCCGCCCGCTCTCACGAGCGGCGAGGGATATCCGGAGTGGTAAAGATGAATTGACGTTTTCGCTCGGCAGATCGTAAACGATACTCCGAGATCGAATCAAAGAACAAACACGACTCAAAGAATGAAAGAGTGGTTAGACTCAACAAGTGACCGGGAATTGTGAGAGAGTCGTGAGACTCAATCAGAACGCCGCGGCGACTGGTTGGTGTGACCAAACATTCGACCGTTAGTACCACTCAGCTGAGGGCATTTCTGCCCGTGCACTTGTGGCCTATCAACCTGGTGGTCTTCCAGGGGTCTTTCGTCTTGCGACAAGCAAATCTCATCTTTGGGGGGGCTTCCCGCTTAGATGCTTTCAGCGGTTATCCCTGCCGCACGTAGCTACCCAGCGGTGCATCGAGCGATGCAACTGGATCACCAGGGGTGCGTCCAACTCAATCCTCTCGTACTAGAGTTGACTCCCATCAAATTTGCGACGCCCACAACAGATAGGGACCGACCTGGCTCACGCCGGTCTGAACCCAGCTCGCGTACCACTTTAATCGGCGAACAGCCGAACCCTTGGGGCCGCCTTCAGTCCCAGGATGTGATGGGCCGACATCGAGGTGCCAAACCGCGCCGCCGCTATGGGCGCTCGGGCGCGATCAGCCTGTTATCCCCGGGGTACCTTTTATCCGTTGAGCTACGACCCTTCCATACGGGATCGCAGGATCACTAGAGCCTACTTTCGTAACTGCTCGTCCCGTCGGACTCGCAGTAAAGCCGGTTTATGCTCTTGCACTCACCACACGGTTGCCATCCGTGCTGAACCGACCTTTGCACTCCTCCGTTACTCTTTGGGAGGAGACCGCCCCAGTCAAACTGCCCGACACCAGCTGTCCTTCGCCCAGATTCATGGGAATCGAAGTTAGACCACGAACTTACTCAGGGTGGTATTTCACCATTGGCTCTTTCCCGGCCGGAACCGGGACGTCAAAGCCTCCCACCTATCCTACGCAGAATATGCTCATGGTCAACAGGAGCCTGCAGTGAAGGTCCACGGGGTCTTTCCGTCTTGCTGCGGGTAGGCGGTATCTTCACCGCCACTACTATTTCACCGAGTCGGTCGTGGAGACAGTGATCCAGTGATTACGCTATTCATGCGCGTCGGAACTTACCCGACAAGGAACTTCGCTACCTTAGGACCGTCATAGTTACGGCCGCCATTCACTGGTGCTTCGGTCATGACCTTCGCTTGCGCTGAGCCACTTCCTTGACATTCCAGTATTGGGCAAGCGTCACACTGTATACTTCCTCTTGCGAGTTTGCACAGTGCTGTGTTTTTGATAAACAGTTCCCAGATCCTCTTCTCTGCGCCCTGCCTTGCGGCGAGGGCCCTCTTTTTGCGAACTTACGAGGTTATGTTGCCTAGTTCCTTCACGACCGTTCTCTCGAGCGCCTTAGGCTATTCGCCTCACCCACCTGTGTCAGTTTTGGTACGGGCTATGCATGAGCTTTTCTAGAGACCTTCTACCCCCGCCGCGGCCTAGACCTCGACATCTGTCTGTCTGGCGGAGCTCAAAGATCTGTTCCTCATGCTGGCTCAGGAATATTAACCTGATGTCCATCGACTACGCCTTTCGGCCTTGCCTTAGGTCCCGGCTAACCCTGGGCGGATTTACCTGCCCCAGGAAACCTTGGGTATACGGCGATACGGATTTTCACCGCATTAATCGTTACTCAAGCCGACATATTCACTTCTTGGTGCTCCATGTATCCTTCCGGAACGACTTCACCGCACCAAGAACGCTCTCCTACCGCTCTTACGAGCCCGCAGCTTCGGCTCTATGCTTATTCCCGATCATTATCGGCGCCATGTTCCTCGACCAGTGAGCTGTTACGCACTCTTTAAATGGTGGCTGCTTCTAAGCCAACATCCTGGCTGTCTCTGCAACATGACTTCCTTTCGAACTAAGCGTAGATTGGGGACCTTAGCTGGCGGTCTGGATTTTTCTCCTCTTGACGACGGATATTGTCACTCGCCGTCTATCTCCCCGGACTTGGTCTATGGCATTCGGAGTTTGGTTGATCGAGATAGTCGGGTAGACCTCTTCAATCATCCAGTAGCTCTACCTCCATAGACTGCTTCCGGAGGCTAACCCTAAAGTTATTTCGGAGAGAACGAGCTATCTCCCAGTTTGATTGGACTTTGACCGCCTCCCGTCAGCTCATCGCAGACCTTTTCAACGGTCACGCGTTCGATCCTCCAGGCGGTTTTACCCGCCCTTCAATCTGGCCAACGGTAGATCACAAGGTTTCGCGTCTGGCCCGTACGACTTGTCGCGGATTTCCCACTCGCTTTCGCTCCGCCTCCGGCCCGATGGGCCTTAGGCTCGCCGTACAGACCAACTCGTCGGCTCATTATGCAAAAAGCACGCCGTCATCCCGTAGGACTCCGACCGCTTGTAAGCGCACGGTTTCAGAACTCTTTCACCCCGCTCATCGCGGTGCTTTTCATCGTTCAGTCGCCTTACTGGTTCGCTATCGGTCATTGAGGAGTATTTAGCCTTGGAGGATGGACCCCCCATGTTCAACCCGGGTTTCACGAGCCCGAGTTTACTCTAGGGCTCCACGATCGTAGGTACAGGGCTTTCACCTTATAATGCGGTGCATTCCAACACCTTCCTCTACGAGATCGTTTTATCCGCTTTCGCTCGCCGCTACTCACGGAATCGCTGTTGCTTTCTTTTCCTGTGGGTACTGAGATGTTTCACTTCTCCACGTTCGCTCCTTACCCCTATGCATTCAGGATAAGGTACCCTTGCGGGTGGGTTGCCCCATTCGGAAATCCTAGGATCACTGCCTTGTTACCGGCTCCCCTAGGCTTATCGCAGGTTCACGCGTCCTTCATCGCCTCTCAATGCCAAGACATCCACCGTGCGCCCTTGTTGCTTGATCACACCAACCGGTTGCCGAGACTCTTCCGACTCAACCCGTTTCCAGGCCTCGCCTTCCCTGTCCTTCTTCCCGATCAATTTGACTCCCTGCGCCAGAGCCTGGCCCACAGAGAATACCGACCCCTTCGGCCTCAAACCCCTTCCACTCAGCCCTTTCAGGCCTCGCTTCCAGAATCCTCAACCTCGAAATCGGCACCAACCATCATTCGATCTTTTATCGCCGTGTTTGCGCTATCTATTCAAACCTCGGTTACTTTCTTACCTTCACGAGAACGTCCTGCAGCCCGCCTACTCCGACAAGCACCCATCACGGTGTTGCCGGCCGCGGGCCTGCAATTCATCTTTACCTATCCGGATGTCAAAGATGGCTGTCGCTCCGGCCTTTCGCCTCGGCGACTGTCCCTTGCCGTCCCGGTTCTCACCGGTCGGGGTTGGGAGGGAAGTCTAGTGAGCAGCCCCGCTGGGTCAAGCCTGAGGGCAAGATGTTTTGCACAAACCTCGTCGAATCCGGCAGTTGCGCCTTCTGCCTTTGCCCACCTTTACCCGCCGCCACCACCGCCGTCACCCTTCCGAGGCGCCGGAGGCGGGGGAACCCCGTCCGGGTTCCTCGGGTTGTTCTGCTTCGGTTCGATCTTCGGCTGGGCGGCGTTCTCTCCCGCGTCCGCCGACGACTTCACTCGCCGATAAACATCGCTCTTCCGATCCGCCTCGGGGGATCTCGACACCACCGTGCCGTCCTGACTCCGCAGGATCGCCATCAGGAAGCTCTCGACCCCGGGAGCCGAATTCACGTCCAACATCACCACCGAGGACGTGTCACGGAACACCAGCTTCTCCTTGGCCGGCACCGCGCCGGGCACGGGAGGCCCGTCCACCGCGGGCTGACCGGGATTCGCGCCGGGCCCGATGGGTTGAGCGCCCTTGCCGCCGTCACGCCCTCCCGGAACGACCGGTGCGTTCGGATCGGCCGCGACAGGCTTCTCAGGAAAGAGCCAGAGCTTGGGAAGCTTCGCTTCGCCGATGATCGGGTCGCCAGGCTCCACCGAGGTGATCGCCCTGCGGTAGTAGCCGTAATAGTACTGGTACATTTCCGCTTGGGCCGAAGGCGTGTTCTGCCTGAGCGAGTCTCTGTTCGTCCCCGTGATGAACCAGTACGCGTCCTGGTCCACACTGATCTCCGGCGTCCATTCGGTCCACGCTGAATGCGCGACCGACTTCGCCGCCAATTCCGACTGCGCCGCGTCGTTCTTCTTCAGCAGGATCTCCTTGCCGAAGATCGGATTGTTCATCGCAACCCGCACCCGATACCGGTAGCTCTTGCCCGGCTGGGCGGTGATGTCGTGCGCGAAAAGCTTGAACTCATCCTTCTCTAGAAGCTTTTTGCTCGCGTTCTGATCAGCCTCAGGTGCTCCACCGCTCGGCGTGCCGTTCCTTTCCGACTCGGTCGGGACCGATCCGCCCATGTCCGAGATCTGCTTCTTGAACTGCTCGATCTCAGCCTCGAGCTTCGCGATCTCGCGAGTCAATCGTGCACGCTTCTGCCTGTTGGTCTCCTCGGGCTTTCCCGGATCGGGCGTCGGAGTGCGAGGTCCCGTAGGGGTCGCGCCCTTCCCTCCGCCATCGTCCCGGCCTGAGCCGCTCGGCCTGCCAGAGTCCGGCTTCTTCGGGTCTTCCGCAGGCAATGCGGCCAGCTCGATCTTCTTCGGTGCCAGTTCCTCGGTCTTCGTCTTGATCTGATCCGAGAGCAACGCGAATCGGTTGGCGTCAAAGTTCGACGCCTGCTGCGCGACCAGCACGCTCGGTGCTATCCATTTCCCCACGATCATCGAGTAATACTCGGGTCGCTGGATCTCCTCCGCCTGCCTGGCCGCTTCAGGAAGGAGCACGGCGGCCTCGCCGCCGTCCTTCACTCGCGCGGTCCAATCCTTCATGAAATCAACGCGTCCGGGAATCGTCGGCAAGACCGTCGCCGTGGCCCAGGTGCCATCGGACTTCTTCTCCTGCCGCTCGACCTCGACCGCGAGAATCTCCACCTTGTCAAGCCACCAATCCGCGGGCATCGCCGACAGCGGGCCGTTGTTGTCCGGGTCCGCGTCAAGGGCCGCCCGGAGCGACTTCCCGTTCATGCGGGCCTCGATGCTCACTGCGGCCTTGTCGAACGGCTGCTCCTTGGGCAGGAAGGGAATCAGCGTGGGAATCTCGACGCGCTCGGTCGGGTTGATGGTCCCGCGGAATTGTGCCGCAAAAAGATCGGAAGGAGCGGGAGCGACAAACGCCGCGTACATCGCGTCACCAGTACTCCCGCCTGCAGTGTTGGGCCCCAGAGCGATCACGGGGCTCATCCGAGGCAGCTCGCCAGAACTCGCGACAGGCACCGAAAATCGTTCGGGAAACTTGGTCAGAGGAGAGAGATCCAGAGGGGTCGGCAGCGTCGGGTTGGAACTCTCCGACTTCCGCAAAAGCTCGCCCGCCGCTGTCTCAACGGGCTTGTACGCGTCTGCAAGACGGACCTGGTCCTTGCCGACCGTCACCATGCTCTGCGAGAGAAATTGCCAACCCACAATGCCGAGCAATCCGACGCCGACGGCGCCGACGACCATCTTCTCGACATGCTGTTCGAACGGGTTGATGCCTTTGAGTTTCATGAGCTACTCCGGGAACGGGCGGTTCGGCCGCCGGGTGATGCGTGTCGTGAGGAACAGCGAGCGATCAGCGCCCGCCGCGTGTCTTGGGGGTGGAGAAATCCGGAACCGAGTCGTTCGGACCGGGGCCGCCGAAGGGGTTGCCCTGCGGAGATCCGCCCCCGCCCGAGGCCATCTCGGCGTCATCCGAAGCCTGCCCCTCGGCGAGCGTCATCCCAAGACGCTTCTTCACGCCCGACGGGAACAGATCGTGCGTCCAGCCGCGAAGCCAGACCGTCTCCACCGTGATCGTGGCCCGCATGACGCCCTCGGGCCCGTAGTAGAACCCACGATCGAGATCCGCGCGAACATCGACCTCATCGAGATCGATGTCCGTGATCGTCATGAAATTGGTCCGGGCGAACGCGTTGAAAAGCTCCTTCATCCGAGCCGTGCTCACGACCATGACGAGCTGAGCGGTTCGAACGTCGTACACCGGGTTCGCCAGAGAGCTCTTCCGCCCCGTCACCGAGAGCGTCAGGTCCGTCGGCACCATACCGGCCAGTTGCTCGATCGTCGTCGCTGGCACCGCGGCCGCCGCGGCCTCGGGGTTGTTCGGGTCGCTCCCGCCGGTCGCGGACGCGAACGCGTCCCCGAGCGAGATCCGCTCGATGCGCTTGACTACCGAGCTGTTGATGTTGCCCAGCACACCGCCGCTCGTGCTGTTCGCCACGCGAACCGCCGAGAACAGATCACGGATCATCCAGTAGTCCATCTGCCACTGGAACGCTCGCGACACCGCCGGCGGCTGGTCCGGAATCGACTTGGGAATGGTCGTCCCTTGAACGTTCGGGCCACCCTCGATCGGCAGCGCGTCCACCGTCGCGTACACCGCGATCTGGGCGGCACGGTTCAG
The DNA here is from genome assembly GCA_943369765.1 of Phycisphaera mikurensis NBRC 102666. GTDB lineage: Bacteria > Planctomycetota > Phycisphaerae > Phycisphaerales > UBA1924 > UBA2396. The sequence continues at coordinate 20,496 of CALROI020000002.1, read as the reverse complement.
GTGCGCCCGACGGCGCACATCCAGCAGTCGCTTGGCAAGCTCTTCCTGTTCCGCTTCGCCGAGCTTCTGCCCCGCGTCGCCGGCACCACGAAGTCTCTGCACCTGCGTCGCCTTCTCCGCGTCCAGCTGCTGGCTGAGAACCTGCGGATCCACCGGCTCGCCCGCGTTGAGAATCTCGCGCAGCATCTCCTCGTACACCGAGGGCTTGTTCTTGCTCGACACCAGACGCTCGACGAACCGGTTGGTCAGCTCCGTCAACGGCGCGTTCGCCGCAGGCGCCGGGAAAAGCCCCTCGACCAGCGGAACGTGCGGCTTGCGCCCCACCGCCGCGGCCATCTCGCCCTTCCCATGATTGAAGTCGATCGCCGTCTGCACGACCTGCTTCGCGGCCTTGTCGCTCTTGGCACGCTCGGCCGCGATGAACTTGCTCATCGCATCGTTCGCGGGAACACTCTCATCTACGCCCACGCCGTCCGGCATCACCGGCGCAAGCGTGTACTTGAACTTCGCTCCCTGAACGTCGGTGAGCCGCTTGGCCGCCGTCTCCGCACGCGCCTTGCGGATCCCGCCTCCCCACATCGACGCACCGAAGTACGCCACCGGGAGCGAGATCACGATGATCGACGAGAAAACCACAATCAGCAGATTGGCCTTGACCCAGGCGAGTACCTTTTTCACGTGCCGGGCTCCTGTTTCTTTTCGTTGGGATTGATGAGTTCAACCGTCCAGTCCACCTGCATCACAAAGACCGCCCCCGGCATCCGAACCTGCGGCGAAAGCTTGTCCAGCGGCGCAAGCCCGAGCCCCGTCGCACCGCCCCCGGTCGGGTCGCCCTCGCCGCCCGGAATGTACCCGGGCTGACGCGGGTTCCCGTCGCCACGCCCCTTCGCGCCACCTCCGTCAGGCTGCCTCTCGCCCCCGTCGCCTTCAGGCTTCTTCGCTGGCACCTCGGGCTCGAGCGGAATCACGCTCAACCGCCGCCAATACGTCCCGCCAGGGGACGCGACGATCCGATAAGGAACGCCGATCCGCTCTCTGTTGGCCTTCAGCCACGCGTCCACCGTGTTGATCATGAACTTGTTGGCGTCCGCCTCGCTCGCTCGGCTCGTCGCCACCGCCATCGTGATGTTGATCACGCCAAGACTCGCGCCACCCGCCGCCGCCGGATCCGCAGGCGGAGCACTCGGATCACTCGTCCCGCCCGGGCCGCGATACTCCGTGATGAACTTGCGAACGACGAAACCCGCCGCCTCCATGTTCACAGGCTTCGCGTCGTCCTGCGCCGGCCAAGCCGAGCCGTTCTCCAGCTTCCAGGTCTTGGCCTTGTCGTTCGCCGCCTTGACGATCTGCCCAAGATCCTCGATGATGAACGCGTGAATCTGACGCTTTTCCAAGAGCGACAGCATGTTCGCCGCCCGATAGTCAGGTGTCGCAGCCGTGTCCAACCCCATCGCCGACGCGTTCGTCCGATTCTCCTGAGCACGATCCAGCGCCGTCCGGATCTGCGCCGGCTCCGCATTCCCCGCGATCGCGAAGTAGTCCAAGGTCGGCCTGATAAACATCGCCGCGCTCGCCACCACCGCAAGACCCGCCGCCATCCCGAACCACTTGATCTTCCCCTTCCACATCGTCTCGCGGATCACCGTCACAGGCATCAGGTTCGCCGAGATCGCCGACTGCCCGATCCCCTGCAACGCAAGCCCGTACGCCGTCGCCAGACTCACCGCGCTCTCGTTGAACTTCTTCGCCCGCTCGTCATTCTTGAGCGAGTCCGTGTTCACCCGTTTGAACTGCTCCACCCGGTAGACCTCAAGACCCAACTGCTGCTTGAGGAACTTGCGAATCCCCGGCAACTGGAACGTCGACCCCACGCCGATCAGACGCTCAAGCTTCGCGTCCTTGTGCAGGTTCGTGTAGTACCCGATCGATCGCGAGATGTCCTGGGCCAGATCCGTAAAGATCGGCCTCATCGCCTGGAACACCTGCCGCGCGTGCTGGCTCTCCTCGGCCTTCTTCTTGATCTCTTCCGCCTTCGGATAACTCACCTTGAACGTGCTCACGATCGCGTCCGTGAAGTTGTGCCCGCCGATCGGGAACGTCCGCACCCAAACCCGCCCAGCCTCGCAAATGATCAAGTCCGTCGAAGTCGTCCCCACGTCGATCAAAATGGTCCCGGGAGTCTTATCCGTGAACTCGAGGTCGTATGCCAACGCATTGAACGCCGCAAGAGGGCTCAATGTCACAAAATCAGGGGTAATTCCCACGTCCGCCAACGCCTGCAGTCGCTCGTTCACTTTTTCGCGCTTGATCGCGAAAATGCCCACCTCAATCTCGGGGGTATCTGGAGACTGGAACGTCTGATAGTCCCACTCCACCTCTTCAAGGGGGAACGGGACCTGCTGGATCGCCTCAAACTTCACAATGTCCGGGACCTTCTTCGGATCCACCGGCGGCAACTTCGCAAACCGAGCAAACGCCGAATGACCGGGGACGCTGATCGCGATCGACGCCTTCGAAAGGTCGTGCTGAGCGATCAGCTGACCCAGTGTCACGCGCAGGACGTCGTTCGCGTCAATCCCGGGCGTCGAAAGCACTTTGGGGTGTTCGATGTACGCGAATTCCAGCAGGTTGACCCGCTGGTTGTCCGCCTCCAGTTTCACCGCCTTGATCGCCCCGGCCCCGATCTCGATTCCCCAGCAGACATTGGAAGACGGCATGGTGGTTCCTCAAAGGCGGCCTATTCGCCGCCGGTTTCCGCGATTCACGACTCATCGGCCACGGCCTTCACGCCGAAAACCGACCCCCCACGCTTGCAATTCCAACCCATCTCAGCAATACAGCGCGCCCGGTCCGGGCCGGTTCGTGCCATTCAGTCCCGCGGCAATCCCGCGCAAGGCCGGGATGCTACCCCAAGTTCGCACCTCAAGCAACGCGGGGGCCTCGCCCGGAATCAAACAGTCACACCAATTCATGGCGGTCCGGACGCCCGGAACGTCACCCCCACCGATGTCGAGCCCGACTCGGGGTCGATACGCGGCCCGCTCCGGGGAAGTTCCGCCCTTCCGAACGCACCCAATCTTCCCGAGGAATGCAGGCGTAGAACTGGGGCCCGGGCCAGCCCCCGGTACGACCCCTTTGCAGGAACACCACCATGAGCAACTCCCCCGGGCAATCCGGTGATTTGGTGAACAACGACAAGCCAAACGAACCCTCGCTCCAGAAAGCCCAGCCCCCGAACACCCCCACTCCACGCGCCCGCCGCCGCTGGCTCCGATGGACCCTCCTTGGCGGCACGGGCACCCTCGTCCTCCTCGCCGCCGGCGGCCCCACCCTCGCGGGCATCCTCGCGCCCTCCCTCGCCCCCGGCTTCATCCCCGTCAACGGTAAAGTCACCGTCGATTCCGCCTCCTTCGGCTGGTTCTCAGGCCAATCCCTCGGCACCACCACCCTCTTCGACGACAAGGGCAAGGAAGTCGCCCACTTCAAAGCCTCCACCGACTCGGGACTCTTGAGCCTGCTCTTCGGCGGCCTCAACCTCGGCAAAGTCAAAGTCGAAGGGGCCGCCACCATTGTCCGCGCCGCCGACGGCACCACCAATCTCCAACGCCTCGCCGTCGCCCCCACCGCCACGCCAGCGAGTCCCGCCAAGTCGACCAAGCCCCCCGCCGTCCCCAAGGGTCTCGCCCTGCAGTTCGAGGGCAGCTTCGACATCACCTACACCGACGAAGCCAACCCACAAAGGTCCGCGAAACTCAAAGCCCTGACCATCACCGCCGACGCCGCCACGGGAAAGCCCCTCAAAGCGACCGTCAAAGGCAAAGCCGAACCCGCCACCGGTGCACCGGGCGACCTCAACGCCACCATCGCCCTCGACTCGTGGAGCGACGCCGACGGCACCCTCCAACTCAACGCCGACAAAGCCCGAGGCGATCTGTCCATCGAAATCGCCAATTTTCCGTCGGGGCTCCTCGACGCCTTCTCCTCCAGCAAAGTCTCGCTGCGCGAGGTGCTCGGCGACACGGTGGGCCTGACCGTGAAAGCCAAGGGCGGCCTTCAGCAGGCCGACGGCTCGATCGTCTTCGCCTCGGCCAACGCCAACACCAAAGCCGATCTCGCGATCAAAGAGGGCCGCCTCACCATCTCGACCCCCGAGCCTTTCAAGATGGCGGGGAGAGCCTTCGCCGCCCTGAGCCCGCAGGCCGCCGCACTCCTCAAGCCCGCGGCTGACGCGCAGGCGTCCCTCGCTGCGTTCCCCGATGTGACCGTCAACATCGCCTCGCTCTCAGTGCCGCTTCCCAAAGACGGCGTGCTCGACCTCCGCGGCACCGTGGCCTCCATCACCGCCGCCACCACCGCGATGAAGGGCACCATCACCACACCCGGTCAGCCCCCCGCTGCATTCGACGTGGCGGCCATGACCGCCAGCATCAAGTCCGACGACCTGGCCAAGGCTGTCACGATCAAAGCCGCGACGCAGGCAACCTTCGATGGCAAACCCGCGGGCGTGATCGATATCGACCTGGTCACCGGCTCGGTCCTCGACGCCAGCGGCGCACCGATCAAGTCCATTCCCGCGGGCCTCGCGGGCAAAGCCAACATCACCGGCTTCGCCACCGCCATCGCCCAGCCCTTCCTCAAGAACACGCCCCTCAACCTCGCGAAAGACATCGGCCCCACGCTCGACGTCCGCCTCACCGCCAAAGACCTCAGCACGCCGTCGACCGCCAGCGGCGCGTTCCCGCCCGCGGAACTCGAACTCGTCGCCATCAGCGAGCACCTGAAGGCCAACGGCCGGTTCGCCTTCGAGCCCGGCATGATCCGCACCCTCGGCGAGGGCTTCACCGCCGACGCCGACAGTGCCGCCGCCATTCTCAAGACCGTGCTGGGCGACAAGGTCCCAGTCACACTCTCACCGAACGGCCGCGCCACGATCACAGCCAAAGGCCTCTCCATCCCGCTCCGCAAGGACAACTCGCCGGACCTTGCGCAGGCTGCGGGCACCATCTCCATCACCTCGAACAACTGGGCGGTCGCGCCGGCGAACGGCCAGAACCCCATGGCGATCCGCTTGCTGGTTTCCACCGCCACACTCGCTCCGGGCAAGCCGCTCACGATCGCTTCGCGTGGCACCATGGTCGAAGACGGCCGCGAGTTCACCCTCACCGCCGACGCCACCGTGCCGGGCCTCTTCACCAGCGACCCCGCCAAGCCCATCGACACCGGCGCGCTCCTCCGCACCCTCGCCACCATCGAATTCAAAGACCTCCCGACCTCGCTCGCACGCTTCACACCCACGGCGCCCGCGAAGGACGCGGCCAACCCGCCGCTCAACGGAAGCGACTTCGCCGCTCTCGCCAACGACGCGGTCGGCCCCACCGTCACCCTCAAAATCACGACCACGCAAGCTGCGGATAAGGGACTCACCCTCGCCGCTTCGGTGGCTGCGGATCGCATGTCCGGCACCGTCGCTGGATCCTTGCTCCCCACGTCCGTCGCGCTCACGACGATCAACGCCCGCAGCACGCTCACGCCCGAAGCCCAGCGGAGCATCCTCACGCGCCTCAAGATGAACGCGGCCGATCTTCCCGAACTGGTCGCCCCAGCCACGCTCACGCTCGCGGTTCAACCCATCACAATCCCGATGAAAGACGGGCTTGTCCCCGACTTAACTGCTGCCCGTGGCGACCTTGTCGCGACACTCTCCGCTTCCGAGCAGGTCCTCGTCCGCATCGCGCCCAAGCCCGGCCAGCCCGCGGTGGGCACCGTCGGCGTGCGAAATCTCGCGGCCGACGCCACGCTCCCGCTGCAAGTCGCCCTCGGCGCACCCGGCATGCGCGGCAACCTGAAAGCTGCCCTGACCGGCACCGCCGTCCGCCAGCAGCAAGGCGCGACGACCGACGTCGGCGTTATCTCCGCCGGTGCCGAGGGCGAGATTTCCGATTCCAAGCTCGCCGGCACGATGAACGTCACGGCTGTGGTCAAAGACCTCGCCACCGTCTTCCTCGACGAACTCGCCGGCAAGCCCGGCTACGCCACCGGCGCGCTGGGCGACACCGCCACCCTCGACACACGCATCGCTCTCACGCCACCGACCAGCGGCGACCTCGCCGCGTCGACCATCCGTGCTGAGATGGGGATCAAGTCTCCACGCTTGAACACGACAACGCCCATCAAGGTCAGCGTGCTCCCCGATCGCATCAGCGTCACCGAGCCCGCGACGCTCAATTGGTCGATCGACCCCGTCTTCGCCAATCTCGTGCTCAAGCCTCAAAACCCCGCCGCGCCGGGCGAGCCCGCGTCCATCCGTGTTACCCAGCCCACCAGCCTCGCGGTCACGCTCCGCAAAGCCTCGTTCTCCAAGAGCGCTACACCAGCCGACGGCGTTGGTCCCATGCTCCCCGGCGTCTTCGACCTCGCTGCGGGCATCACTTCGCCTGGGCTGAGCTTCACCGCCAAGGACGGCACCACCACCAAGCTCACCAACTTCGCCGCGACGACCGAGCAGACCGACAAGGGGCTCGCGTTCAACATTACCGTCGCCGAAGCCCAGGCCGGCACCGCCGCCCCCGTCACCAACGTCGCACTCCCGGGGCTGCTGAGTGACTTCGCCGACGCCAAGGGCAACTTCAATGCTGAAACCGCCCGCGTCACCGCCGTCGGCGATCTCCCCGCGATCCCGACGATCCTGCTCGACACGCTCGCGGCCAAGGACGGCCTCTTGGTGGAAGCCCTCGGCCCCGTGACCACTGTCAAGATCGACGCCAAACGCTTCGGGAAGCAGGGCGGCTCGCTCGCCGCCACCGCCACCAGCGCGCGGGCCTCGTTCGATCTCGCGGGCACCGTCGAGAACAGCCTCTTCGTCAACACACCCACGCAGCCGATGAAAGTCGGCATCACCGAGATCACTCAGGCTCTCTCAGCCCGAGTGGTCAAAGGCTTGCCCCTCTTTGGCAAGGTGGAAAAGTCCGCCAAGGACCGCCCCGCAATGGTCACCGGCACCAATCTCAAGGTGCCCCTGAGCAACGACCTCTCCAAGTTCGACGGCGATTTCCAGATCGATCCGGGCGAGGTCACCTTCGAGATCGCGGGCGATTTCGCCGACATCGTGGCCGGCCCGATCCTCGCCGCGACCAAGGGCAACGCCGCTGGCAAGGCCGGCCAGAAACTCGCGCCGATGACCGTGAACGTAAAGGCCGGCATCGCCCGCCTCCAACGCTGGCCCGTGCCTGTGGGCGAGTTCACCGTGCAGATGGATGGCACGATGAACCTGATCACCGGCGAGGTCGATTTTGTGACCTACTTCCCCGCGGGCGCGCTGGCCCTGGAGAAGCTCAAGCTCCCCGGCGGGGCGCTCGGCTCGATCGCGGGCGACGTCCTCAAGAACGCTGTGATCCCGGTCCGGACCAAGGGCATCGGCACCGCCCGCAAGACGGAGGTGGACTCGGAGGCCGCGGCGAAAGAGCTGCTCAAGGGCGTTGATCCGAGCAAGTTGATCGAGAAGGGCCTCAAGGACCTGTTCGGGCCCAAGAAGTAGCGAGTCCATTCGGGTACTCTGTTCCACGTGCCACACCTGTCGATCGCCATCGTGTGCAAGAACAACGAGCGGACGTTGCCGCGCGTGCTGGAGGCTGTGCGCCCACTCGTGGTAACCCTCGGAGGAGAGATTGTCGCGGTGGATTCGGGCTCGACCGACGGCACCATCGCGATGCTCGATACAGCGGGGGCGCGGGTGGTGCGGTCGGCGTGGCTTGGGCATGTGAAGACCAAGCAGCTCGCGCTCGAGCAATGTGTCTCGCCGTGGGTGCTGTGCCTCGATAGCGACGAGCCGCCGACGGAGCCGCTGTGCGAATCGATCATCAAGGCGGTGACGGCGGACGATCCGGCGGTGGTCGGGTATCGCGTCAATCGGAAGATCTGGTACCGGGGGCGGTTTCTCGAGCACGCGTGGCAGCCGGAATGGCGGCTGCGACTGGTCCGCAAGGGGCGGTGCCACTGGACGGGGCAGGACCCGCACGACCGGATGGAGCCTTTGGACGGGGGTGTGGTCAAGGACCTGTCTGGGGCTCTTCGGCACGATTCGTTCGAGACGTTTGGCGAGCATCTGGGCAAGCAGGTCGCCCATAGCAGGACGGCTGCGGCGAGTGCTCTGGCCGCGGGGCAACGAGCCTCGCGACTCCGATTGGTCACGAGCCCGATCGGGGCGTTTTTCAAGCAGATCGTGCTCAAGCAGGCGTGGCGGGACGGGTCCGCGGGGTGGCTGGCGGCGGGGTCGACCGCGGCGGGGGCCCTCATGAAGCACATGATGATGCTGGAGGGGGAGGGCGCGAATGACGAGAAAAGAGAGCGTTGACGCGGCCGTTCAGCCGCCCACCTCCCGGTCCCGGGCCCTATCCTCGGCTCTATGCGCTACGCGATGATCATGGCGGGGGGAGCGGGGACCAGACTCTGGCCGATGAGCCGCAAGGGTGAGCCCAAGCAGCTGCTCCGCTTCATCGGCGGTGCTCACGCGGCCCCCGACGGAAGCCAGCGGTCGCTCCTGGAGATCGCTGCGGGCCGCCTCGAAGGGCTTGTCCCGCAGAAGAACCGGTACATCTGCACGGCTGAGGGATACCGCGGCGTCATCCGCCGCGACCTGCCAGCGTTCACGGATCAGCAGATCCTGGGCGAGCCGACGGGGCGGGACACGGTCAACGCCGTGGGGTTTGCCGCTGCGGTGCTTCACAAGCTGGACAAGGACGCGTCGTTCGCGGTCTTGACGGCGGACCACATCATCGAGCCCGACACCGTCTTCAAAGAGCGGATGGATCTTGGGTTTAAGCTCATCGAGGCCGACCCCAAGCGGCTGGTCACCTTCAGCATCAAGCCCACGTACGCGGCCACCGGGTTCGGCTATGTCGAGCGCGGGACACCGGTGCGGGACGTAAAGGGAGCCGAGAGTCTGGCGTTCCACGTTCAGCGGTTTGTCGAAAAGCCGGACAAGGCCCGGGCTCAGGCGTACGTCGCCAGCGGGGCGTTCAACTGGAACAGCGGGATGTTCGTGTGGAAAGCCGCCACGTTCCTCGACGCTCTCAAAAAGTTCAAACCCGAGAGCTACGCGGGCGTCATGGAAATCGCCAAAGCTTGGGGGACGCCCCAGCAGAAGGACGTCATCGACCGCGTCTACCCGACGCTGCCGAAGATCAGCGTCGACTACGGCGTCATGGAGCCGGCGAGCACGGACAAGGACTTCCAGATCTGCACGGTCACGATGGACGTGAAGTGGCTGGACGTTGGCAGCTGGCCCAGCTACGCCGAGACGGTGGCTGCGGACGCGGAGGGGAACCGCAAGGCTGGCAGCGGCGAGGCGATCGTCGTGCAGGGTAAGAACAACCTGGTCGTCACCGCGGCTGCGGGCCACACGGTCGCGCTGCTGGGGTGCGACGACATGATCGTGGTGCACACAGCGGACGCGACGTTGGTGATGCCCAAGGCGAAGGCTGAAGAGTTGAAGATCGTGCACGGGCTGGTGCGAGACGGGCTGAAGTAGGGTTTCATCCGCACATCACCTTGCGTCTCGACGGCTAGAATCGTGTGTGGGTGCGACGCTTCGAATGCTGCGACAGTTCCTGATCGCGGTGGCACTGGGGGCGCTCTTCGGAGTGCTTGCAATCGCGGCGTGGGTCGCACACTGCATCAGCAGAGCCAACAAAGTTCCCGCGGCCTCGATCATCACGCTGCTCGATGGCTCCCCGGGGGTGGATGGGTTTGCCACCATCAGCGAGAATCCATACGCGACAAGCGTCGAGATCCAGCTGTGGGCCGGCACGGCGCCGAACCCGACATTCAAAACGCTGACCTTTCGTTCGCCCGAGGTGCTTTATTCCATGAGTTTCCCGGAACCTCCCGCGGTTCAATTCGTTGGCGAGCCCCCTCCGGGCTGGGAACGCGGGCTTTCCGCGCCGCTCGACACGGATCAACCGGCGTGGAAAGAGACGGTCTATGGCCGTCCGTTCCCGTGTTTTCGCGTCCGCGGCCATGTGCTTGGCAGCCCGCTCACGGGGATCCAAGCGAGCTGGGGCGGCGTTCCCGGGTGGAGTATCGCGTGGCCCGAAGCCATCAGGGGCATCGTCAAGTTGGGATGGCCGGTGACGGCGATGATTTTCGTGTTGATGCTCTTCACCGGGCCGGTGCGGCGGGGATGGCGGAGGCGGAAGGGCCGATGCCCGTCGTGCGGGTACGACCTGCGCGGGATCGTCGCAGAGTGCCCGGAGTGCGGTCTTTCAGAGCCCGAAGCGCAAGCGAGGGGAATGCCGCGGCGGTGACTCGCGCGTTCCTTACCGCGTGGTCTTCTTCTTGGCGACCTTCTTGACCACCTTCTTGGCCGCCTTCTTCGCGGGCTTCTTCGCTGTCTTCTTTGCGATCTTGTCCCCCACCCCCACCCGCAACCCCCGGCTCGCCAGCATCTGGACGTGGCTTTCCAGGTACTTCTTGACGGGCGAGCGGCGGATGGCTTGGGCGACCACGTCGAGGTCGAGGTCTTCGAGTTTCTTGAACCGCAGGCAGCACCCCATGCCGGTGACTTCGAGGTGGTTTTTCCGCCCGGTGGCTTTCCACGCGGTGTCGAACCACGCCCGCTCAGCCTTGTTGTGCAGCAGCATCAGCATGTAGACGACCATGTCGTTCTTCTGCGACGAGAAGCCCAGGGCCATGAGCGGGAGCTTGGGGTTGGTGTGGTGCCCGTGCGGCCAAATGGTGTGCGGCACGCAGTACGCGACCACGCCGTACTGCATGCACTCCACATAGCCCGTGTCCAGATTCTCAAGGATGACCCGCCGCACCGCTTCGAGCGCGACCCGCCGCTCCGGCGGGATCGAAGCGAGATAGTCCTTCGCGGTGGTGGCGGAGCTTTTCATGGAGGGAGTTTACCAACTGTGCTCGTGGGCGCCGCACGCCATCGCTAGACTGCTCCCGGGAAGACGCATCCTCTGGCTGTCCGTATGCAGATCACCCGCTGGGTGAGCGATGAACCGCAGCCCGGGATCATCGAATGCCAACTCGTGGACGCGAGCGGACGCGTCTGGACGTTTACCGAGAAAGACATCTTGACGGAAGATCGCGACGACGCTGTCGCGGCGTATCCGCTCCCCTGCGAGATTCCTTGCGAAGAACTTGGTCGCACGAGGTGCCCTGATGGGCGAGAGATGGTTCGCATCAAGCTCGACGGCTGGTTTGGCTACGAAGAGGAGGCACGCCGAGAGTTCGAGGTCTATGCCGAGCAACTCGTTTCACGCCCTTGATCTCTGACGAAGTGCCGCGGCCGAGCGGCCGGAGGCCACCCACCTACCGGCGAGCGTTCCGTTCTCGCGATGCCTCGAAGCAAAGATCGCACATCATGGTGATGCCCGCGAATGTCTCGGAGACGTCATTCCAACCGCCCTCCAGCTCCCGCACGCGCTCGCACAGCCAACACCACGCGTGTCGTTCGACGGTCTCCTGCTCGGGCTCGAAGAACCCGAGCCCTACTCCCGTAGTCAAGTGCTGACAGACGAAGCAGACCGCTCGCGCTGCGTGCGTATCACAGTAAACAAAGCGAGCGTCCGGGTCCGGTGTCATGCCTTTCATGGTAACCGAGTGCCGAGTGCCGCCAGTTGGGTCGCTTCGACCCTCCTGGTGGTTGGGCGTCGGTCGCTCGACGGAACCAATAGACGCCGAGAGCACTGTGCACGTGGTCGAAGCCGCGGTACGGCGTTGAATGGTGGCACCCAACATCCATGCCGATTCGACCTTTACTTTGGCGGCGGGCTCTGATGGGCGGTAGGATGCTCTTCATGCGGCTGGCACGCGGGATGTTGCGGTGGTTGGTGGTCCCCGTGATGGTCGGGGTGCTCTTTGGGGCACTCGCGACGGGCGCGGGCGTGTGGTGGGCGTGCCGGAACAAGTCCCACGCGGTGTCGAATCAGGCCACGGTCCTCGCGTTCACGGGTGAACAAGGTGCCCGCGGCATCGCGCTTGTCATCGAAACCAAGGACTTTGTCCGAGTTTCGCTCGACCTCAACCAGCCGGGCACGTCAGGCCTCGGCATGGAAGCCCTCTCGCTCAAGAACCTGCACGCGTTGGTCGTTGAGGCTCGGCAGCCACCGCCGATGCTAAGCACCCGCGAGTACGCCATTCGGCGGTTCATGCCCGAGCACGAGCCAGTGAGCCCGGAGCGTCACTATCGCGGGCTTTCCGAGCCACAGAACACCGAATCGCCGAAGTGGATGGAGACAGCGTGGGGGCGGCCGTTTCGGTGCCTTCGCGTGCGGGGCCCGATGGTGAGCAGCGGGCCGCTGACGCGTTCGAGCATCCCCACTCGCTGGGGCGGGATCGCGGGGTGGAGCATCGCGTGGGGCGAAGCAGCCAAGAGCATCGCGGTGTTCGGAACGCCGGCGGCGGTGCTGGCGGTGCCGATCCAGTGGGCGGGTGCGTGGCTGCGCCGACGCCATCGTCGAAAGCACGGCTGTTGCATCGCGTGCGGGTACGACCTGCGCGGGGTGCCTGCGGGGTGGGGGTGTCCGGAGTGCGGTCTTTCAGAGCCCGAAGCGCGAGCGAGGACGAGGCGGGAAAGGTCGACCAAAGAACGACCCGCGTGATTGCTGTGTGTGCTCGCAAGAATCAGATAGACTGTGTCAATGCATCATGCGATGAGAACTTTGCGGGGTTTGGCGTTCGCTTTGGTGGCGGGGCTTGCGTTCGGCGTGGTGGCGACGGGCGCGGGTGTGGTTTACGCAATTTGGCGGTCGGATGGTGCGCCGAGCAACGGGCAGATGTTGATTCTGAACGGCGACGACGGCGGCCACGGTATCACGACGGTGTCGGTCTCTGAATACGCGACGAGCGTGCAGGTTCAACTGTTCGGGCCGGGGAATCCACAGGCGTCGATCACTTCGATTCGTTTCGAGCCCACGCCGAGGGAGTATCGCGGGCTTGGCGGGGACACCTACGAGAGTCCCGCATTGGCGGACGGATGGTCTCGAGGGCTCTCCGTACCGATGAAGACCGATCAGCCGGCGTGGAAGGAGACGGTGTATGGGTGGCCGTACTTGTGCTTTCGCGTGCGAGGGCAAACGCTGAACGACGGGCCTTTGAAGCAGATCCCGTCGACGTGGGCAGGCGTTGCCGGGTGGGGCGTTGCATGGGGCGAAACGGGACAGAGCCTTGCCGCGTTTGGATTGCCCGCGTGTGCCGCGGCGGTGTTGGTGGGGCCTGTACGTCGGGCGCTGCGGCGGCGGAATGGCCAGTGTGCCGCGTGCGGGTACGACCTGCGCGGCGTGCCCGCGGGGTGCCCGGAGTGCGGTCTTTCAGAGCCTGAAGCGCAAGCGAGGACGAGGCGGGTTGGGTCGCCCGATGAACGTCCCGCTTGAGCGTGGGAGCAGGCGACGCACGCGTGCCGCCAGCACGAGGGGAGGGTTGGGGTACCCTTGCCGATGCTCCCTTGCTTGCGCTGCGGGCTCTGAAAGATGGGTCAGGCGTGCTGGCCGATGACCTTTTCCGCGTACTCGTTCATCGCGTCGCGGAGTTGTTCGAAGCTCTCGAGGACGTAATAGATCGGCTGGTAGTGGTCGATCACAAAGTCCGTCTCGCAGACGCGTTCGAGGTCGAAGGGTCGCCATTCAGCCACCGGGCGCTCGCTACATTCGATCGCCGGGTCGCCCTTCTTCTCCCATGCGCCCTTGAGGGAGTATTCGCTTTCGGCGTGGCTGCTGACGAGGCCCGAGCCATAGACCTTCACCTGGCCGTTCTCGCGGATGAGGCCGAATTCGACGGTGAACCAGAAGAGGCGGCCCAGGCGCTTGACGTGGTTGGGGTCGTCGCAGCGGAGGGCGGCCTGGCCGTAGGTCTGGAGGAAATCGGCGAAGACCGACAGCGTGTGCAGCGGGACGTGCCCGAAGACGTCGTGGAAGATGTCCGGCTCGGGGAGGTAGTCCATGACCTCGCGCGGGCGGATGAGGACGGTGGTCGGGAACTCGCGCTGGGCGAGACAGGCGAAGAAAGCCTTCGCGGGGAGGTAGCCCGGGACGCCGTAAGAGGCCCAGTTGGACTGGGCGTGGAGGAACTTGTTGATGCCGTCGAGACGGGTGCCTTTCTTGAGGACCACGCCGCCGGCGACGGTGAGGTCCTTGTCGAGGACGAGATCGTCGAGAAGGGGAAGTCGGTCGCGGGTGAGTTGGAGGATCTTCATCCCGTCGATGAACTGGCGGGAGACTTGCTGCTCGAGGACAGCCCAGCGGCGGTCGTACAGGTCTCGCCAGACGTCGTGGTTCTCGGGGGTGTAGCGGTCGTACTGCTGGGTGATGTAGAACTTGTCCGCATCGATGACGGCGGCGGTCTGGTTGGGCGCGTCGTCAGCGAAGGCCTGAGCACGGCGGGCTTCCTCGCCGTCGATGATGTTGTTGTACTTGATGTTGGGGATCATGGCGGAGTCTCCATCGGCGGGGCGAGGATCAGGAACGGGCGGCCCCAGCCATGATAGGAAACGAACTTGGCTGATGTTCGGCTGGAGATTTGAGTTGATCGGGAACGGTCCCGGCGGTATGCTCGCGGAAATCGGGAGGTCCTTATGGCGATTGACCCACGGGATTACGAGAAATACTCGGGACGCAAAGGCGATCCGTACACGCGGATGGGGGAGGCTTTGGCGCAGAACGCCAAGGCGAAACAGGAACGCGACGCGATGCCCAAAGGGGTTGCGGGCGGGTTCAACACCATGCGACAGCCGGGCATGTTCGCGCAGCTCTTCCTGGCGATCAAGGACCGGTTCAGGACGAAGTAGCGGCGAAGCAGGCCCAGGCTTCGTGCTCGGTGAGGGCCTGGCCCGGCGCGATGGAGCGTTCCGACGGCATGTCCGTGCGGCGGCGGTGGACGGCGGCTTGGATGCTGTCCTCGGGGTTGGGGCGGACGATGGGGGTGTCGGAGCCGAAGACGAGCGTTTGGCCAGGGGTGAGCCCTGACTGGATGAGGTCGCGGAGGGGGAGGACGCGGTGCAGGCGATGCGGCAGGGAGCGTTCGAGGGCCTCGATGTCGTAGAGCAGGTGGCAGGGCTGGATGCTGGCGGTGACGCCGAGGGCGGCGAAGCGGGGGATGTCGGCTTCATCGATCAGTTCGGCGTGTTCGATGCGGAACATCGGGCGAAACATCGGGTTGGTGCCACGGGAGGGGTTCCCCCCCGGCTGGCGCCGTGGGCTCTGTAAAGCGTCCAAACAAGCGCGGACCGCAGCGTCACCGATGGCGTGGGCGGCAAAGCCGACATGGTGGGCGTGGCAGGTGTCGACCGCGGCGGCGAGTTGTGGGACGGACATGAGGGCGGTGCCGCACGGGTGGTCGGGGAGGCTGTCGGCGTAAGGAGCGAGCATCCAGGCGGTGCGGGCGTTGAGGGTGCCGTCGACGAAGACCTTGCCGCCGAGGAGGTCGAGGCCTGGGCGTTGCCACGCGTGCTTGGAAGCGGCAATGGCGGGGAGGTGTTCGACGAGCGGGTAGAGGCCGACGCGGAGGGGGAGTTCGCCCGCGTCGTGCAGATCAGCGAGCATGGCGGGGAGCCAGGGCTGAGTGAGTAGGTCGTGGACCTCGACAAAGCCCAGCGTGGCCAGGTCGCGGAGGGCGGCTTGGACGTGCTGGCGGAGTTCGGAGATGGGCGGCTCGGGTGCGGCCTCGCGGACGCGGCGGCAGGCGGATTCGAGGCACAGTCCTGTGAGTCGGCCCGAGGCATCGCGCCCGAGGACGCCGCCTTCGGGATCGGGCGACGCGTCGGTGAACCCGGCAGCGGCGAGGGCGGCGGAATTGGCGACCAGGCTGTGGTGGTCGAAGGACATCAGCCACGCGGGGCGCCCCCCCACCCCCACTCCTCCCCCGGTGACGGCGTCGAGTTCCTGGCGGGTGGGCCAACGCGGGTCGGCCCAGCCTTCGATGCGGAGTTGAACGCCCATAAGCCAATCGCGCGAGCCTGAGGCGGACATGCGCTCGGCCTCGGCGGCGACGCGATCCAGACACTCGGTGACACCAGAGCAGCCGCTGAGACGGAGCATGCCGAGGGATCGCCCGTGCCAGGCGAGGTGGGCGTGGGCCTCGCGGAGGCGCAGCCCAGCGGGAGGAACGAAATTGGTCATGGCCTGTCCTCACGCCCATCTTCGCGAAGAAGGGCTTCGATCTTTCGTGCAGCGTCGTCCGCGTCGGTCGCGATCGTGTCGAAAGGGATGCGCACGAGGCCACGGGGGACGCGAAGGTCAATCCCACGCTGGTCGACGCCGACGGCGCGGACACCGGGGCCGAGCGCACCGGGCTTGGCGTTGAGGGACTTCACAAGGGCGACCTCGGAGCGGCGAAGCGTGCTTGGCTCGCGAACCTCGGGGGCGTCAAAGACCTCGACGCCGAGGCGCGCCCAAGAGATGCCGAGGCGGAAAAAAGACTGGTCGGGCGTGCCGTGGTACCCGATCCAGCGGTCGCAGGCGGGCTCTTTGGCGGGGTCGAGCAGGGCGGAGTTTCCAGCGATGCGGAGGGCGTCGTCGGCTTCTTCGGGGATGCACAGGACCCACTCGCCGGCGTCGACGGTCTCTGGAGAAAGGGAAAGGACAGGGTCGCCGATGGCAGGATCGACGACGTATCGGACGTGAAGGGCCATGTCGTTGGCGAGCAGGAGGCCTTGGTAGTGTGCCCGCAGAACTTGCGCGGGGGAGGGCCGGGTTTGGGAAGGGGTTGCGTCCATTGGGGAATCGTGGGCCGGGTGGAGGTTGGAAGCAAGAAGAGGCGACGGATTCCCAAGAACGGCGCATCCAGACGACCATGCCATTTCAACGCTTCATCCCGGCCCTGTCCACCATCGGCGTCATCGCCGGTCTGGCGGCGGCGCGGATGATGGTCGAGGTGGTGCCGTTCGGACGGGCGGCTGAAGTCGTCAGCACGTGGATCCATGAGTCGCCTGAGCCTGCGCCGGCAAGGGCACCGGAAGTCGTGGTGACGCCCAAGCGGGTGATTTCCGCTCCGGCGAAGGTGGTTTCGGTGACCGTGCTCGGGGAGTCGGAGAAGGCCCGTGCGGACGAGGCGGCGAAGCGTGATGTGGATCCGAGTGCGCCGCGGACGAGCCCGAAAGTTCCGACCATCACGAACAGTGCCTCGCCGGACATGCCCGCCGCATCCTGGGTCGGGGCGTAGGCGGTCGCCCGCTTACGATGGCGGCGATGGCACTCCTCGCACGCGAATCGTTCCTCAAGCTCATCGAACAGACGGCCAAGGCTGGCGACAGCAGCACGCTGGTCGTGCCTCTGGCGGTCCGGCTGTTGGGCGACCAACTGACGCCGGTGCTGGCGTACCGACGGTTGGTCGCGCCCGATGAGCGAACGGCTCCGTCGTTTCTGCTCGAGTCTGTCGAGGGCGGCGAGCGGCAGGGGCGGTTCTCGATCCTGGGGAGCAGGCCCGCGCTCGAGGTGATCGCGCACACGGCTGATGACACGGGGGATCAGGTGGAGATCATCGACCACCGACTGGACGCCCAATTGGCGGAGAGTCTGCACGACGATGCGCAGGAGGACAACCCGCTGTTTGTCGCAAGGGCGATCTCCAAGCGGTTTCGGCTGGTCATGCCGCCGACGGCGGGGCCTCGCGGGGGGCTGCCCAAGGCGTTTCTCGGGGGCTGGGTTGGGTATGCGGCGTACGACACGGTGCGGTACGGGGAACCCGAGAAGCTGGCGTTCGAGAACGCGCCGACCGATGATCGCGGGCTTCCGACGGTTCACTTCGCGTTCTACGACGGCGTCGTTATCTTCGACCACGTGGACAAGCTGGTGTACGTCGTGCAATTGGCGATGGTCAGGCCCGGGCAAGACCCCGGCGGAGCGTACGACTTCGCGGTGGCGAACCTTGAGGAACGCGTGGAGGAGATTCAGCGGCATGTGAAGCCACTGGCCTCGGGACGTGTGGGCGACGATCGGCCGCCGACCGCGATGGCCAGCAACATCTCGCGCGATCAGCACGCGGGGATGATCGACAAAGCCAAGGAGTACATCCGGGCGGGGGACATCTTCCAGGTGGTGCTCGGTCAGCGGTTTGAACGCAAGAGCGCGGTGGACCCGTTTGACGTGTACCGCGCGCTGCGGGCGGTGAACCCGTCGCCTTACATGGGGTACTTGCAATGCCGCGGGTGCATTCTGGTGGCGAGTTCGCCGGAGATTCTGTGCCGGGTGAGGACGAAGGCGGGTGGAGGGTTTGAAGTGACGAATCGCCCGCTGGCGGGGACGCGCCGGCGCGGGGCGACGGCAGCGGAGGATGTGGCTCTCGAGAAAGAGCTGCTCGCGGACCAGAAGGAGCGGGCCGAGCACATCATGCTGGTGGATCTTGGGCGGAACGACGTGGGGATCGTCGCCAAGCCCGGGACGATCGAACTGGCGAAGGTGATGGAGGTCGAGCGGTACAGCCACGTGATGCACATCAGCAGCACGGTGACGGGGGAACTGCGCGAGGGGCTCGACTGCTGGGATGCGCTGCGGGCCGCGCTCCCGGTGGGGACGATCTCGGGCGCGCCCAAGGTGCGGGCGATGCAGATCATCGACGAGCTTGAAGCGGTGCGGCGCGGGCCTTATGGCGGGGGGTTCGGCCTAGTCGGACTTGATGGTCAAATGGATATCGCGCTGTCGCTGCGGACAATCGTGGTGCCGACGGACCGATTCGACGGAAAGGCGTGGACCTATCACTTGCAAGCGGCGGGCGGGATTGTGGCGGACAGCGACGCGGGGGACGAGTACATGGAAACGGTGAACAAAGCTGCGGCCCTGTCGCGTGCGATCGACGTGGCGGAGGGGGCCTTTGGTGCATGAATGAAGCCCACGGGTTTGAACCCGTGGGCTTCTGGACAGTCAAGAGTTGCGATCTTTAGCAGCCGGTCTCGAAGGCGAGAACATAATCGTCGTAGTCGAAGAAGTCGGTAAAGCCGTCCCCGTTGAAGTCAGCGTTGCCCATGCCCGTCTCGAATGCGAGGACATAATCGTCGTAGTCGAAGAAGTCGAGGAAGCCGTCCAAGTTGAAATCAGCAGGGCAGAGGGGTGAGGCGGCACTCTCGACGCTGGTCACGACGATCTCGGAGATATTGCGGGCGGTGATCTCGACCGAATCGGTGCCTTCAGTAATCAACGGGTTAACGGGGGTGAAGATGACGCGGTCGGTGTAGTTTGGCTCGTTGCCGCCGCCGATTCCGATCTTCATGCACCCGACGACGCCCCAGTGGGTCTGGTAAGAGCCGGAGTTCGGCCAGGGGTTCCAGACCCACATGGTGACCCAGCCCCAAACGATCTGCGACCCAGGCCCGCAGATGATGTGGGCTTGCTCAAGCGTGACGCCGGTGCCGTTGGGGTAGGTCTCCTGGCTGACGATCGAGCCGTTGGCGTAGGCGGTGACCATGAATTCGGTGCTGCCGAGTTCGGAGAAGTCGGGGGTGACGACGCCGGTGCCGTCGCCGTTGCCTCTGATCCGCTGCTTGATGAGGGTGACATGCCCGACGTAGTTCTTCTTGGCGGTGATCTCAGCCTCGCCGGTGGTGTCGAGGATGTCGCCGAGGGTGACACCGCCGCCTGCGGGCGGGCGGGCCGTGCGCCACTTCACCTCGACGCCGTCCTGGCCTGAGGAGCCGATGTTGCTGACGGTGAGTTTGCGGTCTGCGGCGTCATCGCAATCGGTTGCGTCGTCGCAGGCTTCAGTGATGAGGACATCGCCCATGCCCGCACATTCGGCGTCGTGGAAGTGGACCGCTGGGGCGGAAAGCTCGAGCGCGGGGAGATCGTCGGAAGAGACCTCGATGGTGCCGAGCCCGGGGGGGCTGAAGCTGTCTGATCCGCCGAAGCCTGAGACGGTCACGGTGCTCACGTCGGAGATGATGGTGTCTTCGGGGCACTTGTAGACCCACTTATTCTGCCAGTGAAGCCAGCCCTGGCCGTTGAAGTAGATCGGGGGGTTGTAATAGACGGTGGTCCAGACCCACTCTTTGCCGAGGCCGGAAGGGCAGGCGGCACTGACGCCACCACCCAAATCCGTGCTGATGGAGGAGATCTGTCCCGGGCTCGTCTGGTCTTGAATCACGGTTCCGTTGCTGTCGGTGACGACGGAG
This sequence comes from Phycisphaera mikurensis NBRC 102666, assembly GCA_943369765.1. Lineage (GTDB taxonomy): Bacteria > Planctomycetota > Phycisphaerae > Phycisphaerales > UBA1924 > UBA2396. The sequence continues at coordinate 392 of CALROI020000002.1, read as the reverse complement.
CGAACGGAGGTGACAGCGGTTCCGGTGAAATCTGCTTCGAGATTGATCTGCCCGTTGGAAGACTGGTTCATCCTGTGGGTGCCGTAGATGAGCCCGTCCCAGCCCTTGTGCTTGATCTTGATCTCGCCGCCGGTGACGGAGAATTCGCCTGGGTTGATGGTGACGCCGCCGCCGCTGAGGGAGTTCATCTCAACCTCGCCGGCGCACCCGGGGGTGCCGGGGTTCCCGGTGATGCGGACGTGAGGCCCGCCACCGGGACCGCCACCGATGACGATGTCGGCGTTGCTGCCGGCCGTGGGCTTGATCTTGACGCCGTCGAGGACGAACCCTGCTTCGACGGGCGTGACTTCGGCGTAGGTGGACCCGATGCGGACCTCGTCGATCGAGTTCGA
>CALROI020000001.1:0-385627 GCA_943369765.1 Phycisphaera mikurensis NBRC 102666 | reverse complement strand
GAGCAAGAGCCCAACATGAGCGTCGCGTACGTCGCGTCGGCCCTGGGCTGCATGGGCCCGGCTTTTAACTGCATGACGGCGTGCGCCGCCAGCACGCAGGCGATCGGCGAAGCCTTCGAGATCATCCGCCGCGGCGACGCTCCAGCCATGCTCGCGGGCGGGGCCCACACGATGATCCACCCGCTCGGCATGACCGGGTTCATCCGCTTGACTGCGATGAGTCAGCGTCGGGCGACGCCGCAGGCTGCATCACGCCCCTTTGACCAGACCCGCGACGGGTTTGTCATGGGCGAAGGGGCGGGCATCCTCGTGCTCGAAGAGCTCGAGCACGCCAAGCGACGCGGAGCGACGATCCTGGCTGAGGTTGTGGGCTATGGCTCCTCCGCCGACGCGTTCCGCATCACCGACATCCAGACCGAAGGCCGCGGCGCGATCGCAGCCATGAGCCAGGCCCTGAGTCAGGCGGGGATCAACCCGCGCGAGCCCGCAGCCGATGGCCGCCCCGCGGTGCATTACATCTCCGCCCACGGCACCGGCACGAAAGAGAACGACAAAATCGAGACTCTCGCGGTCAAGGGCGTCTTTGGCCCCCTGGCGGCGAAGGTGCCGTTCAGCTCGATCAAGAGCATGATGGGCCACCTGATCCAAGCCGCTGGCGCGGTGGAGCTGATCACCTGCGTGCTGGCGATCAAGACGGGCCACGTGCCGCCGACGATGAACCTGCAAACGCCCGACCCCGACTGCGACCTGGACTACGTCCCGAACAAGTCGCGCGACCTTGCGCCGCATGGCGGCGTCGCGGTGTGCTTCTCGAATTCGTTCGGCTTTGGCGGTCAGAACGACACGGTGGTGGTGAAGCGGTACGAGGCGTGAGTCTTTCAGAGCCCGCAGCGCAAGCAAGGGAGAAGCGGGTTGACGTGCCCAAATCTCCAAGGGCCTGATTCGTCACCTTGTGGGTCGTCACGCCCGCTTTACCGCCCCGAACAACCGTGGTTCGGACCGTTTGTTCCGCTTCTTCCTCGCTTGCGCTTCGGGCTCTGAAGGACTCTGCGATGGCACATGGTCGAAAGAGGATGTGGTCGGGGTGGGGGTTGATCGTCCTCGGCGTTGCCGTTGCAGCGCCGTTGGTCGCGACTCGGTGGTACTCGTGGCGAGAGAGAAGCGGCCATGGCTGGGTATGGGCTCACAGCGGGAGCGTTTCCGTAGGCAGGAGCATTTTTTCAGATTCCGCCCTTAGACAGACGATGAGCTACAACCCCCCAGAAGGCATCTTTCGCGAATCGTCGCCCTCGCTGCAATGGACGCTCGACGACAAAGACCCGCCAGCCGTCATCGACGTCGGCTTCTTCCGTCTCGTTGAGTACCGTTCCGCAAACGGAGGTCAGTTCATTGCTTGGAGAGCCACACTTCTATTCTGGCCCGTCTCGCTCGCCGCTTTCGTCCCCGGCGTGGCCCTTGTCGTCATGGGCCGCCGTGTTGCCCGGCGGAACCGGCTCGGCCATTGCCCCGCGTGCAACTACAACCTCAGCGGCCTCACGGTGGGGTCGGCGTGCCCGGAGTGCGGCCACGGAGCCCGCAGCGCAAGCAAGGGAGAAGCGGGTTGACGGATCCGGACGTCGAAGTGCCTGATTCGTCAACTTGGGGGTCGTGGCGCCCGCCGTACCGCCCGAAGCCTGCGTGGTTCGGACCGTTTGTTCCGTCTCTCCCTCGCTTGCGCTTCGGGCTCTGACTAATCCACGAGGCCGAAGAACATCCCGCTCGCGAGCAGGGCCAGCACGATCGACGTGATAACGACGTACAGGCGGTCGCGTTCGAGGATGAACGCGACGAGCGAGAAGGCCACGCGGGCGACGGGGGTGGCGATGAGCACGAGAACGCCCAAAGCCATCAGGCCGGTGGGTTCGAGGCGAAGGGCGGACGCCCACACGCCCGAGGGAGAGGTGTACCCCTCAGCCACACCCGCGAAGGGTTTTAAGGTGGCCCGGGGGGTGCCACGGATGAGCGAGAGGATGAGGCCTGTCGTGCACAGGGCGGCACAGAGACAGACCCCCGCGATCATGAGGCGGGCGAGCCACGCGTTGACGGCGGAGAGCTTGGGCGTGGGGGTGGGGGTGGGCTGCGTGCTAGGCATTGCTTCGCTCATTAGACGTTCCCCTGGATGGCACGAATGACCATCTGCACACCCGAGACCGCGATCGTGATCGCAAAGACGACCCGGAGCCACGGGACCTTCGCCCTAGCCAAGATCTTGGTGCCGATGAGGGCCCCGGCCATCGCGCCTAGAGCGACGGGGGCGCAGAGTGTCGGTTCGAGTTGGCCCCGGTGGAGATAAACGCCCGCTGAGGCCGCAGCCGTGACGCCGATCATGAAGTTGCTCGTCGTGGTCGAGACCTTGAACGGCAGGTGCATCAAGCGGTCCATCGCGAGGACCTTGAAGACGCCCGAGCCGATGCCCACGACCGCGGACAACACGCCCGCGAGCAGCATGACGACAAACGCCCCGGGCACGTTGCGCACGCGGTACGCCACGAACCCTTTGGGAGTCGGGTACGAGGAGTCGAGCTTCAGGCGTGTCGCCAGCGGGTCTGGTGTCAGGTCGCGAGCTGCGGTCGGCGACGCGACGGGCTCGCGAAGGGCGTTCCACGCCGACCAGAACAGAACCGCCGCAAAGACGTACACGATGATGTCCGACCGGAGGAACCCCGCGACGTACGCCCCCGTCAACGCCCCCGCCGCCGTCGCGACCTCGAGCAGCATCGCGAGGCGCGTGTTGGTGTACCCCTCGCGGACGTACGCTGCGGCGGAGCCCGTGCTGGTGGCGATGACCGCGACGAGCGAAGCCCCGATGGCGTAGCGGAGATCAACGCCGAACCCAAGGACGAGCATCGAGATGACGACGACCCCGCCCCCGAGCCCCGTGAGCGCCCCGAGGCACCCAGCAGCAACCGAACCGGCAAAGACAAGGGCGGTAAACACGACCGGGGCAAGTTCAGGCGAGGTCATTCTTCGCGCATCCTGAGCGATTCCTTCACGATCGGGGTCCAACGATGAACACGAGTGTAACCCGATCGGAGCCTACCCCATGCGTCGCGTGTCTGCCACCTGTCTCGTCTCCTGTCTCGCCACCAGTTTGGTGGCCGCTGCCGCCCGCTCGGACATCTCGCTGCTCGCCACGATCACGATCCCGCCCGAAGCCACCGACCTTTCGGGGTTGACGGACATGATCGCGACGGACACGCCGCACAACCGCCTGGGCGGGTTTGGCTCGGCCATCGACCACGTGAAGGGTGACGAGTACATCCTCCTCCCCGACCGAGGCCCGCGCGACGGCGGCACCGCCTACCGCTGCCGGTTCCACATCGCGACCATCAAGCCCTCGACGCCCGCCTCAAGGGATTGGGCCTTCACACTCACCAAGACCGTAATGCTCACCGACGAGCAAGACAGGCCCTTCGTCGGGGCTTCGGGGTCGTACAAGCCTTCGGGCCACCCCGACGGCCGCGACGACACACGCCTGGACCCGGAGGGCGTCCGCGTCGGGCCGGACGGGACGATCTACATCAGCGACGAGTACGGCCCGCATGTTCTGGCGTTCTCCCCCGAGGGCAAGCTCCTTCGGCGGCTCGCCGTCCCCGCCTCATACAACCCGACCGTGCGGGGCGGGCTTGAGGAGGATGAGCTGCCCCCACTCAGCACGAAGGGTCGCCAACCCAACCGCGGGTTCGAGGGGCTCGCAATGGCCGGCGGAGAAACGCTGCTGGCGTTCCTGCAAGGGCCGCTGATCCAAGACCACGCGCTGGACGACGCGAACGAACGCACGGGCCGGTTTATCCGCGTGTTGCACGTTCCGACGAGCGGCAAGCCCTTCGCGTCGCCGACGGAGTGGGTCTATCCGCTGAAGAGCGCTCAGTTCGGGACCAACGAACTGCTGACGCTGTCCGACCGCGTGTTCCTCGCGATCGAGCGCGATAGCAAGGAAGCCGACAAGACCAAGGCCAAGCGCATCACAAAGGTCGACTTCACAAGCGCGACGAACGTTGCGGAGAAGCCCGATCTGCCTCCGCTGTCGCTCCCGGCGGACATCAAGCCCGGAACAGTCACGACGCTGATCGACCTCCTCGATCCGCGGTTCGGCCTCAATTCCGCCTCGGTCCCCATGCCGGCAAAGGTCGAGGGGCTCGCGTTCGGGCCCGACCTTCCCGACGGCCGCCGGACGCTTTTGGTCACGACGGACAACGACTTCAAGCCGCTCGAGCCCTCGCTGATCTGGGTCTTCGCGGTGGACTCGGCAGATCTTGCGCCCTTGTCAACTCCGTCCGCGAACCGGTGATGCGTCGGGGATTGCACCGATCGCTCAAGAACGGTATCGTGTGGGCTGGAGGCTTCACGATGAAACGAACGATGCTCGCGGTGGTGTCCGGACTTGCCGTTGCTCTGACCGTTGGGTATGGGTCGGGGTGTCAGACGCGCCGCGAGATGTTGGAGAACGTCGCCAAGGACTGGTGCGAGACGATCCGGGCAAGCCAGATCATCCCGGTCTATCCGCTGACGGAAGACCTTCAGCCGGGCGACGTGTTCCTCGTACAGATGTCCACCGCGAACCAGGCGAGCCTGTACCGCAAGCGCGGGTTTCTCCCGCTGGACGACCATCGCACGCGGCTGAGGTTTGAGGCTGAGGCGTACCAGAAGATGTACTTCCCGTCGTACTGGTCGGATGATTTCGGAGCCACGCTCCCGAACACGCGGCCTCTTCGCCCGATCACGCCCGCCCCCAGGCCCGCGCCACAGCCCGGCACACCGCCCCCCACCCCTCCTGCCGAGCCCAAGCTCCCGCCGACGCTCTCCGAGGCGGTCGCACCGCGAGCGGCGTTTCCCTCGTACTCGTTCGAAGTCTCCACCAGCACGGGAATCGGGCTCGCCCTCCCGCTGCAAGGCGTGCCCACCGCGCTCGGCTTTCTCAACACCACACGCGCCACCGGGAGCGTCACCATCGCCGATGCCCGGACGTATGGAGTCGATTCACGCGAGGCCCATCAGGGCATGATCGATTGGGCGTCGGACCCCGAGATCCGCTCGCAATTGGCGGCGGCAGTCAAGAACAACGGCGGCGAGCCCCTCTACCTCCGCGTCATCACCCGCGTCTATCTCACCGGCGCGGTGAATGTCACCATGTCCCGCGCGGTTTCGACCGCCGCCGACCTGGCCGCGGGCAAAGCCCCGGATGTCAACCTCATCAAGCCGGACGGGAACGTCAACGAGAACAACTCCAAAGCGATCGACGCTCTCAACGCGAACAAAGCGACACCCGCCGCAGACGCGGGCGGCCGCGTCAAGTTTGTCGGGGCCTCCTCGTCCTCGGTCTCGATGGTCGAGTCTTTCGACCGCCTCCTTGTCATCGGGTACGTCGGGCTCGATGTGCCGGTTTTCAAAGGCGGCATCCTCGGCTTTCCGGTCCCAACGTTCCAGCGTCTCGAAGGGCTCGCCGAGGCCCCCATGCAGCCCGCTCTGGAGCTGAGTTCGACCGAGCTTGGCATCAAAGCCCGCCTGAGGCTCGTGACCGGGGGCGTGCTGAAGAAAGCGGGTTCGGACGCGAGCACCGCCGCTGGTGCTGCTGAAGAACGCCTTCGGGCCGCCAACGTCATGCACGACACCCTCGACGAACTCTCGACACCCGACAGCAGCGGCCTGCACCGCCCAGCGATGGACGCGGTCAATGAGTATCTCGTGAACGCCGCCCCGGGCGAGGGCAAGCCCGCCGCGACGCCCGCTGTTGAACGCGAGTCGTTCCGCGTAGCGGCTGAGGCGTTCCGCACCTGGGCCCTGAGCTTCATCGGGGAAGACGGGGCTGCCGAATCGCTCGACGCGAGGTTCCAGTCAGCGTTCGACAAGGCGTACGGCAAGCAGTTCGAGGGGAACTGATCGAAGCACCCAAAGGAGCAGACCATGGCCAAGAAGTCCTTTACCGACGCGGAGGGCCTCACCTGGACCCGCATCGACGCGACCCAGCCCTCGGACATTATCCTGCGGACCATCGCCCTGCAGCTCGACAACGAGCACGACGTGGTCCTGCGTCGCAAGGACGGGGCTGTTTGGTACGCGGTGATCGAGCGGGAGTAAACCTCTTGTCGACAGGGTCGTTGGGGAGGTGCGGGCGGCATTCCTACCATCGCCCCTATGCCCCCCACCGACCCCACCCCCGCCCCCGCCGCTTCTCCCACCAAATCCATGGACGCCATCATGGCCCTCTGCAAACGCCGAGGGTTCATCTTCCAGGCGTCCGACATCTACGGCGGCATCAACGGCTTCTGGGATTACGGCCCCCTCGGCGCCCAGCTCAAGAAAAACCTCCGCGAAGCCTGGTGGCAGGACATGATCATGCGCCCGGCATGGGGCCAGAACGGGCCCAACGGGGCCAAGGTCCGGTGCGTGCCTCTTGAAACCCGCATCATTCAGCACCCCAAAGCGTGGCAGGCGTCCGGGCACGTCGGCGGGTTCAATGACCCGATGGTCGACTGCAAAGAGACCAAGAACCGCTACCGCTATGACCACGTCAGCGTCTTTGTCCCCGCGAGCGGCGACCCGGGCGACAAGCCCCGTTTCGCGTTCATGAAGGATTCGCCCAGCGAAGCCAAGCAACAGAAGAAGGCCGAGAAAGCCTTCGGGCAGGTCAAGGTCATCGCGCTCACCGACATCCCCGTCGCGGAGTTCGCCAAGGTCCTCGGGCCTGACGCTGAGAAGGTCGGCACGCTCACCGAGCCCAAGCAGTTCAACCTGATGTTCAAGACCTACATCGGCGCGACCGCGAGCGAGGACGATGTCGCGTACCTCCGCCCCGAGACCGCTCAGGGTATCTTCCTCCAGTTCAAGAACGTCGTGGACTCCACTCGCGTGAAGGTGCCCTTCGGCATCGGCAACGTCGGGACCTCGTTCCGCAACGAGGTCACGCCGCGCAACTTCACGTTCCGCTCGCGCGAGTTTGACCAGATGGAGCTCGAGTTCTTCTGCCACCCCGAAGAGTCGCAAGCCTGGTACAAGTTCTGGCGCGACTTCCGCATGCAGTGGTGGAAGGACATCGGCCTGGCTGGTGACAACCTCATCCTCCGCGAGCACGCGGCGGATGAACTCTCGCACTACTCCGTGGGCACCTCCGACGTCGAGTACCGCTTCCCCTTCACGGCCCCCGGCTTTGGCGAGCTCGAGGGGATCGCTCACCGAGGCAACTACGACCTCACGCAGCACCAGACACACAGCAAGACCAAGCTCGAATACAACGACACCGAACGCGGCGAACTGCTGCCTAACGGTTCGCGTCGTGGCGAACGCTACCTCCCCCACTGCATCGAGCCGGCCGCGGGCCTCGACCGTGGCGTGCTGGCTCTGCTCTGCGAGGGGTACACCAAGGACGAGAGCCGTGCGAGCCCGGAATTCATGAAGTTCCACCCGCGTGTCGCGCCGATCAAGGCCGCTGTGTTCCCGCTCGTCGCGAAGGACGGCATGCCCGAGATCGCCGAGAAGTTGCACACCGACCTCACGGAGAAGTTCTGGAAGCTCGGCGTGATCGAGATGGACGAGAAGCAGTCCATCGGCAAACGCTACGCCCGCATGGACGAAGCGGGCACGCCGTACTGCATCACCATCGACAACGACACGCTGACGGGCCAGGTCGTGACGATCCGCGACCGCGACACCGCCCAGCAGGAGAAGGTGGCGATCGATCAGGTGCCGGCGTGGCTTTCGACGAAGCTCGGGGTGTAAAGAGAGTTACATGCCCTAAAAATGAAACGCGGAGAGTACCGAGGGGCACTCTCCGCGTTTTGTGTTCTTCGTCGATCTTACTGATCGTGCCCGGCGTACTCCGGCATCTTGTGGCCCGCGTCGCGGAGGGTCTTCTCGCGCTTCGCAAGCTCAAGGTCGTAGTCCACCATCATCGCTGCCAATTGCTCGACCGTCGTCGTCGGCACCCAGCCCAGCTTGGCCTTGGCCTTCGCCGGGTCGCCCAGCAGCAGGTCGACCTCGGCCGGGCGGAGGTACCGCTGGTCGAACGCGACGTAGTCCTTGTAATCAAGGCCCACGTGCTTGAACGACAATTCGCAGAACTCGCGCACGCTGATGGTCTTGCCCGTCGCGATCACGTAGTCGTCAGCCTTGTCCTGCTGCAGCATGAGCCACATCATCTTCACGTAGTCGCCCGCGTAGCCCCAGTCACGCTTGCTGTCGAGGTTGCCCAGGTACACCTTGTCCTGCATGCCGAGCTTGATCCGCCCCACCGCCCGCGTGATCTTGCGTGTGACGAACGTCTCGCCGCGGCGGGGGCTCTCATGGTTGAACAGGATGCCGCACGAGGCGTGCAGGCCGTAACTCTCGCGATAATTCACCGTCGCCCAGTGGGCCATCAACTTCGCGCACGCGTAGGGCGATCGCGGGTAGAAAGGCGTGTTCTCGGTCTGGGGCGTCTCGACCACCTTGCCGTACTGCTCGGACGAGCTGGCCTGGTAATACCGCACCTGCTGACCGGACTCCTGCTGGAACTCGCGGACCGCTTCGAGCAGCCGCAGCGCGCCCATGCCCACCGAGTCCGCGGTGTACAGCGGCATGTCGAACGACACGCGGACGTGCGACTGGGCCCCGAGGTTGTAGACCTCGTGCGGGCGGATCTGCTGCATCAGTTTCGACAGGCCGTTGGCGTCGCACAGGTCGCCGTAGTGCAGCTTGAGCTTGCCGCCCTTGACGTGCGGGTCGAGGTAGATGTGGTCGATGCGCCCGGTGTTGAACGAGGAGGAGCGACGGATGATCCCGTGCACCTCGTACCCCTTCTCGACTAGGAACTCAGCCAGGTACGAGCCGTCCTGCCCGGTGATGCCAGTGATAAGTGCGCGGCGGTTGGTCGACATTCTGGAAACCCTTCAATAAGTGAAGCCAAAGACGCGGAAGACCCTAACCCCGGCCACACCGATACGCCCCGGGATTATCGGGAGTTCGGAATAGTGCCGGACAATAGTCTGTATCGGGCGATGACCTCCGCCACTGGGGAAAAGGGTGCCTCTTGGGCTCCTGGGCCTCTTTGGTCCTATAGCCTTTCGCCGCCAATCCCCCCGAGTTCGTCTACGCTCGCCCGATGCGTGTTCTCCTCGTCACGACAGGCTCCCACGGCGATATTAACCCGTTCATCGCCATCGGCCGCGCCCTGCGCGAGCGGGGGCATGACGCGGTCCTGATGACCAACCCGTACTACCAAGGGCAGGTCGAGGAGGCGGGGCTTGGGTTCCTTGGCGTCGGCGAGTTTCTCGACCTCAAGCGGGTTCACGAGACAATCCCAGACCTGATGCACGAGCGAAAGGGGGTCCGCGTCGTGCTGGACCTGATCATCGGGAAGTTTGCGGGCGATGCGTATCGGGCGGTGCGGGCGCAGCTCCAAAGCGGGGCCTTTGACGTGGTCGTGCACCATCACATCGCGATCGGGGCTGCGTGGGCTGCGGAAGAACTGGGCGTGCCGACCGCGTCGACGGTGCTCGCGCCGATGATGTGGATGAGCCGGGGGGACCTTTTCACGCCACAATCGTGGTCGTCGGTCTATCCGAGCCGCGTGCTGTTGTGGCTCATCCACACGCTGAAGGGCCCGATCCTGCGACGGCTCATGGACCCGATCATCAATAGCGCCAGACGCGAGATCGGCCTTCGCAAAGCCAAGGGCGAGTACCTCCGCATCACCCGTGGCGGCACGATCAACCTCGGCATGTGGTCGCCCGCCCTGCGCAGGCCGCTCGCGGACGACCCGCCGCAGAGCGTGATCTGCGGCTTCCCGTGGCACGACCGGCACGGCGAGCAGGAAAACGCGGGCGAACAGCTCGAAGCGTTTCTCGCGCAAGGCGAGCCGCCGATCCTCTTTACCCTGGGCACCGCTGCGGTCCACGTCGCGGGCGATTTCTTCGAGCACGCCGCGGAAGCGTGCCGGATCCTGGGTCGCCGCGGGCTGCTGCTCGTCGGTCCGGGCCGCCCGATGCCGAAGAACCTTCCCGCCGGCTCGCTCGCGGTGGAGTACGCCCGCTTTTCCGCTGTCATGCCTCGGTGCGCGGTGAACATCCACCACGGCGGGATCGGCAGCACGGGCCAAGGTCTCCGCGCGGGCCGTCCGACGGTGGTGATCCCCCACGCCCACGACCAGTTCGACAACGCCGCAAGGCTCAAACGCCTGGGCATCTCCGAGACGCTGCCGAGGCCGAAGGTCACCGCCGCCCGACTCGCAACCGCGATCCGAACCGTCCTTGGAAACCAGTCCGCCGAGAGAGCGGCCCACTCCGCCGCGACGGGCGTGAGGCCCGAAAGCGGAGCCGATCGGGCGGCCGTGGCGATCGAACAGATGGTCGCGCAGCAGACCGATACAAAAATCAATAAATAGAAATATCTCATTGACAAATCGAAAATCTTGGTGCATAATCCTCAAGATGGCCTTCGATTTATCAAACTCAAGCCCCTTGGATACTCACCCATTAAGGGCATTGCCTCGAGAAGATCTCGACCTGATCGTCGCGCTGGTGCTCCGGTCGGGGTCGCTCAAGGACCTCGCGACGGAGTATGGGGTGAGTTACCCGACGATCCGGGCGCGGCTGGACCGGGTGATCGAGCGGCTTGGGGCCGCGGTTGAGGGGAAAAAGCAGGACCCACTGAGTGAGTTGCTCGCCACGCTTGTGGAGCGTGGGGAGATGTCCGTGTCGGCGGCCCGGGTGGTTCGCGACGCGGCGCGGAAGCACCTGACCAGCCTTCCGGCACCATCTTCCGCACCACCCGAAGGAGTCGTCCGATGAGCGCATGGTTTACGCCTCAATATGCCGAAGCGTTGGCTTCAATCCTCGGCGGGACCGTCGGGGCCATCGCGGGAGGGATCGGGGGGCCGATGATCGGCATCCTCGCGCCCAAGGGGAAAGCGAAGGCGCTTGTCCTCGGGTTCCAGTTCTTCTGGATCATCCTCGGCGTGGGGCTTCTCCTGGCCGGGCTGGTCGCAGCCATCACGAAGCAGCCGGGGTACGTGATGCACCCGTTCCTGCTCGTGGGGACGATCACCACCGCGGTGATGGGCGGGCTGTTGCCGGTGACGCTCGCGCGGTACCGCGAGGCTGAGAAACGCAAGCTGGACGCTGCAGAGTTCCGACGTGGCTGAGGGGTTGGGCTAAGGGGCCGGATGCTCGGGACGGTCATCGCTGAGCACACGCCAGACGTCGCGAACGACCCAGCTCATGTTCGCGTGTGCCTTGGCGGTCGCGGCACCGATGTGCGGCATGAGGTGGGCGTTCTTGAGCCCCAGCAGGGGGTTGTCCGAAGCGATCGGCTCGGGCTCGTGGACGTCGAGGATCGCGGAAGCGGCGGGGTGCGCCGTAAGGAACTTCGCGAGCGCGGCGTGGTCGACGACCATGCCACGACTTGCGTTGATGAAGATCGCGTCGGGCTTGAGCTTCACGAATTGATTCGAGCCCAGCAGCATGCGGTTGTCGGAGCGGCCGTCGACGTGGACGGTGAGAACATCGCTTTCAGCGAGCAGCCTCTCAAACGCGACAGACTTCGCCCCGGCTCGTTCATGCTCGGCGATGTCGCGCAGGTCGTGGTAGAGGACCCGCATGCCGAACGCGCTCCCGACACGGGCGACGCGCGTGCCCACGCGACCCAGGCCGAGCACGCCGAGCGTCATTTCTTCGAGCTGTCGGCGGGCGATGAGGTCCTTGCGGACAATCGCCCAGCGGGCGTGGTCGAGCGGCGCATCGAGAAAGAGCCTGGGGCGGATCGCGTCGAGCGTGACGGCGAAGACCAACTCGACAACAGCGGTTGAATTGGCGTCGGGCGTGTAAACGACCTCAACGCCGCGAGCGCGACATGCGGCGACGTCGACGTTGTCCAGCCCGACGCCAGCCCGAGCGACCACGCGAAGCAGCGGTGCCTTGCCGAGCATCGCGGCATCGACCTTGGTGTAGGTGCGAACCACGAGCCCCGAGGCCCGTGGCAGCGCGGCCTCAAGAGCACCCACATCCGAGAACGGGACCTCGCGGAGGTCGGTACGTTCGGCCAGCCACGACGCGGCCTCCGCGTCGAGGTGCTCGGTCTGGATCACCAACGGTCGTTCTTCGCCCATGCACGAGCATATCACCGGGCGTGTCCCGCCCGAGCGCGTTACGGGATCAACTTCACGACACTGGCCGGGTCCATGAGCACTTCGTAGATCAGAGCGACATCATCGGCGAGCATGCGCACGCAGCCCATGCTCTTGCTCTGGCCGATGGAGTCGGGCTCGACCGTGCCGTGGATCCCGAATCCTTTGAACTTGGCCGCGTCGCCCTTGCCCTCGATCCCGACCCAGCGTTCGCCGATGGGATTCTTGGGGTCGTCGGCGGCAAACTTCTCGCCGGTCTGGGGGTTGGTCCACGGCGGGTTGACCTGCTTGCTGGCGGTCCTGACGGTGAAATCGCCAACTGGGGTGTTCGGGCCGAGCCCGACCTTGAAGGACTTCACGAAGAGCCAGTTTTCCGGGTCGCTCGGGATGCCCCAGTAGAGGTCGAGGCGGTAGTCGCTCTTGCTGACGACAGCGTGGAAGGGGCCGCGGACGAGCTTGAGTTTCTGCCCGACCTTGAGCCTGGACGAATCGACCTTGTTGACGCGTTCGATCAGTCGCCAGTCGGTCACGAGGGCCCGCTTACGGGCGATGCGCTGGAGACCGTCGCCGGCCTCGACGACATATTCCTCGCTCATCGGATCGCCGGCGGTGACCTTTGCGGAGAAGAACAGGTCCTGATTGATCGCGGTGAGTTTTGTGCGGAGGGTTTCCTGGTCGCTCTTGGAGGTCTTGGAGTTGAGAAGGGCTTTGCTGAGCAGGACGCGGGCCCCGAGGAGATCGCCCGCCTTTTGCCTGCGGTCGCCCTCGACCATCATGTTCATGACGTCGCTGGTTGAGCCGGTGGCGGGGATGGGTGAGTTGGGGCCGCCCTGACCGTTGGGCGCGGGAAGATTCGTCGGCGTGTTGGAGCCGGGGTTGGGATTGGTGGCGGGGTTCCCGGTGGGGTTGGTGACGTCAATCCCGGTGGGCTTGCCGGTATCGCCGGGAGGCGGCGTCGTGGTGGGCTGACCAGCCGGGCCGGGCGTCGGGACCGCTGCGGGCGGGTTGGTGGGGCCCGGTGTGGGCGTCGGTGCAGGAGTCGGCGTCGCGCCTGGGGCAGCACCGGGAGCGGAACCGGGCGTGGGCGTGGGCTGCTGCGATCCGAGGGAGATGCGGACGGGCTCCTGCGGCGCGGGAGTGCTCACGACCGGTACGAATTTCTGGTCCGCGGGAGCACCTGCGGGCTTTTTGGCAACCAGCCCAGCGGGCTTGTCGGTTGCCTTGGGGGCTTCAGCCTTGGAGGTCCTAGGACCGGTCCCCGCGTTGGAGAGGAAGTAGATCGCGACGGTCGCCCCGGCGACGACCAAGAGCCCGACGATGAGCAAGGGTGCCCGGGAAGCTCCGCCGCCGCTGGTCTGGTACGAAACCGCGCGGCCCGAGTCACCCGAACGTTCAGTCTGAGAAGGAAGAGCCATGGAAAATCTCCGAATTCAACCCGCGTGCCCGTCACCGTCCCTGGCTGGGCACCGCCACACACGCGATGGAAGCACGACCGCGTCCACGCGGGCGTCAAGGGGGCCGACGGGAACCTCCCGCAAGCCTTGAACCTCCAAAGCCAGCCCGATCCGACGCGTTCGCGCCGGGATCTGGCTGAGGAAACGATCATAGAACCCTCCGCCCCGCCCGAGGCGTCTTCCCGCCTCATCAAAGGCGATTCCCGGGACGATCACCGCGTCAATCTCGCCGATTTTCAGCGGAGCCCATGCCTGAGGGGCTGGCGGCGGCTCTGGGATGCCGTGCTTGCGGACGATCAGCCCTTCGTCGACGCTGACGACGCGGGTCGGGTGGAGCGTCCCGCCCTCCCAGTCGATCGCCGGGAGCGCGACAGCCTTTCCCGCCGCGAGGGCTTCGCGGGCGGCCGGCCGGCAGTCCACCTCGCCCTGCGTCGGCGCGAAGAAGAGGATGACCTTGGCCTGTCGGTACGCTTTCAGAGTCGCCAGTCGCTCGCAGGCTCGTTTGGACTGTTCCGCAATCTCGAAGGGGGAAAGGGCCGCGATCCGGGCGTGCACCTCGCCCCGGGTCCATCGTTTGGCTTCATCGAGCGACTTTCCGATCACCGAGCACCCCCGGCCACATCTCCATCGCGCCGCTCGCGCCGAAGGCGACGAATCTCGGCGAGCCGCTCGACCAACGCTCGCTCGGCGCCCATTTCCGTCGGGGCGTAGTACTCGCGTTCCACGCCGAGGTAGTCCTGTCCCGTCTGCCCCGCGTCGTGGGTGTACTCATACCGCTCGGCCCCGGGGCCTCCAGCCTGCTTGGTGCGGATGCCCGCCCCGCCGGTGCGGGCGTCGGTCGAGACGGGCGAACTGTTGGGGTCGCGGAGGTACATCGGGACCGGAAGGGTCCGCCCCTCTCGCACATCGACGAGGGCTGCCTCGATGGCGGCGTAACTCGCGTTGCTCTTGGGTGAGAGGGCCATCGAGGTGGTCATCTGGGCGAGGGTGATACGGGCTTCGGGCATCCCGATGCGTTCGATGACTTGGAAACCGGCTGCGGCGATCATGATGGCCCGTGGATCGGCATTTCCGATGTCCTCGCTCGCCAAAATCGCCAGGCGTCGCGCGATAAACCGCGGGTCCTCGCCCGCCTCCAGCATACTGGCGAGCCAATACAGCGCGGCGTCGGGGTCGCTGCCTCGGACGCTCTTGATGAAGGCGGAGATCTGGTCGTAGTGCCCGTCCCCGTCCGCGCCGCCGTAGGCGGGGGCTTTCTGCTGGACGCTGGCCTCGGCGATCTCGCGGTCGATTTTCAGAGCCCCCGGCGCTAGCCGGGGGGATTGGACGCCCGTTAGTTCCAGGGTTGCTGGTGTCGCAGCGCACCCATCCCCCCCGGCTTGCGCCGGGGGGTCGGACAGAAGGCTCATGACGGCCACTTCGAGCGCCGTGAGCGCACGACGGGCGTCACCCTCGGTGCGAACGGCCCAGACGTGCAGGGCCTCTTCGGTGATCTCGATGGGAAGGTTGCCATAGCCACGCTCGCGATCGGCGACGGCGGCACGGACGACCTCCTTGATCGCTTCGGGACTGAGCGGCTCAAGCCTGAAGAGCGTGCTGCGGCTGACAAGAGCTGAATTCACCGCAAAGAGCGGGTTCTCCGTCGTGGCCCCGATCAGCGTGATGACTCCGCGTTCGACGTCCGGGAGCAGGACATCCTGCTGGGCCTTGCTGAACCGGTGGATCTCGTCGAGGAACAGGATCGTGCGCTTTCCGCCGGCTTCGAGGCGTGTCGCGGCCTCGTCGATGACCTCGCGGATGCGTTTGACCCCGACACCCGCCGCGTTCTCACGGACAAAGACGCGTTTGCTATGGGCGGCGATGACCTCGGCAAGGGTCGTTTTGCCGGTCCCCGGGGGGCCGTGGAGGATGATGGAGGTGATCGCTCCGCCTTCGAGCATCCGACGGAGCAGCTTCCCGGGTCCCAGGAGGTGTTCCTGTCCTCGGAATTCCACCAGCGTGCGCGGGCGGAGGCGGGCGGCGAGGGGCTCTGCCGTCCGCCGTGCTGCGGCGCGTTGTCCCGCCCAAAGGTCGTTCATGCGGGAGGATACGGGCGACCCATCACCCCGCGGCGGGCGGATCGGAGTAAGTGCTAACATAGCGTCCGTGTCATGGGAATTGGTCATCTTCGGGGGTGGTGTGCTGTGGCTCCTCGCTGCGTGGGGGGCTGCGCGGGTGATGGACAACCCGAGGCAGGACGCGGAGTACGGGCTCGGGCTTGCGTTCGTCGGTGTGTATGTCAGGCTTGTGCATCGGCTCCGCGTGTTCGGACGTGTCCCCGATCGAGAAGCCGGGAAAGGGCTGCTCGTTGTCGTGAATCACACCGCCGGCGTTGATCCGGTGCTGGTGCAGGCGGCCTGCCCGTTTGAGATCCGGTGGATGATGGCGCGGGACATGATGATCCCGTCGCTGGACATGTGGTGGCGGTGGCTTGATGTGATCCCGGTCGATCGGGGCGAACCCGGCAAGCCCGGGAGCGACGCGACCGCGGCGAAGGAAGCCATCCGGCACCTGCGTAGCGGCGGCACCGTCGGGGTCTTTCCCGAAGGGGGCATCGAGCGTCCGACACAGACGATGCGCCCGTTCGCTCCCGGCATCGGGCTTCTCGTTCGCATGACCAAAGCCCGCGTCCTCCCGGTGATCATCGAGGGCACTCCCGAGACCGGCAGCGCGTGGGGGAGCCTGACGACGCGCAGCACAAGCCGCGTGACCATGCTGCCCGTTTTTGAACCCGCCGACGGCAAGCAGTCGGCGGAAGAGATCACTCGAACGATCCAGGACCTGTTTGTGCGAGCGACTGGTTGGCGCGTTGTTGGCGAGTGAGTGCTCGGTAGGATTGATCGCGCGAAGGGGTATGATCGCGGATTATGAAACCACTCTGGTTTGCCGCTTTCGTTCTTTCGGGGCTTGCTTCGTTCGCCGATGGGCAGACGCTGGTCGAGCCGGCGATCCCCGCTGACGACGCGCTGGTCACCGTCGCGGAGCGTTCTGCGTATCGCGGCACGTCAACCTCGGCCCAGGTCGTCAAGCACCTGGATGCTCTGGCATCCGCGTCCAAGATCGCGCGGCGTGTCTCGATGGGCACCACGCACGAAGGACGCGACATCCCGATGATCGTGATCGCCGACCCGCCCGTCGCCACGCCCGCGGAGGCTCGGGCGGCGGGAGAGTCGAGCGGGCGGCTCGTCGTGCTGCTCTTCGGAAACATCCATTCGGGTGAATGCGACGGGAAGGAAGCTCTGGGAATGCTCGCCCGCACGCTCGCCACGACGCCGGGGCACCCGCTGCTCAAGAACCTGATCGTCGTGATCGCGCCCAATTACAACGCGGACGGCAATGACAAGGTGGGGCCTGTCGAGAACCGTCGCCCGGGTCAGATCGGGCCCGCGGACGGATGCGGAACGCGCGAGAACGCGCAGGGCCTGGACCTCAATCGCGATTTCATCAAGGTCGTCTCGCCCGAAGCCAGGTCGCTGGTTCGAGCGATCCGCGAGTGGGACCCTGCGGTCGTGGTGGACTGCCACACGACCAACGGGAGTCACCATCGGTACTTGACGACGTACGCAGGGGCGAAGTCGCCCGCGGGCGACCCGCGCCTGGTTGATTTCTCCCGGCAGGTGTTCATGCCCGGGATCGCCAAGAGGTTCGAGACGTCCACAGGGAAGAACACGTTCTGGTACGGGAACTTCGAGGGCGACCACGACAGCCCGCCTCGCGGGCACGCCCGCTGGGAGACCTTTCCAGCGGAGGCTCGTTTCGGCACAACCTACGTCGGTCTGCGCGGGCGGCTGAGCGTGCTGGTCGAGAGTTACTCGTACGCGTCGTACAAGGATCGCGTGCTGGGGAGTTTGGCGTTCTGCACCTCGATCCTGGAAACAACGGATCAGGAGCGTGAGAAGATCCGGGCGGTGGTCGCCGAGGCCGCGGCGGAACGGCCCACGAAAGTCGCCGTGCGGTCCAAGGCTGCCGCGTGGCCCGGGCTGGTCACCATCAAGGGGTACGCTGAGGAGACCAAGGACGGCAAGAGCAGATCAACGGGCGAGCCCAAGGACTATCAGGCGGAGTTGTGGGACAAGTTCGAACCCGTGGGAGAGGTCGAGCGCCCGGCGGCCTACGTGTTGCCCGACGCCTCCCAAGAGGTGATCGAAACCCTGCGAGCCCACGGGCTCGCGGTCGAGTTCACCACCGCCGCCGCGACGCTCGCCGTGCAGGTCCAGCGCGTGACCAAAGCCGTTCCTTCTTCGCGTCCATTCCAGAATCGCATACCGCTCACGATCGAGGCTGAGCGGCGCGAAGAAAGAGTTGAGGTCCCGGCGGGCGCGCTGGTCGTCCGCACGGACAACGCGCTGGGCCGCTTGGCGGTCTACCTGCTCGAGCCGACGAGCGAGGACGGCCTGGCGACGTGGAACTTCTTCGACGCGTGGGCCAAGCCCGGCACCGATTTTCCGGTGCTGCGTGCGATTACTTTCAACCTCGTGACCACGCCCACCCGTTGAACTCACTTGTCCGGGTTCTTGCTTGCCTCTTCAGATCCTGCTTCCTCAGACTTGGCGGCTTCGGTCTGGGGCGAAGGGGCCGGTGCGGGCGGGGGAGTCAGACCGAGCGCTGCATCGAGCGCGGCGCGAGCCGCGGTGAACATGTCCGCGACGTTTCCCCCGCTTGGCTTCTTGAGGAACTCGCCGTCGGCCCCCAGCACGTAAACCGCCGGGTAACCGCCGACTTGCCACTGCTCGGCGAGGGCGTCGGCGTTGACGAGCACGGGGACGTCCAGGCCCGCGTCCGCGACCATCTTGCTCGCGGCCTTGGGATCGCGCTGCCGCACCGCAGCCGCGTACACCCCGGCTTTGTCCTTGTACTGCTCGGCGAGCGCTTTGAAATCGGGGAGGGCTTTCTTGGACGAGAGTGACCAAGACCCAAAGAACATCACGACCGCGGGCTTGCCCCTCAATGTCTCCTGCGTGACCGTCTTCCCGTCGACGGTCTTGAGTTCAAACGCCTGCACGGGCCCGGAATCCGCTGGGGGAGGCACCAAACCCGGCACTGTCTTGGTTGTGGTGCCCGGTGCGACTCCGGGCATGGTCACGACGCCATCCTTGCCGACTTGCGGCGCGTCGGAGGGGGTCGCCGCATTCTCGCCCTCAACTCTCGTGGGTTGTTCGACGCCGGGGAGCGTCGGCTCACCGCCGTCCGGCACCTTGAAAGGCGTCGGCACCCCAAGGCGAGCGTCTTGCTCACCGGCCACGACCTTGGCGGGCGGCGCAGCAGCCGGCGTGCTGGCTTTGGCCGCGGTCTGGTCGTCCTTCGAGTAGCCCTCGGGCATCGCGATCTCGAGCTCCGCCGCGGTCACCGAGACGTCTTTCTTGATCTCTGTCAATTCCAAGACCATCGACGTGGTCCCACGCGTGCTCGCACGTTCACGAACGATCTTTCGCGGGAGATGATCGTCTTTCCCAAACCAGAACGCCGCGTCCCCCGCAGGCGAGCTCGCCCCGCCTGTCGTCACCGTCGCGACCGCAACAACGCAATCGGTCTCGCCCGCTTTCTCGGGGTCGCGGAGCGTCATGGTGCCCGCGGCGCGTTCTTTGGAGAGTGGCGAAGCGACAAAGAGATCGCCCAGCGTTCGGAGGTTACTGGCCGCTTCGAGCACCTTCCCGCGAGCCGTCGCTGCGGGCCTGACGAGGAGCTTCTTGGTGTCCTTGTCAAGCCACGACGCGTTGCCGTCCGCGTACAGGATGTCAAACTCGACATCGTCCGCCTTGGCGGTTCGCTTGCCCTTCCCGGTCACGCGGTAGGACCAACCCTTGTCGGTTCGCTTGGCCACGATCTTCGCCTTCGCAGTCCCGAACATCTCTTTCATGTTGCCGTCGACCGAGAACGTCACCTCAAAGGTCAGCGAGGTGAGCGCCTTCATCGCATCGGCGAACTGATCAAAGGCCTCCTTCGCTGCCGGGTCCTGATTCGTGTTGGTCGCCGACGGTTCCTCCGTCTTGACGGGAGTCGCCTTGGGCGCGGAGAAGGAATCCTTGGGCTGCTCGGGAGCGGGTTGGGCCGGTTGCTGCGCGGGCGGTTCCACGGGCTTGTCGAGGCTCGGAGCCGGGTCCGCGGGCTGGGCCGAGGCTCCAACCGAAAGCCCCGTCGCAAGGCCGACGACCATCATGAGCTTCCACACGCACGATCCATGATCATTCCGCATCCGTCGCCTCCCGGGCTTGTGGCCCGCTGTGTTCAAACGTTCGTCGCTGCAATCCCGTTCCCCGCGAACCTGATCCCGAGCAGGCTCGCCAGAGCCCTCCCCGGATCCTCGTCCCGCATGAGCCTTTCGCCCACCAGCACGATCCGGACTCCGACTTTGGCGAGGCGTTCGAGATCCGCCGGAATCCCGATTCCCGACTCCCCCACTACTCGCGCCGGGGTTGCCACCCTTGAGGCCAATCGCACCGTGTGATCGAGATCGACCTTCATGGTCCGCAGATCACGATTATTGACCCCGAGCAGCGTGCCTGATTCCTGCGAGAGCTCTCCGATCATCGCGAGTGTTCGGTCAAAGTTCGCCTCGTCGTGGGATTCAAGGATCACGCCCATTCCTAGCGCTCGAGCCGCGGCATGCAGTTCGCGCATCTCGCTGTCCTCAAGGCATTCAGCGATGAAAAGTACCGCGTCCGCCCCGGCCGCCCTGGCTTCGAAGATCTGGTAGAGATCGACGAGAAAGTCCTTCCGCATGACCGGGATCGCCACCGTGCTCCGAATCCGATGGATGTATCCGAGCTCCCCGCCGAACCCCTCGCCGTCGGTCAGGCAGCTGATCGCCGCTGCCCCGTTCGCCTCATACCGTCCGGCGATGAACTCGGGTGAGAAGGAATCACGGGACCACTCCGCGCGGATCCAGCCCGCCGAGGGGCTCTTCCGCTTGACCTCGGCGATGACCGCGACAGGTCGAATGGTCGAAACCAGCGCACCGACGAAATCCCTCGCGGGCGGCTGGCTTTCCGCAGCCGAGCGGACTGCCGCGAGCCCGATCCGGGCTTTGGCTTGGGCGATTTCTCGCTTTTTCCGCGTCACAATGTCGGCCAGCAGATCGGGACTCACCAAACCTCCGTCCGGCGTTTCTGCGCCGGTGCTTATTGTTGCCCCTCGGGGAAGGCCCGGGGCGTCAATGGCAGGGATCGCAGCCCTGATGCTTGCGATGAGTGCCGCCCAGGCGTGCTTTGGTCTGATAACCATGCAGCCTGAACTGCAGCCGACGGACCCAACATCGGTTCCGTCGCCGGTGACGCCTGAAACAAGCGGGCCGGCGTGGATGATGTGGCTGAATCTATCCGTGCTGGCGGGGGCACCGCTGATGATCGCGGGGCTGTGGGGAGCGGATCTGATTCGGCCGACATCGCTTTCGAAGCGGGTGCCGCCACCGGCGACGGAGCAACATTGGTCAGCCCTGCTGATGGCGGCGATTCTGGTGTACCTCGCGTGCGGGATCGGCGCCCAGGTGGTCCTGAACAACCTGCTGCCCTGGCCGCGGGTGATCGCGGCCGATACCAACGCCGGGCGGGGTGCCGTCACGCTGGGGTACAACGGGTTCGGGTTGATGGCGGCCCTCGCGATGGCGGCGCTTGCGTCGGCCAAGGGGTTCGCGGCGCTCTTTCGGTCCCGGGATGTCTGGATCGGGATCCTGACCCTTGTCGCGGTCTTTCCGATCGTCGCGGCCGCTTCGAGTCTGACCTCGATGTTGATCACAGCCTTTCACGGGACAAGGCCGGAATCGATCGCGCACGAGGCCTTGGCACGGATCATCAACGACCCATCAGATCCATGGGTCCGGGTCATCATGGCGGGGGCGGTCTTTGGCGCCCCGATCATCGAAGAAGTGATGTACCGGTTTCTCCTTCAATCAGCCTTGATTCAGATGTGCCGGAGCGCGTGGATCGGGATTCTGGTCACTTCCACCCTTTTCGCGGCCTCGCACCTGTCGGGCGGGGCGGTTCCCTGGCACGCGACGATCCCGCTTTTCGTGCTGAGCGTCGGTCTCGGGGTGCTCCACGTCAAAACCGGTCGGCTGGGCCCCCCGATCATCGTGCATATGGGGTTCAACATGATCAATGTCGTCCTGGCGCTGGCGAGCAGGTAGCCCCCGACCGAGGTGACAGCGAGGCCACGCCCTGATCGCCGTCCGGTCGCTATCCTCTGCGTCATGAGTTCATGGGCGACGAGCAAATACAACTGGCTGGCGGGGCTGTTCCTTGTGGGCGGGCTTGCGGGGACGGTCGCGATGTCGTTCATGTTCGCCGGGGGCACGCCTCTGGGGTGGTCCAAGGCGTTCAAGGTTCGGTTCTCGCTCGCGGACGGGACCTCGGGGCTCAAGCCCGGGTCGGCGGTGCTCCTCGGCGGGCAGCAGGTCGGACAGGTTTCCGCGATCTACTACGAGTGGTCGAACGGGTCCGCCGCGGTCAAGATTCCGCTGGCGGTACTGGTGGATATCGAGATGCGTGGGGATATCGACCTGTACGACAACGCGTCGATCTCGCTTGACAAGCCTCTCCTTGGAACGATCTCCGCCCTCAGCATCAACTCGGCGGGAAACCCGGCGACACTGACCGCCAAGCAGGGGGCGACGGAGAAGATCGACTCGGGCGACATCCTGGTCGGCACGCTCTCGCCGCCGGCGTTCCTGGCCCAGGCGGGATTCGGCCCCGACCAGGCGGTCAAGGTGCAGCACATCGTGGATGACATGGCCACGGTCATGGCCGACGCGAAAAAGCTGGTCTCGGGGAACACCGACAAGCTGCAGAGCACGGTCGACCGCGTCGGAACTTCGATCGATCAGTTCGCGGAGAAACTGCCGTTGTGGTCCAAGTCGCTCGAGGACATCCTCGCGACGGTGGGCCGCGGCGCAGACCGGATCGACCCGATCATCACGAAAATCGATCAGGGGCTCGACCGGGCGGTCGGGGTGATTGAAAGCTCGCAGAAGATCGTCGATAACAACAGCACGAGGATCGACAGCATCTTCCGGAATGTCGACACACTGACGTCGGGTCTTGCCGGAGACACACTCGGGCTTGTCCTCGAAACCCTCCGTGAAGCTCCGGGTATCGCCAAGTCCCTCCGGCAGACGAGCGACGACGCGAACGAGATGGTGGCGCAGCTCTCGGCCGAACTCCCCGGGATCAAGCGGACCCTCGCCAGCACCAGACAGGCCGCCGACAGCCTTAAGATCGGGATCGACGAGATCGTCGCACAACCTTGGCGCGTCCTGCAACGCCCGTCGACCAAGGAACTGCGCGAGCAGCTCGTCTACGACTCGGCCCGTGCTTATGCGCAGGCGGTCGGAGACGTTCGTGCGCTGGGCGAGACCCTCGAATCGACCGTCAAGCGGGCCGACCCGGCGGACCCGGCGGCCCTCGCCGAGATCCTCGCGCAGCTCAAGCAGTCGATGCTCGAAGCCCGCCGGACCCAGGACGCCTTCGAGAAGAACCTGCTCGATGTGTTGATCGAGACGCGTGGCACGACGAGGAAGTAGCCGTAGGTGACGCACCGCAACGCTCGCATTCCCCTCGGACTTTTCTATCTCCGCTCGGGCAAACCGCCGACCCGACAGGGGCTTGTGCCTTCGCCCTGCTACGGGCACCATTGGTCGCGGGAACCCAACGGGGCCGTCCCCGAGCGTCTGGTGGTGCTGCTTCACGGCCTGGATGAGCCCGGGAGGATCTGGGACGACGCCGCTCCCGCGATTCTTGCGGCCGGCTTTGCGGTGGCACGATTTGACTACCCGAACGATCAGGCGATCGCGGCCTCGGCGGACCTGCTCCTGGGCTCGCTCGCGGCACTGGGCTCCATGGGCGTTCGCACGATCGACGCGGTCGCGCACTCGATGGGAGGCCTAGTCGCACGTGACGCGCTGACACGTTCTCCACTTCCTGCGGGGCTGCCTCGCGCCAACAGGCTCATCACCGTGGGCACCCCGAACAAAGGCTCGCCGCTGGCAAGGCACCGCTGGGTGGCTGAGGCACGCGAGCAGATCGCCCGATGGGCCGAAAGCCCGGGGTGGACTCCTCCCGGATCGGCCAGCGCGCCCGGAGAACGCGGGCGGGCGGGCGTCGACCTCATGCCCGGCTCGGCTTTCTTCACAAACCTCGACACCCGTCCGTTGCCCGATGCCACCATGACGATCATCCTCGGCAGGTTGCTCCCGGTCCCTACTTCACCCAACGCGGTGGGTCGTGCGTTGCTTGATGCGATGGGCGACGGGGTGGTCTCGGTCGCCTCGGCGCGCCTCGCGGGAGTCCGGGATGTCGTTGAACTGAAGGGCACACACCGCGGACTGATCCGGAACGTGTCGCCGACGGACGCGGTGCGGACGAGGCTCGGCCGTGCTCCCAAAGGGGCGGTTCCGCCCGCGATACCCGTGATTGTCGACCGGCTGCTCCGGCCCGCGGAGTAGGGCTGGACGCGCCTGCTTCTCGTGTGGTACGCTCCGGTGTGGCTCAGCGCAGGCACCATTACGAGCACGCCTTTGAGACCTTTCTGCGGTCGCGCCGCGTCCCGTATGTCGCGGTGGACGAGGCCAAGAAGGCTCTGGTGCCCGAAGGACAACCGCTGCTGATCCAGTCGCAGGACCGGGACGGCAAGGCGGGCGCCGCGTTGAAATCGTTCGACTTCGTCATCTACGGGCAAGGCTCGAATCTTCTCGTCGAAGTCAAGGGTCGCCGCATCGCCCGGCGCATGCTCTCCAACCCCGCGTCCGCGCCGAAGGGTCGGCTTGAAACGTGGGTCACGCACGACGATGTGAGTTCGCTTCAGGCCTGGGGCCGGCTCTTCGGGCCGGAGTTCACGCCGGCGTTCGTGTTCATCTACTGGTGCGACGAGCAGCCGCCCGACGCGCTCTTCGAGGAGATCTTCGAGCATCGAGGCCGGTGGTACGCGCTCCGGGCTATCACCCTCGACGACTATTCGGGCGCCATGAAGGTCCGCAGCCTGCGCTGGCGGACGGTGCACGTGCCGACAGCAGCGTTCGACAGGCTCAGTCGGCCGTTCGCGCCGACGACCACCGGCGGCTCCTCAAGAGGACCCAGGCTTGCAGACGCTCCCCCGGGTCCACCGGTCTTTGAGCCGTTCTGAGATTCGCCATCAAGCGGCGCGCCTTCTGGGAAAAAGAAACGAGCCCGCGGGTGTTCCCGCGGGCTCGTGAACACATGGCTTTGGAAGCGAACTAGAAGTCGCAGCCGGCGTCGAAGGCCTCCGTGAAGTCGAGGTAGTCGAAGAAGTCGATGAACCCGTCGCTATTGAAGTCGCCGCCGGGGAGTCCGAGCTCGAAGGCCTCCGTGAAGTCGAGGTAGTCGAAGAAGTCGATGAACCCGTCGTTGTTGAAGTCGGCCGGGCAGCAGTTCGAGCTGATCGCGAATGTCGCGGCGTTGCTGTTGACCGAGCCGCAGGAGTTGGTCACGACGCAGCGGTAGGAACCGGCCGAGCCGGCGCTGACGGGGTTGATGGTGTAGGTCGAAGCGGTGGCTCCCTCGATGTTTGCACCGTTGAGCTGCCACTGGTAGGTCGGCGAGGTGCCCGTGGCGGTCACCGTGAAGGCGACCGTGTCGCCCGCACAACCCTCAGCGTTCTGGGGCTGGCCGGTGATGGAAATGAGCTCGGTCACCGTGACAACCGCGTTCGCGCTTGTCACGCTGTTGCACGAGTTGGTGACGACGCAGGAGTAGGTCCCCGTGTTGGCCACCGAAGCGGAAGGCACGGAATAGGTAGCGCTCGTGGCCTCGGGGATGTTGTTCGCACCCAGACGCCACTGGTAGGAGATCGGCCCGGTCCCGGTCGCGGTGACCGAGAGGTTCAGAGGCGAGCCGGAGCACAGGCTGCTCCCCTGGGGCTGAACGGTGATCGCGACCGACTGATTGACGACCACCGTCGCGGGATTGCTCACGATCGTGTTGCAAGGGTTGGTGACAGCGCAGGTGTAGACACCAGCGTCGGCACCGGTGGGGACGGTGACGGTGTAGGTCGAGGCGGTGGCGTTCGGGATGGCCACGTTGTTGAGGCGCCACTGGTAGGTCAGCGTCGGGGAGCCCGTCGCGACCACAGAGAGGTTGAGGGCTGCGCCCGAGCACAGCGTGCGATTCACCGGGTGTGTCGTGATCGCAGCCGCCGAGTTGACGACCACGGCTGCAGCGCCGCTGGTGGCGTTCGAGCACCCGTTCGACACGCGGCATGTGTAGTTGCCCGAGTTGCCCGGGACAGCCGGGTTGAGGTTGAGAGTCGGCCCGGTGGCACCGTTGACATCAACGCCGTTGCGCTTCCACTGATACGCCAGCGGAGCGGTACCCGTCGCCGTCACGGAGAGCGTCACCGAACCACCTTCGCAGACCGTGGCGTTCACGGGCGAGCTGGTGATGGACACCGCCTGATCGGCGATGTAGGAGGTGAAGTAGGACGAAGGCTCGTTGCTGGCGGTCAGGAAGTTTCCGCCGACCCAGACGCGCCCGTTGAGTTCTTCGATGCCGAACACAGGGCCGTCGGTGCCGCCGTCCACGGTGCGCCACACGGTGCCGTCGAAGGCCATCAGGTTGGTTCCGCTGTTGCCGCCGACATAGATGCTGTTGCCGACCTTGGTGATCGCGAAGACGTCGTAGTTCGGGCCCGTGCCGTTGGGTCCAACCGGAACCCACAGGCCTGTCGCCGAATTGAACCGGCAGAACTTGCGGAGATTGACGTTCCCGTTGATGTTGATCCAGTTCCCGCCCGCGTAAAGATCGCCGTCAATGACGGTGACAACGTTACACTGAGGGGGAATCGGGGGATTGGCCGGAGGGGGAGTGAAGGTCGTTTGCGTCTGGCTGATCTTCGACCAGGTTTCGGTGTCGTAGTTCCACTTGGCGACGACGCCTGTCTGGACGCCGCCGGCGAAGCCGAACAGGCCGCCCGCGACCAGGTTGTCGTTGTGGACGGTGAGGGTGAGGCCCGCCGCATCGGTACCGAAAGTGGTGGCGACGTACCCGCCGAACCCGTCGTACTGACAGACGTTCCCGTAGTTGACGAGATCACCCGCAATGAACAGGTGCCCACGGTAGCTCGCGGCCCCGAAAACCGGACCGTCAACCTGACCAACCGGAGACCAGACCGCGCCGTTCCACTTCGCGATGTTGGCAAAGCCCGGAGTGATGCCGGACTGCGAGAACTCGCCCACGGCAATCAGATCGCCGTTGTGGGTCGTCAGGTCATTGATGACCGGGGGCTGAAGAGGACGGTTGGGCTGAACCGCCGGGGGCGGGAGCGGAAGCG
Organism: Phycisphaera mikurensis NBRC 102666; assembly: GCA_943369765.1. GTDB lineage: Bacteria > Planctomycetota > Phycisphaerae > Phycisphaerales > UBA1924 > UBA2396. The sequence goes on along the minus strand of CALROI020000001.1, from coordinate 358,723 downwards.
TCCCGCGGCGGCCGAGGGAAAGCCCCTGTCCGACCTGTGACCAGGTCGTTCCATTGAAGGTCGCGACACCCAGAGCCATCACGTCGGTCGACGTACGGCCGAAGCGGCCGCCGGCCACGATCTGGTTGTTGTACTTGCCCATCGCGGTGATGGGCCCGTCCATACCCAGGCCCGCTCGCGTCCAAATGTTGCCGTTGTACCACGAGATGCCTCGAACGCGCTGGCCGTTCACGACCTCGAGTGCGCCCATGATGGCCAGCTGACCGCGGTGCGCGGTGACGGACTCGACGGGGCCTTCCGAGCCGCCATCCGAGACCGGCAAGTAAGCGGCACCGGTCCACCGGACAACGTTGAACGCGTACTTGGAGCCGGCGGCTCCGGCGAATTCAAAGTCGCCGCCGACCATCAGCTCATTGCCGACCTGGCCCAGGGAGTAAACCTTGCTCCAGTCGAAGAACTTGTAAACGCCGCCGTTCACGGGGGCCACGACGCCGCCGACCAGCTCGGAGACACCGTTGGAAACCGCGAAAGAGGCTCCGTAGTTATCCCAGATGCCACCAAGATAGAGCGCGTTGCCGAAGGTCCGCATCGTGCGAATCACGGGTGAGTACGGGAAGGGTGCCGTGAGCTCCTGCGTCAGCATCCGATTCCAGCGCTGCGTCTGCGGATTCCAGACGGCAAAGTGCGGGCACTCGATGGGTTCGAGATCGCCGACGGGTGGCGGAGGATTGCGGCCCGAGAACAGGAACGCACCGCCCGCATAAAGCCTGTTGTTGAAGACCGCGAGGCTGTAGACCGGCCCGGGAATTGTCCGTTTCGGAGTGGAAGGTGGAACATCCATCGGGTCGAGAAGCTGGAACCCCGGCCCCACGCCCTGCCACCGGGCGCCATCCCACCGGGCCACGCTGTCCTGCGACGGGATGCCCGGCGTGATCTGGAACACGCCGCCGATAAAGAGCTGGCCGTTGAAGATGGTCGAGCAGAAGACGGGCCCGTTGACGCCGGTGCCGTACGGGATCCAAGTGTTGGTGAGGCCGTCAAATTTGACGACGTTTCTCGCCGCCACACCACCCGCGGTCGTGAACTCGCCACCGACGAGCATCTCGGTGCCGATGGGGAACATGACGTTGACGGTGCCGAGCGCGCCGCCCGCGCCCGTCACGCCGCCGGCCACGTTGCGCCAGATCCCGACGGGATTCTGCGCGTTGAACAGAGGCTCCCACGAGCCGAGACTGTTCACAAGAGTCGTGTGAGCCAACTTGTACCGCCCGCCCGCGTAAAGCAGCTCGGGAGTCGGGCCGGCGCCGTCCGGGTCCCACGACGTGATCACGTTGCCGTTCCCGCTGATACCCGGGATCCCGTTCCCAGTCTGGAACTGTCCATCGCAGGGCTGGGCCGAAGCCGCTCCGGCGACGACCAAAGCCCCAGCCAAACCCGTTACTCGGGCTGCAGCTTTCGTCCACAAGGCCGACACGATCCCACGCCTTGAAGTCTTCAATTCCATCTCGATCGCTCCCGTCTTGACTTTGTTCGGTCCTTTGAAGGCTTGCCGCCCGAAAAATACGCTCTGGCGGCTCAACTCCGGATTCGCTCCGCACTTCCGTACGGTTCCCCCAAGATACCTGACTTTCCTGCCAATATCAATGTCAGAATGAAGGACTTTGCTTGCAACTTCAAGTTTGCGACCACTTCGGTCGCTTACCGGTCCGGCAAAGACGGCGGGGCGAGGGATTCCAGTTCAACCGCCATGTTCAAACGAGCCTGCGCTTCAAACCGATCCCTAACAGCATCGAGCGAGAAAAGGCGTTCCCGGGCAAGCATCGATCGCAAGAACGCGCACCGACCGACGCGATACGCCGACGCGTCCGCGTGGGCATACTCCTTTCGGATCCCCACGGCATATTCGTCGTACCTCCCTGGATCAGCTCCCAGAACGGCAAGGTCGAGGTCGACGATCAGAGCTTCGTCTCCGGCAAGCCCGGAACGGGTGTGCGAGGTTGCAGTGACGAGCGCACCGACCCGGGTCACAAGCGCGTCCTGCGCCCCGAGTTGATCCAGCAGCATCGCACCGAGCACCGCGCTGCGGGCCTCGTTGTCTTTCCGAGCGGCGTCGTAGATCGCGTCATGGACAAACAGCGAGAACTCGATCGCGTCGGGATCCGCGGCGGACTCTCTGAACTCGTCGAACAGCGTCAGGCAATCGGAGACATGCCGGAGCGTGTGATACTCGCGGCGGGGATAGGCGTAACAGGCGCACAAAAGGTGATATGCGAACGAACCTCCCTCGGCGGATGAGCCTGGTGCCACCCGGAGGCAGAGGTCGATGAACCGCTTCTGCATCGCGTCCGACATCGAAGTCCCTTCCAGTTCGCCGCTCCCGACTTCATCATAACGAGTCTCCCCGTACCTCGACTGAACCCGTACACTTCACGCCATGACGACCCGACCGCTGACGCTCCTCGTGCTCGCCGCCTCTTGCCTGGTGCTTGGCGGATGCTGGTCCACGCCGGCGCCAACGATCTCGGTTGTCGGGCTCGCTGCGGGGGAAACCACCCCCGACGGCTCCCTTCTGATTCTCGAGCTCGAAGCGCAGAGCACCGCCGAGGATCAACTTCCCTTGACGGAAGTTCGGTACCGCATCACGCTCGACGGCCAAGAGGTCTTTTCAGGGTTCCGCTCGCCTCAGGCGACGCTCCGACGGTTTGGGACGCAACGCCTGCTTCTTCCCGCGGTGGTTCCCGCTGGCGTGCCGGCGAGCGGTGCCTACCGCGTCGATGGAAGCCTCACGTACGCCGAGGCCGGAACGATCGCGGGCGTGCTGTTCGACTTCGGTGTGCGAACACCGACGGCGGATTTCTCCGGGACGGGCACCGTTGGCGCTCCGTCCCAACCGCGGTAAACCCGCGTTAGGACTTGCGGGTCATCGCGATGAAGTCGGTCGATGCCCTGCGTCCACCCGCCTCGCTCACCAGTCTGGCGACCTGCCCCCGGTGGTACGTCGAATGATTGGCAACGTGCGTCAGCACCTCGTGCACCGTGCTGGAATACGCGGTCCCATCGCTGCTGCGGTACGAGTTTGTCTTGGAAAGATCGGCCTCGGAAAGCCCGGCGACGTACTCAGACCAGGATGCGTCGAGCTGGGCGGCTGCGGCGGCGATCTCGGCGACGCTCCAACTGGGGAACCAGTCCGGGATCGTCTCGGTTCGACCCTGCAGTCGTGCAAGCCAGGCGCGCCGCGCGAGTTGGTTGTGGGCCATCACCTGGAGTGCGCGGGTGAAGAGGATCCCCGATCGAGCGGACGGCGGCACGGTCTCGATCGAAGCGATCGAGGCCTGATTGGCCCACGTCTCATACGCGAGCATGGTCTTGAAGTGGTCGATCAACGTCAACGCAAGCTCCTTGGTCGTTCTGGCTGTCACTTCTACGGGGTCGCGGCCCTTGGGTTTCGTGAAGCGTGCTCGATGACGTCCAACATCTCGCGAACCGCGGCCCTGAACCCGACAAACACCGCCCGGGCGACGATCGAATGACCGATGTGCAATTCGGAAACTCCCGGCAGAGCAGCCACCGCGGGCACGTTGAAAGCGTTGAGCGCGTGACCCGCGTTGAACCTCATCCCGTGCCGGAGCGTCAATTCCCCCGCCGTCCTGATCAGCCCGAACTCACGAGCGAGCCCCGGCAGCGAGAAATCCCCGCCCACAGCGGTGAACGCGTGGGCGTATCTCCCTGTGTGCAATTCGCACGATGCGAACCCGGCCTTCTTGCACGCGTCGATCTGCGCAGGCGCAGGGTCCACAAACGCGGACGAGGAAACACCCGCGTCGCGGAGCCTCGAGACGATCCGGGTCCACCGCGGCACGTCGCCCAGAACATCGAGTCCGCCCTCGGTCGTCACTTCCATGCGCCCTTCGGGGACGAGCGTGACCTGGTGCGGACGGAGCCTCTCGGCAAGAGCGATCATCGCGTCGGTGCCGGCCATTTCGAGATTGAAACGGACCGCGACCGTCTTGCGGAGCAACTCCACGTCGCGGTCGATGACATGCCTCCGATCTTCCCGAAGGTGAACCGTGATGCACTGGGCTCCCGCGATGGCGGCCTCGAACGCCGCGTGAAGCACGTCGGGCTCGCCGTACTCTGACGAGCCGCCGGGACCGTCCCGATAACGGGCCTGGCGAAGGGTGGCGACGTGGTCGATGTTGACACCGAGCGTGGGCATGGAGGAGCGTAGAACCCCGGGAGAGGGCGGGTCGTAAGAGGCGAAACGGAAAGAAGTCCGGGGCATCGGACCGATGGAGACGATGAACCAGCACGCTGCACCATGAACAGACCCGAACACCCATCGCCGCCTTCCAAAGCACACCCAAGGCCGCTCTGGGTCAGCCTGATCCGGCTGGCCCGCCCGGTCCAATGGGCCAAGAGCGTGTTCGTGCTCATAGGCCCGGTGTACGCCCTCGCGGACCCCGCGAGCGGCAAGTCGGGGAGCGCGCTCATGCCGCTGGCGTTCATCGCTGCGGCTGCCTTCGGTCTGGTCTCCAGCGCGTGCTACATCGTCAACGACCTCGCCGACGCCCCCAAGGACCGCCTGCACCCCCGCAAGCGCAACCGTCCTATCGCTTCGGGCGCGGTCTCGCCGGCCCAGGCCACGCTCCTCGGCGGGACCCTCTTCCTCGCGGGGCTCGGGTTGCTCTCACTGCTGCCCGCCGCGCAGGCATGGTGGACGCTCCTGGCTCTGCTGGTGTACGCCGGGAACGTTCTCGCGTACTCGCTCGGACTCAAGAACGCCATCATGGCGGATGTGATCTCGCTCTCGGGCGGGTTTGTGATCCGCGTGCTGGGCGGGTGTGCCGCCGCCGGCGTCACCCCTTCGACCTGGCTCCTCAATGTCACCTTCTTTCTCGCGATGTTCCTGGCGTTCTGCAAACGCCTGGGCGAGCGCAGGCTCATGCAGGCACAGGGCGTCGATCCCGCGTCCGTTCGCGGCGTCCAGAAGGCCTACACCGACGACCTCTTGCAGATGAGCGTCGTGGTGACCGCCGTCGCGACACTGGTCACGTACGCGATGTACGTGCAGGCGCACGAGAGCCGGTACATGAGGGGGTTCAACCTCCTGTGGCTCACGCTGATCCCCGCGACCTACGGGCTGATGCGGGCGATCGTGCTGGTCGAGCGGGCTGAATACGACGACCCGACAGAGATCGCCTCCCGCGACTGGCGCGTGCAGGCGGCGGCTGTTGCATTCGGCGTCATGATGATCGGTCTTGTCCTGTGGGGACGCGCGTAGCCCGAGATCGGGATCAAAGAAGAGAGGACCGCCCTTGCGGACGGTCCTCGGCACAGACTCTTGAAAATCGACCGGATCAGACCCCGAGCATGTCCATCGCGCCCTTCTTGATGTCCTCTGCGGTCAGGCCGCACATCTTGAGGAGATCGTCGACGGTCCGGCCGCTCTTGGGGATTCGGCGGACGTGCATCTGCTTGAGCTTGAACGCGTCGCCCGAGTCAACGAGAGCATCAGCCACGGCCGAGCCGATGCCGCCGCCGTAGTTGTCCTCGACCGTCATCACGTGCCCGTTGTTCGCCAGCACGAGATCGAGAAGCGCGTCGGTGTCGAAGGGGAGCGAGTAGAGATCGACCAGCGAGGCGGAGACACCAGCCTTGTCGAGAAGGTCAATGGCCTTGTTGGCCTCGTGGACCATGTAGCCCGAGGCGCAAATCAGCACATCGCGGCCTTCCGCGAGGGTCTCGAACCCGCCAAGATTGAAGATCACATCGTCGTTGTACAGGAACTCGGTCTCAGCCCGGAGTGTCCGCATGTAGCACGCGCCGGTGTAGTCCGCCATGACCTCGGTCAGGCGGTACGCGGCGTACGCGTCGGAGGGCTGGAGCAGGTAGCACCCGGGATTGCCGCGGTGGTCCTTCATCGTGGTGAACGAACGGAACCACGCCACATCCGGGAGGGACATCTGGCTCGGGCCGTCGGCGGCGAGCGTGATGCCGGCGTGGCTGCCGACGATCTTGATGTTGGCCCCGGAGTTGATCGCCATCTCGATCTGGTCGTACCCGCGGGTGACAAACTTCGCGAAGGTGGAGACGAAGGGGATCTTGCCAGCGGCGGAGAGGCCGACCGCCATCGACATCATGTTCTGCTCGGCGATCTTGCACTCGATGAACCGCTCGGCCGTTGTGGCGTCCTTGCGGACCATCTCGGCGAAAGTCGAGTTCGACACGTCGCAGTCGAGGACCACGACGTTCTTGTTCACCTTCGCCAGAGCCCGCAGCGCGATGCCGTAGGCGCGACGAGTCGCGAGATTGCCCGCCTGGAGGAGCGAGGTCATGTCCATCGCCTTCATCGTCTCGGCGAGGGGGGGCAGCTCGCCCGCCGCGTAGTCAGGGGACTGGAACTCCTTGGGAGGCTCGATCGTGAACGCGTCGCCCGAACCGAGCGAACTGGTCAGAGCCTGACGCTTCTGGTCGAGTTCGGCGCAGGCCCGCTTGAGCTGGTCGCCTGTCGGCGGCTTGCCGTGCCAGCCGTTGCCCTGAACGCTCTCGGCTCCCCACCCCTTGGCGGTCTTGGCGACGACAGCCATCGGCTTCTTGCCTTCCGCGTTCGCGATAAAGGCGTCGAAAGCGGTCTTGATCTGATTCGGATTGTGCCCGTCGATCACCTTGACGTCAAACCCGTACGCCTGCAGTTTCGCCGTGATCGTCTCGGCGGACTGCTGCGGGCTGACGCGGTCGGTCTGCCCGTACTCGTTGCAATTGAAGATCGGCAGCACGTTGTTGAGTTTGCGGTCGACGATCTGGTCGAGCGCTTCGGCGATCTGGCCTTCGCGGCTCTCGCCGTCACCGATGATGCAGTAGATGCGACGATCGGTCTTGTCGAGACGGGCCGCCTCGCCCAGTCCGGCGGCGACGGACAAGCCCTGACCCAGCGACCCGGTAGCCGCGTCAAAGAAGGGGAACCCTTCCATCGGATTGGGATGCCCGTCGAGCTCGCTCTCCGCGCTGCGGAGCTTCTTGAGGTCCTCGATCGTCAGACGCCGGCGCTTGTTGGGATCCTTGCCGTACATCGTCCCCATCTTCGCGCAGGCGGCGTAGACGATCGGGACAGCGTGGCCCTCGGAAAGCACGAGACGGTCGGAGGTCGGGTAATCGGGGATCTCGGGGCTCCACTTCATCGTGTGGAACATGAGCACCGTCACGAGATGTCCGATGGACATGCAGCTCGTGGGGTGCCCGGTGCCGGCGGCGGCTGTCATTTCGAGGGACAGACGGTCGAGTTCGATGGCTTGAGCGTGGACAGCGGCTTCGAATGACATCCGGGAGAGTCCTTTCTCGGGCGGGTGTCGGGGAGAGAGACCCCGACGGAGGATTTCAGACCCGCCGAACGTGCGAGATTCCGCCCGTGCCACCCGATGTAGGAGGAAACGGACGGTGCCAGTGCGGCCGGGCTACAACCCGGCTCGCCGAACAGGCAGAGTATCTGGGTGTCAGAGAGGCGAAGCAACCTGTTTTTTTGATTGGCACAAGAATTGCTAAGGTTTACAAACGCCGCCTCTCATCATTTTTCTTATAAACCGCCACGGTAACCCCAATCCCCGGAATTTGTGGTAGGCTGAGGACGAGGTGGCCATGAGCTCGATTCGTCTGCGACTGCTCGTCGGGGTTGTGTCTTCGGTGCTTGTGCACACGTCCTTCGGGCAGCCGATCGGGGCGCGGGTACGACTTTGGAGCTCGGTAACCCAGTTCCCCATGCAAATCACGTCGATCCCGGGGCAGCCCTCGATCGCCATCGGGGTGGACCGGCTCGGACGCGTCCGGGCGATGGATCGCGAGTCCGGCGCCGCCGTGCTGACGGGAACGAATGGCGGGACCGTGCTCGACATCCGTGCCCGGGCGTTGGTGCAGGGTGATGGCGGGCTGATGTCGGCGGCCTTTCCGTCGGACTTCGAGACAAGTCGGGCGTTGTATGTCTATTACAACCGCCGCCCCGACTTCGCGGGTGTCCTGTCTCGGTTCCGCGTGCTGCCAGGGACGCTGACGGCGGACCCGAACTCAGAGGAACTGCTGCTGGTGATGCCCAGGCCCAACGGGCACAACGGTGGATGGATCGGATTCTCGCCCAATGACGAGTACCTGTACCTGTCGCTCGGCGATGCCGGGACCGCGGCCAACCCGGACCCTCTGAACCGATCGCAGACCATCGTCGGACGCGAGTTCGCGGGGAAGATCCTCAGGCTCGACGTCTCGGGATTTGACGATTTCCCGGCAGAACCCGACCGAAACTACGCGATCCCCCCGAGCAACCCGTTTGTGGGCGTTCTGGGGGACGACGAGATCTGGGCGTACGGCCTGCGAAACCCCTGGCGGTGCGCGTTTGACTCGGCAACCGGGGATCTTTGGATCGGCGACGTGGGTCAGGAGACCTGGGAAGAGGTTCACTTTGAGGCTGCGGGGTCGCCCGGCGGGCGAAACTACGGGTGGCGATGTATGGAGCACACCACCTGCACGGGGTTGAGTGGGTGTGCCTGCGGGGACGCGGGCCTCACCCCAGCCCTGTTCGCCTACGGGCATGATGTTGGGTGCTCGATCAGCCCGGGAATTCTCTACCGGGGCTTGGCGGTTCCTGCCTTGGCCGGGGCCTACCTCTACACCGATTGGTGCTCCGGACGGATCTGGGCTCTCCGGCAGTCCGGAGGACAGGTGACGAGCGTTGTGGATTGGACCGACGCCCTTCTGCCACCCGGCCTGCTCAGACCGGACAACCCCGTCGCGATCTGCGAAGACGGGACCGGTGAGGCCTACATCCTCGACCACCAGACGGGCCACATCTTCAAGATCCTTCCGACCTGCGGGGCGGACTTCAACGGGGATGACTTTCTGGACTTCTTCGACTACGACGACTTCGTCCGCTGCTTTGAGTCGTCGGAATGTCCCCCGGGAAGCACGGCGGATTTCAACGGTGACGAATTCGTCGACTTCTTCGACTATGACGCCTTCGTGACCCAGTTTGAAGCTGGGTGCTGAGCACAACTGCTCCCCGTGGGAACCGACGGGTTTTTCACAATACCATCGGATCCCCCAGCCCTCGTAGGTACCGATGACGGAGACCCAATCTCTAGTAGAATGAGGCATACCCTACGGCGGGTGCCGGGTGTGTTGTCGTGAGTCTCGGGGTGGGCCTGAAGCGGCCCTTGGTGGGCTTTGGAGTTGCCATGAAGGTCATTTGCGATCGTTCCGCGTTGCTCGACGGCATCAACCTCATCTCGGGGGCGGTGGCGGGAAGAACACCCCGCGTCCAGTTGCAGTGCGTCAAGCTCGAAGCCACCAAGAAGGGCTCCACCGGCGAGCTCACGCTGCTCGCGACCGATGGCGAGCTTTCGATGCGGCTCAAGCTGCTTCAGGTGGACGTTCAGCAGACCGGCGAGGCGCTCATCCCGGCGGACAAACTCCGTCAGATCATCGGGGCCGAGGACAGCGAGCCGACGCTCACGCTCGAGACCGAAGAAGACGCCATGCACATCCGCGGGCGCGACGCGCACTTCAAGGTCTACGGGTACCCCGCGGCGGACTTCCCCCCGATCCCCGACATGGGTTCGGTCATCGCCGGGACCTCCGAAATCGCCAAGGCCAAGGCTGTCTTCGCCCATTCCGCGGCAGCCCTCGACGGGATCATCACGCGGACCGTCTTTGCGACGGCGAGAGAGAACAGCCGGTACGCGATCAATGGTGTGCTGATGAAGCGCGACGGGAAGCGCCTGGAGATGGTCGCGACCGATGGACGGCGTCTGGCACTGTGCCGCACTCAGCTTGCTGCGTCCGACAAGGACACTAAAGCGGTGTCATGCATCGTCCCCACCAAAGCTCTTCAGATGATCCAGAGGCTCATCAGCAATCCTGAGGAACAGGTGCAGATCGCCATCACCGACAACCAGATCTTCTTCAGCGTTCTCGCGGTGGGCGAGAAGGACCCCGCGGGCGGACGGGCGACCCTTTCAAGCAATCTCGTCGAGGGTAGTTTCCCTCCCTACGAGGACGTCATCCCCAAAGACCACGACAAAAAGGTCACGTTCGACAAGGATGTGCTGGCGTCCGCGGTTCGGCGTGCAGCCCTGCTCACCAACGAGGAATCCCGCGGGGTCAGGTTGCACTTTACCGGAAAGAACAAGCAGCTCGAGCTTTCGAGCCGGGCGCCGGAGATGGGCGAGGCACAGATCACCATCGACCTCGCGAAGTACGACGGGGACGATCTCGAGATCGGGTTCAACCCGACGTTCATCACCGACGCGCTCAAAGTCGTGACGGAATCGGAAGTGATCCTGGAGCTCAAGGCCGGGAACAAGCCAGGCCTTATCCGCAGCGGGCAGGACTTTGTGTACGTCGTGATGCCCGTGAATCTGCAGTAGGCCGCCCGAGCATTCCCCCGATCGAACCGGTACCCGCGAGCGGATGGCATTCGACCCACACTCGTGCCGGTTGTTTTGAGCCCGCTCCCCAATCGACGCGGCCCTTTGGCGTGACGCGGCGCCTTTGTCTCGCGATGACGACGTTGCCGGACCCCGATAACTTTCTCGTGGCTGATGCGTCGACACCAGAACCTCGACATGCGGGTGCTTTGCTTCGAAAAAAAACGCGAGGGATCCGTGCGGATCCCTCGCGTTGATTCGTTCGATTCAGGTTTCGATCACTGACCGAGCATCGCCATTTCTTCGACCGCAGCCGGCTCTTCGCCGATCACCGCATCGCGGAGAATCTGCCTTGCCGCGTCGTTGGTTCCGATGTCCGGCGAAAGAGCGCGGTTGATGATGCTGTTCTTGGGCCGGATGGACTCGAATTCCGAGAGCCCCAGGCGATCGATCTGCTCAAACAGCTGCCCGAGCCCCTGGAGGATTTCAAGCGCCCGCGCGTTGTCCGTGTTGCCCTGATCGGCGTCGAGGAACCTGCGGAATCCAACGCCGTCGGCGTTGGTGGCCTGGGCCTTGTAGGACTTCCACGCCTTGCCCAGCGTGTCCTTCACCCGCTTGCTGTCATCGACATAGTTCGGCGACCCATCGTCCTTCACGCCGTCTTCCTTCTGGAAGACCGCCCGGAAGGTGTCCCGCAGCGGCCTGACGTTCTCAGCCGTCAGACGCTCGCGAGTGACGCGGTACCGATCCTTCGCGGATGCGAACTCCGGGTTCGCCATATCGATGTACAGCTTGCGGCCGATCAAGCCTTCCAACTGTTCGTCGATCGACGCTTCATCCTTCAGAGAGAGGTCGAGGGACCGCATGAACTCGGCGAGTTCCGAGGAAACCGGCTGAGGCGTCGACACGGCGTCAACCTCGATTCGCGGGTTGATCCCGGCGATCGGGGGCTGGTCGAGCGTCGTCTTGGACGTCAGGTCGAGAGAGAGAAGAGTCGCGCCGCTTGAGAAGAGGGTCTGGGCGAAGGAGGGGAGAAGCACCAGCGTCGCCGACGGCAGGCCGGTGGTTGCGGTGCCGCTCACCAAGCCGCCTTGACCGGTCGCCAGCGAGAAGACGCGGCCGTTGGGGAGCGTGCCGGAAATCGAACCGTTGTCATCGAACTGAACCGCGCCGTTGGCGGTGATGCTTCCGAGCGCGACCCAGTCAGCACCGAGGTCGACGCCATTGTCCGAGCTGCCCGGGGAGGTCTCCGACCGTCCGCCGTCACGCAACCGGATCGTGATCATGTTTGAAACGTTGATGTTGAGGTTGCCCGCGGAGGTGATGTCGCCCACGGTCATATCGACAGCGTTCATCGTGAAGTTGGCCAGAGCGGTCACACGGTGGCCGTCCTGAATATCAATCGTGGTCGCGTTGATGCTGATGTTGTTGCCGAACGCCACCGACCCGTCGCCGCCGAAGGGCGACACCGGAGCGAAGAGGATCGTCGAGAACGCGGGGTCCGCGAACGAAACCGCAGTGAACACGACCGACTGGAACGCGACCGTCGAACCAACGTTCCCACCGAATCGGAACAAGGGCGTCGCACCGGACCCGCTCGTCGCCGTCGACGTCAGCGTCAGCACGCGGCCGCCCGCGTCCGCGTCCACCGTCGTGCCGAAGTTCATCCGTTCAGCGGTCATCGTCAGCGAGCTGCCGATCACCGTCGCCCCGCCGAGCGAGATGTTCCGCGTCGCGGTCATGTCGCCCGCGAGACGGTTGGCGAAGGTCGCCGCCGCCGTCGTCGTGATGTCGCGGAACGCAGTCGTTCCTCCGACGATCCCGCCGAAGGAGATGTCACCGCCGGTGCTCGTCACCAGCAGGTCCTGGCCCGCCGCGGACGCGTCCACCGTCGAGCCGAACCCGACCGAAAGCCCCGTGAGCAGCGAGCTGTTGATCGTCACCGCGTTGTTGTAGAGCTGCGCCCCGCTCGTGGTAATTGCCGCGAGGATCGAGACCGTTCCGGCCCCGCCCGTCGTGAGCGAGCCCAACGCCTCGGTCCCGCCGACCACCCCGGAGAAAGACGTCAGCCCCCCGCCGTTGACCGTCAAGGCCCAGTTGTTCGCGGCCAGATCCGCGTTGATCGTTCCGTCGAACGAGATGTTGTTCCCGGTGAGCGTCGAGTTGCCCAGCAGCACCACATCGTCGCCATAAGTCTGGTTGCCCGCCGCGTTGGTCGTGATGTCGGTCGTGATCCGCGTGGATCCGCCCGCGTCCGTCACCAACCCGCCGAGCGCCTCAGTCCCGCCGACCACCCCGACAAACGTCACCGCGCCCTGGCTATTGACCGTCAGAATCCGGTTGTTCGCCGAGGCGTCCGCGTTGAGGATGTCGTTGAAGGTGATGTCACCGTTCGCCCCGACGCCGGTCGAGGCGACCGTCACGTCCGCGTCCAGTTGCACCGGCCCGCCGAAGGTGATCGTCGCCGCGTTCGTTACGTCATTGACCGTCAGGTCCGCCGCCAGACGGATCAGCCCGCCGTTGCCACCGTCGACCGTGAACGTCGTCGCGTCCAGCAGCGTCGTCGCACCGGCCACGATGATCGACCCGGTCATCGCCGAATCACCGAACGTCAGCCCCGCAAACCCGTCCTGCAAGAACGCCAGTTCCGCTGTCGTCAGGTCCAGCGCGCCGGTCCCGCCAGCCCCGCCCAACTCGATATTGGTCGCGGCGTTGAACGTCTGGAACCCCAGCGTGAATGTCGAGCCCGTCACGTTGGCCGCGAAATCAATGTCCTCGCTGATGAGGACCGTGTTGGCCGTGATGTCCACCGTCCCGCCATAGCTCTGAAGCGTTGTCGTGCGAACCGATCCGCCCGAAATGGTCGTCGCTCCGTTGAGCGTGGTAAGCGTCGACAGGGCGTTGGTGGCCCCGACCGCGCCCGTGAAGGTGATGGTCCCGGTCGTGTCCGCCGTGAGAGCACGTGCCGTGCCGTCCGAGTCCACCGTCCCGCCGAAGGCGATGTTCCCAGCCGCGGTCGACTGGAACGTGACGTCGCCGTTCAACTGCACGTTCTCGTCGTAGGTCTGTGCCCCGCTGGTGGTCACGTTGTTGGCAAAGATCGTCGTGCCCGCACCGGTATCACTCACCGTGAGTGTGCCCAGAGACTGCCCGCTCCCGACAGCCCCGTTGAACGTGACGGTGCTCCCGCCGGTCGTGTTGATCGTGAGCGTGCGGTTGTTCGCCGCGAGGTCCGCGTCCAAAGCGCTCCCGAACGTGATGTTCGTACCAGCGATCGTGGCGTCTCCGTCCAGCCTCACCACGGTCTGATAGTCCTGCGCCCCGAGCGTGGACACGTTCCCCGTCAGGACCGTCAGCCCGGCACCGCCGTCTGTCACCGTCAACGTGTCAAGACGCTCCGTAGCCCCGACGGTCGAGGCGAAGGTCGCCACGCCGCCGGGATCGAGATTGATCGTGAGCGTGCGGTTGTTCGCTTCAAGGTCCGCGTTCACCGTTCCGCTGAATGTCGCGTTCAAGACGCTGAAGATCGAGTTCCCCGTCAGCGTCAGGGGCCCGCCAAAGGTCACGGTCGTCGCCGTCACGTCGCCGCCCAGCGAGATCGCCGACCCGTTGAACGTCCCGACGTTTGCGAGCGTGATCGGCCCGGCCAGCACGAGGTCGCCCGCCGCGTCCGTTGTCAGGTTGTCGAGCGACTGCGTCCCACCGATCGCGCCAGCGAAGGTCGTCAGACCCGCTGTGTCGACCGTCAGCGATCGCCCGGCGATGTCGCCATCGACCGTGCTGGTGAAGTTGATCGCGCCCGAGCCCGTGCTCGTCAGCGTCACCAAAGCCGACGCGATGATCACAGCGTCGTTGTACGTCTGATCGCCCGTGGTCGTGATGTCACTGGCGATCGTGATCGGACCGCCGCCGAACGTCAGGCTTTCGAACGCCGTCGTCCCGCCCATGATCCCGTTGACGGACGTCCCCGTGCTCGTGACCGTGAGGTCCACACCCGCGCCCACCGCGTTGACGTTGCCATTGAACGTGATCGTACCGGCCGTCGCCAAAAGCGTCGCGTCCGCCGTCACATTGAGGTCGTTATCCCACGTCTGGTTCCCGCTGGTCGTCACGTTCGCACCCACCTGCGCCGTCCCGCCTCCGGAGACTGAGAGCGTCGTCAGAGCGAGCGTCGAGCCCACCGCCGCGTCAAACCGCGTCGTGCCCGTGTCCACGATCGTCAGCGCACGCTCGGACGTGTCCGAATCAAGCGTGCCCCCGAACCGGATACCCGCACCCGTCATCGTGAGATCCGCGCCCAACAACACCGAGTCCAGCAGCGTCATCGCGCCCGTCGTCGTCACGTTCCCGTTGAAGATGGTCGAACCCGCAACGTCCGTGCTCAGGCTCGTCAGAGCGAGCGTGCCCCCGACAACGCCGCCGAACGTCGTGAGCCCGCTGTCGTTGACCGTCAGCGTGCGCCCAGCACCGCTGCTGTCGACCGTCGACGCGAACGTGATGTTCGCGCCCGTGATGACCGAGTTGGCGGTCAGTTCAACCGCGTCGCCATAGGTCTGGCCCGCTGTCGTCGTCACGTTCCCGCCGATGACCGTCGTGCCACCCGCGTCGGTGATGATCGCTGCAAGAGCCCGCGTCGCACCGACGTCCCCGCTGAACGTCGTCGCACCCGCGCTGTTGACCGTCAGCGTCCGCTGCGTCGCGGCCGCGTCGTCGTTGATCGTCCCCGAGAACGTCACGTTGGCGCCGCTGAACACCATGTCAGCACCGATGATCATGTTCCCGCCGATGGTGATGTCCCCCGCGCTCGACGTGACCGATGTGGCCACGGACGAGAACGTGATGGAACCATCATTGAGTTCGATGTTGCCGGTCGACGAGATCGTGCCCAGCACGATCATGCTGCCCGCAGCGTTGGACGTGAGGTTCGCGAACCGACGCCCGCCCGACGAAACGTTGTTGAAGAATGAGGTGATCCCCGTCCCGTTGAGCGTCAGGTCACGCAGTCCATCGCCGGCAGCGTCCGTCTGAACAAGATTCGTAAACGTGATGTTGGCTGCCGTGATCGTCGTGTTCCCACCGAACGACGCGATACCGGTAAAGTTCGCGTCTCCCGTGCTCGCGATCGTCAGATCAACCGTCGTGTCGATCGTGTTCTGGAATGAGATGGTCGTGCCGGTCAGCGTCGTGGCCGATCCACCGATGTTCACCGCACCGCCGTACGTCTGCGTCGTCGCCGTCGTGACCGAAGCGTTCGTGAGCGTCGCGGCACCGGTGACCGTGAGCGTGCTCAGCGCCGTCAGCCCGCCGACGTTCCCGTTGAACACGCCCGCCCCGCTCACCGTCAGCGTCCGGGCCGCCCCGGAGGAATCCACCGTCGAGCCGAACGTGATCGTCGTGCCCGTCAAGGTCGTGTTGGCACCGAGCGTGACCGCGCCCGTGTAATTCTGCGTGCCACCGGAGGTGTTCACCGATCCGCCATTGATCGCCGCTGCGCCCGCAACACTCAACGATCCGGCCGTGACCGTTCCGCCGAAGGTCGTCTGCCCGGTGGTGGCCGACGAGAAGACTCCCGCGCCGAGGTTGACGTTCCCGCCGAAGGAATTGGTCCCGGTGTTGTCGAACGTCGCGTTCCCGCCGCCGGTCGTGATCGAGCCGCCGACCGTCTGCGTGAAGTTCTCGACGTTCGAGCTGACCGTCAGCGATCCGCCCGCCAGCGAGAGGATCGAGTTGTTCAGGTTGACGTTGCCCGACCCGTTGTTGTCGCTGTCGGCGTTCAGCACCAGGTTCAGCCCGCCCGCGCCGGTTCCGGTCACGAGCACGCCGGAACTGAACACGATGTCCGAGTGCGCGTTGAGCGTGAGCGTCGCGTTGCCCACGCCGGTGTAACTCAGGTTCGTTGAAAGCGTGATGACGCCGGCCTGGGCGTTGGCGCCCCCGGTGGCCGTCGTGATCGACACGCTGTTGCCCGCGCCCAGCGCAGCGGTGATCAGGTCTACACCCAGTTGGGCGCTGTCGTCCGTGCTGGCGAAGGGGTCCGCCGGGTTGATGTTCGTGTTGCCGTTGCCCGCCACGATCGTGATGTCGTTGGGGTCGATGACCCACGTCCCGCCCTGACCGCCGTGAGCCCGTGCGCTAAGCGTCGGCGTCGCCGTGATCTGGATGTACCCGCCCGAGGTCTCGACGAACCCGCCGTTCCCACCGAACACCCCGCCCATCGCGGAGATCGACCCGCCGATGCGCGTCGCCTCGGTGCCCCAGAACGTGATCCGCCCGCCGTCACCGAACTCGCCCGCGTCCGCGCGGACCACCGAATTCTGGTCGACGAACACGAAATCAGCCCGGCGTGTGTCCCCGAGCCCGCCCGCGTCCCCGCCGATCTTGATCGTCCCGCCGCCCCAAGTGCCGCTCGCGTCGACGTTCGCGTCGAAGATGCCGACCTTTTCGCCGGTGATGGTGATATCCCCGCCGCGGCCCGCGTCGTTGCGTGCATCGACCACGCCCTTGACGATCACCTCACCCCTGCCATGCCCCTCGATCGTGATGGTCTTGCCACGGAGAACGCCGCTGTTGAAGATCGCCATCCCGTCGGCGTCGCCAGCGGACATCATGACCTGCCCGCCGCGAGCGTCGATCCGCCCGGTGTTGGTGACCGCCGCGCCCTCGGCGCCGCCCGCCGCGCCCTGGATCTGCGTGTAGACGTTGCTGCCCTGCCGCCCGATGAACACTTCCTGGCCCGCAGCCATCACCACGGTCCCGCTCTGAGCAACGATGGTGCCGTGGTTGGCGACTTCACGCCCCACCATGGCGACCGCGTTGGCCGTGATGCTGCCGTTGTTCTCGACCTTCCCTTGCAGCCCGGTGAACCGAGCGTTCCCAGCCAGGAAGTCGTCGTTGCTGATGTTCCCCGCCGCCGCGTAAAGACCGCCGACGTTCACCGTCGCGCCCTGCCCGAAAATCACGCCCGCGGGGTTGACGAAGAACACGTTCCCGTTGGCCTCAAGACGCCCTTGGATGAGCGTCGGGGCCGCGCTGTTGATCCGGTTGAGCACGGTCGACAGCTGATTGGGCTGGATGAACCGCACCGTCTCGTAAGGCAGGATGTCAAAGCTCGCGTAGTTGATGATGGAGCCGTTACTCGCCGTGATCACCCACAGGTTGCCCTGACGCGTGAACGTCACGTTCCCGACGACGACCTGCTGCCCTTCGGGTCCCGCGATCACCGATGTGGTCGACGCCGCCGCGAGCAACCCCGCCACGATCGCGACCCCGCTCATCCCGACGCCCCCGCCACGCAGCCCGACCGCTCGACCGGCCGACTTGGCCAGCGTCCACAGCCGACGCCCGACCGTCCCGCCGATTGAGGTTTCGATGTTGCCGCCAACCAACGTCCCGCGAGTATTCGTCTTCATGGCTTCCCTCTAGCATTTCCCGCAACGCAGGCGGGTTGGTGAACGATCCAAAGACCCCGATTCCCAGCAATCCAAACTCCACACCGTTAAAACACCCCGAACGCGCGGTCCTTTCGACCCTCTGCGCCCGAGCGAGACTTCTCTGCAAGTCTCTCCGGCTCCAAGCCCCCTTCGGTTCCAAAACCGGGGGCCCCATGGTCAGTAAAGCAACGTTGCCGAGAAATGCAACCGATTGTCACCCGAGTTAACCACTTCCGTACCCCGAACATCGTGCAACGCGAAGCCCCAGTCGGCTCGCAGATTCACATTCTGCAAGAGCTGCAGCTCGATGCCCACGCCCGCGCTGATCAGCGAGTAGTCCTGTTCGAACACCTGCTTGTCGCTCTGCATCACACGACCAAAGTCCACAAAGCCCTTGAAAATCAGGTCCCAGTCCGTTCGGTCAAACGGACCCGCGGGTCCGACACGGAACGGCTGCCCGAAGAACTGATTCTGATTCGGGTCCATGTACGCCAGGTTGCCATCCTTGTCCGTCGTCAACAGCGTTCGGGGCAGATGGAACCGGTACTCGGCCGTGCCGACCACGGTGGTATCACCCGCCGCAACGGATTCCGGATACCCGCGGACCGAGTAGAAGCCACCCGCGATCCCCTGGAACGTCGGCGTCAACCGACTCCCGAAGGCCGCCTGCCCCCGAAGAGCCAGCACCACCTCGTGCGCCAGTGTCGTCCCGCGGAGCGTGCTCGAGTCCTTGTCCTCGAACGCGGTCGGCAGCAGCAGCGGCTCGAGATACATCGAGTGCTCCGCATCCATCTTGAGAACGACCCAGTCGGTATCGGGGAAAATGCGCCCCAGCTTCGTCAATTCCGACTCGCTCACGCCCGTCACCGAGCCGAGTCCGAACTCAAAGATACCTGAAGCGGTCGTCGACATCACGTCCGTCACACGGCTGAACCGAAGACCGGCGTAGGGTAGAAAGAAGTCTTCCTCACCCTCCTGCCCAAGCAACTTGTTGTTCACCGAGACATTCTCGAACCGGGCACCGCCCACCAGATCCAAGAAACTCGCTCCCGACTGCAGGATCGTCCCGGACAATTCCGCCCCGGCCGCCCAGTTGCTGCCCTCGAACTCCAGGCCCGCAACACCCACCGAATCGGCCGAGTACTGACTCCACGAGCCGTAGACCTTCCCGACCACAGTGTTATCAAAGAACGGCCGCTCGTAGCTCCCGAACAGACTGTTCGTGTCTCCGAATTCCGCCGTCAGGTAGTCGATCCGGAAGATGTCGTCGTTGTTGGTCAACTGCGTGTGCGCGAACCCGAACCGCTCACGCCACTCGCCCGTGGTCTTGGTCCCGATGTTCGCGAGCTGGACGTAGGCCGACCAGGGCTTTACCTCGGCGACCTGATACTGCAGCTCGACCTGGCCGGGCTTGTCCGAGGAAGGGACCAGCGCCACGTTGATCCGCCGGCCGGGATGCCTGTTGAGTCGCAGCACGTAATCGTCCAGCCGATCGCGACGGATCAGCCCGCCGACATTGATCGGGGACCGCTCGCGAAGCCGCTCCAGCCGCTCGGGATTCTTGCGATCATCGGGCTCGATCCCTTGGCTCTGGTCAATGACGGTCGTGTTGTCGACCTCGGCAGAATAGATCTTCAGCCGCAGCCGCGTGTTACCCGCGGCACGCAGGTCCTGCCCATCGGACAACGAAATGTCGTCCGGATGCGACAGAACTCGGATACCGATGAGCTTGCGATTATCGATCAGATCACGGGCAATCGCCTCGGCCACCGCTCGAATACCGCCGGGGTAAAACACCTGGGCTTTATCCCCGAAGATGTCCCCCACCGTGATCATCGCTGTTGGAACCCCGGCCCGCGGATAGGTGTAGCCCCCGTCGGACAGCACACCCACAGCCACGCCCACCGCGAAGATCTCCTGCAACGCAGGATGCTCCTCGTTGTTCGTTTCATATTCAAGGAGGAATTTGGTCACCGGATACTTCGTCGTTCCGTCCTTCGACGAATCAGGCTCGGGATAGGTGCCCCCCGGCACTGCGTCCTGAGCCAACGCGGAAGGGGCGACAAGCGCCAAACCCGCAAGAGCGGCGAGAAGGGCGGCACATTGGAGATTCCGATAAGTCTTCATACGAAGGTCGCTCCGAACACAGCGCATCGAGGCCTGTCTTACTTGGTTCCACGAGACCCGGAAGGGAACAGGATGTGGAATCTCCACGAGAGAGCCCGTTCCGCGCAAGCACTTTCCGGAAAGCCTGAACATTTCCTTCGCCCGACCACAAGCACACAAGGCGAGGGATTCGCACTAACTTGACAACAGGCTATCCGATCCCAAACCGCTTTGTCAAGCGATCCCCGAAATTGGAGATTTCAGGATGAACCCCGCCGCCACGACTCCTTGACCTTTCAAGTCGTCCAACGGGCGATTTGGGCGGCCGCCGTCGAAGCAAAGTCCCCGTCGATGGTGAAGGGAATCTCGGAACTCAACGGCTCGCGAACCCTCGACGCCCGCAAGCAAAAGAGCGTTTGGGCCGTCGGGTCACCAACAATCAGATCAATGAACCCCGCCCCCGCAGGCTCAATCGCGAGGATCCCGGCTGAAAGTGCAGGGCCGGCCCCCACCACATCCATAATCAACGCCTCCCATGCCCTCGCCGATTCAAGCACCCTCCCAGACCCGCCTATTCCGGGCATTCTGAAATGGTGCGCCGAGAGATCGATCACCCTCGTCTTGGTCTTGAACTTGTCCACCCTCATTCCCCCGAGGCGTCGTTCAATGTCGTACAAAACACGAACAAATCCGCCCCGCACGGATGACGCGGGGTCGGCCGTCAGTCTCTTAATCAGATGACGCTCTGGCTCGTCATCACCTTGGGGAACCGAAAGCACAGCCCCCTGTAAATCAGAACGGGCTGAGTCCATGGCCCGGATGACGCCCCCAGCGTTCTCTATCGCTCGGCACTGATCGCGAAGAGCTCGCAATCGTTCCAGCCCGGTCGAGCAAAGCCAGCTCGTCGGAACGCCCGTCCCTTGCAGGCACAACACCATGGGGTACTTGGTTCGGCCTTTGCCATCGCGGCTGGACCACATCACACCGACCACCGCGTCCCCGGCCCACCGCCAGAGAAATTCGTGGGCGAACTCCGGGAGACGCTCCGCTTCGGACATCTGGTCCCACCCGGCCGAGTCGATGTTCCCAGAGATGCCCTGGGAGTACAAGGCCGACTTGACGTGAACGAGGCGAGGCGAATCGAGCCCGAGATCGTCGATGTGATCGTCCCAGCCCGGGTGCTTTCCGAACGCGGCCAGCGAGATCCTCGGCCCCGGCGCGGGCGTCTTGTGGAACAACCTGGAGAGTTTTCCAAGCATCGTCATCGGGCCCTCACTTGCACGTGCGTGGATCAGTTGCCGCCGAGATCTTCCTTCTTCGGCCAGTTCTTCGCTGCGGGAACGGGTTTCTTCAGAACAACCTTGATCCACATATGACGCCCGATCACTCTGGGCCCTTCCGGCAGGCTCTCTTCCCCCTGAACAACCACGGGAATTCGCCACGATGCCGACTCCGAACCTTCGCCGGGAATCGCAACCGCCCCCGGGGTGAGCACCATCGACGCGGCCGCCCAAGGTGGCTCGAAAAGCTGACGGCGAACAACCGTCTCGGTGGCCCGCTTGTAGAAGAGAAGGCGGACCGACTGAAGAGGTGCGCCGGAATCGACCTTTCGGACCTTGCCCGCGTCGATTCCCTCGATCATCGGATCTCCTTCGACCGTCCAGCCGTCGGCGATCGTTCGGATCGAGCCCGCGGACTCGGTCGGCTTGTCGCCGTCGCCGTCGCCAGCGATGGACTCGACCAAGGCGGTGCCACCGGGACCGGCGAAGGCTTTGCAGACCTCCCTGGCCCGCGCTACGAAGTCAGCGATCCTCGGGCGGTTCTTGATGGCATCGGGTGTGATGAGCCGGGAGGTCGACTCCGATAAGCGGCCGCCGAGAATCTGCACGCGACGGTCCTTGTCCGAAACTTGCAGCTCATTGAGAATGCGGGCCGCCTCGTCGAGCTCTGCGGGCGTCAGCGGCGCGCCCGCGCGGTCGTTCACCAGAGGGAATCGCGACAACGCGATCAAACGATCAACATCGGAAGCGGCGTTGGTCTGATACTCCTTCGCGAGGGCGTCAAAGCCGCGAACCACCAATGTTTGCCAGTAGCCGGGCACCGAAGCGGACGAAACAAAGTCGGCGAGGGCCTGCCCGTCGGGCGAATCGGGGCTCAGCATCGCGAGAAGACCTTCACGGGCCTTGCGGGGGTCCCCGCCGAGCCCGCGGAGTTTCCGTCTCACACGGTCGATCTTGTCCGCGATCGTCGGATCCGACGCGCCGGTGATGAGGGCGGCCTGTTTGCCCGCGGCCTCGGCATCCTTCCGGATCTCGTCAGATCCCAAGGCCGACCCGATCGCGGAAAGATCCCGCTGCACCTGCTCGTGCAGCCCTTTGAGTGCCACGTGAACATCGACGGGATTCGGCGACTCCTTCGTCTCCAACGCCGCGTGGAACTCGGTCCATGTCGCGAACTCCCGGGCATTGGACTGGGCGAGCGTCGCTTTCCACGACGCGGCATACTCACGCCCGTACTCGGTCATCGGCGTCGAGAGGCGCTTGGAACGATCCGCCAGCCCGTCCCCGACAAGCCAGTCCTTCTTCGGTCCCGACAGTTCGTCGAGAGTCGCTCGCCACCCAAGGAAGAGATTCCCGACCACCGCCGGGGAATACGCCGCCTCGATGACGCGAACACCATCGAGACCAGACATCCCGATCTTGGTTGTCGGCACGGGAGCCCCGGCAGCAGCGGCCACAACCTCGCTCACGGATTTGCCCGAATCGATTCCCGCGAGGAACGCGCCAACTCGTGCGCCGACCCGGCCTCCGCGCGCCACCTCGACCACGCGCTGCGCAACCTGCGCATGCTTCTGGCCTTTGAGCATCGGGCTCACCCCGTTGATCCACCCCTGCACGTCCTCAGAAACTCTGGACCCCGCGGCGTTGATCTCGCCGACTCGAGCCGCCGCGTCGATCCAGTTCCCCCCGCTGTCCGCCTGTGCGACAAACGGAACGAGGTCCTTGTACAACGCGATGACATCCTGGAAGCCGAGAGTGTCGGCGGTCCGGCCGCGCTCGACGAGCGATTTCCTGCTCTCCTCCGCGAGGCTCGCGCGAACTTCCGCAACTTTCGAAGGCAGCCCCTTCGTCCCCGACTCGAGCGCCGCCGCGAGCGCGGTCTTGATCGCGTCCGCCGCGATGCCTGCCCTGGTCTTCTTGTCCGCTTCCGCCTTGACGTCTCTGGGAAGCCCCGAGACAACCGCATCCGCCTGGCTCTGGATGTTCCGTTTGGCAGCCTCGACCAGATCGGCCTCGGTCCGACCGCCGAGCCGCGGCCACACGCCGGCGACCTCGCCGAGTTTGCCCTCCGCCGCAGCTGTTTCCAGCTTTGTCACGCTCTGCGCGTACCGCGTCGCAAACGTGTTGTACTCCTCGATCGTGCCGACCGCCCGCTCGGGAATCTGCCGCCAGAGGTCCGACTCGGCCGCGAGAAAGAGCTTGATCGCCGCTTCGAGCCTCATCAACTCACCCAGATCGCCCCCGTTGGCCGCCGCCTCCTTCCACGCTTCGCCCGCTTGAGCGATTGCTTTCTTGAGCTCCTCGAGCGTCTCGGGCGTCCCCGCCAGACCGTGGCTCGCGTACTGCGCCGCGGGGATGACCGACAGGGCCTCCTTCAGCTGAGCGAGTTCGTCCTTTGAGATCGACGCGGTGGGCGAGAGGAACGCGAGGATCGGCGCGGGATTCACGCCCTTGCCGGCGGCGTCCTTCGCGTCCAGGTCGCGTGCCGGAGTCCCGTCGAGCGCCCGAATCTCCGCCGCCACCAGTTCGCCCAGGGCCGCCGACGCTTCGGGCGTCCATTTGACGTCCCGGCTTGCAAGCGCAGACCGCGCCGACGACAGCATGGGAGCCGCGACCGCGCGGATCACCACCGCCTGATACGCCTCAAGCTGGCTTGAATTCACGTCTTCCAGAACGCGGCCGAAGCTCAGGAATCCCATGCTGACCGGCGATTCAGACTGCTTCTTCGCCCGGTCGATCAACTCCAACGGCGTGATTTTGTTCCCGCGTTCGACCTCGACCCCTTCTTTGTTCCCGAAGTACTCCGGCCCGGAGATGCCCCGGTCGATCACCTTGCTCTGCTCGACGCTCTTGGCGACCTGGGTCCACGTCTCGAGCGGCTCGCGCACCGCGCTGCGGAGCTGCCCGCTGCTGAAGAGCGTCAACGCCGTCAACGCGATCGTGACGACGATGGCCGCCCCCATCACCAGCCGCTTGCGGCCCGCCTGCTCACGCTGCACATTCGTCGCCCGCGTGACCAGACCCTTCTCGCGAAAGACCTTCGACATGAACACATCGCGGAGGAAGAACGAGCGTTCCTCGTCGTACACCTTTCCGCCCGGGATGGCGTCGACGCTGATTCCCAGGGCCGCCGCCAGATCCTCGTCGAGCGCTTTCCCCTGACGCATCGAGCTTGTGAAGTAGATTCCCCGAAGAAAGAGCGGCTTGGGGCTCCACTCGCCCGCCTGGAAGATGATCTCCAGGTACCGGCGGAGTCGCGGCGCGATCTTCGCGATGTTGTCCGGCAACGCGAACAACTCGTCCACCTGATCGGTGCGACGGGCCTGCGGGTCCTCCGTGTGCACCGGGTCCATCAGCAGCGTCGCTCGGCGCTTGAGAAGCCTCGAACGGATCGTCTTGACATGATCGTCAACCGCCTCGGCCCGGAACGGCTCGTCGAGCGGGGCAGGGTTCGACCAACCCAGGATCTGATGCTGGAGCTGCGGGTCGTCGATCTTGTCAAAGAACTCCTTGAACCCGGTCATCAGGTCGCACTTGGTGATGACGACATACACCGGGAACCGGACATCAAGTGTCCGCTGGATCGTGTCCAGCTGCTTGGCGATATGCCCCGCCTTGCCCTCGATCTGCTCCGCGGTGTCCTTGATCAGACTGTCAATCCCGATCACCAGGAGCATCCCGTTCACGGGCGCATTGGGCCGGCTCTGCTTGAGCAGCTTGAGAAACTCGCGCCACTCGCTCCCGCCCTGCAACGCCGCATCCTCCATGAACATGCGTCCGGCCGTGTCGAGGACAACGGCGTAGTTGGTGAACCACCAGTGCATGTTCATCGTGCCGCCAGCGCCCTGGAAGCAATCCTGAAGACCCGGGGGGAAGCCGATCTTGCAGTGACGCATCGCCTCGGTCTTGCCCGAGCCCGCCGGGCCCACGAGCAGATACCACGGGAGCGAGTGCAGGTCCTTCCCGGCCTGGCGGAACTTCTCGACGCCCTCCTCGTACTTCTTGCGAAGGTCGTCAAGCCTCGCCCGCTTCGCGGGGTCGGCAACGACGGAGGGCGTGCGGGCCATCGCCCCCTTGACCTTCTCGAGAAACGGAACACTCTGCGCCCTGTCGCGAAAGGCGAGGATCGCCTTGTACGCCAGGAGCAGCACCCCCACGATCGCCAGGCCGCCGAACAATCCAAGGAGGATCCCCGAATCAACCTGCAGGAGTTTCACCACGTTTCCGACATCCCCGATCACCGAGTAGGGGAAGGGAAGGAGATTCATCATCATGCCATTCGGCTCCGCTTTGGGTCCCGTCCGGACCCGGACACTTACTTGGGCAGTTCCGCTTTGGGCGCGTCCGTCGATTTGATCTCGGTCAGTTTCTCGTTGAGCTCCTTCGTCGCCGACCTGAAGCTCACCACATACGACACAAGCAGCACCGAGACCATCCCCACCAGCCCGATCACGAACCCAACCAGCTTTCGCGCCGGGGGCTGCGTCAGCACACGGGTGTCAACGTTTTCGTACGCGTCGGGCGTGACCCGTCCGCCCTGGTCGCTCTCCGACAGGCCGCGAACCCTCGCCGAGATCTCCCGCATCTTCTTGCGGAGATGCTGAGGCTGGTTGTGATAGATCCCCGTAAACCCAAGCCCGATCATGGCGTGAAAGACCGCCAGCCTCTGGTTGGCCCCGTCACCCTGCTCGAGCAATGTCTCCTCGAGCATCTCCCAGAACCGCTCGTCGCCTGCCGTCTCGCGGCGGTCGTCGGCCAGGTTCTTCCACCCGCCTTGCACGCCCCACATCGCCGACAACCGGCTCTCCCGGACCATGTGATCCGCGAAGAAAGTCAGCGGGAGCTCGATCTTGTCGAACGCGCCCCCGAGCCCCTCGCGATCGGCACGCGTCTTGAGATCCGAGAGCAGCCCCTTGAGCTCGTCGCGAACCTGCCTCGCCCCCGCACCGCCCCCCGCACGCCCCAGGCGGTTGAGCGTGCACACATGCTGAAACAAAGGCTCGCACAATTCGATCAGCGTCATCGCTTCGTCCTTCTCGTCCACTCCCGCTCATCCCTCGCCCGGGCCGACCCGTTCCGCCGGATGACCTGCTCTCAGATCCGGGCTCGGAGCAGCTCCTCGCGTCCAACTCGTTCCGACACTCAAGGCTTGGAAGACTCCCTGCCCTCGGCCAGCCCCCGCGCTGCTTCTCCGATGGTCTGCATGATCTCCGCTTCAATCGTTTCCTCGGTCTGGACCCCGGCCATCTCCTCGTACTTCGCCCAGTACTTCGCCGCTGCGCCCCACCCCGTCGCGCCCGTGGACGCCTTGATCGCGTCGGGGCTGAACCGGACGAGATGCTTGCGGGCGAAGTTCTTCCCCGCCCGGCTCGTCGCCGCGATCGTCGCCGCCGTGATCAGCCTGAGCAGCTTCACGTCGTCCAGCACACGCTGACGCGTCACGGTCGCATCGCCCTTCACAAACTGACCAAGCGTCCGCTTCAGCGGCCCCGGACGGCTGATCCGGCTCGCCGGCGCGATCACCTGCCGCCACGCCGTCCATACAAGCTCGTCGAGCCCGCCGCCAAACTCCGCCAACACCGAGCACAATTCCGCCGCTCTGCCGGCGTCCACCGCGTCCGCCTCGGTCAGCCCCATCGCCTTGCGGAGATCCGCCGCCACGTTCGCCGCTACGTTCGCCGGAACAGCCGCAGACTCAGCGGCACGCGATGACCGCGCCTCGCTCAGCCCCCCCGCCGCAAGCTGACTTGCCAACGCCCGTCGCTGCTCTTCCGAGAGACCCTTGGCCAGCTCGACCAACCGCCCCGTGAGAGACGCCGCATCGTCGAGCCGCGAAAGCTCAGCGTTGCCCGCGGTTGATTCCGCTTGAAACGCCCCCTGCGAAATCGGGGTCGCGCGATCAGCATCCTCCACACCACCGCCCGAGGACCCGGGTTCCTCGCCGAAAAGCGGGAACAAGCCCATCAACTCGAGCAGAAACGCCCTTCGCTCTCCCGGCACCATCGACCGCAGCACCAGATCGATCTCGTCGCGCATCATCGCCCGCCGCGTTTCAGGCGGACGATCCGTCAGCCCGGCCTGAAGGACACGCAATCGCTGCGCGACCGACATCACGCGCTTGGCCTGCTCTGACAACTGATCGATACCCAATGCGTATCTCCCGTTCGCAGACCCTGCCGAGATCCGAACAGCCGGCCTCGTCGTCGTGGTCATGATAACGCCCCGGGCTCGTGCGCGTTCGATGGCCAGCAGCGCGGCATGTTCTGAGTTTCTAGGACCGTCGCGCTCCGCCGACGGCCCGTGCAAACCGCGCAATCGTTGCCGATCCGCCCGGATCGCCTCCTTCGCTCCTGCCCGACGCCATCCGCAAGCCTCAAGTGTCGATCTTCCTCGGAGTCAACACCTCGGCAGTTCCGGGGTTTGGGAGGATTGCCATGAAGCGTTCACGTGCGTTTGTTCTCATCGCGGCCGTCGGCGTTGTTCTGGGTGGGTGCCAGGCTGGTCACTCGATGCAGGCCCAGGCCCCGCAGTTCGACACCGACGAGCCCGCCTACGTCAATATGAGCGCGGGCGACCGCCTCGGCTCCGTCATGATCGAAAACCGCATCTACACCGCACGGTTGAAGGGCGAGAACAACGCCTACGCCGTGGTCGCGCCCCAGTTCGAGCAGGAGTAAGACCCACCGGATCAGCAAGAGCCCCGGGCCGCGGAGGAGGAGCCGCGGCCTGGGTCCTTTTTTGTGCCCCGCCATCGCAGCCCCATGGTTGTGTATCTCCACGCCAGGTCGATGCTCCTGTAGGTGCCTCACCCGCATCCATACGGAGACCACCATGGCCACGCCGCTCGCAACGCTCCTCGCTGTTTCCCTCGCCGCCACCTTCGCCGCCGTCCCCGCCCCGGTCGCTCGCCGACTCTCAACCGGCGGCTTGGCCAACGCGATCTCCTCGGGCACCGCAGGCGGCAGCCTCAACGGCCACGCGGTCCTCTGGACGAACTTCCGCCCCATCGACCTTCACCCGGAGGGCTTTACCACGTCCATCATCAACGGCCGCGACGGCACGCTGAGCGTCGGCTCCGCCCGTCTGGACACCCAACCGCAGGTCGCCCTCCTCTGGCGCGGCACCACCGCAGAAGCCCTGCCCGTCCCCTTCGACTTCGCCTCCGCCCAAGCCGCCGCGATCGATGGCCTTCAGGTCGTCGGATCCGCGAACGAGACCGACGCCGAACGGGGCTTCGGCGCCGCCCACCCACTCCTCTGGGACCTGGCCACCGGTGAGGTCACCGACCTCGGCCATGCCGCCACCCTGACCGGCGTCGGCGGCGGAACGCAAGTCGGCTGGCAGGACGGTTCCCGCGGGTCCAACGCTCTCCTCTGGCACGGCACCGCCAATTCCTCCGTCGACCTCCACGTGGCCGGCATGGATTCCTCCATGGCGTGCGACACCGACGGCACGATCCAGGTCGGCTACACCGGCATCGACGTCCGCGTGCGCAACGAAGGCCGTCCCCGCGACATCCGCTTCTACTCCGCCGGATACTGGACCGGCACCGCTGACAGCTTCACGTACCTCTCCTCGCCCTACCGCCACTCATTCGCCCTCGCCCTCGCTGGCGACACGATCGTGGGCTACGGCAACACCACCGACGCCATCGGCACCCCACGCGACAGCCACGCCGTCGCTTGGATCGGCCCCGACCATGCCTACGTCGACCTGCACGCCCTGCTCCCCTCGGACATGCGGACCAGCGTTGCCGCCGACGTCGATGAGGCTGGCAACATCGTCGGCTACGGCGTCACCACCTCGGGCGTGGTCCGCTCGTACATCTGGGTAGCACGAACGCTCGACGTCATCGGCCCAAATCATTGAACCAACCGGCCTGAGCCGCGTCCGCCACCGACCTGCCCCACGCAACAGATCTGCTCCACTTCCCCGTTCTGCCACTTCCCCATCTGCCCCCTTGGGATGCGATTCTCCTTGCATCCCCCCGCGACCCTGTGGTAGGCTGTCTCCCATGACCCCCTCCACCACCGCGATCACCCTCTCCCTCGCCCTCAGTTCCGCCGCCCTCGCCCAACCCTGCACACCCGGCTGGGACACCACCATCGGCCAAGTCGGCCTCACCTCCGACGGCTACGCCGGGCCCATGGCCACCTACAACGACGGCCGCGGCGAAGCCCTCTACATCGGCGGCTCTTTCAGCTCCGCCGGCGGATACCTCGCCCGTGGCATCGTCCGCTACGCGGGCCCCGACGACTGGCAAGCCGTCGGCGGCGGCTGCTACTCCACCAACACCAACTATTACCTCGCTGCCCTCCTCGCCGCCGACGTCGGCCAAGGCTCCGAACTCTTCGCCGGCGGCGGATACGCCACCGCAGGCGGCGTCCCCAACACCGCCTACCTCGCCGCGTGGAACGGCTCCCGCTGGCGCAGCGTCGGCACCCTCAACAGCGCCGTCTGGGCCCTCGCCTCAGACAACGGCCTCCTCTACGCCGGCGGCAGCTTTACCTCCGCCGACGGCGTCCCCGTCAGCGGCATCGCTTCCTACAACGGCCAAACCTGGTCCACCCTCGGCTCCGGCATGGCCGGCGGCTTTAGCCCCAACGTCTTCGCGATGAAGGTCTTCAACGACGGCTCGGGCTCCAAGCTCTACGCTGGCGGCCGCTTCGCCTCCCTCGGCGGCGTCTCCGGGCTCGTCGCCCGCTGGACCGGCTCCGCCTGGCAACCCATCGGCCGCGGCGTCGCCGGCACCAACACCTTCTCCGACATCGAAACCATGGCTGTCTTCAACGACGGCACCGGAAACGCCCTCTACTGCGGCGGGTGGGACCTCCGCCCCGTCGGCCTCGGCACCACCGTCAACGTCGTCAAGTGGAACGGCACCCGCTGGTCCAACGTCGGCCAATACCTCGGCGGCCGCACCACCGCCCTCGCGGTCTTTGACGACGGTACAGGCCCCCACCTCTACAACGCCGGCACCGCCCAGCCCGGCATCAACTACCTCGCCAAACTCGAAGGCAACACCTGGACCATCGTCGACGGCGGCGTCGGCCAAGCCGGCGGCCCCCCGTGGCCCAGCGTCTTCGGCCTCCACGTCTGGCAGAACCAACTCATCGTCGCGGGCGACTATGACTACGTCGGCACCGACCAACGCGAAGCCAGCGGCCTGGCCGCCCTCACCTCCTGCACCGGCAACTGCCCCCCCGACTTCAACAACGACGGCTTCCTCGACTTCTTCGACTACGCCGACTTCGTCGCGTGCTTCGAAGGCACCTGCCCCCCAGGGAAAACCGCCGACTTCAACGCCGACGGCTTCACCGACTTCTTCGACTACAGCGCGTATGTCGAAGCCTTTGAGACCGGGTGCTGAGCAATATGTTCGAGAGAGCCCAAAAACAAATGCCGGGGCCGAAGAATCGCTTCAGCCCCGGCGATCGTTCATGCACCGCTGCTCAGCACCCTTCCTCAAACACCTCCACAAACCTCGCATAGTCAAAGAAATCAACAAACTCATCGCTGTTCAGGTCCGCGTCGGGCTCGCCGAACTCAAACGCCTGAACGTACAGCAGGTAGTCAAAGCAATCGACGAACCGGTCCGCGTTGAAATCCGCTTCGCACGGCAGCCGCCCCGCCTGGGCTTTCATCAGCGCGACGCCGCCATCGACAAATCTCGCGACAAAGAAACACTCGCCGTGCTTGTTCAGCAGCGTCCGCCGCCCGTCGTCGCCATTGGTCAGCGCGGGGCCGCTCTCCCGATTCTGCGTCAGGACCGCCAGCTCGCCGATCGTGCGCGTCGCGCCGTTGACCTCAATCGCGTTTCCTTCACGAGCGACAAGCCTGAGGTCGCCCCCCTCCTCTCGCACGAAGATCGCCATGTCGTTGGCTGCCGACACACCCTCGCCACGCAGCCGATTGACAAACACCACGTCGCCACGAGCATTCACAAAGATCGGCGTCTGATCGCTTTGGACCTCGAACCCGCCCAGCACCACCCCCGCCGGCGTCCCGGGTGCACGGTCCCCCATCCGCGCGACAAGCCGCGTCGCACCCATCGGCCCCGCGAAGAGCGCGGTGTTGTTCGACGCGTTCACCCGCTCTCCGACCAGCGACGCTGCAAAGAGCACCCCGCGATCTCGCCCGTACACCACAGGCGACCCGAACGCGAGATACCGGATCCCCGCGTCCAGATCCGGCGCGGGCTGCGCCCCGCGAGCGACCAGCCCCGCGCCACGCAGCCAAAGCGACGCTTCGTTGAGCTGCGTCACCTCCCTGCCCGCAAGAGCCGCGCCGTACGCCACCTCCGCCGCGTACCCGATGCTGGGATACGCCCCAAGCGCCCGGAATGTCACGCCAGGCAGCCCCGGTGCGGACCAGCCAGCCTGAACCAGCAACTGCGCCGGGTACGCGCCCATCAACGTTTGCACCGGAGGTCCGCCCGGCGCACTGGGCAACCCGCCTCTGAACAAGACAGGCCCGAACCACGCGGTCGGAAACGTCGATTGTGTGTCGAGCGTGATCGCCCTGCCGCCAAGCGACGCGATCGCCACGCCCTCCCGCAGCACCTGCACGCTCGGTCCCGACGACGTGATCAAGACCGTGTCGCTCTCCGGCGTCACCCCAGGCCCCGCGATCGACGCATAGCAGGCCACCCCACCATTCCCCTGCGCATGCGGGAAGAAGCCCGCGTACACCACGCCCGCCGCTTCCCCCGGCACC
This sequence comes from Phycisphaera mikurensis NBRC 102666, assembly GCA_943369765.1. Lineage (GTDB taxonomy): Bacteria > Planctomycetota > Phycisphaerae > Phycisphaerales > UBA1924 > UBA2396. The sequence goes on along the minus strand of CALROI020000001.1, from coordinate 326,785 downwards.
TGCCCGCCTACGCGTGCCAGCACGATGTGGTTTGAGCCCGGGCCCGGAACCCACATCAGCGTCGGCCTCGAAAGCCCGCCCGCATCTGTCAGGTTCGCCTGATACGACGTCTCGCCCGCACGCCCGATCTGGAAAAGCGAGAACGCCGACCCCACGCTCGCCCGAAGCGTCGTCCCCCGCATCAGTTCCCCACCCACCGCGACGGGCACGAAGTTCATCCCATGCTGTCCAGCCAGCAACACCTCGCGCCGATTGTCCGAGTTGGGCGCGATCACCTCAGCCCTTGCCGACACCCAGCACGCGTCATTCACATCAATCGACAGCACGTTCCTCACCCGTCCGATCCCCGGGTACTCCACCCCGCTGATCAAGACCGCCGCCGTCTGGATCGTCGAATCCTGCCCGAGAGGTTGCCCCATGGCCGGGCTGCACACCCCCGCCAAAACCGCCAGCGTCCACGCCGTCCGCACGATCATCGCGCCACACCGAACCATGGCAAACCTCCCGCGCAGCCCTCGCGAGCCACGCATTCCAGAGCCGACGGGAACGCCGTCGCGCTTCACACCCGGCTCTTTCGCCCCGGGCCCGACGTCGGCACGCTTCCCTGCAGCACCACTGCACGGCTCACACCGATACCCCGACGAACACAATTGGAAACACAAACAGACAAGAGTGTGCAGAACGCACCAAGCTGCCAGAACGGAAGCTCCTCACCGACATCTTCCTATGTTGCACGTGCCGTGTCAAGCGATTCTGCGTGACCCGCGCGCTAAATCGTCGGCATACGAACAGCTCCCGTCCGCTCCCCGCTCGGTTCCTTCCAAAACGACAGCGGCCGCACGGATCTCCGTGCGGCCGCCGACTCATCATCATGGTGAGCCCAACCCGATCAACCCAGCAAGCTGCCGTTGTTCTTGATCTGCTCCGGCAGGGCCTTCTTGATCTCCGCCAGCTTCTCCGCCGTCAGCTTGATCTCGTCGCGGATCGCCGCGTCGATCTCGGTCGACATCAGGTCGTGCCGGAACCCGCCCGCAACCTCCGCCGCGATGCGGTCCGCGATGTGCACCAGGCACACCAGCGTGCGATTCTCCTGCGCGATCTCGAGCGGGCGGTGGTGATACCCCGTCACCGCCGCAAACGTCTTGGGGAACTTCCACTTCTCGCACAAGCCCGCGCCAAAGTCCTGATGGTTCGCGCCAAACGTAGCTTCCTCGACATCGAGCATGCTCACCGTCGGCGCACCCTTCCCGTCGCCCATCTTCTCGAACACCTCAATCAATTTGTTCCGGTCGTACTGCATCTCGACCATGATCCCGATGTCGTGGATAAGCCCCGCGAGGAACGCCTCGTCCGAAAGACCCATGCGGAGCGAGTCCGCCAGCATCTTCGCGCAGATCGCCGTCGCGTTCCCGTGCGTCCACAGATCCTTGGCCGAGAAACCCGTCGTCAGCTCTCCGCCCCGGAACAGCTTGGCCAGGCTTGCCGCGATCGCGATGTTCTTGACCGCGTTGAGCCCAAGCATCACGATCGCGCGGTTGATGCTCGCGATCTGCCCGGGGAGCCCGTAAAAGGAGCTGTTGACGACCTTCAAGATCCGGCTGCACAAGGCCGGATCCGCGGAAATCACCTTGTGCAGGTCCTGAGCCGTCGATTTCGGGTCCTCCACGAGCTCGACGATCTTCATCGTGATCTCGGGAAGCGTTGCGATGTGGCTGATCTCACGAATCGCTCCGTTGACAACCTGCGCCCGTTGTTCAAGTCCAACAGCCATGCCGATGCTCCAGGCCTCCCGCGCGGATCATCCGCCTGATGAGGCGTCCCTGTCATCGACCTTCCACGCCCGGCACTTTGGGCCTGGCCGGATTCTCGCGCGGATTTCCACGCCCGCTCCGCCTGGCCCCCTCCCCGTCCGCTAATACGCGCACCGCTTGCGGACCAGCCTCGGATCCCGAGGGTCCACCGACGCCAACGCCGCCGCGCTCAACTCCCCCGCCACGCCCATCCCGTACGGGTGCGCATTCGCGTCAGGCGTCAGCGCGATGGCCTTGGTCATCGCCGCCCGCACCGACTCGGCGTTCTCGGACTCCGCATGAATCACGTTCCCCGCCCGCTCGCGCCCGTTCTGCCGCGGCCCCACATCCACCACACGCACGCCGAGCACCGCCGCCTCGATCAGCCCCGACGAACTGTTCCCCACCATCACGCCCCCGCCCGCGAGCCGCTTGAGCAACCCGACAAACTTCGGCCTGGGCAAGTGCTCGACCAGCCTCACGCCGGACAACATCAACGCCCGAAGCACACCCGCACGACCCGCGTCAAAGTTCGGGTACAGCGCCAGCACCTTCCGCCCCCCCCCTGCTCCACCCGCCGCCGTCAGCACCTCGCCCGTCGCTGCTTCCTCCATCTCGTCCGACCGCCCGACCGGGTGCATCAGCACGAGCGTGTCCGGCGAGCCCAACTCCGCAAAGTCCGCGTCCGACATCGCGGGGATCGACCGCAGGTCGTCCACCGCGGGCGAGCCGACCACACGCACGAATTCAGGCCTCTCGCCCATGCGCACGATGCGTTCACCCGAGGCCGCTGTCGCCGCCAGATGCAAATGGGCCATCTTCGTGATCGCGTGCCGCATCGCCTCGTCAGCGATCCCTTCCGCCCGATCCCCGCCATGAATGTGCGCGACCGTCCACCCGCCGATGCTCGCCGCCGACGCCGCCGCGAACGCCTCGATCCGGTCCCCCAGCACCACAACCCAATCGGGCGCGATGGCGGTAAACGCCCGGACGAACCGCGACATCCCGCGTCCGACCGCTTCCGCGTCCGCCGCACGCCCGGTGCGACCAGCCACCTGCATCGGCACGCTGTCGGCCACGACGAACTCCGCCCGCACGTCCCTGAACGTCAGCGCAGGCTGGATCAGATGCGACCCCGCCGCGATCACCATCAGCTCAAGTTCCTTGTGCGCCGCCACCGCCCGCATCACAGGCCGCAGCAGCCCGAACTCCGCCCGCGACCCCGTCACCACCGCCACGCGACGACGCCCGTCCCGCGGCTCCAAACCGCTCACAGGCCTCACCGCCGGCTCTTCGTTCCATCCGTCACCGATCATTCGTGTCGCTCCACACGCCAACCCGCGTCAGCACGCGACAGTACGCCACCGCCCATGGGGCACTACGCCGCCTCACGCACCACCGCGTGCGTCAGGTCCCCCTCCGTCAGCGGCACATCCACCTCCACCGCCCGCGAAAGCCGCCGGCCAATGGTCCCCTCCAGCATCCAAGGCTCCAGACCAAACCCCGGCCGCTTGATCGTCAGATCCTCCCGCGTCAGCACGTGCCCCGCCGCCAATGCACGCTTGGTCACCAGCGATTGCCGCGAGAGTCGCCGCACATCCTCCTCAACATTGAGCACCCGCTTGCGAGGCTCTTCCGCGAACGATTTGGGCCGCCGCCGAGCGCTCCGCTCCGCCCATGCACGCTTCGCACCCGCAACGTAGACCGCGAACTCGTCCGCCGTCAGCGACGCCGCATGATCCGGCCCCACCGCCTCCCGATTGTGCGTGAGGTGCTTCTCAAGGATCGCCGCCCCGCGCCACACCGCCGCCCCGCCCATCTCAACCCCCGCAGTATGATCGCTGTAGCCTACAGGCCCCTCGAACACGTCCGCGATCGCCGTGATCCCGCCGAGTTCCGCGAGAGAATCCGGCGTCGGATACGAACTGACACACTGCAAGAACGCCAGCCTTCCCGACAACCCGCGAAGCCAACCCGCCGCCCGCGCCACCTCGTCGATCGTCGCCGCACCCGTGCTCACAATCAAAGGCCGCCCCGTCCCGCCCATCGCCATCAGCAGCGGCTTGTTCACGACATCCGGCGACGCCGACTTGTACGCGTCCCACGCCAGCGTCTCCGCTTCGGGCACCAACTCCGTGCTGAACACAGTCACAATCGCGTGGATCCCCTCCGCGTGGGCCGCATCGACCACTCGCCGCATCGACTCGACCGACAGCTCAAGACGCCGCAACATCGAGTGCGCGTCGCGCTCGCCCGCTGCTTCCTGATACGCCGCCAGGCCCGACGCCCGGCTCATCAAGAGGTCCGCCCGGAACAGCTGCAGCTTGACGGCGCTCGCCCCCGCCTTCGCGGCCACCCGCGTCAGGTCCACCGCCCGCTCCGCGTCCCCGTCGTGATTCACCCCGATCTCCGCGATCACGTAGGGCTCGGTGTGCGCGCCGACTTCTCTCGTCCCGATCCTCATGCCGACCTCCGTTCCGTCCTGTGCTCGTTTCTCATCTCATTCAGCATCGCGTCCGCCACACGAAGATCCAGACGCGTGTCGATGTCCACCACCGACCCCTCGGGGTTGACCACCGCCCGGCGATCCTCGCCCAAGAACGCGTGAGGCCCCGCCCGCACTCCCCCGATCTCGCCGATCTCACCAAAGAGGGCACGCCGCGTCATGACCGTGATCGCCCCGTCGGGAATGTGCGCCGCGGGCAGGTCCTGCCGCCTGAAGCATCCGTGGAACATCTCCCCGTCGTCCCACGCGCCGACCGAGCCATCACCAGCGACCTTGCACGTCCACCACGGATGGTTCTTGCCCACCGGTTGGAAACTCTGCACGCTGTCGCACCCCGTCCGTGTGAGCAGCCCCACCGCCTCGGCGATCAGCCCCGCGGGCCTCACCGGCACGTTCGCGTACATCATCACGATCGGCGTCGAGCCATCCGCCCGCACCAGACGCCCTCGTTCAAGTTCCTCCACCGCGTGCCGCAGCGCGTCGTCCACACGCGCCGTGTCACTCGCCAGTTTCGCGGGCCGATGAATCACCTCGGCGCCCATGTGGTGCGCGATCTCCGCGACGCGCGGATCATCCGTGCTCACCGCGACCACGCCGACCACGCCCTCGTTCCGCGCGGCGACCGCCGCATCGAGCGTCCACGCAACGCAGGGCCTGCCGCCCACGCTCGCCCAGTTCTTCCCGGGCACGCCTTTGCTTCCGCCTCTGGCCAGGACCACGACCATCGCCTGGTTGGTCTCACGCTTCTTCACGCTGCCTCCGCTGCGGCGACCGCGCCGCTCTTGATTTCGACAACACCGCCCAGGGTCACGAGACTCCCGCCCGGCGTGCGTCCGATGCCGTCGGGTCCGACCACGATCTCCTCGCGCTCCCGCCTTTGCCTCACAGCTGCGGGAATCGGCAGCGGCGCGATCCGTTCGCCCTCGATCGCCTCGGACAGCGGCTCGATCACGCAGGCGCCTGTTCTCATCAACCACGCGTCGTACAAATCTTCAAGCTTGTCGTACATCGCGTCCCGACGCGTCAACCGGGGCACGACCCACATGTTCGGCAACCCTTCCGCACCGATGGTCACCCCGTCGACCAGCACCCCCGCCGCGATTCCGGCGGATTCATGCACGCTCCCGTCCGCGTTCACCATCGGCACATCGACCACCTCGATCTCCAAGGCCCGGAGTCGCGACCCGGCGTCGTTGCCAAGATGCGTGACAACACGGACCATCGCGCCCGACCCTCTCGCGCTGCGAACGAGCTCGGCGAGTCCCGGATGGTCCGCGGGTTCCCCGCTCGACCGGAAGGTCACCGCCGCATCGCTCCCCGCCGCTCGCAAGAACCGCTCGACCGTCTCGGCGGACATCCATCGCCCCGGACCGCCCAGGTCGAACGTGACGATGCTCGGAGGCGCCGTGCGTGCCTCGAGCGTAAACGCGGCGACCACCGCATCAAGCGGCGCGATCACCCCGTCCTTCGTCAGAATGTCCCGCATGACGCGACGTGCCCATGGATGGTCCGCGATGCAGCGCACGCCGAGATCCCGCGCCGCAACCGACCGCATGATCGCCGCCGGCTTTCCGATCAGGTCCATCTGCGGCGCGAACGGGAGATATCCGGTGAGGGCCCCGACCGACGAGAAAGGCCCCGTCCCCGCGCCGCCCGTGGCGAGTTCCTCGATCGGTCCCCGCTCGATCAGGCACGCGCCAAGCCCGGGGGCCGCATGAACGATCATCAACTGGTGTGTCCCGGTCTCGCTCCCCGCTGCACGGTACCGCGTGACCATCGTCTGCACCGACGCGGGATCGACCAGACACCAATCGGCCCCGACGATCACCGCCGCATCAAGGTTGTGCTCCCGCATGACCGCCGCGGTCGTCGCGGGCGAGAATGCCTCGTCGAATGCCGTGAGATTCCCGATCCCGCCCCGCCAGCATGATCGCGACCATCGCCGTGCGGCCGCCACGCTCCTGCGTCGCGCCGCCATCGGGTCCTCCGCCATCGCTCGCACAAGAACCCTCGGATGCTTGGCGAGATCGCCGAGGAGAATTGCCACTCGATCGGCTTCCGCGGTCGCCACGACCACGAGATCAAGACCTTCCGCCTTGAGCAACCGCGAGACGGTCCACCACAACGCTCCGCGCCCCGACGCGATCTCCTCGCCCAGGTCCCGCGCGTTGTCGAGCCCGCCGATCCGTGTGTTCACAGCCAACACCGCGCCAACACGCGCCTTGGCCTTCGGGCCAGGCTCGCCCGTGACCATCGCCGCGCGATCCTTGATCGTCTCGCCGACCACCAGCCCGCGCTGTCCGTCGATCGCCCGCGTGGTCATCGCGATCAGCTCGTCCGCCGAATCCGAGAGCCACCGCATGTTCTCGCGGTCTCGCTCGATCTGCCGCCGCTGACGCTCGACAGGATCGGCCTCGCCATCCAGCGCGATCAGGCGGTCGCGACGGTAGCGTTTGATCTGCCCGGTCTGATTGATGTACTGCACGAGCTTGTACGCGGTGCCGACCGCCTCCGCCTCGACGCCGAGCTTCTGGGCCTGCTCGACCAGAGGGTTCACCCGCGCGTGGTTCCCGCAGTACCGGTACATCTCGCCCAGGACCTTCTGGGTCTTGGCGCACATCGCCTTGATCGTCCCCGCGTCCCGCCGCAGGATCTCGAGCCTCTCGACCACGGCCTGGGGCGATACCGGACCCGCGTCCCCCGAAACGGCGGGCGGTTCCCAAAGCCCGTCCTTGCTGCACGCGTTCAGGACGTCGCGCAGCGTTGTGATCGTCGTGTGCTCCTTCCGCACGCCGCCCTCCGTCGCGTCGAGCGTCGTCAGGCCCAGCGCCTTGTCCAGGCCGAACTCGCGCTCGAACTGAAGCCGGTACGCGAGCATCTGTTCGTCCGTGTACATGTCCCGCCCGAGATGGTCCTTGGCGCGGTGGAGCATGCGCTTCATCCGCACGATGCGCTGCCACTCCATCATCTCGAGCGTGTTGAACTCGTTGAGCTCGCCGGACCAGACTTGGTGGATGGCCGCGCCCGCCGAGTAATACTGCCCGTCGGTGAACCCGAGATCCTGGCCGATGAGCGCGACAGGATCGCACCCCATGTGCCTCGCGAGGTAGTACGAAAGGTGCGCGACCGTCGATCCGCTCTTGAGCGCGCCCATGTTCCGGGCCAGGCCCGATCCGAAGATCTCATCGAGCACCGGCTCGCGTGAGCACCGGATGGTCCCCGGGAACGCGCCCGGGATGGCTGGGTTGGCCTTGGGCTCAACGACCAGCGTCACGCCCTTGAGGTCTTCCGCGGTGAGCCCCTCGAAGAACCGGGCGCTGATCTCCGAGTGATCCAGCGCGGTCACGAAGTGCGGACGGATCCCCCTCGCGAGTAGAGGCTTGAGCACCGTCTGCGCCGCGATGATGACCACGCGCTCGCGAACACCTGGCTGGGCGAGCAGGTGGATGTTCCGCTCGAGACTCGGCCCCGCCGATACCACGACCGCTGTTCGCCCCTTCGCGCACCCGCGCAGGTCCTCGACGCTCCCCGCCGCGGCGTAGACGGCCGCGTTGCGCAGAAAGTGCCCGACCGTCTTCTCGACCTGGCACAGCGCGGTGATCACGTGTGTTCGAACCGTCGCGACCACCGTCGAAAGGCTCGCCGCGAAGTCCGACGCTGCGTCGCCGAGCCGCACGCGGCTCGGCGGATGTTCCATGATCTTGATTCCCGAGGTGGCCTGTCCCTCGAGCCCCTCGAACGCGAGGCTCACACTCGCGGTGTCGGTCCCGCCCGCGTGGATCCGCACGCCTGGCGACGCGAGCCACGCGCAGCAGTCAACCTCGCTGAGCACGGCGCGGAGCAGCGCGACGTCGGGCTCGAAGACAACGACGGTCCCTTGACCCTTGAGCCTCTCCGTGAGCGCGCGAACATGGTGACCCATCCCAAACCCGATGACCACCGCGACCGCGGCGACCTTGGGGTCGAGGGAATCGGCCAATCGCGTTGCCTCTTCCATCGGACGACGCATCGAGCAGAGCCTGTGCGACTGACCATTGAACCGGATCTCCCCCGCGAGCGCTGCATCATCCGTGCGAAAGACGCGAAGATCGTCGCGGGGCTCGGCCGCACGGATCCGGGCGACCAGCGCGGGCGTAGAGAAGGTCAGAGCCCAGAGGTTCCGTTCGAGGATCCGCGTGCGTTCTTCCGGGCCGTGTTCCAGGCGTGTCTGCTCTGAACTGTTCTTCATCGTTCCTCTCTGGATATCGTGAGCCGATCGCGCAGCATTCGCGCGGCTCGGAACAAGTCCGGTCTGAATCTCCAAGATCGACGGCCGGACGACAAGGACTGGAAAATGAACCTCATCCCCAACTTCCCCTCCCCCGCACCTCTCCCTCAGGGTGCCTGGTTGGTGCGCATGCTCCTCGAAGAGTCGGGCTGGCCCGCGGCATTCCTCGCTCTTCTCGGACTATGCGTCTTTCTGGTGCTCAATCACCGCGGAGACGGGCGGGCCTTCCGAGTTCTCGGGCTTTGGCTTCTGGCGGCGGCCGCGCTGTGGGGGCTGGGCCGCGCCGTCGAGACGACCGCCGAGACCCTGAGCCGCCGGACGCGCGCGCTGGTCTCAGGGGTCGCCAAGACAGACGTCGCCGCTCTCGGCGAGATGTTGGCCCCCAGCGCGTCCCTTGTCGGGAGGCTGCCGGGGTCGCCGCTGGATCGGGATGCCCTGATCGATCGCGTCAAGATCGCGATGGCGGCCGAGTATTCGTTGTCGGGGTGGGCGGTGCTTGAGGTGCAGGCGCACGAGTCCGCGCCGGGGCGGGCGCAGACCATGTGTCTGGTGAGGGCTGAGCCCTCCGGCGGGGGGATCCACTTCTCGTGGTGGCTCCTCGATTGGGAGAAAGGCGCGGGCGGGGTTTGGCGTGCAACGCGGATCGAGCCGCTGGCGATCCAGGGGATGTTCCCGCTGCAGGGAGCCCGCTAGATCCGGCTCGTCACGGAATGGTCACGACGAAAGAGGGCTGCCCCTTCACCCCGCCCTGCTGGTCGGCTTTGGCGTTGGTGGTGGTTTGCCCGTTGATCATGTGATTGGGGAACCGTTTTTGAACCAGCTTGATGGCGGGATCGTCGCTGGTTGGGAAAAGGCCGAGGGTGACCGTGCTGCGTTCGGACCCGTGGAAATAGAACGCCTGTTCTCCTTGGGCGCGGAGGGTCTTGGCGGCGTCTTCGGCGGCCTTGCGAAACTCGGCGACCTGCTCCTTGGTGGGTTTCTCACGATCAGAGCGGGCGTAGATGCCGATCTGCAGCGTGAAACTCGCCTTTTTTGCCCCGGAGAACTGCTTGGCGAGGCGCAGATCGTGCTCGGGCGTCGCGCCCGCGGTCCCCCGCACAGCTGGGGCAGCCATGATCGCCGCCTCGAAGGGCTTGGCGCCGCCGATTTCCACGAGGCGTGCGGCGGCGAGGTCCTTTTTGGCCTCGGGCGAACCGGGGTCGTCGTACTCGCCGTAGAGCACGGCGAATCCGTCGCCACGGGGCTCGATGAAAGTGCCGGGCATGCGCCCTTCCCGGGTCGCGATCGCCGCGAGGGTGGCCGCCTGCCGGTCGGCGCCGGAGCCTGTTGCCACGCCGAGCAGAATCGACCATGTGGCTCGTTTGGACGCGGCGGATCCACCCGTCTCGGACGAGGGTGTGGGACGCGAGCCCGGTGCTTTGGGAGGATCCCCGACCGACGACGTGGTCCAGGTAGGGCGAGTGAAGACCTGCTTGCCTGCAGCGGGATCCGGAGCGTCGGGCTGAGAGGCCGGGGAGCCACCACAACCGGTCAGAACGATCGACAAAACGAAGAGGCAGAGGGCGTGGGCTTTGAGCATTTTCATGCGAATGTCCGATCGTGTGTTATTCACCGTAATCGCTGTCTGGAGTGTACTTTGCGCCAATATTCTAGAAGCTCAAGAAGTTTCAAGATTTGATGAGGAGGCCGTCGATAGTTGGAGTGTTCAAACGCCCACGCCATGGAAGGCGGGCGGGTCACTCGCACAAAGTCGGTCGCTGGAGCGGCCGGGTTGGAGACCTTCCCATGGCTTACTGGCTGGCATCATCGCGCGTTGAGGGTACGGAGCGGCAGGGGTTTGGTTCCACCGGTCAGAGTTCGGACGGTGGAGCAACGGGGGGGTCTTCCCGCAAGAAGGCCGGGGTGGAGGGTCACACGATGAACGTCAACCGAATGCGGCATCTCTCGGGTCTTCGATTCGAGTTGGTGCAGAAGGCGCGTGCGCAGCTCGAGGCGGGGGTCTTCGACAACGATCGCTACCTCGACGCCTGCCTCGATGAACTGCTGGCTGATCTGGTTGCCTGATCGGGTCGGCGATCTCATCGCACTCTCAATCCGAGGATTCGGCTAAGGATTCGGCACCGGGGGTGGCTCGGCGATCGCCTTCGCGGCTGCGGTGACGGCTCGGACCACCTTCGAGAATCTCGCAAGGTCGATCGTGTCGGGCGTGTCCGTCGGCTTGTGGTAGTTGGGGTTTCGAAAGTTGGCGGTGTCGGTGAGCATCACGGCGGGCAGGCCGGCGAGCAGGAACGGGGCGTGATCGCTGCGCAGAAAGTCGGGCGGCGCGATCGGCAGCTGATCCGCGGCGAGGATGGGGAGCGTCGGCTCGGCGGTTTCCATTTCCTTGACGAGCCGCTGCGAGAACTCGCGGTGCTTGGAGATGCCCGCGAGCCCGATGAAGTTTCCAGCATCCGGAACCCTGAGGTTGACAACCGGGATACCGGCGACCTTGGGTATGGGGTTGGTCTGCGAGTCCGCGACGTCGGAGAAGTACCCGATGCATTCGAGCGAGACCATGCCGACGACTTTCTCCTTCGGCGGCGTTGGCTGCGGTGCTGCTGCGGGCGCGGGCGCGGGTGTTGGCGTGGGTGTTGGTGCGGGAGTGGGAAACCAGTCGGCGCGTTTAGAGAGGATGTACTGGACCGAGCCGTGGAGCCCGACTTCCTCGAGGGTGAAGAAGACCAGTCGGATGGTCCGTCGGCGCGGGGTGTCCTTGAGCGCTCGGGCGATTTCGAGGAGGGCCGCGACGCCGGTCGCGTTGTCGTCCGCGCCGGGGCTGTTCGGCACCGCGTCGTAGTGGGCCCCGAGGATGAGGACTTCGGAGGCCAGGTCTGTCCCGGGGAGATCGACGATGTAGTTGCGAAACTTGAAGCGAGCGTCGTCCTTGAGCGGGTCCTCGGGTTGCGTGGCGTCCTTGGGGATCAGCAGGGCTTTGAGGGCGGGTGAGTTCCAGACGAACTCGTGGGCCATCGGCGCGAGGCCGAGGGACTTGAGGCGCTCGATAAGCCACGTTTCTGTCTTGACGAGCCCTTCGCGATGTTCGGCGTCACCGAGGGCGGCCCGCTTGGCGGGGATGGCGTTGAGGTCCGCGAGCAAGCGGGCGGCGATCGCGGGATCGTCCGTGACGGCGGGAAAAGAGACGGGAGCGAGGGGCGAGGAAGGGGCTGGTGTCGCCGGTTGTATCGCCGGTTGAAGCACGGCGAAGGCGGCCAAAGTGACGAACGCGAGTGCTTGGGACATGACAGGAATCTCCTTCGACCGACGACACGAGATTCAACATCCGCAGGCCCGGAGTCACCGGGACCGGTCAGGCGTTCAGTTTGCGGGTGATGTCAGCGAGGCGTGCGCCCAGATCAAGCAGCGACTGGTGCTGCTTGGGTTCCTTGAGCGCGCCCTTGTCGAGGGCCTCGGTGATCTTGGGGACGGCGACCTGCTGGGGAAGAACGGTGACACTGATGTTGCCCAGGAGGCTGCGGAGGGCGGCCAGGCCGCGAAGCCCGCCGAGGGCTCCCGGGGAAGCGGAGCAGAGGGCGGCGGTTTTACCGGCGAACGCGGCGAGCGAGGGTTCGCCGGGCGCGGGGCGGCTCGCCCAGTCGATAGCGTTCTTGAGCGCGCCGGAGTAGGCGCTGTTGTGCTCGGGCGAGGCGATGAGCAGGCCTTGGTGGCTGATCAGGAGTTGCTTGAACCGCTTGGCGTGTTCGGGGAGTCCCGACGCGGCTTCGAGGTCGCCGTCGTAGAGGGGCATCGGGAAATCGCGGAGTTCGACCACCGTGACCTCGGCACCGGCGGCTTTGGCACCCTCGGCGGCGATGCGGACGATGGCGGTGTTGAACGACGCCTGGCGGAGGCTTCCGGAGAACGCGAGGATCTTGATAGGCATGGTCAAGTGTACCCAATGCGATGCGGCGGACCAAAGGAAGGCCGGGGCGTGCGTGCCCCGGCCTTCTCGTGAAGGAAGTCTCTCCTCGGCTCCCTGCGGGCGCAACGGCGGAAGAGGGGATGAGGCTCGCGCTACGCGACGGCTTGTTTGAGCTCGGCGATGGTCGGCGTGGCGATCTCTCGCTCGATCGGGGCGCCGATCAGGTTGCCGTACTCTGTCCATGAGCCGTCGTAGTTCTTGACCTTCTTGAAACCCAGGAGGTAGGTGAGGACGAACCAGGTGTGGCTGGAACGCTCACCGATGCGGCAGTACGTGACGGTTTCCTGGTCCTTCTGGAGCCCGAGCTGGTTGATGTAGAGGTCCTCGAGCAGGACACGGGGCTTGAATGTGCCGTCCGCGCTGACGGCTTGCGACCACGGGGCGGAGCGGGCCCCGGGAATGCGACCGGGGCGCTGCGCGGTCTCGGAAAGCCCGGGGGGCGCGATGATCTTCCCGGCGTACTCGTCGGGGCTGCGCACGTCGACGAGCTTCGCCCGGCGGCTCTCGGCGATGTCGAGCACCTCGCCCAAGCGGGCGCGGAGGAGAGCGTTGATCCCGGCGACGCGGTAGGCGGTGGGCGTGTGCTCGGCACGCGCGTTGGTGAGCGGATTCTCGGGGTCGGAGAGCCACTTGCCTCGCCCGCCGTTGAGGATACGGACGTCGGCGTGCCCGTAGACCTTGAAGAGCCAGAAGGCGTACGCGGCGAACCAGTTGTGATTGTCGCCATAGAGGACGATGGTGTCGGATGGACGGATGCCGGCCTGGCTGAGGAGTGCTTCGAAGGCGTGCTTGCTCAGAATGTCGCGGTTGACCTGGTCCTGGAGCTGGGTCACCCAGTTGAACGCGACGGCACCGGGGATATGCCCGGCGTCGTACTGCTTGGTATCGACGTCGACCTCGACAACACGAACGCTGGACTCGTGGATGTGTGCCCGGACCCATTCGGCGGAGACGAGGACCTCCGGGTGGGCGTAGTCGGACTTCTGGATCTGCGATGGACGATTCTGCGTGGACATGGGAACTCCTGTGCCGCGCTGGGCGGCGATGGTGATGAACTTGGTGTGTGGAACGAAGAGAAATGAAAGCCCGTCTTCGGGCCCGCTCGCCGTGACGCACGTCAACAGTCGATTTTGAACCTTGGATGGCGCGGGTGGGTCATGTGAACTCCGACAGTTCGGGGAGGTGGCGTGTGAACGAAGCGGTGTACTTGAACGCGTCGTCGCAGAAGATCGCGACGGCGTGTCCTTGGCGTCCGGCGGCGTGCTCACGGGCGATGGTGCGAGTCGCGCCCTCGAAGATGAGGCCGCTGCTGGGGCCGGCGCGGAGGCCCTCGGTCCGGAAGAGCTCCGCAGCCCGCCTGTACGCGATGTTGAAGTCGATCTCGAGGATTTCGTCGATGAGGGCGGGGTCGAAGAGTTTGCTGACGGCGAGTTCGGTGGTGTTGCGAAGACCGGGGACGTCGTGGCCTTGCGACGGTTGAACGGCGATGACTTTCACGTTCGGGTTCTGCGATCTGAGGAAGCGTGCGAGGCCGGTGACGGTGCCGCAGGTGCCCAGGGCGGCGAAGACGTGGGTGACTTTGCCTTGCGTTTGGTGCCATATCTCTGGGCCTGTGGATTGCTCGTGGGCTTTGGCGTTGAGGTTGTTTTCGTACTGATTGGGGAAGGCGTACTGCTGAGCGCGGGCGTAGGTGGTGGCGAGGTTGATCGCGCCTTCGCCCAGGCCCGGCGCGGGGCAGAGTTGATCGTTGATGACGTCAACGTCCGCGCCGGCGAGCCTGAGAAGGGTCTTTTTCTCAGCGGGGACCTTGCCCGGCACGACGACGCGGACCTTGTGGCCGCGCGAGCCAGCGAGGGCGGCGAGGGCGAGACCTGTGTTGCCGCTGGTGGGTTCGACGATGCGGAGAGGGCCGGCAGACTTGGCTTCAAGCCCTTGGATCATGGCCCAGGCGGCGCGGTCCTTGATGGAACCTGTGGGGTTGTACCACTCAAGTTTGGCGAAGAGCGGGAAGGTTTCAGCGTGCGGGTTGAGACGATTGATGCGGACCAGCGGCGTGGGGTCTTCAACGCTGGGGACCATCTGGGTCAGGTTGTCGTAGACACGGCGGGAACGGTCCATGGAAGAGACCTTCAGCGGCCGGCGAAGCGTGAGGTTGCTGCACGGGCGGCGTGAGGAGGACGTTCAGTTGGGGTGGGGACGGCGGGTCAACGGGCGATGGAGAGGTGTCGTGGCGTGCGCGGGTTCGCGTCGCTCAACAACAGCAGTCGGGTTGACAACAAGTGGCCATCGGGAAGACTCTACACGCGTTGCGAAACGAGTCAAGAGGCGTCAGAAAGATCGTGTTCTCGGGCTCTTTCGCCAGGAGCGGAATTTGGCTTCGAGTGGCGCGGGGCTGAGAATCGCCATGCCAAAACCGCGGGGAGGGCCACGAGAAGCAAGGCGATGGCGTGTTCACGCCACCCCGGCGATGGATTCTCGTCGAAGTGCGCATCAAGGTCCCCACGGAAGAGAATGAGGACGAAAGCGATCGGAAGGTTGATCACCCAGAGCCACAGGAGAAACAGCAGGCTTCGCAGAACGATGGCCTGAATGTTGAGTGGTCGAAGCTTCATGGTGATTCAGCGACGCTCTGGTGGCTTGCGATTGAGCCCGCCGAAGTGGCGGCGGAGGAGGAGGCCTCCGATGCAGAAGGCGGCGAGGAGCGAGCCGAAGATGAAATCGGCCCAGGTCAAGGCTCGCTCTTGCTGTCTTGCTCGCTGATCTTGACGACGACGGAGGGCGTGGCGTCGTGGTGCTTGGTCTTGAAGCGTTTGTGCTCATCGGGGACCGCGGCGTCGGCGAGTTTCCACCAGGCGAGGGTGCCGAAGACACCGAGGACGAGCGTGATGGCGGAGATGATGAGAATTTCGATCCACATCATGCACGCTCGACAACAACGGCGGTTCCGTAGCAAAGCACTTCTGTGGCGCGTCCCTGTCCGCCCACGTCGGAAGCGTCGTAGTGGAAGCCGAGAATCGCGTTGGCGCCCATCGCCTTGGCGTGATCAAGCATCAAGTCGTAGGCCTGCTGGCGCGCCTGGTCGCACATCTCGGTGTACGCGCCGATGCGGCCGCCGACGATGGACTTTAGCCCGCCGAGGATGCCCTGCGAGATTGTCGGGGCGCGAACGATGATCCCCCGGACGATCCCGAGGTGCTGTTGAACGCGGTACCCTTCGAGCGAGAACGTGGTTGTAACGGCGACACTCATGAAGGACAGTGTACGACAGGTTGAGCATCCGGTGGAATCCCTTGGCGGAGCGGGAGAACTCGCCTTTCTGCTTAGGGAGCGACAAGAGCCCGTTTCATGGTGGAAGCCCTCGATCGGTTCGGCGATCGCGGCATCGCCTGTCGCGTGGCTTGCCGGAGCGTTCGCCGGGGCGTGTCTCGTCCTTGGCTGGATCGTCGTGCTGCCATTCGTGGGCTTTTTCGGATTCGTTCTGATCAAAGTCGCATTTATCGGCGTCGCGATCCTGATCTCGTTGCGATCGCGTGCGCTGCGCCGCGTGCTCGACGCTCGGCGTGAGTTGTTCTGCATCCACTGCGGGTACAGCCTCAAAGGCCTGGAGGAGGAACCCGACTGTCCCGAGTGCGGTATGGTGTTCCGCCGGTCGATCATCGAAGATTACCGCCGCGACCCGGACTGGTTCATCAAACGGTTCGAGACGCTGCGGAAGCGTTGATCAGTCTCCGCCACCGCCCGCACCGCCATCGCTCCCGCCACCGCCACCATCGGTGCCGCCACTGTCGCCTCCGGTGCTATCGCTTCCGCCGCTGGAGCTCTCGACGTCAAAGCGTGGCTGACCGTCGCTCTGGTGCCCGCTGTGAGGGTGCTCGCTGTGGCGGTGTCCAGAATCGTGATCGTGCAGGAATGAGCCGCCTGAGGAGTGAGCCCCGCGAAGACCTGATGAGTCAAGGGATGAAGAGGAGGAGGCGTCCCAGCCGCCTTCTTCGCGACGGGTGGTGCCGGACCGTGACGTGGTGAAGGCGATGTACGCGAAGATACCGGTCACCATGGCCACGGTGGAGGCGATGAGGATGATGACGATGCTGCTCATGCCGGGGTATACCGGCGGCGCGGGCCTGAGGTTGACAATGGGATTCGCGTTGGACAGAGCTGGATCAGAGCTGGATCAGCGGCATGTCGCTCTTGGCGGGCGTGGGCATATGGGGCGTGGCGACGCCGGTGGTGAAGACGGCGAGGCTCGCGTGGTCGCGGGCCATGTCGATGCGCGTGTTGGCGGCGTTGTACGCCTTGGCCCGCGCGGGGGCGGTCTCGACGGCGGCGGCGACCTGACCCTTGGTGGTCTCGACGACCTGCCACGTCGCGCCGCCCGCCACGACGGGGGCATGGGCGAGTTCGGCGAGCATGTCGAGGGCGAGTTGCCCCTCGGTCTTGGCCAGTTCGATCACGGGGATCGCCTGTTCGAAGGCCTGCAGGACACCGCGAGCGTTCTCGAACGTACCGGCCTTCTCGACCCACGTCGCGCCGGGGAGCACGACCTCGGCCTTGCTCATCAGCGGGCCTTCGTGCGTGTCGATCAGCGTCACAAACTTGCCAGAGAGGGAAGACTCGAGCTCGGGGGTCGACCAGTCGGAGGGGTAGTTGCCGGTGACAACGACCGCGGCGATCTCGCTGTGGCCCGTGCCGTGGCCGAGGGCCTTGAGGAAATCGGGGAACTCGAGCACCGAGCCGAACGCGGAGAGGACGCGGCGGACGCCCCGGGCGTTGGGCGCCTTCTCGGCGTACATGGTGAAGGCCTTCTTGTCCGTGGGCGCGACGCCGGCGGGGAAGACCTTATCCTGACCCTTGAACGGCACCGGGCCCACCGCGAACACCGCGGACGGGTCGAGTTGCTTCACGAGCTTGGCGAGGAGGAACGCCTCTTCGCACGGGAGCATCGGGGAGACCATCAAGGCGGTCTTCTTCCCGGCGGCCACAGCCTTCTTGATCCCCTCGATCACGACCTCGTACGCGCGAGCGAAATCACTCTCAATGAGCGTGCCGTACTGGCGGCGGTACGGCGTGCGAAGACGGTTCTTGGCGTGAACATGCTTCCACCCGTAGCGGACCTCGTCGGTGATCCACCACTTGTTCACCGCGAGGTTGGCCCGGGGCTTGATGCGATAGACGCTGCCCTGATTGTGCTCGACGAAGATGTTGTCGCCGCTGGCGGTGATGCCATCGATGGAGGGCGTGCTCTTGAGGAACCAGACGCGCTGGGCGAAGAGGAAGTCCTTGTCGAGCAGGGCTCCGACGGGGCAGAGATCGGTGACGTTCGCGGAGAGTTCGTTGGCGAGGGGGATGCCGGGGAAGACGTCGATCTCTTCCTTGTTCCCGCGGCCCGCGACGAGCAACTCGCTGGTCCCGGTCACTTCTTTGGTGAAGCGGACGCAGCGGGTGCACATGATGCATCGGTCGGAATAGAGCAGGACGTGGGGCCCCAGGTCCTTCTTGGGCTGCTTGACCTTGGTCTCTTCAAAGCGAGAGACGCCGCGGCCGTACTCGTAGGAGTAGTCCTGCAGGAAGCACTCGCCGGCCTGGTCGCAGACCGGGCAGTCGAGCGGGTGGTTGATCAGGAGGAACTCCATGACCGACTTCTGGTTGGCGACCGCCTTGGGGGAGTCTGAATAAACGACCGCGCCATCGGTGGCGGGGGTCTGGCAGGTCGGCTGGAGCTTGCCGCCCATCTGGGCGACCAATTGGCCGGTCTTCGGGTCGGGTGACCAGATCTCCGCGAGGCAGATACGGCACGAGGCGACGATGGAAAGCCCGTCGTGGTAGCAGTATTGAGGGATTTCGGTGCCCTGAGCGTTGGCGACCTGGAGGATCGTCTGGCCCGGGGTGAAGTCACACTTTTTGCCGTTGATCGTGATGGTGGGCATGGCGGGCGGAGTGTAGGCGTCGGGGTGGAGTTCCCGGTCGCTCCCGTCGGGAGATGTTCGGGTTGGTTGGCGGCGGGGGTGGGTCTGTGCGGACGGGCGAAGGTCCCAAACGCCTTGGGGAACGCGGGCGGGTGGCGACGGGGGCGGACTTGGTGCATGGTGAACGTGATGCCGCCCGAGTTGGGCGGAGCGTTTTCGGATCGGTTCGACAACGGGAGAGGAGCACCATGACCAAGATTGTCTGTACTTTGATTGCGGCGGGTTCCATCGTGTCCGGAGCGTCGGCGGGGATCGTGACTGTCGCAGCGGACAGTTCCAAAACCGGGTTCACCATGCACGGTGGCGACCGTGAGGTCACGAGCCTCGGATTCGCCGGGTCGTCGGCCCTGATGAGCGGATCGAGTTTCACCCAGTGGAAGAACGGCCGAATCACCAACAACGTCGGCACCTACGGGTGGAACGACCTGATCACGCGCGACATGAACACCGGCGGGAACGCCATCTCGGCCAACCCGGACCGTGCGGACAACGCCTCGTTTATGCCGGACGAGGGCTCGGGCAAGGGGACTCTCCGCGACGTGTTCGGGTCGTTCAACGGGTACAAGAACATGTCGTGGATCATCGACGGCGAGGACGCCGGGTCGTACACGCTCGACCTCTTCTACGGGGCGGGGCAGTTCCTCAACAGCGACGCGGACGATTCGACCATGGAGATCTCGGTGCTCGAGCGTGGCGGGAACAGCGATTTCCGTGTCTACGGGATCTACGCCGACGGGTCGCTCACGTCGGGGATCTTTGTGAATCGCAACCAGACCTCGCGGGTGGGCTGGACGCTCAACACGCTCGAGATCGGCGACACGCAGCAAGTCCATGGCGTGGGCATCTCGTTCGACGATTCGTGGGACGGGCTTGTCGGCGTGCGGATTGAAACGACCAGCCGGTTCAACGGGCCGGACCTTGTGGCGGTGGGCTCGGGTGCGACCGTGCCGACCCCGGGCGCACTGGCGGTGATGGGGCTGGGCGTGCTGGTTGCGGGTCGTCGCAAGCGATAACACTTGCAGCGTGAAACAAACCAAGGAGATGGACCCCGGAGCGTTGCTCCGGGGTCCCTTTCGTTGGTCCGGGAGATGGCTTTACGGGCACCCGGCCTCGTAGGCGGAGGTGTAGTCGAGGTAGTCGAAGAAATCGATGAACGAGTCGCCGTTCACATCGGCGCGGAAATCGCCTGCTTGGTAGAGCGTCACGAACGTGTCGTAATCGAAGAAGTCGATGAACTCATCGCAGTTCATGTCGGCGAGGCATGTGGTGAGCTGGGCTGGCTCGCTGACGGTGGAATCACACGAGGACTGGATCCGGCAGGTGTAGGTTCCCGGCACGCTTGTGACGTAGAACGGGACCGTGGCCCCGGAAACCGCCACGCCGTCGCGGGACCACTGGTACCTGAAAGGCCCGCGGCCGTCGACCGTCACGGAGAGCGCACGCGGGCTGATCGTGCAGACGCGACCTCCCTCGGGTTGAATGAGGATGCTGAGCGGGCGAGATTGACGGACCTCGATGGTCCGGACCAGCATGTTCCCGCCGCCGTGACGCCCGGGTCCTCCGGTGGGCAAGCCCTGGTCCGCCGCGAGAGAAGCTCCGTTGGAATCCACGAAATCAAAGCGGATCCCTCGGACGAGCCCCGAAGGGACGGTGGCGAGGATGGTGTACAACGCGAACTCGGGGCTCGGCCCGCCGATCAGGATGGTCCCGTCGGGCCCGACGGTCGCGGTCGGGTCGAGCTGCGGGTTCGGGGCTTGCGCGTTTCCTGCAGCGTCGGCCCGCGATGCGAGCACAATGTTGGGGACGAGCGCGGTCCACTCGGTGCCAAGCTGGCCGCCCGAGGCGAGACCGTTGGCGAAGTTGGATCGGTCGGCCTGCGTGTACGACACCAGGAGCCTGCCGACGCTGAGATTGCCCCCGCCGCCGCCGGAGAACGCGCCGCCGGAGTAAACCTCGATGACTAGGCGGGTCAAACCAGGTCCGCCGAAATCCTCCGCCGTCTCAAAGACAAGCGATTCGGAGCGAGAGGTGTCACCGCCGCCGCTGCAACGACCCAGAGCCCACGCGGTGGTCGGGCTCGCGTCAACCGCGAAAGCCGGGGAGTACCCCCCGCAGTCTTGGGTGAAGGAAGCGGTCCCGGTTCGGAGAACGACAGGCTCAAGCGGGCATTGCGCGGCAGCGCGAGACGCGAGGACGACCAGCGGAAGGAGCGCCATCGCCCGGCACGGCTGTACAAAGGTCGGCATATGCATGAGATTGATCCTTGAAAATACGGATAGGCCCCACACGGGGGCTTTGGAGAATAGGAATGGTGCTGTGAGAAAGGGGTGCGGAATCGCCGGGTGCGCGCCATATCCGGGAAAAGTCATCGTGTGATACACTTGCCGCGATGCCGATCCGCAAGCACCTGGCGTTGTACCCCGGCTCGTTTGACCCGATCACGTTCGGTCACCTTGACGTGATCCAGCGCGGGCGGAGGCTGTTTGACGAGTTGATCGTGGCGGTGGGACGCAACCCCGCCAAAGACCAGCTTTTCACCGCGGAAGAACGCGTGGCGATGGCCAAGACGCTGATCGAGGAGCTGCAGGTCAGGGAACCCGAAGGTGCCAAGGTCACCGTTCGGAGCTTCGCCGGATTGACGGTCGATTTCGCCAAGACGGTCGGGGCCGCCGGGCTTCTGCGGGGCGTTCGCAACCTGTCGGACCTTCAGTACGAGATCCAGCAGGCCGTGACCAACCGCGAGGTGGCCGGGCTTGAGACCGCGTTCGTGGTCGCGGGGCAGAGTTTCGCGTACACGAGTTCGAGCCTCATCAAGCAGGTCACCGCCATGGGGACGGATCTGTCGGCCCTTCGGGCGATGGTCCCGGCTCTTGTGATCGAGCGACTGCGTGAGAAGAAGGACGGCAAGCACCCGGCGCTCGAGCGACTTCGGATCGACATGGACCAGGGTGTGCAGGGGTAGTTCGGAGGCCTGACCGATGTCGATCTCACCAGAATCTCGTGCCCAGCACCGTGCGTGGCTTTTCGAGGTCACGCAGATCCCGACCGCCGCGGGGCGCGAGCATCGTGTGGAACGGTGGATCGAGCGATGGGCCGCCGCGCGCCCCGATGTCGTTCTGGCGCGCGACGCGTTCGGAAACATCACGCTGTCGCGGCGGCACGAGCCGGGCGGGAGGCCCGTGTACTTCACGGCACACCTGGACCACCCGGCCTTCGTCGTCGAACGAGTGGTGGGCCCTTGCGAACTCGAGATGTCCTTTCGGGGCGGGGTCATGGACGTTTACTTCGAGCGTGCGACCGTCGAGGTGCTCGACCACGAAGACCGGGCCCATCTGGGGCGCGTGGTCGAGAAATGCGGCGAGAACGCCTTCGGCATGCTCTGGCGGATCAAACTCGGCGAGCCGGCGGATCGGGATGGGGGGGGGATCGTGCCGGGCGATATCGGCCGGTGGGCCCTGCCGCCGGCGATGGAGATCGACGGGTGCATCCACACTGACGCCTGCGATGATCTGTCGGCGGTGCCCGCAGCTCTGGCGGCCTTTGACGAGTGGATGAAGCGTGTAGGCCGGATACCAATGCAGCCCGTGCGCGTGCTGTTCACCCGTGCTGAAGAGATCGGATTTCTCGGAGCGATCGCGGCGGTGCGGGAGAAGACGGTGCCGAGGGACGCCCGCGTCATTGCGCTCGAGAACAGCCGGGCGTTCCCCGACAGCCCGATCGGCGCGGGGCCCGTGGTGCGCGTCGGGGACCGTCTGAGCGTGTTCTCGCCGAGCCTGACCGGCGCGATCGCGAAACGAGCTGAAGACCTCGCGGCAGCGTCGGTCAAGCTTGTGGATGGGGTGGCGAGCGGCACGCCTTGGAAGTGGCAACGCAAACTGATGGCCGGCGGAGCCTGCGAGGCTTCGGTGTTCTGCGACGCTGGTTACGAAGCAACGTGCGTCTGCCTCGCGCTCGGAAACTACCACAACATGGCGGATCTGACGGCGGTGCAGGCCAAGACCAACACGGAGCAGCCCAAGATCGGCTGCGAGCACGTCAGCCTGAGCGACTACGACGGGCTGATCGACCTGCTCTTGGCGTGCGCCGAGGAGTTGCCCGAGGCGAACCCGGTCTCGGCTCTGGTGGAAAAGCTCTGGCGGGAGCGGGCGAGCGTGCTGGAACGTATGTGAGGAACCATCACGAGCGCGACCGGGCGGGCGCAACAGGCCTATCGCAACAGGCCTAGTGCAACAGGCCTAGAAAGCCCGGCGGTACCGCGCAACCTCGAGAATCCTGCACAAGGCTTTCAGATCGGCCTCGGCGACGTGCCCGAACTGCTCTCGGTGCAACGAGAGGACCTTCCCGTCGAGAGGTGCGAGACACTCCAGCCCCTTGGTGGTGATCACGACCCTCACAATCCGCTTGTCGTCAGCGGAGCGGAGCCGTGTAGCCAGCCCCTCGCGAACAAGCCTGTTCACGATCCGCGTGACATCCGGGACGCGAGCGACCAACATCGAGCCGATCTGGCCGCAGGTCCGCCCCGAATCGCCCGCTCCTCGAAGGATGCGAAGAGCGTTGTACAGCGAGTCGTTCAGCCCGTGCTCTCGGAAGAGTTGCGAGAACTCGCCCGCAAGCATCGTTTGTGTTCGCACTAGGTTAAGGTACGTCTCCTGTTCGATCGATTCGAACGGATCGCACTTGCCGATTTCACGCTGGAGTCCTTTTCCCACGAGACCCTCCCCTGCAACCGTAGCCTAGGCCACAGTTCAGGATGGTATACGTCCGCAAATTGAGAGGGTTGCTGATTTGTTCTGTGATTCTGGGGGTAACTCTTTGTTTGTATTTGCTAAGTTTCAGCGATTTTGCTGGCACCAAGGGGGGGTTGTCGCGTATCATCTTGGTGTCGGGCCGCGTTGTGCGGCTTTCGCCTCTCACAGAGATTGGCCCATGTTCACAAACCAAGAGTCGTCCGCGTTCCTCCGGGTTCGAAGTGGCTCCACGTCCCTTTGGCAGCGGGGTCAGACCCTGGCGGTGTGCGCCGGTCTGGCGTGCGCGGCGGCGGCTATGGCCCAACCAGCCGCCAAGGGCGATCAGAAAGCTCGTCCGGCCATGAGCGCACCGGCTTCTCGTCCGGTTCAGGCGCAGCCCCAGTCGTCGGCGCCGGCGCGTGCCATGCAGCCCGCGGCGCAACCCTCGGCACCCCGTGCGACACCCTCGGCTCCGTCCGCCCCGAGGTCGCAACCCGCCGCTCAACCCTCGGCACCCCGTGTGGCTCCTGCGGCGCCGGCGCCTTCTTCGCCCCGCACGCAACCCGCGTCGCAGCCTTCGCGTGAGCCCGCGACGCGGTCGAGCCCTCGAGTGGCCGAACCCTCGAAGGCGAGGCCGTCGGCTCCTTCGGCGACTCCTCGCAAGGTGGGGCCTTCGTCGGTCTCCCCCGCGAACACACCTGTGACCGTCAAGCCCCAGCCCGCCCCCTCCGGCGGCACCCCCTCCAAGATTGCGCCGCGTGATTCGACGCCGGTGCGAACGACAAACCCTGTGACGGTCAAGCCCTCGACCACGGTCCGTCCTGTTCCCGCAAGTCCCGCTCAGAAAGCTCCTGACGTGCGAAAGAACGATGCGCCCGCGGGGCCCGCGACGCGTGTTCCGGCTTCGGCGGCGAGTCCTTCGTCCTCGAGCGGCTTCCGCAAGACAGGCCCGGCGCCCCGCACAACACAGAGCGCCGATGACTCGTCATCTTCGGACACGACCGGCGGGGGAAGGACGGGCGGTGTTCGAAGCGTGCAAAGCCAGGGTGGTCGCGGCGATTCACCCGCTTCGCCGGCGGTGACCAAGCTTGTGAGCGATCGTGCGACGCGCTTTAGCGGAGTCACGACCGCGGTGCCGTTCGACTCGGGCGCACGGAACAATTCGCAGCACAACGGCGGGTCCTCCGGATGGTGCGGCTCGACGTACGACAGCAATGACTACTGGGACGGGTATAACGACGGGCACCGCGACGGGTATCGCCGCGGGTACCGCAACGGGTACAGCGACGGACGTTGGGATGACTGCTGGTCGCCCCGCCACCGCTGGGGCGGGTGGTACGGGTGGGGCGTCGGCTGGGGGAGCTCGTGCTG
The DNA here is from genome assembly GCA_943369765.1 of Phycisphaera mikurensis NBRC 102666. Taxonomy (GTDB): domain Bacteria; phylum Planctomycetota; class Phycisphaerae; order Phycisphaerales; family UBA1924; genus UBA2396. Next base: position 302,203 of record CALROI020000001.1, on the reverse strand, counting down.
GAGCGGGTGGTCGTTCTCGATCGGCTGGAGCGCGCCGGTCGTGTACTACTCGTCTCCGGTGTACTACTACACCCCCGTCTACCGCTCGTCGGTGGTCTATTCGAGCACGAGCTGGTACGGCGCGAGCAGCGTGACCACGACGACGTACTACGACCCGTCACCTCGGTGCGAGATCGTGGACTTCTGTGACGTGGTGGCCGCCCCCACGACGACGATCGTGTACGCGGCGGCTCCGACCGAGCGCGTGGTCGATGTGAACCTGCCCTCGTACCAGCCCACCGTGTACCGGAGCGATGAGCTCGCGGGCGTGCTGGGATGGAACGACACGCCCGACGCGGTCGTCGGCGCGTTGATGTCGGTCAGTCCCTCTGATCGTGCTGCGGCGTCGGCCAACTACCTCGGGCGCGTGCCCGCGGGCGGGTGGGATGTCGGGTTTGAGGCCGACAAGGTCGTCGATGGCGAGCGCCAGCTGTGGTTCCGTTCGCTCACGCCCGGCCCGCGCGGGCAGCGTGCGTTGGTCGTGATGTACCCCAAGACCTCGGTGCCGACGATGTACGCCGGGCAGCGGGTGCAGATCACCGGGCGAGTGGCTGAGATTTGCGTTGACGACCCCTTCGAGCAGGGCGGGCGTGTAACCCTGGGCGACGGGTCGGTCAAGTACTGAACAGTTCTGAATGAAAGCAAGAAGCCCAGCGGTTCCAACCGCTGGGCTTCCTTATTGGTGCGCACGATATCGATCAGCAGCCGGTCTCAAACGCGAGGACGAACGCATCGTAGTCGAAGAAATCGACGAACTGGTCGCCGTTGAAGTCAGCGGTCTTGCCGGGGGGGCAGACGCTGAGCTCGAAGCACTCGACATACGCGTCGTAGTCGAAGAAATCGAGGAATCCGTCGTTGTTGAAATCCGGGAGGCAGGGCGGGTCGCACGAGTCGGGGATGCCGTTGCCGTTGCGATCCGTCGAGGTGCCGTCGGCGAGATCCCAGCAGTCGGGGCGGCCGTTGGCGTTGCAATCGACGAAGGCGGGGGCGCCAGCGGAAGGCTCCATGCGGAAGATGCGGCCGCCGGTCTGACGCGTCACCCACAATTCGCCAAAGGCGTCTTCGCCGAACGAAGTGATGCCGAACCCTAGGGCGACGATGCGGGTGGTTTGGCCGTTGGCGGGGTTGCGGGCCCAGATCTCGCCGGTGCAGTAATCGGAGAAGAAGTAGAACCCGTAGAAGGCGGGGTTGAGGCACCCGCGATAGACGTAGCCCCCGGTGATGGAGCATCGGCCGCTGACGTGCTGATAATTCTGAATCGGAAGCGTCAGAGCTGCAGCGTTGCAAGTGCAGCCGGTCAGGCCGGTGCAGTTGAACCCTTCCATACAGCGCCAGCCGTAATTGCGGCCCGGTGTGTTGGCGGGTTCGCGGTTGATCTCCTCCCACTCGTTCTGCCCGACGTCCGCGATCCACATTTCGCCGGTGAGCCGATCGAAACTGTTGCGCCACGGATTTCGCAGGCCGTAGGACCATATCTCATCGTCGCCGGTGACGCCGACGAAGGGGTTGGTCGGCGGGATGCGGTAGTTTCGGTTGGCGTCGCCCGGGAAGTCGTCGCCGTTGACGTCAATACGGAGCATTTTGCCGAGAAGGTTGCTGGTGATGTCCTGAGCGTTGCCGGTGACCGCGGTGTGCCCCGGGCCCTCGTCGTTGGCGTTGCCGCCGTCGCCGCTGGCGATGTAGAGCATGCCATCGGGGCCGAACGCGATCCATCCGCCGTTGTGGTTGCTCTGTGGCTGGGTGAAGGTCAGGATGGTGCGTGCGGTAGCGGTGTCGGCGAGGTCAGGATTGCCCGCCTGCGTGAGGTACTCACGAACGACCGTCGCACCGGACGTGTTGGTGAAATAGATATAGAACTTGCGGTTGGAGGCGTAGTTTGGGTGAAAGGCCAGCCCGAGAAGCCCCTGCTCGTCGCCGTTGGAGATGCCCGACAGCACAAGAAAGTCCGAAAGGGTACTGGTAGCGGGTCGGAAGATCTTGATGCGACCGACGGGTCCGGTGGCGAACTGCTCGATCACGAAGATACGGGCAAAGTCCCCCGCCGGAGCGGTGACATAAATGGGGCGAGAGAGCCCGGACGCCTTCTGGACAAAGGTGACCTGGCCCGACGCTGCCGAAGCAACGCCCAGTGCCAAGACCGAACCAGCCAAGGATCGCAACAACGAAAATGAACTCATGATGGCATTCTCCTCCAAACGCAGAGGATCATTCGACACCTCGCACCGGGAGGGTTGCCTGCTGGGAAAGATTTCTTGTCGCTTCAGCGTCTTTTCAGGCTGCAGAACAGAAACACCCCACTTGCGTGGGGTGTCTCGGTGTTGAAATCTATCCGGTAGTTGGTGTCTGGAAGGGTTAGGCCCTCGACTCAGCAGCCATCCTCGAACGCGGTCACAAAGTCCAGATAATCGAAGAAGTCGACAAAGGCATCCCCGTTGAAGTCGGCGGTCTTGCCGGGCGGGCAGATCGAGTCCTCAAAGCAGGTGACGTAATCGAGATAGTCGAAGAAATCGAGAAATCCGTCGGCGTTGAAGTCGGCCGGGCAAGCGGGCTGGCCCGATCCGGCGCCGGTCCAGTAGCCACCCTTGACCTCGAACGTGCCGCCGGTCAGCGTTCCGGCGTCGGGCTGACCGATCGTGCCGGACACCGAAAAGGTGCCGCCGGTGGACGTGCCGCCGCCGCCGTCGATGGTGTACCAACTGACATCGAAGGGCTGCGCGTGAGCGGCTGCGGCAAGGGCGAGCGAGCCGAGTAGAACGAATGTGGTGCGGGTGTTCATGGACGTGGTCTCCGGATGGGAGTTTACGGGAACAGGGGTCTGATGTAAAGAGAAACTTGATTGGGCAACCGTTAGGGGTTGCCCCCGATATTTACGGCTCCGCCGCAGGCACGGATCCACATCGACTTCGAGATCGTGCCGGTGTAGGTGGTGGTTCCGGACTTGACGAAGAGGCTGGGGTCTTCTGCGAGCGATGAACTGGCGGCCCTGCTGACAGAGACGCCAGAAGCCAGTGAGGCATAAGGGTTGTTGAAGGAGCCGTTCTGGGGGCCGATGAACCCGAATTGGACCCAGACGTCGATACGGTTGGGCTCGAAGGCCTCACATCGAGCGCGGGTGTTGTTGATGGATCGGGTGTTGTCGTGGTCGGCGGTTCCGACGGGAACGCCCAGGTACGTGCGGTTGGGCGTCGAGAAGTAACCGATGCGGGTGTAGGTCCCGGACGGGTCGGTGTCGTAGGCCATGACGGTGCGGTAGCCTTGGTTGGAAGCGAAGAAGCGGTGCCCAAGGGAGTAGGAGTATTCTCCGCAGCCCAAGCCTCCGTCGCCGTCGTTGTGGTCGCACCCTTGGTTGTGCCCGATCTCGTGGGGGTGGCTGAAGTTATCAGCGGCGCAATCCCAGACGACAAGGTTGAAAGCGTCGGTGGCGTCGTTGGGGTTGCAGTAGGCCAGGCCGCAAAGATTGGGACCGATGCTGTCGAGCCAGAGAGTGCAGAAGTCTGCGTTCTCGGCGTCCTTGGTGGCGTAGACGCTGTCGAGAAAGCCGTCGCCGCCGTCAGCGAGGCGCGGGAGGTCAATGTCCCCGTCTCGTGTTTCGGCGTAGTTGACCTCACCGGTCCAGACGACGCGGTATCGGGCGGCGACGCCACTGCGGGTGTAGACCTGGTTGGTGACGGTCTGCGTGAGTTCGATTTCGGCGAGGACGGCGTTGGTGCCGCCCATCGCGACACGGACGTTGTCGGTGTAAGCGACGATGCCGTCGAAGACGGTCTGGGGCGCGGTGCAGGTGCCTCGGTCCCCGAAAGGATCGTTGCCACCCCCACCGCCACCCATCGGGTCGGCGGGGAGCACGACATCGTCCGGCACGGGGTCGAGCCATGGAGCGTCGGCCGGTTTGGGTGGAGGGGGCAGTGCTCCGCCACAGCGTCCGTATTTGGACGGGTCGATCTGGCAGACGAGGTGGATGCCGGCCTCGCCGGTGTACTTGAGTTTGTAGTGCTCGCGGGTGGTGGGCGATTGGAAGGAGCCCGCGACGGCCTCGTGGACGACAGCGATGACGAAGGTGGTCTCCTCGAGCCCGTCGAGTGTGCCTGTGATCGTGAAGAGCCCCTCGCCTCGACGCTGGATGGAATCCACACGGGCGGCAAACGTGCGGGTGGGCGCGGCGTTGACTGCGAACCACTCGCCCGGGTTGAGCGTGGCGAGGAAAGCGGTATCGATCGCGGCGGGCTGGAAGACGACCGTCTGACGGTGGGGCGTCGCGGCGGCGGGGAGTTCGGCGGGGGAGAACATGCGCGAGAGGGTGGCGGCGTCGGGAACGCCCTGGGCCATCACGGAGGCGGTGGTGAAGGACGCAAGGGCGGCAGCGACGAGATTGAAGATGTGTGTCGGGGCTTTCAACATGTTCATCCTTCAGACTTCGCGACGCGTGGAGGTGGCAGAATTAGGGGTTGCCGCCGATGTTGACGGTGCCTCCGCAGGCTTTGATCCACATGACTTTGGAGATCGTGCCGGTGTAGGTCGAGGTGCCCGCCTTGATGTAGAGGTTTGGGTCCTCGCTGCGGCCCGCGCTGGGGACGTCGATCTGGGTGACGCCAGTGGAGACGGCGGCATAGGGGTTGTTGAAGGTGCCGTTCTGGGAGCCGACGAATCCGACGTCAACCCAGATGTCCATGCGGGTGAGTTCGTAGCCAGCGCAGGTACCTCGGGTGTTGTTGATGGTGCGGGTGTTGTCGCGTGTGGAGGTGCCGAGAGGTTGGCCCAGGTAGGTGAGGTTTGGGTTGGAGAAGTAGCCGATGCGGGTGTAGTCCTCAGCGGCGTTGTTGTAGGACATGACGGTGCGGTAGCCGGTGCTATTGGCGAAGAAGCGGTGCCCGTTTGAATAGGAATACTCGCCGCAGCCACTGCCGCCGTCCTCGGTGTTGTGGTCGCACCCTTGGTTGTGCCCGATCTCGTGCGGGTGGCTGAAGTTACCGGCGGCACAGGACCAAGCGACGACGGAGTACCCGCTGTCACGGTCGACAGTGCAATACGCACGGCCGCAGGCGTCGAGGGCGTTGACCCACAGGGTGCAGAAGTCGGCGTTGACGCTGTCGCGGGTGGTGTGGAGGCCGTCGAGGACGCCATCGCCCCCGTCGCCGAGCTGCGAGAGATCGGTCGAGGAATTGCCGGTTTCGGAATAGTTGACCTCGCCGGTCCAGACGATGCGGTACCGCGCGGCGATCCCGCTGCGGCTGTAGACCTGGTTGGTGACGGAGGTGGTCAATTCGATCTCGGCAGCCACCGCGTTGGCCCCGCCGAGCGCGACGCGCGTGTTGTCGGAGTAGGCGATCATCCCGTCGAAGACGGTGATGGGCGCACTGCACGTGCCGCGGTCGTCGAAGGGGTTGTCGTCGCCGGGAGGAGGCTCGGGGAACACCTCGCCGTCGTGGGCGTCGGGGACGGGGTCGAGCCAGGGCGCGCCCGGCGCGACGGGCGGCGCGGGCTCGGCCCCGCCGCAAGGCTTGTACTTAGAGGGATTGATCTGGCAGACGAGGTGGATGCCCGCGTCGCCGGTGTACTTGGTTTTGTAGTGCTCGCGGGTTGCGGGAGACTCGAACATGCCCGAGACCGCGTCGTGCTCGACGGCGATCACGAACATCGACTCTTCTTGCCCGTCAAGGCGGCCCTCGATCGTGAATCGGCCCTCGCCGCGATGACGGATGGTCTCGACCTTGGCGGCGAAGGTGCGTGTAGGAGAGGCGTTGACGGCGAACCACTCGCCCGCGTTGAGCGTGGCAAGGAACGCGGTGTCAATCGCGGCGGGCTGGAAGACGATGCTCTCGTTGTGGGGCGTGGCGCCCTGGGGCATCTCAGCGGGCGAGAACATGCGGGACAGCGTGGCGATATCGGGCACGTCGTCGGCGAGTGCGATCGTGGGCACGAGCCCTGCGAGCGCGACCAACGCCGCGATGGAGCGGAAGAACTTCATGGGTCAATCTCCTTTCTCGGCGTGCTGATTACTGGAGGTTGACGAGAACGAGGACGAGGCCCTTCTCGCCCTTGGCGAGTTTGGACATGGCCTTTCCGATGGTCGCGCCCGAGGCGCGGGCCTGGTCGGAGACGGGCATCGCGTACCCGGGCGTGTCGGACGTGGTGAGCAGGGCACCCGGCTCGACCGCCATCTCGCTCGCGTCGACGTAGGTCCAGACGCGCCCGGTGAGGGCGACGGGCTGGGCTTTGGCGGTGTTGCCCTCGAATTCGCCCAGGATCATGCCGGCGGCGAGTTCGTTGGCACCGGAGATGACGCCGGCGACGCAACGGTTGTACGCGCCCGAGGCGATCTTCATGCCGCCCGTCTTGTCCGGGTCGATCATGACGACCATCCCGGGCTTGACGCCTTCGCACGCGACCTCGAACTTCTCAGCCAGGTCGGCGCCGCCGCGGATCTGGAGGACGCCGACGGACGCGGTACCTGTGGCGTAGAGGGAGGTGCCGTTGCTGCCCGCATCGAAGTAGCCGCCGTAGCCGGAGGCGGAGTAGCCGTACACGCCGCGGCCGGTGCCGGTGCACGAGCCGTAGACGCCGTGGGAGTTGATGGAAAGCCCGCGGACGCCGATGTCGGTGGCGGAGAGCCCGTAGACGCCGTAGTTATCGTCGGACTGCCCGAAGACGCCGTAGCCGGTGTTGGAGAACCCGTTGACGGCGGTGCTGGAAGTGGACTGCCCGCGGACGCCGATGCCGGAGGTGGACAGGCCGAAGACGCCGCGGCCGGTGGGGGCCTGGCCGTAGACGCCCCAGCCCGCGCCGGCGTGCGTGCCGTAGACGCCGTAGCCGTTGGTTGTGGCCATGTTCTCGCCGCGGACGCCGGCTGCCCCGCCGCCGCCGGCGGTTCCGTTGGCGACCACGCCGTGGATCGCGTAGGCCCCGCCCGAGAGGGAGTCTGTGCGTGCGAAGATGGCGGGGCCGTCGCCGGCGGAGTTATCGTGGACCGCGTAGATGGCGTAGCCGTCGGGGCTGTTGTTCTCGCTGCGGATGCCGTAGGTGGTGCCGGTGAGGGAGGAGTTGTTCACCCAAAGGCCGTACCCGTTCGCGCTGGCGTTGTTGATGAACCCGCCGTAGGTGGTGCCCTGCGTGCTGGTCATCGAGATCGAGAGCCCGCGACCGAAACTGCCAGCGTTGGTGCCCGCGAAGTTGCTGACCTGCCCGCCGCCGTTGGTGACGTTGGACGCGAAGATCGAGCCCGTGGGGTTCGCCGAGTCGATGGAGAAGCCCGTGCCCCCGCCGTCACCGGTGAGGAACCCGCGGAACATGGTGCTGTTGCCGCCGGTGGCATCGACGTCGGCTCGCATCACCGAGCCCGAGCCCGCGATGGAGAACTTGCTCGTAGGGGTATTGGTGCCGATACCGACGTTGCCCTGGGTGTACCAAGTGTTGTTGCCGGTGAGGCCCCAGGGGGAAGTGCCTTGTGGCCCTTGGGGGCCGGCCGGGCCGGTGTTGCCTTGGGGGCCTTGGGGACCAGTGGGGCCCGCGGGGCCGGTTGCGCCTGTGTTGCCTTGGGGACCCTGCGGCCCGGTGGCGCCGGTGTTGCCCTGCGGGCCCTGGGGACCTGCGGGCCCCTGTACGCCTTGCGGGCCCTGAGGACCGGCGGGGCCTTGCAGACCGCTCAGAGCGTACATCGCGTAGGGGGCAGCCTTGAGAGCCTGACGCTGGGTGAGGGTGGTGTACACGCCGCCGCCAGCGGGAGAGCGGACGTCGATCTCAAGCCAGCGTTCTTCGCCGAGTGAGAAGGGGACCGCGCCGAAGTCAAGATTGACGGTGAACCGGCCGTCGGCGGCGACGGTGGTGGCCTGAAGGGTGTTCCCGATTTGGACGCCGCCCGCAGCCAGAGAATACAGGCGGAATCGCAGGTCGACGTTCCCGTTGATGGGGGCCCCGGCGTTGGTGACCTCACCCTGATAGGTGAAAGCGGTCCCGACCGGACCGGCGAAAGCCGGGGCGGCAAAGACGCTGGCGACCAGAGCTGCAAGGGGAACGATCACGGCGCGAGAACGGCTTTTCATCGGAAAACTCCCTGTCCGGCCACCTTTGGGGGCACGGGTTGAAATGGCGTCTGCTTTCTCGATCTGCGGGAAAGCGGGCAACGCCATTGTCATGAGCGCGGGAGTCGCGGAAATCGTCCGAAGAAAACTGGAGTCATCCGCCGATTGTGTTCACGAGATACCAACGTCCACCGAATCGGGTGGAGTCCAGGTGCGCACGCCGGTGCAATGGCGGGAACGGGCTGCGCCGACGGAGCCGGTCAGTTTCTCCGGCGGCGGGAGACGAGAGCAAGCCCGCCGAGAAGAGCGAAAGACGCCGGGGCGGGAACCACGTTGAGGATCACGTTGGTGTTGGCGTGGTCGTACAGGAAGGACCCGTTGTCGTTGTACACGATCTCCACCCGGTCGCCGGCGGCAAAGAGGACATCGCTGCCGAAATCCACGGCGTGGTCGGTCTGCGCGTCGGAGTAAAAGAACGAGAACCCAGCCCGGTGGACCCGGACACCGCCGATGATCGTGAAGACATCGACCGCGATCCCGTTGCTGGAGCTGCCATTGAGAACCATCTCGGTCTGAACGGTGAGCCCGCGGAGCGACGTGCCCTCGGAGAAGTTGCGCTGGGCGTGCAGGGAAATGCCCGGGCCGGAGTGAATGAAGAGCCCTTCAAAGGTGGCACCGTGCCACCAGCCGGCGTAATCGCCGACGTTCAAAATGGGGCCGAAGATCGGGGTTGAGTGCTGGTAAGGCCCGGCGAAGTAGGACCCGGCGGATCCCATGAGCGCACCGTCATGCCCGCCATAGCGGACGACCCAGTCCTCGGAGCCGGTCTGGGCTGCGAACCCTGCGCCGACGTAGTAGTCACGCATGTTGTTGACATCAGCCTGGGCTGAAGCGGCGATCGCGATGGCGACGAGAACGGATGCGGTGCGCATAGAAACTCTCCTCAGCCCGCGTGGAACGGGTATGGGAGAAAATACCCGATGGTCGTGCAAAAGCAAGATTTGCATCGCCAAGACGCGGAGAAATCCAAATCTAGGACCTAGGACAAGGTCCGAGAAATCGGCAAGAGGATCGGTTGCCTAGCAACCGACCTCGAACGCGGCGACGTAATCGTTGTAGTCAAAGAAATCGACGAACCCGTCGGCGTTGAAGTCGGCGGTGCCGCCGTTGCAGGGGCCGCCCTCGAAGCATGCGGTGAACGCGTCGTAGTCAAAGAAATCGAGGAACCCGTCGCGGTTGAAATCGGCGGGGCAGGTCGGGGGCAGGGCTCCGATCGCGGCCAGCCCGTAGTTCCCGCTCCATAAGGCAGCGGTGCCGCCGATGGCGGTGGCAACGCCGGTGGCGGGATCGATGCGGTAGAGCTGCTCATCACCTGCATTGACGGTGTAAAGAGCGCGGTCAGCGGGGTTGTACGCGAGCCCGTTGCAGTCGAAGATCCCGGCGCCCAAAAGCCCGATCGGGGTCTGCACGCCGGTGGCGGGATTGATGCGCACGAGGCGCGAGCCGTTCGCGGTGTCGTCGATGCCGAAGATCGTCCGGGTGTGCGTGTCGAAATCGATCGCGCCGATGTTGTTGCCGCCGGGAGCGCCGAGTGCGGTGACGGCGGCGTTGGTGGTATTGATGGAGACCAACCGCCCGCCGACTTGTATGATGCCGTACAGGGTGTCGGTGTAGGGGTCAAAGGCGAGCCCCGCGGCGGCCCGCGAAGAGCCGACGAGCGTGCCGACGACCGTGACCGCGCCCGTGTCCGGGTTGATGCGGGCGAGGGTGCGGTCGGTGCCGCATGCCCAGAAGACGTTGCGGGTGGCGTCGTACGCGAGCCCGTCGACCGCGAAGGCGATGGTGGAGATGCGTGTGAAGGTGCCGCCGGTGTAACTGACGGTGCCGAAAACGCGGGCCGAGTCACCGCTGGCGAAGACGGGCGGAACGATCTGGCCAAAGCCTGGTCCGCAGATGCCGCGCGGGTTGGCGAGGGCGGCGCGGAGGGATGTGTTGTCGAGGGAGCAGCCTGAGTTGGTGCCCCCGCCGCCGGAGCATCCGCCGTTGGTGTGGATACCGATGGCGAACCCGGTAGTCTCGTTCAGGACGGCCGAGCCTGAGTTGCCGCCGGTGGTATCCGGCGTATATCGAAGCACCGAGCCCGAACGCTGTGAATAAAGCCCGGTGTGAGTTTTCTGGGCTTGGTTCCAGGTATTGGGGACGGGGGAAGACGTGGTGCCGTACCCGGTGATACGGAGGGTGTCGCCCGCCGGTGCGGCGACGGTCGGCGCAAGGAGAAAGGTCGAACCCTGCCTCTGGAACGCGGACTGATTGGTGGTCGTGTTGGGCCAGCAGCCGAAGTACGCGAAATCATCGCCAAGACCTGTGTTTCTGAATTGGATGCTGCTGGGCTCGACCGGGTATTGGTCCTCGGGCGGGGGCTGGCGGAGTGAGCCATCGGCGTTCGACAACGGAACGTTGAATTGGCAGACGCCGCTGGAAGAGACGCCGCAATGCCCGGCCGTCAGGAACTGCTTGTTGGCGTCGTTGATGAGCCAGGACGTGCACCCCGAAGGCAGGAAGCGGGCAACCTTTGGATCGTTCGAGAGCACGCGGTCGTCGGTGGGGCCGCAGATCGAGCGGACCGCGAAGGGCGCGTCGCCCGCGGTCACGTTGGAGATGACGACACGGCTCGAACCCCACGACGCGTCGAGCGACGGGTCGGCCAAGAGTTCGACGAAGACCGCTTCGCCGTTGAAGTACGCGGACGTGTGACTCCAGCGATGGGCGGCCTCGGCATCGAGCACCTGCACCGCGCCGTCCTCCATCGAGGTCAGACGGATCGCTGCGGCATCATCACGGGCCGGATCGCCGGCAAGCGTCAGTTGGTCGAACGAAAGTCGAAGCCAGCGGGCGCCCTCGACATAGACGGTCCCGCTCCAGACGACCGTCCGCCCCTCGGAATGGCCCGAGGGCGCGTGCCAGCCAGAGTCGATCGCGACCGCGGCGGTGTGGCTTGGGGGTGGTTCGAGGTCGGTGGTCTGGGCGTGGGCCGACACCGCGGACCCGGCGCAAAGGACCATCAACACCCGAATGTTCGAGGCCTGTCGCATCAACGATCCCTCCGCCGCAGCGCGGCTTCCCCACCCCATCTCAGCATACTCGCAAACCGAGCAAGAACCAAGGGTGATCGACTCCATTCGTGCCGACTGAGCTGCCTGTTCCGACTCTAACGAGCGAAAACCGAACGCCGCGAGGAGAACCGGTCAGAACGCCCGCTTGGTGGGGTTGCTGATGGCGTTATCACGCCCGCAGACAAGCACGTCGGCGATCTCGACCGCCTCGGCGAAACTCTCCTGGGCGAGACGAACGTCCGCCGACCAGTCGGGGACCTGCCCTTTTTCGAGGTGCTCGACGGTGGGGACGGCGTCGCCACAGACGAGGCCGGTGTACCGGGCGTGTTCGAGGAGCAGCCCCGTGAGGCCGGGCGTCACGCCGGGCATCGGGAACGGAACGACTCGGTCGGCCAGTCGCTCGGGCGCGGGCTTGCACCGTTGGAGAACGCCGATGCTGGTCTCAAGTGCCTGCCGGACGTCGCGGTCGACGCCTTGCTCGACAAGCATGCCGAGTTGGCGGGCGAGCGGGACGCCGACCGCCTCGCGCTCTGCCTCGCCGATCCACCAATCGGCGGTGCGGAACGCGAGGATTCCGCGGCGTGTGTCGGGAGAAAAACTCGTCAGGAAGACGTCGGTGATGTCCGAGACGCGAAGTCCGGAGCGTTCGTAGAGAGCCGCCATGATCGCCGCCTCGGGGAGGCCCGGATCAACGAGGATCCGTCGCTTGCCCGCGGTGATCAGCGTGGTAGTGGCGTGCCCGGTGCGCACGGGGACCTTCTCGCCCCAGAAGGGATTCTGCGAGAGGGCGCCGATGGAGATGATGCGGAAGTCCATGGGAAGATCGTAACGTGGGTAAGCACGTCCGACCGAGGCGGATCGGAAGTGAGGCTCCGGTCACTTCACGGTGACGCCAGCGGGGAGCGTCACATCGGCCCTGCGCGATTCGGGGGTCACGACCAGTTTCTCGATCGTGCCGTTGCGGTAGACGCACTCGACGGTGGTTTCGCGAGGGGCGAGGAGCTTGAACGAGACATTCCAGTCCTTGGGCCACGCGGGGAGGAGCAGGATCTTGCCGGTGACCGGGTCGGCCTGCATCAGCATGAGCTGGGTCTGGGTCAGGATGTTGGACCCGTGACACTGGTCGGGGAGCCAGTCGAAATTCGGCCCCCAGACGGCCGGGAAACGGTGATTCTTGTGTGAATTGCCGACCCGGGCGAGGAGCTGGGTCTTGGCTTCGTCGGTCAGCCCGAGGCGAGCGGCGAAGAGGCCGTCCTGGGTCCAGCCGACGGAGCTCTTGTCGACGCGGGCGCGGTACGCCGCGATGGCAAGATCGAGGTTGGGTTTGCCGAGGGCGTACTCATTGAAAGGCCAGAGCGGGTACAACTCCGCGGTTTCGCAGTTACTTCGCTGGTTCTTGAAGGTCTCCGCGGGAGCGGCCATCTTGACCCCCTTCTGCTCCCAAGTCGGAAGCGCGGGAGTTGCATCCTTCACGCGACGCCAGAGAGCACGGTCCTCCGCGGTGCCAACGGTTGTCGGCAGGGCGAGCAATTGGTCGCAGATCGTGTGGAGACCACCGACGACCGGGGCGTCGTTCGTGACGCCATGCCAGTAGGTTTCGACCGCTTGCGTGGGCGTGATGAGGAACTTGCCGTTGGCGTCGCGTTTGAAGCGGGTGTCAAAGTAGAGGAGCGTCTCGCGGACCATCGGGATGGCGCGCTCGCTCAGGAACTTTGCGTCGCCCGAGTACGCCGCCCGGTCGAGCATCAGTTGCGAGAGTTCGAGGGACGAGTTCCAAGACCATTGCCACCAGGGGCACGGGGAGATGTCGCCCGAGGCGAGCCCGTCGCGTTTCCAGCCATAGTCGCCGTTGGCGTAGGTGCCGAAGGTGGTGATGGTCTCGGGCCAGTAGACGCCTTGGGCTCCGTAGTAAAGCGTGGTGCGTGCTTTGGACCCGGGGAGTGCGTTCTCATAGAACCGGAAGAGAGGCTCCATCATCTCGGTGTCGCCCGAGGCGAGCATCGAGTAATACGGCAAGCGTGTGTTCTGCCACCAGAAGGAGCCCCCCCACTTCCGCCAGTCGGGGTTGTGGGGCTGACCTTCGGTGACCGCCGGCTCGACGGTGAAGATGGAGCCGTTGAACTTGATTGGATAGTCGCCGGGGGTCTGCGACCCTTCGCGGGGGCCGCCGCCGGAAGCTTGGACCCAACGCTGGAGGATGTAGGCCTGGGTGACGCGGGAGGGCGGGGCAGCGTCTTCAACAAGGGGGTTGTTGGACGCGACGGGCTTGCCGTCGAGGTAGATGGTGCCGATGCCGGTGGCGGCGTCGTAGGTGGCCGCGACATGCTGCCATTCGCCCCTCTTCAGTACGCCGCGAGCGTGGACGGTGAGATCGCCGACGATAAGGCGGAGCGAATCGCCCGGGTGGGTGTCGAAGATAAAACCGTCGGAGCCGCCCGCGGTCATTTTGTCGAAGATTCGGGCGGGGCCGAGGTCGGCGTCTGGTTTGATGTGGGCAGAGAGGGTGAAGGAGTCGACGAACTCTGCATGCTCAGGCCGAATCACTAAATGTCCACCGTTGAGCGAGTGATTGCCACCTCCGGAAGGGCCCCGGTCCACTGCACCAACGCGCATCGCTTGATTCAGATTGAGCGGATCAAGGATTGAATGACCATGCTTGGGCCTAGCGCGACCGAATAACAGCGTTTCGATCTTCGGCGGGGTTCCGGTTCTTTCTGCTGTAGAGAGTTGACTGATCGATTCCTCACTCAGCACACCTTTGTACCCGCCGTAGGTCCCGATTTTCCCTCGGTAGACATTCTGCCCGTTGCTGTCCGCCCCGATCCGCAGCGGATGGTCGTTCTTCGGCACCAGCTTCCCGCTCCCCGCCACGTTCGACTTGTCGCCTTCAACATACACCCACGACCGATCCCAGAACTTCGACCACCACGCGGCGGTCTCGGCCATGGCCACGTCGGGTCCCGGGACCGGTGTGCCGAGGTCTCGCGCTTTCTTCGACCACTGCTCGACACTCTCCGTCTGGGCGGCGTGCGTCGTGACCTTGACGCTGAACCAGGTCACGGGTCCGTCGCTCGCGAGCGTGCCGGGCTTGTCCTTCACCAGCGGCAGCCCCTCCATCACCCCGCCGAACGTGCGATGGATCAGCGGGTCCTTGAACTGGCCCTTGATCGACTCCAACCCCTGGTGCTTGAGCGTAAACGGCACCACCGAATGCTCGTTGCGGTGATACCACTGCACGCCGGTCCGCAGGTTGTCCGTGAACGTCGTGACCACATCGGGCGACTCCCACACGAGGTCGCGGCGGACCTCCGCAGGGGCGGCGTTCATCGTCCAACTTGATTTGAGGTCGTCGTCGTTCTCGAAGGTCTTCTTGGCGGTCCGCCAGTTCTCCAGCGTGGCAGTCACCTTCACCGGCGTCGCGGTGCGACCTTCCACACGGATCTGGTCGATCGTCGGCGTTACGTACACCACCACCCTCGCTTGCGCTTCGGGCTCTGAAAATTCAATCCGCCCCTGGGCGAGTTTGAGTTCCTGCCGGAACCCCGCCGCGGTGAACGGGTTCGGCTCGAGGCGCACCCGCACCCGTCCAAGTTTGAGCAGGCGGTCGGTCTCGCTCCACGCGTCGGTCCGGGAGAGCAGCAGCACGAGGTCGCCGTTCTTCTCGACCCAGACATTCGCCCCGAGAGTGCCGTTGCCGATGGGCATCGACCCCGACGCGTCGGCTGACGGGGTCGTCCAGACGAGGTTGTACCGATCGATCTCGGGGGGAGCTGGCTGGACGGCCAGGGCGGCGAGCACAAACATGGTGGCGGTGAGCATGGGGGCAGAATACCCGAATCGGCTTGATGCCTGGGTGCCTCGTGCCTTGATGCCCTAGTCGGTTCCAAACAGGGTTGGCAAGAAGAAGGCATCAAGGCTCAAGGCACGACGGCAAGAGGCGTCTGGGCATGAGGCCTTCTATCCTCCACCCATGCCAAACCCCCCCGCCTACGCCGAACTGTGCAAACTCGTCCGTGAAGTCACGACCTTGGGGTCGATCTCGTCGCTCCTGGGCTGGGACCAGGAGACGTACATGCCCGAAGGGGGCGTCAACGCCCGGGCGGAGCAGCAGGGGTTGCTCGCGGGGATCGTCCACGAGCGCAAGACGCACAAGAAAATCGGCGACCTGATCGCCGCCTGCGAAGCGGCTGGCTTTGAGCCCGGCTCGCCCGAGGCGGCCAACGTCCGCGAGATGCGACGCGACTATGACCTGGCCACCAAACTGCCCACCAGCCTCGTCGAGGAGTGGGCCATCACCACCAGCAAAGCCAGTGAGGAGTGGAAACACGCCCGCGAGAAGAGCGACTTCAAGAAGTTCGCCCCGTGGCTCACCAAAGTGATGGACCTGTGCAAGCAGAAAGCCAAGTGCTACGGCGTGCCCAAGGGTGGCGAGGCGTACGACGCCCTGCTCAACGAGTACGAGCCCGGCATCACCGCAGCGGAGATCGAGCAAGTCTTTACGCCGCTGCGGGCACGCCTCTCCGACCTCATCCACCGCGTCGCCAAGAGCAAGACGAAGGTCAACACGAAGATCCTGAACGAGTCCGTCCCGCCCGACGCCCAGCACGCTTTCGGGCAGTTTGTCCTGGCGTCGATGGGCTTTGACCTCAAGTCGGGCCGCCTCGACACGACAACGCACCCCTTCTGCTCGGGAATCGCTCCGGGCGACACGCGCCTCACCACCCGTTACCGCGGCGAGAAATTCACCGACGCCCTCTATGGCACCATGCACGAGATGGGCCACGGCCTGTACGAGCAGGGGCTCCCCAAGATGGGCCCCGCGAGCGGAACGCCCCTCGCCGGCGACATCAGTCTGGGCATCCACGAAAGCCAGAGCCGCATGTGGGAGAACATGGTCGGTCGCGGCCGCGAGTTCTGGACGTGGGCCCTGCCGCACGTCAAGAAGCAGTACGGCCCGCACGCCAAAGCGTTCAAGACCGCCAAGGTCGAGGACCTGTACCGCGCGGTCAACACCTGCACGCCCAGCTTCATCCGCGTCGAGGCTGACGAAGGGACGTACAACCTGCACGTCATGATCCGCTTTGAGATCGAACGGGCCCTGCTCTCGGGCAGCCTCGCGGTCAAAGACGTCCCGGGTGTGTGGAACGCCAAGTACAAGGAATACCTGGGCGTGAAGGTCCCCGACGACCGCCGCGGGTGCCTGCAAGACGTCCACTGGAGCTTCGGGCTCGTCGGCTACTTCCCGACGTACACCTTGGGCAACCTCTACGCCGCCCAGCTCTGGGAAACGATCAACAAAAAGATCAAGGACCTGCCGGCACGACTGAGCAAGGGCGACTTTGCCGCGCTCAAGAAGTGGCTTAACACCAACATCCACGCCCACGGCCGCCGCTACAGGGCTGCAGAACTGTGCGAGAAGGTCACCGGCAAGCCACTCTCAGCGGACCCGCTCATGCGGCACCTGGAAGGCAAACTGGGCGAGGTCTACAGCCTCTAACAGAGCCCGCAGCGCAAGCAAGGGAGAGGCGGCGTCAAGCTGCCAATCCTCATCGTGCGCTGGCGTGGATGAGTGACGAAGAAAGCCTTTCGATCTTTGGATCCGCCTCGCGGGTTCACCCTTGCTTGCGCTGCGGGCTCTGAAAGAACATCCGGAAACCCGCCGCCCTCGGTAGACTGTGAGCATGACCGACCCCGTCCCCTCCGCCCCCTCGCTCTCGTCCAACCCGACGCTCGACAAGCCCACCGCCGCTGAGCCCAGCCCGACTTCGACCGCCCATTTCCGCGAGCCCCCCGGCACGCGCATCGGGCCCTATCGCATCGTCCAGATCATCGGCGAGGGCGGGTTCGGCTCGGTCTACATGGCTCAGCAGGAACAGCCCGTCCAGCGCGTCGTCGCCCTCAAGATTATCAAGCTCGGGATGGACACACGCCAGGTCGTCGCCCGCTTCGAGCAAGAGCGGCAAGCGTTGGCCGTGATGGACCACCCCAACATCGCGCGAGTCTTTGACGCTGGCGCGACCGAGACCGGCCGCCCGTACTTCGTCATGGAACTGGTCAAGGGAGACCCGATCGTCGAGTACTGCGACAAGAACAGCCTCAGCATCGCCGAACGCCTGGACCTCTTCGCCCAGGTCTGCACCGCTGTCCAGCACGCCCACACCAAGGGGATCATCCACCGCGACATCAAGCCCTCGAATGTGCTCGTCGCCATGCAGGACGGCAAGCCAAGCCCGAAGGTGATCGACTTTGGCATCGCCAAAGCCACCAGCGCACGCCTTACCGAGCGCACGCTCTTTACCGAGAACCGCGAACTGATCGGTACGCCCGAATACATGAGCCCCGAGCAGGCTGAAGGCTCGATGGACATCGACACCCGCACCGACGTCTACTCCCTCGGCGTGCTGCTGTACGAATTGCTCACCGGGACCACGCCGTTCAAGGGCAGCGACCTGCGTTCCGCGGCCTACGGCGAGATCCAGCGCATCATCCGCGAGGTCGACCCGCCCGCCCCCAGCACACGCCTGTCGCAAAGCACCGACACCATCGCAGGCATCGCGGCCAAGCGGCACACGCAGCCGCGCCAACTCGGCACGACCATCCGCGGCGAGCTCGACTGGATCGTCATGAAAGCGATGGAGAAGGACCGCCAGCGTCGGTATTCGACGGCTGACGGGCTCGCGATGGACATCCGCCGCTACCTGACGGGCGAAGCAGTCGTCGCCGCGCCGCCCGGGGCTGCGTACCGCGTGAAGAAGTTCGTCAAGCGGCACCGCGGTGCCGTCATCGCCACAGGCGTCGTCGCCGCCGCCCTCGTGCTGGGCATCGTCGGCACCAGCGTGGGGCTCATGGAAGCCCGGACGCAGCGAAGCAAGGCCGAGGATCAGGCCAACCGCGCGACCCTCGCCGAGGGCGTGGCCCAGATGCGCCTCGCCGAGGCTGAAGCGACCGTCGGGTTCCTCGACGAGATGCTCGCCGCGACCGACCCCACCGCCCAGGGCAAGGATGTCACCGTCCGCAAGGTCCTCGACGGGGCGGCCAAGTCGGTGGGCGAACGTTTCGAGGGCCGCCCACTCGTCGCCGCTCGGCTCCACGGCACCATCGGCCGCACGTACTACGGCCTAGGCGTCTTTGACCACAGCGAGACGCACCTGCGCGAGCAACTGCGCATCCTCACCGCCCAGCAGGGCGCCGACCACGAGGACACCTGCCGCGCGACCAACGACCTTGGGCTGCTGCTCATCAAGCAAGGGAAGTACGCCGACGCGGAGACGCACCTCAAAGCTGCGGTGGCCAAGCACGAGCGGTTGTTCGGTCGGCGGCACGCGATCACGCTTTCATGCCTCGACGGCCTGGCGGAGCTGTACGTCGAGCAGGGGCGCGGTGCCGAGGCTGAGCCGCTGCTGCGCGAATCGCTCGAGATCCACAAAGCCGCAAGCGGCAAGACCACGTGGGAAGCCCTCGCGACGATGAACGCCTTGGCGACCGTGCTGACGGACAAGGGCGCGTTCGACGAGGCAGAGACGATGTTCGAGGAGGCGGTGCGGGCCTCGGAGACGCTCGGCAAGCGCGACCACCCTTTCTCGCTGGAGATCCGCGGGAACTTTGCGTGGATGGAATACTGGGCGGGCTCGCAGACCAAGGACGCCGACGCTGAGCGGTCCAAGAAGCGCATCGAGCGATCCCGCGTGCTGGGCGAAGAGACCTACGAAGCCAAGCTTCGCGTGCTGGGCGAAGAGCACCAGTCCACGCTGGCGACGATGAGCAACCTCTGCTCGGTGTACATCGACATGGGGCTGCTCGACAAGGCTGAAGCCCTTCGGCGCAAGGACCTCGCCATCAGCGAGCGGGTGCTTGGGATGGAGCACCCCGACACACAGATCTCGCTCGCCAACCTCGGGGCGGTCCTGCGCAAACGCGGCAGGTACGAAGAAGCGGTGACGTATCTCGAACGATCGATCACAGGCACGCGGAAAGCCTTCCCGCCCGACTACGAAGGGCTCGGGTTTACGCTCGGTTGGTACGGGAGCTGCCTGACCAAACTAGGCCGCTACGCGGAGGCAGAGGCAGCCCTGATCGAAGCCCGCACCATCATCACGAAAAAGATGGGCGAAACCCACCCCATCGCAGGCCAAATGGCCCGCGACCTCGCGGATCTGTATGAGGCCTGGGACAAAGCAGAGCCCGGCAAAGGCCACGCGGCGCAGGCGGCGGAGTGGAAAGCGAAGACGGGCACACCCAAGCCGGAGCCGAAGTAGTTCCTTCAGAGCCCGCAGCGCAAGCAAGGGAGAAGCGGGTTGACGCAGCCGAAATTCCGTTGGCGTCGTCCGGGCGCCATACCCCCCGCCCTGGAGGGTCGCAAGACAAAGTCCCGCGTGAAACGAAGGCACGTCGCCGCCACTTGACGCCGAGCTCGATGACAACCTCTCAGATGGATCCAAACGCTGCCGACCGCGTAACTTTCCAGTGAGTGCTCGCAAGGACGCTGCCATGACGCTTCGTCTCCAACGAACTTCTGCAGTCATCGGCGCACTGGTCGCGCTCTATGTCGTCATTTCGCTGCTTGCAGGCACGCGATCACGCCACGAGATCGACCTTGGCTCGGGAAGGCTTCGCAAAATTTCGACCACATGGCTTTGGCTGACGACAACGCACGTGGAGGGCACGGGCCTGTCCCTGGCCGCTTCACAGCACAGGCCCGAACAGTGGTCTTTGCTCAGCGAGAATAACACGGGCATGTTCGGGCCGACCTGCGGCCTTGGCAGGGGCGCTTTCGTTTCCGGGCGCGTCCAAACCCTGAGCGACGCGTTTGAGCTTCTCTCCATTCCCAAGGCGGATCGACAGCGTCTCGCCGACGTGGCTCTGCCCCTGCTCCCATCAACATCCGAATGGGATGTCGATTTCGGCCAATCGCACGTCGCGATCCAATCTGGCGGCACAACCCTGATTCGTTGGCCATCGCTTGAAGAATCGGGTCCATAGGTTCATCGTCGCCGACCGGGTTGGGCTCGATCGTTCAACTGATATTCAACACCGGCCGGTTCCCCGCCGCCTTCAGCGACGCCAGGGCCACCTGCGACTCGAGCCGGTCCGTCAGGCCCGTCAGGGCCGCTGCGAGACGAACGCCCGCAGCATCCGTCCCGGTGAAGTTGGCTGTCGGGTCGCCCTCGTCGCAATTGACGCGCAGGGCCATCGTGATCGGGATCGCGCCCAGGAACGGCACGCCGAGGCGTTGGGCCATGGTTTCCGCGCCGCCTTTGCCGAAGAGGTCGTAGTCCTTCCCGTCGTCGCCGATGAAGCTGGACATGTTCTCGACGACGCCCAGCACCTCGATGCCAAGCTGCTGGAACATCCGCGTCGCCCGCGTCGCGTCATCCTGCGCGACCTTCTGAGGCGTGCACACCACCACGGCGCCGGTCAGCGACAACTGCTGAGCCATCGTCAGCGCGATGTCGCCCGTACCCGGCGGCAGGTCGATGATGAGGTAGTCGAGTTCGCCCCAGTCGGTCTGTTCGAGCAGTTGCTTGAACGCCCCGTGGGCCATCGGGCCTCGCCAGATCAACGGACGGTCGGCGTCGACGAGTTTGCCGATGGTGATGGCTTTGATGCCGTGGACGCGGAAGGGCACGAGTCGTCCGGCGAGGGTCGCCTGGTCCATCGCGTCCAGGTCGAGCATCGTGGGCATGCTGGGGCCATAGATGTCGCCGTCGAGCAAGCCGACCGCGTGCCCCTTGCGAGCGAGCCCGACCGCGAGGTTGAGCGCGACGGTGGACTTTCCGACGCCTCCCTTGCCCGCGCCGACCGCGATGGCTTTGCGGATGCCGGGGATGGAGGGGGCGACGCCCTGGGGCGTGGGCTGCTTGGCGGGAGCCGCCGCCAATCCGCCGATGGGTCTGTGGCCAGCATCAGCGGCAGCGGGCGCGGGGGATGTGGGGGATGGTGGGGATTGCTTGGTCCCGCCGCCGAACTGCCCGAATCGGGCTGTGTGGACGACCGTGCCAGCGTGGTCGACGTACTCGATGATCAGCGAGTCGAGCTTTGAGCCCGACGAGGTCGCCATCGCCGCGATGGATTGCTGCACGACGCGGGCGAGTTGGTCCATGGTCTTGGGCGCAACGCCCGCGGGCAGGCTCAGCTTGATACTGCCGTAGGTATCGCACCACGCGATCCACTGGAGAGCCCCGGACGCGACGAGGTCGCCGTCGGCAGCGGGGTTGTCGATGGTCCGGAGAACTGCCGAGATCTGGTCTTTGTTCAGGCTCATGAGGGTCCAAAGTCGTGGGGGAGGGATTCGCGGCCTTTGCCGCTCACCCTGAGGGAAACAGGCCCAAGCCCGGCAATCGCCGAGCCGATCCAACGTTAGTCCTCGCGTCGGGGTGACCACCGGTTTGTGTCACCAAGGCTCGTGGGGCTCACGTGTGGGTCTCGTGTGGTGTGAACGAAAGGAACGAACGATGAATCGCGTCTGCAAAGGTGGTCTCTTCTCCGTCGGTCTGCTCTCTCTGGTCCTCGCTGCGGGCACCGCCCATGCACAGGACGCCAAGCCCAAGGACGCCCCCGCGCTCGAAGGGCCCAAGGTCCGCGATAACAGCCTCCCCGGCAAGAAGCGCGAGTTCGGCGACGGGAACAAGGACCGCAAAGCCGGTGACATGCCGGTGCGCCTGCCGGTGGTGATGAAGGCTCTGGACGTCCTCCGCGGCGAGAAGGCCGGGGACAACAAACTGACCGACGCGCAAGAATCGTCCATCAAGGGCGCGTTCGACGAGTTCCAGAAGTCCACCCGCGAGTTCATGGAGAAGAACCGGGAAGAGATCGCGACCCTTCGGTCGCAGCTCACGCCCGAGGATCGGGCGAAGGTCGAGCGGGCCGCAGGCGGCGAGGGTCGCCCGGGTCAACGGCCCGGCGGTCCCAAAGGCAAGGACGCGAAGAAGCCGGGTGGCGAAGACGAGATGATGACTCCGCCGGAGACCAAGGCTGATCCCGAAGCCTCGAAAAAAGCGGTCGCACGCCTGCAGGAGATCTACGCCGGGCGTCCCAAGCCCGAGGACGCGCAGGCCAAGGCGTGGTCGACACTGACCGAGCCGCAGCGCACGATCCTGCAGGCTGAAATCAAGCGTGTCAACGAGGAAATGCAGAAGAAAGCCAAGCCAGGCGGCGAGGGTCCGAATCTTGACGACCTCAAGGGCAAGAGCCCTGAAGAAATCATGAACGACCCGCGCGTGCCCGAGCGGCTCCGCGAGCGTCTCAAGAACATGTCGCCCGAGGAGCGCAAGGAAGCCCTCAAGAGGTTCATGGAGAGAGAGCGTGGCGGCCCCAAGCGCGAGGGCGGCGAGGGCAAGCCTGCTCCGAAGTCCACCGACGTCAACGTCCCCGCGCCGCGCTGAGTCGGAAGAAATCCGAAACGAAATGAACGAGCAAGGTCTTCATGAGGAGGCCTTGCTCGATTTTTCAATTCAGAGCAGTCCCGGGAGTTCTCCCTATTTGTTGAATGTCAAGAATTAATCTGACAAGATTCTGGTCAAAATGGGATCTAGGGGACGATAACCTTGGTATATTCATCAGATCTCTCTCTCCTCCAGCGGGGCGCTGTCTACCGATAGCGCCCTGCTTGATTTTTGCACCGCGTGTTCGTATTTTGGGCGGGTTCTGATGCGCGGGTGGCCCTCTGCCGGTCTTCACTATGCTCTTGCACGGAGGTTCGGATGCCTGATCGGCCCATCGTGGTCACCGGAGCGGCGGGGTTCATCGGTTCATGGACGGCTCAACGCCTTCTCGGGCAGGGGCACGCCGTGATCGGCGTCGACAACTTTGACCCGTTCTACGCCGCGGCGATCAAGCAGCGGAACCTAGCTGAGGTCGAGCGGATGGGCGCAGGTCGATTCAGGTCAATTCCGTTGGATATCGCGGACGCGGCGTCGATGTACGCGTTGTTCGCCGATCTCAAGCCCAAGGGCGTGATCCACCTGGCCGCCAAGGCGGGGGTGAGGCCGAGCATCGAGGACCCGGTGGGGTACGCACGAGCGAATGTGCAGGGCACCGCGGTCGTTCTTGAGGCGGCCCGTCGTGAGGGATGCGAACGGATGGTGGTGGCGTCGAGCAGTTCGGTGTACGGCAACGCCTCGCGGGTGCCGTTCGCGGAGACGGACGACGTGGGCGAGCCGATCAGCCCGTACGCGGCGACCAAGCGGGCGTGCGAGTTGCTCGGGCACACGCACTGGCACCTGACCAAGATGCCCACGGCCATGCTGCGGTTCTTCACGGTCTTTGGCCCTCGCCAGCGCCCGGACCTGGCGATCCACTCTTTTCTCACCCGCATCGCCAATGGCGAGCAGATCAAGATGTTCGGCGACGGGACCACGAGCAGAGACTACACCTACATCGACGACATCGTGTCGGGCGTGATCGCTGCGTACGAGCGGATCGACCGGCACGGGTACCGGATCTGGAACCTGGGCGGGAGTGCGCCGGTGACGCTCAAGGAGATGATCTCGACGATCGGGCGCGTGGTGGGCAAGGAGCCGAAGGTCGAGCCGGGGCCGATGATGCCGGGGGATGTTGAACGCACGTGGGCGGATCCGACGCGTTCATCGGCGGAGCTGGACTATCGCCCGGCGACGGCCTTTGCGACCGGGGTCGAGAGGCAATGGGCGTGGATCAAGGCTTCCGGGCATGGGTGAAGCACGTCTTCTTTCGCACATCTTCCGGCGATCGGCCGATCTGGCTGCTCGATTTCCCGATGTCATGGTCGGGCCCGGGGATGACTGCGCCCTGGTCAAGACGTCGCCACGCACGCTGCTCAAAGTGGATCAGGTGATCGAGGGGAGGCACTTTCTGCCGGGCACGCCGATCGACCTGATCGCACGCAAGGCGATCGCTCGCCCCGTTTCCGACGTGGCCGCGATGGCCGGCGTGCCTCGGGCGTCTCTGTGTGCGGCGGTGCTTCCGCCCGGGTACGCGCAGGGCGACGCGTTGTTTGACGCGTGCGACCGTTGGGCGAGGCACTTCGGCTGCCCGCTGGTCGGGGGGGACATCGCCACGGGTTCGACGCTTTCGCTCTCGGTGACGGTGATCGGGGAGCCGCACCCCTCGCGTGGTCCGGTGTTGCGAAGCGGGGCCAAGACCGGCGACCAGGTCTGGGTGACTGGCGTACTCGGCGGGTCGTTTGAGAAGGGCACCGGGCTCGGCAGGCATCTGACGTTTGAGCCTCGTGTCAGCGAGGCGGCGTGGCTCGCGACGCATCTGGGCGAGAAACTGCACGCGATGATGGACGTGTCGGACGGGCTTGGGATCGATGGCGGGCGGCTGGCTGAAGCATCCGGCGTCCGTCTTGATCTCGACGGCCGAAGCCTGCCGTCCGCGGATTGGAAAGCAGCGTTGCGTGACGGGGAAGACTATGAGTTGCTCTTTGTGACGCACCCTGGTGCAGCGGTGCCCGAGGAAATCGAGGGGACGCCGATTACACGGATCGGGGTGGCGGTGCCCGGCACGGGTTGCTGGGTGCTTGGGCCGCTGGGCGAGGTCGTGGAGGCGAGCCGCCTGGGATGGGAGCACGTCTGATCCGCACTCTACTCTTGGGCGTGATTGAGATTGTCCGTGAATGCGACTTCCTCGACCTGACCGCCGCGATGGCGGGAGGGCTGTCGCACGTCCTGCGCCCCGGCGACCGCATCGCGCTCCGGGGGGACCTTGGCGCGGGCAAGACGACGTTTGTCCAGCACTTGGCGGCGGCGATGGGCGTCGCGCCCGGGCTTGTCTCAAGCCCGACCTACGTCATCGTGAACCAGTACCCGCTGCCCACGGGCGGGGAGTTGGTCCACGCCGATTTCTATCGTCTCACGTCGGCTGAAGACCTCGAACCTGTCGGATGGGATCGACTGACGGGCCCGGCATCGATTGTTCTGGCGGAATGGCCGGATCGGGCGGCGGGTGCGCTGGGTGCACCGGGGACCTTTGCCTCAATTGAGCTCCAAGCCACCGGCCGAGACGCTCGCACGATGACCATCCGCCTGCCGGACTCGTGGCGTGACAGGCCGGGCGTCTCGGACCTGATCACTCGGCTCCCGACGATCTGCCGCACGACTGGCAAGCCTGTCTCCCCCACCACGGCGTCGTACCCCTTCGCGGACGAGCGGGCCAAGATGGCGGACCTGAACCGTTGGTTCACGGGCGATTTCACGATCTCGCGGGATCTGGCTGCGGAGGATCTGGACGAGGGAGGCCCGGAGGGGCCGGGCGAACCGTGACCGGACGCGGTACCATCGCGCGATGCTTCACGAATCCTGGTTGTACACGTTGGCGGCGGAGAGTGGCGGGGCTGCCGGGGGCACCGGCCTGTGGTGGCTTTTCCGTCAGAGTTTCGACCTGTTCACGATCCTGTTGCTCTTGGGGTCTGTCATCGGGCTGGCGTGGGTCTTCCGCACGATGTTGGAAGTGCGCGAAGGCGCGATCGTCCCGGCCCGGACGCTCAAGGTCATGGATGAGATGGCGGGCGCGGGTCGGTGGGAAGAACTCCGTGGGTTTGTCGCGAGTGACAACTCGATGCCCGCGGTCATCGTCCGGGCTGCGATGACCCGTCGCGACATGGGCAAGGACGCGATGCGGGAGTTGGCTGAATTGACGGCGAGCGAAGAGACCAGCCGCTGGTTCCGGCGGATCGAGATGCTGAGCGTGATTGGCAACCTGGGGCCTCTGGTCGGCCTGGCCGGAACGGTCTGGGGGATGATCCTGGCGTTTACGACCTTGGGCGAGGCGGGCGGTAACGCGGGGCCGACGGACCTTTCGCTGGGCATCAGCAAAGCCTTGTTCCACACGCTGCTGGGGCTCTGTCTTGCGATCCCGTGCCTGTTGGCCTATGGGATTTATCGCGGCGTGATCGATCGGCACTGCACCCGGGCGATGATCGTCGCGGCCAAGACCATCGAGGCGTGCCCGACGGACTCGGCTGAAGGGAAGAAGGCGTAAGTGTCACGCCGCAGGTCCAAATTCCGTGCACAGGCCTCCGACGGTTCGGTCGGGCACATCAATGTGACGCCGTTGATTGACGTGGTGATGTGCCTGATCATCTTCTTTCTGCTGGTGGGTCGCTTGGCCTCGCAACAGGGCAAGCCGATCTCGCTGCCGAGTTCCGGCGTGGGAGACACGGAAACTCCACCGAGGCTCGTGCTCGCGGTCGCGCCGTCGACGACCATCGGTACGCCCGAACTGACGCTGGGCGGGACGAGCGTGTCGCTGGCGGAGCTGCCGGCGATGCTCAAGGCCAGACTCGGCGAGACGGCGGCGACCGCACCACTGGCGATCCGAGCCGACCGGAGGCTGTCTTGGGGCGAGGTGCGTCCGGTGGTCGAGGCGTGCAGGGCGGCGGGGCTGTCGAGCGTGAAACTCGTCACCGAGCGTGCGGCGACCCGCGAAAGCGAGAAGCCATGAGACGACCCTTCCGCGATCGATCGGCAGCGGGCGTGCACGCGGCGTCGATGCCCAACATGACACCAATGGTCGACATCGTGATGGTCATCCTCGTGTTCTTCATGGCGACCGCAGCGGTCATGGGTCCGGAATGGCTGCTCAAGACGGCCCTGCCGGCGAAGACCTCGGGCAAGGCCGCCCCGGCGGAAATCACGCCGGTGCGTCTGAACCTCGTCATAGGCGTCAATGGGCTGGCGGTCTCGATGACGGTCGGTGCTTTGGGCAACGAGCCCCGGCGCGAGTTGGCAACGACGCTCAAGGAGCTTGACGGCATCCTCGCGACCCTGGTCCGCGAGCGTGGAGCGGCCAATCTTGCGGTCTCGATCGAAGCGGCGGACGACATCCCGTACGAGTCGGTCGTGCGGGCTCATGAAGCGTGCCAACGCGCTGGAATCAGCCGCGTGGGTGTGCCGGGGCGGTAGCGGTAGCGAAAATCTGAAAGCTGTGCCCCTGTGGCGTCAATCCGTGCTCGCGGCAGAGCCTTTCGCGGAGGGCGGTCAGCTCGGGCACATCGATCTCGATCACGCGGCCCGGTTCCTCGGCTGTCCCGACGACGATGATCAGGTCGCTGGGGCGGCGGCCATAGACCATTTGGTAGTGGGCTTGTTCGTCGGAGACGAGGACGCGGCGGAGAATGCCCGCTTCGAGGAGCAGCTTGAGCGTGCGATAGACGGTTGCTTTGCTGACGCGAAAGCGGGCGGCCCGAAGGTCAGCGATGAGTTGCTCGGCCTCGAAGATCCCCTCTTTGCGCACGACCATGTCGAGGATCTGGGCCCGCTCGGGGGTGTATTTTTGGCCTGCGGCTTTGATCGTTCGGCGGAAGACCGCGCAGAGGGGTTCGATGATGTCGGGGAGAGCGAGCGTGGGCATCGGGCGATGGTATGTGATACGGTTCGCCGACGAAAGGGGCCCGGGTGGGGCGACACGATGACCGAACCGCGATCCATGCCGGCGCAGATCAAGGTGGGCACGCCGCTGGCGTTTGTCGGGGTCGGGCTTGCGCTGGTGGTGGCGGTGGCTGCGTGGAGCAGCCCGCAGGGGCTGCCCGCCGCGTCGGTCGTGCTGTTCAAGATCCTGACCGCGGCGTGGCCTGCGGCGCTTTATCTCGTCGCGGCGGTCGGGCTCGGGAGACTGGGCACGCCATTCTTTGCCAAATCCCAGGATCCGTGGCTCGTGCAGGGAGGCGTGGGCGTCGCGGCGATGCTGACGATCAGCCATGTCCTTGGGCAGATCGGCCTGGTGAAGGGGACGGCGGGACTTGCATCGGCGTGGGTGCCGATCGTTCTGGGGCTTGGGCTGCTGTTGAACCAACTCACCGGCAAGGTGTCTGTGCAGTCTCTGGAGGAGCCGCCGCGCCGGTGGGCGATGCTCGATCGGCTGCCTCTCATGCTCGCCTCGGCGATTCTCGTGGTCGCGTCGTGCAACCCGCCCGGAGGGCTTGGCGGGCTGAGCGGGGTTGATTTCAGCGGGCTTTGGCGGTCGGAGTTCGGCGGGTTTGACTCGCTCAGCTACCACCTGCCCGTCGTGCAGGAGTGGCTCGCGGGCGGGCGGCTCGCGCCTCAGACGCACAACGTCTACTCGTACCTTCCAAGCTACGTCGAAGCGGCGTTCCTGCACACGGCGATTCTCTCGGGGGCGGGTGACGCCAAGGGCGGCATGCTCGCGGACGACGGGTGGCGGCTGCTGACGTGCCAGTTTCTTCATGCCGGGTTTGGCATCCTGACGGTGATCGGCACGCATCGGCTGGTGCGGGCGTGGTTGCCGGGCGCGGACCGCAGCCCGGCAAGGCTCGCCGCGACGTTCGCGATGGCGACGCCTTGGGCGGTGGTGGTCGGCAGTCTGTCGTACAACGAACTCGCGGTGACCGCGCTCTCCGCGCCGCTGTTGCTGGTCGCGGCGGACGCTCGGCACTGCCCGTGGCGGCGCGGGCTTCTGGCGGGGCTCTTGCTCGGGGCGGCGACAAGCGTCAAGCCGCCGGCGTTCTTTCTGCTCGGGGCGCCGGTCGCGGCGCTCGCGTTCACTTCAATCCCCCGCCGCTCGTGGCTCGCGTTTATCAGCCTGGGGTGCGTCGGCGGGCTTGTCGCGATGCTTCCGTGGCTGGGTCGCAACTGGGCGGCGTGCGGGAACCCCGTGTTCCCCTTCGCCCACACGATCTTTGGCCTTTCGCACTGGTCCGCGGATCAGTTTGATCGGTACGCTGAGGCGCATCGCGAAACCGCGTCGATCGGCCAGCGCCTGCTGATGATGTTTGTTCGCCCGGAGAATGCGGTTCAGCATCGCGGGGTGTTGCACCCGCAGTGGGCGCTCATGTTTCCTGCGGCGGTGGTCGCCGCGGTCTTCGCGCTCCGCGCGCACGCGACCCACATCCTCGCCGCTCGACTGATACTGGGGCTGATCGGCTCGCTCGCGTTGTGGCTAACGCTCACGCACGTTCAATCTCGGTTCTTGGTTCCTCTGATCGTTCCGGTCGCGGCACTGGTGGCGATCGGTCTCTCGGCGGTGCCTCGGCTTTCGAACTCGTTCTCGCGAGCGATCGCGCTCTTGCTGGGGCTCACACAGGCCGCCGCGCTCACGCTGGTGTTTGCCGCTCAGAACAACGGGCAGGCCGGCGCGGGGCTGGTCTGGATGCCCGGCGACGCGGCGGGCGAGAGCATGCGGGCCGCCCTTTCAAAGGCGTCCTCCGGCGAACGCCTCGAGTTCTTCACGAAGCAGGCCAACCCGATGCTCTACGTCAATCTCGGGCTGCCACCCAAGAGCACCGTCTATCTCCTCGGCGACGCGACGCCGCTCTATTACACGGTGCCGGTCGTGTGCAACACCGTCTGGGACCGCTGGCCGATCCTCGAAGCGATGGACAAGAACCCCGGGAACGCGGACACCCAGGGCGGGCTTTGGATCCAGTCGCTTCGCGCCCGCGGGATCACGCATGTGCTCGTGAACATCCCGGAGATCGGTCGCTATCGCGCGAGCGGGTACAGCGACCCTCGGCTGACGGTCGACGCGGTGATGAGCGCGTTCGTCGGTCGGGCTGCGGTCGTCCGCACGTGGGACGGGCCCAACGGGCCATCCCACGTTCTCTTCAGCATTGCTGCAACTCCGTCAGGTCTTGCGCGAGCGGAAGGGCGCCGCCATGACCGCTGAACCGATTCCGACAGCTCCGGCCGCGAGGCGTGGGTTGCCGATGTGGGCGCGGTTCACGCTGCAGGGTGTCTTCTTTCTCGGCGGGCTCGCGCTCCTGTGGTGGGTCATCCGCGAAGCGACCAAACCGGAGAACAAGGACGCGCTCGACCGCATCAAGAACGCACATCCCGCGGACATCGCGCTGCTCGTCGGGCTGACGATCGCCACGTTTTTCGTCCAGGGCTGCTCGTTCTGGGCGGCGATCCGTCCGGTCCATCGGCTCCCGATGCTCGGTGTGCAGGCCACCAACGCTGTCGCGGGTATCCTCGCCAACCCGCCCGGCAAGATCAGCATCCTTTGGCGGATCTTCATTCATAATCGGCGCGACGGTGTGCCGATTCTCACGATCGGCGCGTGGTTTGTCGCCGCCACGGTCGGCATCTCCGCCGGCACCAACCCCGTCTTCTTCACCAGCTACTTCCACCCCGCCATCGATGCGGTGTGGTTCGGGTGCATTCTGGCCGGGCTCGTCGTGTCACATCTCGTGATTTATGGCGTCGCCTCCGCGTTCGCTGGCGAGCGGGGTCTCTCGCGAGTTCGCGGCGTGGTCCGTGCGTTTCTTCCCGGTCGGTTCAGGTCCTTCGCGGATTCCACGGCGATCGCGCGGGTGCAGGCCGGGTTCGACATGCTGGCTCATCCGTGGTGGCTGGCAGCCCAGATCGCTTTCCGCGTCACGGACCTGCTGATCCTGGGTGCCCGACTGTGGCTGTGCGCCAAGATCGCCGGGGTCTCGCTCGACTACGCCCCTGCCCTTGTCCTGGCGGCGTTCCGCTTCGCCATCGCGACGCTCCTCCCCTCGGGCGCGGTCGGCTCGCAGGAAGCGGGAACGATCAAGGTCGCTGAGCGGTTCGCCCCGGACGCCGCGGCGGCCATGCCCGCTGTACTTCTGCTCATGCTGGCGGTTGAACTGCTCGTGTCGGCCGTGCTGGGGCTCATCGGCGTCATCTATCTCCGCCCCGATCGGCTGCTGCGGGGCGCGCCCGCCCGAGCCGCTGCCCAAACCGATCACCAAGCCGCTTACGATCCCAAACCATGATCCTCGCCCTCGCTCAGATCAACCCGACCGTCGGCGACATCGCTGGAAACACGCGGCTCATCGTGGATTTCGCCACCCGCGCCCACGAGAAGAAGGCCAACCTTGTGGTCTTTCCGGAACTGGCGATCTGCGGGTATCCGCCCAAGGACCTGCTGCTGGCGGAAGGGTTCGTCGCGGCCTGCGAGGCCGCCGTGCGAGAGATCGCCGCCAAAGCCCCAGCAGGCCTGACGATCATCGTCGGCACGCCGCTCGCCTCGCAGCACGGGCTGTGCAACGCCCTCGCCGTCTGCCGTGACGGCGCGGTAATCGCGACATACGCCAAACGACTCCTCCCCACCTACGACGTCTTCGACGAGGACCGCTACTTCACGCCGGGCGATCAGCCCGTGGTGATCGACGTTCCGACTGCCACGGGGCCCGTGCGTGTCGGGCTCTCGATCTGCGAGGATCTCTGGAAGGGCGAGGACGCCGGGTTCGCGTCGCGGTATCTCGACCAGACCGATCCCGTGCCCGATCTCGTGAAGGCGGGCGCGACGATCATCGTGAACCCGTCCGCGAGCCCGTTCGTGCTCGGCAAGGGGCAGCGGCATCGCGACATTCTCCGCCGCCACGCGACGCGACATCGTGTCGTCGTCGCCGCGGTCAACCAAGTCGGTGGGAACGACGACCTGATCTTCGACGGGCACGCTGCGGTCTTCGACGGCGCTGGCATCCTCGTGGCCGCCGGCCCTGGATTCGAAGAGTCCTTGGTCATCGTCGACCTTGGCAAGCCTGCGGCATCGATGCTGCAAGTCACCGCCGACCCCCTTCTCGCCGCGCAGGACGACGAACTCGCCACCCGCGCCCTGGTGCTCGGCATCCGTGACTACTGCCGAAAGACCGGTTTCTCCAAGGCTGTCCTCGGTCTCTCCGGCGGGATTGATTCAGCCCTAACGGTCGTCCTCGCCGCCGCCGCCCTCGGGCCCGCCAATATTCTCGGCGTCGCGATGCCGGGGCCGTACTCCTCCGACCACGCGTTGGCCGACGCCCGCGAATCCGCGCGACGCCTGGGCGTCCCCTTCACCGTGCTGCCCATCGAGCAGCCCATGCTCGCCGCAGCGCGTGCTCTCGATGTCGCGTTTGAGAGCCTTTCCCAGCCTCGCCTCGGCGAGAAGCTCCCCGATGTGACCGAGGAGAATCTCCAGTCTCGCCTCCGCGGCACGCTGGTCATGGGGCTTTCCAACCGCACCGGCGCCATCGTCCTCACCACCGGGAACAAGAGCGAACTGGCTGTGGGTTACTGCACGCTCTACGGCGATATGAACGGCGGGCTCGCCGTCCTTGCCGATGTGTCCAAGCAACTCGTCTACCGCCTCTCGCGATGGATCAACGCCAATCCGAGCTCGCTGGGCTTCGCCCACGCCCCGATCCCCGAAGGCTCGATCTCCAAACCCCCGTCAGCGGAACTGCGACCGAACCAGACCGATCAGGACAGCCTCCCGCCCTATGACGTCCTCGACCGGGTCATCCAGTGCGCTGTCGAGCAACGGCACAGCCCCGACCACATCATCGCGGAAACGGGCTTCGACGCAGCAACCGTGCGTCGCGTGTGCCGCTTGATCGATCTCTCGGAGTACAAACGCAAACAGGCGGCGATCGGGCTCAAGATCACCAACGTCGCTTTCGGGTCGGGCCGCCGCGTTCCCATCGCTCAGCGGTGGACGCTGCCGCCCCGCTGACGCTCACACCCCGCGGCCCAGCTCCGCGAGGGCGTCCCCCGTGACGCGGTAGAGGACGAAGTCCTCCTGGGCTGCAGCACCAAGTCCTTCGTAGAACCGGCGTGCATCGGCGTTGGTCCTCAGGACCGACCATTCAAGCCGGGCACACCCCTCCGCATCCGCGACCGCCGCCAGCTGGCACAAAAGAGCCCGCCCGAGCCCCCGCCCGCGGGCCGCAGGCCTCACATACAGGTCTTCGAGATAAAGCCCCCGCCGGCCAACCCATGTTGACGCGTTGAAGAAGTAGAGCCCGATCCCCGACGCGGCACCGTCGACCTCGCCGATCAGGCACCGGAGCGTCCCCGCTCTGGCACCGAACAGGTCCTCCCCGAGCGTGACCTCGGTCGCCACGAGTCGATCCGGGGCCCCCTCGTGCTCGGCCAATTCACGGACCATCGCCGCGATGAAAGGCACATCCCCCGGGCTTGCTTCTCTGACGGTGATCATGACGTTTGACAGTACGTCAGAGCCCGCAGCGCAAGCAAGGGAGAAGCGGAGTGCGTGCTTCGATCCGCGTCCCTTTCCCCTCGGCGCCTTGCATGACGAGGCGGGCGGTTGGCACTGGGGACACGCCTGCCCGCTTCCCCCTTGCTTGCGCTGCGGGCTCTGAACGAAGGTAGAATCCTCACATGCAGAGCAAAGCCACCACTGTTGTCGCGTATCTCGCTGAACTCCCCGCCGACCGTCGAGCCGTGATCGAAAGGGTCCGCGACGTGATCCGAAAGAACGTCGACAAGAACATCGAAGAGGGGATGACCTACGGGATGATCGGGTACTACGTCCCGCACCGCGTTTTTCCCGCAGGCTACCACTGCGACCCCAAGATGCCCCTGCCGTACGCGGGGCTGGCCTCGCAGAAGAACCACATGTCGCTCTACCTGATGTCGGTGTATTGCGGGTGTTTTGACGGGGGCACGCCCGGACCTGACGGCGGCGACAACGCCCACGCCTCGTGGTTCAAGTCCGCCTGGGCCAAGACGGGCAAAAAACTCGACATGGGCAAATGCTGCATCCGTTTCAAGAAAGTCGAGGACTTGGCGCTCGATGTGATCGCGGAAGCCTTCCGGCGTGCCCCGTCCAAGGAGTTCATCGAGCACTACCAAAGCACGCTCGGACAGGCCCGGTCCGCGAAACCGGCCGCCAAGAAAGCCGTCAGGAAAGCGACAAAGAAGACTGTCGCCTCAAAAGACTCGACGAAGGGCACGAAGAAAGCCGCGAAGAAGGCCACCAAGAAGACCACCAAGAAGGCCACCAAGAAGCGCTGATTCGCTCAGTCACCCTGATCCACCGGCGAGGGGTCTTCAAAGTGCGGCCGATCCGCGGGGGACGCGTCCGGCAGGAGCTCCTCAAGCCTCGCCCGCCATTCAGGCATCCGCGTGTCGCACGACATGTCGTAGTTCAGCGGCGTCACCGTCACGCATCGCCGGAGCAGGAAATCCACGTCGCTCTCGCGCTCAAGCCCCTTGAACTCAAGCCCATGCCCCGCAGGCCAGTAGTACACCGACCCCTCCGGGCTCGTCCGCTTCTCGTACTTGTCCACCAGCCCGTGCGTGTTCATGGGGCAGATCCGCACCGGCGGCATCGGCCCGCCCGACTCGGTGATCGGGATATTGATCGACAGACAGTCGTGCGCCCGCAGCCCCGCCGACTTGAGAATCCCCTCGATGGTCTTTCTCGCCCGGGCCGCCGCCACGTCGTACCGCGCCCGCCCCTTGCCAAGGTGCAGGCTGACGGCGATCGATGGCACCCCGTGGAACGCACCCTCAAGAGCCGCCGCCACCGTGCCCGAGTAAAGCACGTTGATCCCGCAATTGGCCCCCATGTTCATTCCTGAAATCACAAGGTCAGGAGCCGAGCCCGTGCCAAACCGCTCGGGCCAGAAGTTCGCCAAGGCCACCTTCACGCAATCCGCAGGCCTGCCGTCCACCGCATGCCCGGAGAACCTCGGGGTGACTTCGTGCCGACTCAGCATGAGCGGGCGGTGGAAGGTCACGCCGTGCCCGGTCGCCGATTGCACCGTCAGCGGCGCGACGGTGACCACCTCTGTCGAAGGCCCCGCGAGGGGCCCCCCGAACCGTCCGTCAAGGTCCATCAAGGCCTCGTGAAGGGCGATGATCCCAGGGGCGTGGATGCCGTCGTCGTTGGTGAGCAGGATCCTCATGGGGCAAGCGTAGACGCGGATGCCCGTCTACTGTGCCGCACCCACAAGGAGCACACGACCATGGCCAAGAAGTCCACCAAGAAAGCCGCCAAGAAGGCACCCGCGTCCAAACCCGCCAAGAAAGCCTCCAAAAAGCCCGCAAAGAAGGCCGCCAAGAAGGCCGCCCCGATGAAGTTCGACGCCCTCGCCCCCATCGCCGTCGATACCGGCAAGGGCGCCAGCGCCGCCGAGATCGGCACGCAGCTCGTTGAGATGTTCAACAAAGGCCAGTTCACCGAGATCGAGGACAAGTTCTGGAACAAGAAGGAAATCGCGTCGATCGAAGGCGTCGGCGTCGGCATGGCCTGGATCGGCGTCAAGGCCGTCCGCGCCAAGAACGAAGCCTGGATGGCCGACCACCAGATCCACGGCGGCTCCGCCGAAGGCCCCTACGTTGGCTCCACCGGGTTCGCCGTCCGATTCAAGATGGACGTCACCACCAAGTCCACCGGCGAACGCATGGTCATGGACGAGATCGGCGTCTACTCCATCGAGGACGGCAAAATCGTCTGCGAAGAGTTCATGTACGGCTCCAAGTAATCATCGAACGGACGCAGGACCTGAGGTCCGCCGAAGGTCCGGGCCTCCTCCGTCACTCGCACCGCATGCACCCAACACGAGCGCACCCGCGCTCGTGTTGTTTTTATCCGCCGCGCGCCGCCCGCCGACGACCGATCAGCACCACCGCCTGCGCGATCGCTTCGTCCAGGTCCTGGTTCACGATGAAATGGTCGTACACCCCGCAAGCACGCGCCGCCGCGATCTCCGCCTGCGCCTGCGAGAACCGCTTCTGGATGACGCTCTCGTCCTCTCGTTTCCGCGACCGCAGCCGTTCCAGCAGGACCTCTTCGCTCGGCGGAAGGATGAACAGCGCGAACGCCCCGGGTACCTGCTTCTTGACCGCGATCGCGCCCTGCACGTCGATCTCGAGAATCACGAGTCGACCACGCTTGAGATGCTCGAAGACCCACTCCTTCGGCGTGCCGTACTTCTTCCCGTACACGCCCGCCGACTCGAGAAAGCCGCCGCCCGCCCGCATCGCTTCGAACGCAGCGTCATCAACAAAGTGGTAGTCGACCCCCTCCACGTCCGCCGCCGCCCGTGGCCGCGTCGTCCAGGAAACGGAGAAAACCGCCCCTTGCACCGTCCGCTCGACTCCCCGCGTGATGGTGGTTTTCCCCGCGCCGCTCGGGCCGGAGATGATCAGAACCATCCCGTCGTCGGTGTCCGTCATGAGGCGATGGGGATGCGATCCTGCGTCGGTCATAGGGCACCAGTGTACCCCTTCTCGCCAAGCCTTTGCCCGCCGCGCCCCTGTTCGATAACTGGCCCAGACACCTAGCTCAGGCACCACCCCAAAACCGCCATCCGCACCGCCACGCCGTTGCTCACCTGTCTCAGAATCACCGAGCGATCCCCGTCCGCGACCTCGCCGTCGATCTCGATCCCTCGGTTCATCGGGCCCGGGTGCATCACCACACACCCAGCCTTCAGCTTCGTCGCTCGCTCGGCCGTCAAGGCATACCCCGCCCGGTACTCGCGAACGGAGGCGATCACCCCGCTCTTGCGTTCCCCTCCGCCGCCCGCCGCCTCGCCGTCGTGCCGTTCGAACTGCATCCGCAGCATCATCACCGCGTCCGCCTTCGCCAGGTGCCCGTCGAGGTCGTGCGACACCTTGCAGCCAAGCGTCGAAAGCCCACCCGGTGCCAATCCCGGCGGCCCCACGCACACCACTTCCGCCCCCAACTTCGACATGCCCACGATCGCCGACCGCGCCACCCGGCTGCTCGCCACGTCGCCGACAATCAGCACGCGAAGCCCGCTGAGATCAAACCCGTCGAGCCTCCCGTGAGCCTCCGCGAGGGTGTAAGTATCCAGCAGCCCCTGCGTGGGATGTTCGTGCCGTCCGTCGCCGCCATTGATGACCGGGCACTTCACCGCCGACGCGATCTGCCCCGCCGCCCCGGACTGCTTGGCACGGACGACGATCGCGTCCACGCCCATCGCCTCGACATTGAGTGCTGTGTCGACAAGGGTCTCCCCCTTGTTGACGCTGCTGGCAAAGCCCATCAGATCCACAACCTGAGCCCCAAGACGTTTGGCCGCGACAGAAAAGCTCGTCCGCGTCCGCGTTGAGTCCTCGAAGAACAGGTTCGCCACGATCTTCCCATCGAGCCACCGTCCCGCTGAGGGCTTTCCCTGCCCGCTCAGCACCTTGTGCATCCCACGGGTCGCCGACAGCAATCCGCGGATCGTCCCAGCATCGAGATCGGTCAGCCCGACCAGCGATTTCACTTTCAGCTCTTTCGCCATAGCCCCAGTCTAGCCAATCCCGCGCCGTTCCCGGCAGCCCGCCTAAGGCCTCCCCACCGTCTTGCATCGAAGAACGAGAGAGCCTTCTCTGGCCTCAATCCCCACGATTCGCACGCGTCGGCCGTCGGCGAGCTTCAGAACCGGCTCCTCCAGCACGACCCGCCCCTCCTCGAACCGAAGCCAGCCACCGCCGCCCCCGCGGCTGCTCGAGGGCGACAGAGCCCGCGTCGCCCATACTGCGGGCAACCCGAGCCGACCGACACTCGCCGATTGAACCGCCAGCACCAGCCTTCCCCGATCATCGATCGCCGGCTTCACCCCCACCGTTGCGATCCGGCCGCCCTCCAATTCCGCCGCTACATACGCCACCTCCGCCCGGAACATCACACGGACCGACCGAACACCCTCCCCGAGCGAAAGCGGCGGCACCTGAGATCGCATCCAGTCCTTGAGCCTCGTGAAAAGCCACCCGTTCGCCCCGGTCTCCTCCAATGTCAGGTCCCACGAGTCCTCAAGACCTCGGACCCGGTGCCCTTCGTTGACCACGCGCTGCTCGAAGACCTCGGCGGAGTGGGCGGTATCGGGCCCGATCGGGAGCGGAGACCACCACTCCGGCGTCTGCCACGACCGCCGCCACGCCACCCAAGAGAGAACCGAAACGCCGAGCAAGAACATGACCAGCCCGACCGCGGCGGTCCGCCTCCAGCGAAACCAGCGACGCAACCAGACGGAACCGGTCTGGTGCCGCGTGGGCCCGAAAAAAAGAAACGCGCGGGCCCATCGGCCCGCGCGATCGTGAACTGGTTGAATGTCGAGCGAAGTCGGCACCGGAACGAGTCCCGGATTACCGCTTGGAGAACTGGAACCGGCGACGTGCGCCCGCTTGACCATACTTCTTACGTTCCACCTCGCGAGCATCGCGGGTCATCAGGCCCTCGGCACGGAGCGCCGCGTACGTGCTGGGATCATACCCGACGAGCGCCCGGGCGACCCCGAGTCGGATCGCCTGAGCCTGGCCCATCGTTCCGCCGCCGTGGACCGTCGCGACGATCTCGAAACGACCTTCCATCCCCGCCACCTTGAGGGCGGCGAAGCAGTCGTTGCGGTCGCGGATCTCGGCGAAGAACTTCTCCACCGTCTTCTTGACCTTCTTGTTCATCGACTGGACCGTGAAGGTCTGATCGCCCTTGGCAAGGCGGATGCGGACGCGGGCCACCGCCGTCTTGCGACGACCGGTACCCCACCACCAACCGCGCTTGTCCGCCGCCTTGGCGATCCGCGTGGGCTTGGGGGCTTCGACCGCCGCCGGGGCTGTCCCAGCCACCGCCGCGCTCACCGCCGACACCGGATCAATCTTCGTGCTGCTCAAGTTCATGCTGCTCATGCGTGTGCCTCGTCATCCGCCGTCCACAGAGTCCGGCGTGTGTGTGTTGGTGTGTGACTTACCCGACGACCAGCGCCTTGGGCTTGTGCCCGCCGTGAGGATGCTCGGTCCCTTCGAACACGTGCAGGTTCTTCAGCATCACCCGCGCCAGACGGTTCTTGGGGAGCATGCGGCGGACCGCATCGCGGATCAGAAGCTCGCAGTCGCGATCGCGAACCTGGTTGTACGACTCCATCTTCAGACCGCCGGGGTACTCCGTGTACCGCTGCTTCATCCGTTGCTCGCCCTTGCGGCCGGTCATCGCGACCTGCTTGCCGTTCAGAACGACCACAGCCTCGCCGGAGATCACGTGCGGGGTGTACTCGGGGCGGTGCTTGCCCTGCAAAATGATGGCCAAGGCCGAGGCCAACCGGCCCAGCGGGACGTTCGACGCGTCCACCACGCGCCACGTCGTGGACATGGCGCCGGGCTTACTCAAAGACGTTTCACGACGATGCATGGTTCACCTCGCCAGAATCAAACGAACCCAGCCGTTTTGGTCTCTGAATCACGACGCCGACCGGCGACAAGACCCAAAGCCCTCGCGGGCGAGTTCGGTTCGCTGCCTCCCGGGCAGGACGGGCCGGACAATCCGGCATGATTCCCTCGTTGGGGAGGGATCATTCCCACCCGGAGCCCCAAAGTCAATCTCGCAGTCACTTTCCCCCGACCTGCAAGATTCCCCTGGGTTCGTGACATCCTGACTGTATCAACAACCCCGGAGATTCCCCATGAAGACCCTGCTTTCCGCCGCTTTTCTCACACTTGCCGCCGCTTCCACCGCGAGCGCCCAGTGCACACCGACTCCCAACCAATTCTGTGTCAGCTTCGTCGCAAACTACAACCTCAACGGGATCAGCCGCCCGACCATTACCCTCACACGGGGCGAGACCTATACCTTTCAAATGGTGAACATTCCCGGAGCCCATCCGTTTTTTATCACGACCAATGCCAACGGCGGAGCAGGTGGGGCCGGTCGGTATCTGAACGGCGTAGCCCCGTCGGTCTCCGTCTCCGGCAACCAAGTGATGACCTTCAACGTCCCCATGGACGCGCCCGCGGTGCTTTTCTACCAGTGCAGCATCCACTCCAACCTCGGCAGCCGGATCAACATCGTCGACCCGCCCTGCGCCGCTGACTTCAACATGGACGGCTTTCTCGATTTCTTCGACTACGACGAGTATGTCGGGTGCTTTGAGGACGACGCAGCGTGCCATCACGGCTCGGCCGACTTCAACGGCGACGGCTTTGTCGACTTCTTCGATTACGACGCGTTTGTCAGCGCCTTCGAAGCGGGCTGCTAAACCGAATCGCCCGGACGACGAACGAGCTCTATCGCCCGCCGAAGCCCGGAGATCGCGTCGGCCTCGCTCCGGAAGGCCATGCTGATCCTGCGCGAAGCGGCTTGCATCCCCTCGAGGCGGGCAGGCTCGGTCACCTCTCGCAGGGCCCTTTCGATCGCCGCTGAGTCTCCCGGCGGGACCAATCGCCCGTTCTCCCCGTCGCGGACCAGGTCCGGGGCTGCCCCGACCACATTGCTGACCACCATCGCCAGCCCCGCCGCCGCCGCTTCAAGCACCACCACGCCCCACGCCTCATAGTCGCCAGGGTGCACAAAGACATGCGACCACCGGTAGAGCGCCGCGATTCGATCGGCCTCCTTGACGAACCCGGTCCAGATCACGCGCTGCTTCAGGTGCGTGGGTACGCGAGCCTCCCACGCCGCCCTCATCTCTCCGTCGCCGCCGATCATCAGGTCCCAATCGGGTCGTTCCTCGGCAATCGCGACAAACGCGTCAATCGCCGCGTCAAACCGCTTGAGCTGCACCAGCCGGGCGCAGCAGAAGATCCTCTTCCGCGCCGGATCAAGCCCGTATCGCTGCCCGACGGTTTCCAACAGTCGCGGGTCTGGCCGATCGATCAGCGAGTAGTCCGGATCGGCGGGGCAGAGGAACATCCTCTCCTCGCTCGCGCCGTACCGCCGAAAGAACTCGCGCCCGGACGAACCGCACGGAAGGACCGCCGCACACCGCCGGATGACCTTGGGAAGCAGCCAACGCTTCAACACCCCGCGAATCCCCGTCGGATGGTCCCCGAGAATGTTGCTGTCGCCCCACAAAAAGAGAGGCACACCCCGGCGATGGCAATGAAGAATGAGCCGCGCGTGCGACAAGTACCCATAGCCGACCAAGAACACCGCCGCCGGCCGCTGTTCGTCGATCATGCGTGCAAGCTCCCCCCCCGTCCGCATGTCCGCCCGCAGGCTGGCCCACCCGCCGTCCGCGTGCTGCCAGGGTTTGCCGTGGCCTAGGTCCACGACGGGCACCCCGCCCACGTCCGTGAGGTGCCAAGGCCCGTGGTCGGGGTTCTGCGTCACGACAACCCCGAGCCGATACTCCGGCATCTCACGCATGATCCGCTTATAAAACTGCGCGCGGAACGGCGTCAGAAAGGGCGACACCGTCAGCAGCAAAGGACGCTCATCCGCCACGCGTCAATCCCTCAGCATCGTAAAGAGCGAGATCACCAGCAACAACACCGTCGCGTTGTGCAGGAAGTGGGCGAAGATCGGCCCGATCAGCGACCCGCGCCATTCACGCATCAGCGAGAAGTTAAAGCCCAGCGCGATCACCGGGCCCAGCATCATCCATTCGTACCCGTGTGCGGTCCCGAACACCACCGCCACGACAATCGCTGTAAGGACAAGCCCGAGCCTGCGCCTCAGATGCCGGAAGAGCGCACCCCGAAAGACGCACTCCTCCACAAGCGGAGCCCACACGGTCGCCAAAGCGAAGAGCAGCCACGGCGCCGCTCCACCCTTGGACACCAGCTCCACGATGGGGTTCTCCATCGCGGGCGGCTCGGTTCCACCCGCCGCACTCGTCTTGATCGCCACCGCCACGAACGAAACCACAGCCGCAAAAAGCAGCACCGGGACACCCGCCAGATACCCCGCGACGCCGCAGAACAGCTCCTTGAACACGCCCTCGCCCGAATGCAGCCCGATATCGCGACGCCACCGCGTCAGCCCCGTCCCACGAACGACCGGCCATGCGATGATCGGCAGCAGAGCCCATTGGGCCGCGATCGACACATAGAACGAGTTCGTTTCGCTGACCAATTTCTGCGAGACCACCACGCCCATCCCGACGTGAAGCAGAACAAACCCGAGAAAGAACATCGCCACCGTCTCGATGTACACGCTCCCGCCCGGCACCGGCGGCACGAAACGAGATCTGACCCGACCCGAAAGAACCAGCACGAGCATTGTGACGAACGCGGCGAGCCCGCCCAGAATCACAAGGACAACGACCGCGCCGAACGCAAACAGCACCGCCATCAGCGCCCCGCCGCCACCGAGAAGGGCCGACCTCTCCGCGTCAGAGTCCGGCCTGCCCCACACGCCCGCAACCTTCCCGAAATAGCCGTGCCGCTTCACGAGCTCATCGATCGCGGAAGAGCTCAGCGAAGTATCCCCCTTGTAGTGCTCGATCAACGCCCTCGCGTCCTCCGCCAGCACGCGCCGATCATCCGGCGGCATCTCTTTCCAAAGCCTCAAGTCGCCCGGATCCTCGAGCGCATCGCGAAGCGTGACCAGTCGCGTCTCGGCCTCAGAGGCCCCCGCGACTTCCGCCACCACCACCGCCGCCCGAAGCCGGTTCTCAGGCCGCTGCACCGCGTCCGCGTTCGTCGCGAGCATCTGCTCCGGGCCCGCCGCTCCACCACCGCCCGCCGGCGCCATCGTCTTGAACCACTGCCCCATTTTCATGACCATCTTGAGGGTCAGGGCTTCGGTGTCGTCCGCCCTTGGCGGCGCGATGCCAACCACCTTCGTCGGCTCGGCCTTGCCTGCCGCCGAAATCTGCTGCATCACAAACGTGCTCAACACGAGCGCGATGACCGCGAACCCGGCCAACATCGCAGCACCGGGGCTCCCCCGGTCCGGCACCGATGTCAGCGCGGGCTCCTGAGTTTCGCCCGCTGGCGGCTCCCATCGACCCCCAGCAAACGGATTCGGCCTCTGTCCTTGTTCGTCCATACCCCCATCATCGTCCATCCGCGCTCAAAAAGCCAACGCCCACCCACCCAAACACCGTCCGGTGTCGCTTCTCGGTGGCACCGGTCTCCAGACCGGTGCTCCTGTTCCAGTGGAACGCCAGCCATTGCTCTGGAGAGCAGTGCCAACAAAGCATCCTCAACTCAAGTCTCAGCACCCCTGCTCGTAATCTAGGACAAACTGGTCATAGTCAAAGAAGTCCTCGAATCCATCCCCGTTGTAGTCCGCGTTCTTCCCGGGCGGGCACGCGACACCTTCATAGCACGCCACGAACTCGTCGTAGTCGAAGAAATCGACAAACCCGTCACCGTTGAAATCCGTCCCCGCCGAGACCGTCACCGTCACCGAGGCGCACGCCGACACGCCGCACGGGCCCGTCCAGGCCGCGTAATACGTTGTGGTCACCGTCGGCGAATCCACCGCGAGCGCGAGGCCAGACCCGATCAGCGTGCCCCCGCACGACCCCTCGTACCAGTTCACCGACGTGCCCGAACCGCCCACCGCCGTCAGCCCGATCATCCCCGCGTCGTTCGCGCACACCAAGACGCGGTCCGCCGTCGCCTCGGTCGGCGCCGTTGCTCCTGGCAGCACCTCCACCGTCACGCTCTGGCAGGTCGAAACGCCGCAGGTGGTCTCCCAACGCGCGAAGTACGTCGTGGTCGTGGCCGGTGCCGGGACTACCGCCCCGTT
The DNA here is from genome assembly GCA_943369765.1 of Phycisphaera mikurensis NBRC 102666. Lineage (GTDB taxonomy): Bacteria > Planctomycetota > Phycisphaerae > Phycisphaerales > UBA1924 > UBA2396. The sequence goes on along the minus strand of CALROI020000001.1, from coordinate 258,921 downwards.
CCCCACCGCCACCGTCGCCCCGCCGCACGTCCCGCTCATCCACCGCAGCGTCGTGCCCGAACCGCCCACCGCCGTCAGCACGACGTTTCCGTCCGCCGCACACACATTGTTCCGATCGCTCCCCGCCGACACTGGTGCCACAGGGTTCTGCCCGACATGCACCGTCGCCGACGCGCACCCCACGCTCACCCGCCCGTCGCTCGTGCGTCGCGCCCGCGCGAAATACACCCCGGAACTCCCCGGCGAGATCGTCAGCGGGTTCCCCGTCCCCACCACGGGCCCGCCGCACGTCGCCAGATACCAATCCACCACCTCACCCGAACCAACCGAGGCCGTCAACTGCGTGGATTGCCCGACACAGATCAACGACGGAGTAGCCGCCGCGTTCGTCGGGTCCGCGGGCGGGGCCACCACCTGATTGATCCGAAACGACCGGTCCGACATATCAAAGAAGATGTGCCCACTCCCGCGCACCATAATCCTCGCCAGGCTCGTCTGGACGTTCGGCAACACCACATCATGCGCCCCATCGTTCACCACGCCCGACGCCAGCACCGTCGGAAACGTCACCCCGTTGTCCGTCGAGAGCAGGATGTCGACGTTCGCGCAGTTCACTCCGTTGGCCGTCGTGCCCGAGACGTCCCACGTCACGCCCATGACCGAATTGCCATTCACCGTCACCGCGAGGTTCGGGTACGTCACTCGGAACGGCCCCGAAGCCGTCGTCACCGTCACCACCCTGTTCGTCGCCGCCACCGTCACCCCACCACCCGCCGCTCGATTGTCCCGCGCGATCAACCTGAAATTGATCGTGCGCGCCGTCGCCGGGTACAGATCACCCTTGTCGAGCGTCCCGTCCGCCACATCGTCCAGCGGGGGGAAGTACTGCGTCGGATTCACGCTCGGCGAACGAGGCCTGAAGATCGACCCCGTGCCGGGATCCGTCGCGGGGAGCGACCGCACACCCGTGTCCCGCTGCTCCCACGTGAACGTCAGCGGGTCGCTGTCCGGATCCGAGAACGACGCGGGCGTGAGCGAGAACGCTGTCCCCACGGGAATCGTGAAGTTCGCACCCGCGCTGATCACAGGCGTGTTGTTCCCCGTCGACGTGTTCGACGAGCAGTTCCCGCTCCCCGCCACATACGTCTGGATCTTCTGAATGCTCGAATGGTGAAAGTACGAGTTGGAGTTGGACTGCAGGTTGTCCGTCCCGCAGATCCCCGCGTAGGCCTGGATCGTCGACCCCGATCCCGGCTCGTACGAATCCGCCGAACTGGCGTTCCCGCTGCACGCCGACCCCGTCCCTGCAAACGTGTGAGGCCCGCCGAACTGGTGCCCCATCTCGTGAGCCACATAATCAATATCAAACGGGTCGCCAACCGGCGCGCCCGATCCCGTCACACCGCGTGCCTTGTTCCCTGTTCGGCAGACCGCGCCCAACACCGCCACGCCGCCCCCGCCTGTCGAGAACACATGCCCGATGTCGTAGTTTGCCGACCCGATCACGGAATCAAGGTTGCTCTGGTTCTGCCCGAGCATCGCCCCGCCATCGCTGTTCGTGTAAGGATCCGTCGTCGTGTAGATGATGTTCGTGTTGTTGATCAGCGAAAGCCTGATCCCAAGATCGTTCTCGTACACCGCGTTCACGCGGTTGATGCTCGTCGTCATCGCGTTCTGGGCCCGCGTCTTCTTCTGGGCGTCGCTATCGCCCGCCTGGGCGAAGAACGCCGTGTACTCCACCGTCGCCGCCAGCGCAAGCCGGTACTGCCGCCGACTCACAATCGCGCGATCGCCGAACGGATCCGCCGGCCCCGCGACCTCGGGCGCACGCCCCTCGTCGATCAGCCTGCACGCCCACGAATGCATGCCCGGCTTGACATAGTCCCGCTTGAAGTAACTCGTGTAGAACGAAGTCTCGCCCTTCGAGTACGGGTCCACGTGGTACTGCCCCGAAGGCGACAGCACGATCGCGTGAAACCCATCCGGTGTGCGATCAAACCGCGTCGTCGCGTACACGTCATCAATCCCCCAGCCGCGGTACGTCTTGAGGTCCGGTCTGGCCGCTGCGAAGTCAGGCGTCAGGATCGGGCTCTCCACCGCGTAGAACCGCTCGAACGTCCCGTCGGGCCTGGGCATCCACACAACAATCGGCGCCGCCGCCGCTGGCGTGTCCTCGAGCGGAGCCGCCCCCAGCACACCCTGAAGCATCGCATCGTCCAGCACCAGCGCCTGCCCGACCCCCGGCCGGATCCATGGCTCCATCGCCGTCACGTCCGCCGGCATCGCGGGAATCGTGTGCCACACCGCGTCTCGCGAGACGTCCTGGGCCCGCGACACCGCGCCGAAAGCCACCAACGACAACGCCGCGAACATCATGCTGATCTTCATCTCAACCTCTCCAACAGGAAACTCAGCCGACAGACCGCCAGCCACGCCCTCAGAATATCGACTTTCGAGGCAACTGCCAACTCCAAACAAAGCCACAACGTCACCCCGAACCGTGTTTGCTCGAGGTTCTCAGACCAGAAAGCGGACTCAACGTCCCAGTTGCGGGCCCGCCGGCGCGGGACAAGATGAGCCTAACACCCTGCTTCAAACGCCAGAACAAACGCGTCATAGTCAAAGAAATCAACAAAACCGTCCCCGTTGAAGTCCGCGTTCACACCCGGCGGGCAGACGCCCGTCTCAAAGCACTCGACATACTCGTCATAGTCGAAGAAATCGAGGAACCCGTCGTTGTTGAAGTCCGCCGCGCAAGGCACCGGCAGGCTCGCCCGCCACGCCCCGCGCCCGTACGTCCCCGCCGCGATCGTCCGCCGCGTCCGATCAATCGCCAGGTCCCCGACGTTCACGTTCGGGAACGTGCCGTTGTTTCGCGTCCATGTCGCCCCGCCGTCGTGCGAACAGTAAAGCCCCGCCCCGTACCCGACGTACATCGAAGGCGTCGCCCGACCGAAATCAACCTCCAGCGCAGTCACGCCCACTCCCGCCGGCAGCGTCCCCGTCACGTTTGTCCATGACACCCCAAAGTTCGTCGTCCGCAGCACCCGCGACCCGCTCGTGTTGAAGTACGACACATACGCCGTCCCCGCGTCCGTGGGAGAGACGATCACGTCGCTGATCTCCCCAGCGGGCAACCCCGCCGACCGATCCGTCCATGTCGTCACGTTGCTCGTCACCCACACATCGCCCGTCGAAGACCCGCTATAGATCACGCTCGAATTACTCTTGGCCACCGCCAGCGCGTTGATCGTCCCCCCCGCGCCCACCGCGCTCGTGCTCACCGAAGCCCACGTCGGCGTCGTCGTGCTCGCGTTGGTTGTCCGCCACACTCGGTTCGTCCCCGCCACAAGTATCGTCGGCGTCGTCGGGTCCACCACCACCGGGCTGATCCAGTTCGTCGGGTCCGAGCCCCAATCCCCCGAGATGTTCCGCGACGATCCCGACGTCCACCGATACAATGTCAGATACACATACGTCGTGTACCGCCGCGTCGTCCCGCTGTAGTCATACGCCGAGTACCCACCGTCCCCCGCTTGCAACTGTGGCCAAGTGTTCGACGCCCCCGTCCGCTCGGGCGTCCCGTTGTCCTGCGTCCCTCCCAGCATCCGCTCGGGAAAGTTCGGGTGAACCACGATGTTGTACAACTGGCTGATCGCCAAGTTGGAGTTGCAGTTGATCCACGACGCCCCGGCGTTGGTCGACTTCCACACGCCCCCGTCGTTGGCTTCCCAGATCGTGCCATCCGGGCCAAACCGCATGCTGTGGTGGTCCGGGTGGAGCGTCCCGCCCGCGTACGCTGAAATCTCCACCCACGAATCGCCGCCATTGACCGACTTGATCACCCCCGCCGTCGCGTACCTCGGGTCCACACCGCCGCAATACACCACGTCCGGGTTCGTCGGGTCGCACTCCACATAAATGTCGTACCAGCACTGCGGCGAGCAGAAATTCGGCGTCGCCGTCTTCTGCACCCACGTGGTTCCCCCATCGGCGGTCTTGTACAGCCCTCTCAGCCCACCCGCTGACGACAGGATCGCCGCGTACGCCACCAGCGGGTTGGAATCCCCCATCGTCACATGAACATCCGAGATCCCCGTGATGGGAACCCCCGACGACAACCGTGTCACCACCGTCCCCCCGTCAGTCGTCCGGTACACCCCCTGCCCGCTCCGCCCGATCAACAGCGTGTTCGGCGACGATGTATTGATCCGCACGCTGTTGCACGTCCCGCTCAGCCGCTGCGACCACGTCGCTCCACCGTCGGTCGTCCTGACATACCCGCGGCTCCCCGCCACGTGAATGATGTTCGTGTTCGTCGGGTGCACCGCGATCTCAGCAATCTGCAAACCCACCTGCGCCGTCGTCCCGATCCGCGTCCAGGTCACCCCGCCATCGAGCGACCGGAAAATCCCGTCGCCATTGCTCTCTGTCGGCTGCTCGCCCGTTCCCAAAAGCACCATGTTCGGATCCGCCGGGTGAACGACGATCGCCCCGCTGTTGAGCGTCGACAACCCATCGGACATCGGCGTCCAGCTCGTTCCGCCGTTGGTGGTCTTCCACACGCCCCCCGAGGCCGCCGCAATGTACGCGGTGTTCGGATCCGTCGGGTGCGGCGCAACCCCCGCCACACGCCCCGACGCGTTCCCCTCGCCCGACCAGTACTCGCTCGAGATCGGCCTTGGACCAATCGACACCCAGTTCAGCCCGCCTCCACGATTCCCAAATGGCTCGGGCTCCCAGCCCGGCACCGCTCCGCCCACGATCTTCGGATGCCCCGGAGGCGGCGGCCCCAGTTTCTTCTCGCGCTGATCCATCACCCAGCCTTCGGGCTTGACCGCCAGAGGCGGCTGAATGTCCCGCCGACTGAACATCACCTCTGTCGCCCCGCCCCCGGGCAGCCCGGAACACCCGCCAAGACCGAAAAGACCCCCAAGTGAACAAATCCCGACAACGCCCCCCGCCGCGAGAGCGACAGCACTCGACCGTTGAACCATTTCAAAGCTCCTTGAATCCGCAGGCCAGTGAATCGGCCCGTCAAGCCTGTACGCATCGTCATACCCCCGGTTGCGGACCCGCTCTCGATTCCCGGACCTGTGAACCCCTCCAAACGGTTCCGTTCCAACTCGCCAAACAAGCAGCACGCCCATTTTCGCCCCACAATCGGTTCTCGGCCGATCCTACCGTCCGCACCCTTCTCCAAGGAAAAACCACCATGGCCAAAAGCACCAAACCCGCCGTCGGTATCGATCTGGGCGGAACCAACATGCAGATCGGGATCGTCAGCCATGACCTCAAGCTGATCGGTCAGGCCAAGAAGAAAACCAAGGCCGGAGACGGTGCCGCCGCCGTCATCGACCGCATCGTCGAGGGCGTCGGCGAAGCCGCCACACTCGCGAAGGTCGCCATCAAGGACCTCTCCGCAGTCGGGATCGGCGCCCCCGGCGCGGTCGACCCCGAGACGGGAATCGTGCTCGAAGCCGTCAACCTGCGCTGGAAAAACTACCCCCTCGCCGACGTTCTCTCCAAACGCCTGGGCATCCCCGTCTTCCTCGACAACGATGTCAATGTCGCCGTCTGGGGCGAACACAAGATCGGAGCGGGCAAGGAGTCCCGCAACATGCTGGGTGTCTGGGTCGGCACTGGCATCGGGGGAGGGCTTGTCCTCAACGGAGCTCTCTACTACGGCCATTACATGACCGCGGGTGAAATCGGTCACGTCATCGCCCTCCCCGGCAACCCTCCCGGACACCGCAGCCTCGAACACAACTGCTCGCGAACCTCGGTCGTTGATCAGATCGTCCGCCTCATCAGGTCCAACCGCAAAAGCAAAATCACCGAACTCTGCGAAGGCGAGTACGACAAAATCAAGAGCAGCATGGTCGCCAAGGCCTACGAACTCGGAGACGAGGTCGTCCACGAGGTCGTGGACCACGCCGCGGAACTTCTCGGCGTCGAGATCGGTGGCGTGGTCACGCTCCTCTCGCTCGAGCGCGTCGTCATCGGCGGCGGACTCACCGAAGCCATCGGCAAGCCGTTCGTCGATCTGGTTGAGAAATCCGTCAAGACCATCGCCTTCCCAGACCGCTGCAAACAGGTCAAAGTCGTCGCCAGCCAACTCGAAGACACCGCCGGCATCTTCGGGGCCGCCATGATCGCCATGGATCGCCTCCGTGATTAGTGTCCAATAACTGCAGATCGCGATCCCCACTCGGAACATTTTTGCGCAAATCAGCGCAAATTCTGCTTGATGTCAATCCACTTTGCGGTATTCTCTTGGTGCGAGCACGTTTCTTTCCGCCGAAATGTGCTCGTAGGAGAGGACTCACAGAGAGAGACACCCTCCTTGTTTGATCGATTGGCTCGGCCCAGAGGGCCCGTGGTGCGTTACCGCGGCTTCTTTTGGGATCGGGCGATCGTCCTATTTTAGGAGAGGGAAGACATGACGATTCGCACTGTGATGATGGGCGCCCTCGGCGCCGCGGCGATGGCCACCTGCGCCAACGCCGGCTTTGACACGATCTGCGCCACCTTCAACGGCGTCAGCCCCGGCTCGGGCGGCCAGTACTCGCTCAACAGCGGAGCCAACTGGCAGGGCTACGGCTCCGCCGGGCTCTTCAACTGGACACGCACGTCCGGCACCTACTCCGGCGCACAAGGCAACTTCATGTCCTTCTGCACCGAGCTGGGCGAGCACGTCAGCAACGGCAGCAACTACTGCTACGACGTGGTCTCGCTCGAGATCGCCCCCAGCAGCGGCCCGATGGGCGCCCTCAAGGCCGATCAGGTCCGTGAACTCTTCGGCCGCTACTACACCCCCGCCTTCGGGTCCGTTCTTTCCGCCGACGCCGCGGCCGCCATGCAGCTCTCGATCTGGGAGATCGTCTTTGAGACCAGCGGCTCGCTCGGCCTTGGCGCCGGCTCCGCACAGTTCACCAACGACAACGCCGCCGCCATCGCCCTCGCCGGGACGTACCTCGCGTCCATCGACGGCACCGGCCCACGCAACAACGACATCGTCGTGATGTCGGCCAACGGCGTGCAGGATCAGATCATCCCCACGCCGGGCACGCTCGCCCTCCTCGGCCTGGGCGCCCTGGCCACCAAGCGCCGCCGTCGCTGAACCGCGATCGACACTCTGATGGTGTTTCCGACGACGACCTTCCGGGTCGTCGTCGGTTTTTTTGCAGCCTCCGACGATGATCTACGATGCGTTCCCCTCTTGCACCAAGACATCTCGACGGGAACCCAGATGCCCACGACACACTCGACCCAAACGCCGCATACGCCCATCTCCGCCGACCGGCTCGCTCACCTCAGGGCCCTGGCCGCGCGCTATCCCACAACCGACGCCGCCATCTCCGAAGCCGCCGCGCTCCGCGCCACGCTCGGCCTGCCCCGCGGGCTCGTCCATGTCATCTCCGACGTTCACGGCGAGGACGCCAAGCTCAGGCACGTCATCAACAACGCCTCGGGCGCGCTCCGCAGACTCACCGAGACCATCCTCGGGGACCAGCTCGAAGAGAAAGAGAAAGCCGAGTTTCTCGCGGTGCTCTACTACCCGCGAGAGGCGATCAACGCGCTCAGCCGGAGCATCGTCGCGTCCGGACAAAGGCCCGAGTGGGTTTTCCGCACACTCTCGATGCAGTTCGAGATCGTCCGGTTCCTTCGTCGCCGCAGGCGACGCGAGCATTTCGAGAAGTTGCTCCCCGCCTCGTACCGCGAGTTGTTCATCGAGCTCGGCACCGCCGAGCGCCCCGATTACATCAAGGAAATGCTCGCCGAGCTCGCTCGCTTTGACCGCGATTGGGGCGCGGTTCGCGCTGGCGCACGGCTCATCCGCAATCTCTCGAGCGATGAACTGCTCGTGATCGGCGATCTGGGCGACCGCGGGCCCCGCATGGACCGCGTCGTCGACACGCTCATGCGCCAGCCCAAGTGCAACATCCTCTGGGGCAACCACGACATGCTCTGGATCGGGTCCCACCTGGGGCACGAGCCCACCATGCTCACCATGCTCCGCTTCTCACTCCGCTACCGCAAACTCTCGCAACTCGAAGAAGGCTACGGCGTCATCATGGCGCCCATCGAAAAACTCGTCCGCGACATCTACGCCAACGACCCCGCCGAACGCTTCGTCCCCAAGGGCGAGGGCTTCCGCGACACCCTCACCGTCGCCAGGATGCAAAAAGCCGTCACCATCATGCAGTTCAAGGCCGAGGGCCGCATGATCGAACGCCACCCCGAGTGGAACCTGGACCACCGCCGCCTTCTCCACAAAATCCGGTTCGAGAACGGTGTCGCTGTCAGCGTCGAAATCGACGGTGCGACTCACCCAATGCTCGACGGACACCTCCCCACCATCGACCCCAAAGACCCCTACGCCTATTCGCCCGACGAGCAGGCCTGCGTCGACCGGATGCGAGAATCCTTCACCCGCTCGATGAAACTGCGCCAACACATGCAGTGGATCGTCCGCCGCGGCGGGATGTGGACCACCCGCGACGAGGTCCTGCTCTTCCACGCGTGCGTCCCCGTCGACAAAGCCGGCCAGCCCGCCTCGCTCCGTGTCGACGGGCACGACCTGTCCGGCCGTGAACTGATGGACGCCCTGGGTTCCGTCGTCCGTCGCGCCATGCGCAAACGCTGGCTCGCGCTCGATTCCGACGCGGACTGGGTCTGGTACATGTGGGGCGGCCCGCTCTCGCCTCTGTTTGGCAAGGACAAGATCACCACGTTCGAGTCCGCCTTCGTTGCCGACAAACAAACCCACAAGGAACACAAGAACCCGTACTTCGAGTTGCTCAACGACGCCGCTTTCGTCAAACGCATCGGTGCCCTCTTCGGAGTCGGCGACGACGTCCTCATCGTCAACGGGCACGTCCCCGTCAAGATCGAAAAAGGTGAACAGCCCGTCAAAAAAGGCGGCAACGCCATCACCATCGACGGCGCATTCTCGGAGGCCTACGGCGACCGCGGATACACCCTCATCCTGCAACCGGCGGGAATCGATCTCGCCGAGCATTCCGCGTTCAATGGCGTTCACCAGGTCATCACTGAAGGCTCTGACATGGTCCCCACCGTCACCCCCATCCGTCGCTACCCGACCGACATGACCGTTGGACGGTCATCCACCGGCAACCGCATCCGACGCACGATTTCCGATCTCGAGTCCCTTGTTCAGGCATTTCACGAAGGTTTGGTCTCGGAGTCGGAGTTGAGATCCCCGGAATAGCCTCTGGAATACGAACAAATACCTATCAAAGTGCATTCTCGCGGTTGGAAGTCCTAATGTGTGATTGTGGCTCGTGTTGTGGTACCACAGGTACCGCGGGCATTCAGAAGGACATACGAAGGAACTGCGATGAACAAGCTCATGGGGATCGTTTTGGTGGCTGGTCTGGCGATGGTTGCGGGCTGCGAGGACAAGAAGTCCCCGGTGAAGGGCGCGACCGACGCCGTCAATAGCGCGGCAACCGCCACCAAGGACGCCGCCAAGGGCGTCGTTGACACGACGAAGGAAAAGGCTGCCGAGGGGATGACAGCGATGCGCGACAAAGCCGTCGAGATGTTCAAACCCCAGATCGAAGCTGCCAAGGTCAAGCTCGATGAGCTGACCAAGAAGGTCGGCGGCTTGGACGCCGCCAAGAAGGCTCTGGCGAGCCCCCTGCTCGATACCGCCACGAAGGCGTTCGCGGACCTGACCGGCAAGTTCGAGGCCCTCAAGGCCTCCACCGACGGCGGCGCTTCGGCCACCACTGGGGTCGAAGCCTCCATGAAGACGTTCACGGACGCGATGGCCAAAGTCACCGACATGGTGAAGTAAGCCACTCCCGAGTTTAGAGATTGCGAAAGAGACCCCATCATCGGGGTCTCTTTTTATTGACGCAGCACACGACCCCACTTGTGGTCGAGGCGCAGCCATGGCATTTCCCGGGTGTAAGGAACTTACCCCATAAAGCGTGAAGTCAGCGCTCTGCGGCGACGATGAATTCGTCGCGGGAGCCGCTTGTCTCCCCGTTGCGTTATTCGGGCTTTACAAAGGTATCTGCATGGCGTCTGCGTTGACTCTCGATCGTGTGCTTTCGTGCCCGACCCTTCCGACGCTGCCCGCGGTGGCCATGCAGGTTCTTGAGTTAACCCGTGACCCGAACATCACGGTCGCGAAACTGGCCAAGTTGGTTCAGGCCGATCCGTCGCTCTCCGCCAAGGTGTTGCGCACGGTGAACTCGAGTTTCTTCGGGCTGCCCTCGCCGTGCTCCAAGATCGATCGCGCCCTCTCACTACTCGGGCTGAACACCATCAAGTCGCTCGTCCTGGGATTCACACTCGTCGAGGGGACGAGGGGAGTGCCCGGCGATACGGGTTTGGACCTCACGCGGCACTGGCGTCGTGCCGTTTATGCAGCGGCTGCGGCGCGACACGTCGCGATGGCGACCGGTGCGTGCGATCCGGACGAGGCCTTCACCGCCGCGATGCTCCAGGACATCGGGATGATGGCGTGCATCGTCTCGTTCCCCGAGGCCTACGCGCCGATCATCTCCCCCTGCCTCAACCAGCACGAGCCACTCCCCGCCGTCGAGCGCGAGGCTCTGGGGTTCGACCACGCGACGGTCGGCGCTGCTCTCGCCCGTAAGTGGAAACTCCCCGAGCATCTCGCCCAGTCGATCGAGCATCATCACGCCCCCGATGGTGCGGATGAATCGGTCCGCCCGCTCACCAAGACCGTCTGGATGGGGATGATCATCGCCGAATCGATGGGGATTGAGGGCCCCGCGAACTCCGAGGCGCGATTCCTGATCATGGCGGCGGATTTCTTCAGGTGCCCGCCGAGCGATCTGGGGCCGATGCTGCACAAAATCGCCGAAGGGGCCGACGGGCTCGCCAGCGCGTTCGACCGCGAAGTCGGTGCCATGCCCAACATCAAGGAGATCATGGCCGCAGCGTCCGAGCAGATGCTCGAGGCTCAGATGAACTCGCACCAGCAAACTTCCACGCTCGAGCGTGAGAATCAGGCCCTGACCATCAAGGCCACCACCGACGCGCTCACCGGGGCCTACAACCGCACCGCCCTTGAATCCGAGGGGCCCGCAGCCTTCGAGAAGTCCCGCGCGGCGGGCACGCCCTTCTCCACCCTCTTCATCGACGCCGACAAGTTCAAGTCCGTCAACGACACGCACGGACACCCCGCGGGCGACGCGGTCCTGATCGAACTGGCCGCACGCGTCAAAGACGAACTCTCCGAGCCCGTCCGCGCGTACCGCTACGGCGGAGAAGAATTCGCGATCCTCGCGCCCGGGCTTGACGCGGCCGCGGCGGGGGCACTCGCCGAACGCATCCGCGCTCGGATCGAGCGCGAGCCCTTCGACCTTTCCAAAGTCCCCGGCGCTCCGTCGGCCCTGAGGGTCACGATCTCCGCGGGTCACGCGACGACGACGCACCTCGCGGGCGAACCCGCGGGGCTGCCAGCTCTTCTCAAACTCGCCGACGAGGGCGTCTACAAATCGAAGCAGGACGGAAGAAACCGCGTGTCGTGCGTGCAGAACCGAACCGACAGCCTTGGAAAGATCCCGCTCGCGATCGCCGACGGAGGAATCCTGCTGATCGAGGACGACCCGTTCAGTGCCAAATTGGTGATGACCGCGGTGCAGAAGGCGACGGGTTGCCTCGTGACCTGGGTCAAGCGGGCCGAAGAGGGGGTCAAACAGCTCAGCTCGACCACACGTTTCCGGCTGGTCCTTTGCGACTTTGATCTCGGCACAAAGACGGCTCTTGACGTGCTCGCGAACGTGACAAAGTCGGACTCTTCGCCGGCGATCCACGTCCTGACCAGCAACCCGGACGACGACGGACGGGCGCGGTGCCTGGCAGCGGGCGCGGCCGCGTACACGTCCAAGGACGATATCGCCAACGACCTCGCCAAGTGGTGCAAGCAGCTGACCGAGGCTCTCCGCAAAGCGGCGTGACGCTCGTTCCAGCCCCCGATTCAGCGCGGTATGATCCTCCCGCGTGGGCACAGCCCGCTTGCGCAATGGAGGATTCATGCCATCGTTCGATGTGGTCTCGCGGATCAACTGGGCCGAGCTCGACAACGCCATCAACAACACGAAAAAGGCGATCACCAACCGCTTTGATTTCCGCGGGTGCACCGCCGAGATTTCCTACGTCCAGAAGGACAAGAAGATGCACATCTTCACCGAGGACCGCTCCAAGCAGGAGGCCGTCCGCGAGATGTTCGAATCCGCCGCGGTCAAGCGGGGGCTCAGCCTCAAGAGTTTCGACTGGCAGGAGGCGGAGATCGGCGCGTCGGGCAAGATGAAGCGCGACATCAAACTCCGCGAGGGGCTCGAACAGGAATACGCCAAGAAGATCACCAAGGCCATCAAAGAAAGCAAACTCAAAGTCCAGGCGTCGATCCAGGGGGAAGAAGTCCGCATCTCGGGCAAGCAGCGCGACGACCTGCAGACCGCGATGAAATTCCTGGACGGGGCCGGCTTCGAGATCCCCCTGCAGTACGTCAATTTCAAGGACTAGATCACGTTCAAGGAGCAACCCATGAAAGCGGCATGGTTCATTCTGGTCATCGGCGCGGTCGCTGCGGGTGTCGTGCTCGCGCAGCCCGCGGCTCAGCCCGAAAGCAAGTCAGACATCAAGCCCGGCCCCGAATTCGGCGTGCCCGGGCCTCTCCCGCCCGGGTTCCCGGGTGAGCACCGGCTCATGTCGGAACTCACCGGGAACTTCAACGTCAAGTTCTCGATCTATGCCAGCCCCGACGCGCCGCCCACCGAGGTCGTGGGGGCCGCTGTCCGACGCTCGACTCTTGGCGGACGCTTCCTCCAGGAGCAACTCGATGTCTCCAACGCCCCTACACCCTTCGCCCTCGAAACCATCATCGGGTTCAACCCCGACGGCAAAGAGGGCGAGCGGTTCGAACTGATGCGACTGTCGAGTGCCGCGTTCCCGATGATGATCGAGCGAGGCTCGTTCGACAACCCCACCAAAGCATTCGTCTTCAAGGGCGAACACCTCATCGACGGCAAACTCGCCAAGACACGCACGGTCTTCTCGCTCTCGTCGCACCTGACTCAGTCCATCGAGGTGTACGTCACGTACGAAGACGCCTCGCCCGCGAAAAAGGGTGTCTTGACGCCGGAATTCAAAGCCTTCGCCATCGAGTACGAACGCGCCCGGAAATGAACGATCGCCAAGAGGCGACCGCGCGAGCGGCCGAGCGAATCTGCTCTGTCACCGGCAAAACCACGCGGCACATGGGGGGCTGAGCCGTTCCCCCTCCAACCCACGAGGCGGTCGCCCCTTTGCCCACGCGCGTAACGCGCCCTCGCCGACCCATCGCCGCAAGGCGTACTCCCAGTTTCCGCCTCCGATCGCCGACACGCCGTCGCACCGAAGACACACGTCCAGACTCGACGCCACCGCGTCCCGCACAAGCCCCACGCACGATATCGGCGTCACCTCAGCCCCGAGCTCCTCGCGCCCCTCGCGTACGAGGCACGCCGACAGGTCATCAAACGACATCGCGCCACCCGCCGGCGCCTCAACCGCCCCGCGAGGTGCTGTCTCCCAAAGCCCGGCATAGATCCGAACATTCTCGCCCCGACGGCCCACGAGCACCTCGTCGCCCTCGGGACCCTTCCGCACACAAATTCCAGTGACGCCCAAGGCCTCAACACGAACGCCCGCCGCGTGACCGGCCACGAACACCTTGTATGTCGTCCGTTGACAGATAATCTCGCCGAGCCCCGCGTCAAACGACTCGACATGCAGCACCGCACCATCGTGCAACCTCGGATTGATCGCGCAGAGCCGATCCCACTCCCGCTCGACCGCCTCGCCCGTGGGCACCACGAGATCGCCCCTGATCACGACACGGACCGATCGCGCGGGCCATTCGTACACCCGGGCCGTGCTGGTCACGACGCCAACTGCTCAAGCCCACCGATATCCGGCAGACCGAGGGCCTTGGCCTCCGCGGCGATCGCGTCCTTGAGCATGTCCTGGGCCTGTTTCATCCCGTCGTTGACCGCCTCGGCGATGAGGTTCCCCGCGAGCGCCCGCGTGCGTTCGTCCGTCGCGATCCCGGCCGCGAGCGCGGGCGACAACTCAATCGACACGACCTTGAGATGCCCCGAGATCACCGCTTTGACCGCGCCCCCGCCTCCGGACCCGGTCACCGTCGTCCGTCCGGAATTCTCTTTGACGCGCTCGATCGCCGCCTTGATCTCGCCCTTTTTCCCCATCAAACCCGCGATGGCACCCATCGCCTTGAACTTATCGAACATGGTCACGCTCCTTGGGCCGGCGTCTCGCCCGGCGGTCTGATTCTTGGCTGCACCCGGATCAACGTCGCCCCCAACTGGTCAATCGCTTTGCGGACGAGGGGATGTTCCTGCATCGACACCTTCGGCGTTGCGGGCAAAGTCGGCGTGCCCAGACCCGTCTCGGGCGCGACCGCCTCGGGGCGCATCTCGCTGACCAGCGGCTCGATCTGGACCTTGACGGGCCCGCCTGAAGCCTTGCGAAAGAGGAGCTCGAGATCCGCGATCTTGGCCTTGGCCGCCTGCACGATCTCTCGCGGGCCCACCAACCTGGCCACGCCCGCCGACATCCCGAGGAACGAGAGGTCGCACAGGATCGTCGCCATGTACTTCGACGCGCTCGCCGACGTCCGAACCGCTTCCCACACCGAGCCAGGGTCGGTTCTCGTGACCACAGCAGGAGCGGCCGCAGGAGCGGGGCCGGGGTGGACTCGTGGAGGAGGTGGTGGTGTCGCCGGCCGACGGGCCGCGGGCTCGGCCGGCGTCAGCGTTTTTTTACCGCGGCACTCCCCGCCGACACCGATGCTGTCGCGGCCACGCCACGACCCATGACCACCGCCGTCACGTCCGCCAGTTTTTCTGTCATTGCCAGACGGACGAGCAGCGCGTCGAGCAGTGCTCGCGGGCTCCCGCTGTTCTTGGCCGATCGCTGCACGTTCTCGCAGAGCGCGATCATGTGAACCAGACCGGCCGCGTCGAAACGACGTGCCCGCTGCACCTCAGCCTCGCGCGTCGCTTCGGACAGTTCAACCAGTTTCGTGTCCGGGCCGCACGACGCCAGGATCATCAGATCCCTCAGGCGATCAATGAGCGTTTCAATCCCCTGGTCGATCGAGATTCCACGCCCCAGCAGCTGGTCCGCGGCTTCGAGGGCGCCCCGCGCGTCCCCCGAAGCAATCGCGTCCAGAACAGAACCCACGATCTCGTGCGGCGGCAGCCCGAGCAACTCCTCGAGCAGCTTCACCGTCAGTTTTTTCTCGCCCGTCGCGATCACGCGGTCCAGCAGACTCAGGCTGTCACGCATCGAGCCGTTGCCGAGACGGGCGACCTGAAACAGGAGGTCCGCGTCGGCGGCGATCTTCTCTTTCTTAATGACCTCGCGCAGGTGCTCCGCGATCGTCGGCGTCGGGATGTTCCGGAAATCAAACCGCTGGCACCGGCTCTGGATCGTCGCGGGAACTTTCTGAGGGTCGGTCGTGCACAGGATGAACTTCACATGCTCGGGCGGCTCTTCCATCGTCTTGAGCAGCGCGTTGAACGCGCTGGTCGACAGCATGTGCACTTCGTCGATCACGTAGATCTTGTACTTGCCCCGCAGCGGGCGGTACGCCGCGTTGGCGATCAGCTCGCGGACGTTGTCGACGCCCGTGTTGCTGGCGGCGTCGATCTCAATGACGTCGGTGTCCTTCCCTTGCATGATGAGCTGGTCGATCTCCTTGGAGCCCCCGTTGAGAGCCTTGGCGAAGATCCGTGCCATCGAGGTCTTGCCGACCCCACGCGTTCCGCAGAAGAGGTAGGCGTGCGCAACCCGCCCAGCGTCGATGGCGTTGCGGAGCGTGCGAGAGATGGCCTCCTGCCCGACCACCTCGTCGAAATCCTGGGAACGGTACCGACGTGCAAGAACGGTGTACGACATAGGGTGGCATTCTACGACCACCGTCGACGGACCCACCCTTCCGGAATCCGGACCACCCCAGACTTCCGAATTCCGCCCATTCTGGTATACTCACACGAACGTGTACCCCACCCCCCTCCATGAACGCCTCGCCTCGGTCGTCGGCCAACGGTCAAGTCGGCACATCGGGGATCTCACGGGAACCAACCACGAGACGGTCCGACGATACATCGCCGGGTACGCCCCGAGCGTTGAGTTCCTGCAGGCACTGTGCAAGGCCTTTGGGATCTCGGGCGAGTGGCTGCTGACGGGAAAGGGCCCGATGAAGGCCGCCGACATCCGGGGCACGGCGCTCCGCGAGGCCGACGCAGGCGAGTTACTGACCGCCCTCGCGACATCGGTCGAGACGCTGATCTCGCGGGTGGACCGCCTTGAGCTCTTCCTCCAATCCATGGAGACTCGACTCCGGGCGCTGGGAACACCCCCGGCCTCTGAACCGACCTCTGCACAGGAGCTTCACGATGGCCAAGTCGGCCTCCGCTCGCCGAGCACGACCGTTGGGCAAACCCGCGAACAAGCCCAAGATCCCGCCGGCACCTCCCAAACCGCACGCCCCGCCTCCCCCCCCGCCGCTGCCCCAGTCGCACAAGCCCCCGCTGTGGCGATCCCCAAGCGGGTTCTCCGCCTCCGTGACTCTTTCCCCCAACGACCACACGAAGATGCTCGTTGAGCTGCTGCAACGCCTGGGGCCCGAGCTCGTCCGCAGGTGGGTCGCGTCGCTCCTGACGGTCGACCGAGACGAACGCGAAGCGATGGTTGAGATGGTCGAGAAGTACGTCGCCGAGCACTACCCCCCGCCTCAGATCTGATCCGACGCGCTCGAACATCCGCTCGTGAAGGTCGGTTCGTATGCTCCCTCATGTCGTTCAACGCCGAGATCGCCGCTGCTTTCACGACGGCCGCCAAGGTTCTTGAGATCCTCGGGGCCGACGGGTTCCGCATCAACGCCATCGCCCGTGCCGCGAGGACGTTCGACGACTACCCGGGCGACCTCGGAGCCCTTGCCGGCGACCGAGCGGCATTGCTCGCTGTCCCCGGCGTCGGGGCGAAGATCGCGGACAAGGTCATCGAGTTCAAGAAGTCCGGCACCATCGCCGAGTTCGACGAGATTCTGTCGCAGATTCCCGCGGGCTTGCTCGATTTACTTGAGCTTCCGGGGCTTGGCCCCAAGACCGTCGCGGTGCTCTGGAACCAGGGCGGCGTGACCGATCTGGCCGGGCTCAAACGCATCATCCAGGATGGCTCGATCCTCTCCCTCCCCCGCATGGGCGCCAAGTCGGTCGAGAAACTCCGCCAATCCCTCACCTTCTCCGACACCATCGGGCAACGACAGAACACGGGTGTCATCACCCCGCTGGCCGAACGGCTGGTCGCTCGCATCAAGGCCCTCCCCGGCGTGCGCCGTTGCGAATTCGCCGGCTCACTCCGCCGCGGGCGCGAGACCGTGGGAGACCTCGACCTGCTCGTCGAAGCCGACAACGCCGCCGACGTTTCCGCGGCATTCCGGTCCTTCCCCGAGGTCGGCGCGATTCTGGCCGCGGGTGACCGCAAGAGCTCCGTCATGGTCACCGCCGCGGGCGGTGCTGCCAGATGGGGATCCGGGCAGGTCGCGCAGATCCAGGCCGACCTCCGTGTCGTTCCCGTCGGGCGATTCGGAGCGGCCCACATGTACTTCACCGGCTCCAAGGACCACAATGTCCAGCTCCGAGAGCTGGCTCAGAAGCGAGGGCTCACCCTCAACGAATACGGGCTTTTCCACGCCCGGAGTGCGCCGGGCGAAGACGCCGCCGATGCACCGGCCTGGTCCGAAGTCGACCCGATCGCCGCTGCAACGGAGGAAGAAGTTTTCGCCGCCCTTGGATTCGCGTGGATCCCGCCCGAGGTGCGCGAGGCTTCGGGCGAGCTGGCTGCCTATGCGCTCAACGCTCCCGAACCGTCGAGCGTCCGCCTCTTGCAACTCTCGGACGTCAAAGCCGAGTTGCACGCCCACACCACCGCGTCCGACGGGCGACTCTCGATCGAAGAGCTCGCCCGAGCCGCCAAGGAGCGGGGCTTCCACACCATCGCCGTCACCGACCACTCCCGCTCGAGCGCTCAGGCCAACGGGCTGTCCGAAGAACGCCTACTCCAGCACATCGAGGACGTTCACAAAACGCGCGAGAAAGTCCCCGGCATGCAGATTCTGGCGGGCAGCGAGGTGGACATTCTGGCCGATGGCTCACTCGATTACTCCGAAGAGGTACTCCGCCGACTGGATCTCGTGGTCGCCTCCCCCCACACCGCGCTGTCGCAAGACGAAGAGACCGCAACACGTCGCCTCCTGGCCGCGGTCAGACACCCGCTCGTCAACATCCTCGGGCACCCGACCGGCCGCCTCATCAACCGCAGACCCGGCCTGCCACCACGCATGGCTGAGATTTTCGCCGCCGCCAAGGAAAACCACGTCGCGATGGAGATCAACAGCCATTGGATGAGGCTCGACCTCCGCGACACGCACGTCCGAGAGGCTGTCCGAATGGGGTGCCTCATCGCGGTGGATTGTGACGTTCACGAGCAGGAGGATTTCGGAAACCTCCGCTACGGGGTCGCCACCGCGCGCCGGGGATGGGTCACCGTTACGGGGTGTGTGAATACTTGGTCGGCCACCGAAATTCGGACGTGGTGCTCCCGAAATCGGTCATGAATGGCGGAGGACCAAACCCGGTCAATCCGGGCGACCCCACCAAATCGAAGAAAATTCCAAAACTGCGAAAATGGACTATCCCACGCCGCACCGATGAGGTAGACTGGCTTTGGCGAGACGTTTCCGTGGAGGGAAACGACCCTGCGCCGTTTTGCTATGTACAGGCCCCGGATATTCACCCGGGTCCGGGAGATTTTTATGTTGAAAACCGTGTGTTCTCTTGCTGCCATCGTTGCCCTGGCGGGTGCCGTCCATGCTCAGTCTCCCGGCCCCGACGTCATCGTCGGCGACCTCTACGACCCGCAGAATTACACGTCCGGCGGCGCGATCAACGGCATGCGCGCCTACGCCATCGGCACCATCTCGTGCAACCTCGGAAACGCACCTCTCACCTGGATCTCCGGCAACAACCAGCACCCGGTCATCTCGCAGAACATGTACCGCCTGCTCAACGGCCGCTTCGAGCAAATCGGCCAAGCATGGCTCAAGCACGGGTTCTGCGCCCTCCAAGGCACCCTTTGCTCGGCTTGCACCCCCGGCGGCTCATGCCCCGCCCTCTACCCAGGCTGCTCGGACCCCTACAGCGGCGGCCTCAACGGCAGCCAGGGCGGCCTTGGGCCCAAGTCCGAAGTCAACGCCGCCAACGGGTTCTTCCCCTACCCGTGGATCAACCAGGGTTCGGGCGACGCGACCCTGAAGAAGCGCCTCCAGGCCCCCGACGCCGAACTCGGCAACGCGGGCGCCCTCTACTTCGTCTCCAGCATGTACGTCCAGCCCGAGGACGCGACGAACGGGAACGATCTCAACAGCCAGTCCTACCGCCGCGTGAACATCGCGGCCTCGAACAAGGACATGAGCCTCGCCGGCAGCACCTTCCGCGAACGCCCCGCGATCTTCGCGTGGCGTGACCACGGCGGGGGCGCGGGCATCGCCGACCCCAACGTCCAGCTCACCCCGGTCGACGTCGCGAACGACGGGCGCTTCTGGATCGCGTCGAAAGCCACCGATCTCGGCGGCGGGCTCTGGTCGTACGAATACGCCATCCAGAACCTCACTTCCGACCGCTCCGGTCAGTCGTTCACGATCCCGTACCCCGCCGGCGCGACCATCACCAACATCGGGTTCAAGGACGTGGCCTACCACTCCGGCGAGCCCTACTCGGGCACCGACTGGAACGCGACCAACACCGGCACGTCGGTTGTCTGGTCGACCCAGACCTACGCCCAGAACGTCAACGCCAACGCCCTGCGCTGGGACACGATCTACAACTTCCGCTTCACCGCCAACGTGCCCCCCGCCGGTGCCGCGGGCACCATCGGGCTCTTCAAGCCCGGCAGCCCCGCCAACGCCAGCGCCACCGTCGTCGCCCCCAGCCCCGACGGGCTCTTCCACCCCTTCAATGATTCCTGCTCAGGTGCCGCCGATATCAACCTCGGCGCCACCGCCTTCAACAACACCAACGCCGACACCGACGGCCCCAACGAGCCCGGAAACTGCGTCGTCAGCAACTACACCAACATCGGCGCCGACCTCTGGTACCGCTTCACCGCCCCGTGCTCGGGCAACCTCACCGTCTCGACGTGCGGCTCGACTTTCGACACCAAGATCGGCGTCTACCCAGGCTGCCCGACCGCTTCGGGCCAGCTGCTCGCATGTTCCGACGATGACGGCGGCTGCGGGCTTGGCTCTCAGGCCACCCTCGCGGTCACCCAGGGCTCGTCCTACCTCATCCGTGTCGGCGGGTACAACGCCCTCCAGGGTGCGGGCACGCTGACTCTCTCCGGCCTCAACTGCGGCCCCGTTCCGCCCAGCAACGACAACTGCGCCAACGCCTCCTGGGTTGCCGCAAGCACGCAGGTCAACGGTTCGACGGCCCTCGCCACCAACGACGGCACCGCCAACTGCGGCGGCGCCGAAACCTCGGCCGATGTCTGGTTTAAATATCGTCCCACGACCTCCGGCTCTATCCGCGTTGAAACCTGCCCGGGCACCAACTACGACTCCGTGCTCTCCGCCTACACCGGCGCGTGCGGTGCTCTCGCACAGATCGCTTGCAACGACGATTCGTGCGGGCTCAGTTCCGTCGTGACCTTCGCCGGCACCGCCGGCACCACCTACTACATCCGCGTCGCGGGGTACCAAGGAGCCACCGGCACCTACGGCCTGCTCGTGACGGGTGGCGGCGGCGTCGTTCCCCCGCTCAACGACGACTGCGCCAACCGCTCGGGCATCGCGCTGGGCACGACCGCCTTCAACACCGCCGGGGCCAACACCGACGGGCCTTCGCTGACCTGCAACGGCACGTTCCAGGTCCACAACGACATCTGGTACAACTACCCGTCCCAGTGCACCGGCAACCTGACCATCTCCACCTGCGGCTCGTCCTTCGACACCCGCATCGCCGCCTTCTCCGGCGCGGGCTGCACCAACCTGCAGGCCCGACTCCTGGGCTGCAACGACAACGACGCCTCCTGCGGCACCGGCAGCAAGCTCACCATTCCCGTCGTCGCCGGACAGAACTACACCATCCGCATCGGCGGCGCGGCTTCTCTCGCGGCCGGTGCTGGCTCTGTCACACTTTCCTGCGCCCTTCCTTGCACGCCGGACTTCAACGGCGACGGCTTCCTCGACTTCTTCGATTACGACGACTACGTCACCTGCTACGAGACCGGCACCTGCCCCTCGGGCCGCACCGCGGACTTCAACGGCGACGGCTTCGTGGACTTCTTCGACTACGACGCGTTCGTGGCCGCCTACGAACTCGGGTGCTGATCCCTTGACCTCGCCCGTCCGGTGACGGGCGCACTTCACGCCGTTTCCCTCCTGCGGCCGGTTTGCCTTCGGGTGAGCCGGCCGCTTTCTTTTTTGGTCGAGAGGCCGAGTCCGCGAACCGGCCCTTTGTTACTTAGCCTTCGGCGTCAACTCGGGCTTGGTTTGGCTGAGCATCACGGTGGCGTCCCCTTCGAGGCCGCGAGCACCCGCGCGCACCACCATCTCAACAGACTCCACCTCCGCCGCGATCCCGAACTTCCCCTCTTCAAACCCGAGCCCCGCCACCCCGGCCGCCTTCCAGAACTCGGCCGGCCTCGCCCGAAGCGACACCACCTGATTCCCCCATCGCTTCGACGAGATCTCGGCTGCCGATGTCCTCAGGGAACGCTCAGCGTCTTCACGCACCGCGGGCCCGGCGGTGTACTGCATCAACCACCACCCGCCCGCACCCTCGCCCACCGTCGTCCATGCAAGCGTGCCCTGATCGACCCCCGCAAGTCTCTCGGGCTGTCGGTCCTTCTGGTTCTTTCCGCCCAGCACGACCAGACGCGTTGCCGACGGTTCGCCCCCGGCAAGCTTGACGTCTCGACGAAGGTCCGATGCGGCCTGGCCGCCCGACCCTTGAATCTGACCCGCCACTTCAAGCACTCCCGCAATCAAACCATCAAACCAGGCTGAAGCAGCTTGCCGATCCAACACCTCGCACGCCACCAGAACGGTGAAACCGGTCGGGTCTTGATTCGCCGGGTTCCTTTCGACGCGGACAAACACGCGCTCCCCCGACCACTTCGGGGAGGGCGCACCGACTTGAGCCGCAGCGAGCAGAAGCGCAAGCTCCTTCGATGGCTCGACGAACCCGGACGCCTGACTCGGTACTCGACCCGAGAACTCCAGCATCACGCCGGCCCGCAACCCGCTCTCCGGGGCTCGCTCCTCCTTCGACAGTTGCTCGCAGCCCGCCTCCGTCAACCCCAAAACACCCGGCGTCGCCCGGATCTTCGCTCGCCACCCTTGCTCTTCCCTCGACACAGACGCGACGAAGTAGGCCCCCTTCGTGTCGGTCTTCTGATACCACGTGATCTCACCCGGAAGTTGCGCGATCCCCTCCGCCGCTCCGATGCTGCGCGCGATCCACCCGGCGCTCTCCCCAACCTCGGCGGGTGCCAAAAGCATGTGGGTCCAGCCGTCAACCTCCTTGATGCCATCGCGACGATCAAGCCGGCTGAGGCGAAACTTGCCGCGCTCGACAAGCATCACCGGTCGCCCCTGATCAAAGCCCCGCGGAGCGGCGTCCAGCCCTCGCTCGAGCGTCGTGCCGTTCTGCGGCGTCACGCACGTCGTCACTCCCCACGCCGGAGGGGCTTCGGTCTTTGGTTCGCCAAGCACAAGCAACGCTCGCTCGCCCAGAAGAGCGTCAAACGCGGCCTCGCCCTCGAGCCCCATGGACCCCGCGAGTTCCGACCACGCCGACTGAAACTCGAGGAACAGCCCCGCCTTGCCCGCCCATTGCATCAGCCGCCGGGTCGGCTCGTGCGCCCGCCATTGCGTTCCGCGGTCGAGCATCGCCACGCCCCAGGTCTCTTCCGGCATCACGCCCTTGGGCGGATCGGCCAGGGGCGACGGCTGGGCCGTCGCGACCGAGCCGGCAAAGAACGCGACCGCCATGGCCAAGCAGGGCGATCGACGGACTGAGATGGGCCGAGTGCTTGCTCGCATGGACAAACCCGACAGCCTCGGAGGCCGACGTGCTCCTCAATGAACTCTCACAACAATCTCACCAGCCGCCTCACCAACCGCCTCACCAGCCGCGGGCAGCCCACACGTTGCCGCGATGATCCGGCGTCGGGAAGGTCGCAAACCCGACGGACCATTCCGACGAGATATCAAGCACCGGCACCATCCCGCCGGAACGATCAACGTTCCACGCGGACCCGGATTGCGAAACACTCGCGAAGGACTCCGGACCCCGACGAACCTCGACGGATTCAACCCGCCCGAGCCTGCCGAGCGTCCAGCCCACCAGTGTCGCATTGACCTTTGGGGTCGCGTCGGACGACGGAACGGAACCGGCGTCCGCGAGGATGGGGGCTGCAGGCCTCGAGCTCTCGGGCAGGCTTGCCGCGCTCACCATGCCGCTGATGGGCTCGATATCGCTGCGGAACGCGGACAGAATCGGATGCGAGCGTTCGATGAGGATCACGCCGCCCACCGCGAGCAGAACGCTCGCCGCCGCGGCCAGCCGACCGACCGTGAGCACCCGACGAGTCCCGGTCGCGACAAACGACTTGCGGGCGTCCACCGCGTCCAAGATCGCGTCAGACATGTCGGGCGAACGCAGAGGCTTGCGCATCTGACCGATCATCCCTTCAGCCTCATCGAGCCGCTCGCGGAACTCACGTTTCACAAACGCGGACCTGAACGCTGCCGAGTCACGCGAGATTTCCTTGTCGAGATACCGGTCGAGCGCATCATCGGACCCGACCTCGCGGAACCCGAACCCCGTGTAGTCACGCCCGGCCTGATCCGCTCCGCGACGACCCGAACGCTTCGGGTTGGACGGATTTGAATTCGATGGATTCGAGGGAGTGCTCACAGCCAAGCCTCCTCGAGCGTCTGATCGGCGGTAACCGTCGTCTTCGACGCCAGCACCTCGCGCAGGCGGCGACGCCCGCGGTGCAGATGACTCTTGACCGTCCCCTCGGGCATCCCGAGATGCTCCGCGATCAGCCAGATCGGCCAGTCGAGCTGGTGGAACAGAACCATCACTTCGCGTTGATCAAGCGACAGGCTCATCAGCGCCCGCTGGAGGGCGTCCTTCGCGACCACGTTGCTCTCCGCCCGCGCGACGCTCGCTTCGGGACGTCCTGCTTCACTCCCCCACGAGCACATCGCCTCCGACCCGTTCATCGGACGACGCTTCTCGCGGAAGTTCAGGAACAACCGGCGGGCGATCGTGAACAGCCAGGTCGAGAATCGGAAGCGAGGATCAAACCGATCCAGATTGGTCAGAACTCGGACAAAGGCGTCCTGAGCAACGTCCTCGGCCACGTCGCTCCGTCCGGACAAACGATACAGGTACGCGTACAGCGAGCGCTGGTGCGCTTTGATCAATTCCTGCGACGAGTCGCGGTCGCCCGCCGCCGCCAACCTGATCAATCGCTGTTCTTCGGCCTTGATCATCGAGTGTCTCGCACACCGCCATCCCACTACAGAATACCACCCCCACCCCCCCGCGGTTGCCCGCAAGTCGCTTTCTTCCCGCCAATGACAAGGCCGCGGCACCATGCCGCGGCCTTGTTCGTGTGCCGATAGGGTCTGAGAATCCGTTCCAGTCGTCAGGCTGCCCGGCGACGGGAAACCTGGGCCGGCTTGCGCTCGATCTGCTGCGTCACGGTGGCCGGAGCCTTCCGAACCTCCACGATCGCCTCGGCCAGCTCGCTGGGCGACCCGACATACGCCTCGGCTCCCATCTCGTCGGCGAGCCCGGGGGCCCGGTTGAACACGCCCCCGCCCACGATCAGGCGAGTGTTCGGACAGGCGCCGATCTCACGCAACGTCTCCATGAGCATGCGAATACCCGGGAGATCCGATGCCGACGCTGCGAACATCACGAGGATATCCGGACGTGTCTCGTGGACATGGGCCAGGATCTCATCCGCCGCGACGCCGCCACCGCCGAATCGAACCGTGTACCCAGCCGCGACCAGAAGGTCGCTGGCCATCTGGGCCCCGAGTTCCTCCCCGACGCTGTTCCCGCAGAAGATCGCGACGCTGGAGTCGTTGCGGGCGGCGACCTCGAGTTTCTGGGAGTATTGCTCGGTCAAGGA
Source organism: Phycisphaera mikurensis NBRC 102666 (assembly GCA_943369765.1). GTDB lineage: Bacteria > Planctomycetota > Phycisphaerae > Phycisphaerales > UBA1924 > UBA2396. The sequence continues at coordinate 233,628 of CALROI020000001.1, read as the reverse complement.
CCGCAGGAGCCTGGTGGCAAACTGAAATGCGACCGTGCCGAGCTGGTCGCCGCGGAACAGCTTGTCGAGCTGCTCGTAGGTGGGCCAGAAGAGCCCTGAGACGACCCCCTCGGGGCCTCCGAAGATGGGTTCCCCCTCCCGAGCGAGGTTTGTCGCCTCGGTGCGGTTGCCGTTGATCAGGGATTCGAAAAAACGCTCCGTCAGAAAGTCCTGGTTCATCATTTCGCGCCACGTCCTTATGGTGCGACCGGGCCGCTGTTCCACCATGCGGCTCGGACCAGATATTGTGAGTGGCTCGGATCCTCCGGGCTTGAGCGCCACCAACGCTCTGACACCTCCATCGGGTCGCGTGCGCACGTTTGGTGAAATCAGCACCCCGGCGCAGGCATTTCCACTCGTGGGCGCAACAAAGTCGTGGAGAACTCCCGATAAGCGCGCACCAACGCGGTGATCGTGGCGTTTCCGGCCGTTTTCGCTCGCTCGTTGCAAGTCTCAGACGGTGCGCACGCCCCGGTAACACACACAGATGCCCAGGCTCAGGCCTTTACTCGTCACGTCGGAGAATCCGGACGTGCGCAGCAGGTCCGAGAGTTGCCCGCGGTCCATGAACGTCCCTACCGAGCGCGGCAGATATCGGTACGCGCCGCTCTTGTCGCCGCTGATGATCGTCGCCGTGCGCGGCATGACCCACCCGCAGTAGAAGTCGTAGAACCATCGCATGAGCGCAAACTTCGGGCGTTCGAACTCCAGAATGACCAGACGGCCTCCCGGTTTGAGGACGCGGGCGAACTCGCGCACCGCTTTCGCCGGGTCGTTGACGTTGCGAATGCCGAAGGCGATGGAGATCACATCGAACGACGCGTCCGGGAACGCGAGGTTCATCGCGTCCGCCTCTACATAGGACACTTTCGCGGCGTGCTCCGGCGACAGGTTCACTGGTTGCTTTGTGCGCGCAACGTCCAGCATCGCGGGGGTGAAGTCCCCACCGACCACCTTCGAGGCCTGCGTCTTGGCGAACAGTTCGGTCAAGTCACCTGTCCCGCAGGCCATGTCGAGCACGACCTCACCGGGCTTCACGGCGGCGGCGCGAACCGCGTACCTGCGCCAGGCCTGGTCTTGCCAGAGCGAGTGAACACGGTTATTGAGGTCGTAGCTGCCGGCGATGGCGGAGAACATCCCGCGGACCTTGACCGCCTTGTCGGCGTTCTGGTGCGGCGAGGTCAGTTCGGCCTGAGTCCATGAGGGGGCGTCTGTGGACGCGTTCGGGGCGGGCATCGTCCATGGTAGCGTGCGCCCGATTCACCCCACGTCCCGGAGCTCAGGAACGCGGCGGGAGGGGCGTCGCCCGCCCGAATGGGGAGGCGGGGCGGGCGGGGGTCGGCTCGGCCCGGCCACCGATCTGCTGGGAGAGGGCGGTGGCGGCGGAAACCGCCGGCGAAGCCGGGACGGGAACCGGACCAGCGGCCCGTTGCTCTCGCAGTTGGTCGATGGAGCGATCCAGCTTTCCGAGGATTGACTTGGCTTGGTTGAACGCTCGATTCGATGGGCCCATGGACGCACTCCTTTGCGGGGTCCGGTTGGTATCGACGCGCACGGAGTTCATCTTTCGAGTTGGCCCCCGCCGATCTCGGACCGTGAGGTGGCTGTAACGGCTGTGCCGCTTGGGGGATCGGGTACACTCTCGGGCCCGGCGGGATGGTCCGTCGGCTCCAACGTGGCGGCACATCGAGAGGCGGCATGGCCCAGGTCACCCTTCAGAACGTCCGGAAGTCCTACCCCAACGGTTTCGAGGCTGTCAAAGGCTTTTCCCTCGGGATCGCTGACGGGGAGTTCATCGTGCTGGTCGGCCCGTCGGGTTGCGGCAAGAGCACGACCCTGCGCATGGTCGCGGGCCTTGAGGACATCACCGGCGGCGAGATCGCCATCGGGGACCGCGTCGTCAACGACGTCCACCCCAAGGACCGCGATATCGCGATGGTCTTCCAGAACTACGCCCTCTATCCGCACATGACGGTCTACCAGAACATGGCGTTCGCGTTGAAATTGCGCAAGGTGCCCAAGGCCGACATCGATCGGCGCGTTCGCGAGGCCGCCGGCATTCTCGGGATCGAGGGACTTCTGGAGCGCAAGCCCAAGATGCTCTCGGGCGGGCAGCGTCAGCGCGTGGCGGTCGGGCGTGCGATCGTTCGGGAGCCCAAGTGCTTCCTTTTCGACGAGCCCCTCAGCAATCTGGATGCGAAGCTGCGCGTAACGACGCGGGCGGAACTCAAATCGCTGCACCAGCGTCTCAAGACCACGACGATCTACGTCACGCACGACCAGGAAGAGGCGATGACTCTCGGTGACCGGATCGTGGTGATGAGCAACGGGCTCATCCAGCAGTCGGGACCGCCGCTGGAAGTCTACCACAAGCCCGCGAACCGCTTTGTCGCGGCCTTTGTCGGCATGCCCCCGATGAACTTCTTCGAAGGGGTTCTCGATCGCGAAGGCTCGGGCGTGGTGTTTGTCGAGGGCTCGAACGATCCCTCGGGCAAGCCGTATCGACTGGCGGTTCCGGCGGAGCGTTCGCAGCGTCTTGTCGAGCGATCGGGCGGCGTGTTGGGCAAGCCGATCGTGCTGGGCGTGAGGCCTCAGATGTTCACGGAAGTCGCCCCGGGGGCTGCGGGCGGCGCGATCATGACGATGCCGGTGCGGGTCACGGAGCCTCTGGGCGACACGGTGGACGTCTTCTGTTCGACGCCGAAGAATCCGTCGGTCGTGGCACGCGTGGGAGCGCGGACGTCAGCAAAGGCGGGTCAGTCCGTCGCGCTCGCGGTGAACATGAATGAGGCGCATTTCTTCGAGCCCGGAGAATTCGGCGTCAACCTGGGATGAGGCTCGGCTAAGCTTCAACAGAAGAGCGTGTACAGACCACAGGAGGGTCACATGCAAAGAAAGACGAGATTTGCATCAAATGCCATGCTGTTGGCACTGGCCTCCTTCGCAGCGTCGCCCGTGACCTTCGCGCAGACAGCGACTCCCGCCACCAAACCCGACAAGCCCGAGGCTCCCGCCCGTACGACGGCGTTCGTCGTCAAGGTGCGCGCGATGGATTCAGGCCATGCTGGCCGCGCCATTCGGCGAGCCTTCGAGCAGTGCGCCGAGGCAAAGGCCACCGGAATCGTGCTGATCGTCGGTGCCTCGTCCCCGTGGCGGGCCGACGTGGTCCGTGATGTTCTCCGTGAAATGAACGGATGCAAAGTCCCGACGATGGTCCTCGTTGACGATTTCGCGCCCGGCAAGCCACGCCAAGTCGAACTCGGGCCCGCCCTTCTCGCCGTCGCCGCCGCTCATTGGGGCATGGACGACCCAGTCACCACTATCCGCGTCTCGCGAGACGATATCGCCCGCAGCCTCGTCGCCGATCGAACCGACTGGGTCGCGATCGAGCACGACATCCGCGAGATAATGACACCCCACGCCACACGCCGAGGCTGGGCCGACGGGTTCGCCGAGGTCCTCACCTGGCCCCTCGAACAATGGTGGGCCATCGAGTCCCGCGCCTCGCGGACCGCTCTCGAAACCCGACTCGCCAAAGGGAACAGGCCCACGCAACACTCCGGCGAGCGAACCCGCGTTCTCTGCAAAGAACGAACCGCGGACGAACCCTTCGCCAGTTTCGTCGTCGGACTCCCCTCCCTCACAGGCTCCGCGGGCACGGGGGCCGTAAAGGCTGACGACGCCACGACCCTTTGCAAGGCAGCCGGCCTCAAAGCGCCGATGACCCACGACTTAGAGATCGAGGGCAGCGTCGACGACACCCGCAGTCAGGCCTTTCTGGCCCACGAGGAACTCATACTCATCCGCAAGCAGACCGACGCCGCACTCGACACCGTCGAGGACAAAGCCACACGAGCACACGACGCCAAAGCCCAGGCCCTCGCCCAGAGCAAGCCACTCGACCGCGCCGACACAATCATCGCCGACCTCGAAGCAGCCCTCGCCGACTATCCCGAAGTTCTCCGTAGCATCCCGCCCGGCAAGACCCCGACAGGCAGCAGCCCCGCAGCCCAGCCCGCTCGCTGGCGATCACTCATCCAGAACCACCGCGACGCGATGGTCAAACTGCGCGATCGAGCCGAAGCGATCACCGGGAGCAAGTAGCGTGGGCCTCAAACTCCATCTCGGGGGCGAGTTGGTCCGCCCGGGGTGGACCATCGTCAACGCACAGCCCGCGCCAAGCGTCGATGTCGTCGGGACCGTGACCGATCTCTCGATGTTCGCCGACGGGGCCGCAGAGGCGGTCTACGCCTCGCACGTCTACGAACACCTCAGCAACCGAGAGGTCGGCGTCGCTCTGCGCGAATCACAACGTGTGCTCGCGCCCGGCGGCACCATCATGATCGCGGTACCGGACCTCGATGTACTCACGAAAATGCTCACCCACCCGGCCCTCAACATTCAGGACCGGTGGCACGTTCAGCGGATGATCTACGGGGGGCAGATCGACGCGTACGACTTTCACAAATCGGGATTCACGTTCGATCTCCTGAGTGCGGTGCTCGCCGAGGCCGGGTTTGTCGGCGTTGTGCGCGTGGCGGACTTCGGGCTCTTTCCCGATACATCGCGGGCGCAGTTCGCCGGAGTGCCGATCAGCCTGAATGTGCGGGCGACCAAGCCCGGTGCGTGATGCGCCGAGCGGCTAGCGGTGCCTTCGGGCAAGGTCGAGGAACTCAACTCCGCGGCGGAGATGCGGTATGACGATGGAGCCTCCGACCACCAGGGCGACATCGAAGGACTCCCAGAGTTCTTCGTCGGAGCACCCGAGCGCCACGCAGCGGTCGACGTGGTAGGCGATGCAGTCGTCGCACCGGAGCACGGCGGAGGCGACCAGCCCGAGGAGTTCTTTGGTCTTGGCCGAGAGCGCGCCGTCGTCGTAGGTTTTGCCGTCGAGGGCGAAGAAGCGTTTGGTGACCAGGGTGCCGCCGCAGCGGGTCGAGCCGTCGGGATGGGTGCCTCGCTCGGCGTCTTCGCCGAGGATGCGCGCGTTCATTTTGGTGCGGTAGGCTTGGAACTGTTCGTATCGGTCCATGGGATGAGTATTGGGGCGCGGGGCGTGCGGGGCTATGCTGGGGTTGTGGAGAAGACGCAACTCGCTCATCCGGCCCATCAGCAGGCAGCCCTTCGTTGGGTCGAGATGACCATCGCGCACACGATGGTCTTTCGGAACGACACGCTCGACAAAGAGACGCGTCGGCGAACCACGACCGAGATCATCGGTCGCTGGCGGGGCAACCGCGGCACGGAGTGGCAGCCGACGATCGGGGACCTCGATCGGCTTTACGAGGCGACAGTGCAATGGGTCATCCGGCACGCCGGGGTCAACCTGTTCGAGTAGGTGATGGTCGGCCTCGGATACCATGACCCCCAGCAATGCCCGACCCGGAAGCCGAACAGCTTGAAGATCAGCGCCTCGTGGATGCGGCACGGCATGGCCAGCAAGCTGCCATGGGGTCGCTGCTCTCGCGTCACCAAGCGAGAATGTTCGGCTTGTGTTACCATATCCTGAAACACAGGGAGAACGCCAGCGAGTCGTGTCAAGACGCGATGGTGAAGGTTGTTCAAGGTTTGGACGGGTACGACGGACGCGCAAAGTTCACGACTTGGCTGACGCGGATCGTGATCAATGTGTGCTTGTCGCGGCTGAGGTCCGACAAGATCCGTCGAACGGCCAGTCTGGACGCGGCGTTTGGGGGGGGTGGGACGGCTGACGGCGGGGAGGAGGCCACACTTTCACGGCGGATCGGACAAACTCGGGAACCGCTGGCGGGAGAGCGTGTCCAAGATTCAGAGGGATTGGTGGCGTTGGAGGCTGCGTTGGGGGCTCTGGACCCGGAACAGCGGACGATCGTCCTGCTCCGCGATCAGAGAGGGCTGGATTACGACGAGATCGGGGATGTGCTCGGGATTGCAGTGGGGACTGTGAAGAGTCGGTTGTTTCGGGCGCGAGCGGCGCTGCGGGATGAGATTGAGCGTCGGCTGGGACGGGAATGAGTTTGAATTGAGGACCTTTGTCTGATGAACGGCGGCACTGACCAATCTGGCGGGATGGACGAATCAACGCTTCTGGCGTTGGTCGAGGGCGTTCTGCCGCTTGAGCAGGCGTCGGTTCTCCGAGACCAGCTTGCGCAGGGCACGCCGGAACAACAGCGGCTGTTGGATCGGCTGGACTCCATGAAGCGGGACCGGGCGGGGGTGGCCTCGCTCGCGATGGCCCCGATGCCTCTCGGAATGGTCGAGGCCGCGATGAGGCGTGCGCAGCAGGACGCTCTGGCGGGACTCCGGATCGCGGGCGAGCACGCGGGCGACATTCCGGTGTCGCGCGTGGTTCCGTCGCGCCACCGGCGGTGGACCGGGGCTCGCCGCTTGACGGCGGTCGCGGCCCTTCTCGGGATGGTTGGCGGTGTCACGCTGATCGCCGTGTGGCCGAAGAAGCCTTCGGCGGGGCACGAGGCGGTTGCAACGAACGACAAGACCGGGTCGAACACTGGGACTTCGACTGGCGGGCATGGCGAGAAGCCTTCGAGTATTGCGGTGAACGACTCGGCGACCGACGCGGATTTGCGCGACGGGTCGTTCGATGGGTTGCAGGATCCTTCGACGAAGGTTGCTTCATCGGAGCCGGTTGACGCGGTGGCGGTGCCGATGGCGTTGTCGCCGCTGGCTTCGGCGGATCGTGCGGAGCATCTGCTCGAACTCGCGAAAGCGGGGCGGCTTGTGTTCAAGGTCACGGCGCGGACACCTCGCCAGTCGGAGCAGCAATTGGCGTCGCTCGCGGCCCGGCCGCTAGGCACCCGCGCGTGGAATGTGTCCGCCGACGCCCCGGTCCATGTGGTCGCGTCGCTTGCCTTGCTCTCCAAGCCGTCGAGCGTGATCCCCCAAGGCACGGGGCCCAGCGAATCGCCGATGATGGCAGACACCTCGACACAGCCCAGGCCGATGATCGTGAGGCCTGAAGCACCTCTGCCGATGGCGGTTCCGCCGGGGGCGGAAGATCTGGTGGGGCTCGTGCGTGTCGTGCCGACGCTGGACGGGATCGAGTCGGTGCGGCGGGCACTGACTGATGCTGTGGGTTCAGTAACGGTCGCGGAGCTGGCGGACCCGCTTGCCGGCATGGGCACGAGCGAGCCGATCACACTTGAGTCCGCGATCTGGTGGTCGGGGCCGCCGACGCGGTGGGCGACATGGGCGAGCGTTCCGGTGATCATCGAGCGCTGATGGTCGGCTCGGCCAACATCGACACTCAACGTCGGGTCTACTTCGAGGCTGATCTCGCGCGAGGTACGGCGGCGAGCAACCCGCTGCGAATCGCGATCCGTGCGAGCTCGACGCGGTTGGAGACGCCGAGTTTGTTTCCAAGCGAGACGCGGTGCCACTCGACGGTCTTTTCGCTGCGGTGCAGTTGTTTGGCGATGTCCGCGGTCGCCATCCCTTGACCGATGAGGTAAAGGATCTCGAGCTCCCTCGGGGTCAATCCCGCGAGCGCGCCGAGGTCGTTGTTCTTGGCCCGCACCATTTCAGCGTTGGAAACCTCCGCCGGATCAAGCTCGGTCGCGGGGCGACAGACCATCAGAAGTCGCTGAGCACCCGAAGCATCGGGCGGGAAAGGGCGGACGGACGTTCGGCGACGGCAGCCGCCGAAGGTGTGATCGATCACGATCGGGGTGCCTGTTTCGGCGACGCGCTGGAGATAGCTGAGCCGTTCGGCGCCGAACTCCGCGGCGAAAAAATCGGGGTAGTTCTTGCCGAGCACTTCATTCGCCGGGAGCTTGAACTCCGACGTGGCCAGGGCGTTTACATAGAGAATCTTCCCCTTGACGTCGAGAACGACCACCGAGACACCCGCGTCCTGCGTCAGCGCTTCCCACGAAGGGGCTGTCAGCTCATCGGCGAAGGCACCGACACCGACCTGGGTGTGATTCTGGTGTGAACTCGGCATGATTCCTCTCTTGCTCCTCCTGCTTGGACAGACTGAGCAGACCCACGACAACCGGTTTCTAGAATACCTCTTTCACGTCTTGGATTCAACTCTTCTTTGAAAATGCCCTATATGGGGTGAATCCAATTTTGGGTTGCGGCCTCCGTTTGCAGGTTTGGGTTACTCTTTGCTCATGAAGTCAGGATTGTCGGGATCGATCGCGGCGGCTGGGGCGGGTCAGACGGGGCCGGCCACGGGAACGTCGTGGGGAAAGGGCCCGTCGGGGGGGTGGGCGCAGGACTTCCTCCGCGGGCCGCTGGGTCGATGGGCTGACTTTCTCCGGGCCTGCCGGATCTTTGCCGAGTTCATCCGCGGCTTTCGCGGGCTTCACTTCGTCGGTCCGTGCGTCACGGTCTTCGGATCGGCGAGGTTTGGAGAGGACCACGAGTACTACACGCTGGCTCGCGAGATGGGCCGGCGCATCGCGGGCTTGGGTATCACGACCATGACGGGGGGCGGTCCGGGGATCATGGAGGCGGCGAACCGGGGGGCGAAGGAGTCGGGGGGGGCTTCGATCGGGTGCAACATCAAGTTGCCCAATGAGCAGAAGCCGAATCCGTATGTGGATTCGTTCGTCGAGTTCCACTATTTCTTTGTGCGCAAGGTGATGCTGGTCAAGTACAGCTACGCGTTTGTGTGCATGCCGGGTGGATTCGGCACGCTCGATGAACTCTGGGAGATCGCGACTCTCGTGCAGACGAAGAAGGTGCAGAACTTTCCGATCGTGCTGATGGGAACCGCGTATTGGGCGCCGATGGTGGAGTTCATCGAGAAGACGCTGATCGCGAACAAGACGATCGACCCTGCCGATCGCGGGTTGATCACGATCACGGATTCTCCGGACGAGGCGATCGAAGCGATTCGCGAGGGGCTGTCCCGCACGCTGACGCCGATCGTCACCAAGCCCCGCAAGCGTCTTTGGTTCCTGGGCGAGTGAATCGGGCTGCGGCCTCAAGGTGTCAGGACATCTCGATTTCACGGACTTTTTGGATACGGCGCACACGCTCGACCTGAGCGCGAAGAGTCTCTCTTACCTGCGAGGGATTGACGAGATGCCGGAGGGACAGTCGGGGGGTTGACACGTCCGTGGTGTCGAGGACGACATCGCCGACACCGACGAGGCGCTGCCAGAAGGTCTGGGCGAGGGAAGAATCGCGGACGCGGTAGAGCTCGAGTTCCTCGACGTGGGTGTTGAGGACACCGGTCTTGATTCGAAGCCGCTGTGAGGTGAGGGTGATGCGGGTGGATCGGAGGCTGAGCCAGGACCAGAACGACCAGGGGATCGTGATCACCAGTATCGCGGCGACGTAGACCCAGAGATTGGCCCAGTGGCTGGGCTGACCTTCCCAGAGCGTTTGCTCTCCCCCGGCCTGGGCGGAATCGGCGGGGTCGGGGTCTCGGGCGCCCTTGCCGGCGGGCGGATCCTGGGCCACGGAGATCCCGCGCACGTCCAGCCCATCTTCAACCGCGAGTTGTTCGGCGTGGGCGATCGAATCGGCGACCACCTCGCGTCGGATGGAATTGCCGGAACGATCGACCGCGCGGACTGTGTATCGGATAGGCAAGGCGTGCTCCCTTTGAACTGCCCATTCTAAGGGGAACTGGCCCTTGGGTTTCGTGGAATACCCGAACAAAAAAAGAACCGGGCCCGCGTGTTCGGGCCCGGCTCATGAGGTGGTCTGTCCTAGGAGCGGCTTGGTTTAGCAGCCGGACTCGAAGGCGGAGACATAAGCGTCGTAGTCGAAGAAGTCGACGAACTCGTCGCCGTTGAAATCGGCGGTTCTGCCCGAGGGGCAGGTGCCGGTCTCGAAGCAGTTGACGTAATCGTCGTAGTCGAAGAAGTCGAGGAAGCCGTCGCCGTTGAAGTCGGCTGCGCAGGAGGTCAGATCGACATACTGGTTGCCCGCGATGTTGGCGAAGTTGACGCCGCCCGGCCCGCCGAGATTGCCGGTGCCTTCGGGGAGGCCACCGATGACCTGATTGGAGAGGGAGGTGTGCCCGCCGTTGTTGATGAAGCCGGCGACCTTGATGGGGCTGCCGTCCCAGCCGAGTTCATCGAGGTCAAAGCGGAGCTCGAACCCGGTGGTGACGGCGGCGGCCAGCGCGGGCGAGGCCGTGCTGCTCGTCACGCCGAGCAGGTTGGAGTTGTTGATGGTCGCCTCGATCTGCCCTGCTGCGCCGACGGGGTTCAGGGGGTCAACCAGAAGGCTGTCGCCGGAGAGGCGCGGGGCGTAGTTGGTGAAGATGTTGGCGGTAAAGCCGTCCTGCGCGTTGATCTGCGGGCCGTTGAAGTCGAGCGGGTTGTTGAGGCTCTTGAGCCCGCCGTCGTACGCGCCGTAGTCGAGCTTGTTGAAGTTGAAGTCGGTGCGGGGCCCGTCCGTGCGGAGGGTGGCTGCGTTGCCGTACATCTCGACGGGGTCGTTGCCGTTGGTAAAGGCGAACCAGTAGTCGGGGGTGAAGCCGGTGTCGAACGTGAGCCCGGCCATGTTGTTGAGGCCGTTGAAGTCGATGTCGACGTTGGTGCTGCCAAGGGTGTTCTGCCCGCCGGTGGCGACGTCGAAGAAGAGGTCGAGCTTGTTAAAGGAGTTTTCGAGGTTACCGCCGATAAGGAGGTGGAGCTGCCCGTTGCTGATGTAGGCGTGGAGGTTGTCGATCTCGGAGCCGCCGGAGCGGTCGTTGTCGCCGTTGGCCGGGGGACAGATCGCGCCGACGCCGGCGATGTTGGCGTTGTTGACGGCGATCTCGATGGGGGTGTTGCCGCCGCAGCCGGCGAGGATGCCCGAGCCGTTGCCCGCGTCGTTACACCCGAGGAAGCTTCCGGCGTTCGCGACGAGATCGGCGAGGTTGGGGTAGTACTGGACGGGGTCGTTGCCGGCGCCGAAGGTGAAGTAGTGGGTCGCCTTGAACCCGACGTCGAACTTGAGGCCGGGGCCGTTGGCGTCGCCGATCATGTTCTGCAGAGCGAAGAAGTCGACATTGGGGAGGACGGTGCCCTCGGGGAACGAGTTGTACCCGTTGACGTCGCCGTTGTCGATGAAGAGTTCGATCTTGCTGCCAAAGTCGGTCTTGAGGTTGCCGGTGAGCATGATGTAGAGGCTGTCGCCGCGGATGACGGCGTAGAGCCCGTCGAGTTCGGAACCCGCGGCGGTGGAGGCGGAGGCGTCGGTGTCGTCGCCGACGCTGGAGCGCGAGCCCTGGAGGGCGATGGCGTTGCCGTAGGCTGCGTCACGCGTGCCGTCGACGGCAGGGACATCGCCCGCGGTGGCGGACACCGAGACGAACTGCTGACCGGTGACGGTGGAGAGGTCGACGTTGCGGCTCACGCCCAGCGGCGCGGCGCCGGGGCCGGGGATGGCGGGGAGGATCTGGTTGGAGAAGGACGAGTGCCCGCCGTTGGCGAGAACCGCGACGAGTCGGATCGCGCCGGAGGGATTGCCGATGGAGGCGAGGGGGATGCGGTACTCGATGCCGGTGGTGACGGCGGCGCGGTCACCGATGTCGTTCTCGTTGCAGCCGCCGGGGGGCGGGGCGTTGTCGCCGAACCCGGTGGGGACGTTCTGGACCCAGCGGGGGCTGCCGTAGAGACCGGCTTCGGGCGCGGTGATGCGGCCGTCGACCGTGATCTGGGCGAGGGCTTGCCCCGCGGTCAATGCGAGCAGTGCGGACGCGCTCAGGGTCATCAACTTCTTCATGTGGATCTCCTAGTTCCTCTCGACTGGTGCTCTGCGGAATTCTTTCCGGGCGGTCGTACGTGCCGCCCGAAGGGAATGATCTCTTTCGCTGAAACGGTGCCGGGTTACAGACGGCATGGGACCGGTGCAGCGTGAGAGACTTCGCAGTCTGATGTGTTCGCCCACTCTACCGGAATGGATCGTCCGTGTCACGAGAAATCTGCGAGGAAACGCGCGGTTTTTCGGATTCGCAGGCCATGCCGGGCGGTGAATCCGGCGGGAGGGGTGTTGCGAAACGTTTCACATGATTCCCGGGCCTTGCCTCCCGGGGTTGTTGATTGGGCCGGGCTGTTCGTAAGCGGTTCCTGTTGTTTCATGGATTCGCCTGAAAAGATTGCACCTTTCAGGGATTGACGCAGACCGCCGCATGTCGTTATCGTAAGGACTGGCAGCGGCGCACTTACGCGGCACGCAGGTCGGATCGAGGGCACCCGTTCGGGCACGCCTCGGAATCGACGGTCAAGGAGTCCACGGTCATGAACACTCGCTCCACCCCTCGCGGCTTTACGCTCATCGAGCTCTTGGTCGTCATCGCGATCATCGCGGTGCTGATCTCGCTGCTGCTGCCCGCGCTGGGAAAGGCGCGGCGTGCGGCGCAGAGCGCAAAGAACCTCGCGAACCTTCACAGCGCGGGGATCGTGAATCAGCTGTACGCGAAGGACTACAAGCAGTGGTATCCGCTCGCCCCGATGACCGTTGCCGACCGCGCGCGATTCAATGATCGCGCGGCGGGCGGCCTCGATGGTCAGTTCAGGTACGGCGGTCTGGCCGGGTTCTTCAGCAACTATCAGAAGGGCGACGGGGTCGATCTGGGCTGGAACGGAAACGCCCCTGATCAGAGTTCGGCGCAGGCGTATCCGAACGGTTCGCGGACTCCGATTCTCGAGCCTTACACGGATGGATACGGGTGGCTGGTCAACCCAGCCGACAAGGAAGATCGCTATTACGGGCTGCCGTACGCACCGCCGCCCGCGCGAACCTACGCGACCGCAACGCCGAAGATCCCCAAGGCGCCGGGGCGGGCCGACGAGGTGATTTCGTACAACATCTCCTATCTGTATATCGCCGGTCTCAAGGAAGACGAGCCCCTGCTGATCAGCCCGCCTTTCTTCGGCGACGAGACCAACGGGCCCGATATCTCGACGTACGCCTTCTACGGCGGCGGAGGGGGAGGCGCTGCGAACGCGGATCAGGCCGACACACAGCCCGGGCGATACTCGAAAGTGGACAACTGGGGACGCGACGGCGGGGCCTTCGTCTTCACCGACGGGCACGCCAAGTTCCTCCAGCAGTCGCTGCTGAACGGTTCGATTCAGGATGTCTTCTTCGGCACCGACACGATCCAGTTCCCCAACTCGATCAACGCGTTCCGCCGCAACCGAAGCAACTTCGTTCAGACCTTGGACTGACGTTTGCTGACGCATCCTCGGGCTTGATTCGGATACCATGCGGGCCCGGCGCCTGACCTGTGTCTAGGCCCGGCTCAATGACGAGGTGCGAGTGAGCGGACGCGAAGCGACACGTGGCGTGACCAAACCCCTCTGGCGGAGGCTGCTCGGCGCTCCCGAGGCGGGCCTAGTCCTTGTCATTCTCCTGCTGGGCGGGCTGCTGGCTGCCTTTGCGGGGACCAAGACCTCGCAGGTCGATATCGCCCTTCCCGCTGGCGCGACCGCTGCTCGGCAGCAGGGCGTCTGGGTCATCACCACCGACGATGCTGCGTTTCTCGCTGGGCTTCGCAAGACGCTCACCCCCGACGCCAACGGCGGACTCCGCGTCAAAGCCGGCACCGACGAGACAACTTTCGACGCCGGCAAGCCACGATACATCCCCGGCTCAGACGGGCAGCCTTCGATCATGAAAGTTGATGGCGTCCGCGAAAGCCGGTTTCTCAACCTCGCCAACCTCACGATGCTGGCCAACAACGCCAGCACGATCGCCATCATGGCGGTGGGGATGACGCTCATCATCGCGATGGGCGGGATCGACCTCTCCATCGGCATGGTCTGGGCCCTCTCGGCATTCGTCGGCATCTTCGCGTTCAAGTATCCGTGGGGCGACGGGCTGCCCTCGCTCGCCGTCGCGGGGCACACCTGGCCGGTGACGCTGGCAGGGGTCGTCGCGGCGGGGGGCATGGTCGCGGCGGCGGTGCTGCGGGCGCAATCGCGCAGGGCGGACGCGTCGCCGAAAGCGGCCACGATGTCGACCGCGTCGCTGGTCACCGCGTCGCTGGCAACTCTGTTTGTCGTGGGCGTGCTGCTGTTTGCGGTGAAGAACGCGATCTTCCTGGACCAGACCCGCGAGCCCATCGCGCTGTCGGTGCCGATGGCGCTCCTCGTCGGCTTGGGCGTGTGCGGCCTGACCGGGGCGGTCTGCGGGCTCATCAATGGCTCGCTGACCGTCGGCCTGGGCGTGCACCCGTTCATCATCACCCTGGGCATGATGGCGGCGATCGAAGGGTTCCTGTTTGTGCTGTCGGGCAGCCAATCGCTTGTGGGCGTGCCGGCTGGGTTCGGTGATCATTTCTTCAAAGCCCGAATCGCCGGGGTGTATCCGGTGCCGGTTTTCTGCATGATCGCGACGACGGTCGTCGGGACGATCGTGCTGCGGCGGATGGTGCTGGGCCGGCGGACGCTGGCCATCGGCGACAACGAGAAAGCAGCGATGTACGCGGGCATTCCAGTGGGCCGCACGAAAGTCATGGTGTACATGCTGGCGGGGATGCTGGCGGGGCTTTCAGCAGCCGTGAATCTTGGGTACTGGCAGTCGGCCTCGCCGAGTGCGGGAAAGGGCTTGGAGCTTCAGGTCATCGCAGCGACCGTCATCGGCGGGGCGTCGCTCGCGGGCGGGCGCGGCTCGGCGATCGGGGCGGTGCTTGGGGCGATCCTGATTGAGATGATCAACAACGGGATGGTCATGCTCGAGGTGGACTCGAACTACAACAAGATCGTGATGGGCGTGGCGATCGTGCTGGCTGTCGTCATCGATCAGACGAAGACCCGCATGCAGCGGCGAGGCTGACTCCTCCCCCGTCGGTGCCGTGGTACAGGCCAGAGGCCTGTACCACGGAGACTCAACGGGCGGCGGGGGAGCAAACCCGATACGATCTCGCATGCGAACCCCCATGTTTCTCGCTGCTTTCGCCCTTTCCGCCGCTGCCCTTGCGGGGCCTGTGGTCCGGGTGTCGTTCGACGAATCGGTGCGCAAGACCGCCGCGTCGGGGCGGCTCGTGGTTCTCATGAAGTCGACGACGTCGACCCTCGGCAAGGAGGTCGCGCCGCTTGACGGGCCGTTCTGGGAAGAGGGCCAGCCTCTTTTCGCCATCGAGGTCAAGGACCTCAAGCCCGGGCAAGTGATCGAGGTCGGCGCGTCCGCCGACGCGTTTCCCGCACCGATCGGCACGCTCAAGCCGGGCGAGTACGAGGTGCAGGCACGCTTGGACATTCAAAGGCTCGACAGCGACTGGAAACGCGAGCCCGGCAACCTGTACACGTCCGCGAGGGCCACGCTCAAGATCGCGACCTTTGTCGGCAACGACTCGGTGGATCTCAAGCTCGACGCGGTCACGAAGGCCATCGAGCGGCCCGACACGCCCGGTGTGGAATGGTTCAGCGTGCGTTCGGACCTGCTGTCCAAGTTCCGAGGCACGGATGTCTTGATGCGGGCTGGCGTGGTGCTCCCGAAGAACTACGACCCGGCCAAGCAGTACGCCGCGGTCTACGAGGTGCCGGGGTTTGGCGGGAACGATGAGGGGGCCCGTGGCGTCGTCCGTCGCAACAGCAAGAAGGACGACGGCCTTGCCACCAGCGCGTTCTGGATCGTGCTCGACCCCGAAGGCCCCAACGGGCACACGCTTTTCGCGGATTCCGCAAACAACGGCCCGTGCGGGAAAGCATTGGTCGAGGAGCTGATCCCCGCGCTCGAGAAGAAGTTCCCCCTGATCGCCAAGCCCGAAGCCAGGCTGCTCCGCGGGCACTCCTCCGGCGGCTGGAGCACGCTGTGGCTCGCTGCGGAGTATCCCGCAACTTTCGGAGCATGTTGGAGCAGCAGCCCCGACCCGGTGGACTTCCGGGCGTTTCAACTTGTAGATATCTACAACGGCCGCTCGATGTATCGGATCGGGGATTTCGAGGTTCCGCTCAATGAGCCGCACGCAAGTTATCGCGATCGCATCATGAAGGCCCGCGCGTCGCTCGTACCCATCGAGCCGGTCGTACCCGACGGGGACAGTCATATCGTCAGTTACCGCCGCAACGGCAAACCGATCATGACCGTCGAACGCGAAGCCCGAGGCGAGGACATTCTGGGCCCGGACAACACCAGCGGTCAGCAGTGGGATTCATGGTTCGCCGCCTTCGGCCCCAAGAACGCCAAGGGCAATCCCGCCGCACTTTTCGACCCCATGAACGGCACGATCGATCGCGCCGTTGCAGAGAAGTACCGACCGTTCGACATCGCGGACCGTCTCCGCAAGAACCCGGCGAAGTACGCTCCGATCTTTCGCAACAACATCCGCTTGGTCGTCGGCGGGGCGGACAACTTCTTCCTAGAGCAGGCGGTGACGCTGCTCAAGAAGGATCTTGACGGCATGAAATCGGACGCGAAAGGGCCGGGGTACGTTACCATCGTCGATGGCCTCGACCACGGCACGATCTTCGGAAGCCCCGAGCTCAAAGCGTTTGAGTCGCAGATGCTCGAACACCTGACCAAGCACGGCCTGACCCGCTAACGCGAGGGCTGTGGCGAAGGTTCTGGAAAGTCCGGCCTGTCGCCGAGCGGGCCGTGCTCCGCCAGGACGTGCTCTCGCAGCCGTTCGAGAATGCCCGGAAAGTCAGTTTCGGGATCGATCAGCGTGCCCTTAGGCACTTCGTCAATTCCGAACACGCGGCGCAACAGCCACTCCGGCGCCTCGATTGTCAGCGAGACCACGCCGGACCAATCCTGCGTGTCGATCAACCACCGCTCGGGCGGGAGTTCGACCGCCAGCGACTTCCGCTGCGGTGCGGGGCAGCACTCGAGCATCGGAGCGAGCCAGGGGGTCTTGCTCCCCGATGAGAGCCCGGTGTCGAGATCTCGCCGAAGCGGCTCGCCGTCCGCCCACCACACTCCCTCGGTGCGACGAATCGCCTCGGCCTCGCATTCAGGACGCATCACGCCGACCGCGGCGAGTTCTTCCGCCAGGCCCCGTGTGGCCGCGAGGTTCCAGTTGTGCTCGCGCAGCCTCAGGGCGCGTCCGGCCGCGAGGGCGGCGACCGCGTGCGAGGTGGAGTCGTCCCAGGTGAAGGCCGATCTCTTCTCGGAGATTCCGACGACGGTGCTCTGCCCGTACCACGTGGCGATCTCGTGCCAGGTGCCCATGATCACGGACGTCCGCTGCGCGATCCGGATCGCGGCTTGCTTCACAACTGCGGCCCGGCTTGCCGGCGGAAGATCGCTGAGCCATTTCGGGGGGTTGATCCGAAGTCGAAACGTCGAATCGGTCCACGAGAACTCCGCCTGACCAAGCTGCTTTCCTTCCGTCGGAGCAAGGCGCTCGCGGACGCGATCATTCACAAACTTGGTCCAATCCATGTACTCGCGTATGTGTGAAAGGTCGAGAAAACCGACGCTGCATGAATAGAAAATGCCCCGGCCGATTTCGTCCCGTCCGTTCAATCGGTCCCACCAGGGTTCGTAGCGATGGGTCCCAAGCTCGCGAGAGTCGGCCTGAGCATACAAGGTCAAGAGCCCGGGAAACGGCATGGATCCAAGGCGCATCCGTGGTTCGGGGGTCGATGCGCACGCGCCAACCCACAGCGCGGTCGCCGCCCCCACCAGCACGCGCACTATCCGAAGACCACGAGTCATCGCGGCAGTGTAACCACTGTTCCGGTCGCGAACGAACCCCGTCGCGTCAGATCCAGACCTGGGCGATGAGGGCCGGCTCGCGCCCCGTGGCCGTCGGCATGTCGCCAACCTGCAAACTCGCGAACTTCACCTCCGCGTCGGGGTGAGTGTCGAGCCATTCGTTGATGTGCCGGTCGAGGAACTCCAGCCCGTGCTGCGTGAGACTGCCCGAGAACGTCCGAACATGCGTCGCCCCGGTGCCCGATTTCTGGAGCGGGCGTTTCCACTTGGACTCGACGGTGTCGGTGGTCTTGGCGTGCCCGAAACCGTGGATCTTGGGCTTTGCCTCATCCGCCACCGCGGGCGGGGAGACTCCGGCAGCGGGCGGCGTCGCTGTCGATGCGGGCGCGGGAGAAATGGAAGACGATTGCGGACGGAAGACGTGTTCGGCCATCGGACGCTCCTCTCCCCTCGCGGGGATCTGGTGCCGTGCCCTTGGGCGGATCAGGCCCCCGCGAGCAGAACGCAGCGGGAGACGGGGCCCTCGCGGACGATCACCAGACACGATGACCGCCCGCCAACAGGCCCAGTATGCCACGGTTTGCGTCCAAACGCAAGCTCAATTTACGGCTTGGTCGTTCGAACTCGGATCATCGCAGCCGCCTTGGTGGCCAACTTCCGGGCGGCGGTCGCGTTCGCGGCCGTCGCCAGCACCACACCCATCCGTCGATACTTGCGCGTGCTGGGCTTCCCGAACAGCCGGACCTGCACGTTCGGCAGTGCCAGAGCTTTGTCGACGCCCTCGTACCCCGGCTCCCCGGGGGATGCTTCCGCCGCGAGGATCACCGCGCTCGCCGAGGCGGCGTGCTTGCCCGAGCCGTAGTTGATCGTCGGGATCGGGAGCCCCAGAATCGCCCGGACGTGCAGGTCGAACTCGCTCAGGTCCTGCCCGATCATCGTCACCATGCCGGTGTCGTGCGGCCTGGGCGACAGTTCGCTGAAGATCACTCGGTCGCCCTTGACGAAAAACTCCACGCCGAAGAGCCCCGCGCCGTTCTTACCCGCGATCTCCGACGTGATTGCGCGGGCCATCGCCTGGGCCTTCTTGACGTGCGCGGGCTTCATCGCGCACGGCGACCAGGACTCCTGATAGTCGCCGCGTTCCTGTCGATGCCCGATGGGCCTGACGAAGAGCGTGCGTTCCTTCTCTGCCAGATTCTTCCCGCCGACTTTCTCTCTCTGGCGGACGGTGAGTACCGTGATCTCGTAGTCAAAGTCGATGAACTCCTCGGCGATCACACGCCGTGTGTCGCCGCGCATTCCTTCGCAGGCGTACGCCCACGCACGGGCGAGATCCGCCGTCGTTCGGGCCACGGACTGCCCCTTGCCGCTCGATGACATGACGGGCTTGATGACGCAAGGCAGCCCGACGCCGCCTTTGGCGACGACGATCCGCTCCAGTTCTTCCGCTGATTCCGCGTACGCGAACTTCGCCGTCGGGAGTTTCAGGGTGTTCGCCGCGAGATCGCGGATCGCGTCACGGTTCATTGTGAGGTGAGCGGCACGCGCGGAAGGGACCACGCTTTGCCCTTGGGCTTCGAGTTTGACGAGGCGCTCCGTGCGGATCGCTTCGATCTCGGGGACGACAAAGTCGGGCTTGTGTTTCCGCACGGCGGATTCGAGCGCGTCCCCGTCGAGCATGTTCACCACTTCGAACGCGTCGGCCACCTGCATCGCAGGGGCGCCGGCGTAGGAATCCACCGCAACCACGCGGCACCCCAGCCGCTTGGCTGAAATGACGACCTCACGCCCAAGTTCCCCAGAGCCCAGCAGCATCAACGTCGGTTGCGTCCTCATGCCCCCAGCGTACCCCCCCGCCCGTCCCGCGGGACTTGACACGGTAGTCCCGCATGGATAACCTTATGGTTAGCAATGCCGCCCGATGACGAACTCGACACCCTCTTTGCCGCTCTCGCCAACCGCGAGCGACGCCGCATGCTCGACCTGCTGCAGGCACAGCCCGGCCTCACCGTCGTCGCCCTCGCCCAGCACTTTGCCATGTCCAGCGTCGGCGTGCTCAAGCACGTCAAAGTTCTCGAGGCCGCCGGTCTTGTCCTCGCGCACAAGCAGGGGCGCGAGCGGCGACTCTTCTTCAACGCCATGCCGATCCAAACGGTGTACGACCGGTGGACCGACGATTACAGCCGCTTTTGGGGTGGGCGCGTCGCCGACCTCAAGAGCAAGCTCGAGTCCAAACCCGCGGCCCAGTCTCTTGGCAAGGCCGCTCACTCACGAAAGGCGGACCGACGTGCCTGACACACTCACCCCCACCACCACCTTCGCCCCCGACCAGATGTTCAAGGTTGTGATCAAAGCCCCGGTCCGCGCCGTGTGGGCCGAGATCACCCGCACCGACGCCCCCATCGCCTGCTTCTTCAACAACCGCATGCACCTAGGCCCCGGCGGGCTCGCCCCCGGCACCAAGATGGCCATGCGCACCCCCGACAGCAAGTACACCGGCGTCGTCGGCGAGATCCTTGAGATCGTTCCGCTCAAACGCTTCTCGCACACGTTCCGCTTCACCGACAAGACCGACGCGCCGTGCGTCGTCATTTACGACCTCGCCGAGGTCGCCGGCGGCACCGAATTCACCCTCACCATCTCCAAGTGCGTCCCGGGCTCCAAGACCCTCAAGCAGATGGTCGGTGGATCCAAGATCATCACCAGCACCCTCAAGGCTGTCCTCGAAACCGGCCGGCCAACCTTCCTCATCCGCACGCTGTACGCCGCGATGCCGTGGCTGCCCGTTCCCAGAGCGTGCCGGAGCGAGCACTGGCCGATCTGAGCCAGAAAGAACGAGCCCCGAGCGTCAGCGAGCGGGTTGGCTCCGCTCGACTCATACACTCCGTCATGATCGTCTCACCACCGACCCCCCGAGGCCGAATCGTGATCGCTGGTGGTTCCGGCTTCCTCGGCATCTCGCTCGCAGCACATCTCACCGCGGCGGGCCACGAGGTTGTGATTCTCTCGCGCCGCCGTCCTGCCGCTCCTTACACGCACGTCGCGTGGGACGCCCGCTCGCTGGGCGACTGGGCCTCGTGCCTCGACGGCGCGGCGGGCCTCGTCAATCTCGTGGGCCGCACCGTCGACTGCATCAAGACCCCCGCCCACTGCGACGAGATTCTGCGCTCGCGTGTCGAGGCCACGCTTGTGCTCGGGCAGGCGTGCCGCCGAGTCGCGAACCCGCCTCCCGTCTGGGCCCAGATGTCCACCGCCCACATCTACGGCGACCCGCCCGAGGCGCACTGTGACGAATCTTCCCCGTTCGGCTACGGGCTTGCGCCCATCGTCGGCAAAGCGTGGGAAGAAGCCCACGCCGCCGCCGTCCTGCCAACGCAGCGAAGTGTCATTCTCCGCACCAGTTTCGTCATCGGCCGGGCCAACGCTGGTGGCTCGGGCGCGCTGGGCACCCTGGGCATGATCGCCCGCTTGGGGCTAGGCGGCGCCGTCGGGCACGGCAGGCAGGGCATGTCCTGGCTCCACGAACTCGACATGAACCGCCTCTTCGAGCGCGCCCTCGCCAACGCCTCGATGCAAGGCCCCTACATCACGTCGTCGCCCACGCCTGTCCCGCAACGCCTCTTCATGAAGACACTCCGCAAGCACGCTGGTGGCTTGGGCGGCCTAGGCATCGGCCTGCCCGCCTTCGCATGGATGGTCCGCCTCGGGGCCCCGCTCGTTCTGCGGACCGATCCGGAACTGGCCTTGTACGGCCGATTTCTCACGCCCCGCCGGCTGCTCGACGAGGGGTTCAACTTCTCGTTCCCCACGCTCGACGCGGCCTTGGCGGACCTGCACACCATGAGGAAAGCGTCATGACCTCCACCACCACCCCACTCACCCCACTCACCCCACTCACCTCCGAACCCTTCGCCATTCTCCTCGGGCACACCCGCTGGGCCAACGCGCGCGTCCTCACCGCGTGCCAGCCGCTCACCGAGGCGCAATTCCACCAGCGTTTCGACATCGGCCCCGGCACGCTCCACGACACGATGACGCACGTCATCGGCGCGACCTTCCGCTGGGCCGACCGCATCGCGCAGCGACCACTCCGCCCGTCGATCGAAGGCCGCACGAGCCACACCGACACGAGCCCGATGACCCGCCGCACGCCCCAAGAGCTGCTGACCCTGAACGCGCAGGCGTGCGCGGACTTTGACGCGGTGGTCGAGGCGGTCCGCCCGCTGCTCGCCGAGGTCCGCACGTGGACCCTCGGCGGCGAAACCTACCGGTTCAACGTCGCCGCCTCAATCATCCACATCAGCAACCACGGCATGCACCACCGCGCCCAGTGCATGAACATGCTCAAACGCCTGGGCCACCCCGTCAACGCCGACCTCGACGAACTCGAATGGCAGGTCGCCGGCGAACCCCCCCCCAATTAAAGATGCAGGTCGGTCAACAGTGGCGGGGGGACGCGATGTCCCCCCGCCGCGTTGCTCTCCGTCACGTCCAGACTTAAGCCGCGAGGCGGGCGGTTTCCTGCGTCACCGACTCGATGGTGAGACCACCACCGCCGATGCCAAACCGCACCGTGTAGAACGCCGACTCGCCGCGAACGGTCGTGCGGACGCCGGTGATCTGGTACACCACCCCCACACCACCCCCGCCGCTGGCGGGGACGGTGTCGTCGACGAACTCGCGGAGGCCGGTGCTGCCCACGTACACAAACGGCCCCGCGCCCCCGGTCTGGCGTTTGACCTCGTAGACCGTCCCGCCGATGCCGGGCGGGTTGACGCTCTTCCATTTGAGGACCACCGACCCGTTCTCGAGCAGACCCACGACGAAGTTGGTGGGTGTGCCGGGCGCGGCGGCAGGTTGTGGGACGGCGGGGGCGGGGATCTGAGCCAGCACATAGACGTTGGGGTCGTTCTTGCTCTCGGCCCAGTTCTTGATGACGCGGATGAGTTCGGCCCCGCCGCCGCTGGAATCGTGCAGCGTGTTCATGGCGTTGTTGAACGCCTCGGTGGCGGCCTTGGCGGCCTGGATCGCCGCCTGCTGGGCCGTAAACGCCGCCCTTGCCGCCGTGACTTTGGGCGTGAACGCGGTGATCATCGCCGGGGTGAGGTTGATCGCCGCAGCGTTCGCGGTCCACGGGGCCACGTGGGCCTCGTAGAACTGGAGTCGTTCGAGCTTCTTGGTCGGCACAATACCCATGGGTCCCTTCTTTCTGGCCCGTCACGGGCCGTGTGTGGAAGCCCGCGCACCCAGCGCAAACCCCGACAAAACAATCGCCCCCACACCCCCCCGAAAGACAGAAGACGTCGTGCTTTCGGTGTCTTTGTGGGTGGATGGGGGCGTCATAAAGAGGAAATGCGGCACCGTCGGAGCATTTTCCGGGGGGGGATGGGGGTCCGGAAAGGCGTTCGGCCCCCATCACCCCTCCATGCGAAGAGCGCACGTGCCGATACGAACGACGTGCGTGCCGATGCGAACGCTTCGCGTGCCGATCAACGCGACGTGCGTGCCGATGCGGGCGACGCGCATGCCGATCAACGCGACGTGCGTGCCGATCGACACGACGCGTGTGCCGACACGACGAGCGCACGTGCCGATTGGGACGCTTCGCGTGCCGACACGAACGCCCCGTGTGCCGATACGCGGGGGGGTGGGGGCGACGGACCTACCCCGTGACCCACCGCTTCCAATCGTCGCGGTGCTCCTGCCTTGTCCGGGTCAGGCCGCACTCCGCGCAGGTGACAGGGTCTTGGCCACTCGCGGGCAATGGGTACTCGCACTTCACGCAGAGGCCTTCGGGGTGTTGTTTGAGAAGTTTCTGCAATCGGCGGATCGGCCTCTGATAGAGAAGCCCGGCACAAATACAAACCGTCGGAATGAGAATGGCCCAGACCATCGATGAGGCTCTCACGGTCGGGCCCAAGAACCCAGTCATTCCCGCGAGGATCACGAGCATCACCGCCGCGTAAAGAAATGTGCTGCGCAAAAACCCGGACTTGACGGCGGGAGGGATCATGTTGCCGCATGGTACCAGACCCCGCGTCCGCCCCAGCTCACACTTTTCCGCCCATCCAGAACGTCCAGTCCTCGACGAACTCGTCCCTCGCCCGTGCGAGGCCGCACTCGGTGCACGTCACGAGGTCCTCGTGCAGCCCCGCGTTGGGGAGTGGTGGCGGCAGCGGGTGTTCGCAACGAGTGCAGAGGCCCGTGGGATAATCCACGAGCGATCGCCTCATCTTGTCCCGTGCCATAAACAAGAACAGGGAACCCAAACCCACCATCAACGACGTAACCGCAATCTGAAGTACGGCCATCACACCCGGCGAAAGCCAATAGCCCGCAAAAGGAACCGCAAGGATTCCGAGCCACACCGCACCAAACCGCACCAATCCACGTTTGACGGTCGGCGGCATCATCGTGGACCCATGATATCAACGCCCCGCCTCAACACACCCCGCTCCTGCTTTGCGCTCCTCCCCGTACCCTCACCCATGCCGCAGATCCAAAGCACCGGCCCCACCTCTGCCCCCACGGGTGGGGGTGACCCCACCTTCGTCCCCTCCATCACCGCCATGGCCCGGTGGGTCGAGGCGTATTGGAACTCGCTGCCCGCGCGGCCCGTGCTTTCGACGGTCAAACCCGGCGAGGTCGCTGGCAAGCTCCCCCCGCACCCGCCCCACGAGGGCGGAGGCACGGGTGAAGAGTTTTGGGCGGGGGTGCGGGCGGATTTGGACACGATTGTCGTGCCGGGGCTGACGCATTGGCAGCACCCCGGGTTCTTCGCGTACTTCCCGGCCAACATCTCGACGCCCGCCATCGTCGGCGAGCTGCTCTCGGCCGGGCTTGGCGTCCAAGGGATGCTCTGGCTCACCAGCCCCGCGTGCACCGAGATCGAGACCCGCGTGCTGGACTGGCTCCGCGAGATGCTCGGCCTGCCCGCGTGCTTTGACAGCCGGGCGGAGGTGAACGGCGGATCCAACGGGGGTGGTGTTATCCAAGGCACCGCCAGCGAGGCGACGCTGTCGGCGATGGTCGCGGCGAGGGATCGGGCCCGGCGGTCGATCAAAGCCCCCGGTCCGCGTCCCCACCCCCGTCCCGAATACACCGTCTACGCGTCCACCCAAGCCCACTCGTCGATCGTGAAGGCCGCCATGATCGCGGGGATCGCGGACGATGCGGCGGACACGCGGCACGTCCGGCTCATCGATGTCGACGACGCGTACGCAATGCGGACCGACCTCTTGGAAGCGGCGATCCGCGAGGATCTCGCAGCGGGGCTGGTGCCTTGCTTCGTGTGTGCAAACGTCGGCACAACGGCCACCACCGCCATGGACCCCGTGGGTGCCATCGCGGGCGTGTTGGATCGTGTCTTCCCCAACGGGCCCAAGCCTTGGCTGCATGTCGACGCCGCCCACGCCGGGGCCGCCGCTGTCTGCCCGGAGTTCCGTGGCATGCTGAGCGGCGTGGAGCGGGCGGACTCCTTCTGTTTCAACCCGCACAAGTGGCTGCTGACCAACTTCGATTGCGACTGCTTCTATGTGAAGGACCGCCGCCCGCTGATCGACGCCTTGTCGATCACGCCGGACTATCTCCGCAACACCGCCAGCGACTCGGGGGCGGTCATCGACTACCGCGACTGGCAGATCCCCCTGGGCCGCAGGTTCCGGGCTCTCAAACTCTGGTTTGTGATCCGGGCGTTCGGCGTCGCTGGGCTCCAAGCCCACATCCGCCGCACTGTCGCCCTCGCCGAGCGGTTCGAGGCGCTCGTGCGGGCCGACGCTCGGTTCGAGATCGTGGCCCCCCGCACGGTGAACCTCGTCTGCTTCAGGCTCCAAGGCAGCGACGACCTCAACCGCCGGCTGGTCAACGCCGTCAACGCGACCGGTAAAGCCTTCCTCATCCACACCGTGGTCCCCACCCGCCCGCAACCTTCCCCCCGCAGCACGCCGCACGCAGCACGCAGCACGATTCCCCCAACCCCAACCCCCACCCCCACCCCCACCACCCTCATCCTCCGGCTGGCTGTCGGTGCCCCGGCGACGCAGGAGGCGGACATCGACGCCGTCTGGGGGCTCCTTCAGCAGACGGCGGCGGACCTCCTAGGCTTGCCATGATGACCCGGGCTTTCCGGTTGCTGTGCCTCGCCCCCCTGGCCGCCCTCGCCGCGTGCTCAACGACGCCGCGCGCCACGACACGATCGCCCATCAACGCCGCCTCGCGTCCGGCTTCCGCGATCATCATCCCGGCGGGGCGATACACCCAGGCGTTTAACGCCGCCCGCGAGACTGTTCGCTCCCTGCGGTTTGATCTTGATCGCGTCGACGCGCGGCAGGGCGTTCTCAGCACGCGCGCCAAGCCGACGGACGGGCTCGCCACGCCCTGGGACCTGGAACAGTCCACGACCCAGCAGGAGATCGAGGACCTCGTCAACCAGCAGACCCGCCGCATCCGCGTCGTCTTTATCGCCCCGGTCGCGAGTCGGGAGGGCGGGGCGGCGCCCGCCGACGAGATCGACGACCTCCCTCCGCTGCAGGAAGCACCCTCGCCGCAGGATCTCCTCGCGCACACGGGCAGCGTCACCATGCGCGTCGTTGTGACCCGTACACGAACCCAGCGTCCGGGCTGGCGACTCTCGACCAATTCCGTACGGAGCAGCACCTTCGCGATCGATCCCGCGCGAGGCGAGACGGTCGAGGCGGCCGAGTACGAGACCCCCGCGGGCGAGGACAGGGACCTTGCTCTTCGCGTCGTCGAGCAGGTGCGTCTTGCGCTCGAGTTGCCCAAGTCCAAGCTGTCCACGACACGCCGTCGCCCCGCCCCCACCGCAACCCCGACCGACCCATCCAAGCTGCCGCCGGTCATGCCGTAGCGGCCCCGCTGTTTGAACAAACCCCATGCGCCCCACCACCATGCTGCTTCATCCCGAATCCGCCGCGGGCGTCCCGGCCCCCACCCCGCACGCCGAGCAGGAAGTGCCCCACGCGGTGGGCGCGAAAGAGACGGTGATCTCGCTGATCATCGCCTTCGCCCTCGCGTTCGTGTTCCGCGGGTACGTGGTTGAGCCTTATGTGATCCCGACGAATTCAATGGCCCCGACGCTGCTCGGCGCGCACATACGGTGGGTCAATCCGACGAACGGATATGACTGGCCGACGTCTCACTTCTTCGCGCAGAGCAACGGAGCGGGCGGGGCGATCCCGTCCCCTCAGCAGGGCGGCACGGCGGGCGGGCAGAACATGGGGCCGCTGGTCACCTACGACCCGATGACGCGGCAGCCGCTGCAGTTTGATAAGGGATTGCCGATCCGGTCCGGCGACCGAATCTTCGTGCTGCGTTATGTCTGGCCGATCTTCACGCCTCAGCGATGGGACGTCGTCGTGTTCAAGACGCCGACCCCCGCCGAGACCGGCTCGGGTCAGAGCACCGGCGCGACACAGGCGTACATCAAGCGATTGCTCGGCCTGCCGGGCGAGGAGTTCGCGCTTTTCGACGGGGACGTCTTCACCCGTCCCAACGACGGCGCGCCGACGCCCACGGGCAAGACGCGGTGGGACCTTCCGGACTGGAAGATCCAGCCCAAGGACGAACGCTCGCAGCGTGCGGTCTGGCAGCCGATCTTTGACAGCCGGTACGCGATCAGCACGACCGCGCAGGGCGCACCGTTTCAGGGTCCGTTTGTCGGTGAGGGCTCGGGGTGGGAGATCGCCGGGAAAACCGCGTACACCTACTCCGGCGCGGGCCCGACGCGTCTCTTGTGGGACATGACCCACGACCGCTCGATTGACTTCCTGTCCCTTCTTGAACCCAACCAGCAACTGGTCCAGCGGTTCCACCATGCCCGCACGCGGTGGTCGCTCACCGACTCCTACCCGATGGACGAGATCCTCCCGCCGATCATCACGCAGAATCTGCAGCGGCAGGAGTTTCTGTACCCCGTCTCTGACCTTCGCCTCTCCGCGGGCGTTGAACCCGCGAGCAGCTCCTTCTCGTTCGCCGCGGTGATCCGCACCCGCGGACACGAGTTCCGAGCCCGTCTCTCGGTCGGCACCACCGGCAGCACCAACGCCGAGATCCAGACGCGGCCCATCGTCGATGGACAGGGCGCCGAGGCGGGATGGCAGACTCTGGCGACCAAGGACCTCGGAACGGTTCTGGCGGCGGGCAAGGTCTCGAACGTGGATTTCTGGCACCACGACCAGCGCCTCGAGCTTTGGATCGAGAATCAGCAGGCTCTTCAGGCCGACTACGGGTGGGGACTCGCCGAACGCGTGCATCGCGTCTTCGGCAAGTCGATCGCCGAGGTTCTTGCCGTCGACAAGCCGGGAACGCCGGATATGCAGGTGCCGGGCAGGCTCAACCCCGGGTACTTTGGCACCTCCGCGAACTACTGCCGGCCCGAGCTTTGGTTTGAGGCTTCGGGACCTGTGACCATGCACCGCGTTGCGGTGGCCCGCGATCTGTTCTATCAGCCGATCCTCGGAAGCGTCGGGGGCTTCTCGTTCTTCATCTCCAACGGAGCGCACCCGACCCTCGCTCTCAAAGCCCTGGGGCCCGACCAGTACTTCACCTGCGGCGACAACAGCCCCATGAGCTCCGACGCGCGCCGATGGAACACCGTCGACCGTTGGGTCGCCAGCGAGATCGACCCGACGCTCGGCGTCATCAACAAGCGACTCATGGTCGGCAAGGCGTTCTTCGTGTACTTCCCGGCAATCCAGTCGCGGCAGGTTCTCGGAACCAAGATCCCGATGGTCGACGCAGGTCGCATGCGCTGGATCTGGTGACGCCGAGATTTGAATCAGCAATGGAGCCCAGCCGCGTCAACGACCGCGCTCCAAATCATCGAACCCAAATCGGGCCGATCACGCCGCCTTGCGGAACGTGCGGGTCGTCTTCGTCGCGGTGCGGGCCTTGAACTTGCCAGCAGTGCGCGCCGTCTTGCGGGCGGCCTTCTTGGTCGCCTTCTTCTTGGCCTTCTTGGCCACGCGCGTGAAGGTCGTCTTGGTCGTCTTCCGGGCCGTCTTTTTCGCAAACCGTTTCGTCGTTGCCATTCCAAAGTCTCCTTGCGGGACAATCCCCGCGATCGCCGGCCCGGTACTCCCGGGGGTGGGGGTTGGGTCCTCCCCATTCTCGGCGTCACTTCCCATCGGCCAATCTGGCCGGCCGCATAACATTTGACCCCCCAAAACGCCGAAAGTCATACTGAACCCCAATGCCAACCGCCCCACCATCGCCCGCCACGACCGCTTCGCGACCCTCTGAGTGGTCCCCGGACTCGTGGCGTTGCTTCCCTCTCGCCCAGTCCATCGATTATCCGGACGCGGCGGAACTGTCCGCCGCTGTGCGCCAGCTTCGGGAGTTGCCCCCGCTGGTGACCAGTTGGGAGATCGAGCGCCTCAAGCGAGAGATCGCGCTCGCACAGACCGGTCAACGTTTCATCCTTCAAGGGGGCGACTGCGCCGAGACGCTGGACGACTGCCGCCCGGACATCATCACCAACAAACTCAAGATCCTCCTGCAGATGTCCTTGGTTCTCGTCAACGGTGGGAAAAAGCCGGTCACACGCGTCGGGCGATTCGCCGGGCAGTACGCCAAACCCCGCAGCAGCGCGACCGAGACGATCAGCGTCGACGGCACGCCCGTCACCCTCCCGAGTTACTTCGGCGACCTCGTCAACCGCCCCGCCTTCACCCCCGAAGCCCGCACGCCCGACCCGCACCTGATGGTCCGAGCTTACAAACACTCGGCCCTCACACTCAACTTCATCCGGGCCCTCGTCGACGGCGGCTTCGCCGATCTGCACCACCCGGAGTACTGGGACCTTCGGTTCTTCACCCACGCCAGCCTGTCGCCAGCCCTTCGCGGCGAGTACGAACGCATGACCCGAACGCTCTCGGACGGGCTGAGGTTCATGGAAGCGCTGGGCGAGCGCACGGTCGACGACCTGACGCGGGTTGAATTCTTCACGAGCCACGAGGGGCTGAGTCTCGAGTACGAATCGTCGCAGACGCGCACCGTGCCGCGTCGCGACGGGTATTACAACCTCACGACCCACCTGCCTTGGATCGGCGAACGCACCCGCGACCCTGACGGGGCCCATGTCGAGTATTTCCGTGGCATCGAGAACCCGGTGGGCGTAAAGATCGGGCCGTCGACGCCGCCCGAGGTCCTGCTCCGCCTACTCGACCGGCTCAACCCGAAGAACGAACCCGGCAAGATCATTCTCGTGACACGGATGGGTGCCGACCGGGCGGCGAGTGCGCTCCCGCCGCTGATCGAGGTCGTGAAGCGTTCGAGCAAGCGCGTGCTGTGGATCTCCGACCCGATGCACGGGAACGGCATCAAGACCGCGGGCGGGATCAAAACACGCAGTTTCGACGCCATCCTCAAGGAGATCGAGACCACCTACGACGCCCTCGTCGCGGGCGGGACACACTTGGGCGGGGTCCACTTCGAACTCACCGGCGAGGACGTCACCGAATGCGTCGGCGGCGGTGCTGGCGTCCGCGAATCCGACCTCTCCACCAACTACGTCAGCCTCTGCGACCCACGCCTCAACTATCAACAGGCTCTGGAAATGGCGTTCCTGCTGGCGCGGAAGATGGGCGGCGGGAAGTAACCGACAACCTGACGCGACACTCAGCACCCCTCCTCGAACGCGGTGACGAATTCGCCGTAGTCGAAGAAATCCGTGAACCCGTCCCGGTTGTAATCGCCTAGGGCATCGCCCGACTCGAAGGCTGCGACAAACGCGAGGTAATCGAACTGGTCGATGAACCCGTCCCGCGTCAGGTCCGGGTCCATGCAGCGCAGGGCCCGCGAGGGGTCCATGACGAAGAGCCCGCGGTTGATGTCGCTCCCGATCACTACGCCGCTCGGGAAGTACGGGTAGTTGCTCCAGAGCCCGCGGAACTCGAGATCGTCGTGCTCTTCGGGGCGCGTGTCCAGAAACCCGACCTCGCGGGGCGCGGTGGGGCTATTCCGGGTGTCAAAGACGCGGAGCCCGGTCGTGTAATTCGCTTCGAAGATGTAGGGCCCTTTGACGTACAGATTGTGATCCACGGTGCGCGTGCCGTTCGTGAACGACGCGGCATAGGACGGCGCTTCGAGATTCTCAATGTTGATCACGATGGTCCGCACGGTCGGCAGGTGCAAGTCTCGTTCGTCCAACTCATCGTTGATGTAGAGATAACGCCGATCCTCGCTCGGCCACGCCTGGTGCGTGTAACGCTGCTGCGAGTACGAGATCGCCGAGAGCCGCGTCATCGCCGACTTGTTCGTCACGTCCCATATCTCAAGCCCCGAAGTTCCCGCGCACGCGAAAACGATCTGTCGCCCGGCGTAAGGGCCCTCGCTGTACGTGACGGGCGTGACCTCGTGGAAGTACACCCGGCCCGCCGAGTCGATGTAGCGAGGTGACTCTGGATTCTCCAGGGAGTACACACGCATCGCCGTGTTGCCCGGCCTCGCACCCGCGATGTACAGATACCCGCTCGCCTCGTCCACCGCGATCGTGTGCGCGGTACTGAATTCGGGCGAGGAATACGACAGCAGCGCCACGACGCCCTCGTCGATCCGCGTCATGTCGACGACCTGCATCCCGCCCCCCGCCTCGTTCACGATGTACGCGTGCCCCCTGTACGTCTTGATCCCCGCCCAGAGGCTGTTGGTGTGTGGGATCTGCGCGACGATGCGCGGCAGGCGCGGGTCCGTGATCTCGACGAACGCCACCGAGTTCGAGAGCCCCATGAGCGCGTACTCGCGCCCTGAGGGCGACGTGTACCCCCAGCAGTCGTTCCCGTTGCCGGGTGCAAAGGCGAAACCCGACAACGGGATGTTGCTCAGGAGTTCGATGTTCCGCGACGGGAAGTCCTGCGCCGAAGCACCTCCACACATTGCGCCCAACGCGATCAACCCCGTCCCGATCCACGACAGTTCCATCAATCTCATGCGAACCTCCTCCGCGCCACGTCCGCGCAGCATACCCGAGAGCGATCATAAAGAGAAGACAACCTTCTCTCTCGAACGCCCGTGGAGCGGCGCGAGACCGTACTTTACCTGAACAGGCAGGCTGCGCGACATTTGCCATGCCGATCGCCTCGGATCGATGTCTGAACGGCGTCGGCCTTACGCGTGAATCGCCCGACCCTCGCTCGCGAGCGCGGCCTCGTGGATCGCCTCGTGCAGGGTTGGGTGGGCGTGCATCGTCACGATCAGTTCTTCGCTCGTCGCCTCCAAACGCCGCGCCAGACCCAGTTCGCCGATCAGTTCCGTCGCCTGTGCTGACAGGATGTGCGCCCCGAGGATCTCGCCACGCGGGAGGCCCCGGATGATCTTGACCAGGCCGGCGTTCTCCATGCCGGCGATCGCTTTGCCGTGGCTCTGCATCGAGTAGCTGCCGATGTCGTAATCCTTGCCCTTGACCTTGCCGGCGGCTTTGAGGTCGCGCTCGGTGTACCCGACGCTCGCGACCTGCGGGTGGCAGTAGGTACACCCGGGGATCGACGAGTAGTCGATGCCGATGGGCTCGTGATTGCCGTGCGGGAGCTTCTTGTCGCGCCACGCGATGCGCTCGACGCAGAGGATGGCCTCCTCGCTCGCCACGTGGGCGAGCCAGGGGGGGCCGATGACGTCGCCCACGGCGTAGACGCCGGGGAGGTTGGTCTTGTAGTCGCAGTTTTGCTGCTCTTTCTTCGCCGCGTCGTAGTCGGTCTTGATGTGGTCCTTGACGACCTCAAGCCCGAGCGAAGCGTCGAACAGCCCGTCGTACCTGCCCTTGACGCCCACCGCCAAGAGCACCTTGTCGGCCTCGAGCGTCTCCTTCTTCGCGTCGTCGGCCTTCCCCTTGCCGTCGGGCCCGACGACCCACGGCGCGACCGTCACCTTGACACCCGTCGCTGTCTTCTCGACGTTGACGGTGGTGGTGCTGGTGCGAAGGTCCATCCCGGCCTTCTTGTACATGCGTTCGAGAGCGGTGCAGACTTCGTCGTCCTCGACGGGGAGGATGCGCGGCATCATCTCGATGACGGTGACCTTGGTGCCGAAGGTGTTGTAGAAGTAGGCGAATTCCATGCCGATCGCGCCGGCGCCGATGACGATCAGGCTTTTGGGCATGACCTTGGTGTTCATCGCTTCGCGGGCGCCCATGATCTTGTCGCCATCGATCTTGGCGAAGGGCAACTCGCGGGCCACCGACCCGGTCGCCACGATAACGTGGGTCGCGGTGATGATCTCGCGGGGAGTTTTGGACGTGTTCTCGCACGGAGCGGTGGTCAGTTCGTCCTGCACCTTGCAGTCGTAGATCTCGACGCGGACGGGCGAGCCTTTCGCCGCCTTCACGATCTTCGCGTTCCCGATGACATGATCGATCTTGTTCTTCTTGAGGAGGAACCCGATCCCGTTGTTGAGCTTTTTCGCCACGTCGCGGCTGCGGCCGATAGTCTTGGCCCAATCAACCTCGATGGTCCCGTTGACCTTGAGCCCCCAGTCGGCCGCTTGGTGATGGATTTTCTCGTACACCTCCGCATTGGCAAGCAAGGCCTTGGTCGGGATGCAGCCCCAGTTGAGGCAGACCCCGCCCAACTTATCGCGCTCGACGCAGGCCACCTTGTACCCGAGCTGGGCCGCCCGGATCGCCCCGACGTAGCCCGCGGGTCCGCCACCGATCACCAGAAAGTCGAAATGCCGTTCGGCCATTGGAAGGTCCTTTCAAGAAGGGCGTGACTATAGGAGGATCTCCCCTCGCAAGGCCTCTACCGGCACCACAGCCTCAAGTTTTTGCAATGCCGCCGTGTGCTTGCGACACCCCATGTGTTCCCACCAAAGGAGACCGCCATGACTCGCACTCTTGTTACCGCGTCGTTCCTCTGCTCGGTGTCGTCCGCTGCCCTCGCCCAAGTCGCCAACGGCCCTTACGTCGTCCGGCTCGAACAGGTCGCCACGGGGTTGATTGCTCCCGTTCAGGCGAAATCTCCCAACGACCACTCGGGGCGGCTCTTCATCGTGGATCAAGCGGGCTCGATCCGGATCTTGCAGAACGGCGCGCTTCTCCCCACGCCATTTCTGAACATCACCGCTCTGCTCTCGCCGCTCAACCCCGGGTACGACGAGCGGGGACTGCTCGGCGTGGCGTTCCACCCCGACTACGCCACCAACGGACGGTTCTTCGTGCACTACACAGCCCCCCGCTCCGGGACGCAGGGAGAGCCCTGCTTTGGCACCTCGCGCGGGTGCAGCTCCGAGGTCTTTGCCGAGTTCCGCGTCTCCGCCAACAACCCCAACGTCGCGGACCCAGCCTCGCGCGTCGAGTTGCTCCGCGTTGCCAAACCACAATTCAACCACGCCGGCGGCGGGATTGACTTCGGACCCGACGGAATGCTCTACCTCGCCCTCGGCGACGGCGGCGGAGCCAACGACGGGCTCGCCGACAACCCGCCCTCGCACGGCCCCACTGGCAACGCCCAGAATCTCTCGACGCCCCTGGGCAAGATCCTCCGGTTTGATGTCTCGACCCCCGGCACGCTCGCGATCCCCGCGGACAACCCATTCGTCGGCACCGCCGATGCGTTCGAGGGAGTCTGGGCGTACGGCCTGCGCAACCCGTACTCGATGTGCTTTGATGACGCCCCCGGCGGGACGGGACAGTTCATCGTGGCCGACGTCGGGCAGAACCGTTTCGAAGAGGTCAACTTCGTCACCGGCGGGCAGAACTATGGCTGGCCCCGCACCGAGGGGCTGCACTGCTTTGACCCCTTCGCCCCCAACACGCCACCCCCCTCCTGCGACACCACGGGGCTCACCCCCCCGGTCGCTGAATACGACCGCTCTGTCGGCATCGCGATCGTCAGTGGCTATGTCTATCGGGGGACCCGCATGCCCGCCCTCCGCGGCCTGTACTTCTTCGGCGACTTCTCCACCACCTTCGGCGCACCCGACGGGCACCTCTTCTACCTCAACCCCGCCAACCCGTCCCAGATCCTCCGTCTCCGCCTGCCCAACGAACAAGCGTTTGGCCTCTACCTCAAGGGTTTCGGCCGCGACGAGCACGGCGAGCTCTACGCCCTGGCCACGCGCAACCTGGGCCCCTCGGGCACGACAGGCGTCGTCCTCCGCTTTGCAACCTGCCCGGCGGACTTCAACGCCGACGGCTTCCTTGATTTCTTCGACTACGCCGACTTTGTGACGGCCTTCGAGACCGGCAACCTCGGCGCGGACACGAACAGCGACGGGTTCCTCGACTTCCTCGACTACGCCGACTTTGTCGAAGCGTTTGAAGCCGGTTGCTGACAGTCGCCACCACCGTTCTCGCGCCGGTACACTGGGGGACACCTCCGAGGGATCTCCGATGTCCACGCCCACAGATTCCAAGACAGCCACCCCAGCACCAAACGCCTCCATCGACTCGACCCTCATCGAGACCCGCCGATTCGCCCCCAAACCGCCCGAGTCGCTCGGCTTTGCCAAGTGGCACGTCGCTTCGCCCGACGCGTACCGCGCCCTTCACGAACAATCCATCCACAACCCCGAGGCCTTCTGGGCCAACGAAGCCCGGCACCTCTCGTGGTTCCGCCACTGGGACCGCGTGCTGGACTGGCAGCCGCCGGACGCGAAGTGGTTTGTCGGCGGACAACTCAACGCTTGCTACAACTGCGTCGATCGGCACGTGCAAGCGGGGTTCGGCGAGCAAACCGCCATCGTGTGGGAGGGCGAACCCGTCGCTCCGCGCACGAGCCACCCCGCCGCCGGGTCGGCCTACGCAGCCGAGCCCGAGATCCGTCGGCTCACGTACCGCGACCTGCAGGTCCAGACGAGCCGCGCAGCGAGCGCGATGAAGGCCATGGGCGTCAAGAAGGGCGATGTCGTCACGATCTACATGCCGATGGTCCCAGAGCTGGCCGTGGCGATCCTTGCCTGCGCGCGGATCGGTGCGGCTCACTCGGTCATTTTCGGCGGCTTTGCCCCAACCGCCATCTCCGAGCGTGCGATCGACGCCAACAGCAGGTTCATCATCACCAGCGACGGCGGGTACCGCCGCGGCGAGGTCGTGCCACTCCAGAAGAACGTCGACGACGCCTGCAAACTCCTCGAAACCCAGAAGCACATCATCAACCATGTGCTTGTACTTCGCCGCACGGGTCACGAGCCCGCCAGCTCTCGCTTCGTTTCGGGCCTCGCCCGCGAAGGTTTCAACGCTATCACCAAGTGGCACTGGTGGCACGAGACCGTTGACCGCGCCTTAGACGCCTGCCCGTGCGAACCGATGGACAGCGAGGACATGCTGTTCCTCCTCTATACGAGCGGCTCGACCGGCAAGCCCAAGGGCATCGTCCACACCACCGGCGGTTATCTCGCGTACGTCAACATGACCGCGAGGCTCACGTTCAACCTCATCCCCGACAGCGGACAGCTCTTCTGGTGTTCGGCCGACATCGGCTGGATCACCGGACACTCCTACGTGCTCTACGGCGTGCTCATGAACCGCGTGCCAACCCTCATGTACGAGGGTGCGCCCAACTTCCCGCAGAACGATCGGTTCTGGGACATCATCGCACGCCACAGGGTCACGCAGTTCTACACCGCCCCCACCGCCATCCGCACGTTCATGAAATGGGGCCATGAACTGCCCGCGAAACACGACCTCTCGTCGCTCAAACTCCTCGGCACCGTCGGCGAACCCATCAACCCCGAAGCGTGGATCTGGTACCACGAGAATATCGGCGGCAAGCGCTGTCCCATCGTCGACACCTATTGGCAGACCGAGACCGGCGGGCACGTCGTCACGCCGATCCCGGGCGTCACCACGACCAAGCCCGGCTCGTGCACGATCCCGATGCTCGGGATCGACGCCGCGATCGTGAGCGAGCAAGGCGAGGAGCTAGCGCCGAACAAGGGTGGGCTGTTCGTCATCCGCAAGCCGTGGCCCGGGATGCTCCGCGGGGTCTATGGCAACCGCGAGCGGTTCATCAGCAACTACTGGGGGCGAGTCAAGGACCCGCGCACCGGCACGCCCTATTACTTCTCCGCCGACGGCGCACGCCGCGATCAGGACGGCGACTTCTGGGTCCAAGGCCGCATCGACGACGTCATCAAGGTGTCGGGCCACCTGCTGGGCACGATGGAGGTCGAATCGGCCCTCGTCAGCCATCCCTCGGTGGCCGAGGCGGCGGTGGTCGGCGTCCCGCACGAGATCAAGGGAAACGCGATCCACGCCTTCGTGACGCTCAAGAGCAGGTGGTTCACGGAGAACAAGGGGCAGCAGCCCGGCGACGCGATGAAGGCCGAACTCATCAAGCACGTCGCGAAAGAGGTCGGAGCCTTGGCCAAGCCGGACGTCATCCGATTCGCCGAAAGCCTCCCCAAGACCCGATCGGGGAAGATCATGCGACGCTTGCTGCGCGACGTGGCGGCGGGCGTCGAAAAGATCACCCAGGACACGACGACACTCGAGGATTTCACCGTGGTCGCGAAATTGCGCGCCGACGAGGAGTAGACTCCGCCATGCCCAGCGTGAAACGACCGTCGCCCTACGCCCTGCCCGTGGTCGCGACGCTTGGACTCTGCGTTGTCGGGTGTTTCCCCCTCGCTCCCGAGCCGTTGATCTCCGTCGGCCTCACCGCCGCACAGGAGGGCTCGGCGGCATTCACCAAGGACGAGATGCGTGCCGCGATCCGCCACCCGCTGGCAAAGGTCCACGAGGCCTCGCTCCGCGCACTGAGTTCGTGGAACCTCAAGACCGAGGTCGTCGATCTCAACGAGAAGCGCGGGGTCATCACGGCACGAGAGCAGGGCGGCAGGCTGATCGAGATCAACACCATCCCGGTCTCGAGCGTGGTCACATCCCTGCGAATCAAGGTCGGGTTCTGGGGCGACCAGCCGGTGAGCCGCCTTCTCCTGGACGACATTCTGGCCGATCTTGGCGCCCGCTGAAAAAAGCAGCGGGCCGAGGATCGAATCCTCGGCCCACCGATTCACGGAGTGCTTCTTGATCGCTGTCCCGGACACTTAGTTCGGAACCGACGCGACCTTCTTGCTCGACCGGCTGTTCCCGACCACGACCTGGCCGTTCGGGAGTCTCGACGCCTTGGGGCTCGAGGTGCGGCTGGCCGCCGCGACGCCGGCGGGACTCGCCGCGGGGACAACCGCGATCTGATTCATCATCGGGACGACGTGGGCCGCCATCGCGTCACGAAGGAGCGAGAAGTGAGCATCGCTCTCGATGCAGTCCCAGATCATCACACCCTTGGCGCCAGCCTGCTTGGGCAGCTGAATCATCTGGCGGATCAGGAGGTCAGACACCCGGGTGCCCGCGAGCTCCTTGCCCACGTTGGGGTGGTACTTGAAGTGAACGAAGGGAAGCACCGGCTTGCCGCGGGAGACGCGCACGGCCTCCTTGACGTTCTCCGTGATGTACTCGGCGTTCTGTGCCGGAGTGTTCTCCTGCTTGCCCCGCGTCGGTTCGCGATCTTCGACCGTGATTTTCACGGAGTAGACCTGAGGGAAGAGAGCATCGGACGCGTCAAACAACCAGTTCATCTCGTTCGTGTTCATCGCCTTCCAGCGATCACGGTACGGGGCGTAGGAAACATAGTACTCGCCGTACGGGTACCCGTAGAACCCCCACTTGGCCTTCGGACGCAGGCGTTTGCACTCGCGCAGGGTCTCAAGGTAGAACCGCTGGGCCGCCTGATCGAACGAGGCCGCGAGAGCACGGTCGTACGCCTGACCGCTGAGACCCGCGAGAACTCGCGGACGGTTGCGCTTGATATGGTCCTCCCAGTCGTCCTTGAAGTCCTCGTCCCGCGCGTCGGCGGCCTTGTCGCTCTTCGTGTTCGCCAGCCTCGACCACGCGGGATACCAGGTCTCGTAGTCGATGACCGCGTACCCGCTGAAGTTCGCGTCCGGAATGAACCGCGCGATGTCTGCCGCGACCTTGGTGAGGTGGCGGGCCATGTAATCGCCCTGATCGGTCAGGTGAACACCGGCGTACGGGAAGTTCCCGAGCCAGCTCTCATAGAGGATGACGGTGTCGCGCTTGACGTGGGTGCCCGCAAGATCGATCTGCGCCTGCAGATCAACACCGCGAGTCTTGTTCAACCAGGTCGTCACGGCCCAGTGGGCCATGTACTCGCCGGACGATCCGCCCGACTGCGCCAGGGCGGCAGGAGAACTCGCCAGGCCCGCCGCAACGAGCCCGAGCAGCCCCATCCCCTTCAAGCCAACCGAAATCCGTTTCGATGCACTCATGGTGTGAACTCCGTGTCGAAGGCCGCCTTCTCGAAAGGCGGTCCGTCGTCACCCCACTATCACAAACACTCTCTTTGTACGCCACCCGCAGCGGCGGAGTTTCGAGGATCGTCGCCCGCACCGACCCGATAGATCTCCCAACTCAAAAAATCGCTGTCTTGAACAATCAAACCCGAACAATCGACGCACGAGGAACGTCCTAGAATGGGTGCCGCCCAAAAAATCTGTTCGGCGACGGTGCCGCGTCGGGCCCGATCCGTTCGATTGCCGATAATGCCGGACCGACCTTTGTTCGGCAGGTAGCTGGAGTATGACGGAATGACCCCCCTCGCGGCACTGTTCTTGGTTGGTATCTCCCTGTTCGCCCTGGCGGGGCTTTTTTCGACGCTCCAAGATCCCAAGAACTGCTGGAAGCTCATCATCGTGATGATCCTCTGGGCGGGATTCGCCATTCAGGTCGACCGTAGCGGAAGCCTCTCGAACATCACCTGGGCCACAAGCCTGCAGACACTCCGCGCCGAGCTCTTCCTCGGAACAGGCTCGCTGTTGTTCCTCGGCCTTCTCGTCAACATGGGCAAGGTCCGTCTGAACGATTTGCCGGTTCAAGGAACCATCCTTTTCGCGATTCAGATCCTCACTTCGATTCTCCGCTTCGACCACGAGGGCGCGGCGGAAGGTGCGAAGTCGATGGTGTTCTGCGTCGTGACAATGCTGCCCATCTTGTGCCTGCTCCCACGAGCGCTCAAGGAATGGGACGACTGGCTCATCGTGATCCGGCTGTTCGCGTACGCGGCGGTGCTCTGGGCGGGAGCCACGTTTATTCAGGTTCTCATCGACCATCGCCAGCTCGAGATGGGCTGGCAGAAGCGCTTCGCAGGGATGCTCGGGAATCCGCAGGGGTGCGGGCTCTACATGGCCCCGATGACTTTCTCGCTCCTCTGGCTCCTCGCCAACGAGAAAAGCAAGAAGCACTGGTGGCTCTGGGTGGGAACCATGTCGCTGATGATCGTGTATTCCTTGTGGACGGGGTCGCGGACGTGCATCATCGTCACCGGGTTCGGCGCGATGTTCGTCCTCTACGCGAAGCTCGGACGCTTCATCCTCATCGCACCGATTTTCCTGGTCGTTCTTTACGCGTTTTACCAGCTCGCGCTCACGCTCGGGCTCTCAACCGACGCCGTCGAACGGCTGGCTTCAACCCAGAACACGCGCGAGAGCTCCTGGCAAATCCTCTACGAAGACGCCTTTCAGAACCCCCTGCTGGGGAGCGGTTTCAAGCAGACTCGCGCGAACGAAAACAGTTACCTCCTCGCTTTCGGCGCCTACGGGATTTTTGGGGGCGTCCTTGTCCTCACGCTTCTCTTTGTCAGCATCGGCGTCATGATGAAGCTGCTGCGCTACCGCCCTCGCGTCCCCGCCAAGCACCGGCAGATCGTGGACCTCATCCTCGGGTTCAACGCGGCGTACTTCCTCGGGGCCATGTTCGAATGGCACATCGTTTCCCGAATGGAAGGCAACATCACCTACATGCTGATCTTCTCGGTCATGACCAAGCAGCTCATCGCCAAGATCGACGCGGAGTCTTCGTTGCGCGATGAGTTTGCCGACGAGATTGAGTACTACGGGCAAGAAGAGCCCAAGCTCAATCAGACCCTGCCCGCCGGCTGAGCATCGCACGGCCGGGACACCCCGAACTGAACACCGCGACCGTTACGGGGCTTTCACTTCGTCATTGTCGCGAGAAAGCGCTCTTTGGCGTGAACGCGCAACGTGCACCACCCGGTACACCGGCACGACATCGCCCACTCGACCGACTCGCTCGCCGGCCGCGGCGGTTGACGCGGCGACCGGTGCCTCCACATGGACAATCTCTTTCGGCGCGGGATGCGGCGCCGGATCCTCATTGACAACCCTCACCGACCGATCCAGACGCCACGCAGCCCAGCCCAGAATGGGAAGAATCTGCAACGCGATCACCACCGCAAGCGGTGCGGTGGACAGTTTCGCCGCAACTCCCGGCGAGGTGATTTGATAGAGCAAAACCCAGCCCAACGCCATCGCTCCCAGCGCAACCACGCCGATCAACACTCGTCGCCCGACACCCGTAACGCGAATCATGCGTTCAAATCCCTTTGCGAACAAACCCCGGTGCCGAAGCCTCCACTCAGTGCCGTCCTTGGCGATGAACCCTCTGAGAGGACGACCCGAGCCGCACCTGCCCCGAGGCGGAGAGGTCCCAGCATAGGGCGGAGCCCCCACCACGCAGACGATCTTCGGACAGAATCCGAACGCTCCTGACAATTCCCAATGATTCCCACGGGGTTACCCTCGAAGGTCTTGGCTCGTTTGTCAGCCGTCCTTTGTTCCGTTATTGTCCACCAACTTGATGACCATGCCCCAAACCGACAAAACCACCAACCGACTTTCCCGTCGCGCCGTCGCTTTGAACACGACTTCGCCCGTTTTGTTCATGGCCCTCGCAGGCTTGGGGTTGGTGCGATCGGCGGAGGCCCAAGACGCCGCTCCGCCCGAGGCCCCCCCAGCCTCGAGTACTCAGCCGGACACGTTTGACGGGCGGCCGATCCAAGAGATCCTCCTCCGGCAGCCCGCTCCGGTCGGTGCCAAGCCCACAACGCCGGATTCGCCCGCGGTCACGGAAGCTGGTTTCGGACCTCTCGATCCGACCCTCGAGCAACTGGTTCTCAATCAGATCCGGTCTCGCCCAGGCTCTCCCTACAGCCGATCTGAGATCTCCTCCGACATCACGAGGATCAACCGTCTAGCGCGGTTCAAGCAGGTCGACGTCCGCGCTCAGTTGCTTGAGGACGGATCCGTGCGGCTGATCTACTCCCTGATCCCCCAGAACATCATCGCGGACGTCCAGCTCGCCGGGAACAAGCTGTTCACCGACGCCGAGATCGCCAAGGAAGTCGACATTCTGGTGGGAACTCCGATCGATGAGTGGGAGCTCGATCGGGCGGCAAGGCGTATCGAGTCTGTGTACCGCGCCAAGGGGTACTACCTCGCTGCCGTGCGCCTCAACCGCGACGAACTCGCAAAGTCGAACGTCGTCCTCTTCGAGATCGCCGAGGGCGA
Organism: Phycisphaera mikurensis NBRC 102666; assembly: GCA_943369765.1. Classification (GTDB taxonomy): domain Bacteria; phylum Planctomycetota; class Phycisphaerae; order Phycisphaerales; family UBA1924; genus UBA2396. The sequence continues at coordinate 191,700 of CALROI020000001.1, read as the reverse complement.
GCGAACCCGCGTTCGGCAGATCCGCTTTGACGGGAACAAGTCCTTCGCCGCTTCCGAGCTTCGCACGGACATCAAGACCCGAGAGTATTTCTGGCCTCTGGAATCAGGCCCGCTTGACACCGAAGCTCTCGAGTCGGACGCCGCCATTATCCGCAACTACTACCGCGACCGCGGCTACCTCAACGCCCGCGTGGACTACTCGGTCCAGACCTCCCCGGACTCCAAGGAAGCAACCGTCACGTTCATCATCGACGAGGACATTCCCTACACCCTCCGCAACGTCGAAGTCCAGTTTGTCGAGCTCCAGGACTCGTTCGTGACCGAGGCCGAGGCCCGCGAGTTCGCGGGTCCGGCCGGCGTTGTCGAACCCGTCAACGAAGGCGCTCAGAAGAAATTCCGCGCGATCCGTCCGGGCCCGCTCTCGCTTGAGCAAATCAAAGGGCACATGTTCATCAAGCCCGGCGACGTCTACTCCGCGGACCTTCTCGACAAGAGCACCCGGGCGATCGAGGAAGCCCTGGGCAAGCTCGGATACTGCGGCGATCCGGACGCGCCCTCTTCGGGCGATTCCCTCCTGCAGAGCCGTGTCCGCAACGTACGCCGCGATCTCCGCGATGAGAAAGAACCCTTTGTTGACGTGCTCATCGTGGTAAGAGGAGTCAAGCAGGCGTACAAAGTCGGCGAAGTCCGCATCGTCGGAAATGACATCACGAAAGACAAAGTCATCCGCCGAGAGATTGTCCTCGAACCCGGCCGACCCCTCGACGGCTCGCAGATCGAGCTGACCCAGCGCAAGCTCGAGCGAGCTCAGCTCTTCGCGCCCGGCTCGGTCAAAATCACGCTGCAGAAGCCCGACCCGCTCGAGCCCGACTATCGCAACGTCAACGTCACCGTCCAGGAAACCAACACCGGCGCGATCATCGTCGGCGGCATCATCGGCTCCGACGGCGGCGCAACGGCTCAGATCACCTTCCGCCAGCGGAACTTCGACGTCGCCGACACCCCTGACACTTTCGGCGAACTCTTCGCGGGTCGCGCGTTCCGAGGCGCGGGCCAGGTCTTCTCCATCGACATCCTCCCCGGCAACGTCACCCAGACGTACCAGATCTCTCTTTCCGAGCCCAATCTCTTCGAGACCAACACCGGCGCGGGTGTGGCCGCGTACTACAAGGCGCGCGACTATCGCGAGTACGACGAAACAAGGCTTGGATCTCAGGTCACTCTGACACGCCGCCTCGGCGATCGCTGGAACCTCTCCGCCCCGCTCCGCTTGGAGCAAGTCGAACTCACCAATATCACCCCCAGCAGCCCCGTCGACTACTTCGAGGCACAGGACAGCAATCTGTCGACCGCCGGTATCACCCTCACACGCACCACACTCGACGACCCCATCATCCCCACCAAGGGGAACAAGTTGCAGGCCGGATTCGAACAAGCCGGCCTTGTCGGCGGTGACTGGAACTACACCGTCTTCGCGGGAGAGGCCGGCATCTACTTGCCTCTCTACGAAGATTTCTTCGGACGTCGCACCGTGTTGTCTCTCAGCACGAAGGTCAAGTACACCCCACAGGACGTCAAGGAAGTCCCCGTCTTCGAACGCTTCTACTTGGGCGGCTCGAACATGCGAGGCTTCGGGTTCCGCACAGTTTCACCCCGCGGCATCCGTGCCGACAACGGGCAGGTCGGTGACGACCCCGTGGGCGGAACCTTCTCGTTCAACTTTGTCTCCGAGGTCAAACAGCCCGTCTTCGAGGACGTTCTCGCCGTGGTCGCCTTCGCCGACTCCGGCACCGTCAACAACGCCGTCTCCCTCGCCAATTACAGGCTTGGCGTCGGTGTGGGTCTGCGACTCAAGGTCGCCGCCCTGAGCCCGGTCCCCCTCGCTTTCGACTTCGGCTTCCCGATCGTCAAGGAAGAAGGCGACCGCGTCCGAATCTTCACGTTCAACGTCGACATCCCGTTCTGACTTCTCTCCCCCGTCACACCATGCTCCCCAAATCGCTCTGGAACCCCGTCGGTGCGACACTCCTGAGTCTGACCTTTCACAATTGGTACCGCCTGCGCCTCTTGATCCTCCGCGCGTGGGGCGCGAAGCTCACCGATTCAACTCGCATCCGCGCCTCCGCCACAATCTACTGCCCGTGGAACCTCACCATGGGCGAAGAGTCCTCCATCGGCAACGAGGCGATCATCGACGCCCAGGCCCCCATCACCATCGGCCGCTTTGTCACCATCAGCCAGCACGCCACGCTCTTCGCCGCCGCACTAGGCCCAGGCGCCGAGGCCTACACCAAGAACTCCGGCCCAGCCCCCATCACCATCGCTGATGATGCATGGATCTCCACCGACGCCTTCGTCGGGCCCGGAGTCAATGTCGGCGAAGGTGCCCTTCTCGGCAGCAAAGCCTCCGCGTTCACCGACCTCGAACCCTGGATGATCTATGGCGGCGAACCCGCACGCCCGCTGAAGGCACGTCCGCCCGTCATCGAACGGACGCAGAAGGCCGCGGCGCCGTCCGACCCTCCCAACCGCTGACGCGTTCGAGCATGCGGGCCGCCCGGAGCAACGTCGCCTCCCCGAACGCCGGCCCGATCAACTGCACGCCGATCGGCATCGGCCCGTCCACGGGCACACTCATCGCCGGAAGCCCCGCCAGATTCACCGGCACCGTGTAGACGTCCTCGAGATACATCGCCAAAGGGTCCGTCGCCTTCTCCCCGAACCGGAACGCCGGCCCCGGGCTCGCCGGCATCAGAATCACATGACATCCCGGCCCCGGCGTTCCTGCAAACGCAGCGTCAAAGTCGCCCTTGATCTTCCGCCTCGCCTTCATCGCCGTCGCGTAGTACGCATCGTAATACCCGCTCGAAAGCACGTGGGTCCCGAGCATGATCCGCCGCTTGACCTCAGGCCCAAAACCCTCGGACCTGCTCTTGCAGTAGAGGTCCATCAGCCCCTCGCCGGACGCGAGCGCCGCCCGCCGCCCGTACCGCACGCCGTCGAGTCTTGCGAGATTGGAACTCGCCTCCGCGGTCGCGACGATGTAGTACGCCGCGATCCCGTAGTCGATCGTCGGGATCTCGATATCCACGATGGTCGCGCCCTGCGCGACATAAAGGCCAAGAGCCCGCTCCATCGCCGCGGCCACACGCGGATCGTTCGCCGCACTCCGCGCCTGCGAAGGCACCCCGATGCGAAGCCCCGCCAACGGCACGTCCAGATCAGTGATCAGGTCCGGCATCGGCCGCGTGCTGCTCGTTGCGTCGTGCTCGTCCACGCCCCCCATCGTCGTCAGCACCGCCGCCGCGTCGCCGACACTCCGCGTGAGGGTTCCGACTTGGTCCAAGCTGCTCGCGTACGCGATGAGCCCATACCGACTGACTCGCCCGTACGTTGGCTTGAGTCCCACAACGCCGCAGTGCGACGCGGGCTGGCGAATCGACCCGCCCGTATCGCTCCCCAGCGCGACGGGCACGGCCCCCGCCGCGACCGCCGCCGCTGAGCCAGACGAACTGCCGCCGGGCACGCGATCGGTATCCCACGGGTTCCGCGTGGGGCCGAACGCGGAGTTCTCCCCCGAACTCCCCATGCCGAACTCGTCCAGATTGGTCTTGCCGACGATTAGCGCGCCAGCGTCCACCAGCCGCTGCGCCGCCGTCGCTGAGAACGGCGAGCGATACTCCGCGAGCAGCTTGCTCCCCGCCGTCGTCACGCCGTGATCGACGCAGATGTTGTCCTTGACCGCCACGGGCACGCCGAAGAGCGGCAGCCTTTCCGCCGCCGCCCGATCGCTCTTCATCATCGCGTCAAGAGACGCCGCCCGAGCGAGCGCCTCTTCCGCAAAGACCTGAAGGAACGCCCCGAGCCCTTTGGCTTCTTCAGCCGCCGCCAGCGCATGGCGAACAGCCTCTGCGCACGACGTCTCCCCCGCGAGGATACGCCGACGACTCTCAATCGCGGTTGCGGACCCGTTTGTCATGCCCCGCCCCCTTCGCCGAGGACCTTGGGCACGCTGATGAAGGGACCGACCGAAGCCGGGGCCAACCGCGTGACCGTGTCCACCGGCAATGTCTCGCCGGGCTCATCCCCTCGAAGCCGGTTGCCAACGCCCCCACCCTCGTTCATATGGGCCAATGGCTCAACCCCCGCGAGTTCCAGTGCCCCAAGCCGATCCATGTACCCAAGCACCGCCGCCATCGACACCCGGGCCGCGTCCGCCTCCGCAGGCGTCAGCACCAAGCGCGCCAACCGTGCCACCTTCGCCACGTCAGCTATGGAGAGTTCACCATTCTGGTCTGCCATGGGAAGAGTGTACCCGGCGCGAACCGGGCCAATGATCTCGACATGCGAGCGATCCGCCTCTCTCTGCAACACCCCGCGGTCACAGCGTTGCTCGCGTTGGTTGCGGTATTGAGTCTGCTTTCACTCCCCAAAAGTCCGCTGCAGCCTCGCTCTCTGATCGGTGGTCTTCTCCCGTCCCAAAATTCGATGCGGGTCTCCCCGAACACCACTTCCTGGTATCTCGGAGCGACCGACGAGGGGTGGACGCTGATTTCGAGCTCGGGCGAGAGCGCAGATGCGATGAGCCGCGCGATCGCAGCGGACCCACACTGTGTGTACATCGTTCGTCGGGTTCGCGGCATCAGGGGCCGAGGAATTTACGATCCAGCAGCCGTCACTCGATTTGACACCATCGACGCGGCCTCCGCCGCCGGTAAGGTCGCCTCGGCCGAACAGATTCGTGGAATTCTCCTGTTTCTCAGATCCGTGCCAGACTTTGAGCCATTCGCAGAAAGCTCTGCGGAATTCAAGCCGGGCTCCGCTTCCATCAAGAACTGGACGATCCGCTGGCCCGCCATCGCGCACAACACCCTCGCCGCCCTCGTTTGGCTCGCCCTGCCCATCTCCCTCGGCTGGGTCCCGCGCATGATCCGCCGCGGCCGCGCCATCCGCCGCCAGCGTGCCGGCCTATGCCCCATCTGCGCATACGACCGCCGCAGCACGCCCGCCGAGGCCCCCTGCCCCGAATGCGGCCAAGCCCCCGGCGCATCGACAACGCCAGCCTGACTCGACGCCATGCCTTTCCTCTGTGTCTCTGTGGTGAGCCTTCTGTCTTGGCCTACGCCGCCGAAGCCGCCGCCAAAGGCCTCGTCAGCGAGACCGCTGCCAGCGAACCGCCGCGTGACGACGCCGTGACCCGCACAACGCGGGCCCAGACAAACTCGTCGCTCTTGAGCACGCCCACGCCCGTCCGACCGATCGCCACGTCGACCATGTCACCCACCGCCAGCGGCCGATCCGCCGGCAACTCGAGCAACACCCCGCCGTCCGACAAGTCCCGCGTCCGAGCCGCGATGTACCGCCAACTCCCGCGATGGAACACCTTGGCGGGCTGATCGATCGCCTCACGCACGTGCTGACGACGTTCAGAACCGTCCCCGGTCACCCCGCCACCAACGACCCCAGACCCAACACCCAAACCGTCATTCTGCTTCTTCATACGTCTATTACATCGGCCCAATGGGCCCCGATTCCTTTCCAGACTGGACAAATAACCACCCGCGGACCTGTTCCGAGGGTTCTTTCAACAACAATCGATCAAATTTCTTACGCCACCATCCCCGCAAAGCACGTCACCAAAGTCATCCCCTGTTGATCCATCGCCCCGGCGTAGTTGAAGATTTCAACCTCGCCAGCGTCCAGGATCTTCATCGTCGCCGCGATGTTGCCCACCGAGCACCACCGCGTGTTGTTCTGCTGCCACGCCATCCCGGCGATAAGTTCGTCGATCTTCCCGTCGCGGATCAGCCCCAGCAATTCCTGATCGTGCATAATGACCTTCTGGCGGAACTCCTGCGCCGAAGCCTCTTCGCCCGCGAGCGGCACCTGGTCGCCGAACGCCGGGCCGACGTGCGAGAGATCCGCCGAGGAGACGATGAGCGTCCGCCCGGGCAACTTCGCCAGTGCCTCCTTCATCGCCGCGACAAACGCGTCAAGGCTCACGCCCTTGCCGTCGTAACTCTCGCCGCTGTTGACCACGGGGTCGTGGACGAGGGCCGCGAAGACCTTGGGCGAGTTCACGCCCGTGCCGAAGATGTGCTGGATCCACGGGATGTGAAGCTCAATGGAGTGCTCGCGCTCGTGGTCGTACCGGTTGGCGAACAACGCGTCGCCGAGGCTCGCCTTGAGCATGCGGACAAGGTCCTGATCCACCGGGCACGTGCCCAGCGGCGACTCGTACCCCTTGTCGCACGCGACGATACCTGTGCCTTCACCGAAGTGGTTGGTGCCCAGAATCACGACCCGATCGGGAGCATCCAAGCCCTTGAGCCGCCCGTAGGCGTGGGCGTAATTGAGCCAGCCACGCGAGTAGTCAAGGTGCGGCGCGATGATGGCTCGCGGGAGCGACTCGACAGTCGGGTTTCCCTCGTTCTCCATCGCCTGCTGCACACACTGGTCAAAGAACGCCCGGATCTTCTCCGCGCCCTTGAGGTTCCGTTCCGTGTCGCCCAGCGCGGCGAACGCCTCCTCGCCCAACTCCTGCTGCACCAAGGCGTCGGCAAACTGACCCGTGGCCGAAGGGGGGAGTGTCGGCGAGGAATCAAAATCCGCCCGCATCTTCGCCAGCATCGCATCAAACGTCGGCCCGAACAAAAGTCCCGCCTCGTCCAATTGGGCGATCAAAGGCTCGACGATCGGACGGGTCAGCCCGCGCCCGACCTGTGTCACAATCTCGTCCACCGACCGGCTGCCATCCATCAAAGGCAGCACAATCTGGAACGCCGGGCTCGTCATGACCATCCGGTCAGAAATCTGTTTGGCGTCCGCGAGTCCCATGGCCTGTTGCTCCCCCACGTTCGCGGGGAACGCCCGTACCGCCCGGAGCTTCGGACGCATCTGGTGGCTGGCGGCTGGGTTGAAAGTGGGCTGGGAAGGCTGACCGACTGGCTGCATACTCATTGGATGGGAGTGTAGGGTGGCCGAAACCCGTTTCCGCGCTCTTGACGCGGGTTGGACCCACCCCGGTGGGCGGCCTAGCATCTTGGCCCCGTCGGAGTGGGTCCACGGGCGAACATTGAACGAACAAATCTCCCCCTCGCGCAATCAGGGTTGCTCGGGGAGGGGCCCCCGGTCGTTCTAGCAAGGTATGGCTGTCATGTCGAAACTCGAATCCTTCAAGCCCGGTCAGAAAATCGCGTGCACCATCACCAAGCTGCCCGTCGCCGCCGCGGACAACAAGACGCTCACCCGTCTGATGCGCCTGGACCCGGCCAACGCCAAGTCCCTCCGCCGCGCCCAGAACCTCCGCCGTCAGCGAATGGTGGTCTATAACCGCGGTAACCGCGACTGGATCAGCCGCGAGTCCTGCGCCAAGGTCGTTCACCTCGCCATCGGCGAAAACTGGACCATGACCTACCGCCTTGACCTCGTCAACGAGCTCAAGAACCTCGCCGATTACATCGCGATCAAGTCGGCCTAAGCCGGCAACAATCCCGGTATGAACCGACTTTCTCCGCCCCTCAAGACCCGACTCACCTCGTCGGGTTTTTTTGCGTTGGCAGCATCCTGGCTCGCTCCACTCGCTCTCGCGACAACGGCTCTCCCGCTGCTTGCCATGTGCGGTTGTGAGCGCACGCCCGCGGCGGTCGCCGGCCCGACCCACACCGTCCGTGGCCGCGTGATGAAGCTCCCCGTCGCCGGGGATCCGTCCTCGTCGTTCTCGCTCTTTCACGAAGAAATCCCGCAATGGCTGCGCCCCGACGGCACGCGCGGAATGAACGCGATGATCATGCCCTTCCCCTTGGCGAAAGGGGTTTCGCTCGATGGGATCGTACTCGATGACATCGTGGAACTCTCGGTCCGGCAGTACACCACCGGCCCATTGCCCTACGAAGCCACGTCCGTCAAAAAGCTCCCGTCCGACACACCGCTCACGCTCCCGAATCGTGGCACGTAGAACGACGCGTTGCGGCCGCAACCCAACGTCCAGTAAAAAATAAACCCGGCGCTCGAGGCAAAGCCTGAACACCGGGTCTCGTGGGGGTCCTTGGTTGAATCAGTCGGGCCCTGAAACGGCGGACTGCTGTAGACATATGTCTGTACGACCGTGCGCTCTTGCCGGTTTCACGTTGATGAAAGAAAATTCTCACCCGATGGGCTTTTTCCCCACGATCCCTAACCGATCCATGACCATCTTCAGGTCCGACCAGACTTTCGCACGGTTCTCGTCTGAATAACTGCGCAAGAGAAACGCCGGGTGATAGGTGGGCATGAACGGAATCTTCACGCCGCGAGCGTCGGAGATTTCCCACCAGCGGCCGCGCAGGCGGCTCATCGGTTCGCCGCCGCCGCCGTCGGGCCCGAGCAAAGCCCCGCACGCGGACAGTCCCAGGCCCACGATGGCTTCGGGCCTGATAATGGAAAGTTGTTCCAACAAGTACGGCTTGCTGGCCGTCACCTCGTCGGGCGTCGGCGTCCGGTTTCCCGGTGGGCGCGTCTTGAGCACGTTGCAGATGTACACCTCCGCCCGCGACAAACCCATCGCCACGATCATCTTCTCGAGCAACTGCCCGGATCTGCCGACGAATGGCTTGCCCTGCAGGTCCTCATCCTCGCCCGGCGCCTCGCCCACGAAGCAAAGCCGGGCCGCCACATCGCCGTCGCCCCAGACGATGTTCGTGAACGTCGTGTCGAACGCGGCGTGGGGCGCATCGGCCTCGTACTTGGCCCGAAGAGCATTCATCGCCGCCTCGTTCGCGCCGTGACTCTTGGGGCCCAAGGGATTTGTCGGACCGAGTGTGGTGGGCACCGCGCGAGCCGCCGACGCGACGACCGCGGGGGCGGCGCGAACCGCCGCTTTCTCGACTTTTGCCGTGACGACAACAACGGGCTCCGACCGCGGCGCGGGGGCAGGCTCAGCGAGCTGCTGATCACGATCCGCGTCCGGGGTGGCGGCCGGATCGCTGTCCGAGGTGCGATACGCCGGGACAAAGTCCACGCCGAGAAGTTGAGACGTTCGTGCGTGCTGGCGAACGAGGCGACCGAGGTCCGGGGTGTCCATTCCAGAGTGTATTGGCTTCTGGACACGACCGAATCGTGCCCCGGACACCCCACCTTTCCACGAACGGGGGTTTACCCGAGTATCACAATTCTCTCGGCACGCGCGGCGGCTTCGGGTAGGCTGGAGCGAAGCACGCCGCCCACAGCGGCACGGAGATATTCCCGTGAACCCATCCCGAAGCATCGCCCTTTCGCTCGCACTTGCCGCCGGAACCATCGCCCTCGCCGGTCCGCCCGAGGACGCCCGGCAAGAACGACCCGACAACGCGCCCGGCACGCCCGCGACATTTGAATCACCCTCGATCCCTTTCTGGGAGCGGTCTTTCCCGTTCACGCGCCAGACCAATGTCTCGCCGAACCAACTCAACATCGTCGGCGACGCCGCAAACGAACCCTCCCTCGCCGTCGACCCCCTTGTCCGTAACCGCATCGTCGTCGGTTGGCGTCAATTCGATACGGTCAATTCCAACTTCCGCCAGGCCGGCGTCGCCCGCTCCAACGACGGCGGGCGCACCTGGACCAAGAGCACGCTCGATCCCGGCGTCTTCCGCAGCGACCCGGTCTTGCGGGCAGCCCCCGACGGCACGATCATCTACAACAGCCTGACCCGTGACGCCAACGATGTTTTTCGCTGCGACCTTTTCCGTTCCGGTAACGGCGGACAGACGTGGGGGGCACCGGTCTTCTTCGGCGGCGGCGACAAGCAGTGGATGTGCATTGATTCAACGAACGGTCCCGGACGCGGAAACGTCTACGCCCACTGGACCAGTTACTACTCCTGCTGCGGGTACAACAACTTCACCCGTTCGACCGACGGCGGAAACACATTCCTCAACCCGCCGCTGCTGATCCAGTCAAATCCATTCTGGGGTACCTGCACGGTCGACCACCTCGGACGTCTCTATGTCTGCGGGAGCGACAACAACGTTGACTTTACCGTCGCCCGCTCGAGCAACGCCCAGAACGCTGGGCAAACGCCCGTCTTTGAGCAAGCCCCGGTAGGCATCAGCCTCGGTGCCGATCTAAGTGGGTTTGACGGCAGCAGCCCCAACCCTGGCGGGCTTCTCGGCCAGGTCAATATCGGCGTTGACCGATCCACCGGCCCGCGCCGCGGCAGGGTCTACCTCCTCTGTTCCGTCGGCCCCTTCGGCGCGGACCCGATGAACGTCATGATCGCCCACAGCGATGATGGCGGAACGACATGGAGCACGCCGCGCAAGGTCAACGCCGAGGCGCCGGGTGCCAACGGCTACCAGTGGTTCGGCACCATGGACGTTGCGCCCAACGGCCGAGTCGACGTCGCGTACAACGACACCCAAGGCACGGGCTCTGCGACCCGCTCGATCTCCAAGTACACCTCGTCCTTGGACGGCGGGATCACATGGTCCACGCCCGTCGACCTCGGCCCGGTATGGGACAGTTGGATCGGTTGGCCCAACCAACAGAAAATCGGCGACTACTCCGATATGGAATCAGACAGCGTCGGCGCGTTCCTCGTTTATTCCGCAACGTACAACGGCGAGCAAGACGTCTATGTCGCGCGACTCGGTGACTATGACTGCAACGGCAACGGCGTGGCCGACACCACAGAGATCGCGGCGGGGACAAGCCGTGACTGTGACGGGGACGGCATCCCCGACGAGTGTGAGATCGCCGCAGGAACGCTGGCCGACTCGAACGGCGACGGGATCGCCGATGTGTGCGCCCTGTGCGCCGCAGATTTCAACGGCGACGGGTTCCTGGATTTCTTCGACTATGACGCGTTTGTAGCGTGCTTCGAAGGGGCCGCGTGCCCGCCCGGCAAGACTGCAGATTTCAACAACGACCAATTTGTCGACTTCTTCGACTACGACGCCTTCGTCTTGTCGTTCGAGACCGGGTGCTGACGACGAGCCGGCCCCGAGTCGTTACTTCGCCGCTTCGAGATACACGTCGATCGCCAACCCTGGATAGAGCGGGTGGTCTGTCGTGCCGGAGATCGCGAGCACGACCTCCACCACGCGAGTGTCCACGCGCTCGACGTTGGTCCCGCTGAGTTGCGACTTGCCCCGGGCGAAGGGCTCGATCCGGACGATCGTGAGCGGCATGTCCGCGACGCGAACCCCGCGCGTCCGTCCGACCGCCTTCGACCCCTGCCGGACGAGCGCGATGTCCTCCTCGTCCACCTGGGCCCGGACATACAGGGTTGAGAGGTCGCCAAGCACCAGCATGGTCTTGGTGGAGCCCGTGCCGACGAGTTCGCCGGACTCAACATCGCGACGGAGGATCGTCCCGTCGCGCGGGGCGCGAACGGTGTACCGATCCAGTTCGATCCTGAGCGCCTCGACCGCTGCTTTCTGCTGGTTCATTTCAGCCTCGGCGATGGCGAGGTCCGGCTTCCAACCGCCGGCCTGCGCCTTGGCGAGATCCGCAGCGGCCCGGGCGACGGTCGCGGAGGCTTCCGCGAGCTTGGCTCGCGCATCCTCCAGCGCAAACCGCGCCGACAAGACGTCGCGCTCGGACTTGGCTTTGTTCTTGACCGCTTCCTCAACGCGCCCAAGGTCATCTTCTCGACTCGCGACCTCGACCCTGGCCGACGCTTCCATCGCTGACGCGGACGCCGCTACGGCCACGAGCGGCGGCAGATCCTCGGCCCGCGGGAGGGCGTGCCAACGATCGATCGCCGCCTGTTTCACCGGGATCGCCGATTCAAGCCGGACCAACTCCGCCCGCGGCAGCCGGTCATCGATCGAGAGAAGCACGTCCCCCTTCTTCACGCGGTCGCCCACCTTGACACGAACATCGGTGACAACGCCGGAAACAGCGGGCGCGATGCTCGACTCCCGCTCCGCACACTCGATCACGCCCAAGGACGCGATCCCCTTGGTGAACGGATTCACGGAAGGCATCCGCTCGGGCTTGATGTCGGGTGGCGTTGGAAAGGTCGGGGTGAGCGCGACCATCGCCACGCCAAAGCCCAGCACCGCCAAGACAATCGTGATCCAACGAACCATCGGCCGCTCCTTTGACCCATTTACGAAGAGAACACCCTCGCTGGCGAGACCGTGATGACCTTGCGCACACTCAGAAGACACGCGAGCAGGATGCACACCAGCATCGCCGCGCCCGAGCCCGCGATCAACTGCCACGGCAGGATCGAGTCCAGCTCGGTCTGCTGCGAAGACTTTTGGATCATCAGGCTGAACCCGGCCGTCACCCCGATCCCGATCCCGAATCCGATCGCCCCCGCGACGACCGCCTGGGCGAGAACCATCGAGACCAGCCGCGACGCGCTCGCCCCCATCGCCTTGAGCACGGCGAAGTGTTTGAGGTTCTCGAGCGTGAACTGGTAGAAAATGGCCGACGAGAGCGCGACGCCCACCGCGAACCCCAGAAAGATCGTGATCCCGAAGTTGATCCCGATCCCGGTTTCACGCAGGACCCACTGCATCGACCGCTGCACGAACTGCATCGTCGTGAGCGCGACCATGTCGCCCAGCGCGTCGATCCGACCTGCGACCTCGGATGTTGATACACCCGGCTGGACCTTCGCGAGAATGAAACTGATCCGCTCGCGCCCGGTGGGTGTGAAATTCACCGCGTTGTCGAACGTCGTGTACAAGACCGCGTTGCTCTCAAACCCCTTCTTGGCCCTGCAGAAACCCACGATGACCGCCCGCCGATCGTTGAGCTTGAGCAGATCGCCGATCTTCGGGTTGTTCAGTTTCGCACGGGCCGATTCCTCGATCATCACCGCGTCGGGGTTGCGAAGGTCGTCGAGCGACCCCTCCACCACCTCCGGCGGCCTGCCGATCAGGCTCGACCGCGGCAGCCCGATCAACTGGCACCGCTGAAACTTCCCGTTCGTCATCTCGATGTTCGCGAACGAGTTGAAGAACGGCTCGGCCCACATCACCCCGGGCACGCTCCGCACACGGTCCAGCGCACGGTCCTCGAGCGGGCGATACTCCGCAGACCACGTCGTGCTCGGGTCAATCACCCACAGGTCCGGCTGTCCCACATTCTGAAGGGGCCCCGTCGATCGCACCAACAGCCCGAGAAAGAACGACGCCTGCTGGTTGATCAGCAGCGTCGCAAACGCGAGACCAAGGATCAGCGTGAGGTACTTTCCCGTGTCCCCGAACAGCATTTTCAGAGCAATGCGAAGCACGCCCAAGCGTAGGAAGACTCATCGCATCAGGTTGTATTTCAAGATGCACCAGAGTGCTGAAAAGCCGTCGTACCAGCGGATTTTCTTCCCCTCGGCATACGTGCGCCCCGCATAGCTCACCGCGGTTTCATACACGCGCAGCGACCGGAGCGGACCGGCAGTGCCGTCGCCGTTCGCATCGCGCACCCGCATGCCCGCCAGTTTCGCCACGATCTCGGGCTCGACCCCGAACCGGTCCTCCTCGATCGTCAGTTTCTCCGCCACCCGCCGGGTGAACGCCTTGAAACAGCATTCGATATCCGACAGATTCAGATTCGTGCAGATGTTCGAGAAGGTCGTCAGGCACCGGTTGGCCAGAAAGTGCCAGTAATACAGAACCCGGTGCGAGAGCCCCAGAAACCGCGACCCGATCACCGCGTCCGCCTCGATCCCGATATCCAGCATCGGGTCCAGCATCGCTTCGTGGTCGCGAGGGTCGTACTCCAAGTCCGCATCGTGGATGATGAACAGATCGACCTGCTCCCCGCCCACACCGCGCCACTCGAGCGCCGCAGCCAAGGCCGACCGTATCGCAGCGCCCTTGCCCTGGTTGTGCCCGTGATGAACGATCGTGATGTCCGCTCGACTCGCAAGCCCGGACAGCGCCGTCGGCGTCAGATCCGTCGACCCGTCATCGACGATGAAAAGACGACGATCAATCGGCGAGCCGTCGGGAGCCATCGTCCGCGGCACCGCGTCAAGCCGAACGATGGCACGCTCGATCAGGCGTTCTTCGTTAAACACGGGGATGAGAACAGCGAGAATCACGCCCAACGGTATTCGGGATCGGAGAGAGACGATTCCACCCCTCACCGTCTCCTTCACCCGAACAAATCCGGCTCCCTCGTCAGAATCCGCTTCTGAGCGTTTGAAAGCCCCAGACCCCCCAAGTCCGAATCCCTCACCCACCGCCGCTCCACCGCCGAGTGCTCTGAGGGGATCTCCAGCACCTTTGGCGCCGCCTTCACATCCACAACCACCGCAATCGACGAAAAAACCACTTCCCGATGGGTGGTCTGATGCACAAACGCAAACGCCGACCCCGCCGACGCCCTCACCACGGGCAACCCGAGCGATTCCAGAACCTCGCGCACGGGCATGGTGCTCTCCGCGTGCGGCCGTTCCAGCGTCGGTGCCTGCCAAAGCCCAGCCCACATCCCCTTGGCAGGCCTTCGCTCCACCAGCAACCGCCCCTTTCCATCCCGAACCACCACCACCTCGCACCGAAGCACTGACCGTTTCGCCGGCATCTTCGGTGTCGGGATCTGCTCCTGCAGCCCTGCCCGCTTTGCTTTGCACACATCCGCCACCGGACACACCACGCACCGGGGCGACCGAGGCGTACACACCACCGCCCCCAGCTCCATCATGCCCTCATTAAACGCACCGACCCCACCCGCGCGAGCACCCCCCGCAGCCGTCGCCAACTCGGTCGCCCGCTCCCAACACCACCCCGCCCCCTCGGCCGCCGACTGCTCGATGCCATGAATCCGCAGCAGCACCCGCGACACGTTCCCGTCGACAATCGGCTCGGGTTGGCCAAAGACGATCGACGCCACCGCCCCCGCGGTGTACCGACCGATCCCGGGCAGAGACCGCAATTCAGCCACGTCGCTTGGCACCTTCCCGCCGAACCGCTCGACGATCTCCGACGCCGCCGCGAACAGCATCCGAGCTCGCCGGTAGTACCCCATCCCCGACCAGAGCGCGAGCACGACCCCCTCGCCAGCCTCGACCATGGCCGCCGGCGTCGGGAACCGCTCGATGAACGGGCCAAACTTCTCCAGCACCCGCGAGACCTGTGTCTGCTGAAGCATGACCTCGCTGACCAGCGACCGCCACGGATCGCGCCGACCGCCGCGCTCTGCCCTTCGCCACGGAAGGTCCCTCGCCTCCCGACCAAACCAATCCGCCACACGCCGGGCCAGCTCGACATCCGCCGCCGCTCTGGTCATCGCGTCACACACGGACCCTGATTGGGCTCGCCCCATCTTCACTCAGCGATCCCCTCGACGACCCGTTTGACTCCCGCTTTCACCGAAGCCCATGACGCCGAGGGCTCTTTGCTCACTGTAAACCAGTCCCCAAGGATCAGCACATTGGTCACCCCCGGTACTTCAAAGAGCTTGCGGGCAAGGTCATCCCCCGCCGCCGCCGCCGGGTTGAAATATGACCGAGCCTTCTGGGAGACCGTGGTGTCAAGGACGCATTTGAGCGCGTTCGGGTTGGGCGTCGTTGCAAACTCGACCACTTTCATGCCAACCTCCGAGAAACCCTCTTGGTGTTTGTTCGACTTCTGTTCCATTCCAAGCCCGGCGCAAGCCGATGAATAAACTCCCGACACGTTTGTTCCCCCCGTTCACGTCCCGGAGCCCTGTTTGGATCATTGGACCCGCATCAGCGACTTGCTCACGCGGCTGTCCTCCTACTCGCCATGGGAGGTCGCGGTCGAATTGGTCCTGATCTGGGTCGTGATCTACGCCATCATCCGTTTCGTCCAGGGCACGGGGGCCGCCGGGGCACTCAAGGGCCTTCTCGTCGTGCTACTGGTCGTCACCGTGGCCTCCCGTGTCGCGTCCGGCGACGAGCGCTTCGACCGCCTCTCCTACCTCGCCGACAAGTTCCTGGCCTTGGTCGCCGTCGGGCTCATCGTGATCTTCCAGCCCGAACTGCGCCGGGCCCTGGTCCGCCTCGGCGAGGCCCCGTTCTTCCGAGGCACGCCCCCCGAGATCGCCTCAATGGTCGCCGAGATCGCCGCTGCCTCCAAATACCTCTCCAAAGCCAAGTTCGGCGGGCTCATTGTGATCGAGCGCCAGGTCGGACTCGCTGGCCTCGTCGAAGAGGGCACCACCCTCAACGCCGATCTCAATGCCCAATTGCTCAAGACCATTTTCTTTCCGGGATCAGCGCTCCACGACCTCGCCGTGATCATCAAGGGAAAGACCATCCGGGCCGCGGGCGTCCAACTTCCCCTCGCCGATCCCGCCGACATGCCGGACCCGATGCTTGGCTCGCGTCATCGTGCAGCTCTGGGGCTTTCCAAAGAATGTGACGCGGTGGTGGTCGTCGTCTCGGAAGAAACCGGCCGCATCCGTATCGCAGAGCGCGGGAGACTCTCCGAGCCCATGACCTACGAGCAATTCCCGGCCGAACTCACCTCCCGACTGACACGCGGGCCTGTTCCCATCGTCCCCCTCACCGCCGATCCTCTCACGACCGCGTTCACCGAATCTCAAGTCGACGATTTCACCCGAACCAAACTCGGGGACTCGGAACCACGTGACTCGCGATCGGCCTCCTGAAAAAACCGCTGTGCTCAACCAAATCAAAAACATCTCTCTTGTCACGGTCATCGCTCTGGTGGTCTGGCTCTTCGCCGAGTCTGAAAGTGTCCGAACCCGAGAGTTCATCCTCGTGGTCGAGCTCCCCTCTGATCCAACCGCCAGCCTGGTGATCCAGCCCTCCGACCCGGCCATCTGGCGCGAGCGAGTCCAGGTCACAATCAACGGCTCCGCCGCCGCGCTCGCCGCCTTCCAGGCGGGGGCTGCCAAGCCCTTCAAGCTGACGCCCGACATGGAAGGCATGCCCTCTGCGCCCGGCGAGGGAGAGCTGGATTTCCGCCGCGTGCTCCGTTCACTGCCACTCTTCGCCACACGAGGCGTCACCATCACGCGAGCCGAGCCAGCTTCGCTCAAAGTCTGGGTTGACCGAATTGTCGAAAGGACAGGCCTGAGGGTCGAAACAACGGGCCTCACGGTTGAACCCCAAGGCGCCCCCCTCGTCACACCTCGAACCGTCGCCATGTTCGGCCCGGAATCGGTGCTCGCCCACCTGTCGCAGGACTCGGCTGTCCGCGCTCGCCCCTCTCCCGACGGCCAAGCCCGACTCGTCCCGGGCCGGCCCGACAAGCTACAGGGAGTCCCCCTCGAAGTCCCCCGAGAGATCGTCGGGATGGAACGCTTCGTCCGGATCGTCCCCTCTCGGGTGGATATCGAGCTCACCGTCGTTTCAAAACGGTCAACCGCCACCATCGGGAGTGTTCCCGTTCAGGTCATGTTGCCCGCGCTCGTCGCTCAGCAGTGGGACGTCGCCGTCGAACAGAACTTCTTCTCCGACGTGCAGGCCTCGGGACCCTCTGAACTCATCGAACAGCTGACTCGAAGCGAGCTTCGTGTTTTCGCGATTGTTTCGCTCAGCTCGGACGAGCTCGACCGCGGCGTGGTGTCCAAGGAGGCTGTCTTCACGACGCTTCCGGCTTCCGCGTTATCGTTCAAGTACGACAACCCAATCGTCAAGATCACGGTGACCCGCCGCAAGCCGATCCCGAAGGACGCCGGCAAGGAACCGGCGGCCAAGCCTGACTGACATCGCGGCAGACCGCGCAACCTATTTGGTGGGGACTGCGGGTGCTTCGGGCTTCGCGGTCGTCGTCACCGAAGGCTCAACCTTCGCCCGAGCGGGTTCGTCAGCAGCGGGTTTCTCTTCACCCGACGCAACGGCTGCGGCCTTTGGCTCAGGGTTTTTCGCGGTCATGCCGCCTCCGCGAGGACCCCCGCGCTCGCGTCGTGTCGGCTTTCCGTCCGCGCCGATCTGATACCCAGCAGCTTCCAATTGCCCGCGGTCCCACTCTCGCGCCAGAACCTCCGACGACGCGGGTTCCCTCGTCAACACCTTCTCGCCCACCTCGAGACCGCCGACAATCTCGGCGTACGTGTCCGACTGTCGCCCGAGGTTGATGGGCCTTCGAACGTATCGGACGCCCTCGCGCACGTGCACGAATCGCACCGGGCCGTCACTGAAAATGGCCTGAAGCGGCACCGCCGTCTTGTCGTTGACGCGATCCAGATAGATCCGCGACTCACACCGCATCGAGGGTTTCAGCCCCTCCGCCTGCGACTTGTCGATCGAGATCTTGACCGTGTATTCCTTGAGGTTCGGATCACGCCATCCGCCGGATTCCGCCAGCACGCCGATCGAGTCCACCTGGCCCTGGAACGACTTGCCGCCAGCCGCGTCGACCTTGATCGTGGCTGATTGTCCTTTCTTGATCCGAGACGCGAGCGTCTCGGGAACGCGCACCGTCGCGACCATCTCGGAGGTGTCGGGGAGGATCATGATCGTCTCGTTCGGCATGATTTGCCGCCCGATCGCGATCGGCCCGTCCCCACCGCCGCCCCACATGTTCCGACTCATGCTCGACGCGTAGACGACCAGCCCGTCCGAAGGCGCCTTGATGGTCGCGTTTGCGATCGACAATTCGTGTTTCTTGACCTTCTCGTCCTGAAGGTCGTACACACGCTGTTTCGCCGCACGGTCTGCCGTCTTGGCGGCCATCTGGATCGAGTTGTTCAGCTTGACCTGCTCGAGCGCCGCCTCGGCCTCCTCAACATCGGACTCGAACTTCTTTTCCTCTTTGCGGAACTCGTACAACTCGAACACTTCGTTCTGAAGCTTGGACGTGATCCACGCGGACTGGGCCTCGATATAGGCCACCTGGTCGCGGTCGTACTCGTCCTTGGACAAAAAGCCCTTCTCCAGAAGCCCGGAGCTTTGCTTGAGCTTCTCGGCCAGACGTTCCACCTCGAGCTGCGATTTGCTCAGCGCCAGACTGTTGGCCTGCCGCTTGGACTTGGCCTCCCCCTCCAGCCACTGCAAACGATCCAATCCCGCCAACTCAACCTTGAGCGCCGCCTGTCTGAGCTTCTGCTCATTGTCGATCACCTGAATCTCGTAAGCGTGCTGCGCCGCTTCCACCCCCGCCTTAATGTTCTCGATCTCCACCTTCGCCTGGTCCAGAAGTTGCTTGATCTGGTCCACGTTCAGCCGAACCAGAAGGTCTCCAGCCTTGACACGCGTTCCCTCGGCCACAACCTCAGCGATGGTCGCCGGCGTCTCAAGACTGCTCCGAATCTCGATCTGGTTCTTGGCCTCGAGCTCGCCACTCGCCGCCGTCGTGATGTCGAAGGACATCCGTTCCGAATCCGCCAGTTCCAGGCCCGCCCGTCTGGCGCCTTCCGACTCACGACCCATACTCGCCCACCAGACAAGGCCGCCGCCAGCCGACGCGATCACAAGCCCCGCCAGAAGCGCAACTCGCAACGCTCCGCCGCGACGACCAACCAGTGCCTGTGACTGCGATTTCATAGATGACCTCTTTTTGGACCCCGCCCATCCCCGATTCAAGTTCTCTGGTTGTACCGTCCACTCCCGCAAAGGTTCGCACCACCACTCTCGCTACGATGCGTTCTTCGACCTGTTCGGGGACAAATCGTGACCGATTCAATCATATTCCGGGATCTGTTGGGGTCGCTCCCCCGCTCCGCTCGCCTTCTCCTCGCTGTCGCCACCCCGCTTGAGGCCGATGCTGTTCTATCGCCTCTTTCAGGGTCTCGTCCCAACAACGTCCCGATCTGGTCCCCGTTCGTCCTGGCTGATCGTGTCGACCTCGTGATCACCGGTGTGGGCAAGGCCCCCGCCGCCGCCGCGATCGCCGCCGTTCTTTCCGCCGGGCGTCACGGCGGTGTGCTCAACCTCGGCATTGCGGGGTCTCTCCCGGTCGCTCAGGCACTGCCGCTCTGCTCGCCGATCGTCGCTTCCGCGCACACCTTTGCCGACGAGGGTGTCGCCATCCCCTCGGCTGATGGAGTGGACTCGTTCCTCTCGCTCGCATCCATGGGGTTTCCTCCTCCGGGTACCTCGCGGGACGCTGTGTCCTGCGACACCGTCTGGACCGAAATCCTTCGGCGTCACCTCCCGTCGGCCGCGTTTGGTCCCATCGCGACCGTCTCCACCTGCTCCGGTGTCGATTCCCTTGCCCGCGCTGTCGCCGCTCGCACCGGCGCGAGCGCCGAAGCCATGGAAGGCGCGGCCATGGCACTCGCTTCTCGGAACCTCGATTGCCGCTTCGCCGAAGTCCGCACCATCAGCAATACAACCGGCGATCGATCCCGCCAAGTATGGGACCTTCGCGGCGCCCTGTCGAGGCTGGGTTCGCTTCTGACAACGCCCCGATAACGCTGCAAACCCGATTGTGAGGCGAAGAACTCACCCGCCCGCGAGAGGTTGATTCAACCCAAACCCGTCGACCGCCGATCCTTCTCACGAAGCCCGATCTTCCCTATCTCCAGGGTTTTCGGGCCTCCACGGAGCGGAGGTCGATGGGACTCGACGCAATCAAACGCCTGAAGCAACTCGGTGCCGATCTCATGGGCCAGGCCGGCCCGGCGGTCGGTGTCGACTTTGGAATCGGCGCGCTCAAGATGCTTCAGGTCCGTCCGAACGAGCCGCCCTCCCTCATGGCGGCGGCCTGCGTTGAAACGCCGTTCGAGCTCATGCTTGACGACGCCAAGCGTCTGGACTTTCAGATCACCGCGCTGGGCAAGATGATCAAGGATGCTCGCTTCAGCGGGCGCCGCGTCGTCTGCTCCATCCCCGCCTCACAAACCTGGTGCAAGCACCTTCAGTTGCCCAAGACCGATTCGATCCCGATGGGTGAGCAGGTGATGGCCGCCGTTTCGGCCCAGCTTGGCTGCGATCCGAGCGCTCTGGTCTACCGCCATGTGGAGGTTGAGGGCGCGATGACCGTTTCGGGAAAGACCGAGGTCATCTGCATGGCCACGCCACGCGAGTTCATCAAGCACCTGGTGAGCGGGCTGAAAGACCAGCGGCTTGAGCCCGTGGGAATGCACTCGGAGTTCGCCGCCGCCATCCGTAGCTTCGAGTCCGTGAACCGACGCGCCGCCGACCAGACAAAGACCACGCTCTACCTCGACCTGGGCGGCGGCTCATCCAAGGTTGTGATCGCGCATGGTGCCTCGATGGTCTTTGCACGAACGGTCGATGTCGGCGGCAGGCTCTTTGACGAGACCATCGTCCGTCAGACCAAGTGGGACATTCACGAGGCTCGCGCCGCTCGGTTTCGCCTTGAGAACATCTGTCCCTCTCGCAACCGCCCCGCGGCCGGACCGGCCGCAAGCCAGCTCCCAGGAATGGCGTTGCTCGCCGCGGGGATGCGCAGCGGCGGGGCCGAGCCAGTCGCCACGGCCGTCGCGGCAGCCGCGCCTTCAACTCCCGAACCCGATCTCTCCGAACCTCTTGAGGTGCTGACCGATGAGATCCTGCTCTCCCTCCGGTACCACGAATCACTTTTCCCCGGTCGCAAGGTTGAACGCGTGATCTTCCTTGGAGGCGAGAGCAAATCGCGATCGCTCTGCCAGATGATCGCTCGCGCCCTCAAACTCCCCGCGCAACTCTCCGATCCGCTTGCGAGAGTGGCGCGATCCGGCGATGAACCGACCATCGGGGTCGACCTCAAACAACCCCAACCCGGCTGGGCGGTGGCGCTCGGTCTGGCGATCTCTCCCACCGACCTTTGAACGGAGCCCTCGTATGAAGTCCATCTTTGGCAAAACTGCACCCAACGACGGGAGCTTCCTTCCCGAGGACTATGTGGCGCGCAAGGCCGAATCACGCGCGAACTTCATCGCGGTCTTTCTCTTCTCCATCGTCATGTTCCTCGTCGTCTCCGCGTTCTTCGTGACCCATCGCCGCTGGACCACCATCCGCGTCGAGCAGGTCGCGATCAACGACGAGTACGCCCAGGAAAAAATCAAGATCGAGCAACTCGAGACGCTCGACAAGGAGCGCGCCAGGATGCTCGCCAAGGCGGAGGTCACAACCGCCCTTCTCGAGAAGATTCCCCGCTCGGTCCTCATGGCCGAGTTGACCTCGAGAGTTCCCTCGAATGTCACCATCGAGGAGATGGAGCTTACCAGCAAGCGGATCGATCCGAACAAAGAGTTCCGCCTGGTCGACGAGAAGCCTAAGGCCGGCCCCGTCAAGACTCTGGCCCCCAAGGCCAAGCCCGGCGCGGCCAAAGCCGAGCCCAAACCCCCGGAAGTCAAGCCCGAGATCAAAGCCCCGCGCTTTGAGTCGGCGGTCAAGATCTCCGGCCTTTCCTCGGTTTACAACGACATCACCGACTACGCCGCCATCCTCCAGGCCTCGCCGCTGCTCGAGCGGGTCGAACTCGTCTTCATCAAGGAGGCAAAGTTCGAGGATCGCGAACTCCACAAGTTCGAGATCCTCGCTCAACTCCGCGCGAACGCCGACGCCCGTGCGCTGGCGAAGCCGGAACATCTCGCCGAGAACCCCAAGCCATCACTCGGGCATGACCGCTCCGCGTCTGTTCCCGACAGCCCCGAGAAGCCCCGCTAAGCCCGCGCACCCAAAGCCATCAACACCAACCACGGGAAACACCCATGCGAATCGGAATTCGTGAATTGATCCTGCTCCTCATCCTGCTCGGACTTCCCACCGCGTCGTTCTTCCTGGTCTTCCGACCGGAGAACCGCGATATCGATGGAGCCAAACGCGAGATCGAGCACAAACGCTCGGTCCTCCTCAAGCTCCGCGAGGAAACCGCGAAGTCCAAGGACCTTGCTCGCACCAACAAGGAAATCCAGGACCGCATCGAAGCCATCGAGGCCCGCCTTCCTTCGAAGAAAGAGGTCGAGGCGGTGGTCCGGCAGGTCGCGGACCTCGCGGTGGCCGCCGGTCTTGAAGTCCCCCAGTTGAAATCGGGAAAGGCCCTCAAGACCGCCAGCTACATGGAGCAGCCTCTCGAGCTCTCCACCCAGGGCGCCTTCAACGGCTTCTACGACTTCCTCCTCAAGCTCGAACAGCTCGCCCGGATCACGCGCATGACGGATCTCAAGATCAAACGCAACGAGGAGACGGACGGGGTCATGCAGGCCACGTTCACGCTCAGCATCTATTACCAGGACGAACAGGTGGTGACAAAGTGAGCAACCCCACGAACGACGCCAAGCCCGCGAAGGAAGCCGGTTCCTCGTTCCTCGCGGAGATCCGCGGGTCGGCCGCAAACGCCGCGGAAGGAACAACGCCCCCTCGTCCGAGCCGAAGAATCTCGTCGAGCTACGTGGTCGCCGCCGCCATGGCCGTTCTGAGCGCCGGCGCTCTCTTCGGAATGAGGGCCTACGGAAAGAACGCCGGTCTCTCGATCGGGAAGTTCGACGCCGACTTCAAGCCGTCAAAGTCCGAGACGGCGACTGCCGCTCAAACGCAGAAGATCCTCGCCGACCTCGAAGCCCACGGCACCCCGATACAGATCTCGGCTGACGCGATCCCTCGAAACCCGTTCCTGATGGGCACGACGACCCCGGTGGTCGTGGCGCCGGACCCGTCCGGCAAGGTGAATCTGGAGGCCGAGAGAAAGGCAAGAGAGGCCGCCGATCGCGACCGTCGCGCGAAGGAACTCGCGACCGCCGACACGCTCCGCAGTCTCGAAGTGACCGCTGTCATCATGGGCCAGCGACCCGTGGCTCGCGTAAGCGGAAAGCTCTATCGCGCGGGCGACACGATTGCCAAAACCTTCGTCGTTCTTGAGATCACCGAGCGAGGCGTCAAGCTCGGGCACGAGGGGCGCGAGTACGACCTTGCGATGAAAGCGACACTCAACAGCGATGGTTCCAAGCCCGAGGAAGACCCGGCGGACAATGCTCCCCCAAGACATCGCTGATCGATCCTCCACCAGCAAGCCCCCAACGGGCAATGCCAATCAGAACGGGAGCACCCGGTGGGTAAGTACAACATCGACGATATTCTGAATGACCTCGGCATGGGAGACGAGGGTGACCCAAGGAAAAAGCGGCACCGCATCGACAACGCGGAAAGCAGCTTCAGCCCGCTCCCTTCGGTCCCCGCCAACCAACCGCGCGATCCCTCACGCGCCGTCGATCCGGCCGTTCCCGTCCCCCCCAGGGAAACCCCCGATCCGACGATCGGCAACTCTCTGTCCGACATCTACAACCCGGACGAATCGACTCCGGGCTCCCCCACCGAGCTTCGCGATCTGGGACAGCTCCTTCTTTCTCGCAATGTGATCACCGACGAGAAGCTCACGATCGCCCAACAGATCGTGAAGCAGTCGCCGGGAAAGAAACTCCAGGATGTCCTCATTGAACAAGGAGCCGACGAGGTTCCGGTGGGACAAGCCATCGCCGATCTCGCCGGCGTTCCTTTCGAGCGCGTCGATCTGGACAAGGGCCTCGACGGCGGTTTCGATGGTGTTCTTCTCCAGCGGCTGACTCCCGATTTCTGCAAGCAACACCTGGTTCTTCCGCTCCGCATGGAAGGGCAGCGGGCCGTCGTCGGCGTGACGCGCCCGGACGATGTCTTCATTCTCGACGAACTCAAGTCCATCTTGAATGTGTCGAGCATCAAGCTCGTGCTCGTCACGGCGTTTGACGTTCGCGGCGCGCTCGAGGTGGTGGGAGGCGCGGAGGGCGGCGAAGACGATGTCTCACAGATCCTCGCTGAGGTCGAGGAGGGCGACGTTCAGGTCGACCGCGCCAAGAACGAGGAAGTTGACCTCTCCGCGGACGCTGTCGCGTCCAGCTCTCCGGTCATCAAGTACGTCAATCGCATCATCCAGATGGCGGTGAAGGAAGGCGCCAGCGATATCCACATCGAACCGGCCGAAAAGAAGCTGAAAGTCCGCTTCCGCATCGACGGGGAGTTGTATGAGATGCTCAACCCCCCCGCGAGCATGGCCTCCGCGATCACCTCGCGCCTCAAGATCATGGGCAACCTCGACATCTCCGAACGCCGCCTTCCTCAGGACGGACGAATCCGGTGTGTCGTGGGCGGACGCAAGCTCGATCTTCGCATGTCGACCCTCCCCTGCTCGGGAGGAGAGAAGACCGTCATGCGAATCCTCGATACCAAGTCGATCAACGTCGACCTCGAGCAACTCGGCTTCGACGACAACACCCTCTCGATCTGGAAGAACCAGATCAACGCCCCGCACGGAATCGTGCTCGTCACGGGGCCCACGGGTTCAGGAAAGACCACGACGCTCTACGCGTCGCTCCGAACGCTCGACAAAAACTCGATGAACATCTCGACCGTCGAGGATCCGGTCGAGTACCACCTCGAAGGGATCAACCAGACTCAAACCCACGAGAAGATCGGGATGACCTTCTCCGCCGCTCTCCGCGCCCTGCTCCGCCAGGATCCCGACGTCATCCTGCTGGGCGAAATTCGCGACAAGGAGACCGCGCATATCGGCGTTCAGGCCGCACTCACCGGCCACTTGGTGCTCAGCACGCTCCACACCAACGACGCGCCGAGTTCGGTGACCCGCCTGGTCAACATCGGGCTTGAGCCGTTCCTCGTGGGTGCCGCCCTTAACGCCGTGCTCGCGCAGCGCCTCATCCGGCGACTCTGTTCCCAGTGCAAGGTGCAGGAAGCCCCAGGCGCGGAAATGGCCGAGTTTCTTGAGCTCCAAGGACTGCCCACGGACCAGATGTGGGTCGCCAAAAGCTGTGATCGCTGCCGAAAATCGGGGTATTCCGGCCGAGTGGGGTTGTACGAGCTTCTTGCGGTGGATGATCAGTTGCGAGATGTCATCGCACGAAACCCGAACGTCTCAGAGTTCCGCCGCATGTGCATCGAACGTGGAATGGTGAGTCTCCGTGCCGACGGAATCAGGAAGATTGCCAAGGGGCAAACGACCGTCCAGGAAGTGCTCCGAGTCACCGAAGCGTCACACTGAGAATGTCCCCAAAAAGGGGACGATAAAATTTGTTTTATGGCGTGTCTGTGGTCTCGCCTGATAACTCTCTTCTCCCAGAGGCGGATTCTTGGTACCTTGTGGAAAGTCCTGGGAGCTAGAGAGTGAATCAGTCCACCTCGGGGCGCGTCCATCGCCCCCAAACTTATCGTCGGAGGCGTTTTTCCGTCGCACCCCAGTGCGGTGCGGTTTCCTTTCTCTTGAGACCCTTGCTGTCTGTCGCGGTCGCGGCAGTAGTGGGTCTGCGCGCGGACGCACAGCCCGACTACAACCGGGATTGTGTCGCCAATTTTTCAGACTCCATCGCGTTCATGAATGATTACGCCGCGCACGCTCCAGCGGCCGATCTCAATCTTGACGGAGCTGTCAACCAGGCGGACTTTGACTCCTTCTCCGAGTCGCGCGCCAAGACGAACTTCACCATCTATTGGCAGACCAGCACCGTGCTTCAGCCTGGGCAGACCATCGACACCCAGACCGACCTGACCGGGATCCCGCTCTCGCGAAACTCAGCCATCCTGTACCAACAGCGATTCCCGAAGATCCCCATCCGCTACGGCCCGGACAGCGAGCAGCTCGAAGCCGGCTTTCACATGATGTTCCGCGACGCAAGCGGCTCATACACCAATTGGCGCGCGAATTATGACGCGTGGTTGGCGCTCCATGACGCAAGCCTGCCCGCCTTGGTCGCCACGGAAATGCCAAGCCCGGCATTCAACGGGCTTGTCTGTATCGACTGGGAGGTGGTCACCCCGCTCCGCCAGCAAATGGTCAATGAGCCCGCGGCGATTGTTTCTTGGGATCAGATGGTCGAGCAGATCAATTCGCCGGCATACGACAGGGCCTTCCTTGCCTTCTCGGAATGGACCCCGCCCGCCGCCTCCACCGGCTGGGGCGATCTTTCGGCAGCACAACGCACGGAGTTTGTCAATCAGGCACACCGGAAGGTGGGCCTGGCTTTCTACATCAGCACAGTCCAGTCGCTCCGCACCTTGAGGCCCAACGCCAAGTACTGCTATTACGGCCAGCCGGCGGGCGCGTGGCTGGTCTACGACGAGGAACGCAGAGCCCACAACGAACTTCTGGCGCCGCTCTGGCCCGAACTCGACGTCCTGGCCCC
Source organism: Phycisphaera mikurensis NBRC 102666 (assembly GCA_943369765.1). Classification (GTDB taxonomy): domain Bacteria; phylum Planctomycetota; class Phycisphaerae; order Phycisphaerales; family UBA1924; genus UBA2396. Next base: position 164,736 of record CALROI020000001.1, on the reverse strand, counting down.
TTCCACGTATCCGCTCTTCTGGACCACAACCGATCCATCCACCAGCCCCTGCCCTGAAGCGGTGAACGGCCCGGGCCAAAACTCAGCCTTCTTCCAGGCGCTCCTTCAGGAGTGCACGCGCATCAAGACCACCTACCCGCGGCCGGGTCAACAGATCATCACCTACGCCTCTTGGCACTACAAACTGCAAGCGGGAAGCTGCTCCCCCGACATCACTCCCTCCCTCTTTGTCAACGACTGGAACCTCATCCAACAACTCCAACTCCCTTGGTGGTTCGGCGCGGACGGCGTCGCGCTCTGGGGGCACTACCCGCGCGGCGGTTTCGATAACCCCACCACCGTCGGTGCCGAACTCCGAGCCCGTTGGCGCGAGCCGATTCGGCGACTGGTATGCCCGGACTGACCGCTGAGGGATGCGCCCCCCAATCAGGGAGATCCGCGGCGCGCGAGGGTTGTTTTCTCGATCATCCGTGATGGAACCGGGTGTTGGACGCCGCGGCGGCAACGCACCTCGTCGAACCTGTTCATCCGTCTACGGGTAGTGACCGATACACTCTCTCGCGGACGCGCAGGTCGCGAGTCCGAGATGGCAGTGAAGGAACGCTCTTGTGAAGATCCTCATCACCGGCGGGACCGGATTTATCGGCCGCTACTTCCACGAACTCCTGACACGTCAGGGGCATGATCTGGTCATCTTGGATCTCTGGCCCGCCGACTTTGATCTCGGACGCGCCTCCTACATCAAGGGCGATGTCCGTGATCCCGGTGCGGTCGCCCGCGCCATCGCCGGGTGCGACCGGGTTCTCCATCTCGCGGCGGCGCACCATGATTTCGGGATCGCCCACGACACCTACTTCGACGTCAATGAACGAGGCTCCCAGGTCATTTGCGACGAGGCTGACAAGGCCGGAGTAAAGGAAATCTGCTTCTATTCCTCCGTCGCGATCTACGGGGATGTTCCCGAGCCGCGTCACGAGACTTCGCCCTGCAAGCCCACCAACCCGTACGGCGCGTCAAAGCTCGCGGGCGAGAAGGTCTTCGAGCGCTGGGTCGCGAAGGGAGAAAGCCGCCGCTGCCTCGTGATCCGCCCCACGATCACGTTCGGCCCCCGAAACTTCGCCAACATGTACTCACTCATCCGACAGGTCAAGAGCGGGAAGTTCGTCCGCGTCGGCGACGGCACCAACATCAAAAGCCTGTCCTACGTCGAGAACATCGTCGCCTTCACGGATTACATCTGGAGCAAGCCGGGCCGCCCGAACATCGACGCCTTCAACTGGGTCGAAAAGCCCGATATGGACAGCCGTCACATCGCCGAACAGATCATGGTTTCCCTCGGGCGCAAGCCCTCCGGCTTCCATATCCCGATGTGGGTCGCCCTCGGCCTTGCCATGCCCTTTGATCTGGTCATCAAGCTGACTGGGAAGAACCTCCCGATCTCGTCGATGCGGGTCAAGAAATTCGCCGCCATGCAGACCAAATTCGAAGCGGACAAGGCGCAGAACAGCGGGTTCAAAGCACCCCTCTCCCTCGCGGAAGGGATCGACCGCATGACCAAGTGGTACCTCGCCGAAGGCGCTTTCAAACAAGCGGTCTGGCGGCAGCCGCCCGCTACCGTCGTCAAGACCTAAGCGCCCATCAGCCCGGCCGCTCGGCCTTCCCGTGGTTCTCCCACCGTGTCTTCAGATCATGCTCCACCTTGAGCAGGTCCAGCACCTTGCCCACCATGAAATCCACGATCTCCCCGACCGTCTTCGGCAACAGGTAAAACCCGGGATTCGTCGGGCACACCACCGCCCCAGCCAGCGTCAGCGTCCGCATGTTCTCGAGATCGATCAGGTTCAGCGGCGTTTCGCGATGGCACACGATCAGTGGTCGCCGTTCCTTGAGCGTCACCATCGCCGCTCGGGTCAGCAGGTTGCTTCCAGAACCGGTCGCGATCGCCCCCAGCGACGTCGAAGAGCAGGGGACCACCACCATCCCGCCGTGCAGGAACGACCCCGACGCGATCACCGCGCCCACGTCCTTGTTCGGATGGATGAAGAGCCGCCGCTCGTGCGACTCCCGTTCCGCCCCGCCCGCCAGGGACGGCGCCAAAGTCTCAAGGGAAAGGTCCTTGATCCCGGCTTCATCAAAGAGAAGCCGACGCCCGTAATCCGACACCACCAGGTGCACCTCGCACCCGCAGACGAGCAGTTGCTCGACGAGCCGCAACGCGTACGCAGCCCCCGAAGCGCCGGTCACGCCTACGACAAACCGCCGCGAGGGGGGCGGGCGTTCGGAAGGGCTTGTCGAGCGAGAAGTCGTCATCGGTTGGGTTCGAGTCAGGAGATTCTAGGGATTCGAAGGGGCCCGAACCGATTGAATCTTCGGAACACGACCCGCCGACCGATCAAGGCGTAAACTAGACCCGCGGACCCCGAACGAACCCGCGACCGATCGACACCAATTGGAATCCTCGCTATGCGCTCTCGCACACTCCCCCGCACTCTCGCCTCCGTCTTTCTGCTGGCCCTCGCCGCTGTCCCGATGACGGGCTGCTACTCCAGTTGGCCGCTCGTGCGAGGCACCGGGCTTACGGACTTTAACAACGTTCACTCCCGCGGCGCCCTTGTGGCCGCCGGCAAGTGGTCTCTTCAGCGCTACAAGCCCGCGTCCCCCGTCGCGTTCAACCTCCCGGCCGATCTGCGCCGCTCCGGCGTCCTCGAGGTCATCGAGCGCATCGGCGACGGCTCGCAGGTCCTCACACCCGAAACCGCGGCCAACCACACGATCTACCACCTTGCCCGGATCACCATCCGCAACGACAAGGCTGAACTCGACGTGATTGTTCCCACCGGCCCCGGCACGTACCAGATGACGCAGCTCCGCCTGGTCGGCCGCTTCGAATCCTGGCGTGTCGAAGTCGCCCGCGAATGGGAGACGCTCGTTCGCCCGATCCCGGAACTCGCCTACCTCCCCGAGACTGAATACCCCGTCGAGTCGGGGGAATCCGAGCCGATCAAGCCCTGGCAGGAAAACATCCGTGGCACCAACCGCCCGATCGAGGAACCCAGCCAACCTGAGTAATCCACGGATTTTTCAGGCTCGGGTCGCTCGATAGATTGCTTCGAGCGATAGATTGCTTCGAGAACAGGCTACTTCGAGATCGGTTCGCCACGAAGGTGCCGCGTCATGTCCCGCATGACCAGGCCCATGCGCCCACGCTGCTGCGGCGACGATTCCTTCGCAACCGTGTCGTTGATCGTCATCATCATCCGCCCGGTGTTCTGCCCGAGCCGCTCGCGGTCCTGCTTCTTGATCCACTCTTTCCCCCGCTCGGCCTCTTCCTTCCCTTCCGACACGATTTCGCCGTCGGTCTTGGTTGTTTCCTTCCCGTCCAGCGCATCCATCGTCTTGAAGAGGGCGACAAACGTCCCCTCAATCACCTCGACCCGATCCTCGGGCGCAGCCTTCTCGTACTTCACCGCCTCGCGGTCCAGCACATCCAAGACCAGCTTGGAGGCGTTTTTCTCGAGTTGCTTGCGGGCCTTCCCGGAGATGCCCGCCGCGAACGCCGCCACCATTTCTGAGTCCGACCCGTCCATCGAGTTAAACCGCCCGACGAGTTCCTTGATGAGCCGCAGACGCTCATCGATCGGCAGGTTATTGAATTCATCGCTCAACATCGTGAAATCGAGCACATCATCAAACGGGTCCACCGCATAGTCCGGCTGTTGCTTGGGCCCAAACACCGCCCACCCGCCAACACCCAGCCCGACCACTGTGAGCCCCGCGAGCACGACGCCAGCTCGCTTGAGCCTCGTCGCTCTCCCCGGCACTGCAACCGCCCACGCCCGCCACGACGCCACGCGGGTCTCCCACGCCCGGTTCAGCCGCTGACGCATCGGAATCCGGGGCGCTTGCACCGGGATCTGAAGCCCTTCAAGCAGCGAGCCTTGGCCGAGGTTGTTCATTGGTTCCTGAGTCATGGTTCCACTCCGTTCATCCCGGTCCGCCGCTGGTCCGAGCGATCTCGCCGAAAATCGCCTCCGCCTCACCCGCATCGATCACCCGGACCCAATCCGCGCGCCAGTCCTTGTAATACAGCGCGTTCTTCTTGTCCCCCGGCGTCTTGCGCAACGTGTGCCAATCCTGGGCGTCCGTCAGAACCGCCAGTTCTTTCGGATAACGGTCGTAGACCCCGGTCACCACGCGCGCGACCCGCTCGCGAGGAATCAACAGATTGAGCTCCGCCACGATCATCACCGAACCGGGGATGTACTCGTAACTCGTGCCATAGGTCCGCCAGGCAGGTTCAAAGTTCGTGGCCGCGTCCGTCGAGGTCCGATCCTCCGGGCAAATCCACGGGTCCGTTGCGACATACTTCCCGTCCTCTTGCTTTTTCGGAATCGCCGCGTCGACGAAGTCTCCCAGCACATCGAGGAGCGAGGGATCGTTCTGGTTCCCGTTCGAATCGTGCAGCGGCAGCACGTGCGGCAAAACACCCTTGCTCGCCGACTGCATGTACGACGCCACGCCAACCCCGATCCCTTTGAGGTTCGCCAGACACTTCACATGCCTCGCCTGCCGCCTGGCGATCCCGAGCGTCGGCATCAGGAGCCCGACAAGCACCGCGATGATCGAGATCACCACGAGCAACTCGATGAGCGTGAACGCCGAGCCCGCTCGGCCTTTGGACGATGACATCGATGTGGCCAAGAGGTTGGGTTTCATCCGCATCACGATCCTCGTAGCGTATCACGCCCGTGCAAGAGCCCGTTCAACCGCCACCTCGGGTTCGTGGATGCACCGTGTTCGGATTCCGCTCGCGCGACCACCCTTTATGGTTCTCGGTCTATGCGCGGCCCATTCTTGCCGGGACCGCCCGTCACCCGGGCGAGAGCCGCCTTGGCGATCAGCCCGATCACCACCAGCACGACCAGCGAAGCCACGCCCATGATGACGTAGTACCACCATGGTGTCTGCTTGGCCGCGTCCTTGGCGGACATGTCTCTGAACAGCGTCGCGATAGAGAGCACCACCGCCGTCCGGGGGGCCATCCCGACCATCGTCCCCACGATGTACGCCGAAATGGGCACCTTCACGCTCGCCAGCACCAGATTCGTCAACGCGAACGGGGAGTTCGGCGGCAGGCGCACCAACGTGATGATGGCCAGTGTTTTCAGATACGACCCGCCCACGAGCGCGTCGTGCACCGCCCGCCAGGTCGGCTTCTCTGCGATGATCGCTTTCACTCGGTCGCCCGACGCCCCCCTTGCGATGAGAAAGCCGAGCAACGACCCGCCCAGAAACCCCACGAGAGCGGCTGGGAACCCCACCGCGAACCCAAACGCCCAACCGCCCAGAATCGCCGAGGCGTAGGTCGGCAAAATGCCAAGCCCCGAGAGCACCACAAACGCCCCCGCGTAGATCACCGGCCCGTTCGAGGCGTGGTCGCGCAGCCACGCCCCCACGGTGTCGGCGTAGACCAACAAGGCGGTCCCGCAGACGGCCGGTAGAAAAGCCCAAAGCAGCCCGAGGGCACCCGCCGGACCGAGGCGTCGCGCAAGGTCTCCCGCGGTCTCATCCGTCGAAGAAATGACTGGCGCAGGAGGTGTTTCCACGCGGGGAGCGTAGACCAAGGTTGCTCAGAGTTCGAGATCCGCGGGCCTCAGGGCTTCGGCGCCGCCCCCGGCACCACCGGCACGCCGCCCACTCCTACCACCGTCATCTGCTTGTCATACTCCATCTTGAACTTGTACTCAACCGCCGCCGCCTTCCCGGCGATCGCCTGCGCCGGCACCTCCAGGTCCCAGCGGACCACCCCGGTCTTCTTGTCCTTGACACCGGGGCGATCAACCTCTTCCTGATTCGCCGGCACCGACGAGTTCAGGATCGTCACCCGGATCTCGTTGTCACGCCCCACCGGAAGGCGATCCGCCAGCCGCACCTTGACCGGCGCGGCGCCAAAGTTCTCCACGCTCAGCCGGTACGCAACCTCGACCAGTTTGTTGCCGCCCTGCACCGTCTCGGTCCGCTCGACCAGATCACGCTGGGCCCGCAGGCTGCTGTCAATCCCAAAGCCCACCGAGAACGACTGCCCCGCCGCAACCGTCGGCAGTTCTCCGTTCCCGACAAAGGAACTCCCCGCGTACGCCGTCAGCGGGCCCGCCAGCAGAACGATCCCGCTCTCGTTGGTGACCTTCGCTTCGTCGTAGACAAACGGCGTCAAAACCGGCGACGCCACCTTCGAGAACTCCGCTTTCATCGGTACGCTTGCAATCTGGATCAGTTGACGATCCGTCCGGCTCGGAACGCTCGTTCGCCCCGTGAGTGTGTAGGTCACGCTGAGCCCCTCCTCGACGGGCTTGACGGCCTTGGGCTTGGACTCCTCGCGCACGACCTTTTCCGCCGCCACGAGGTCCAGAATCTGGTCCGCCTTCGCCACATCGTTCAGTTTCTTGTCGAACTGGTCAAAGCCGAATCGACCGTCCGCATCCACACGCGTCGCGAGCGACTGGCCCGTAGGGCCCTGTGGGCCCGCCGACCCCCCGGGCCCGTTGATCGACAACACATCCCTGTTCCGTTGACTGTCGATCTCCCGAGCCTGCTGCCTCAACTCGCTCTTTGCGTTCGCGTACCAGTCCTTGCCCCCCATGCCCGCGTCCACGGGTGCCGCCAGCGCCACAAGCATCGGGACCAGATCCGGCCCCTTCGCGATCATCGCCGGGGTCGCGGTCGACAACTCCACCTGAACGCCCTCCCAATCCTCCCCGCTCATCTGCGCCACGGACGCGAAGTACTCCAGCGTCATCCCGCCCGCCTTCGCGTCCCCGCGCACGTTGTACGAAGGCGTCCAACTCGCGCTATCCACCAGATACCGCAGTTTGAGCGTCGAGGGTGTCGGCCCCTCCTTGTTCAGAAAGACCACTGCCTCGCTCACCGTCTTCGCGCTCCCCGCGGTCAGTTTCTGCCGCTCTCGTTGCTTCTGTTCCATCGCCCCCTGCACGTCCCGCAACTGCTTGGACAAGTCGAGCGACTGCTTCGACATCTCTTCCCGCTGCTTGAACGAGTAGTCCGCGAGCGTCGTGAGGGTGTCCGCGTTGAGCACGCCCTTGCTCATCTCGACCTGAGCGGTCGGGGCGACAAAGTTCTCCATCTTCTCCAGGTACGCCCGCCGTTCGGTAAGTCGCTCGACACCAGCGTTGATCTCCGCCAGCCGATCCCCCATCACGACAAGTTCCGCGTCGATCTTCCGAACATCTTCGCGCACGTCTTGCGCGACCGGCCTCGTCCTGAACTGCACGCTCCGAACCTGCACACCCGAGCCCCCTTCCGCGTACAGGCTCCCCGCCAGCACGCGGGGCGGCAGATCCGTCACCACCACCTCGGCCAAACCCGCCGCCTGGTTCAACTCGAGCGCCCGAGTCACCAACGCCTGTCCCCTATAGACCGTCACGCTTTCGATCTTTCCCCGCGACGAAGCGGGCTGGGCGTGGGCAACCCAAACGACCGAGGCGGCCAAAGACAATGCAGCGAGGTTTCCAAAGGACATGCTCATCGGACAGGCTCCTTGATGAGACCGCCAAAACCGGCGGCTCACACCCTCAGCGCCTGAAACATCCACAAGGTTCGCGCCTTCGAACTCTCCGTCGTCGTACGCGCTCCCGTCCAATGTGATACGATCCCCCGTCCCCCCGCACTTCCCCCGGACTGCGCTGTCCGGCTTTGGAGGCTTCCTGTGATTCCCAAGCCGCCGCCCCGTGAGGGCTCACTCGGGTTCCTGTTCATCCCGCCATACCGCGTCCAAGGCATCTCCATCGCCGGTGAGATCACCACGGTGCAGATCCCGGAACTGGACCTTTGCTTTGACATGGGCCAGTGCCCGCGCGCCGCCCTCTCCAGCAAGTTCTGTGCTGTGAGCCACGGGCACATGGACCACATCGGCGGCCTCGCGTATTACTGCTCGCAGCGGCGCTTCCAAGGCATGGGCGATGCCACGATCGTCTGTGATACCCGCATCGCGCCCGACATCAAGAAAATGCTCGCCGGCTTCGTCGACCTCGAACGCCAGAAGACTCCGTACAACCTCATCGCCATCGAGCCCGAGCAATCCGTCGAGATCAAGAACAACTTCTTCCTCAAGGGATTCCTCACCGAGCACACCGCTCCGTCGATGGGCTATGTCGTCTACGAAAAGCGCTCGAAGCTCAAGCCTGAATTCGTCGACATGCCGCAGGAGAAACTCCGCGAACTCAAGGACCGTGGCGTCGAAATCACCCGTATCCTCGAGATTCCCCACATCGCGTACCTCGGCGACACCCAGCCCGGCCCTCACCTCCTCCGGGAGGATGTCCGCAAAGCACAGATCATCATCTCCGAATGCACCTTCTTCGAGCCCGACCACAAGGAGCGGGCGAAGATCGGGATGCACCTGCACGTCAACGATGTCGCGGAGTGGCTGCGATTCCTCGAGTGCCAAGCCCTCGTGCTCATCCACGTCTCGCGAAGAACCGATCTGGGGTTCGCTCGCAAAGCCCTGCTCGATATTCTTGCCAAGGACAAGACCGCGGCGGACAAGGTGTCCCGAGTCCATTTCCTCATGGACTACCGCGCCGCAAAGATGCGGTACGAGCAGCAGACGCAGGAAGCCTTCCTACGCGAGCAGGCAGCCGGGCGTCAAGTCCCCGGGACGGCTCCACCAATTTCTCGCTGACACGATTTTTCGGTTGACTTGAAGGCCGACTTTCTGTACGTTTGATTCGTGCCACTCCTCGTCGGCGGGAAACCCCCGGCGCGGGGCGACCGGACCGAGTGGGTCGGACCGGGCGTTGCGTCCTTGGTGGGTCGGAACGGCACGTCACGTCTCGCTCGTCGGCTTCCAGGTGGAAGCCCTGGTGGTCACGAGGTGTGTCATGGTGGTTTTTTGCTCTCCCCCCGCCACACGCGGGTCTTCGTCGTGCCGTCCCTTCGATCCGCGTCAAAGCGGCGAATCGATGGCTTCTCAGCGCCCCCTTCCCTTCGCCCGAAACACCCCGCGATGATGAACGAGCAGGATCGTCACATCTGGAGCGGCGTTCTTGCGTACCTCCGCCGTCACTACCCGACACTCTGTCGGGCATGGTTCGAAGAACTCGAACCACTCCCGATCGAAGGTGGGTCGCTGCACCTCCGCGCCGAATCCGATGTTCACCGCGATTACCTCCGTCGATCCTGCGCCGATCCCTTCAACGACGCTGTTCGTACCGTGTCCGGTCGCCTTCTCGCGGTTCGATTCCTGGGCCCCCACGATCCGGCACCGCTCCCCCAGCCGGCCGACAAGCCCCGCACCATCGTGGAATCCAAACCCGCGCCCCTCGAAACCAAGCTCGCTGTCAGCCCACCGACAAACGCCGCTCAGCCGCGCCCCGCGCCCGTATCGACCAGCCCGGCCCTGATCACCGAGCCGACCGCCAAGCCCGTGAACGAGCCGCCCCCTCCTCGTGCGACCTTCGGGCTTGCCACGCCCCTGAACAACTCCCTCAGCATTCTTGAGCCCGGGAGCGCTGCTGCCCGGCGCGATGACGCCTTGGTCATCAACCCCGACTACAGCTTCGACAACTTCATCGTCGGCTCGGGCAACCGTCTTGCCAACGCCGCCGCCGTCGCTGTCGCGGGCCGTCCCGGCAAGGCGTACAACCCCTTCTTTGTGCACGGCGGAGTCGGGCTCGGCAAGACGCACTTGCTTCAGGCGATCTGCGTTCAGATCAAGACGCAGAATCCAAACGCTGTTCTTTACTATCTCTCCTGCGAGAGCTTTGTCACGCGATTCATCGAGGCAGTCCGCTCGGGCGACATGCCGGATTTCCGCCACCGCTTCCGTGACGTGGACTGCCTGATCATCGACGACATTCACTTCCTCGCCAAAGCCGACCGAACGCAGGAGGAGTTTTTCCACACGTTCAACAGCCTGTATCAGGCCGGCAAGCAGATCGTGCTCTCCTCAGACGCGCCCCCCGAAGAGATCCCCCACCTCGAAGAGCGCCTGGTCAGCCGATTCAAATGGGGCCTGGTCGCCAAGGTCTCTCCCCCGGACTTTGAGACCCGCGTCGCCATCCTCAAGAGCAAAGCCAGCGTCCGCGGGTTTGAACTGCCCAACGATGTCGCGGCCCATATCGCCACGCGCCTCAACACCAACATCCGCGAACTCGAGGGTGCCATCGGCAAGCTCCAGATCCACTCGGCCGTCGAAGGCAGGCCCATCGACATGCAGCTCGCCATGGACGCCTTGGGCGACATCGCCCCGCGCGCCAGCACCGAACCGACGATCCAAGCCATCATCGATGCAGTCACCGACTATTACCGCGTTCGCCTCATCGAGCTCCAGTCCGAACGCAGAAACCGCTCTCTGAACCTCCCCCGCCAGGTCTGCATGTACCTCATCCGCCACAACACCAGGCACTCGCTCGAAGAAATCGGCGGTTACTTCGGGAACCGAGACCACACCACGGTTCTCCACTCCATCCGCATCATCGATGCCCGCCGCCAGACAGAACCCGACTTTGACGCCCTTCTGAAAAGCCTCGAGGACAAGATCGGGATGTCGACCCTGTAGATTCCTCATTTTCCCTGTCGGCTCGAGTGTGTACCGATTGTGGAGAACTCGTCGGACCCGGATGTTTGCGCCGTCGCTTGTCGGGTCATCCGAACCGTTCCCTCCAACACCCCTTCGGCCCCCCTCGCGCAGTCGCCGGGATCCGACAGACAGCCGACAGGTTGTGTTGTATCTGATTCTTGTCTAAGATGTTTCTGTACAAGCACTTATGAACTGAATCCCGATTGAGTCCACGAAGCGACAGGGCTTCTTACGAAGACGATTGAAGTTCTCTCTTTCCTCTTCAAGAAGGAGAGCCCAAACAGCCTCGCCTTCTCTTCGATGGTCACTCGGGAAAAGTACGGTGCGAAGCGTTTGTGGAGAACCGGTGCAAAACCCTCTCCTGTTTCAGGGCTGACAGCCCGGGCAATACACCGTTGTTCGTTGGGTTACCACTGTCTTTCGAAGTGCGCCTCCGCACTGCACGCACGGCAGCCCCCCGCGGCCATACACGCGGTGCGATTCTTGAGCGGAACCCGACCGACCGTCCACGCCGACATAGTCTCGAAGCGTCGAACCACCACCCTCAACGCCGGCGTTGAGCACCTCCCGAATGGCGTCGGCGAGTTGGAGGAACTGTCGTTCATTCAGACGGTGCGCTCGACGCGTCGGACGCACGCCAGACCGGAAAAGCGATTCGTCCGCGTAGATGTTCCCGACACCCGCGATGGCATTCTGGTCAAGCAACACCGCCTTGATCGATCGGCGCGTGCCCGTGCATGCCTTTCGCAGCTGAGCCTCGGTGATCTCAAGCGCATCGGGTCCCAGATTCGCCCATGCCTCTCTCAGAGACTTTAGAGAATCGTGGAGCGTGATTCCGCCGAACCGTCTCGGATCTCGAAACGTGAGCCGCCGTCCGTCCGCGAGGTTCCAGACCACGTGCGAGTGAGCAGTCATCGCAGCCCCGATCTGCTCGACCAGGAGCTGCCCGCTCATGCCAAGCTGCACCAATACGACGCGCCCCAACTTACCCTCGATCGCCAGTTGCTTTCCGTGCCGATGAAGGCCGACGATCGCAGTCCCCGCGAGCAAACCCTTCTGATGGCTATGACGCGATCCGATGAGCCCGTTGATCACGTCACTCCGCCGGATCTCGACCGACTCGATGGTCGTGCCGATCAGTGGCACGAGCCCGCGCCGGATCGTCTCGACCTCGGGAAGTTCAGGCATCCCGGCGTCTCGCTCGCAAAGCCTTGAAAAACGCACGCAGCATCGCCGAACATTCTTCGCCCATCACGTCCGTGACGATCTGTGCCCGGTGGTTGAGCCGTTCGTCATCCGCCAATCGGAAGAGCGTCCGTACCGCGCCAGCCTTCGGGTCCGCCGCCCCATAGACCACGCGATCGGGCCTGGCGTTGACGATCATTCCCGCGCACATCGCGCACGGTTCGAGCGTGACGATCACGGTGCAGCCCGAGAGCCGCCAATCACCGATCACCCGGGCCGCGTCGCGCATCGCTAGAAACTCCGCGTGGGCCGAAGGGTCGGCGTCGATCTCGCGCCGATTGTGCGCCTGCGAGAGCACCTCACCCGTCGCGGTGCGGTACACCACCGCTCCCACGGGCACTTCCCCGATCGCGGCAGCCTGCTCCGCCAAAGCCAACGCCCGTTTCATCATCTCGAGATCGGTGGTGGTCGCACGCGGCGCGAGCGAAACGCGCGGGCGGGCCCGGTTCTTCACAAGCCAGGCCATCGCGCCCGACCGCACCCGGTTTTGCGCAACGGTCGCGCTCATGCCTCGGCTCCGCTTCCTTCTTTGCCCTCGGGATCATCGGGCCCGCGCTTCCCGATCCTCCCGGGCGACGGGAACATCCACAGCAACAGCACGCCCAACTCAAACAGTACATACAGCGGGATCGCGAGCAGCATCATCGACAATGGGTCCGGAGGGGTCACCACCGCCGAGATCGCCGCGATGATGAAGATCGCCATCCGACGATTCTTGTGGAGAATCGGCACCGTCACGAGCCTGATCCACCCGAGCAGCAGGATCACCACTGGGGTCTGGAACGCGACCGCGAACAGAATGCCGAACATGATGAACTGGTTCAGGTACTCGCCCAGTCTGGGTTTCTGGACGACGCTGGCGGCCTTCTCGAGCACCACGCCCCGCAGCACGGGGACCTCGTTCTGAATCGCGACGCACATGCGGATCTGCCCGAGCGTCTCGTTGAACCACCACTGCCCTACCGCCGGTGCTGGCGGGTCGCCCGGCAGCACCACCATCGTCGGGACGACCACGCCCTGAGGCACGCCGATGGGACCGGGTGAAGGCGGCTCGACATTGGTCGAGAAATGAATGAAGAACGCCAGCATCGCCGGGAGCGCGACAAAGTACATGAACAGCACGCCGAGCACGCTGAGAAAGATGGAAATAGGCATCAGGAGATGCACAAACCGCCGCTCGTGCGTGTAAAGCCCCGGCGCGATGAACTTCCACACCTGATACATGATCCACGGGAAACCGAGGATCACCGTGACCAGAAACGCGATCATGATCCACGTGGAAAAGATCTCGAACACCGACGTCGACATGAACTGCGGGTTCATCCCCTCGTTGCGGAGCGCCTTCTCCATCGGGGTCATCAGAAGGCTCATCAGGAACTTGCCGAAAATCAGCCCGACGACAAAGATCGGAATGAGGCCACCGATCGCGTGGATCAGCCGCCGGCGCAGTTCGTCTAGGTGTTCGCCCAAGCTCATCACCGCGCTCGGATCCGGCTTGGTCTTGCGCGGAGCAAAACGCTCGATCTTTCCACCGTCAGAGTTGGGTTCCTCGACCATCGCGGTCAGGGTAGGGTCCCGCACAGGCCTTGCAGCAACCGCACCGCCCCGGCCGATACCCCGGTACACCCCAGTGACGGAAATCACCCGGCGACGCATCCATGCGGGAACGGAGGGTTCGTGCCTGATCCAGACGCCCTCTCGGGCGAACGACAACCAGCCGACTCACCCCCCTCGCTTCTCTACCCATCGGTTGAGCGTGAACGCCTGCGCAAAATCTGGGACGACAACCGCCGGTGGGTCGCCGCGATCATCCTCGCGTACAAACCGCGATGGGCAGACCTTGAAGACCTCCTCCAAGAGGTCGCCACGAGCGTCGTAGCCAAGTCTGCCGACCTTCGCGACCCCGGGGCCATCCGTCCGTGGCTCCGCCAGGTCGCCATCAACGCAGCCCGTCTAGCGGGCCGCAAAGGCAAACTGCGCCTGACCCGGTCACTCGACGACTCGGGCGAGCCGGGCACAATCGCCCCACCAGAATCAGGATCACTCGCCGCGCCAGCAGTTCTCGGACGTGAGGAAGAAACCCGCCGCATCACCGAGTTGTTGTCCAATCTCCCCGACGGCTACCGCGAGCCGCTCCTCCTCAAGGCTGTCCAAGGCCTCAGTTACCGGCAGATCGGGCACATCCTGGGCTTGCCCGACACCACCGTCGAGACCCGCATCGCCCGGGCCCGCAAAATGCTCCGAGAACTCTCCATGGGCGAGGCCCTCCCCGCCGCCCGATCCACCGACCACGCCTCCTGACGGCCCCGGCCCCCCGGCGCATCCATGTTTGTGAAGGAAGACTCATGACCAACCACACGCCCATTGATGACGCCTCCGCCCCGCTCCACGATCGGGATTTGCTGATCTCGCGCGTGATCGATGGTCGGGCCTCATCCGCCGAGTGGACGACCCTTGAGACACTCGCGGCCCGCGACCCTGCGGTGTGGCGCGAATTGGCGACCGCGCAGCGTGATCAGCGGGCGATTGAGACCATCGTGGCGTCCGCGGGCGACCTTTCGCAGAGTGTCGATCTTCCGCTCGTGACGGCGGAGCCTGAGCGGCACACCGCCGGGCGTTCCAGACTTCGGATCTGGGGCGGGTGGGTTGCCGCGGCTGTTCTCGCGTTTGCCGCTGCGGGTCAGTTCAACTCGATCACCAACCTCAAGAAACAGCTGATCGGCAATACCGCGGGCTCACCCCTGCCGGTTTCTTTCACGTCGGCCGACGAGGCTTTCGATCAGTATCGCAATAAAGGCAAGGCGGAAGGCATTGTGCTCGGCGAGATCCCTGATCGCGTCCTCCTGTCCGCCGAACCCGCGGCCGACGGGCGGGGGTACACGGTCACGATCGTCCGACAGGTGATCGAGCGTCGTCATGTGAACGACATGCTCCAGTTCAATTCACGGAACGAACTGGGACAAACGATGCCTGTCGCAAGCCCATGGCCCGCTCCACGCAGGCCCGCCACAGGCCTGTAACGAGCGGCTCAGAAGGTGATCCTCCCGTTCTCAATCGACCGCGCAGATGCCGGCCTGTTTCCGGCAAGGAGTTTCTATGCTGATCACGTCCCTTGTCTCTTCGTGCCTCGCTCTCTTTCTCAACGCAGGCGCATGCCCTCAGGGGAGTTTGCCCGGCTTGTCTTCAACCCAGCCCGAAGTTCAATCCTCAGATTTTCAGGTGCGGTTTCAGTTCGCCAACGAGCAACAGCCCGAAGACGGCCCGCGTGGTGGCGAACGCGGCATGAGAAAGGGTGCCGAGGGTCGTGGCGAGCCAGGCGGTCGCGGCGGTCGTCCGATGGACGATCGTGCCCGGGGCGAGCGCGGCCCCGACGTACAACGCCTCCTCCAACGCATCGAACAACTCGAACAGCAACTCCAAGCACGCGAGGGGCCCGGCCGAGGCGAGCGCGCCAAGGGCGGCCAACCTCCGTCGCGAGAGGACAAGCGTGAAGCCAAGCGAGGCCACAAGCGAGGCGAGATGAAGGGCGGCATGCAGGGTCATCGCGGCGGACCAGAGAGCGGTCACCGTGGCGGTCGACAGGCCGGACCACAGAACGGGCCTCATCACGGACCCCAAGGCGGCCCCTTCGGCGGAATGGGCGGCGGCATGGGTGGTCGCGGCATGGGAGGCGGACCGGGCGCGATGATCCCCCCTGGCGGCCCCGAGATGTTTGAGCGCCGTGGCGAGATGCTGGACCAGATGCGCGGTGCCTTCCGCGAACGCGTTGGGCAACGTCTCCCCCAGATCCGTGAACGCATTGTCGAACGCGCCGGCCCGGGCGGACCAGGAGGAAGCGGCGGTCCCCGCGAAGAAATCCGCATCGAGCGTCGCGGAGGTCCCGATCGTGGACCCGCTGCAGGTGGAATGGAAGGCCCAAACGAACGCCGCATCCCAAAGGAAGGCTTTGAAGTCCGCATTGAAGAACGTCGAGATGGCAACTCCGGTCCACAAAGCGCGACGGATCCAAGGCTTGAGCGCATCTTGCACATGGTCGAGCGTCTCAACGAGCGGCTCGATCGGCTTGAGAAACAGGCCTCGCAAGGCGAGGCTCCCAAGCCGCAGGATCGTCCCGGTGAGGCCCCTCGCTCGAGGGGTCCGCTGGGTGACGGTGGTCGTGGAGGCCCCGAAGCGGGTTCAGGCGGCGGGCGGTGAATGACGCGGGTTTGTTTTCCGAAGAAGGTTTCGGAACCCCCCGCGGAAGGAGTTGAACGATGACACGTGCCTTTGTGACAGCCCTTTCTCTTTTCGCAGGTACTGCGGCGAGCGTGCTCGCCCAGCCCCAGCCCCCCGCGGTTGCAGAACCGCCAGCCAGGACACTGAAGGGCCATCCCAACCAACCTCTCGGACATGCCGAGGCGGGCGGCAAGACTTCGTCCACCATCACCATGATTCAGAACGCGGGTGAGAACACTACCAAGGTCACCATCGTCGACGGCGAAGTCACCATCGCCGAGCACAACGGCAAGCCCGTCCCCAAGGACCGCATCCGCCAGCGCGACGGCACGGTCGAGTTCCTTGACGACAAGGGCAACGTCGAACACACGATGAAGCTCAATATCGGGTTTGCAGGCCGCGGCGCGCCCCGCGTTTGGGACGCACCTCGGGGTGGTGTTCAGAACGGCAATCCGCTGCGTGTCGAACGCGGCGGGCGAAACGGACCCGGGCAACTCAAACTCACGATGCCTCGCGGTGAACTTCCCAAAGTCATGCTCGGCGTCACCATGACCAACGCCGACGAGGCCACCCTCAAACGCCTGGGCGTCGAGCATCAGGAAGGCGTCTTCATCGACTCGGTCATCGAGGACCTTCCCGCCGCCAAGGGCGGGCTTCTCGCCAACGACCTCATCGTCGAGGCCGACGGCAAGGCCCCCCAGACCGAAGAGGCCCTCCGCGGCCTTCTCCGTGAGAAAAAGCCGGGGGACGAGATCAAACTCAAGGTTCTTCGCAAGGGTGAAGCCCAGAACATCACGATCAAACTGGAAGCCTACGAGGCCGACAAACTCGGGCGCATGGTCCCGGGCGAGGGGAATGTCTTCATCGAAGGACTGCCCGAAGGGGAGAACTGGGCGCAGGAGTTCCCCGGGGGTTTCTTCAGCATGAAGATCGACCAAGAGCAGGTCAAGGCCGCCATCGAAGAGGCCATGAAGCACCTCAAGGAAAACTCCAAGGATTTCGAGAAGATCAAGGCCGGTGCGATGGTCGAACTTGAGAAAGCCCTGGCCGAGATCGATGCCCATAAGGACGAGTTCAAGGGCTTTGCGGACATATTCACAGAGAGAATGGGAAATGCCGCCCCTCGCCTCCGGATCTTCAACGACCAAGGCATGGTCGCTCCGGCCCCCGCGGCCCCCCTGGCCCCCGCTGCCGGTGGCCAACTCGACCGTCTCGCCGAGCAGCTCGAACGACTCAACAACCGCCTCGAAGAACTCGAGAAGCGTCTTTCCGAGAAGAAGTAGCAACCACTCCAGCCCACGACCACGGGCCGCGTGTTGCGGTCCGACGAACCGGAACCCTCTCGCCTTGTCGGCGGGGGGGTTCTTTCTTTCCAGCCTCCGGTTTCTCACGGTCCGCCACCGCCCCGGGCCGATATGATCCCACCATGCCCGACACCGATGCCGTCGTTCCCGCAGCCGTCGCCGAAGTTCAATCGGCCTACGCCAAACTCCGCGAAGAGATCCGCCGCGTCATCGTCGGCCAGGACGAGGTCGTCGAACAGGTCTTGACCGCCATCTTCTGCAAGGGGCACGCGGTCGTCGTCGGCGTTCCCGGACTTGCCAAGACCCTCCTGATCTCGACCCTTGCCAAGACCCTGGGGCTTCAGTTCAGCCGCATTCAGTTCACCCCGGACCTCATGCCGAGCGATATCACCGGCACCGAGGTCATTCAGGAAGATAAAGCCACCGGCCAGCGCCAACTTCGGTTCGTCAAGGGCCCCATCTTCGGCAACATCATTCTCGCCGACGAGATCAACCGAACGCCCCCGAAGACACAGGCCGCCCTCCTCGAAGCCATGCAGGAGCGCCAGGTGACCGCCGGCGGCACCCGTCACGAGCTGCCCAACCCCTTCTTCGTCCTCGCGACGCAGAACCCCATCGAGCAGGAAGGCACCTACCCGCTGCCGGAAGCCCAGCTCGACCGGTTCATGTTTCAGATCCAGATCCGCTACCCCTCCGCCGACGAGGAGTTCGAGATCGTCCGTCGCAGCGCGACCAAGGGCTCGGTCGAGAGCAAGACCGTCCTGACCGCCGACGACATCCGCCGAGTTCAGCAACTGGTCTTGCAGACCCCCGTGGCCGATCACGTCATCAAGTACGCCCTTCGTCTCGTCCGCGCCACGCGTGTGAAGGACCCGATGGACGGCGGGCACAAACGCCCCAAGATGGTCCAGGACTATCTCTCGTGGGGTGCAGGCCCGCGTGCGAGCGAGTACCTCGTCCTTGCCGCCAAGGCCAAGGCGATTCTCTCGGGATCGACGCATGTGACGCCCGAGCATGTGAAGCAGATCGCTCTGCCCGTCCTGAGGCACCGCATCCTGACCAACTTCAACGCCGAGGCCGATCAGGTCACGACCGACACCATCATTGCGAACCTCCTTGCCGAGATCCCCGTCGAGGGCGCGTCCGCGGGCGAGAAGAAGCTGATGGACAGCGTGATGCGGTAGGGTGTGCTCGAAACGCGGCGCACCAAGCGTGTTCGTCGTCCGGGCCTCTCGGGCCACAAAGGGCTTTCTCGGTTCCGACTTTCCAGCGGCCAACCGGAATCAGAATGAGAATTCTGCACGTCATTCGAACGCTGGACCTCAAGGACGGCGGCCCGCCCGTTGTCGCTTCCAAGCTCGCCCAGGCCCAGGCCTCGCTCCCCGGTCGGCACAGCGTCGCGGTGCTCTGTCATCCATCGCCGACCGATGGCGCGTCGCACGACGCGAACCAGGAGCAAAGCGATGTGGTTCGTCACGTTGTTTCTCCGGGCGATCTCGCGTCATGGCTTGAGAATCATCTCGCCGACTTCGACGTTCTTCATCTGCACGGAGTCTGGGACTCGATCCTGCTCAAGACCGCCGCCAAAGCACGGTCCATCGGGGTTCCATACGCCATCGTCCCGCACGGGATGCTCGATCCGTGGAGTCTTCACGGGCAAGGGTGGTTGAAATCCGTCAAGAAGCGAATCGCCATGGCGTTCACGCACCGATCGCTCTTGAACAACGCCCTCTTCATACACGTTCTGAACATGGACGAGGGACGGCTTCTCGCGCCTTTGCACCTCAAGCCGCAGGCTGTGGTGATCCCAAACGGAATCTTCATCGACGACGTCGCACCCCTCCCCGCAGCCGGAACGTTCCGAGCGGCTCATCCGGAACTCGGCAACGACCCGTACGTGCTTTTCCTCTCACGCCTCCACCACAAGAAAGGCCTCGACATCCTCGCGGACGCCTTCGCCCAGATCGTGACAAGCGTCCCGTCCGTCCGACTGGTTGTCGTCGGCCCCGATGGCGGCGCTGAAGCCCAGCTCCGGGCACAGGTTCAGCGATTGGGACTCAAGGACCGGGTCCATCTGCTCGGGCCGCTGTTCGGCGTGGACAAACTCGCGGCGCTTCGCGACGCTCATGTTTTCTGTCTGCCGAGCCGGCAAGAGGGATTCAGCATGGCTGTGACAGAGGCGATGGCCTGTCGATGCCCGGTGGTGATCTCCGATCAATGTCACTTTCCGGAAGTTGACGAAGTCAAAGCCGGGTTAGTTGTCCCGCTCGGTGCTTCTCAAACCGCCGCAGCACTGCTCACTGTTCTCCGGATGTCTCAAGGGGACCTGCAGGCGATGGGCGCCCGCGGACAAGAACTGGTGCTCTCTCGTTATACATGGCCGGCGATTGCGGCTCATTCCATCAGCGTGTACGAACGCCTCGGCTGTCGCCGCTGACCATCCAAAAAAAGAGCTGCCGCACGTCGTAACGCGCGGCAGCCCGGAGGGAGAGAGAGAGCTTGTAACCACGCGAGTGCGGACTCGCGAAACGTTTCGACAGAGGCCATTATCGGCACAACGACCCAACTTTGTCAAATTGGGTAGTTTAAGATTCGTTCGTGCTTTGGAGGGGTAAAGGGCGTTATCGAGTCGCCAGCCGCACAAATAGCTCCACTCCGGTTGGAATCGCCGCGTCATTAAAGTCGAAATCCGGCTGATGAAGGGTCGGTGCGCGATCGGCGCCCTCGGGCTTGAGCCCGAGGAAGAAGAAGCAGGCCGGGACTCGCTGGCCGTAGTAACTGAAGTCCTCGCCGCCCATGGTGGGCTGGTCGACTTCGCCGACCTTCGCCTCGCCGAACGCCGTCTTGGCTACCTTGAAGAACTCGCCGACAAGGTGCGCGTCGTTCTGTGTGACAGGATAACTCTCGCGGTAAGTCACCTCGGCCTTGCATCCGAGCGCGGCGGCGACCGACTCAGCGATCTGGATGAAGCGTTGCTTGGCCAGGGCGCGGGTCGAGTCCTTGAGGGTGCGCACGGTCCAGTGCGTCCAGCAGGATTCGGGGATGATGTTGTTCGCGGTGCCGGCGCGGATCTCGCCGCACGTCACAACCACGGAATCAAGCGGGCTGACGTTGCGGCTTGCGATGGTCTGAATCGCGGCGATGATCTGCGCGATCGCGGTGATGCAGTCAAACCCCTGGTGCGGGTACGCGCCATGGCTCTGCACGCCTCGCACCGTCAGTTCCACATCATCCACACTCGCGAGAAGCGGGCCGACGCGGGAAGCGATGTGCCCGACGGGATACGTCGGCCAGCCGTGGAGACCGAAAATCTCCCCCACGCCGTCGAGCGCACCTTCCTGGCACATGCGTTGACCGCCGGCGCCACCCTCTTCAGCGGGCTGGAAGACGAAAACGACAGGTCGCGGCCGGTGCGTCATCGCGGCGAGCACCCGCGCGGCCCCGATCAGGATCGTGGTGTGCCCGTCGTGCCCGCACGCGTGCATCTTCCCAGGGACGCAACTGGCGTACGGCTTGCCCGTCTGTTCGACGATCGGGAGGGCGTCCATGTCGGCCCGGAGCGCGACGGCGGGGAGTTTGTTTCCCTCGGCGGTCGTGGCGGGCAGTCGGGCGACGACGCCGGTGGTCGCGATTCCCGCGCGGAACGGGATGCCCAGTCGGGTGAGTTGGCGCTGAACGACGCCGCTCGTGCGCACTTCCTCGTAGTTGAGTTCCGGGTGCTGGTGCAGATCGTGGCGGATCTCGATGAGGTCCTTGATCTCGCGGGCGATGAGCGTGCGGAGGTTGTCACTGGTTGCGGTCATGGGCATGGGCGAAGAATAGGAGACCGCCGCGAAGTTCTGCGGCACACCCTTCCGAAAGGGGAACAGGATTACCTCCCGAGAATCTCATCGATAATCCGTATCGCGGCTTCTTCGGCCGCGGCGACTTTCGCGTAATCCGTCT
Organism: Phycisphaera mikurensis NBRC 102666; assembly: GCA_943369765.1. Classification (GTDB taxonomy): domain Bacteria; phylum Planctomycetota; class Phycisphaerae; order Phycisphaerales; family UBA1924; genus UBA2396. The sequence continues at coordinate 143,430 of CALROI020000001.1, read as the reverse complement.
CCGCGGGCGTCGGGACGGCGAGATCCTTGAACTTCTTGGCCAGTTCGGGGCGGATGGGGACGTTGCGGCTGTCGCTTTCGGCCAGCATGCGCTCGACAGCTTCGGAGAGCAGGAAGTCGGCGAGCTTGTTGCCGGCGGTGGCGTTGGGCGAACCGGTGATGCGACCGACGGTATTCGGCAAGACGAGCGTGCCCGCGCTGGGGATGAGGCCCGCGCCTGGCTTTTGCTTGATGGTCGTGGTTTCACGAAGCGTGTCGGCGCCTTCGTAGATGAGATCGATCGCCCATTTCTCGCGCTGGCCAACCCAGACATCGTCGGTGTCGGTGAGTCCCACAGCGATGTCGCCGCGCCCGAGCGCCTGAACCACCGCTGAATTGCTGGGAAGGATACTGAGCCTGTTGGCGTGCAGGGCTTTGAACCACGCGCGGAACTCAACCTCGCCGGCGAGGTGGTAGAGGTACGCCATGTGCGAGCGGGTGGTGCCGAAGTGCGGGTCGGCCATGCCAACCTTGCCGGCGAGGTCCGGACGCAAGAGGTCGCGCATCCGGGTTGGAACGCGGGCCTTGTTGAGCTGGGCGGTGTTGAACGCGATGACTCGGGCGCGCTGGGCGAATCCGTACCAGCGACGATCGGCGGGCCTGAGGTGCGCGGGCCATCCGCCGGGGATCGTGGCTTCGGACTTGCTCGCCCATGGGGCCAGGACGCCAGCCTCAGCGAGTTTGATGGTGCCGACAACCTCGCCGGACCACCAGACATCGGCACGCGGCGAAGCTTTCTCTGAATGGAGGCGCAGGGCGAGCGACCCGCGATTGGTTTCGGTGTCCGTGAGGACGCGGACCTCGATCCCGGTCTCGGCCTTGAAGGCGTCCACGACGCGCTGCACGAGGGGGTCGTCGGCGGTGGCGTACAGGACCACCTTGGTTCCGTCGTCAACCTTTCGGCCCGAGCCGCCGAAAGCCCACCATGCCATCAGCGGAAGAAGCACCAACGCGGCACACCCGAGCCAGAACGCGAGCGTGCGTCCTTTGGACGAGTTCACCCATGCGCGGACCTTCTGGGTGTCGATCTCGATTTGGGCGATATGAATGATCATCGGATCATGATACAGAACAGGCCTCTCCCGTGTGGAAGAGGCCTGTCAAAGTCCGTGCTCAATGAACGATTTACTTCTTCTCGTCCTTCTTTTCCTCACCCTTGGGAAGGGCGACGGGGTTCGCGCCGGGTTCGGCCGCGGGGACGGGGGTTTCTTCGTCGACCGGCTTGCCGCTCTTGGCCTGCTCCTTGGCGGACGCGGTCGCCTTGATCACATCCTCGCCAGGGAGGATCATGATCCCGTCGATGTTCCGCAACTGGCCGAACTGGCTGTTCGAGTTCGCCATGCTCTCTTCGCGGCTCGGCAGCTGAAGGGTTGACATCCCCATGTACTCACCCTTCCCGTTGAACACGGGCACGCCGATCGCCTTGGCCAGCTCCATCCCGGGGACCGCCAGCTTGCGGGGTTTGGTGATGAGCGAGCGGATGCGCGATTCGTTGATGATAAACGCGCGGTCATTGTTCTTGGAAAGGCGCTCAAGGACAAGCACGCGGTCTCCCAACCGGGCCTCGACGGGCTTGCTGATATCGACAAACGCGAACTTCTTGTTGTCCTTGTTGGTGATCTGCACCCAGGCAAGGTCGAGTTCGCTGTCGCGGGCCACGAGCGTCGCGTCGACGCCCTCCTGGTCGCTTCCGATCATGACCTTGATCTCGAGGGGCTTGCGATTCCCCTGGCCCATCTGCTTCATGGCCTCGGGAATTCCGCCCATGAGAAGGTTTGACGTGACGATCAGGCCCGTTTCCTCGATCATGACGCCCTGGATCTCTTCCTCGGCCTCATTGTCCTCTTCCTTGAGGATGTACTTGATGGTGACGATCGCGTCGCCCTTTTCCTTGACGAGCTTTCCGTAGATCTCGCCATCATCCGCCACCATGGGTGCGGGTGAAGCGACGGTCGAAACCGGTGCGGGGGCGAAGGCGAGGAGGCCGCCGGCGACGGCGACCAGCGTTGCGAGATGCCAGGCTTTCATTCTTGTCCTTTCGTGCCCTGCCCCGCTGTTGACGGGCTCGGGCGGGCGTGCTGAAACCGCGGGCACACGCCGGCGGCCACGATGGTAGGTGGGATCCGATGGGCCTCGCCCGCGGCGAAGCTCGGACTATTTCGGGGCGTCAGATTTCGTGTCGTCCTTGGTCTTGGGCTTCCATTCGGGTTCGGCGAACAGGAACGCGGTGCGCGTGTACCGAAGCACCACGAACACAACCCGTTCGGGCTGCTCGTTGGCCAGCCTCTCCATGGTCTTGCGGAAGTCCTCGATGCTCGTGATCTCCGTCCCGGCGATCTTCTGGATCAGATCACCACCCTGGACTCCCGCGAGACCCGCCCATCCGACGTTCTCCACACTGGTTACGAGCACGCCTTTGACCGACTCGTCCCATTGCACTTCATCGCGGTCAAAGAAGGTGATCTCACGGACGGAGAGTTCGAAGTCCTTGTTCTCGTCACGCTTGGCCTCGCTGGCCGAAAGTCGTGTCTTCTCCATACTGACGTCCAGCGTCTCGGGTTTGCCGTCGCGGATGATCTTGATCGACACTCTTTCGTCGGTCTTGAACTTCCGCACGACGCGCTGCAACTGACCCGCGTCCTGCGACCCCTTGGGGGCCATCTTCTCGTCGTTGATCCCCGTGATGATGTCGCCGACCTTGATCCCCGCGGCGGACGCGATGGTGCCCGGATAGACCTTGGTGACGCGGTACCCCGCCGTCCCGTCCGTGCTGAGCCGTTTGGCAAGATCCCGGAACACCGCCTGGCTTTCCACCCCGAGCCACGCCTTGGGGAGTTCGGGTGCTTCATCCTCTTTTTTCTGCGGGCGGGGTTTGATGAGAGTCACCTGGTCCTGCCCACGGCGGTCGACGCGGAGGAGGACGAACTCGGGGATCTGGTCCGGGCTGCTGACCGTCATGATGCTTCGATAGGCTTCGACAGCCTCTTTGAACGTCTTGACCGGCTTGCCGTCGATCTCCTTGAGGATGTCGCCGCCTTGAAGCTTGGGCTCGGCGAGATCGGTGGGGCTGCCGGGCTTGGACCCGGTGATGAGCACGCCGTCACGGTTGGCGAGGCGTCGGTTGCGAGCGATCGTCTCGGTGATCTCCGCGACCGAGAGGCCCCACCCGCGGAGGAGCGTTTCGTCCCCGATTTCCCGCAGCGTTTTCTCGGTGATCACGGGGAATTCGAGTGTTTGCCCGTCCCTCGTGACAGTAAACGCCACCGTTCCGCCCACGGGCGTGCCGGCGATCTGCTTGAGCAGCGGGGGGATCTCTTCGGCAAAGCGAACAGTCACGGGCTGGCTGTCGATCTTCACAATCACATCGCCGGCTTTGACGCCCGCCCTGGCGGCGGGCCCGTCCTTGTTGACGGAGTTCACGAGGACCCCTTCTTTGATCCCCGTCTTGGAAATGGCCTTGAAGGACATCCCGACATTGCTCCGGGTGACCTGCCCCTTGGCAATCAGCTCGGCGACAACCTCTTGCACAAGGGCCGACGGGCTGGCGAAGCCCATGCCCGAGCCGCCGCGCGTGTTGACGCCGATGATCTCGCCCTTCATATTGACCAGCGGCCCGCCGGAGTTTCCCGGGTTGATCAGGGCGTCGTGCTGGATCCACCGGGTGAAGCTGCCCGTGGACTGGCGGAAATCAAGCTCCATTTCGTCGACGTCTTCCGAGCCGAACCCCGAGGTGAAGACGCGGCTTGTGTTGCTCACGATGCCGAGGGTCACGCTCCGGGAGAGCGAGAACGGCGATCCCATCGCCAACACATTGTCGCCGACCTGGAGCTCGTCGGAGTTTCCAAACGACGCGGTCGCAAGCGTCGTGCCGGGCTTGAGCTCCTTGAGGTTCAGACGGAGCACCGCCAGGTCGGTTGCGGGGTCTTCGCCAACCAGAGTGGCGGTGATTTCCTGCTTGTCCGCGAGGGTGCAAAAGAATTTCTTGCCGTCGTTTGTGACGTGGGCGTTGGTCACAATGAGCCCCTCGGGGGAGATGATCGTGCCCGAGCCGCTGCCGCCCCCCTTGTTCTCTTGTCCACCGTAGTAAGAGACGGTTACGACGCGAACGTTGACAAGGGCGGGAAAGACCCGGTCGCGAGCGGAGGCCGTAAGGCTGCGAATCTCGTTTCGGAGGGAGTCCGGGGCAGAGGCGTCACCAGAACCGGAACGATGACACCCAACCGGGCCACCGGCCGCGAGAAACAACGAAAGCGCAGAAATCACGACAAGAGAGGGGATTGTTCGGGTCACTCGAGCGGCTCCTGGGGTCGGGGTGCGGGCTTCCTAATGAGCCTAGCCGATCGGCTGTTCGATTGCGCGGGCTTGAAATGGGGTGATTTCCTCCCGTGTCAAGAGAGAATATTTGCTTGTGAGCGCAGGTGTTTGACGGTAAAGTCTCCCTGATTTGAATGGGGCGAGGTCGGCGTTCGATTCCGGGATTGGTCGTCTCTTTGTGATCGGTCGAGAGGTTGGCGTCACCTCCGTCCGACTGGAGAATGAGAGTGGCAGAGAATTCGAGTCGTGCTCTGGGATCGCTCTTCGGTGCGCTCGCGTTGGTCGCCGCGCTCCCGCTTTCGGCATCGGGCGAAGAGCTCGGGCGCATCTTTTTCTTCGATCAGGAGTACGTCCTTCAACGGTTCGACTACAACGCGCAGGTTTCGTTTCCGGATCGCCGAACGGCCGGTCGGACCTGTCAGCTCTGGGGTGTCGCGGGGGCCACGTTTGACCAGGAGCGCGGGGTGCTGGTCCTCACGAGCAACACGCAACAGAATGTCGCGCCGTACTCGTACAAGAACTACATCGTCGAGGTCAACGCCAATATCGGCCCGACCGGGCTGATCTCCGGGCTCTCTCACGCTCGGACGTTGGTAGCGGGCGATCCATCGACGATGGGATACGACCTGGATCCTCGCGGCGTGACCATGAATACGAGCGAGCAGGGGCTTGGCTCGGGCGGAAATCTCGTGGTCTCGACGTCGAACAACTGGCTTCGTGCTTTTGACATCGACACGGGCGACCCGATCATCTGGGGGCCGAGCACCGACAATGGATTTCCGATCAATCTTCCAAACACATCGACGGAGGACGTCGCCTATGTACCGGGCGCAAACGCGTTTTTCACCATCTGGAGAAGCCCCGCGTCCGCGTGCACCATCTTCAATCTGATGGGAAGAACAGGCCCGGCGTTCTTTGTCGGCCGTGGTCGTGACACCGCGATGCAGGGGTATCCGGCAGCGGTCTCCTGCCTCGAACCGTGGCCGCTCTTTCCCAGGATTTTCGAGTACCAGACCACGCTTCTTGTGGGGACGGACAGTTTCGGTCCCGCGATCGAAGCGTTCGACATTCGGAGCCGGTTCCTCGCCCGCGAGCGCCTCTCAAGCACGCCCGCGCCGGGAGCCAAGACCTTTCCGCTCCACGGGTCTTCGTCGCAGCTTTGGATTTCGGCGATTGCCAATGACCGCTTGACCGGCAGGCTGTTCATCTTCAATCGCGGCAACTCGGTGGGAACTACGGACGTCTTCATCCTGACGCCGATTCCGATCCCCTGCCCGGCGGATTTCAACTTCGACGGATTTCTCGACTTCTTTGACTACGACGACTTTCAGACCGCGTACGAAACGGGCGACATGCGGGCCGATTTCAACCAAGACGGGTTCCTGGACTTCTTCGATTACGACGGGTTTCAAGGCGCGTACGAGACTGGCTGCTAGGCTCGGTGCCATGGGTCGGGCATCGTTGCGAGCGAATCACCAGTGAGCGTGAGGTGTCCCACCTTTCGCCCCGGGCGAGGCTCCTTTCCGTACCAGTGAAGGTTCATTCCTCGCGTGGCCAGGAACGCCTCCGCATCGGCACGCGGAGTTCCGATCAGGTTGTGCATGACCGCTGCACCGCAGGCCATGTCTGTTGATCCAAGCGGTTGGCCCGCGATGGCGCGGATGTGGTTCTCGAACTGCGAGCAAACACTGCCCTCGATCGTCCAGTGTCCGCTGTTGTGAACACGCGGGGCCATCTCGTTGCCCCAAAGGGTGGGAACCCCGTTGGCCACCACCTCAAAGAACTCGATGGCGAGCACGCCGACATAGTCGAGCCGGCGCATGATCGAAAAGGCGAACGTCTCAGCAGACCGCTGGTGATCTGCGCTGACACCCGATGCGGGAGCGATGGAACGCCGAAGGATGCCGCCCTCATGCAGGTTCTCGACGAGCGGATACGCGGCGGTTGATCCGTCAACGCCTCGAACCGCCAGAATCGACAGCTCCCGAACGAACGGAACAAAGGCCTCGACGATCACGCCTGGGCTCGCGGGGCGGATCGACGCCCACGCCGCGTCAATCGCTTCGCGAGAGGCCTCACGGAGGACCACCTGCCCCTTTCCGTCGTACCCCATACGTCTTGATTTGACAACACAGGGCGTGCCGATGCGGGCGACCGCCTCGTGCAACTCAGCCGCCGTGGCGGCACACGCGAACTCGGGAACGGGCAGGCCCACTTCGCGGAAGAGGGTCTTCTCAAAGAGCCGGTCTTGTCCGGTGCGGAGCGCCTCGACTCCCGGGCGGACGGGTACGCTCGCCATGGACTGAATTCGTTCGAGAGCCGCGGCCGGGACGTTCTCGAACTCGAACGTGACCACGTCGACCGAAGCCAGGAACTCGCGAAGGGCCGCCGGGTCGTCGTAGTTTCCGACGATGAGCCTTCCGACCGCCGAAGCGGGGGGCTCGGGCGAGTCGACCGTCGGGTCCAGAAAGACGAAGCGGTGCCCGAGGGGAATCCCCGCCAGCGCCAGCATCTGCCCGAGTTGTCCGCCGCCGAGGATGCCGATGCGCATAAGGAGTGGCCCGAGTGGGTGTCGGTTGATGAGTGTCGGTGAAGACTATTTTTTCGAGCGAGGATCAGTGTCGGCAAGAACCGACGTGGTCTGCTTTGCACGCCAGGCACGAAGTGCCGCACGGATCGCGGGACGCGCGCTTCCGAGGATCGCCGCCGAGAGCAGCCCCGCGTTGATCGCACCCGCCTTGCCCGGGGCCAAGGTCCCCACCGGCACGCCGCCGGGCATCGAAACGATCGACAACAGGCTATCGATCCCGTTGAGCCCGTCGTGCCGGGTCGCGGACACGATGGGAACGCCCAGCACGGGCAGCACAGTGAGGCTTGCGGCCATCCCAGGCAGGTGGGCCGCTCCGCCCGCGCCCGCGATGATCACTTCAAGCCCGCGACCCTCGGCGCCTTTGGCGTATTCGACCATCCATTCCGGCGTGCGATGGGCCGAGACGACCTTGCACTCGTGCGGCACGCCCAGTTCGTCCAGCATCTCTGACGCGTGCCGCATCGTCTCCCAGTCCGACTTGGATCCCATGATGACCCCCACCAAGACCCCCACTTGGGACGCCGCCATGGACTTCTGAACGCTTGGTGCTCGCTTGGCCATAGGCCGCATGGTACCCCCACTACTCCCCCACCATCGCACGCCGTAACCCAACAGGCCGGAGTGACATCAAAGCCAGCGACCCTCACAAGGAAACCGATCATGAACCGCAGCACGCTCTTCGTTCTCCTCGCCGCATCGCTCTCCGCTCCGTACACCCTCGCCCAAGCAGCCGGCGCCGCCGAACAGCCAGCCGCCCCCGCGACACCTTCCACAACAGCTTCCAAATCTGCCCCCGAGCCGGTGCGCACGACAGCCCAGTGGAACCTCCACGCCAAGAGCCGTCTGGCCATCGCGGGCTACGACCCCGTCGCGTACTTCCCCGAGGGGGGCGGCGTCGCGAAAGAAGGGCTTGCCTCCATCACCATCGACTACAAGGGAGCGGTCTACCGCTTCGCCACCGCGGAGAACAAAGCCAAGTTCGAGGCCAACCCCGCCAAGTTCGAGCCCGCGTACGGCGGCTGGTGCGCCTGGGCCATGCTCGACGGCGAAAAAGTCGAGGTCGACCCCAAGTCGTTCATCGTCAAGGGCGGGCGGCTCTTCCTGTTCTTCAACGGCTTCTTCGCCGACACCAAGGCCAAATGGTCCAAGGGCGATCACGCCGCCGAGGCCACCAAGGCCGACGGCAAGTGGACGGGCCTGAGCGGCGAGGCTCCGCGCACGGGCAAGGCCGTCTCGCTCAAGGACAGACTCGACGCCAAGGGGACGGAACTGGCCGCCAAAATGCCCGCGGCGATGACCGAGGTCTTCGACAAGGGGATCAAGGACATCGCGGCCTCGGGCGTGCTCGCCACCGCCCTCAAGGTCGGCGACACCGCGCCCGACTTTGACCTCCCCGACGCCTCGGGCAAGACGGTCTCCCTCAAGAGCATGCTCGCGTCGGGCCCGGTCGTCGTGACGTGGTACCGCGGTGGGTGGTGCCCCTTCTGCGACGTGCAACTGCACGCGTACCAGGAGATGATGCCCGAAATCAAGGCGACAGGTGCTCGTATGGTCGCCCTGTCACCACAGACCGTCGAATCGACGATGGGCATGACCAAGAAGTCCGCCTTGACGATCGACGCCCTGTCAGATGCCGACAACAAGGTCGCCAAGGCCTACGGCATCTCATACAAGGTCTCTGAACCCGTCGCGTCCATGCTCGAGAACGGGGCCCAGCTCTCCAAGATTAACGGCACGTCCTCGGGCGAACTGCCCCTGGCAGCGACTTACATCGTCGACATGTCGGGAAAGATCGTCTACGCCTTCGTCGATGCGGACTATCACAAGCGTGCGGAACCAGCCGACATCGTCGGGGCGCTCATCGCACTCAAAAAGAAGTGATCCGCCGCGTCAACCAGGCTCGCGAAGACCGAAAGAGAGAACCAACCGAGACAGCACGAGCTACTTCGTGCTGTCTTTCGTCGGCTCCAGAGAGGGCTCTTTCGCGGCCGGCTCTTTCACAGGCTGCTCTTCCGGAGGCACCGTCGCCAAACTCAGCGACTGATCGATCTCGATCTCGTCCGCAACAGACTTGTCCTTCACCACATAGTCGTTGGTCACGCCGAAGTCCGTCAGCTTCACCTTGTATTTGCACCGGATTGCCAGGAGGTCGCCCTTGGCGACCTTGGCCGTCTTCTCGCTGCCCGCGACAAACCCCAGGATTGTATCGGGGATCGTGATCTCCTTCGTCACTCCACGCATCGACAGTTCGCCGACGAGCGTCACTTTGTACGACGTCGCGCTCCCTCCGCCGGTCTTGTGAGGCACGATGTCCTTGACCGACTTGAGCACGAACACCAGGTCCGGGGCCTTCTCCGTATCAAGCCACTCGGGCTTGCTCAGATTCCTGTTCTTGGTCTTGTTCCCAGTGTCCAGACTCTTGACCGGCAGGACCCACGCCCCCGCTTTCAAGTCAGCCGGGTTCTCCGCCGGTCCCGCGACGGCGTATCCGAGCACTCCGGCGCTGTGCCCCTCGAACGACGCGTTGTGGGCCTTGGAGGAAAACGTCACCTGTTTCTGCCCCGCCATCACCATCGTGTGATACGCCGTGCCGAGCTTCTTGTGGTCCTCGGGCACCACGAGCGACTTCCCGCTCGCGGCCCGAACGGGGCCCGCCGACTTGGCGACCGGCTTCTCCGAGATGGGAGCCTCTTTCGAAGGCGTCGTCTCCGGCTGGGCGGCAGGCTGGGCATGCCCCGAGGCGACAAACACAAACGCGATCGAGGCGACTGAGGTCTTCAGCATGAAGCAGGATCCTTTTTGCAGCAGCCCTTGGGCTTGCGCGTGGCCACAAACACCACCACCGTCAACACCAGCGGCGGCAGCATCAGGGTTGAAACCGCCGCCATGTCCCTGGTCGAACTCATCCCCGGGATCAGCCCGAGCCGAAAGTGATTCTGAACCTCTTTCGGTTTCCCGGCCGCATCGTCCATTCCCAGCCCGGCGAAAACATCCTCGTCCGCCGGGGTCGGAGTTGTCATCGCGGCCAGCGCCGCCGACGGAGCACGAGTGTCGGGCAAACGCCCCGTCTGGTCCCATACCGAAAGGGTCAAGACCGCAGAAATCCCCAGCATCGCCAGAGCGAGCAACCGAGCGAAAAGACGGGCACGCGGACGCATGGTGGGCCTCCGGGACTATCGTACCCCGACACCCTGCCGAACGCGGGCACAAACGCCCGCCACGCGCACCCAACCACGTGCCCCGGTCGTTCGGCAGGCGTGTGGATAACGTGCGGAAACACAGACCTTTGGCCCCAATTGTGAACCCGCGGCTTCTCGAAACGTCTAAACACCGGGAACCAACCCTCGGAAACACCCATGATCATCCAGCCCCTCCTCTTCTCGACCTTGGCCTTCTTGCTCTCGCAGCTCGCAGCGGCCCCTTCTCAGCCGGCAGCCGCAGCCGAACCCAAGGCGTCGGACCCCAGGCCCGTCGGCGAATTCAAGGACGCAGCCGACCTTCTCGGCGCGCTTGAGAAGGCCGACGAGGGGCTCGACCAGTTCCGGGCCCAGATCCGCTACGACCGCGTTCTTGATCTGGAAGGCGAATCCCAACTCCGCATGGGCGAGCTCTTTTTCGACCGCGTCAAGGGCCCCACGGGCAAGCCGGTCCGCCGGTTCGCGGTTCGGTTTGATAGTTTCCAGGTCGGCACCGCGGAACGCAAAGAACAACGCTTCCATGTCTTTGATGGCACCTGGTACGCCGACAAAATGCCCGACGAGAAGAAAATCAACCGCAAGGAGGTCGTCGGCCCGGGTCAATCCTTCGACCCTATGAAACTCGGCGAAGGCCCGATGCCCATCCCCATCGGCCAGAAAAAGGACGACATCCTCGCCCGCTACGACGCCCAGCTGCTCCCCGCCTCCGACGGCCTGTCCGCCGCCGACGAAACACTCAATGCGTTCCTTGCCGGGACAGTCCAGGTCCGCCTTGTCCCCAAAGCCGGCGCAGCACCGGGCGGCGACGCCTTTGAAGAAATCCGTCTGTGGTATCGCGGCAAACGCCCCGAGCAGATGGCCCCCGGCGACAAGCCCTCCGACCGCCTCCTTCCCCGGGCCGCCCGCACGGTCAGTGTCAACAAAGACATCTCAATCGTGCAACTCATTAACATCGCGGTGAATCCCGACCCGAAGATTGACGCCTCGATCATGGACACCTCCGCCCCGGCCGGGTGGGAAGTCACCGAGGCCAAACTGCCTGTCGCCGCCCCGGAAGTTGCGCCGACACCCACCAAGCCCGCAGAAACCAAGCCTGAAAGTGCGACCCCGGCCTCACCTCCAGCCGAAGAGAAGAAAGACGCCCCCAAGTAGCCCCTCCGCGTGGCCGTCATTCAGTCCGTCCAGAACGCCCGTCCCGTCCCGCTGGAGCCCGGCATGCCCTCTCGACTCCGTAGCCTCCGACTCGCGACCATTCTGGTTCTCGCCGCCGGAGCGGCCCTGTCGCCCGCTTTCGCCCAGCCCGATGTGCCCGCCGCCGTCTCCCGCCTTCTTGAAGGCCGGTCCCTCTCCGAAGACGACCGCAAGGACATCCGCATCCGTCACGGCGTCTGGGGAGACGCCGACCTCGACACGCCCGCCCGAAAGGCCCGCGCCGCCCTCCTGATCGGCGATTGGAACAACCCAGCACTGAAGGACGAGCTGGCCGACGGGCTCGACCGGGCCGAGGCCGCCATCCTCCGCGGCGAGCCCGCCAAGGCGATTGAGATTCTCGACACCGCCCGCGACGCCGCGGGCGCCCAGCCGATGCGTGCCGCGAGGCTTCGCGGCCAGGCCCTTGTGTGGCTCGGAAAGCTCGCCGAAGCCGACACGGTCTGGCAGACCGCTATCGCGTTCGCCGAACAACTCGGGGACACAGCCCAGGGCGGCAACGCCGACGAACTTGTCGAGCGCGTCCGGTGCATGATGGGTCGTTCGCGCCTCCCCGTCGAGATCACCAACGCCAACGTGGCCGCGAGCGACTACAAACTCATGCTGAGCCTGCTCGGCAAAGCCCGCACCGAGATCGATCGGCTCTGCTGGCGCGCCTCGCTCGCCGAGGCACAGCTTCTTGTCGACAAGGACAACCCCTCCGAGGGCGAGACCGCCGCCCGCGAGGCCATCCGACTCAACCCGCGCTCCGCCGAGGCGTTTTTCGCGCTCGGCTCGCTCGCCGTCGACACCTTCGCCTTTGACCAAGCGGAAAAACTCGCCGAAGCCATGCGCGAGGTCTTTGCAGATTCGCCGCACGCCGCCATCATCGTGGCCCGCGCCCGCGTTCGTCAGTCCGACCCGCTCGGCGCCACCGAGGTCCTCGGCCCGGTGCTGGCGCTTTACCCCAACGCGCCCGACATCCTTGCGGCGGAAGCCGCCGTCGCCGCGGCGTCCTTTGATTACGCCAAGACCGACGCCCTGCTCGCCGCGTTTGACGCGCGATTCCCGGGCTCGGCCGAGGCGTACGCCCTCGTCGGTCGCACACTGTCCGACGCCCGTCAGTACGCCGACTCCTCCAAGTACCTGAGCGAAGCCGCCAAGCGAGCCCCCGCCTGGGCCGAGCCGTGGATCGAGCTTGGCCTCATGGAGTTGCAGTTTGGTCGCAACAACGAATCCCTCGCCGCACTCGAGAAAGCTACCGCCCTCGACCCGTTCAACATCCGTGCCGAGAACTCCCTGAAACTCGTCCGCGAACTCATCACCTACGGCACCGTCGAGTCGGCCCACTTCATCATCCGCCACAAGCCCGGCATCGACGAGATCCTCGCCAAGGAAATGGTCGAACCGCTCGAGGCCAACCACCGCCGCGTCACCGGGAAGGAAAAGGGCGGCATCGACCATCAGGTCGGTCAGAAAACCGTCATCGAGCTCTACCCGGACCACGAGTGGTTCGCCGTCCGCATCGCCGGTATGCCCCGCATCCACACCATCGCCGCCGCCACCGGCCCCGTCGTCGCCATGGAAGCCCCGCGCAGCGGCCCCAACCACCTTGTCGGCCCCTACGACTGGGAACGCGTCGTCCGTCACGAGTACGTCCACACCGTCACGCTCTCGCGCACGAAAAACCGCATCCCTCACTGGTTTACCGAGGCCGCCGCGGTCTACCTCGAAGATGCCCCGCGCGACTGGAACGCGATTCAGGTGATCGCCAAGGCATACGTCACCGAGACGCTCTTTGACTTTGAAGAGATCAATCTCGCCTTCATCCGCCCCAAGAAAGCCTCCGACCGCTCTCAGGCCTACGCCCAGGGCCACTGGATGTACGAGTTCATGATCGAGAAGTTCGGCCCGCGAGCCCCGCTCGAACTCATGGACGCCTACGCCTCGGGCACCAAAGAGGCCGCCGCCTTCCAGCAAGTCCTGAAAGTCTCGCGCGAAGAGTTCTTCGACCAGTTCAAGCCCTGGGCCCGCCAGCAACTCCTGGCGTGGGGGATGCTGCCGCCCGACGCTATGCCGAAGGCTGAGGAGATCCTCGCCGAAGTCGCGAACGGAAAGGCGCTCGAAGACGCGACTCTTGAAGATTGGCAGCAAGCCCTGACCAAGTACCCCGAGCACCCCGACCTCTTGATGGGCGTCATCCGCTCCACGCTCGCGAAGTCGCGCGGCACGCCCACAGCGGACCTCGTCCCAACCCTCGAGGCCTACGCCAAGGCCAGGCCCGTCGACCCCCTCCCGCACAAATTGCTCACGACGTGGTTCCTGAGCGGCGGCGGCAAGGACGACCCCTCCGCCACCGAGCGCGTCATCGCCCATCTCGAGTTCCTCGACGCCCGCGAGCAGTACACGCCCGCCTACGCCAGCGAACTCGCCAACCGTTACGGCGTCCTCGGCCAATGGGACAAAGCCTGGGCCAAGGCCCTTCGCGCCGTCCGCATCGCGCCTTACGACGCCCGCACAAGAGAAACCGCCGCCACCGTCGCCGTGCTCCGCAAAGACTACGAAGCCGCCCAGTGGCAACTCGACGCCCTCAAAGCGCTCGAGCCCGACCGCGACATCCATTCCCAACGCCTCGACGCCCTCCGCAAAATGCGAGGGAACTAGATTCAGGCCGCCTTGGCGAGGAACAGCTTGAGACCGAGCCGATACCCGTCACCATCAGGCGAACACCGGCTCACGACACCCGCGTGCGACTGCGACAAGCCCGAATCGGGACGCAGCGTGAACCGCGCGCCGGGAGTCACCGCGATCCCGCAGCGGATCCCCAGCCCCATGCCCGACGCGTCGACGAATTCAACCTTGCACACCTTCGCGCCGCCCTCACCGTCCACAAACGCCGCGATCCCGTCGCCCGCGATGGATTGCCGCTCGTCGTAGCGGCGATCGAGCTTGCGAATCCGATCCTCCGCGTTGCGAGCCCATGCCGGAAGCGTGCCCTCGTCCTGCGATGCGTGTCCTGCGATCTTCATGTTCCACCTTCCTTGGTATCACCAGCGGCCGCCACCATGCAGCCTGTGCCGTGTGTATCGACGCTGCCGATACTCGTCTTGACCGCGATGCGCGCACAATTTCCAGAGATACAACCCACAAACGTCCGCCCGCCCGTTATTGCGCCAAGTCGCCAACCAGCCTTGCTTCGTACCATTCCTCGTGTCCAAACGCGACGATCCAGACCCTGTCCGCCCCGACCAGGACGGCATCCTTCCTGACGACGCCCCGCCAACCTGGGGCACCGAGTCGCACGACGCCCGCATGGCCCGGCTGCTCGCCACTGCGCGAAAGTTGCCCAAACGCCCCGGCGTCTACCTTATGAAGGACCACAAAGGGGTCGTGATCTATGTCGGAAAGGCCCTCAGCCTCCCCGACCGCGTCTCGTCGTACTTTGTCCCGTCCGCGGACCTAGGCGGCGCCAAGCAGAGCCTCCTCGACCACGTTCAGCTCTTCGACCACCTCATCTGCGATGGCGAATGGGAGGCCCTCCTCACCGAGAACCGCCTTATCAAGGACATCCACCCGCGCTTCAACGTCCGTCTCACCGACGACAAAACCTTCCCCTACCTCGTCATCACCCAGCGCGAGGATTTCCCCCGCGTCTTCATCACCCGCAACCCCCAGGGCATCGAGGAACGCAACGAACGCGACGGCGGTGGCGTCGGGATCGCGGGCGAGATGAAAGGCGCCCGTGTCTTCGGACCCTTCACCAACGCCGGCGCGCTCCGCGAAGCCATCCAGATCCTTCAGCGCGTGTTCAAGTTCCGCACGTGCAAACTCGACATCGTCGCGGGCGACGAGAAGAACCGCCGCTTCCGCCCCTGCCTCCTCTACGCCATCAACCAGTGCACCGCCCCCTGCGCCGACAAGATCTCCAAGGAAGCCTACCGCGAGGACGCCGACCGCTTCGTCCGATTCCTCGGCACCAAGCGTGCCGAGATGATCCGCGAGATGACCGATGAGATGACCCGTATGGCCGCGGACATGAACTTCGAGCGCGCCGCCGCCATTCGCGACCAGATCAAAGCCCTCAGCAAACTCGACGAACGCGCCGAGCGCGACGAAGGATGGCAACCCGAGTCCGAGATCGACCTGATCGACCCGCGCAAGAGCCTTGAGAGTCTTCAACGCACCCTGGGCCTCGCCGAGCCCATCCGCTGCATCGAAGGGATCGACATCGCCCACCTGCAAGGCGGAGAAACCGTTGGCAGCAAGGTCTGCTTCATCGACGGCCGCCCGCTGAAGAGCGAATACCGCCGGTTCAAGATCAAAACCGTTACCAACGACGACTACAGCAGCATTCGCGAGGTCGTCAGCCGCCGCTACCGCGAGGCCGGCACCGGCAGCGAGCTCTACCCCGAGGTCATCCTCATCGACGGCGGCCTAGGTCAACTCCACGCAGGTCTCGAAGCCTTCGCCCAACTCGACCTCAAGCCGCCGATGGTCATCAGCCTCGCCAAGAAAGAAGAACTCGTCTACGTCCAGCAGCGCGAAGGCCCCATCCGCCTCGGCCGCGAGAATCTCGGGCTCCGCCTGCTTCAAGCGGTCCGCGACGAGGCCCACCGCTTCGCCCAGCACTACCACCACGTGCTACGGCGCAAGAAGCAACTCGATGAAGACTAGATCAAGATCGCAGGCAAAGACCCGGAACATATCCCCCTTGAACATATCGATCGTCGTCGATACCGTTCACCTATGCCCAATACCACCCCCGCCGACCTCCTCGCCGCACTCTCCTGGCGCTACGCGACCAAGAAATTCGATCCGGCCAAGAAGATTGATCCCGCGCTCTGGACCACCCTCGAAAAGGTCTTGGTGCTTTCCTCGTCTTCCTACGGCCTCCAGCCGTGGCGCTTCGTCGTCGTCGACGACCCCGCCCTCCGCCAAAAGCTCCGCGTCGCCTCTTGGAACCAGCCCCAGATTACCGACGCCTCGCATCTGGTGGTCCTCTGCCGCAAACTTGAGCTGACCACCGCCGACGTCGACGCCTACGTCGATCGCATCGCCGAGGTCCGCGGTGCACCCAAAGCCGCCCTTGCCGATTACCGCGGCATGATGGTCGGCTCGGTCAATAGCCCCGCCACGCTCCCCGGCGGCGACATGGTCGCCTACACGCGCTCGCAGGTCTATATCGCTCTGGGCCAGTTCCTCACCGCCGCCGCCATGCTCGGCGTCGACGCTTGCCCCATGGAGGGCTTTGACCCCAAGGCCTATGACGCCGCGCTCAACCTCAACGCGCAGGGATACTCGGCCGTGGTCCTTGCCACCGTGGGCTACCGCGCCGCGGACGACATGTTCGCCAATTTCAAGAAGGTCCGCGCCGCTCACGAGCACATCGTCAAGCACGTCTAAGGAGTAACACATGCCCCTCGCCTACGCCGCCCCCGCGCCCGGGAAGCCTCTCGCCCCCATCGAGTACAAGCTCGGCCCCATCGGCGCCGACGAGATCGACATCAAGGTCACCTCCTGCGGCATCTGCCACTCCGACCTCTCCATGCTCGACAACCACTGGAGCATGACCACCTACCCCTTCGTCGCCGGGCACGAAGTCGTCGGCACTATCGCCGCCACAGGTCCGAGTGTCACCCACCTCAAGGTTGGCCAGACCGTCGGCCTCGGCTGGTACAGCCGCTCCTGCCAGTCCTGCGACCAGTGCGTCGCCGGCGACCAGAACCTCTGCCCCACCGCAGAAGCGACCATCGTCGGTCGTCACGGCGGGTTCGCTGATGTCGTTCGCGCTCAGGCCCGATGGGCATCCCCGATCCCCGCGGGCATCGACCTCGCCTCCGCCGGGCCCCTCTTCTGCGGTGGGATCACCGTCTTCAACCCCATCGTCCAATTCAATGTCAAACCAACCGACCGTGTCGGCGTCATCGGCATCGGCGGCCTTGGGCACATCGCCATCCGCTTCCTCCGAGCGTGGGGATGCGAGGTGACAGCGTTCAGCAGTTCCGCCGACAAGGAGGCCGAAGCCCGATCGATGGGTGCCCACCACTTCGTCAACTCCAAGGACTCCGCCGCCCTCGCCGCCGTGGCGAGCAAGTTCGACCTCATCCTCAACACCGTGAACGTCTCGATGGATTGGGCCGGCTACATCAACGCCCTGCGCCCCAAGGGACGTCTGCACATTGTCGGCGCGGTCGACCAGCCGATCCCCGTCGCTGCGTTCCCCATGATCGTCGGACAGAAGTCTCTCTCTGCAAGCCCTCTCGGCAGCCCCTCGACCGTCACCAAGATGCTCGAGTTCTGCCAAAGGCACTCGATCAAGCCCACCTGCGAGTTCTTCCCCTTCAGCAAAATCAACGACGCCCTTGAGCGCCTCCGCTCGGGCAAAGCACGCTATCGCATCGTCCTTCAGCACTGACAACGACCAGCGATTACTTTGCCGGGTTGCCCTCAGCGTCCAAGAACACAGGTTCGCTCAGACCAAGGCCCCCAGCCGACTTGATCTGCTCCAGGATCAAGGCTTTGTCGCCGACCAGCACCAGCACGCCCGCCTCGATCGGGAACGCGGTCTTCGCGATCGCGTTCAGATCCGCCGCCGTCACCTTCTCCATCGCGGCAAGGTCCGACGCGACCGTCTCGAACGGCAACCCGTTCACGAGAGCGACCTCGCCCACGCCCAGCAGCCCCGACAACCCCTGGAATGCCCTCACCGACTCGTTCCGTGCGGTCTCACGCACTTTCCGCGCATCATCCTCCGAAACGTCCCCGCCGCGAAGGCGGGCGAACTCGTTCATGAACTCCTTAAGCGCAGCCCCGGTTACCTCCGCCTGGACGCTCGCTCCGGCGTTGAACGTGCCCGCTGAAATCTCCATGCTGAACCGCGAGCGTGCCCCGTACGTGTACCCGTGGTCTTCGCGCAGATTCTGATTCAACCGGCTCGTGAAACTCCCGCCCAGCAGCGTGTTCAGCAGACGCAACTTGACGCGGTTCGCGTCCGTGTACCGCACGCCGGGAGTCTGGAACCGCACCACCGTCTGCGTCGCCCCGGGCCGATCCACAATCGCCAGCTTCATCGCGTCACGCTTGATCATCCCAAACTCGCCACGCGTCGCGGGCTTGGCGGCCGAAGCCGTCCACCCGCCGAACGCCTTCTCGAGCATCGGCGCGAGTTCCGCGAGCGAAACGTCACCACCGACAAGCAGCGTGCACAGCGACGGGTCCATCAACGACTGTCGCGCCGCCGAGACTTGCTCGAGCAAGATTCCTTCGACACTCTTGATTGTCCCCTCGCTCGAGATCGCGTACGGATTCGCCGCGTCGTACACAAGCCGGTCCGCGACGATCTCCGCCGCCGCCGCCGGCGAGTCCAAAGCCTGCCGCAGATCATCAAGCCGCAGCGCCTTCACCCGCTCCCAGTCTTTCGTTTCCATCCTTGGACGACGAACCGCGTCCGCGAACAGCCCCACACCCTTCTCGACGTTTCGCTTGAGAATCGTCATCGAAACGCCCAAGGTCTCATGGTCCGCCCCCGCACCGATCGACCCGCCAAGCGCCCGCACCGTGTTCTCGAACGCGATCGCGTCCAGATCGCCCGCGCCCTGCGTCGTCATCTCCGCCGCAAGCGACGCGAGTCCTTCCGCTCCCTTCGCGTCCAGTGCGCCGCCCGGCTTGCTCACCAGTTGCATCGCCACCAGCGGCAGGTCGTTCTTGGCCCACAACACCACCTTGAGCCCGTTCGAAAGCGTCACCCGCTGCGCCGTCGGCACATTGAATGTCCCCGTCGGAGCCTCTGAAGGCCTCGTATCCCGAGGCGACGCCGCACGCTCAGGCTCCTCCGGCAACACTCGCACAATCACGCGAGCGTCCTGCGTCATCGTCTTGGCAGCCCACTGCTTCACACCGTCCGGCGTCGCGCCGCGATACCGCTCCAGGTCCCGCTTGAAACTGTTCGGCTCGCCCCAGTAGTACTCGTACTCGTTCATTCGGTCTGCTTTGCGATCAATACTCTGCAGCCCCGACAACATCGACACCTCGATCGACGCCTTGTACCCCTCCAACTCTTCAACCGTCGGCCCGTCCTTCAGAAACCGCGCGATCTCCGAATCGACCATGATCTCAACCGCCCCGAGGTCCGCGTCGGGCTTGGCAAGAACTGCAACCTGGAACATCCCACCCAGCGGGTATCCCTGCTGCGACGCCGACACTTCCGCCGCGATCTTCTCGTCGATCACAAGCCGCTTGTACAGCCGGCTCGACTTCCCGCCCGCCAAGACTGACGCGGCCAGTTGCATCTCCGCGTCCCCGGGCCCGAACGCCGCCGGGCTGTGGTACGTAAATTCAGTCTTCGGCAACTGCACCTTGTCAATCGCCGTGAACCGCTTGGTGCCCTCCATCTTCGCGATCGAGCCCGCCGCCGGCACGGTGTACTTCCGCACCACCGGTTGCCCGGGCGGTAGCGTGCCGAAGAGCGAGTCCACCATCGGCCTGATCTTCGCCGAGTCAAAGTCCCCCGCCACCACGAGCGACGCGTTGCTCGGCACATAAAAATTCGCGAAGAAGTCCTTCACGTTCGAGACATTCGCCGCTTCCAGATCCTCGTGCGTTCCGATCACGCCGTAGTAATACGGATGCGTCGGCGGGTACAGCATCTTGTACACCGCCTCGCTCGCCTTTCCGTACGGCGCATTCTCCACCACCTGCCGCAACTCGTTCCGCACCACATCACGCTGCTTGTCCAGTTTGTCCTGGTTCATCTGGAGCCCCATGTCCTCCAGCCGGTCCGCGTCAAGCCACAACAGCGTGGGCAGCAATTTGCTCGGCCCCCACGAGAAGTAGTTCGTCCGGTGCAAGTCCGTCGACGCGTTGTTCGCCCCGCCTCCCGTCTCCATCAGCACGTCGAACTGATTCCCCGGGACTCGCTTGGTCCCCATGAACATCAGGTGCTCGAACAGATGGGCAAACCCGCTCCGCCCCGGCGGCTCGTCCTGCGCTCCGACGCGATACCAGATGTTCACCGTCGCCACCGGGAGCGAATGGTCCTCGTGCAGGATCACCTTCATGCCGTTGGGCAACGTGTACTTCTGGTACGCCACGTCCTGCGCCATCGCGGGCGAGACCGCGAAAGCCGCGACACCAAGGCCGGAAAGAACGGAGAAGGCCGTACGCATCATGTCAGGACTCCTGATGGAATCGCAACGATACGCGAGGCGCTGGGGAGGCGTCTTTCTACCCCAGAAGCATCTGTATGCTCTGCCGCTGAAGGTCCATGGTCATCTTCATGACAAAGTCCGCCGCCGACGTCATGACCTGACGCCGCACCAACTCCGACACCTCGCTGGCATAGTCCGCGTCCTCGATCCTCGATTGCGCGTCGGTCGTGTTAATCAGTTCTTCCTGCAGCGATCGGATCTGCGAATCGACACTCTTGACGTCGGAACCGGCCTTTGCGCGAGACGTCGCGATCGAAGACAACGAGTCTCTCACCACGCGCTGGGCGGTCTCCAGATCGCCGCTCGCGAGATCCAGCTTGCCGCCCTTGAGCAACGAGGCCAGTGACACTCGATCGCCGTTCTTGTCGGTGGAAACACCGAGGGAAGCGGCGTTCCACCCCCTGAGGATCAGGTCTTGCCCGTACTTCTCCGTGTACGAAAGGTGGTCGATTGCCTTCACGATGGAGTCAACATCCAACTGCATCGCGTCGAGCTCGGCCGCGCCCATCCCGCCCCGATTCGCAGCCGACACCACATAGCCGTCGAGCTGCGCCACAAGATCGCCGACCGCCGCGAGCGCACCGTCACGGGCTCCGACCGACAAGGCGTTGAGTTCAAAGGTCTTGATCCGCTCGGTGAGCGTCTTGCGTTGGGCGGCCAGCCCGTTCACCGCGACCATTCCCGCCGGGTCGTCCGACGCCCGGTTGATCCGTTTCCCCGTGGCGAGACGCTCGAGAGACCTCTCCATCGCCCGACGCGCATCCGACGCGGACCGCACCGCTGAGAACCCGCTGAAACTGTTGCTCGCAAACGCCCGCATGCCTTTGGATCGGCATTCTCGGGCCACGACTTCAGCGAACAGTTCCCGACATCACGCCGGGGCTCTCAGCTGGTGATCTCACGCTTCCGCATCGGCTTGGCGGGGTTCCCCGCGTAGATCATGTCCGCGTCCATGTTCTTGTACGCGCTCGACCGTGCCCCGAGCACCGATCGATCCCCCACCGTGACGCCCGGCGCCACATACGCGTCCGTCGCGATCCAGCAGTCCTTCCCGATCACGATCGGAGGCCTCAGCAACTGAAAGACGCGGCTCGAATAGTCATGCGTTCCCGCGCACAGGTGCGCATACTGACTGATCACCGATCGATCGCCGATCGTGATTGTGCCGAGCGCATACAGAATCGCGTAGTCCCCAATCAGGCAGTTTTCGCCGATGTCCAGGTTCCAGGGAATCTCAATCTTGACCGTCGGCCTGATCTTGGCCCCGGAAGCGATCTTCGCCCCAAACGCCCGCAAGATCCCGCGACGAACCCCGTACCAGTTGTGGAACGTGCACCGGAACATCGCGCGGCCGAACAGCATCCACAACGCGCGCGTGATGTTCTGCCCGCGCGTCCATGTGGTCCCCTGTGGGACGACGGACGCCGTCGGCTGCGGTGAACCCGAGTTCTCGGGCGTCGTGGGATCGGCGTGCATCGTGGTCATCTCCCCTTGCGTTCGGCCTGCCGTTCCGCCAACTTCAATGAAATCATCTTCTCGTACACCGACAACAAAGACGCGTACCTCATTCCCGCACGCCCGTCCAGCCAGGCCCCCTTGATCACCACCGTGTGGATCCACCGAAGCTGCGACCGCATCGGCACGCGATTGGCGAGCGACTTGAGTGCCCGCCGGCGCACGACGCGGTCACCGGAAAGCAGCCCGCCAAGCCCGACGCGTTCACCCTCCTGCGAGAGAATCAGGTCCGCCTCGCGCCGGCTGTAACGATTGTGCCGGTCAAACCAGTCGTCGAGCCCCTTGCTGAAGTTGTGGTGTACGTACGGGTGCCGCAGGGTCCCGACCTCTCCCGAGGTGGCCTCGCGCTGCCCATGCCCGTGGTCCGTGAACCTCATCCGGCTCTTGTGGAAAAGCCGCATCTGGTGGGCCGGATACCCGCTGGAACGTTTGATCCATGACCCCATGAAGATCATCTGATTGGCGACGTAAAACCCTGCCTGTGCAGGGTTTGCAGCCACCACCGCCGCGATTTCGCCCACGAGAGGATCCGTGAACCGCTCGTCGGCATCCAGATGAAAGACCCAGTCGTGCTTGAGGGGAATGTGGTCGATCGCCCAGTTCCTCTGAGCCCCGAAAGACTCGAACGGGTTGACATGGACCGACGCCCCCGAGGACCGCGCAAGATCCGCCGTCCGATCCTCGGACCCCGAATCCAGCACGTGCACATCATCCGACCAGGCGCACGACTGCAAACAGTCCGAGAGATTGACTTCCTCATTCAGCGTCAAAATGACCACCGACACCGGAGGGCGCGGGCCGGTGTAGGGGGGACGGATCTGGGGAAGCGGGTTCGGCATCAGGCTCCTTCTCTATCGGCAGGTTCCCCTTGGGCTCAACGACAGAGAGCGTTCGAACGATATAGTGTCTGGGCCCCCCGAGTCGGGGCAATCCTCTCTCATGACCACACCCCCCGACCCCATCGCCTCTCAGCCCGTCCTGATCCTCAATCAGTACTACGCGCCCGATGTGGCGTCGACGGGCCACTTGCTCCACGAGCTCGCCGGAGATCTGGCCAAACAGGGCTTCCCCGTCAAGGTCATCACCTGCCGCCCCTCCTACGGCCCGCGCGAAACCTGGGTGCCCTGCGCCCTCCGCGAGAACCGCGACGGTGTCGAAGTCCGCCGGATGGTGACCACCAGGTTCTCCAAGGACGGCATGGTGGGGCGCGCCGCCAACATCACGACGTTCTTCCTGCCGCTTCTGGTCCGGATGCTCCTGACAAGCCGCAAGGACTGTGTTCACCTCTACACCACCAATCCGCCCTTTCTCGGGATTATCGGGGCCGTCGTGTCCCTCTTCCGCCGCCATCGCTACGTCCAGCTCCTCCACGACTCGCACCCGCAGGTGGGCGTCTGGGTCGGCAAGGTCCGCGCCGGAAGCCTCGTCGAGCGACTCTGGCACCGCATCAACCGGCTCATGTACAAGCGCGCCCAGCAGACCATCGTCCTCTGCGAGGCCGCCAAGACCCTCGTGTGCGATACCTACGGCGTCGCCCCCGAGCGGGTTCACGTCATCCACAACTGGGCGGACCCCAAGGAACTGACGCCCAAAGCCAAAGTGGACAGCGACTTCGCCAAGCAGCATGGCCTGGTCGAACCCTTCACCCTGATGTACTCCGGAAACCTCGGGCTCTACTACGAGTTCGAGACCGTGATGGAAGCCGCCGACCGACTGCGCAACGAGAACTTCAGGCTCGTGCTCGTGGGCTCGGGCGGCCGTAAGGGCTGGATCGCCGAGGAGATCAAGCGGCGAGGACTCACCAACACGCTCCTGCTGCCCTACCAGCCCTACGAAGGTCTCTCCGACTCTCTCTCCGCTTCCGACGCCCAGCTTGTCACCATCGCCAAGGGCATCGAGGGCATCAGCTTCCCCAGCAAGCTCTATTCAGCCATGGCCGTCGCACGCCCCATCGTCGCCCTCTCCGAATCGTGGTCGGAAATGCGAACGATCGTCGAGAGCAACCACGTCGGTCGATGGAGCGAGATCGGGGACGCCGACAGCCTCGTCAAAATCCTCCGCGAGATGATGGCCGACCGCGAGGCGTGCCGCGTCATGGGACTCAACGCCCGCCGAACACTCGAAGAAAAATTCACCATCAGCGTCGCCGCCAAGGCCTACGGCGAAGTTCTTCGTGAAGCCGGCGTCACGCGCTGACCCTCACTCTTCCTTCCGCCCACTCCACCGCGGCCTCTCCTGCGTCTTCTCAATCGCCACGCCGCCCATGATCCGCACCTTCCCCGCACCCAAAAGCTCCGCGAGATCCGCGATCAGCGTCGGACCAAGCGGCTGCTTCAACGAGTTCGGCAGCGCGAGCACCGCAGCCTGATCCTCCGTGGCGATCACCAGTTCCACCGGGAACATCGTCGTCGGATCCGCCGCCGCCGCACGCCGCTCCGCCACCGCCGCGCCCCCGCCATTCGCACCACCGCTCGCCCGAGTGTTCGGCGTCGTCGCGAGCGCCGCCGCCATCGACGCCGGGCTGTTCACCCGAGTCACCACCGTCGTCGGCTGCAGATTTGACGCCAGCAACTCCCCGATCCGATCGATCGCAGCTTCCGACGACCCGTTCAGCTTCGTCTCGTCCACGATCAATTGCAACCGCCCCGGCATGAGAGGCACACAATCAATCGGCGTGATCTTCTCGATCAAAAGCTGCGGCTCCCCGCGCTTGTGATCCACCCGCCCCAGCACAAACACCGCCTTATCGATCTCGCACAGGTGACCGTACTTGATGTACGGGTCCGTGAACATGAAGCATTCCGCCACACCCGAGGGGTCCTCGATCGTCACCGCCGCCATCTTCTGGCCCGCCGACCGTCCGCTCTTGGCGACGATGATCCGCGTCGCGTTCACCGTCCCCGCCATCACCACCCGACCGTCCTGCGCCGTTGTCTTGATGCTCTGCGTTGTGCCCGTCGCGAAGACGCTCGTCCAGTGCTTCCACTGATCGAGCGGATGACTACTCACATAGAACCCGAGCACATCCTTCTCGAACTTGAGGGCTTCAGCCTCAGGCCAGGGGGTGGATTTCTGAAGGCCCGTGGAGCCGGGGGCGCCCGCTCCGTTCCCCCTTGCTTGCGCTGCGGGCTCTGAAAATCCGAAGAGCACCGACTGACCGCTCGCCTTGTCCGCGGCGATTTTCTGGGCCGCCTGCATCGCCTGCTCGATCGACGCGATCATCGCCGACCGGTTGGCCTTCCCGTGCAGCGAGTCGCACGCCCCACACTTGATGAGCGACTCAAGAGTCGCCTTGTTCATCACGCCCTGACCGCGCGACATCACCCGATCACAGAAATCAAACAGCGACGTGAAGTGCTTGGTCGGCGCGGCCGCCCGCCCCGCCGCCTCGTCCCCCTGCCGCTCCGAAATGATCGCCCGAATGGCCTTGTCCCCCGCGCCCTTCACCCCGCCAAGCCCGAACCGCATGTGCCCGTGATGCGCCCTTCGCTCCGCCAACGGCGGATCCGTCTCGTCGTACACCACCGAAAAATCAGCGTCAGACAAGTTCACATCCGGCGGCTTGATCTCAATCCCGCTCTTGAGCACCTTCCCCGTCCCCGGATCCACAAAGAAGCACTTCCGCGCATCCTCAAGATACGGGATCCACTCGCTCACCTTGTTCGCCTGGCTCTCGTACGTCAGGAACGCCGCCATGTACTGGCTCGGGAAGTACGTCTTCAGATACGCCGTCTGATACGCCACGATCGCGTACCCCGTCGAATGGCTCTTGTTAAACCCGTACCCCGCGAACTTCAGGATGAGCTCGAACAACTCCTCCGCCTGCTGCTTGCTCAGGCCCTGCTTCTGCGACCCTTCGACAAACTTCGGGCGTTCCTTCTCGATCTTGTCGTGCTTCTTCTTCGAGATGTTCTTGATGAGCGTGTACGCATCACGCAGCTTGATCCCGCCCAGGCCGTGCACGATCTGCATGACCTGCTCCTGATACACCATCACGCCGTACGTCTCGCCGGTGTACCGATCCACGATCTCGTGAACCTTCGGCACCTCCTGCTTCCCGTGCTTGCGTGCGTTGTAGTCGGGGATCAGATCCATCGGGCCCGGACGGAACAACGCGTTCGCCGCGATCAGGTCCTCGAGCCGGTCCGGCTTCATATCCCGCAGAAGACGCCGCATCCCCTCTGATTCAAACTGAAACACGCCCGTCGTGTCCCCGCGCCGGAACATCTCGAACACCGCCTGGTCGTCGTACACGAGCCGATCCAGATCCAGCGGGTGCGGCTTCCCGTCCCCTTTCCGCCTCCCAACCGCCTCATGAATCGCCTCGTCCGTCAGCCCGGTCCGAATCAGTTTCTTCGCCCGCTCCACCACCGACAGCGTCCGCAGCCCCAGGAAGTCCATCTTCAAGAGGCCCATCTTCTCGCACGTCGGCCCGTCCCACTGCGTGACAATCTCGTTCTCTTCACTCCCCGTCTGTCGATACAGCGGCACGATCTCCTGCAAAGGCCGCGTCGCGACAATCACCCCCGCCGCGTGCACCCCCGCATGCCGCACTTGCCCTTCGAGCGTCATCGCCTGGTCAAGCAGCGCCCGCGCCCGCTCCGCCGTGATGTGCTGCTCCACCGGCAGGTTCGCGTTCACCCGCTCCAGGTTCGCCCGAAGCCCGTCGTACACCCCCTGCAGCTCGGGCTCCTGCTCGAGCGATTCCTCGAGCGTGATGTTGAGCGTCTCGGGGATCAATTTCGCGATCCGGTCCGCCACCGGCAGCGAAACCTCCAGCACCCGCGCCACATCCCGGATCGCCGCCCGCGCCTTCATCGTCCCAAACGTGATGATCTGCGCCACATGCCCGTACTTCACGCGCACGTGGTTGATGACATCGCCACGCCCGTCCTGGCACAAGTCGATATCGATATCCGGATACTCGCTCCGGTCCGGGTCCGTGAATCGCTCGAACAGCAGCCCATACTCCACCGGGCACGCGTTTGAAAGTCCCAACACATACCCCACCATCGTCCCCACGCCCGATCCACGAGCGTTGGCCGGGATCCCCCGTTGCCGTCCCCAGTTCACAAAGTCCCAGACGATGAGGAAGTATGCCGAAATATTCTTGTCCGCGAGGATCTTCAGCTCGCGCTCAAGCCGAGTCCACCGCTCGGTGTTCGCAGAACCCCCGTTCGCCTCCGCCCCATACCGCCACACAAACCCCGCCTCCGCCAACATTCGCAGAGCCTTGTCGCAGTCCACCTTCGACGCCGCGATCTCCTCCGCTGTCGGCGTGTGATCAAACGGCTCCACATTGAACCGCGCGCAATACGCCGTGTACCACGCCGTCAGGTCCCCGCCAAACTCCGCGTCATCATGCTTCGGCAGCGAAGCCACCGTCGGCAGCACGATCCGCACCATCGGCGAATTGTTCTTCCCCATCGGCAGTTCGACGTTGCACCGCTCCGCGATCTCCACCGTCGCGTCGCACGCCCGCTTGCCCACGTCCCCGTACATCCCCTCGAACAACTCCCGCATTTCCTGCGGGCTCTTGACGTACAACGCTTCCGGATACTTCATCCGCTGTTCGTCAAACTTGCTCTTCGCCGTCGAGATGCACACCAGCGTGTCGTGCGCGTCATGATCCTCCGCACGCAGGAAGTGCGAGTCGTTGTCGCACACCAGCGGCAGATCGAGATCACCCGCCAACTTGATCAAGTGCTTGTTGATCGAGTTCTGCTCTTTGATATGGTGCTGCAACTCAATGTAGAACCGCCCAGGGAGCGTTTTCTTGTGCCACTCTGCCGATTCCACCGCGAGCAGCCAGAACTTCCGGTCCCCCGTGCGCTCAAAGTCCAGCAGGTGCTCGCCGATCTCGCTCCCCAAGTGCCCGTTGATCGCGATCAGCCCGTCGCTGTGCTTCTCCAAGAGCTCCCGGTCGATCCGAGGCTTGTAGTAAAACCCAGTCAGATACGCCTCGCTCGCGAGCACCAGAAGATTCTGCCACCCCGCGTTGTTCTCGCACAGCAGCACCAGGTGATACCCACCCTCGCCGCCCCCCGTGTACGTCCGGTCCGTCCGCGGCTTGCCCGGCGGCGTCACATACGCCTCGCACCCCAGGATCGGCTTGATCCCCTTCTCCTTGCACGCCGCATACACCGACGCCGCCCCGAACACGTTCCCGTGATCTGTCACCGCTACCGCCGTCATCCCAAGCTCCGCCACGCGGGCGACCAGCTTGTCCACACGATTCCCGCCGTCCAGCAGCGAGTACTCCGTGTGCAGATGCAAATGCACAAACTGCTTCTCGCGAGGCAGAACGGGCACGGGTTTGGCAGGGGCTTCGGGCATGTCGGTTCGCTATCAATCTGATGAGCAACGGCCTCTCCACGAGACTTGCAGAACGCACTTTATACGACGTTGAACCGTCCGGAAAGGGCTTTGGAGAGCCCCCGAACGTGTTTGTTTGTCCCAAAACCCCAACCGTCAGCCCTTGCACACCGCATCCCCCCTTTCCCGTGCCCGCCCGCACCCCCGCACGGGCTCTTCCGCTGGCTTTGTCCCCGATCGTGCGGCATGGTGTACGCAGACCGCCCCGATGGATCGGGGCCACAACCAAGATGAAGGACCATCGAAAATGAAAACCATCGCCGCCGCCATCGCCACCGCCGCCGTCGCCGCTTCCGCCAACGCCGGTTTCGTTGACATGAAGTTCCTCGGCACGGGCGAGGGCTCCAACGCCAGGGCGACGCATTTCGGCAACACTCGCAACGTCTTCGCCGGCCAACTCCGCCACCGCATCGCCAACGGCGTCGGCGCCGAGGCCGCCCTCAACGGCGACCACCGCACCTTCTGTGCCGACTTCTACGAGACAGTCTCCTCCTCGTTCACCCCGTACGAGGTCGTCGATCCCGAGCTCGTCTCCGACACGCTGCCCATGGGCAGCATCAAGGCCGACGCCCTCCGCTGCATCTACTCCGCTTCGGGTTCCGCCGCACTCGACAGCAACGCCTCGTCCAGTCTCGCCGCCGCCTTCCAGTTGGCCGTCTGGGAAGTCGTCACCGACTTCGACGGCACCATGGGCAGCCTCAGCATCACCGCTGGCAACTTCAGCGCGACAAAGACCGACGGCAACGCTCTGAGTGCCACCATCAACAACCACCTCGCCGCTCTCTTTGCCGCTGTCGCCTCTTCCAACGAAGGGCTTCCCAATCTCGTCGGTCTCCGCAGCGATCGCTCGCAGGACCAGCTCATCATGGGCTTCTCGATCCCCACTCCCGGCACCGCGGTCCTCGCCGGCCTGGGCATCCTCTGCATCGGTCGCCGCCGCCGCTAAACACCCGGTTCGCCTGCGAACCGCTTTCCGAAGGGTTTCATCGTCGCCGGGCCTCGCGCCGCACCCATGACGGGTCTCGGACGAGGCCCGACGGCGTTTTGAGTGGCGTTCCAATCGCCACGCGGAGGACGAGTCCTCGAATCCTCAGATGTGCCTTTGCTTCTCTTCCCTCAAGGCAGAGCCGGCGCGTCTTCGTCCGCACCCGTCCCCCCGAACAGCGAGTTGTTTGCATCCCCATACGACCCCGCGCTCCCGTACAGCGCCACACTCCCGTCGTTCTCGAACCGATACCCATAGTCCAGCAGCGACTTGATGTCCGCGTGCCCATCCGCGTACAACGCCACCGCCCGCCCGCTATTCCACCCACGCGCCCCGTGCCGATCGTCCATCCCGCTCCGCAAACCGTTCGCGATGTCGCCCTGGCTGTTCAGCCGCGGCGGATCAATGATGTACCCCTCATTTCCGAACGAATTCTCCGCCCGACCGTCATTCTCATACGGCGTCCGACTCGCCCGCGCCGCGCCCGCCGCACTTCCCATCGAGTCCCCCGCCACCACCGTCCCCGCGGGCACCGTCACCCGGCTCATCTTCACCGGCCAATTGTGACTCCGCCCGTTCGTCATCCGACTGTTCCCGAGAAACTGATAGTTGTACCCGTACGACGCGTTCCGCTCGTCCACGCGCTCACTCGACTCAGGGCACACATACACCTTGCTGTCAAAGTCCTGCCGCCCGTTGTCCGTCTTGGGCTCGACAAACGCGTACACCCCGACATACTGACCCAGCCGCGCGATCCACGTCGGCCGGAACTTCATCCCGTTCCCCACCTCGTGCCAATTCGCCGGATTCCCAACCCCGCCGCCCATATCCGGCGCTCGGTGCGCCACCAGCACGTCCCGGTTCGCGTCCGCGTACATCGCCCACCCAGCCCCGAGATTCTTCATGTTCGCCAGACACACCGTCTGCCGCCCCGCCCGCCGCGCCGAACCCAACGCCGGCAACAAAAGACCGATCAACACCCCGATGATCGCAATCACCACGAGCAACTCAATCAACGTAAAGCCACGATCCGCCCCGCGGGCATTGGTGAGCATCATGCCTCATGATACGAGGACCCCTAACAACCGGTTTCGAAGACCTCCACAAACCCCGCATAATCAAAGAAGTCCACAAACCCGTCCCGGTTGAAGTCCGCGTCCCGCCCACCCAAACACACCCCGCCCTCAAAGCACTCCACGTAAGCGCCATAATCAAAGAAATCGACGAACCCATCCCCATTGAAATCCGCCGAACACTCGTATGCCACAGTCAACACCGGCCGAAACGTCACGTCAGGATGCTCTCGTGAATCAAACCGCTTCGCGTTCCCGCTCGCACCCTCGTTCCCCTTCAGCAGTATCCCGAAATTCCCCGCCGGCCGATTCACCCACCCCTGCACCAGCGCCACAAACGCCGCATTCGTCGGCCACTCATACATCCCGGGATTGTTGACATCGATCCCCACAAACGACCCACCAAAGTCACCGCCCGCCAAAGCCCATCTCTCCCCCGGCGCGTTCGAGTGAAGCCACGTGCAGTCGCCCGCAATCGCGTCCGCGCCCGCACCCTCCTCGCCCTCCGGATCCGAAGGCCCCTCGCTCCAGGTCCGCAACACCGGATGCAAAGTCACCAGCGAAGTCTGGTCCCGAAGCGACCGCGACATGTTCATCGTCAGAGTCGCCCATACCACACGCGATCCCGCAGGCACCACCGCCCCAACATCAAACAAAAGCAGCCCGCGACGGATCGACCCCTCACGGATCGTCACGCCCGCGAACAAATGCTGCCCAGCGCCGTTGGCCACTCCGCCAAAGCCCGACTGGTACAACGTCGCGTCCCGCGAAGGACGAACCGTCACCGTCACCGGTTCCGCCCACGCGATCCCCGCGCACAACAACGCACAAGACAACGACAGAGACCTGTTCATGCCAAAAAATACAGCCAGCACGCGGCCCTGTCGTTCAGATCCGGCAAAGCCACGGTCAATCTTCACCCGCGCGAGAACACGAACTGCCCCCCATCCCACCCGACCAGCACCCGATCCCCGTCGCCAAACTCCCCACGAAGTACCCGCTCCGCCAGCGCGTTCTCCACCCGCTCCTGAATCGTCCGCTTCAAAGGCCGCGCCCCGTACGCCGGATCCCAACCCTCTACCGCCAGCTGCGCCCTCGCCTCCGCCGACACCTCAAGCACCATCCCGCGTTCCGCAAGACGTGCCGCAACCCGCCCAAGCTGAATCTCCGCGATCCGACCCATGTCCTCACGCTTGAGCTGGTGGAACACCACCGTCTCGTCGATCCGGTTGAGCACCTCAGGCCGCAAGAACCCGCCGCCCTGGAAGTTCGACAGCACCTCCACCACCTTCGGCGTCATCCCCGTCGCCTTTCCCAACTCCTCCATCGCCATCCGTGCCGGCCCACGCCGCAACAACTCCCGCACGCACGCCTCGATCTCCCAGTCCTCCGCTCCCTTCGCCGTCAGCTCCTGAATCTGCGGACTCCCGAAATTGCTCGTCATCACGATGATCGTGTTCTTGAAATCCACCGTCCGCCCCTGCCCGTCCGTCAGCCTTCCATCGTCCAGCACCTGCAGCAGCACGTTGAACACCTCCGGGTGCGCCTTCTCGATCTCATCGAGCAGCACCACGCTGTAAGGCCGCCGCCGCACCGCCTCCGTCAACTGCCCGCCCTCTTCAAACCCCACATACCCCGGAGGCGCGCCCAAAAGCCGCGCCACCGCGTGCTTCTCTCCGTATTCGCTCATGTCGATCCGCACCACCGCGTCCTCGGTGTCAAACAAGAACTCCGCCAGTGCCTTGCACGCCTCGGTCTTCCCGACACCCGTCGGCCCCAGAAACAGAAACGATCCGATCGGCCGCTTGGGATCCCCAAGCCCCGCCCGCGACCGCCGCACCGCGTTCGAGACCGCCGTCAGCGCATGATCCTGCCCCACCACGCGCCCACGCAGCCCGTCCTCCATCCGCAGCAGCTTCTCCCGCTCACCTTCCACCAGCTTGCTTACCGGAATCCCTGTCCACCGCGACACCACCTCCGCGATCTCCTCCGCATCCACCTCGCGCTTGAGCAGCTGCTTCTTCGTCGCCACCGCAGCCCGCTTCGACGAACCAGGCTTCTCCGTCGTCTCAAGCCGCGCCTTCATCGCCTTCAGTGCCGTGTCCTCCTCCGCCATCCCGAGAAACTCGCTCTCCGGTACTCGATCCCCACGCCGCGACCGATCCTGGATCGACGCCATTCGCTGCTCGAACGCCGCCTTCCGCTGGTCATACTCCTTCCGGATCTTCCCCTCGTCCCCGAGTCCCGCCTTCTCAAGCTCCCACTGCGTCCGTAGTTCTTGGAGTTCTTTCTCAACATCTTGCAACTCCTCCCTCACCACACCCACCTGCTTCCCGATCTCCCCGCCACTCTCCATCTTCAACTGATTGAGCGTCAATTCCAACTGCGTCTTCCGACGGATCAGCCGATCGATCTCCTCCGGCACGCTGCTGATCTCAATCGCCAGCCGACTCGCCGCCTCATCCATCAGATCAATCGCCTTGTCCGGCAAGAACCGATCCGCGATGTACCGCTGGCTCAGGTTCGCCGCCGCCAAGATCGCCCCATCCTGAATCCGCACCCCGTGGTGCGACTCATACCGAGGCTTGAGCCCGCGCAGAATCGCCACCGTCGCCTCCACGCTCGGCTGATCCACATAAATCGGCTGAAACCGCCTCTCAAACGCCGCATCCTTCTCCACATGCTTGCGATACTCGTCAAGCGTCGTCGCCCCCACGCACCGAAGCTCCCCGCGAGCAAGAGCAGGCTTCAGCAAGTTCCCCGCCGACACCGCGCCCTCCGCCGCACCCGCCCCGATGATCGTGTGAAGCTCATCAATGAACAGGATCACCCGCCCCGCAGCCGCCTGTGCCTCGCGCAAGACCGCTTTGAGCCGATCCTCAAACTCTCCGCGAAACTTCGCCCCCGCGAGCAACCGCCCGACATCCAGCGCCATGATCTTCACGCCTCGCATGCTCTCCGGGCAATCCCCCGCCACGATCCGCTGCGCAAGACCCTCCGCGATCGCCGTCTTCCCGACGCCCGGCTCTCCGATCAACACCGGGTTGTTCTTCGTCCGCCGCCCCAGAACCTGCACGCACCGCCGGATCTCCTCATCCCGCCCGATCACCGGATCAAGCTTCCCGCTCTGCGCCCGCTCGGTCAGGTCGATCGCGTACTTGTTCAGCGCGTCAAAGTTCCCCTCGCCGTGCTGGTCATTGATGTTCGTCACGCCCGACTCCTTTCGAACCTGCTTGATCGTCTCGATCAGCTTCGCCCTTCCCGCCGTCCCAAGCAAACCCTTGACCGCTCCGTCCGCCTCACTCACCGCCAGCAGCAAGTGTTCCGTGCTGACATACTCATCCCCAAGACGCTTGGCTTCCGCCTCAGCCTTCCCCAAAATCTCAACCAGCAGCCGTCCGCCCTGTCCCGCCCCCCCGCTCACCGTCGGCAGCTTGCCAAGCTCCCGCTCCACCCCCGCCCTCAGCCCCCCAAGCGCAACACCAACCCGCGCCAGAACCAGCGCGGCCGCCCCACCCTCCTCCTCCGTCAACGCCAGCAAAACGTGCAGCCCCCCCACCTCCGCATGCGACCGTCCCGCCGCCAAGGTCTGAGCCGATGACAAAACCTGCTGTGCCGCCGTTGTGAACTTGTCCATACGCATTGCATGACCTCCGCCCAGCCCACCCCGTCCACTTCAATGCAACCCCCGTGCCGCCCACAAGCATCCCCTCACCCTCCCACCCCCACACCCCCTCATCCCCAAGTGCCGCTTTGACACCCCACCCGCCATTTGTTGTCACTCTTGGCAATTCTCGGGAACCCCGCCGCCATCACCCGCGAATCCACATCGCCGCCGTCCCCCGACGCCACGGATGGGGAACAAACCCCGATCGGCAGGCCCGGCCTCACGCTTCCTGCATGACTCCCTTTCATGCCCGGTTGACGTGACGCCCGATCCACGGTACAACTCTCCTCCCGCCACTGGGAGGCGCAAGGAGTCTTTATGTCCAACCGGTCAGCCCGTCTCGCCCTCACCGTCGTCGCCCTCGCCGCCACCGCGCTCCTCGGAGCCTGCGGCGGCACCGACAACCTCCAGGGCGAGAACATCGACGCCATCCGCCTCAACCCCACACCGGTCGAGCAGACCCTCAACCAGACCCGCGTCGATCTCGACAACCGGATCTACGGCGTGACGTTCGACCAGAACCTGCTCATGGCCAACTCCGACCTCCTCCGAGCCCTCCTCCTTGAGCGCCCCAGCCGCCTCACCCCCTACCCCGTCGCCTACTAAGCCGAGCAATTCAAGAATCACCAACGAGCCCCACGCGCAAGCGTGGGGCTTTGCATTGACGAGCCCCGAGCGTCAGCGAGCGGGTTGCCTTTCCATCCCCATCTCAGCGGCGACGACGCAGACCGGCGAGCCCGGCGAACGCAAGAACCGTGAGGCTCGGTGCGGCCGGAACCGTGTAGTTGGCTTGAAAATTGATGCTGTGCTCCGGGTATCCGCGGTGCCAAGGACCGCCCACGCCGTCGCCTGAAGTGAGGACGTTCCCTTCGTTGTACCCGCCGTGCTCGTCAACCCCGTAGATATCAAAGGGGTTATGCGAATTCGGCGAGCCGTCGTCGATGGTGCCTTGGCTGACCGTGAGCGTCCAGGCATACGTGGTGCCTTCGACGATCTCGATGTTCAAGCTTGTGAAGTCAAAGACGGTGGGCCGCCCCTGACTCCAACCCCCAAGGGCGTACACCACAGCGGAAGTCTGGGTTGCGCTCCCACGCTGCGACACGACGTTTTGTGCGTTGGTTGTCCAAATCGTCATCGTGACGTCGAGCGGATTGCTCGGGTAGGCATTCAGGCCAATGGCAAGTGTGGTGAGCGAGCCGGTGGCGTGCGAAAGAAATGTCTGGCCAAACGCGTTGTTAGGCAGCCCGTCGCTGGGCCGATCCAGCCCTATTCTGAACGCGACGTTGTTGGAACCGCCGTGGAACTCAGCGGCAACCTGAGCCATGCTGATGGCGGGGAGTACCAAGCTCTGGAACATGGCTACCGACGTCAAAAGTGTGTACGGGACGGACTTCGAGAGATCGAGCATGTTGAGGCCTCCTCCAAATCGTTTCCCTCGTTCGAATTCTGTGGAGCATCGCGATAGATGCGCAATACTATATAAAACACTCACGGTGTTTTGGCCGCGTAACTTTCCCTCATTATGATTTGGAACATCCGAACAACCGGCGGGTGGCACGACCGCCTTCCGGTCTTCGAGGCCTCGGCGGGGCTCCGTTCACTGACGTGGGCGTGGTGGAACAGAAAGCGGGGGTGCCACGATCCGCCGCTTCGGCGCATCGTGAATGGTCGCTCGTCAAGAAAAAAGCGTTGATCCCCGCCGCGCTGCACATTGAGCGCGTGGATGGGCTCTCAACCTCCAAGCCCCGTCGATCCCGTCACCGACCACGACCAATCCTCATCGGCTTCAACATCACATTCGACCGATGACACTCCGCTCCAACAGCACCCAACAAAAAACCCAGGCCGTCAGGCCCGGGCTCACTGCAATCAAACTCCCAAAGCCCCATCGGGGCGACCCACCGTATCGCGACCAACGAACAACTCGCGTCGCTCACGCTGGTGCCTAGACGAGCCCCCTCCCCCACCATCACTTCGCCGTGTACTGCCCGCGCGAAACCTTTTTGAACGCCTCGCTGCGGATGAGAGCCTGGTTCACGATCGTGCGGAAGTTCGCGGCTGAGGTCTTGTACCCCGCCACCTGCACAGCCTGCGTCACCTCGGTCACGCCCATCGTCTTGCCCTTGAGCACCTTCGCAAGCGACTCGACCAAATTCATGTCGTTCTTCGGCCGCTTCCGCCCCACCACCGAGCCCTTGCGACGGCCCGACGCCGCGACGGCACGATCAACGCCCCCGCCCAGCGACTGAATCGCCGTCATGATCCGCTTGACCTTCGCCTCAGCCTTCGCCAGCTTGGTGTAAAGCCCCGGCAACGCCCGCTGCCGCTTCTGCAACTCGCGACTGAGTTCCTCCGTGGAAAGTCCGACCAAAGAGGACGTTTTGGGGGTTGCTTTGGATGCCGCAGATTTTCGAGCCATGGGGAAGCCTCTCACAAGGGTGTGCCAACAAGCCCTCCCCTTCCCCATAATATTCGTTCAAACAACAAAGGCAAACCTGCCCACCAAAGCAGGAAGTGTTGCTCAGCCGCGATCAAATCCCATCTTCCTCAGCAGCCCGTCAAAGTGATCCAGCCCGTAGTACTCGATCTGCAGCGTGCCCCGTGTCGCCCCGCTCCCCCCACCGCTTCCCGCGCGGATGATCACCTTTGTTCCCAAGTACTGACCCAACTGCCGTTCGAGGTCGGTCAACACCGCATGATGCGCATTCGTCTCGGGCCGATCCGTTCGCAAGGTCGCCGGAATGCTGAGGCGTTTCGCGGTCGTCTCCGTCTGCCGCACCGACCACTGCTCCGTCGCCGCCTGCCGAGCAAGCCGCACACGATCGTCGCTCGACCGCATCACGAGCAACGCCTTCCCGTGCCCGCCCGTGAGCTTTCCCGACACGATGAGGTCCGCGATCTCCGGCTCAAGCTCCGTAAGCCGAATCAAATTCGCGACGCTCGACCGATCGATCCCCAGCCGCTTGGCGACCTGCTCCTGCGTGAGCGAAAACGTCTGCAAAAGCCCCTTGAGCGACCACCCCTTCTCCATCGCATTGAGATCCTCACGCTGCAGATTCTCCGTCACCGACCACTCCGCCGACTCAAGGTCCGATAACGTACGAACCACCGCCGGGATTTCCTTCAAGCCGGCCGTAACCGCAGCCCGCCACCGGCGCTCGCCGGCCACAATCTCATAAGCGCCCGACCCGACAGGTCGCACCACAATCGGCTGCATCACGCCGGAATGCCCGATCGACTCCGCCAGTCCGGCCAAAGAGCCCTCTTCAAAGCTCTTTCGCGGCTGGTACTTTCCAGGAGAGATCTTTGTGACATCCAAGCTGATCATCCCTCCCCCACCACTCGAAGCCCCGGCCGGCGATGCCGAATTGACCTCGGTGCGGGGCGGCTCTTCGGCCATGGCGACTCGAATGGCCGCTTCGGGCGGGGAGAGTGGCCCGGCGAGCAATTGGGCGAGACCACGACCGAGTCGCTTGCTCCCCGGCTGAGGCTTGGGTTCAGAATTCGTTCCTCGTGGAACATTGGTCGACATGAAGGTGCTCCTGTTCGTTCCTCGTGGAACACTCTAGCACATTCTCGGTCGACGTCAGGTCATTACTCCGGAATCACGCGCGTGGACATGATGTCAAACTCGATGGAGAGTGACTCGGGGCGGCCGGATACCAGGAGCGACTCGGGTGGAGCGCCCAGGCCGGTCATGCGAATCGAAGTGGTCCCCGTGACGAAGGACAGGTGCCAGACCTCCCCGAGGAAGGAGAGTTCGCCCTGTGTCGTCAGGTTTGGAATGACGTTTTGGTCCAATCTTGGAGTCGTGCTCTTGAAGCGAACGGCCTCGGGGCGGATGATGACCGCCGCTTTGGAGCCGGGTGCGCCCGAGCCGTGGCCACGAAGGAGGCCGATAGGGGTCTCGACTTCACAGGTATTGCCTTGGACGGAGCGGACCGTGCCGTGGAAAAGGTTGGTTTCGCCCATGAAATCGGCCGCAAAGACGGAGGCGGGCCTGAGATAGAGGTCGGTGGGGGAGCCAATCTGTTCGATTCGGCCCGATTTCATGAGGGCGATGCGGTCGCCGATGCTCATGGCTTCTCGCTGGTCGTGGGTGACGTAGATGGCGGTGATGCCTTCCGCCTTGCACGCCTTTCTTATCTCGGTGCGCAGTTCCACGCGCAACTTGGCGTCGAGGTTTGAGAGAGGTTCATCGAGAAGCAGAACGTCGGGCCGGACCGCGATGGCGCGGGCGAGGGCGACGCGTTGTTGCTGGCCGCCCGAGAGCTGGGTGGGCTTTCGATCGGCGAGATGTTGCATCTGGACCATCTCGAGGGCTTCGTTCACGCGCGAGGCGACTTGGGCGGCGGGGAGCTTTCGGGTTTCGAGGCCGAAGGCCACATTGCCCTTGACGGTCATGTGCGGCCAGGTCGCGTACGACTGGAAGACCATGCCGGTGTTACGGTTTTGTGCGGGTGTGTAGGTGACGTCTTTGGAACCAAACAAAACACTACCAGAGTCAGGCTCGATGAAGCCGGCGATCATTCGGAGGAGGGTGGTCTTTCCGCAGCCGGAGGGGCCGAGGAGGAAGAACATTTCGCCGCCGGCGATTTCGAGGGAGACGTTGTCGACGACGCGGAGGGGCGCGTTGCCGCGGGCGGCGGGGTATGTTTTGGTGAGGCCTTTGAGTGTGACGGGCGTGCCCATAAGTGGGCGATCATACTTGGGTGGAAAGGCGTGGGAGTGGCGATGAGGCAACGGACGACGGAATCTCGGCTGGCGGTGTTGCGGCAGAGCCGTTCGTTGCCGCCTGGAGCGGGAGCGGTGGGGGATCTTGTGCGGCGGGAGATGACGGCGCTGCGGTCGGTGGCGCGGCGGGCGGTGGATGCGATTGAAGCGTGGTCGGCGGTTGCGCCGCCATTGGTGGCGCGTTTGGCGACGGCGCAGAAGAGTGGTGGGGGGGTCTTGATGCTCGTGGTGGGATCCGTGGCGGCGCGGTTTCAGGTGGATCGATGGCTGCGGGGCGGGGGGTTGGCTGCGCTGCGCGCGGCGGACCCGAAGATCACATCGGTGAAGATCGCGACGGGGAAGGGAAAGGCATGAGCGGGAACGAAAGAGTCGACTCGGATGTTTCTGCGGGTGAGGGACTGGACAGCCTTGCGACTCTCGATCTGATTTCGTTCGTGAGCAATCGGGATGTGGAGTGTCCGGGGTGCGGGTACAACTTGCGCGGGTTGCGGGCGGGCGTGTGTCCGGAGTGTCAGCAGGAGTTGTCGTTGCGTGTGGGGCTTGCGGAGCCGAAGAACCGATTGTGGTTGACCGCGTTGATCGGTGCGGCGTGCGGCCTTGGGTTCAATGGGTTGTTGACGGCGTATGCGTTGTTTGTATTTGTCGCGCGGCGCGACACGGTTCCCGAAGATTTTGTGGCGATCGTTGTGATCGGGCTTGTGTTCTTTCTGGTGGCGACTCTCGTCATGCTACGGAAGGGTCGGTCGATTCGGCGGCTTTCGGTATCCGCTCGCGCAGGGCTGGCGGTGTGTTCGTGGGGTGCTGTGGTGGTGAGCTTCCTTGTGTTTTCGACGAGTGTGTAGATGGCTGAGGGCGGCGCGTTGGTGTTTTGTGATCGCGGCTGCGTGATGGAGAGGTGTCGCCCTGTTGGGGCTGGGGCTCTTGGTGGAGCTCGCCGCAAAATCCGACGAGGAGTCGTTCCGGTTGGGTGGCGGCATCAACGGCGCGTCGTGGAGGGCGAGTGGTGGAGGGCGAGTGGTGGAGGTCGAACGTCCAACCACGACCATCCGGAGGAACCGGATGGTCGTGGCACCCGGCAGCATGAGGGGCGACGGTGGCGGCTTAGCGGACAATGGTGATCCCCGGCCAGCGGGCCTCCGCAATCGCAACCCCCGCTTCCGTCACCGACGCGCGTTGGAGGCTTAGCGAAGTCAGTCCCTTCAGACCCGTGTCCGCACGTGCCAGGTCTTTCACCCCGGCATCCGTCACGCCTTTGCTCAAGAGGCCTAGGTCGGTGAGCTCGCTCAGGCCTGTGTCCGACCGCGCGAGAGACATCAGGCCCGCATCCGTCACCCCATCCCAGCCGATCGTCAGCGAGGTTAGCCGCGCCAGGCCTGTCCCCGGCCGGGCCAGTTCCCTCAAGCCCGCATCCGTTACCCGCGGTGCGGGGATGATCAGCCGGGTCAGCCCTTTCAGGCCCGTCCCGTCTCGCGCGATGTTCTTCAACCCCTCATCCGTCACCTGCGTGTTCACCATGACCAGAGCGGTCAGGTGCTTGAGGCCGGTGTCGGCGCGTGCCAAGGCATGGAGCGCCGCGTCCGTCACGCGCTCGCCGCCGAGGGACAACTCGGTCAGCCCAATGAGGCCTGTGCCGGTTCTCGCAAGATCGACTATCCCCGCGTCCGTCGCCAGCGAACCGCGGAGGTCGAGTTTGGTCAATCCTCTGAGGCCCGTGCCCGCACGCGTCAAATCGTTCACTCCCGCGTCGGTCACGCCCCCACACCAAAGCCACAACGAGGTCAGATTGTTCAGCCCGGTGTCGGCGGACGCGAGCGCCTTCACCCCGGCGTCGGTCACTCCCACCCCGGTCACTTCCATCTCCAGAATCTCGAGTATCGTCAGCCCTTTTAAGCCCGTCCGCTCATGCGCAAGGAACTTCAGTCCCGCGTCCGTCACCTTCGTGTCCCTCAGGGCCAGCGTGGCCAGTCCCTTGAAGCCCGTGGTGGGATCGGCCAGCCAGGCCATGCCGGCGTCGGTGACGGCCTCGCCGCGGAGGTCGAGCTCGGTGACGCGCGCGAACTCGGCGGGGCCGAGCACGGCACCCGAGGGGAGTTTGAGATGCTCGCGAACCTTGCCCTCGATCACCGCGCGCCCCTCGGCGGTGACGACGGGCGATGTCGGCGCGATCTCGCGTAAAGCGGCGGGCCCGAGAGGTGATGAGGAGCCGCACCCGGATCCAACCACACACGCGGCAAGCATCGCAAGAGCTGATCTCATGTGAGGATGATACGCGATTCCCACTCCCGCCTCGATCTCGCGCCCGCTGGCGTTGGTCGAGAGCGGGCAACGGCTCACGCACCCACTGCGGCTGGTGGATGAGTCCACGCCGGCCCGCCGCGCCCGGCCCGCGGGCGTGCTCGGGGCCGAGGTGTGGGTGAAACTCGTGGTACCCGGCGACGCGTTGGGGTTTTGTGATCGCGGCTGCGTGATGGAGAGGTGTCGCCCCGTTGGGGCTTTGTTGATCTGATTTGGGCGTGACCCAGGCCTGACGGTTTGGGCTTTCTTGTTGAGCCCCGTTGGGGCTGGGGCTCTTGGTGGAGCTTGCCGCAAAGTCCGATGAGGAGTCGTTCCGGTTGGGTGGGGGCATCAACGGCGCGTCGTGGAGGTCGAACGTCCAACCATGACCAGCCGGAGGAACCGGATGGTCATGGCACCCGGCGTGGAGCGCTCGGTGCGGATTTCGGGGGTTAGTGGCCGATGACGCGGGCGATGTGGAGGGTGTCGGCGAACTGTTGGAAGCCGACGGCTTTGCCGTTGGTGACACGCCAGACGTGGGCCATCTGGGTGTTTTGGGGGCGGCCTGTGGCTTTGTAGGTGCCGGTGTATCGGCCGAGGACGACGATGGTGTTTCCGGCGTCGATCATTTCATGGACGACGACGGCGAAGTTGTTCCATTCGGTGGCGCAGCGGAAGAAGACGCCTTTGGCGACGGCATCGGGGCCGATATAGGGGTTGCCGTCGGCGTAGGGGAAGTTCTCGGCCTCGTTCCAGACGATGTCGGGGCTCATGCGACCGAGCACGCCGGGGACGTCGCCTGCGGCGAAGGCGTCGTAGATGGCGCGGATGAGTTCGAGGTTGGTTGTCATGGGGTGGGCCTTTCTCGGGGAAGGACTTTCGCGCGTGTGAGGCGAGGTGCTTCAGTATACACGGAGCGTGCGAGGGTCTTCGCGGACGGGATCCGTGTGCGGTGCGGTCGAGCTCGAGGATCGAGCGTTGTGTGATCAGGCGCCGCGGGTGGGCGACTGCTGATCGCGGACCTTGAGGATGGCGTCGAGTTCCTGCACGAGTTCGCGGAGGCGTGATTCGCTTGTATCGGGCGCGAGGGTGCGGTGCTCTTCGATGTCCTGGACTTTCTGGTAGTTGTTGATGACGGCACCGACGATCAGATTCACGAGGAGGAAGGTCGCGACGACGATCCAGGAGACCTGATAGGCGGTGAAGGCTCCGAGGGGGTGTCCGGCTTGCGCGAGTTCGTAGCGCATCTGGGTCCAGTCGTCGCCGGTGAGGATGCGGAAGAGTGTGAAGCAGGCCTCGTGGATGGAGGAGAAGTAGGGCTGCATGGGGTGGGCTTCGGTGCCGAAGAGTTTGACGCCGATGACGGCGTAGACGTAGAAGAAGATGCCGGCGAGGAGTCCGACGTACTTCATGCTGGCGACGGATCGGAGGAGGACGCTGACGATGAGTCGGAGTTCGGGGATGGTTTTAACGAGTCGGAGGACTCGGAAGACGCGGAGAATGCGGAGGATGGGTCCGAAGCCGTTGGCGGCGGGGATGAGCGCGGCGACGACGATGACGATATCGAAGATATTCCAGCCGTCTTTGAAGAAGGCTTTGGTTGAGTCTCTGGCGATGAACCGGAGGACGATCTCGACGATGTAGATGAGGACGCAGACGGTCTCGATGGCGGCGATGACGCGGAGAGCGGTAGGGTCGGAGAGGTAGGTGCTCAGGCCGATGAGGAGGGCGTTGAGGAGGATGACGGCGATAACGGCGTTGTTGAAGGGTGCGGAGTGAACGAGGGCTCGGATGCGCATGGGGCGTTTCTCGGGGCGTGCTGGTTGCCTGCTGAGTTCAGGGGCGCGGGCCGGAGCTCGGCTTGGTCGGGATCATCACGCTGAGAACGGTTGCGATGGCGAGCGTGCCGACGACGACGAGGAGCGAGATGGTCGTGTCGATTTTGATGGGGTCGGACTTGGTCATGCCGATGACGTCGAGGTAAGGGGGCACGCTGAGGAGGAGGAGTTTGACGCCGACGAAGGCGAGGATGAGGATGAGGGCGGGCTTGAGGAAGCGGAACTTCTGGATGAGAGCGGCGAGGCAGAAGTAGAGGGCGCGGAGTCCGAGG
The DNA here is from genome assembly GCA_943369765.1 of Phycisphaera mikurensis NBRC 102666. Taxonomy (GTDB): domain Bacteria; phylum Planctomycetota; class Phycisphaerae; order Phycisphaerales; family UBA1924; genus UBA2396. The sequence goes on along the minus strand of CALROI020000001.1, from coordinate 100,164 downwards.
ATGGCGAAGATGTTGCTGGTGAAGACGATGAATGGGTCTGGGGTGATGGCGAAGATGGCGGGGATGGAGTCAACGGCGAAGACGAGGTCGGTGATTTCAACGAGGATGAGGGCGAGGAAGAGGGGCGTGATCGCCCAGGCGGGGCTGAGGGAGCCTGCGGGCGCGGGGTCCATGACTTCCTTGCCGTTGGTGTCGATGGTGTAGGTGGGCTTGAGGGTCCGCTTGGTGAAGAACTTCTGCCCGTCGTAGAACTCGGTGACACGGAAGAACTTTTTGCAGATGCGAACGGCGACGTTCTGGGAGACATCGTCGTTGCCCTTGATAAGGGTCATTTTGAGGGCGGTGAGGATGAGGAACCCGCCGAAGACGATGAGGATCCACTGGTACTTGAGGATGAGTCCTGCGCCGAGGAAGATCATGCCGCCGCGCATGAGGAGTGCGCCGATGATTCCCCAGAAGAGGACGCGGTGCTGGTACTTTGCGGGAACGGCGAAGAAGGTGAAGATGAGTGCGATGACGAAGATGTTGTCCATCGCGAGAGATTTTTCGACGACGTATCCGACGAGGTATTGCTTGGCGGCTTCGAGTCCTTGGACTTCGCCAGACACGATGAGGGGTGCGCCGGCCTTGATGGCTTCGGTGGTGCTGTACATGGGGGTGTCGAGCCCGAGGCCGAGCCAGTGTTTTTCGTAGGCGAGGTAGACGAAGCCGGTGAAGGCCAGGCCGCAGGAGAGCCAGATCACGGACCAGGTGACTGCCTCTTTCATGTGGACTTCGTGGGCTTCGCGGTGGAAGACACCCAGGTCGAGCGCGAGGAAGAGGATGACGAGGCCGACGAAGGCGACGTAGGCCCAGACCTTGAGGTCGGCGGGGTTTGAGGGAGCGTTGGCGGCCAGGAGGAGGAGTTCGTTGAGCATGGAAAGAGCATGTCCTTGGCCGGGACGCGCATGGGGCGTCTGTGCGCAACAAGAGGCGCGGGAGAAAGTTGGTCTCGCCAAGGGCTGTGGTCCGTGCTCTGGGAGCTGCACCGGACGACTGCCGCGGAAGGGCCGGGGTGGAACGAGAAGCGATTCACCCGTGCTGACGACCCGTCCTACCCGCACCGGCGGGCGGCTACTCCCCAACAGGAAGCGGGCTGATTATAGCGGGCGGCGTGTCATGGAACAGGTGGGTTTCGTTCGGGTGGCGAGCGATTTCAGAACATGCGCGCGGTTCCGACGTAGTTGCGTTGAATTCATCGAGAAAGGAAGGCTTGTTATGAACATCAGGGTTTTGGACGGCAGTATCAAGACGAGCGAAGCACAGAACGAGTACATCATGACCAAGGTGGGTGCTGCGATTGCGCGGCTCAAGGACACGACGTGCACGATCGACGTCCGTCTCACGGACTTGAACGGTCCCAAGGGCGGTGTGGACAAGCAGTGTTCGATCGTGCTGACGCCGCCGGGCGGGAGCACGATTCGTGTGGAGGAGCAGGCGTCGGAGTACTACGTGGCGATTGACGCGGCGGCGGCGGCGATCAAGAAGTCGCTCGCGAGGGCTTTGGAGAGGAACAAGGCCAACGGGGCGCGTTGATACGGGCGTTGGTGTGGAAAGACGCCGGCTCTCTTGGTGCGGGTTTACGCCAAGGACCGTCGTGGCTGACATGTTCGTTTGAGAGACCTCAGGAATCCGGGGTTTTGGGTCTCGTTTTGGGTGGTTGTTGGGGTTGGGGGGTTGGGGAAGCCGATAGAGATGGGTATGCCATCGACGCCGAACACGGACCTTTCGCCGGAGCTCCTTGACCACATGACGCGGATCAAGGCGAAGGCGGTGGAGTACGGGCTGGATTTTTACGAGGTCGTGTTCGAGGTCCTGGACTTTGACACGATGAACCAGATCGCGTCGTACGGGGGGTTTCCGATCCGGTATCCGCATTGGAAGTGGGGGATGGAGTATGAGAAGTTGCGGAAGCGGGATGCGTACGGGCTGGGCCGCATCTACGAGATGGTGATCAACAACGATCCGGTGTACGCGTACTTGCAGGAGAGCAACAGCGTCACGGATCAGAAGTTGGTGATGGCGCACGTGTACGGGCACGCGGACTTTTTCAAGCACAACGCGTGGTTCGGGAAGACGAACCGGAAGATGATGGACGACATGGCGAACCACGCGACGCGCGTGCGGCGGCATGTGGAACGGGTGGGGGTTGAGGCGGTGGAGCGATTCATCGATGCGTGCCTGAGCGTGGAGCACCTGATCGATCCGCACTCGGTGTATATGGGGAGAGAGAGGCAAGGGCAGGATGCTCGTGCCACCGGGTTTGAGCCTCAGAAGCTGCCGGCGAAGGATTACATGGACCCGTTCATCAATCCGCAGCGGGAGATTGATCGTCAGCGGAAGGAGCACGAGGAGAAGTCGGCGGCAGCGAAGGGGCGGTTTCCGGCGGAGCCTGTGCGGGATGTGCTGCAGTTCTTGCTGAAGAATGCGCCGCTTGAGGAGTGGCAGCAGGACATCTTGGGGATTATCCGCGACGAGGCGTACTACTTCGCACCGCAGGCGATGACGAAGGTGATGAACGAGGGGTGGGCGACGTATTGGCACAGCAAGTTGATGACGAGCCACTTCGTCGAGGACAGCGAGATCGTGCATTACGCGGATCAGCACTCGGGCGTGGTGCATATGCCGGCGGGTGGGTTCAATCCGTACAAGATCGGGGTGGAGCTTTTCAAGGATATTGAGCGGCGGTGGGACACGGGGCAGCACGGGGCGGCGTGGGAGCGGCTTGACACGATCGGGGCGCGGGCCGCGTACGACGACAAGAGCATGAAGGGGCGGGCGAAGATCTTCGAGGTGCGGAGTGTGTACAACGACGTGAACTTCATCGACGAGTTTTTGACGGAGGAGTTCTGCGAGAAGCATCGGATGTACGAGCACAAGCGGGACCCGGAGACGGGCGAGGTGAAGGTGGTGAGCCGTGATTTCAAGAAGGTGAAGCAGACGCTGCTGCACTATCTGACGAACATGGGGCAGCCGTTTTTGTACGTGGTGGATGGGAATTATCTCAATCGCGGGGAGCTGTATCTGGCGCACCGGTTCAGCGGCCTCGAGGTGGAGGTGGCGAAGGCGGTGGAGGTGCTGGGGCAGCTGCGGTACTTGTGGGGGCGGCCGGTGCACTTGCAGACGGTGCTGAATGATGACATGGTGTTGTTTTCGCTCACGGAGCTGGGCGGGAAGCCGAAGCGGGAGCGGATCACAGCGGATATGCCACGGCCTGCGAATGTGATTTAGAGGAACGGTGTGAGCGAGCCCGAGTCCAACGCGACAACGCATGTGCCTCTTGAAGTGCGGCGCGAGCGGGACCTTTGCGACTTGGTTCGCGAGGAGGGGTTCGCGTGCGTTGGGTGCGGGTATGTGCTGGGGGCGCTCGAGACGTGCCGGTGTCCGGAATGCGGGCGGGTGTTCACGTTCAACGACTGGCCGGAGTTCGCGTTTGCGGAAGAGATCGCGACAATGATGCGGCTTCGCGGGCCTGTGGATTGCGTGGGGTGTGGCGCGTTGGTGGGGACGGGCACGGATGGGCGGTGTGGCTCCTGCGCGAGGCGCGTGCGGCGGGTGGAGATTCGTGGTGTGCCGCCGTTGCCGCTTTGGAAACGGGAGAACGCCCGAGAGTATCGAGCTGCGATGTGGGGCCTCTGCACACTTACCGTGCTTGGAGGCCTGACCGCGATCGTGGTTTTTTGGTTGGACGGCCAACGGCCGACATCGAGGAGCGTGGCCTCGGTCTTTTTTGCAACGCGGTTTGGGTGGTGGTGGGCTTCGGTGATGTATTCGCTTGTTGGCGTGTTGTTCGTGCTCTTCGTTCTCATTCCGTCGAATTACGAACCTCTTGAGGAGCAACTGCCGAATCGACTTCTCCTGAAAGGTCCGCGGCGCATTCGGCTTGCCATCGTGTGGCTGGTTTGGATCACCGTCGCTGTTCTCGTCTTGGGCTTGGTGATCGGCTCGTTTCTGATTTGATCGGGCACGATCACTTGGCGGGCATGGTGAAGGTAACGTCGGCGTCTTTGATGAGGTAGGTGAGGGCGATGGCGCGGTCGGTGTCGTTGATGAACCAGAAGGATCGCGGGCCTTGGGGGTTCCACCAGCGGGTGGTGGCGGGGGCGAGGGTGTCGCGTTCGCGGCCGGCTTGGCCCCAGTCGATCTCGATGGGGAGCGGGGCGTTGCTGGCGTTGCGGATGGAGATTTCGGGGCTGGTGCCGATGGCGTCGAGGCGGGCGGTGGTTCGCGGGTTGATGACGACGCCGGATTCGACGCGGGTGCTCGAGCAGGCGGGGAGCACGAGGAAGGGGAGGAGGGGGAGGATGCAGCGGTGCATGGCGGATCCTTCAGAATTGGGCCGCGGATCGTCTTGGAATGGTATCGGCGTCTGGTATGCTCCGGCTCATGAAACCGGGGGTGCGCAAAGGCGAAGAAATGGGGGGTGGTGGCCCGGAGGTTGTGCCATGGGAATGAAACATTTGGCGGCGATGGTTGTGGCGGCAGCGGGTGCGGTGGCCGGGCTGGGGTGGGTGTCGGGTGAGGTGTCGGGTGGGGGGCAGCCGGAGACGCCGCTGGCGGGGCCGAAGGTGGCGACTCGGAAGGGGACGTTCGGGCTGAGCGGAGAGTTCAAGCGGGAGACGCTTCGGCCTGAGGAGATGGCGATCCGCAATCTCTCGGCTGAGGGGCTCTCTCTAGCGACGGAGGAAAGGGCGGAGGTGGACCGGCTCTTCAATCAGCGTGGGCGGGTGATGACGCGGTTTGTCCTGGGAAACATCGACTTTTTGAATCGGCTGAATGTGTCGGGGGCTGCGGGGGACAAGTGGGCGACGGCGGCTCTGTTGATTCAGGGGCTTGGGAAGTTTGAGGCGACGGGGATCAAAGGTGAGCACGGAGGGGACTTTTCGGCGTTGGTTCGCAAGGCGTTGCCCGAGCAACATCGGGGGGCGTTTGATCGGGAAATGAGCGAGTATTGGGTGATGGTGGCGATCGAGAAGACCGGGAAAATGCGATCGAAACTCACGCGGGGCGAGGTGTACGGGGCGCGGCTTGAGGAATCGATCAAGATCGTGGGGTTGGAGTTGGAGGCGGCGTTTCAGCGGGCGGAGCGGTCGGGGGAGTTTGTGGTGGCCTACCTGCTGGATGGGTTGAAGTTGTCGCCGACGCAGAAAGAGAAAATCAACGGGATCGTCTTTTCGCGGATGGAGTCTCTCGGGGAAGACGCGCCCGAATCGGAGAAGGTGAAGCTGCTGCTTGGGATCATGGCGTATCTGACGGAGTCGCAGCAGGAGACGCTGATGAAGAAGATCAAGGGGGAGTGAGGAGGAGGGGAGGGGCAAATTGCCAAATGAAGACGGGATGAGGGGGTGACGTATGATTCGGCATGAGTTGTTGTCCGAAGAAGCCGGGGCCGCCGTTGACGCAGGATGAGAATCCGAGCGAGGAGGACATCGCCCGGTTTGGGTGCGAGACGGTGGCGTGCGTGGGGTGCGGGGCGGAGATTTATGACGAGGCGGACTGGTGCCATAAGTGTGGGCGGGCGCAGCGGGCGGCGGGGGATTCGGACGATGGGGAGAGTGGGGCGGCGGCTGGGATTCCGGTCTGGGCGATGGTGACGGCGGGGGTGGTGGTCGGGGGAGTACTGATTGCTGCGTTGGGGCTGATGTAGGCACGGGTGTGGTGAGTGGGCGGGGTGAATCCCCGGGGCGGGTCTGGCGGTAGAACCTGATCTATCATGAGGCGTGTCCGCCGAACGGTCGTTTCGGTGGTAGTACGCTGCCGGAGAAGCCCATGCGCCAGTCGATGAGTCGGTCGCTTGTTTCCGTGTCCGTCCTTGGGTCCGCCCTTGTGCTGGCGATGGCTGCGGGGACGGTGGGCTATGCCCAGCCGGCCGGCGCGGTTGCGAAGCCTGCGGCGGTCGAGAAGTCGGCGACGTTGCCGAGCATCGAGCAGTTTCTGAAGGTTCGAGCACCGGGCGGGGCGACACTCGGGAATGACGGGGCTCTCTATGTGAGGGATCTGGCGGACGGGGTCGCGCAGGTGTTCAAGGTGGAGCCCGTGAAGACGGCGGCGGGGACGCGCGACTATTCGCCCGGGAAGGCGAAGATGACGAAACTGACGTCGTACGCGGACGGGGCGGGTGGGACGAGCATGAGCCCGGACGGCAAGGTGATGCTGATCACGCACGCGGTGGGTGGGAACGAGAACTTTCAGATCGCGGCGATGGATGTGGCGACGGGCGCGATCCGCGACCTGACGAACGACCCGAAGGTGCAGTACGGGATCAACGCGTGGCTTGAGGATGGATCGGGGTTTGTGTACTCGGGGAATCAGGACAGCCCGAACGACTTCCATCTGTATTTGTGGGACTTTGCGGCGGGGAAGGCGACGAAGATACTGGGCTTGGAAGGGTCGTGGTCGTGTGGCGACATCACCAAGGACCGCAAGCGTGCGCTGGTGTCGAAGTTCCAGTCGGCGTCGGATTCTCAGGTGTTTGAACTCGACATCACGACGGGGAAGACGACGGAGATCACTATCAAGCCCGAGGGCGGAACGGCCAATTGCGGCGTGGTGGGATACTTGCCGGGCGAAGAGGCGGTGTTGCTCACGTCGGACGCGAAGGACGGGATGGTGCGTCTGTACCGGAAGGATCTGAAGACCGGGGCTGTGACGAGCCCGATTGCGAGCCTGGACAAGTTCGAGTTGGACGGGGCGGGTTTCAACAACGAGAAGACGCTTCTGGCGACGGTGACGAACGAGGACGGGTACGGGGTTTCGCGTGTGTTTGAGGTGGCGGGGATGACGGCGTTGGCGATGCCGGAGACGGCGCGCGGGGTGGTCTCGGGTGGCGGGACGTTCCGCGGGCGGACTCTGGTGTGGTCGCTGAACAACGCGCAGACGCCTGGTGTTGCGTTTGAGACGACGTGGGGCGCGGACGGGAAGCCGGACACGAAGCCTCTGACGTTCGCGGACACGCAGGGGATTGATCTCTCGGGTTTTCCGCTGCCTGAATTGGTGAAGTACAAGAGCTTTGACGGGCTTGAGATCCCGGCGTTTGTGTTCCTGCCGCCGGGGTATGACAGGGCGGCGAAGAAGCCGATCCCGTTTATCTGCCTGTATCACGGGGGCCCCGAGGGTCAGCACCGTCCGACGTTCAGCGCGCAGCAGCAGTATTTCCTGTCGCGCGGGTTCGGGATCATCCTGCCCAATGTTCGCGGGTCGAGCGGGTACGGGCGTGATTTCCAGATGATGGACGATTACAAGAAGCGTTGGGACAGCGTGAAGGACGGGGTCGCGGCGGCGAAGTGGCTCGTGGACAGCGGGTACGCGACGGCGGGGAAGATCACGACGTTTGGTGGGAGCTACGGCGGGTTCATGTCGGTGGCGTGCCTGGTTGAGGACGCGCAGGCGGCTGAGGCTGAGAAGCGTGCGCCGCTGTTCGGTGCGGGCGTGAACATCGTGGGGATCGTGAATCTCAAGACGTTCCTTGAGAAGACGAGCGGGTACCGTCGGAAGCTGCGCGAGTCGGAGTACGGGCCGCTGACGGATCCGGAGTTTCTGCTGAGCGTGTCGAGCATCACGAAGACGGAGTTCCTGCGGGTGCCGATGTTCATCGCGCACGGATTCAATGATCCGCGGGTGCCGGTTGAAGAAGCGATGCAACTCGCGGTCGCGCTCAAGGACAAGGCGCTGAAGACCGGGAAAATGGGGCTGATGCCGCAACTGCTGGTGTTCCCTGACGAGGGGCACGGGTTCGCGAAGATGGACAACCGGCTGCTGTTTGCGAAGCAGGTGGAGTCGTTCATGCAGCGGACGATCGGGGCGAAGGCTGTGGCGGCGACGCCGGAGAAGTAGGCTGCGGACTTATCGAGGAGTGCTCGCATGAGCCTGTATTCACCAACGTCCGCGGAGATCCGCGGGGGGACGGTGGTTGTTCGATCTGTTCGGCCCGAGGAGGCGGAGGCGCAATTGGTGTTTGCGCTCGCGATGTTTCGGTCGTCGCCGTATGTGCTGACGCTGGCGGACGAGTTCAAGATGACGGCGGAAGAAGAGCGGGCGTTTATCCAGGGGCGGCTGGACGCGCCGAACGCGGTGTTTCTGAACGCCATGCACGGGGACGAGATCGTCGGATGTCTCGATCTGAACGGGCAGGCGAAACGGAAGATCGCCCACCAGGCGTTGCTTGGGATGGGGATCGCGGAGGCGTGGCGAGGGAGGGGCGTCGGGGATGCGTTGATGCGGGCTGCGCTCGCGTGGGCGACGGCACATCCGGTGATTGAGATTGTGACACTGGGGGTGTTCGCGGTCAACGAGCCAGCGATGCGGCTTTACCGGAGGCACGGGTTTGTGGAGTGTGGGCGGTTGCCTCGGGCTCTTCGGCATCCGGATGGAAGCGAGTATGAGAACATCGAGATGTACAAGAGGGTGAAGGGGTGACTGGTCTGGACTCGCGCCTCGGAGAGGCGTGAGACGATCCACCAATCTCCCGCCATTAGACGACGCCGAGGTCTTTGACAGTGAAGAGCGTGTCGAACCGGAGGCCCACCTTCTCGATGTTCTCTCGCGCGCCTTCGAGGCGGTCGATGGTGGCGATGACGCCCAGGACGTTCGCGCCCGAGTCGCGGAGGGACTGGACGGCTTCGAGAGCTTGGCCGCCGGTGGTGGCGACGTCTTCGAGGAGGACGACCGCGTCGCCGGGGGTCACGAGGCCTTCGAGTTGCTTGGCGGTGCCATAGTCCTTCTTCTTGTTGCGGATGAAGAGGCAGGGGAGGCCGGTTTCGAGGCTGGCGGCGGTGACGAGGGGGATGCCGCCGAGTTCAGCCCCGGCGAGGCGGGCGACCTTGGTGCCAGCGGCGGCTTCCATGGCTTTGAGGCGGGCTGCAAAGAGGGGGGCGAGCTCCCGAAGAAGCTCGGGGCGGGTCGAGAAGAGGTACTTGTCGAGGTAGTAGGTGGAGGTCTTGCCCGAACGGAGTGTGAACGTGCCGCGGAGGAGGGCGATGTCGGCGATGGCCTTGGCGAGGGGGCTGGTGGCGGCGTTCGGCAAGGTTGTGGTGCTCATGTCGTTAGGATAGAAGCGTCGGATGGCCGGGATGGGCCGGCGGGAGGTTTCGATGAACCAGTGTTTGTTCTCGATGATGGTGCTTTGTTGCGTGGCGGGGTCGGTGATGGCGCAGCCTGAGGCGGACAAGCCCGCGGAGGATGTGTTGTCGGGGCCGAAGGTCAAGGAGACGCAGTCCGAGCGGACGCTGGTCAAGCGGGACTTCAGCGGGAAGGTGCAACGTCTTGACGCGAATCCGGCGGAGGCGGCGGTCGAGCTTTTGACGCTTGACGAGGCGACGCGGGCGAAGGTGAAGGCGGTGGTGGATGAGCGGACGGCGGCGATGGACCGGATCGTGCGGGACAATCTGGAGCTTTTGGTGAAATTTCAGAACACGGGGGACCGCAAGGGAAAAATGGCACTGTTGCGAGAGTATCGCGAGGTTTTCAAGGAGATTGAGTCGAAGGGGAAGCTGCAGGACCAGGTCAAAGCGGTGTTGCCGAAGGAGCAAGCGGCGCGGTATGACGAATTGATCGCGGGGTATTGGGACACGGTGGTGGCGGACGCGCAGCAGGAAGCCAAGAAGAACAAGGAAACAGCGGGGCGTGGGGAGATTTTGGCGAGGGAGGGGCTGGTCGCGTTCGGCGGAGAGATCCGCCGGAGCTATGAGCGGCAGATCGGGGCGAAGACGAAGGAGTTGGAGGAGTTTCTTGGGAAGCTGGGGTTGACGCCGGAGAAGGAGACGAAGATTCGGAACATGTTCACGGATTCGTTCCAGGCGACCGTGGGGAAGCCGACGGCGCAGCAGCGGCGGGATTTGATGATGAAGGTGCTGCGGGAGCTTGATGCGGAGCAGCGGAAGATCGTGATTGAGGAGCTCTTGGGGAAGGAACACGGAACGTCCGAGAACACGAAGCCCGCACCGATGGTGGAGAGCGATGAGCCGATGATGCCGAAGTCTGAAGAGCCAAAGTAGGATTTTATCAGGGTGTCGGGGGTGAACTCTTGGGGCGGCTGCGCGCTTGAAATGGAGAAGGTGGGGGGTTCTGACGTGGATGGCCGCAGGCCCTACGGTAGATTGTCGATGATGTGTGTTCGCGCGGTCGGTGGGTCGATCGCGCGGTTTGTGTGTGCAAGGAACGGTTTGAAGCAGTCAGGGAGTTCACGATGAAAATCGGAATGGTGTCTGGAATGGTGGCTGGGGTGCTCGGCATGGTGATGGTGTGCGGCACGGCGGTGGGGCAGATCACTGCGCCGCCGACGAAGGCTCCTGAACCGACGCCGGACTATGTGATGCCCCCACTTCCTCCGGCTCCGGTGCCTGGTCCCGGGCCGGGGCCGAAACCTCCGGCCGATCCGAACCGTCAGGTGCAGAATGTTCCGAACATGGCGATCGAGCCGCCGCTGCGTGGGGCGGACGGGAATCTGATCAGTCTGACGGAGCCCTTGTTCTGGCAGGCGATGAAGCACAACGTTTCGTTGACGCCGACGACGCTTGAGAAATCGGTGCCGTTTCTCGCGAAGCGGTTGCGGAAGTTTGAGAAGATCGTGACGGACAACACGGACCTGATGCGGAAGGTCAACGAGGGCGTGATTGACAGCGCGCAGCTGCTTCCGCAGCGTGGTGCGGACGGGCGGAAGGGGATCCAGGGGGAAGAGGGGAAGATGGGGCTTTCTGGTCTGATGCAGGTGCTCAAGCCTCTCGTCGGGGACAATGTTCGCGAGGAGATGCAGAAGCGCGGGATCATGACTCGGATCCAGGCGATGCAGAACATGAAGGTGATGCAGGCGTTTGCCCAGGAGGCCTCGGCGGACTTTGAGAAGACGTTGCCGGTGCTGCCGAAGATCGCGGAGAAGCCGGATCCTGCGGAGCAGGCGGTAGAGATCCAGAAGGCTCAGGCGTTGCAGAAGGAGCGCAAGGAAGTGCTGGATCGCGAGCGGATGCGTCAGCAGATGAATCGCTGGATCGACGAGGCGGTGTTCGCGTATGAAGGACTGTTGAACGAGGGCGGGCAGAAGATCGACGAGGTGCTGTCGAAGGCGGCGGTGGACTCGAAAGCAACGGCGGACGGGGTCAAGGCTGTGAAGGCCGCGACCGACCGGGCGGGCCGCGTGGCGGCGATGCGGGCGATGGTGGCGAAGTTGCCGGTGGAGCAGGAGCGTGCGATCTTGCAGGCGGTTCGTGACATGAGGCCGCCGGTTGTGGAAGAGCCCGAGCCCGAGCCGGCGGCGGAGCCCGCGGCTGAGGCGGGCGGGACGGACCCGACGGCTGGCAAGTAAGCGGATCGAATGATCAGATACGAGAAAGCCCCGGTTTGGCCGGGGTTTTTCATTGGGTCTGTGGTTGTTGTGAAATGGGCGTGCATCCCCCCCGGCTGGTGCCGGGGGCGCTGTTATTCAGGGCGCATGAGGGGGAAGAAGACGGCGTCGCGGATGGTGCGTTGGTTGGTGAGGAGCATGACGAGGCGGTCGATGCCCAGGCCCATGCCGCCGGCGGGGGGCATGCCGACCTTGAGGGCTCGGATGAAGTCGTGGTCCATGGTGCGGTAGGTGTTTTCTTCGGCGCTCTTGTCGGCGTCGATGCCGCGGAGCTGTTCCTTGAACTTGGCTTCCTGGACATCGGGGTTGTTGAGTTCGGTGTAGTGCGGGGCGATTTCCATTCCTGCGACGAAGAGATCGGCGCGGTCGGCGAGGGTCGGGTTGTCGCGCTTGGGGCGGGTGAGGGGGCTGATGGCGGCGGGGTAGTCGGTGATGAAGGTGGGGCGGGCGTGGTCGATGGACTTCTCGGCCTTTTCCTCGAAGAGTTCGTTGACGACGAGCCAGTGGTCCATCTGGGCGATGGCGGCGGCGAGGCCCGGCTTGTGGGCGGTGAGTTCGGCGCGGGCCTTGGCGGTGTCGGTCATCGGAAAGCCGTAAGCCTTCTCGAAGAGCGTGCCGTAGCGGACGCGGACGAAGGGTTGGGTGTAGTTGATGGCGAGGTCGCCGAAGGGGAGGATGGCGTCGCCCGTGCCACCCGCGGCGCGATGGATCATCGTCGCGGCGTCGCGGATGATGGTCTCGGTGAGGTCCATGACGGTTTCGACGTCGCCGAAAGCGTGGTAGGCCTCGAGCATGGTGAACTCGGGGTTGTGCTGCTTGTCGAGCCCCTCGTTGCGGAAGTTGCGGTTGATCTCAAAGACGCGGGGGAGGCCTCCAACGAGGAGTCGCTTGAGGTAGAGTTCGGGGGCGATGCGCATGAAGAGGTTGATGTCCAGGGCGTTCATCTTGGTGACGAACGGGCGTGCGGCGGCGCCGCCCGCGAGGGACTGGAGCATCGGGGTTTCGACTTCGAGGTAGCCGCGGGCTTCGAGGGTGTGGCGGACGCTTGAGACGATGGCGGAGCGTTGCTTGAAGACCTGCATGGTCTCCGGGTTGGCCCAGAGGTCGACGTAGCGTTGGCGGTAGCGGATTTCGACGTCTTGGAGGCCGTCGTGCTTGGCGGGCGGGGGGACGACGCTCTTGACGCCTGGGGCGACGTTGGTGGCCCAGACGGTGATCTCGCCTGTCTTGGTCTTCATGAGGCGACCGGTGACGATGATGATGTCGGCCAGGTCGGTGAGTTTGGTGAGCTTGAAATCGAGTTCGGGGACGTCGCGCTGGCTGATGGCGACCTGGATGTCGGCGGTATCGTCGCGGAGGGTGAGCCAGAGGAGTTTGCCGCCGTCGCGGAAGAGCATGACGCGGCCGGCGACAGCGACGATGGGGCGTCGGTCGGTGTAGCCGTCGGTCTTGCTGTTGGCGTTGTGGTCGATGTTGGCCGCGTCGTCGTATATCGCGCGTGCGTCGGCGAGGGCGAGGAGGCCCGTGGTGGCGGTGCCGTAAGGCTCAAGGCCGAGTGCTTGAACGGCTTCTCGGTTGGCGCGGCGTTGGGCCTCGTACTCGGTGGGCGAGAGGACGGGCGCAGGCGAAGCGGGCTTGGGATTGGTGGATGCGTCTGCCATTGGGGGATGGTAGAGCGGGTGGGGGGTTACGGCGTCTTTTTGGAGGAAGCACGGAAACCGGGGACAAGGAGCAGTCGGAGGCTGTTGGCGACGACCAGAAGGGTGCCGCCTTCGTGGAGGAGGACGCCGACGGACATGGGGACGCGGAAGTTGGCGACCGAGCCGACGAGGGTGACGAGGCTGCCCAGGAAGATGACCGAGAGGGCGAAAAGGAGGTTGGCGCGGATGATGCCGCGGGTCTTTCGGGCGAGTCGGATAGCCCAGGGGACGGCGGCGAGGTCGTCGGCCATGAGGACGATGTCGGCGGATTCGAGGGCGGCGTCGCTGCCGATGGAGCCGATGGCGATGGCGACGTCGGCGGCGGCGAGTGCGGGAGCGTCGTTGACGCCGTCTCCGATGACGGCGACGCCGGGGAGGCTGCCGAAGCGGGCGCGGGCGACGGGTTGAGCGCGGGCGGCTTGCTTCATTTCGCCGACGATGCGGAGTTTGTCGGCGGGAAGGAGCTCGGCGTCAAAGCGGTCCAGGCCGAGTTGGTCGGCGACAGCTTTGGCGGTGGCGGTGTTGTCGCCGGTGAGCATGCGAACAGGGCGGACGCCGATGGCGTGGAGCTCGCGGACGAGGATTTCGGCGCCGGGTCTGACGGCGTCGGCGAGGGTGATGACCAGTGCGCCGCCGGGATGGGCGGGGTCGGAATTCGACGCGGCCATGGCGACCACAACGCCGATGCGGCCCTGGGTTTGGATGGAGCGGAGGATTTCCTGGGTCTTCTCGCGGAGACTGGCGGGGATGATGGGTTCGATGTGGCGGAAGCTCCCCAGGCGAACCTCGATGTCGCCGGGGAGGACGCCGCTCATGCCGCGGCCTGTCGTGTGGGTGACGTGGAGGAGCGAGGCTGGGGCGAGGGCGCGTTCGGCGGCGGCGTCTTTGATGGCGGAAGCGATGGGATGGGTGGAGTCGCCTTCGAGCGCGGCGGCGATGGCGAGCATGGCTTGTTCGTCGCTTGGGCCGACGGGGGAGAGGGCCTGGACGCGGGGGCGGCCGACGGTGAGGGTGCCGGTTTTATCGAAGCAGACGGCGGAGACGCAGGCGAGTTGCTCGGTGGCCTGGCCGCCCTTGAAGAGGACGCCGAACTTGGCTCCGCGTGCGATGGCGGCGAGTGTGGCGGTGGGGGTGGCGATGATGAGGGCACAGGGGGAGCAGATGATGAGGAAGGTGATGGCGATGTAGGCGGCGTCTTTCCAAGCGAAGGCGAGGCCGTAGTGCCACACGAGGAGGACGGTGAGGCTGGCGATGAGGACGCCTTTGGCGTAGGGCTCGCTGATGCGATCGATGGCTCGTTGGACGGGCTCGCGCTGCTCGTGGGCGGAGAGGACGAGTTTGAGGACTTTCTGCAGGCTTGATTCGGCGGCGACGCGGATGACGCGGGCCTCGATGGGGTCGTCGGCGTTGATGGTGCCGGAGTAGATCTCGTCGCCGACCTTGACGGGACGCGTGACGGACTCGCCGGTCATGGCGGACTGGTCCATCTCGGTGTGGCCCGAGGTGAGGACGGCGTCGGCGGGGACGCGCTGACCGGGTTTGATTTTGATGCGTTCGCCGACGGCGAGGGACATCGGATCGGCCTGGGTCCATTGGTCGTTTCGCCAGACGTCGGCTTGGGTCGGCATGAGAGAGTGGAGTGCCTCGACCTCTCGGCGGGTGCGTTGGGCGGCGAGTTCTTCGAGTGCGCCCGCGAGGACGAAGAGGAAGAGAAGGAGGGCACCCTCGGCGGGGGCGCCGGCGGCGGCGGCGAGTCCGGCACCGACGACCATGAGGACGTCGATGTCGACCTTGCGCAGGCGGAGTGCCTCGAGTGCGGCGATGCCGCCGTAGACGAAACCGATGGCGAGACTGCCCCAGACGAGCCACTGGGTCCAAGGTTCGTGGGTGATGCGGCCGACGAGAACGCCGAGACCGAGGAGGATGCCGGCGAGGATGGACATCCAGAGCTGTCCCCTGGGGGAGAGGAGCAGGGTGAAGGGCGGTGGTGGAGAAGTGGGAGGTACGGGCATCTTTGGGGCGGGTGCGTTTGTGTGGGCATGGAGCGATTGCATCGCTTCGAGCGGGTGAGGGTACGCGAAAGGGCGAGATCAAGGTCGGCGCGCTGCTGCGAACCCGCTTCGTTGCGGTTCGTCTGGAGCGGGGTGCGAGCGGAAGGGGGATGTGAGGGTCCCGGGGGGATGGCCTCATGTTGGACTACGCTTGGGTGTTCGCTCGGGGCGCGGCTGCCGGGACGGGACGAGGGCTTTGTGCCTTGTGTCCGGTGTCTGGTGGTCGCTGAGATGTACCCGTTGAACCTGATCCGGTTTGCACCGGCGGAGGGAAGCGATCTCGTCAGGAGTCTCTTTCGGGGCTCTGTGGGCGGGGCGTGAACCATCGTCGGGCGGGCCTTTGAGGAGCCGCCGATGTCGATTCATGATCTTTCCGTTTCTGTTGCCAAAGCCAACCCGCTCGTTGACGCTCGGGGCTCGTATGTGCCGCCGCTGCGTGGCGGGTTCAATCCTGGACGAACGGTGGGAGTGACCACGCCCGGGTCGTTTGCGAATGCGCCCGATGTTGGCGGCCCGATGATGTTCTCGTCGCCGGACGCGCCGGGGATGCCGGCCGCCAGCACGAAGACGGCGTGGGACTTTCTGCCCGAGGGGTGGAGCGTGCGGACGATGCCGGCCGGCACCGCGACGGACGCGTACTGCGAAGCACCGTGCTTTGAGGGGTCGCACCCGTCGGTGACGTTCGCGACAGCACGCGGCGAGGTGCTGGAGGTGCGGTATCCGAAGAACTTTGTGCCGGTGACGCAGCTTGAGTGGGCACGGCTCGGGCGGGTGACGCCTCAGATGGCGCGAGTGGCGGAGCGCGAGCCTCACTTTGGCGAGCTCTGTGGCGGCAAGGGGGCTGAGGCTGTGCGCGACGAGATCGCCGCGGGGCGTCTTGTAATTCCGGCGAACATCAACCATCTGAAGTACAACCTGGACCCGATGGCGATCGGGCGGGCAAGCAAGACGAAGGTCAACGCGAACATGGGAGCGTCGCCGGTCAGCAGCGGGACCGACGAAGAGGTCGAGAAGCTCAAGTGGGCGGAGAAATGGGGGGCGGACACGGTCATGGACCTGTCGACGGGCGGGGATATCGACGGGTGCCGCGAGGCGATCGTGCGGGCGAGCACGGTGCCGATCGGGACGGTGCCGATCTATTCGATGATCATCGGGAAGAAGATCGAGGACCTGGATTGGCCGACGATCGAGGCGTCGCTGCACCATCAGGCCAAGCAGGGCGTGGATTACTTCACGATCCACGCGGGCGTGCGGCGGGCGCACCTCAAGCATGTGAAGAACCGTCTCATCGGGATTGTCAGTCGCGGCGGGAGTCTCCTGGCCAAGTGGATGCTGGTCCACAACCAGGAGAACATCATGTACACGCGGTGGGAGGACATCTGCAAGATCCTCCGGCAGTACGACGTGACGTTCTCGATCGGCGATGGGCTGAGGCCTGGCGGTTTGGCGGACGCGACGGACGCAGCCCAGATCGCGGAACTGGAGACCCTTGGCGAACTGACCGAGCGGGCGTGGCGGCAGGGTGTGCAGGTGATGATCGAGGGGCCTGGGCACGTGCCGTTTGATCAGATCGAGTGGAACGCGAAGGTTCAGCGGACGCTGTGCCACGGTGCGCCGTTCTATGTGCTGGGGCCTTTGGTGACGGACATGTTCCCGGGGTACGACCACATTACGAGTTGCATTGGGGCGACGGCGATGGCGTATCACGGGGCGGCGATGCTGTGCTATGTGACGCCGAAGGAGCACCTGGGGCTGCCGAAGAAGGACGACGTGAAGCAGGGGTGCATCGCGTACAAGATCGCGGCCCACGCGGCGGACGTGGCTCTGGGCATTCCCGGCAGCCGCGACCGGGATGATGAATTGACCAAGGCCCGGGCGGCGCTCAACTGGGAGAAGCACTTCGAGCTGTCGTTCGACCCGGACACAGCCCGGGCGTACCACGATGAGGATCTGGACGTCGATACGGACTTCTGCGCGATGTGCGGGCACGACTGGTGCAGCGTGCGGATCAGCAAAGAGATCCAGGAGTTCATGAGCGGGAAGGCTGAGGGGTTTGAGCGCGGGAAGCCGGTGAAGAGTGCGGCCCTGACGCCTGAGCAGCAGGAGATCCTGGAGAAGCGGGGTGTTTTGTCGCCGGACGAGATCCACAAGTTGGCGAGCAAAACGAAGAAGGCGGTGGGCGTGGAGAAGCCGGGCGATAAGGCGTCGTGCCATAGTGACTATGTGGACCCCGAGACAGCCAAGCAACTGCACAAGGAAAAGACGGGGGCGGTGCTGGTGCAGATCGATGTACGGCCGGCACTCGGGATCGCGAAGGAAGATCGGGTGGTGTGAGGGGTTCGGGCTGGGTGGGGCCTGACGCAACCGCCTAAGCGTGAACATGTTATAACTGGTACTGCGTTGAGACGCGGCGTTGGTTGTGTCATTCGAGGGGAGGTCGACGATGCGTGGGATCCTCAGCAGGTGTTGCGGACGGACGGCGGCTCGGTCGTTGGCGGTCGCGGCGGTGTGGGTGGGGTGCGTGGGATTGACCTTGCCTGCAGCGGCGCAAGACGCCGCTCCGGCAGCGCCGATCGACCCCGAAGCGGCCGAGCGGGCGGCGCAGCAGATGGAGGAGATGTTCGAGGATCTCCCGATGGACATCAACGCGGCGGGGCTGACGTCCGGGGAGGGAATGTTCGGGGCGATGTTCGGCCCCAGCGTCACGAAGGCTGATTTCAAGTCGTACATCGGTCTCCTCGGGCTCGACAAGGAGCAGGCGGAGGCGGCGGAGACGGTGTATCGGCAGCGCCTTGAGAACTACGAGGTCAAGGGCAAGCCGATGCAGGAGTTGCTCGTCGAGGCCCTCAAGAAAATGGGCGAGATGATGACCCGCGGCGAGCATCAGCAGGAGCCTGACAACCTCGAGCAGTTGTCGAAGGCGGCGGTGGAGATCCAGTCCGAGCGGGAGTCGATGGCCCGGGGCGTGATGGAGGATCTCAAGGCGTTGGCGACGACGGCGCAGCTCGAACGCTGGCCGAAGGTCGAGATGGCTGAGCGTCGCAACACGCTCATGCGGTTCCAGCCTCTCATGATGGCTCCCGGGGCGTTGGTTGAGATGCGACCGCTGGTGGAAACGACGCTCGCGAAGAAGGGGATCGAGCAGCCTGTCGAGATGGGCAAGCAGCAGATCGAGCAGACGCTCGAGGCTCACGATCTGGCGATCGACGAACAGGCGCGCCTCGCGGTGCCGATTGATGCGAGGATGCGGACGTCGATGGGCATGGGCAGCAAGGCAACGCCGGAGCAGCAGCAGGAGATGATGAAGGCGATGGGCGAGGGGTGGCAGATCGCCGAGCGCGTACGCAAGGCGCACGAGGCGGCGGTCAAGAGCATTTCAGCGGTGCTGAGCGATTCGACGCGGGCGGTCTTCATGGATGAGTATCACGCACGGGCGTACCCCGCGATCTACCGGACGACGCACGCGGAGCGGGTCCTCGAGGCTGCGGCCGGGTTCGCGGATCTCAGCGACGAGCAGCGTGGGCAGATCAAGACGATGCGCGAGGAGCACTTGGCGAAGTTGAAGGAGATGAGGCCCAAGGCTGCGGAGCAGATCGTCGAGCAGAATCGTGTGCAGGCGGAACTGATGGCGGCGAAGGACGACGAGGCGCGGATGAAACTAATGGAGCGGATGAACGCGGCATACAAGGACAACGTGCGCGAGCTCATGCGCACCGCGGACAAGGACGTCGTCAAGCGTGCGCGGGCCATGCTGACCGAGGCGCAGCGCGAGAAACTGCCCAAGCGCCCGCGGCCGAACCTGCCGTTTGAGATTCAGCCGGCGGGGGAAGAGGGGGCGCGGTGAGGGGGCCATTCGGCAGCGTGCGCGAAGCCATATGCTCGTGAATGGCAACCTATCTGATCACCGGCGCGAATCGTGGCATCGGGCTTGAGTTTGTGCGGCAGCTGACAGCCCGGGGCGACTCGGTCATCGGAACCGCTCGCGATCCGTCAGCCTTGTCCGCGGAGGCGCGGGCGGTGCCCGGGGTGCGGTGGGTTGCGCTCGAGGTGGCGGATCCGGCGAGCATTGATTCGCTGCCGACGCGGCTTGACGCTCTTGGCTCCATTGACGTGTTGATCAACAACGCTGGCGTCAGCAGCACCGCCAAGACCCTCGCGGAACTCACCGCCGCTGAGCTGCACCGGGTTTTCGCGGTCAACACGTTTGCGCCGCTCTTGGTGACCAAGGTCCTCATGCCGCTGCTGACGGCTGGCGGGCGGAAGCTGATCGTGAACATCACAAGCCAGCTCGGCAGCATCGCCAACAACACCGGCGGGTCGACGTACGCGTACCGGGCGAGCAAGACCGGCTTGAATCAGCTCAACGCGTCGCTCGCGAATGAGTTGCGGCTCGCGGGTTTCACGTGCCTGGCGATGCACCCCGGATGGGTCCAGACCGACATGGGCGGCAAGCAAGCGACGCTGACGCCCGAGACGTCGGTGCGGCACCTGCTGGGCGTGATCGACAAGGCGGAACTTGGGATGTCGGGGAAGTTCCTGAACTATGACGGGGCGCCACTGCCTTGGTGAGGGGTCGGAGTTGCTGGTCGGTTGAATGTGATCTTGGCCAAGAAAGTGCCGAGTGTGCAAACGCATGAGGTGGAGGTCAAGGGAGATCCGAATGGGTCGACGATAACCGCACTGCCTGTTCCGTTCCCGGTGAAGAGAGTGTTCGGGAAGGCAAGGCCCGCGGTGGTCGTGCGCGTGGAGAGGTTGGGGAAGAAGGCGGGGGCGCACGAGTATCGGTCCGCGGTGTGCTGGATGAGCGGGGCGTGGTGTTTGTGAGGCCGCCGAGCCGCGAGGACTATGGGATGGCGGCGGTGTTCGAGGATCTGTACGGGAACAAGTTTGACCTGATCGAGCCGATGGGCGACGGCGATTCCGGGGGCGTGGTGTTCGAAGTGCCGAAGGGGTGATCGGAGCCGCGGCGGGCGTCATCAATGTGGGCCTTCAAAAAGAAAGCGGCCCGCGGAGTGATCCGCGGGCCGCGAGTGAATTCAGGTCAGTAGACGAGCGTTACTTCTGGGCTTCGTCCTGCGGGACGGGCTGGACGAAGTTGTTGGTCTTGCCTTGGGGCTGGTTGCCGAAGGGGTTGAAGGGGAAGCCGCCGGAGGAGCTGCCGGGGTTGTAGATGTAGTTGGCGTCGAGGATTTTGGTGACGCGCGCGCGGGCGTCGTCGAGGTGGCTCTTGGTGTAGGGGTCGAGGCCGTTGGCATCCTTGAACTTCTCGAGCTTGGTCTTGAGTTCGCGGAGTTTCGCGGTGGCGAGGTTTTGCACGGGCTTGCTCGCGGCGCCGCTGCCGAGGCCCTTGAGGGAGAGGTCCATGAGGCGGTCCATGTGCTCGCGTTGGAGGTTGCGACGCAGGCTTGAGATCATGGGCTTGCGGGCGGTGAACGAGCCGCTGGGCGACTGGTCAAGCTCGGACCAGATGGCTGTGGCGATGGTGTCGATGACTTCAGGAACGGTCATCGCATCTTGATCAGCGGGGACGCGGAACTCGTTGTCGAAGACGCGGCGGAGCGTCGTTGGGTTCATGAGGCGAGTGAGGGCGGCGGCCTGAAGACCTGAGATGCGGTCGTGGACGGGCCAGGCGTTCTCTTGCATGGCTTCGCCGGAGCCGCCCTGGTCGAGCCACTTGTCGACGGTCATTTTCTCGAGGAGAGCCGGGGTGAGGCCGAAGGCTTCATCGCGGAAGGTCTGCTCGATGATGAACTTGAGTGCGTCGCGCTGCTTGACAGCTTCGACGGGGACGACGGGGTTGCGCCCGTTGGGATCGCCCTTGCGGTCGCGATTGACGTGGGCGCCGCCGATCCACGGGGCCATGATGGCCAGGGAGCGGGTCTGCATGCCGAGGGTCATTTCGTACCCGCGGCGCAGTTTGGACCAGCTCTCGCCGTCCTTGACAAACTTGTCCATAAGGCGGCCTCGGTGCCACTTGGCGAGGTTCGCCTGGTTTTTGCAGTATTCGAGCGGGTCGGAGGCGAAATCGTAGCGTTGGATGGCCGGGTCGGGCCCGCCGGTGTCTTCGTCGGTGCCGTAGACGAGTTCGGGCTCGGCGACGCGCTTGAGGACTTCTTTAAGGTCGCCGGTGGTGTAGCCGTACTCGATGGCCCAGAGGTCATAGGGGCCGACTCCGGTCATGGCGTAGTCGCCTTCGACCTGAGGCATGACGGAGGGAGACTTTTTCTCGTCCTTCTTGTCATCCTTCTTCTCCGCATCCTTCTTGTCGGCTTCGGGAGCAGCGGCGACAGCGTTCGCGTCGGGGATGTTGAAGTTGATGGGGATGTAGTCCATGACCGAGCCGCCGAAGGCTTTCTTGCCTTTGACTTCGGGGCTATTGATCTTGGCCAGGGAGTAGATGGAAGAGGATTTGAAGTTGTGGCGTAGGCCGATGGTGTGCCCGACTTCGTGGACGACGAGGTCGGCGAGCAAGGGCCCGATGAACCACTCGGGGATTCCGTCGAGCATGTCGCCCTTGGCCGGGTCGCCCATGGGGATGGCGGCGTTCGCGCCCATAGGCCCGGTGAAGCCGCTGTCGGAGTCGAGGCCCATGCCTTCGAGGTACATGCGCATCATGGCGACGTCGAAGGCTTTGCCGTCGGCGGCCATGCAGAAGCCGTTGACCTGGCTTCGGCGGTTGAACAGGCCCGAGTACTCGCCCGTGCCGAGCATGGAGGAAGCGTCGCCCGACATAGCGGTGGCCATGGCGTGGCCGCCGTACGCTGCGACGCCGCGGCGTGCGCGTTCGGCCATGATCATGTCGCGATCTTCCGGCGGCGCGAGACGTACGCGGGGGTCCCACTCGGGGCGCTGGTCGAGCCAGGCGAGTGTTTCGGCGCTGACGCCTTCCATCGCGATCTTGGGCATGACGGTGGTGAAGTTGTTCCAGAAGTGGCGGATCCATCCGTCGGTGAGGATGATGTCGGCGTCGAGAATCTCGCCGGTGTAGGGGTTCACACGGCTGGGTCCGATCGCGGTGCCTTGGTCGTTGGCGAGCCAACGGACGAAGTTCCACCGGACATCTTCCGGGTCCTTGTCCATGTAGGTGTTGGTTTCGGCGTCCTGCTGACGGACCTCGATGGCGTTGAGGATGCCGATCTTCTCGAAGGCGGTGTTCCATTCGAGGATACCGGCCTCGACCCAGCGGCGGTAGCGGACCGGGACGGTGCTCTCGATGTAGAACACGATGGGTTGCTTAGGGGGGCTGAGCTTGAGGCGAGAATCGCGCTTCTCAAGGTTCCAGCGGTTGATGTAGCGGACCCATTTCTCACTGTCGACGAACTTGCCTAGGTCGCGGTAGGTCGTGGTGAAATAGCCGACGCGCTCGTCGGCGGCGCGGGGCTGGTAGCCCGGGGTGCCCTGGAGCATGCTGATCGAGTAGTGGAACTGCTGCAGGCGGCCCTCGCTGTTGGGCATCTCGAAGGCGAGTTCGACGTTTTGCGGGAAGGCTTTGGCTTTGCTGATCGAGGCGAGGCGTGTGTTGCCGCCCTTGCCGAAGAACGTCGCGGTGCGGCCCGCGAGCAGTTCGTCCATGTCGATCACGGGTTGGCCGCTGGGGCCCATCGCGACGATGGGCACGTCGAGGATAACGCGATCGGTGAAGAGTCGCTTGACAGAGTCCTTGCTTTCACGGTCGCCGGTGCTCTGGGTTGCCAGGTTGGGCTCCATGAGCAGGAGGCGATTGTCCTGGCGTTTCCAGTAGACGAGCAGGTCTCCGGCCTGAAGACCGGCGTAGTCCTCACCGCTGCTGACGGTCATGGCGATGAAGTGCTTCTGCCCTTCGTAGCCGCGGGGCATCTCGGCGAGCATCTGCCCCTTTTTCTTGTCGATCCAGATCCCGTAGAACGACTCGCCCTCGGGGCTGTTGACCTTCTCGAAGCCTTTGGAAACTTCCGGGAAGGGGCGGAATTCGGGCTTCTCCGGTTCTGCGGCCGGGCCCTGTCGTGCCAAGGATGTTTGAACCAACAAACCCGCCGCACAGCCGGCGATCATCGCCAGCATGCCGACCCGATTGATGAGACCGCTCGTTTGCATGAGAAACTCCTTTGATCGCCTTGAAAACCCTGAACTACTTGGCCACCAGTCCGAAATCCCGACCCATGGGAACGCCGGAGCAGCGCGTACCGACACGGCTTCACGCGGTTGCGTGGGCAGCGGCACGGGGCGTCATGCTATCAGATCGGGGGCAGATCCGTGGCAAAACCGATGCGAACAAACGCCGATTTTCGGCACTCAGCCATAGTGGGAAACCGAACGCAGGATCAGCCCTGAATCGTTGAGGAAGAACACCTCGCCGGCCAGTTCGCCGGTCCACCGTCGGTACACCACCAGGACGCTGTTGGTGCCCACGGTCAAGTGCATCGAGGCAAAACGGGTTACGCCTGCGGGGGTCGGATTGGTTGAAAGAGCGCGTCCGAAATATGCGCGGACGGCCTCCTTGCCACGGAGGAACGGCTCGGGCGCGACGCCTTGGCCCGCGTTGAACCGGGCGATGAAGGGCGAGCTGTGTTCGATCGAGTCGTGGTAGCAGGCCATGATCGCGTCAAGGTCGCCTTCGTTCCAGGCGGTGTACCAGCGAGTGGCGAACGCTTGGGCGGATTCGGGAGTGAGCGTCATGCAGAACCTCGGGTGACGGGTGGCTCGTCAGTCGGGCAACTTGTCCAGCTCGGCCTCGGCTCGATCGACGAGGCGTTTGACGATGTCGGGACCGAAGTCGAACTTGAGCCCGGCCGCTTCGAAGAGTTGCGGGAGCGGCTTGCTGCCGCCGAGCGACATGGCGCGATGATAGAGCTCGATCGCCTTGGCGGGGGACTGCTCGAGGGAGATGAGCCAGAGTTGGAGGGCGCCGAGTTGGGCGATGCCGTACTCGATGTAGTAGAACGGGTGGCCGAACAGGTGGAGCTGGCGTTGCCAGAGGCTTGCGCGGGTTTCTTCGAGCCCCGACCAATCGACCGAGGTGCCCAGGCGAGCGTCAAGATCCAGCCAGGCCTTGGTGCGCTGTTCGCGGGTATGCTGGGGGTTGGTGTAGATCCAGAACTGGAAGGCGTCGATCTGGGCGATCCAAGGCAGCAGCGTCGTCGCGCGGAAGAGCTGCTGGCGGCACGCGCGGGCGAGGTCGGCCGGATCGGGATAGAAAACATCCAGGTGCGGGAGACAGAGCATCTCCATCGACATGCTGGCGACCTCACAGAACTCGATGGGCGCCGAGCGGTACGCCAGAAGAGGCTCGCGTTCGGCGAGCATGCTGTGGAAGGCGTGTCCGGCTTCGTGGAGCATGACGACCACGTCGTTAGAGAGACCGGCGGCGTTCATGAAGATGAAGGGGACTCGGCGACGGTCGAGCATCGACTGGTACCCGCCGGGGGCTTTGCCTTTGCGAGAGTCCAGATCGAGCGATTGGCCGGAGCGCACGCCGTTGGTGTTGGACCCGTCGCCCATCGATGCGAGCATTTTCCCAAGGCGCGGATCCAGACGGCGCATCACTTCGACAGCCTTGGTTTGCAGCTGGTTGCCGTTGTCAAAGGGGCGGAGCGGGGCGCGGCCCTTGATATCGACGGAGAGGTCCCAGGGGCGGAGCGTCGAGACGCCCAGGGCCGCTTGGCGTTTGGCGTTGAGCCGACGGACCATCGGGACGACCGCTTTCTCGCACGCTTCGTGGAACGCCCGGCACTCGCGCTCGGTGTAGTCAAAGCGGTGCCGTTCCTTGAATGCGTATTTCGAGTAGTCGGCGAATCCGGCGTTGGTCGCGACCTTGTGACGGAGGCCGATCATTTCGTCGTAGATCCCGTCGAATGCCTCGCGGTCGGCGAGGCGGCGCGTGGCGACCGCTTTCCACGCGGCTTCACGCACCGAGCGGTCGGTGACCTCCTGATACCGGGCCATCTGCGGGAGTGTCTTCTCTTCGCCGTCAAACTGAACACTCATCGCGCCGGCGATCTGGTCGTACTTCTGCGAGAGCAGGGCGAGCTCGGTCTGAAGCGGGACGTTTTCGGCACGGAAGAGATCCGCCTCGACCTTGACGCCCCGGGTCAGCACCTGATAGCGATCGCCGGGGGCGGAGGGAAGGGCGAAGCGGGCTGAGAGATCCACCTGGCGTTCGTCGAGTTGGAAGGACAGTGGTTTGTACTTGGGCGGGATGGACTCGATGAAGGCGGCGTAGGAATCCTGGTCCGCCTTGCTGTCGGTGTCGCAGGTCATATTGATGTAGAGGAACGATCCGGCCTCGGAGATCGCGGCTTCGAGTTCACCGCGATCAATCAACCACGCTTCGAGATCGGCGAGTGACGACACCGGGCGGGCGAGCAGTGCCTTGGCCAAGGGCTCGATCGCTTCCCAGCGGGTGCAGTCGATCTGAGCGGGAACGAATCGCGTCTGGACAGCGGAAAGGGTGGTCATGCCGGATGGTAGGAAAACACTTTGACGCAGAGGCGCGACGAAGGGGGGCTAATGCCCGGTCTTCTCGGCCTCGACGTTCGCGGGTGCTGCGGCTTTGAGTGTCGGGAGGACCTTGTCGGACTTCCCGGCCTCGGCGGCGGTGGCCATGAGAGTCCCGCCGGCGACCACAAGCGCGACGACACCCGCGGCCGAGACGACCGCGGCGACGTGCCTTCCGAAGAACGGGGAGGCCTGCATCGGGCGGGCCGCCGGGTCGGGAGACTCGAGCAGGCAGGCCTGGGTAAACCGGAGGTAGTAGAACGCGGCGATGGCGGAATTGAGGCCCAGGATGATCACGAGGGTGATCTCACCGGCCGCGATCGCGCTAGTGAACAGCGGGACCTTGGCGAAGAAGCCCAGGAGGGGCGGGAAACCCAGGAGGCTGAGCGAGCAAAGCACCATGACCCAGCCGAGCATCGGGCGGGTCTGGCAGAGGCCTCGAAGATCGGCGAACGAGTCGATCTCGACCGGCTCTCCGTCCTTGTCACGACGTTCGAGGCAGGCGAGGACCGCGAAGGTGCCGACATTCGTGATGCCGTAGGCGAGGAGGTAGAAGAGGACGGCGGCGATGCCGTTGTTCGCGGCGGGGCCGTTCCCGGGGCCTGCGATGAGGGCGACGAGCATGTAGCCGGAGTGCGCAATGGAGGAGTAGGCCAGGACGCGTTTGACGGAAGTCTGCCAGAGAGCCAGAACATTGCCGATCGTCATGGTCATGGCGGCCATGACCCAGAGGGTGACGCGGACGGGCTCGGGGAGGGAGGCGCCGGACGCACCGTGGTGCCAACCCACCGCGGCCAGGAGGAGCATGAGGGCGATGAAGCCGGCGGTCTTGGGGACGAAGGCGAGGAACCCGGAGACCTGCGGAGCTGCCCCTTCGTACACGTCGGCGGTGTAGAAATGCATGGGGACCGCGGCGATCTTGAACGCCAGGCCGAGGATCGAGAGGACGATCCCTAGCATCGCCATGTCGGAGACACCGGAGGCGGTGATGACCTGTGCGATGGTGTTGAGTTTGGTGGAGCCGGTCGCGCCGTAGAGGAACGCAAAGCCCATCAGGAACGTCGCGGCGCCCATCGCGCCGAGGAAGAAGTACTTGACGGCGGCTTCCTTGGACCGGTTCTTGTTGGTCGAGATCGCGACCATGATGTACGTCGGAAGGCTTGTGAGTTCGAGAGCGAGGAAGAGCCAGACCAGATCCGCCGCCGAGGCGCACAGCATCAGGCCCGTCAGGCTGAAGAGGAAGAAGGAGTAGAACTCGGCCCGGTTGGATCGGAGCGGGTCAAACCGCTGCGTTCCGGCGGCGATGCGTTCTTCGTCGGTCCGGTCCACGGTTCCGCCGACGAGGAGGAGGAGCAGCAAGCCGACCGCGGCGATGACGACCTTGGCGTACCGCGGCATGTCGGTCAGGAGCGTCTGGCCGGCTTTCTCGTCGACCGCTGTTCCATAGGGAGTGGTCATGAAAGCGAGCAGCAGCGAAGCGACCAGGCCAGCGGCCACGACCAGCGCGGAGAGCTTTCTTGTGGCGCGATCGCGAGAGAGGCCCAGCACCATCACCACGCAGGTCGCGGCGAACAGCGAGATCTCAGGCCAGAGGAATGCCAGACGTTCGATCATCGACCGGCCTCCTTGGGTTCGGCTGCGGGCGTGGGCTCAGAGGTCGGAGCGTGCTCGGGGGCGACTTCGCGGAACATGTGCGGATTGACGACCGTGCCGGTCGAGGATGAACCGGACGTCGGAGCGGTCTTGGCGCCGCTTGGGTTCGTGCGGTTTGTGTGCGTCGCGTTGTACCGGGTCGCAGCCTCGTTCATGGTGGTCACAAGGGCGGAGCAGGAAGGATTGATCGCGTCGAGCGCGGTCTTCGGATACACCCCGAGCCAGACGCAGCCCGCCGCCATCGGCAGAAGCACCAGCAACTCGCGGAGGCCCAGATCCGTCGGCAGCGGCCCGGCATGCGCGTGCGAGTCGTGCCCATGACCCCCACCGTGCCCAGCCCCATGCCCGTGCGGCTCCTTGAGCGGGCCCCAGACGACCTTCCCGAGCATCATCAGAAGGTACATCGCCGCAACCACCATCCCGATGCCCGCGATCGCGGCGTAGATCGGGCCGAGCTGGCCTCCGACGGTCGCGCCCGGCGTGACATCACCCGAAACCGTGCAGACCCCGTTGCACCAAGTCGGCTGGGCCTGGAACGTGCCCAGCAGGCACATGAACTCAGAGACAAACCCGTTGAGGCCGGGGAGCCCGACCGAGGCCATCGTGAAGAAGACCATGCAGGTGGCCCAGATGGGCATCTTGGCGGCCAGACCGCCGATTTCGCGCATGTCGCGGGTGTGGTATCGCTCGTACATCATTCCGATGAGCAGGAACAGCCCGCCGGTCGAGAGGCCGTGGTTGATCATGTACAGCACCGCGCCGCGGATGCCGATGTTGTTGAGGGCGAGGAGCCCGAGGATACAAAACCCCAGGTGGGCGACGGACGAGTAGGCGACGAGCTTCTTGACGTCCTGCTGCACCCAGCAGATGAGACCGCCGTAGAGGATCCCGACGATGCACAAGCCAGCCAGGAACGGGGCGAAGTGGACGACGGCCTCGGGGGCCATCGGCAGGGCGAAGCGGAAAAGGCCGTAGGTGCCGAGTTTGAGCAGCACGCCGGCGAGGATGACCGAGCCCGCAGTCGGGGCTTCGGTGTGGGCCAGGGGCAACCACGTGTGGAACGGGAAGAGGGGGATCTTCACCGAGAACCCGAGCATCAGAGCCAGCAAGACCCACGACTGTGTTTCGAGCGGCAGGGTGGCGGCGGTCTTGGTGAGGGTGGCGATGTCGTAAGACCAGACGCCACCGTTGCCGCGGCTGTGGGTGTAGGCGAGGAAGACAAAGCCCGCAAGGGCGATGATCGAGCCGGTGAAGGTGTAGAGGAAGAACTTGATCGCGGCCGCCCGGCGGTTGGTGGAGCCATAGAGGCTGATCAGGATGAACATCGGGATCAGCGTGAATTCAAAGCAGGTGTAGAAGAGGATGAGGTCCTGAGCGGCGAAGACCCCGGTCATGGCCGCTTGGAGGATGAGGAGCCAGGCGTAAAAGGTCTTGACGCGGTCCGTGATGGCGGTGAACGAGCACCCGACGCACACGGGCCCGAGGACGAGCGTGAGAAGGATGAGCGCAAAACTGACGCCATCAGCTCCGAGCGAGAAGGTCAGCCCGAGCGAGGGGATCCAGGGGAGCTCGTAGGTGAGCTTGGGCACGTCGGACGCGGCCCACGGGTACTGGGCGCACGCGACCAGCCCGAGCGCGAGCGCGGCCAAGGTGCCGAGCAGGGCGACCCACTTGGCGTTCTTGGCGGGAAGGACAGCCACCGCGCCGGCGAAAGCCAGCGGGATCACGATCAGTGCGGCGAGGATGCCGGATGCAGTCATGCGAAGGACACCCACAGCGCGATCAAGAGAAGGAGAGCAAGCCCGCCGGCCATGCCCGCCGCGTACCCGTGCAACACCCCGGACTGGCTCGGACGGATCGTCCCGCCCAACGCCCGAGGAAGCCACCCAACCAGATTCACAATCCCGTCCACCACCAGCTTGTCGACAAGGTGGAAGATATTCGAAAGCACCCAAAGCGGCTTCCTGATGAGGAAGTCGTAGATCTCATCCACGTACCACTTGTGCTGAGCCCCGCGGGCGACCGCTCCGAACGCGGGCAGCAGAGCGTCGGCCTTGCTGGTCGCGGCGGTCGTGCGCCCGAGGTAGTGCAGGAAGAACGCGACCAGAATGCCGCTGAGCCCGACCACCGCCGAGACGTAATACATGACCGCGTGGGGATCAAAGCCGAGGAACGAGCCGGCGGCCAGAGTCTTGTTGGTCTCGGCCAGGGACACTTTGTTCTCGGTGCTCAGGCCATTCGGAACAGGGTCGGCCTTGGCGTGTTCCGCCAAGGCAGGCTTGGCGGCACCCTCGGAGTGCCCTTCGAAGTGGAACGGCGTGTGGTATGACGCGCTGCTCGACGCGACCATCCCGCCGACCCATCCGCCGTGAGTCCCTTCGGGACCCTTGACGAAGTAAAGCCCTGCGACCGCGATGCTCGCCACGGTGAGCGTGGCGAGGACCGTGTTGATCGCCCAGCCGGGCGCGTGAGGGTGGAATTCGCCGTGTCCGCCAGGAGCGTGGGCATCGTGCCCGAGATCCTTGGTTTCGTGCCCATGGTTGCCGTGCGCGTGTGCATCATGCCCGTGGTCATCGTGCCCGTGAACCTCATCGCCGGGTTCAAAGTGCTTCGGACCGACGAATACGCGGAAGAAGACGCGGAACGTGTAGTACGCCGTGAGGCCGGCGGTGATGAGCAAGATCCAACCGATGACCTGTCCACCGGGCGTCGTGAACGCCTCGGCGAGGATCATGTCCTTGGAGAAGAACCCGGCTGTGAACGGGAAGCCGGCGAGATTCAGGCACCCGATGAACATCGCGAAGCCGACGATCCCCCAGCCCTTCATGAACGCGACGCCGGAGAGCTTGCGGAGGTCGAGCTGACCCGCGAACCCGTGCATCACCGCTCCGCACGAGAGGAACAGCATGGCTTTGAAGAACGCGTGCGTGAAGACGTGGAACGCCGCCCCGGTCGACGACAGCACGCCCAGCCCCGCGAACATGTACCCGAGCTGTGAGACGGTCGAATACGCCATGATCCGCTTGATGTCGAACTGGGCCATGCCGATCGTGGCGGCGACGAGGGCGGTCAAAGCCCCGACCATTCCAACGATCGGGAGGGCGTACTCGCTCAGCAGGAACAGGGGGTAGGTGCGGGCGATGAGGTAAACGCCCGCTGTCACCATGGTGGCGGCGTGGATCAGGGCGGAGACGGGGGTCGGACCCTCCATCGCGTCAGGCAGCCAGACATACAGAGGCAACTGGGCCGACTTGCCGAAGGCGCCGATCATGAGCAGGATCGGGATCAACTGGACGTGCAGCGGGATCTCGTCGCCGCGCCCGATCTGGAGCATGTGGAAGTAGACCTGGGCCTTCTCGAAGATCACGGCGTACTCGACGCTGCCGAAGTGGACGTACGTCAGCATGATCCCCAGGGCGAGCCCGAGGTCGCCGATGCGGTTCATGATGAACGCTTTCTTGGCGGCGGCGACCGCGGAGGGCTTCTTGTAGAAGTACCCGATCAGGAGGTACGAGCAGAGGCCGACGCCCTCCCAGCCCAGGTAGAGCAAGACGAGGTTGTCGCCCATGACCAGGCAGGCCATGCTGAAGACGAACAGGTTGAACGCGGCGAAGAACCGGCAGTACCCCATCCCGACGTCGGCGGCCATGTATTCGCTGGCGTAGAGGGCGATCAGCGTCGCCAGCCCAGTCACAAAGAGCATCCAGAGCAGCGTCAGCGCATCGATGTAGAACGAGAAATTCGCGGTGAAGGTGGAGATCGTCTTGCCGTCGGCCCCGCCGGCGTAGTCAAACGTGATCCATTCGAACAACTTCACGATGTGGTGCGGAGCGTGCCCATGAGCATCGGCAGCCGGCCACGAGAGAAAGACCAGCAGAGTCAGGACGAACGACGCCGCCAGGCACGCCACGGAAAAGAACGCGGGGAGCTTGTTCTTGACCCCCAAGAACGCTGCCAGCCCCGCCACGAGGAACCCCAGAAGCGGCAGCAGAGGGATGTACGCTGCCAGATCGGTCCGGGCGGCATCGACGCCGCTCCCAGCCGAAGAAGCGAGCGTCAGGCTCGTCAGAATGTCGGCGATCATCGTCACGCGAGGTCCTTGCTTCAGAAGCGGGGGACTTCCCCCATCGATCTTAACCGACCAGCCACCACCCCAACGCCCTCCAACCCGATCTCAACCCTTCAGTTCCTGCCAGTCATCCGCGGAGAGTGTCTCGCGTTTGCGGAACAGCAGCACGACCAAAGCCAGCGCCATCGCCGCCTCCGCCGCCGCCACCGTGATCACGAAGATCACGAAACTCTGCCCCGTGTCGTCAAGCCAGAACCGCCCGAAGGCGATCAGGGCGATCCCCGCGCCGAGAAACATCAATTCGGTGCACAGGAACATGATGATCAGGTTGCGGCGGGTCAGAAACCCGATCACGCCGATCACGAACATCGCAATCGCCACAAACAGGTAGTGGGCGAGGGTCGCTTCGTGCATCACCGGGGTCGAAACCCCGGCGGCAACGTGAGCGGCCGCGTGCGCACCCGTGTCGGCGAGCGTGAGCCATCCCGTCATGACGCACCTCCCAAACCACCGGAAGACTGGCCGGCCAGCCGCTGCGACTGCTGTTTTTTCAATTCTTCATCCAGTTCAACCTGTTTGCGGCTCAGAACCACCGCGCCCAGCATCGCCATCAGCAGAATCACGCCCGCGATCTCGATCGACCCGGGGTGCTCGGCGAGCAGATTGAAGCCCACACTTTCAACGTTCCGGGGCGAGATGGACTCGGGCAGCACCACTGTGCGTTCCGCGCCGCTCACGCCGTCGCGGTCGCGTTCCTTCACCACCACGCTGCGGTCGTGGGACTGAAAGACCGGCGCGCCGTTCGCTTCAAGCTTCAATTCGTCGGACTCGGCCATAAGCCCGGCGGTCACCATTTCAGCCTTGAGACGTCGCGGCATGTCCGAGAGAATCTTCGCTCCGCGATCGGCGTACGACGAGGACAACTTGTGGTTTGACCCCATCGCCGCGACCGCCTGCGTCGTCTTGGGAAGCTCGGCCGCCCCGCGGAACGCGAGGCTTGAGAGCCCCGCCAGAAGGAGGAACCCGACGACAGCGGCGGCGATGGGCTCGCGAGCGGCGATGTCGTAATCCTCTTCGCCGCGGTCCTCGTCCTCCGTGGGCGACTGGCTCGCCAGCATGATGACGAAGAGATACGTGATCAGGATCGCTCCTGCGTACACAATGATCAGGGCGAAGGACACGAACTCGGCGGCCAAGATCAGGTACATACCAGCCGAGGCGATGATCGTGAGGATGAAGTACAAGGCGGAATACACCGGCTTGGGATGCGTGATCACGCGCACCGCGGAACCGAGCGCGACTGCAGCAAACAGGTAGTAGTAGATATTGGGCGCGTGGTCGGGATCTTTCAGGGTCATCGCGATGATGATCGCGCCAGCGGCGAAGCCGGCGACCGCAGCACCAACAACCTGCGGCGTTTTTCCACGCCGAGGGAGTGCCAAGCACAAACCAATGGCACCAAGGGCGCACAAGGAGAGTAGAAGAATCGGGCTGATGATGGAATCCAAGGTGAACGCCTCGAGCTGTCTCCCCCACACCCCCCCGCACCACGGGGTCCGTACCCCGACCGACCGTCAAACGAGCCGACAGGATAGTTTGGACGGGCCCCGGGTTCAACCGGGGGCGAAAGTCTCGTGGACGACCCCTCCCAAGCCTCGGCCTCGTCACTCGCGAGCGAGTAGGATGGCACGATGTCCTTGGTGCCCCCTTACTCACACCATCCGCCGAGCCAGACGCAGGCGTCCTTGCCGAGCGGCACGGTCGCGGTTGGATGGCGACGGTGGGTTCCCAACGCGATCACGCTCTCCCGGCTTGTTCTCTCGCTTGTCTTTTTCTTTCAGCTCACCCTTTGGCGATGCCCGTTCAACTGGACCGGGGGGCCTCAGGGCGAGGGCGGAGGCGAGGTTTGGCGCCTTTGGCTCGCGGCCGCCTGTTTCGGGATTGCGGCGGGCACCGACGCTCTCGATGGCTATCTGGCCCGGCGGTGGGGGGCTGTCACTCGGTTCGGACGCATCATGGATCCCTTCGCGGACAAGATCTTGGTCGTCGGGGCGTTCGTGATGCTCGCCGGGCCTCAGTTTTCCATCGAGACTCAAGGACGCCTCGTCCAGATCACGGGCGTTGAAACCTGGATGGTCGTGGTGATCCTCGGCCGCGAGTTGCTCGTCACTTCGATCCGGGCGGTGCTCGAGGCTGAAGGCACAGACTTCTCGGCGTCGCTTTCCGGCAAGCTCAAGATGATCGTGCAGTCGATCGCGATCCCGCTCGTGCTCATTGTGCCCGCCATGACCAACGCTGTCGAGGGGTGGGGAGCAACCACCGTCACCGCTGCGGCCTGGGCCACGGTTGTCGTCACGGTGCTCAGCGGCGTTCCTTACATTACCCGTGGAATGGCCGCGTTTTCCGGCTCAAAATAGACCCACCATGCGCACGCCTCTCCATTTCATCACGGTCTTCGGCATCGGTCACATGCGGCCCGCCTCGGGCACCTGGGGTTCGCTCCCGCCCGTGGTGTTGGCGGTCCTTCTCTTCGCGGCGGGGTTTTCGCCGCTCTCCGGACACGCCACGGGCGCGTGGGTGTACTTTGGCGTGCTGGCCTTGGTCTTTCTGCTCGGGTGCGCGGCTTGTATCTATGAGGGTGATCGTGCCGAAGCCCGATGGGGCAAAGACCCCTCCGAGGCCGTCGCCGACGAGACAGCCGGGCAGTGCATCCCGCTGTTCTTCCTCCCGCTCGCGACGACCGCGGACTGGTGGAAGGTCGCGGTGGCGGTCTTCTGGGCGTTCATCCTCTTTCGTCTCATGGACATCGTCAAGCCTTGGCCCGCCCGAGGGTTACAGCGAATTCCGGCCGGCTGGGGCATCCTGATCGACGACCTCGTCGCCGGGGTTTACGCGGCTCTTGCCCTCCAGTTGCTCAGAGTGTGGTGAGGCTGCGGTCCGGCGGGGGTGATCCAGGTCCGAGCGCCTAACCGAGATTTGTCCCTTTGAGCGTGGCGGGGACGCCATGGCTCTGGATGGATTTGAGGTGCTTGCGGAACCGGTCGAGCAGGTTCCAGTACATCACGAGAGCGATGAGCGGCCCAATGACAAGAAGCGCGCCAAAGACGTAGATGACGGGCAGGAGCCAGCGGTACATCTTGCTGCGGCGCTCGATGTGGGCATCCGGGATGCGCTTGCCGAGCCAGTGCAGATAGCTCATCACCGAGATGATGAGCACCGCCCAGGCGACGAGCGAAATAAGCCCGAAAACGATCGTGCCCACGAGAAGAACCGGGCCGATTCCGTCGGTAAGTGACCCGAGGGACGAGAGCGTCAGCAGGCCCGCAATGAACTGAATAACCGCGATGACAATCTGAATCACCACGACGAATCGGATGATCCTTCTCGCGGTGTCCGGATACTCGGTGCCGGTGAATCCCGGGTCGGGAGTCGCGAACCTGAAGTATCCGATGCACGACATGATCGCAAGGCCGAACATCATGATGCTCACGATCAACTGCACGTTGCCGGGCGCGAAACCGGACGCTGCGCCGATGGCGGTGGCTGCAATATTGAGAACCATCGCGACCACCGTCAAGAGGATCGCGTTGAGGACAAGAGAGACACCCGAGGTGATCTGGGCGATGTACTCCTTATCCGCGAATTGCAGCAGGATTCCGCGGAGCGAATCGGCGACCGGCGTGCCGCACTCCGGGCAGTTCCCGTCTATCCGCAAGCCGCGAAGGTCGTACGAGCACTTGAAACACGGGCACGGGCTGGCTCGGTCGATGAAGTGGCCTGCAGCTTGGGATTCCATAGGGATACCAACATACCCGAAAGAGGCTGTACGTGCAACCGGCTTCAGGTATCAGGCAGATGGTCCGCTTGGCGGCCCGGACGGCGAAGATCCGCCACCGCCACCGCCACCGCCACCGCCACCGCGGCCGCGCCGACGCCTGCGTCGACGACGATCACCCTGACCGCCCTGTCCGCCGCCGGTCTCTCCGGGCGTACCACGATCGGGCCCGATCTCGTTGCCGTTGTCGTCGAAGACGACCTCGTCGGAGCCTTCGCGCCCCGTGTCTGTCGGGCCACTCGCTTGGGACGACTGGCTTGGCACATTCGCGGGCCCGGTCCCTTGTTGCGACGGGTTGCGGTTCTGAGGTGGGCGTCCTTGCGGGTTCTGAGGCCCGTCGCGGCGTGGGCCGGAACGCTGTTCGGGTCGGCCCGAGGGTCGGGGGCTTCGGTCCTGTCCACGGTCCGGACGACGTTCCTGGCCTCGATCGGGAGCGCGATCCTGCGAAGGGGCGGGCCTTGGTGCTTCACCGGGCGCACCGGGGGGCGCGTTGTCGCGACGTGGCGGTCCGCCGGCGGCGGGAGTGCCGGGCCGAGGTCCGCGACGGTCGCCGCCACGCATCGGCATGGCGTCAAACGCGGGCCTCACCGGGGGCACCTTGCTCTTGGGCTCGGACAAATCCTCGACCGCCACGGCCGCGGTCTTGATCTGACCAGTCGCCGCATCCAACTCGTCCAATTCGACCAGCACCAATTGAGTCAGGATCTGCGAGTCGATGACCATCCCGTCACCCTCGGGCGTCCCGACACGCGACTTGCGCCGTGGAAGGCGGGCCTTGAGGTCGTCGTAGGTCTGTTCTTCGTAGCGCAGGCAGCACATGAGGCGCCCGCATCGTCCTGAGATCTTGAGGGGCTCGAGGGTCGCCTTCTGCGTCTTGGCCGCCTTCATCGAGACCGGCTTCAAGACCTTGAGGAAACTCTTGCAGCAGCAGTACTGCCCGCACTTCTCGTAGTCCGCGATCAGGCGGGCTTCGTCACGCGCACCCACCTGCCGCATGTCCACACGCAGACGCAACTCCGTCGATAATTCGCGGGCGACATGGTGCAGCTCGAGGCGGTGTTCCGAGAGGTAGTACGCGGTAATGCGTTCGCCCCCGAGGATCGGCTCGATCTCGACGATCTTCACATCCAGACCCATTCGCGCGACGACCGATCGGGCCCGCACGTTCATCTCGTGCTTGCTTTGCTCGATCCGCGACTGGATCTGGATGTCCTCCGCGGTCGCGATCCGGACCACGCGGCCGTCGGTGAAGAACGGGTAGTCCTTACCGCCTGAATTCTCGATGTACTTGAGCATGTCCTGGCGGGAGACGCTCTTGGAGCATCCGCTGTTGGGACAGGTCGAGGTGAGCATCTCGCCCAGTTCTGTGCCGCGGAAGGTTCGTACGACGAGTTTGCTCCCGCAGCCGGGCTTGGCCTTGAGGTCGTAGGGGAACTCGCCGATGAGTTTCATCGAGCCGAACCGGACGACGACGGTCTTGGGGACCTGCAGAGCGTCGTAAGTTTTTTTGTCCTCGGCGTCGAGGTGTTCTTTGAGATCGGCCTCGAACTGAGGCAGGGGGATAATCGGCATCGTGGTCCTTGACGGGTCGGCCGCAAGGGCTCGCCCGGAATGGCAGGAGTCAGAATCGGACGCGGGGGCTACTTGCCGAGGGACTTGATCCGCGCGTCATTGAACATAACGCCGACGGGCTGGCGTTGCAGCAATTCGACCGCGCTCACGTTGTTGACGCGATAGACCATGAGCATCTCGGTCCGGTTGTCGAGCACGATCAGGACCTCGTCGGTCCCGGCGTCGGTGGTCAGCATTGTGACCCCGCCCACGCTCGAAACCATGGGGTTCGCCATCGCGCTGGTCTCTAACACACCCCAGGGCTTGACGGAAGCGGAGGGGCTTGAGGACCAGAGCACAGCGAGGATCCCGAACATCACCATCGCTGTGAGGGTGAGCCAGCCGTCAACCGAGAGTCTTGTGGGTGGGGGGGTGCTCATGGGGCTATCTCGCGGGAGGAAGGGCTGTGTCAGCGTCGAGACTGCGGTATCCGATTCCCACCAGCGAGAGACGGGAATTTTCCCATCGAACTGCGACCATCTCGCGGTTTGTCGCGTCAATGATGTAGATCGCATCCTTGCCGGTTGAGGTGGTTCGGCCCGCGACCATGGAGTACTCGCCGCGGAGCCGGGGTTGCGCCCCGGGTTGGGCGGCGGCGAACGTGCCGACCAACGCCAGCGCGAGCACGCCGTTGGCGATCAGAAGCACCGGCCTGAGTTTGGATCGGCCCATCAAAGGCTCCTTCGGTGTCGGGGAATCAGTCTTGGTGGCCGCGCTTCGAAGGAATAGCGCTCACGCCGACTACTGCCCCGATCAGGATAAAAGCGACCAGGTACGGCAGAATGATGTTGGGTTCTTCGAGCTTGTTGGTGGTCGGGGGGATGGGGGCCTCCTCGGCCGACTTCTTGCCGGGTTGGGCGGTTGCAGCCGTGGCCAACGCCAAGGAAGCGAGAACGACGACGTTTCGAATGCGGTTCATGAGATGAGATCCTACACGGGATGGAGCGTCGACGCCGCCCGGCTCTGGGTAGGTTCGTGATCAGGACAGGGTCGGTTCTCTCCAATTCGATGTCCGAGATGCGGAGTCGTGGTAGGTTTGTGTTCGGATCTGACGTGCGTTTGGGAAAAAGTAGGATTCAATCCGGGTTAAATTCGATCCGAATCTGGACGATAAAGAAGGAAGTGAAGAGTGAGCCGATCGCGGACAATCTCGTTGTGGTTCTGCCTCGGGGTGTAGACCTCACGGAATGGAAGCGCGTCGGCTTGATGGAACGCGATTGGAGCCTTTATCGGCGCGTGGGGAGTTCGTTCTCGCGAGTTGTTCTGGTGGTCAACGGGGCGCGGGCCGAGTCGGACCTGAAGGCGGAG
The DNA here is from genome assembly GCA_943369765.1 of Phycisphaera mikurensis NBRC 102666. Classification (GTDB taxonomy): domain Bacteria; phylum Planctomycetota; class Phycisphaerae; order Phycisphaerales; family UBA1924; genus UBA2396. The sequence continues at coordinate 62,090 of CALROI020000001.1, read as the reverse complement.
TTGGACTTGGACTGGGACGCCAGTGCGAAGCTATTCGTGATCACCAACGACACCGGGGAAAGCACGGATCGGTATGAGGCATCCCTCCCAGACCGGGTGTTTCAGGCAGTGCTGCCGGGGCGGACGATCGTCAAGACCGAGCAATTGACGGCTGGTGTGATCGCGGTTGAGATCCGGGATCGCTTGCGGCGCGAAGGACAGGAAGCGGTGCTGATCAGCCGGGGAGGGCATCTCTGGTCTCGATTTGCGGCGAATGAATTCGGGCCCGGCTCGGAAGAGGCGCGGGTGGTTGGGATCGCCGAGCGGCACCTGTGCCGATCGGCGGACCTGCTGGTGGGAACGACCAAGGAGATGGTGGTCGACATGTGCTGGCGGTACAGGGTTGATCTGGCCCGCACCGCGGTGATTCCGAACTTCGTCATTCCGCACGACAAGGTGCGGAGCACGATGGATCGTGTGCCGGGCTTGATCTCGACGGTCGGGCCGCTCGTGGGGCGCAAGCGGATCGGCATTTTGATTGAAGCGGTCGCCGCTCTCGACGCGGAGCTGCGTTCGCGGGTGACTCTCGAAGTGATCGGTGACGGTCCGGAGGAGGCCGCACTGCGGGACCTGGCGTGCCGCGTGGACGCCCCGGTACGATTCCTGCCTCCGATGGGCCACGCGGTCATGAGGGAGCAGATGGCCAAATCCATGCTCTACGCGCAGGCGTCGGAGATGGAGGGGCACGCCAAGGCGGTGATCGACGCGATGGCCGCGGGTGCGGTGGCTGTCGTCGCGGACTCGCCCGGGCTGGGATCGCTTGTTCGCACTGGCGTCACGGGGGTTCTGGTGCCGTCCTCGAACCCGGCTGACTTCGCCAACGCCATCACCGGGCTGCTTGGAGATGCGGACTGGTGTGAACAGATCGGCGGAACAGCCGCCCGAATCGCGACGTCCATTTACGGGATTGACACGATCGTCGAGCAGGAGGCGGCGGCCTACCGACAATCCCTCGAACTCTCGGCCGCTCACCGCGACGTTGCCTAACTCCACCCCTCGTCGGACTCGGATGTCCCTCCCGGTTCGCCCGCGAGACGAGCAAGAAAGTCGCGAAGAATGGCTGCGGCGGCGAGGGCGTCCCGGCGTTCCTTTTTTTGTTTGCGGGTCATCCCCGAGCGGGCCATCGACCAATCCGCATCGCTCGACGTGAGCCGCTCGTCCTGGAAGTGAACCGCACGTTTCGTTCGTGCCGCCAGCTTGGCCGCGAACGCACGAACGATCTTCGCGCGCGGGCCCTCCGAATCGTCCATGTTGAGGGGGAGGCCCACCACAAGCTCGCACGGGGAGCGGGGCGAGACCGCGCGATCGATCGCCGCAGCGATCAGGTCAAGCAGAGCCTCGCCGTTGCAAAGAGCCGTCGGACACTCCACGACCTCCAGAGGCGAGACGATCCGGGTGATCGCGTCACCCACCGCAAGCCCTGTGCGAGCGTCTCCGAGATCCACAGCGAGGTACCGCATCGATCGATGATACGGTCAGCGTGTACGGGTCGGCTCGATGCTGGGCGTGGGCAGCAGCTGCCCGCTTGTTCCGATCAGCGCCCGTTCGAAGGCTTCCACCGTCCGTCGTTCGGCGAGCGGCCCGTCCGCGTCCCCTCGGAGGAACTGCCTGATCAGGCGGTCGTTCTCGGATCGCTCCATCGCCTCCTCGGGCGACGTCTTGCGTAGTTCGTCGTACCACGCCCGGTCGGCGACCTTGATCAGCCGACCGGAATCGAGCATCGCCATCCGGTCGGCGATGGTGAACGCCGAGTCCATCTCGTGCGTCACGACGATCGACGTGACGTTGAGTTTCTTGGAGAGCGAGATGATCAGCTGGTCGATCTGGGCGCTCGTGACGGGGTCAAGCCCGGCCGACGGTTCGTCGTAGAACAGAATGACGGGATCCAGGGCGAGCGCACGCGCAAGCCCGGCCCGCTTCTTCATCCCGCCGGAGATCTCCGAAGGGAACTTGTGCCCGTGCTCGAGAAGCCCTACCGCTTCGAGCTTGAGCTTGACGTGGAAGTCGATGATCTCGCGTGGGAGGTCCGTGTGCTCGTGGAGGAGCAACGCGATGTTGTCCGCGATGGACATCGAGTTGAACAGGGCCCCCGACTGGAAGAGAATCCCGAACTTCTTGCGGAGTTCGTTCATCCCGCGCTCCCCCAGCTTCCCGATATCCTCATCGAGCATCGTGATCGTGCCCGCGTCGGGAGCGATCGCCCCGATCATCAGCCGCAGCATCGTGCTCTTGCCCGAGCCCGATCCTCCCATGATGACCATGGTCTCGCCCGGCATGATGTCCAGATCCACCGAATCCAGAATCGTCCGTCCGCCCGCGATGCGCTTGACGCCCCGCATCGAAATCACGGGCTTGGGCTGCGGCTGCGCACTGGTCGGACCGTTCATCGTGGAGCCTCCACAGCGTCCGGAAGTCGAAGCACCTCTCCTGTCGGGAGCGCAACCGTGATCTGGTCCACACCCGTCGCTGGAAAGTACGCGGTCGCGGGCGTTCCCGGAGCGAGACGGAAAAGAACCATCGCGATCCCCTTCTCAAATTTCAGAGGCCCGCCCGTGTAGGTGCGGTCGGGGTCCAGCGCGATGGCGCTCTGACGCATGCGCCACATCGCCTTCGCGTCCGCGAGCGTGTTCACGGGTCCGGTCGGCTTGCCGAGCGTCTCAGAGAGCGACACTCGAAAGGCGTCGAACTGCGCGGGCGCGGGCCGAGCCTTTGCGTCAAAGATCTCCGACGACGCGGCGGTGTCGGAAGCGTCAATCGCCGCAAGGTACTTCACGATCGAGACAGCCATGCCTTGCGCATAGGTCGCGTAGGCCTGCCGAGCACCCAGCCCGACCGCAAGCCAGCCCGTCGTCGAGATCAGCCCGATCGTGAGCCCGATCGCGGCGAAGGTCCGCCCGCCGAGGCGACCGCCCGACCCGCCGATGCGGTACAGCGAGACCACCCCCAGGATCGCAGCCAAGAGGCCCATCCCGGGAACGCAGAAAAAAATCGCGAAGAGGAGCGACACCGCCGCCATCCGGCTGATTCGATCCGGCTCCCGGGGAGCTGCTGTGATCTCGGTCGTTTCGTCTGTGGGCATCCGGGAATGGTAGAGGAGACGCGAGGGGTGCGACAGCTACAGGCCAAGTTCCGCCGAGGCGAGCGCGAGCCGGATCTCGTCCCAGTCGTATCGGCCCCCGAAATGGTCAAAGACAGGATTCAGTCGGTCCGCCGCCAGATTGGTCGCCACCGCGAGGATCTCCGCCCGATCAGCGTCTCTCAGCCACGGGGCGACACTCTTGATCCGCCCGCTCTGGAGGAACTCGACGAGGTAGTTCGTCACGGTGCTGGTCGCGAGGTTGAGTGCCGCGGCCGCGTCCGCGATCGACCGTCCTTGATCGAACATCGGGAGGGCGCGCTGCTTGTTCGGAGAAAGCGGGGTCTGGCCCGCGCTGTTGCGGCTTGTGCCGACAGTTGTGTCGGTTTCCAGATTGTGCGACGCGCAGTACGCCGAAATCGCGTCGGAGAACGCCTTGCCGAAATCGGTGAGCTTCTTCTCGCCCACACCCTTGACCGTGAGAAACGTCGATCGTCGTGTCGGGCGCACAGCGGCGATCTCCTGCAGAACCGCGTCCGAAAAGACGACGTAAGGCGGAACCTGCCGCTCGGCGGCGATCGTGCGACGGAGAACCCTCAGAGCCTCGAAAAGCCCCGGGTCGCCCATCACCGGCGCGTCGCGACGAACACTCTGTCGATCGCGTGCGTTGAGACTCTCGGTCTCAGCCGCGATCGCCTTCGAACGCCCGAGCTTCACCTCGACCGTCCCCTTCAGCACACCCCGCGCTTCCTCGGTGCAGTAGATCGTCGGGAACTGGCCCGGCGTGCGCCCGATGTAGCCCATGTCGGAGAGTTGGTTGATATACGCCGCGATCTCTTCCTTGGGAAGCTCCGCGAGCAGACCGAAGGTGGTGTGCTGGTCGTGCCCCCACTCGACGACGTTCTTCTCTCGACTCCCTTTGAGGATCTTGGCGATGTGCGAGATGCCGAAGGTGGCCAGGCTCCCGTCGTGCTTGCGGGTCTGGCTCGCGCGGGCGACCGCCGAGAGGATCTTTCTCGCGATCAACGTCGAGCCGTCGACGGTCTCGACCTCGCCCAGGCAGACATCACAACCGCCGCACCCCGCGGCCGTGGGTGGGACGTACACCTGCCCGAAGTATTCCGAGAGCAACCGGTGCCGGCACGTCGCCGACGTGCAGTACCGCTGCATCTGGTCCAGATGCCCGCGTTGCTGCTCCTGCCAGTCCGGCCCACCCTCGCCCGACTCGACCGACCGGGAAAAAAGCATCTGCCACCGCGTGGCGTCCGCGGCCGAGTACAGCATCAGGCACTCGGAGGCAAGCCCGTCCCGCCCGGCACGCCCCGTCTCCTGCTGATAGTGCTCGACCGACTTTGGAAGTCCCGCGTGCACGACGCAACGCACGTCCGACCGGTCGATCCCCATCCCGAACGCCACCGTCGCCACCACGACCGCGAGACGCTCGTTCGCGAAGTCGTCCTGAATACGACGGCGCTCCTCGGGGCCAAGCCCCGCGTGGTACGCCTCGGCGTCGATTTTCAGCGCCTTGAGAGCCCCCGCGAGACTCTCGGTGTCCTTCCGCGAGATGCAGTAGATGATCGAGGCCTGCTCGGAGTGCCGCCTGACCGCGTCCGCCGCCTGACGGACCAGGTCCATCCTCGGAAGCACGCGGTACGTCAGATTCGGTCGATCAAAGACCCCGACCAGCACCGCGGGATCCTTGAGCCCGAGTTGCTGAACGATGTCCTCACGAACCGCCGGGGTCGCCGTCGCGGTGTACGCGTTGATCTGCACCCCCGGCAGTACCTCGTGCAACTCGCGCAGGCGGCGGTACTCGGGACGAAAGTCGTGACCCCACTGGCTGATGCAGTGCGCCTCGTCCACCGCGATCGTGCGCACGTCCGCCTTGACCAAGCGAGACAGAAACGACGGGCTGAACAAACGCTCGGGCGAGACGAACAAGAGGCGGAGTTCGTTCTGCTCGATCTGCCGCCAGATCTCGCGGGCGTCGTCCTGGTCGACCGTGCTGTTGAGTGCCGCAGCGGGGTACCCGACAAGCCGAAGCCCATCGACCTGATCCTTCATGAGCGCAATGAGCGGGCTGACCACCACCGCCAGACGCCCCGTGATCAGCGGCGGCAATTGATAGCACAACGACTTCCCGCCGCCGGTCGGCATCACCACCAGCGAGTCTCGCCCCGCGAGCGACGTTGCGATCGCGTCCTGCTGGTTCGGGCGCAGCGTGGAAAATCCCCACACACGCTGCAGCTCTTCCTCGATCCGAGTCTGGATCGTCGGCGACAGCCTGGTCACATCCTTGCGTGCGGCGGGCGTCTCGGTGGTCAAAGGGCGTGACATGCGGACACAACCCTAACGCATCCGGTCCGTCAAAGCAAGAGTTGTCTGGCGCGATTCACTCATCGAGCCGAATCGAGCGTTTGACTGAAAAACCTGGCAAGCTCCTCCCGGGCGATTCGACCGTCCATGACGTCGTTGTGGTCCGCCCCAGGCAGCAGAAACAACTGAGCCCCGACGCCCGCCGAGAGGGCCGCCTCGACCAGTCGGCGGCCGTGCGCCACCGGGACCACCGTGTCCCGCTCGCCGTGCATCACCAGCAGCGGTTTGGTCCCGAGCAGGACCGCCGCGTCCATGGGATCAAACCCACGACGGACCAGCAATCGCCCGAGCACCGGGACGTGGTCATCCGCGATATCGCTCCAGCCTGTGAAGGGAGAGATGAGGGCGACGCTGCGGATCTCGGGGCGATCGGCGGCCAGATGGCTGGCTGCCACACCCCCAAGGCTTACCCCCAGCACTCCGATTCGATGAGGATCAAGATCCTCTCGCAAGAGCGCGTAATCGAGAGCGGCTTGCGTGTCGCGGACAAGCGTGGCCCGCGTCGACGAGGCGTTCTCCGAATCTCCGTACCCCCGATAGTCAAACATCAGCACCGCGAACCCGTCGTCGACGAGAAACTCCGAGAACGGGGCGTGATTCTCGACATTTCCCGCGTTGCCGTGGCAGTGGATGACCACCGGAAATCGCCGGCCGGGTACCGACCGGGGCTTGAGCAGCCACCCGTGGAGCCGCAACCCATCGGACGTCTTGAAAGTGACCTCTTCGACGCCCGGGGGTGCGATCGGCGAATCTCGGCTGGGGTGAAAGAACGCTCTGTCCGCGCACCCGCTGATCCGGAGAAGCAGGCCGGTCACCCCGAGCACCGCGATCCACGCCAGCACCCGGCGGGCAGCCTTGGCGAAGATCGGTCGTCCCTCGGCGTTCGGCATGCCTCATCGTATCGCCGACGCCCCGAGATGCCGATAATGCACCATCGATGACGACCGACCCGCATCAACCCGAAAGCCTCGCCCGATCCAACCGCGCCTGGATGGTCGTCGCGGTCCTGCTCACGATGTGCGCGATGGTCTACATGGTCTGGCGCGGCCCGTACCGCGCGATGTCGCCCGGCGGGAGCAGCGATTTCTCTCTCGTCTGGCAGTCCACCCGAGCCTGGACCGAGGGAAAGAACCCCTACTCCTCGCAATCAACCCTTGAGGTGTGGAACGCCCACAGCGGCACAGCACCAGGCGCCGAAGCTCCCAGCGAGCGCATCGACGAGCTGCTCGTCTATCCGCCATCGACCCACGTGCTGCTTGCGCCCTGGACGCTCACCGATTGGGCGACTTCGCAGCGGGTCTGGATGGTCCTCAACACGGTGCTTCTTATCGCCTCGATCACGCTCTTGCTCGGGCTTGCCGGTCTGAGGCCTCAGTCGCCATCCTGGTGGTTCGCCGCGGCCGCCGCCCTCGTGATGGCGCCCGGGCACACCGCCATCTCCGTCGGACAGGTTTCGATCCCAGTCATGTTCTTTCTCGCCCTCGCGCACGCATTGCGTGCGCGGTCCTCGCCGCCGGGGTACGCGGGCATCCTGATCGGGCTCGCCTGTTGTCTCAAGCCTCAGATCGGTCTGCTGTTCCTCGCTTACGAATTCGGCCGCCGCCGCTGGTCCACCGGCATCATCGCCGTGCTCACCCTCGCCGTCGTCACCGCCATCGGGATGTGGTGGCTCCACCGATCCGGCATCGACTGGATCCCCAAGTGGAAGGCCAACGTCGACGCGCTCGCGAACTCCAACAACGGCAACCCGAGCCAGACCAACCCGCTCCGGTACCACCTCATCAACCTCCATTACTTTCTCCATGGGTTTTTCGCCGACCTGGCCACTGTGAAACTTCTTGCGTACGGCGTGTGCGGCTCGCTCTGCCTCTCCTATTTCTTCGTCGATCGCGCCCGTTCCGAGCATCGTGGCGAGCTGCTCTCACTCTCGTTCGTTTCGGCGATCTCGATGCTCGTCGTCTACCACCGGATGTACGACGCGGTCGTTCTGCTCTTCCCGCTGGCGTGGGTCGCTCGGGAAATCTTGAGCCGGCGGATCACGGTGCCTGCCGCGATCGTCGGTGTCTGTCTCGTGGGCTTCCTCCTTCCCGGGGCCAGTCTGCTCAACTCGTTGGTTGTCTCGGGGAGGATTCCCCCGAGCATCGCCGAGGCCGGTTGGTTCGCGAACTTTGCGATGCCGCATGCACCCATCGCACTGCTGGTGCTGGCGTTGACGCTGATCTTGGCGCGAAGGGCCGACCCCCGCAAGAAAGTCTTCTAGGGGCTGCTTTCCGGACCTGGCATCGAGCGTGAAAGACCAACAACGGACGATCAGTCGGAAGCAGTGGTGCAACACCTGAGACGTCCGGCTCGTATGGGTTTGCATGCACCGCCGCGCCCAGCCGATCTCCGAGACCCCAGCCCCTTTCCGACCCGGGACAGAGCCCGCACTCGAGTCTGGTCCGGGGTGGGTCACGCTCCGCCGGCTTGTGACTGACTCGTACGTCCTCAAGCAGAAGCAGTACGCTCCGACCTTTCGGCACGGCGTGCACGCGCACGAAATGGGCTCGGTCGATTTCAACCTCGCCGGATCGGGAGACGGCACGTACGGCGGACGAGCCGTTGAATCTCCCGCGGGCGCGGTCGAGTTCTTCGCCCCAGGACGCGAACATTCCTTCGTGAGCAGCCCCGGCGGGATGCGGACGATGCATCTGGTCTTCCGCCCGGACGCCCTCGACGAATCCGAGTCGCGACTCGACGATCCCGAGGGGCGCCGCATCGATCAGGCGGCGGCCGTCGGGCTTGGGGTGCGACTTCTGGAAGAACTGACCGACCCCGACGCGTCTTCGCGTCTCGTTGTCGACTCGCTGGGGCATGAGCTCTTGGCCGCGTCGGTACGTTGGCGCGACAAAGGCGACCTGCACGCCCGGTGGCTTGACTGGGTGCGTGATCGGTTGCACGACGAGCGTTTGCCGACCTTGGCAGAGCTCGCCGAGTCGGCGGGCGTCCATCGGGCCCACCTGGCGCGCAGCTTCTCAGCCCATTTCGGGGTCAGCGTCGGTGAGTATCACCGGCGCGTCAGGCTCGCGCGGGCAGCCCGAGAGATCGCCCAGGGGCGCACGCCGATCGTTCGTATCGCCGGGTCGTGCGGGTTCTCGGATCAGGCCCATCTGACACGTTGGTTCAAGCGAAGCGTGTTGCTCACGCCCGGGCAGTTCAGCACGGTGATGCGCCGCGAGCGCGCCGCCCTGCGCGCCTGGTCGCGAGCAAGCTGAGAAGCCCGATCGCTCCCGGTGCGGGGATCGGCCTCCCGATGATCTCAAACGCACTGTCCGTGTCCTGAAACGACGACCATTGACGCGAAGCGTACGAGTAATTGGCACCGTGCCCGCCGAACGCTTCGCCGTCCTGCCACTGCCACGCGTCCCCGCGGGTATTGGCCGACCTCGCGCTGACCGCCAAGATGTAGTCCCGCCCGCTGTCGAGCGAAAGCACGCCGGGAACCGTCGCGTCGTACACGTGCTCCGCCGCGCCGCTGGTGGCTGAGACGCGACCTGTCGCCACGATCGCGAGCGACGAGGCTGCGTACGTGTGCGACCAGAGCAGGGCCGCGGGCAGCGGGCCGGCGTCTCCGGATCGGACGCCCTCGTAGATCTCGATCGTGTACTGGTCAAAGTTGCGGAGGTCGTCGAACACGCGGCCCTCGCTGAGCCCCCACCAGCGAAATCGCGTGATTTCGGCGGCTGTCGAGAGACGGAAGTCGTCCCCACGCTTGTAGTTCCTCGTGGGTCTGGCGTGCGAACTCGAATAGAAACCGAGCCCGACCTTCGCCGCATCGGACACCGTGGGTTGACTGAGGAGCACGATGTCGGCCGCCGCCCGCGGCGTGGCGGCACACCCGGCAACCATCACGGAGAGTGAACCGACGAACGCGCGACGCGAGAAAAGTGTTGCTGGCATGGCGAAGAGTGTGGCGCCGAACACGCCGCAAATCTTGAACGCCCGTTGCGCCCCGTCACGCCCCGTCCATCGCCGCTCGCAAAAAACCCTCCCAGTCCGATGGCAGAGACACCTTGACGTTCTTCGCGTAGTCGTACGCGACAATCATGCCGCTCCCGATCGTCACAACCTCGCCGAGAGCCTTGCTCGTCATCTCGTGCTCGAGCGTGAAGCGATCTGCCTCGATCGCGGTGACACGCGAAGAGATCATGAGCGTGTCGGGAAACACCACAGGCCTGCGGAATCGGCACTGGGCCGATTGCAGGATGACCCCGACACCCGTGGCCATGCGGAGGCGGTCGATGCCCAGTCGCACGAGGAACGCAACGCGGGCGGACTCCATGTAGCGGAAATAGGCCACGTTGTTGACGTGCCCGAGAGCGTCCATCTCGCCCCAGGCGACGGGTTGCTCGAATGGAATCGGCTTCATCGAAACCTCCCGCAAAGAAGCCCACGGGTTCGAACCCGTGGGCTTCGATCGTTGAAACCTACATCAACCAATCAGACGGTCACGGGCTTACGACTCTCGTTCAACAGTCGGCGCAAGACCGTGTGCAACACGCCGCCGTTGCGGTAATACTCCGCCTCGACGGGGGTGTCGATGCGGCAGCGGGTCGCGAACTCCTTCTTGGTCCCGTCGGGCTTGGTCGCCGTGACCTTGATCTCGCAGCGTGGCTCGATGAGCCCCTCGCCGCTCACGGGGATGTGAATATCGAACGTCTCTTCGCCCGTGAGCCCCAGGCTCGCCGCGTTCTGACCTTCGACAAAGTTCAGCGGCAGGACGCCCATGCCGACCAGATTGCTCCGGTGGATGCGCTCGAAACTCTCGGAGATGACCGCTTTGACGCCGAGCAGAAGTGTGCCCTTGGCCGCCCAGTCGCGCGACGAGCCCATGCCGTAGTCCTTGCCCGCCAGGACCACCAGGGGCGTTCCTTCCTTCTGATAGTTCATCGATGCGTTGTAGATGAAGTCGATCTTGCCCGCGCCGGCCTTGGACATATCACGTGTCCAGCCGCCTTCTTTGATCTTGCCCGTCGTCGGGTCCTTCGCCAGCGCGTTCTTGATGCGTGTGTTCGCGTACGTCCCGCGCGTCATCACCCGGTCGTTGCCTCGGCGTGATCCGTAACTGTTGAAGTCCGCCTTGCGAACACCCAGACTCTTGAGATAGTCACCGGTGGGGCTCGCCTCAGCGATGTCGCCCGCAGGCGAGATGTGGTCCGTCGTGACGCTGTCGCCCATCACCGCCAGCACGCGGGCGCCCTTGATGAGCCCCGGCACGCCCGGCTTCTCGCTCATGCCGTTGAAATAGGGCGGGTGCTGGATGTACGTCGAATTGTCGTTCCACTTGTAAAGTTCGCTCTTGCTCACCGGCACCGCGTTCCACTGCGGGTTCCCGTTGAACACGTTGCCGTATTCCTTCCGGAATTGCTCTGGACTCAGACACTGGGCCTTGGTGTCCTGCACTTCCTTCAGGCTCGGCCAGATGTCCTTGAGGAACACGGGCTTGCCATCCTTCGATGTGCCCAGCGGCTCGGTCACCAGGTCGATCGCCACGCTCCCCGCGATCGCGTACGCCACGCACAAGGGCGGGCTGGCGAGGAAGTTGGCCTTGACGTTCTGATGGACGCGACCCTCGAAGTTGCGGTTGCCCGAAAGCACCGACGCGACGCACAGGTCGCCTTCTTTGATCGCCGCGTCCACTTCCTCTGGCAGCGGACCCGAGTTCCCGATGCACGTCGTGCACCCGTACCCGACGGTGTAGAACCCGATGGCGTTCAGGTCCTCCGAAAGCCCAGCCTTGTCCAGATACTCCGTCACAACCTTCGACCCCGGTGCAAGGCTCGTCTTGACCCAGGGCTTGCGAGTCAGGCCCAGAGCCCGCGCCTTGCGGGCGACAAGCCCCGCCGCGATCAGCACGTCCGGGTTGCTCGTGTTGGTGCAGGAGGTGATCGCGGCGATGACGACCGCGCCGTGGGTGATCTTGCTGGGCGTGGTGCCGTCGGCGTGCTTGACCGTGCCGACGGAGCCGAAAATCTTGTCCGCCGCCATACCGAACGACGTGTTGCCCAAGGGGGCCGCCATCGCCTTGAAGAACTCAGCCTTGACGTTCTTGAGTTCCAGGCGATCCTGAGGCCGCTTGGGCCCAGCCAGACTCGGCTGCACCGTTGACATATCCAGCTCAAGCACATCCGTAAACTCGGGTTCGGGCATGCCCGGGGTCCAGAAAAGCCCGTTGGCCTTGCAGTACGCCTCGACGAGCGCGACCGTCGCCTCGTCGCGTCCCGTGAACCGCATGTACTCCAGCGTCGCCTGATCCACCGGGAAGAAACCCATCGTCGCGCCGTACTCGGGCGCCATGTTCGCGATCGTCGCGCGATCCGGCACCGACATGCTCGCCAGCCCCTCGCCGAAGAACTCGACGAACTTGTCCACGACGCCCTTCTTCCGCAGGATCTGTGTCACCGTCAGCACCAGGTCCGTCGCAGTCGTCCCCTCGGGCAGTTTGCCCTTGAGGCGCATCCCCACCACCTCGGGCGTCAGCATGTAGATCGGCTGACCGAGCATCACTGCTTCCGCCTCGATCCCGCCGACGCCCCAGCCGACCACGCCAAGCCCGTTGATCATCGTCGTGTGGCTGTCGGTGCCGACGCAGCTGTCGGGATACGCCACCGTCTCGCCGCCGATCTGCTTGGTCAGCACGCCGGGCGCGAGATACTCAAGATTCACCTGGTGCACGATCCCCGTCGCGGGCGGCACGCACGTGAAGTTGTTGAGCGACTGCTGCCCCCACTTGAGGAACTCGTACCGCTCGTTGTTCCGCTCGAACTCCTTGCCCGCGTTGATGGTCAGGGCCTGCCCGGTGCCGAACGCGTCCACCTGCACGCTGTGGTCGATGACCAGGTCGCACCGGACGAGCGGGTTGATGAGGTTGGGATCCCCACCAAGACGCTTCATCGCATCCCGCATCGCCGCAAGGTCCACCACGCAAGGGACGCCGGTAAAGTCCTGCAGCACGACGCGCCCCGGCATGAAGGGAATCTCCTCCTTCACCGGCGCCTTCGCGTTCCAGTTCGCCAGCCCCGCCACGTCGTCCGCCGTCACGATAAACCCGTCGAGGTTCCGCAGCATGCTCTCGAGCAGCACCTTGATCGAATAGGGCAGGCGATCAACCTTGCCCACCTTGTTGAGCGCGGCCAGCGAGAAGTAGGTGTACGTCCCGTGCGCGGTCTTGAACGACTCACGAGCCTGGAACGGATCGGGACGGGGGGTGGACATGGTGAACTCCTTCAGAGCCCCAGCGGCAACCGGGGGGGTTGGGTGCAGACAAGCCTTCAGGACAGGCCCCAAAGCCCGATCCCGATGCTCAACAATACCCCATCATCGGCATGAATCGAATCGATGCATTCTACATGTGCCATCAAATCTATTTATGAACATCTACACGGTCGTCTCTTGGAGAGCCGTTTCGGTCGCCGGTGAGCGCCGTACCGGCTCGCGTGGTCGAACGTGTCGACGAAAGGCCGTCCAGCACCCACGTACCGTTGCCACGATCGTCAGTCGGTTCAGATCTCCTGAAAAAGTCGCCTTTCTTCCCGTGAATCGTTGATCGCCCGCGTTGCGTTCTCCTACGTCATGATATTCTCTCGTCCATGATCCACGCGATTTGTGCAGCGATTGCTTTCCTCGCGGTCACCTCGTCCGAACCAGCAGGCACAGCGTTTCCCCTCGCCGACGCCACGCCCCTCTCAGCCAAGTCCGCCGACCTCACCGCTCTGGGCCAGTACGTCGCTGAGGATGACGGAGCGTTCAAGTGGGAGCTCGTCCGCACGACACCTCTGGACGGGCTGACGATCTACGACATCCGGCTCACATCGCAACGGTGGCGGACCGCTACAGAGGTCAGCGAACCCCTCTGGACCCACTGGCTCACCATCGGCGTGCCCGACACGATCAGACACGCCACGCCGATCATGATTATCGATGGCGGCCGCCGTCGCGACAAGCCCCGCGACACCCCCAGGCCCGAGTTCCTCATGCTCGTCAAAGGCTCGGGGACCATTTGCTGCGCGGTTGACAACGTCCCGAATCAACCCCTGCGCATCGAAGACGAGGTCGATCGCACAGAAGACGACCTGCTTTCCCAATCGTGGAATCTGGCCATCAAGCACGACGACTCCCGATGGATCGGCCGATTCCCGATGGTCAAGTCGGTCAAGCGGGCCATGGACGCCACCGAGCAGTTTCTGGCCGGGCGCGATCTTTCGCCCGCCAAGCTCGATAGCAAGCCGCTCACCGCAGGACTGAAGCCCGACGGCTTCTTCGTCACCGGTGCGTCCAAACGCGGCTGGACAACCTGGCTCATTGCCGCCGTCGACCCACGTGTCAAAGCCATCGCGCCCATCGTCATCGATGTGGCCAACATGCCAGCCCAGACGCCCCATCACTGGGCCAGTTACGGCTTCTGGGCGCCCGCCCTCAAGGACTACGTCGCCAACGGCATCGACAAGAAGTTCGGCACGCCCGAACTCACCAAGGTCATCGCCCACGAGGACCCCGCCGCGTACATGCCCTTCCTCGAACGCCTGCCCAAGTACATCGTCACCGCGTCGGGCGATGAGTTCTTCCCCACCGACTCGTTCCAGCACTACGAGAAACTCCTCAAGGGCGAGTGGCGTCTCCGCACCGTGCCCAACGCCGGCCACAACCTCGCGGGCTCAGCCGCCCCCTTCGAGATTCTCGCGTTCTACGAAACCTGCATGAACAACAAGCCGCGGCCCGAGTGGACGTGGTCGCTGTCAACCGAAGGCGGCAAGAACACGCTCACCGCGACCGCTGGCGCGCGCCCCGAGCGCGTCTTGCTCTGGCAGTGCGACGCCAAAGCCCGCGATTTCCGCCTCGACCAGACCGGCCGGACATGGACCTCGGCTGAAGTGTCATCCTCGACGCCCGGCGGGCTGACTTACGTCGCGACCATCGACGTGCCCGCGACTGGCTACCGCGCGTTCATGATGGAAGCGACGTTCGCCTCGGGCAACCCGCTGCTGCCGCTCACCTTTACGACGCGGGTCTTCATCACGCCCGATACGTTGCCGTTTGCACCCAAGACCAAGTGATCAACCTCGCGGGATGTGCTCCCGGCATCCACGCGCGGAGCCAACGACGAGCACAAAGAGACAACCGACGAGCTTCCACACCTTCCGACGCGAAGGGTTGCGATTGACCATCGTCGCGTCGTCGACCACCTCGACGCGTCCGGGGTCGGTTACGCCGGTTTCTAAGCCTTTTCTCATCCTGAAGTTTCCGAGCTCCCCACGCTGGGCCGGCCGCACTCCGCACAGCGTTTCGCTGTCTCGCTCGTCACCGCCTCCAGAGGCTCGTCGTACCGCCGTCCGCAAAGCCGGCACCTCGGCGATGCACGTTCCTCGTCACGCCGCGCGATCCGGTCGCTCTCGCGCTTGATCGACATCGCCACAAACAACGCGATCCCCACCGCGATGGCCAGCGCGACTCGCCCCGGGAACGACGTGATCGGCAACAGCAACAGAGGCAGCACCGAACCGATCACCAGGAGCGTGATCACCAACCGGACGTTCCTCGGATCGCCGAGCCGTTGCCGACGCGACCGCTTGTGCCCCGTCGGTCCAAGTGGTGGAGGAGCCGACGGCGTTTCATTCTGCCCCTGGGAATCAAATGGAAGCGACATATCGCCAACTCTACGGCATCGCAACCAGCGCACGCACCTCAGCCAAGCCCGTGCATCGAGCGATACAACCGATTGGCCGCTTCAATGATGATCGTCGCCGCCTGATCGATCTCCTCAGCCGTGCTTAGCCGCGACAGACTGAACCGCACCGACCCATGGGCGATCTCCGGCGGCACGCCCATCGCCAGCAGCACCGGCGAAGGATCAAGACTGCCCGACGAGCACGCCGCCCCCGCGCTCGCGTTCACGCCCCGCTCGGAGAGCGCGAGCAAAAGAGCCTCAGCCTCAAGCCGGGGGAACCCGATGTTTGTCGTGTTCCACAGCCGCTCCCCGCCCTCCCCCCCGTTGACTACCGTGCCGGGCACGCCCGCAAGAATGGCCTGCTCAAGTCTGTCTCGCAGCACGGCGAGCCCCCGCCATGCCGCGATGTCGCCAAGCCACGCCGCCGCCTCATCGCACGCGACGCCAGCACCCAGGATGCCCGGCACGTTCTCCGTGCCCCCGCGCCGCCCCAGTTCCTGCGAGCCCGCGACCGAAGGCCGAAACCGCACACCTCGCCGACTCCAAAACACGCCGACCCCCTTGGGCCCGTGAAATTTGTGCGGGGCAAAGATCAGAAGGTCAAACGGGTCGAGCGTCTCGACCGGCATCTTTCCGACCCACTGCGTCGCATCGCACAGAAAAAGCCCGCCGTGCTTCCGTGCTGCGGCCGAAAGGGCCTCGATCGGCTGAACGACGCCCGTCTCGTTGTTGGCCCATTGCACGCACGCGAGCCACAGCTCGCCCGCCGATGCGCACGCCGACTCAAACGCCGTGACATCAACAACGCCACGGCGATCAACCTCCGCCCAAACCACACGCGCCTTCCCCGTGCGCACGAGTTCCTCGGCCAGTTCCCGGACCGCCGAGTGCTCGGTGCGCGTCGTGAGAAGAGTGGGGGGGCCTCGATGGTGCGCGCGCGCCGGATGGCTCTCAAGCGTCCCACGGATCGCCAGATGAATGGCCTCGGTCCCTCCCGAAGTGAAAACGATTTCGCGAGGCAACGCCCCGATCAGGTTGGCCGCCGACCGACGCGCAAGTTCGACCGCAGCCCGCGCCGCCTGCCCCGCCCGGTGCACGCTCGATGGGTTGTGCCACACCTCGCGCAACCCGCGCACAACCGCCTCGGTTACCGCTTCCGAAGGCCGGGTCGTCGCGTTGTGGTCCAGGTCGATCACCTGGGACTTTATGGCGGACCGCCGAAGCACCCCGCCGCCCGTGAACTCTCCCCGCGTACGCTCCCGCCGAAAGGAACCGCCGCCGTGAAGCCGCCAATCCCTCCCGCCACCCAAACACAACCGGCCCTCGAGGTTCGAGCTCTCCGATTCCGGTACGCCACGTCCGGGCCATGGATCGTCGATGTCAAACATTGCGCGGTGGCCCCGGGTGACCAGCTCTTGATCACCGGCGGCTCTGGCACGGGGAAGAGCACCCTTCTCCAGTTGATCGCGGGGCTGCTCGACCCGGCCGAAGGCGAGATCCGTCTCGGCGGGGAGGCGATGCACGCGCGCCGTGGCGCGGCCCGGGATCTCTTTCGCGGCCAGCGGCTCGGGATGATCTTTCAGACCTTCAACCTGCTTTCGGGATTTTCCGCGTCCGAGAACGTCATGGCCGCCCTGATGTTCTCCACGTTTCCGCCGCGTGAGCATCGCCAGCGGGCCGTTGATGCGCTCAAGTCCCTGGGGCTGACGGATTTGGATCGGCCTGTGGACACGCTGTCGGTCGGCCAGCAGCAGCGCGTCGCGGTTGCACGGGCGGTCGTGACCGACCCGGTGCTCGTTCTCGCCGACGAGCCCACGGCGAGCCTCGACCCGGAGAACGCGACGGCCGCGATGACGTTGATTCAAGAGACGTGTCGCGCGCGAGGGGCCGCGTTGCTGTGCGTGAGCCATGACCCGGGGATGACCGCTCGATTCGCGCGTCGCGTCGCGTTCGCGGATCTCGGCACCGGTTTGGCGACTGCGGAGGGCGCACGATGAACTCTTGGACGATCATTCTCCGAAGCCTCGCGGCCCGTCGGTTCTCGACCGTGACGACGGTGCTCTCGGTGGCGGTGGCTGTGGGGCTCTTGCTGACGCTGCTCACCATGGCTGAGTCGGGGAAGAAATCCTTCGAGCGCGGCACCGGCAACATGCACATGCTGGTCGTCAACGACCCCAGCCCGCTCAACGGCGTGCTGAACAGCCTCTACTACTCGGGCATCCCGCGCAATTTCATCACCCGAGCCAAGTTCGAACAGATCGCCGCGTTCGGCCCCAGCGAGGTGCCTCCCGGCATGGCTCCCGGATTCGCGGTCCCGATCCAGATCGGCGACAGTTTCCGAGGCATGCCCGTCGTGGCGACCACGCCCGAGTTCTTCTCTCGGTTTCAGCCCGTGGCCAACGAGCCTTGGACCCTCACTCAAGGGAAGTTCTTCGACGCGGACCTTGAGGTGGTCGTCGGGAGCGAGGCGGCCGCTCGCGGGCGTCTCTTGATGGGTGATTCGATCGTTTTCACGCACGGGTCGAGCGATTCGCGGGGGGGGGGGCATGAGGGGCACGTTCACGACGAGTTCAAGTTCAAGGTGGTCGGCGTGCTCGCGCCCACGGGCAGTGCGCACGACCGGGCCTTGTTCGTCTCCCTCCGCAGCAGTTGGCTGATGCACGCCTTTGATCGCCTGGAGGCGGAAGGCAAGATGGGGCACGAAGATCACGCGGGGCACGACCACGGGGATCTGCCGATCGGGGAGGCGGATCTGGTCGATGCGGACAAGAAGATCACGGGGATTTTCCTTCGCGTCCCGACGCGCGCGGGCTCGGACACCGCGGCGGTCATTCCGCAGGTTTTCAACACGCTGCGGTCGGATTCCTCGATCACCGTCGCATCACCTCGTCAGGAACTCGACAAACTTTTCGCGATCGTGGGGACCTTTGACACGATCCTGTTGGGGATGGCTCTGGTCGTGCTGATCGGGAGCGGGCTTTCGATCTCGATTGCCATGTACAACTCGATGGAGCAGCGCAAGCGGCAGATCGCCATTCTCCGAGTTCTGGGGTGCAGCCAAGAGCGCGTGTTCGGCCTGGTGCTGACCGAGGCGGCGGTCATTGGGCTGTTCGGCGCGTCCGCGGGCGTGTTCCTGTCGCTCGTCGGCGGGGCGATTGTGGCGTGGGTCATGCGGTCGAACTACGGCGTGCATATCGCGCCTCGACTGCCGGCGGACCTGACGCTCGGCGTCGTCATGGGCTCGGTGCTTCTGGCGGCCCTCGCGGGGCTCATTCCCGCCCTGCTCGCGTACCGCACGCCGGTGGCGAATAATCTCAGACCTGTCGGATAGACCAAGACGACTCTCTCGCGCGAGCGTGGGAGGCGTCTGATCCGTGTCCCACTTGTTCCACCGTCCAGCCCTGACCACGAGGGGCGTTCCCGCAAGAGAGGCCGATCATGCGTGTTTTCTGGATCATGCTCATCCTTGCCACATTCGTTGCCGGGGGCTGGATTTACGCGAAGCGAGTGGCGACGCAGGCGACGACCCAGCAGGCTCTGGCGATGCAGGCGGCCAGCACCGCGCAGAAAGCGGCGACCGCTGCGGGGCCCAAGCCGTCAGCCCCCACGATCGAGACGTCCAAGCCGTCCGGTGTGCCCGCTCCGGCTGCACCCGTGCCGACCGCACCCGCGCCCGAAACCCCCAAGCCCGTCACGCCAAGCACGCAGGCCCCCGTGGTTGAGGCACCCAAGACC
The DNA here is from genome assembly GCA_943369765.1 of Phycisphaera mikurensis NBRC 102666. GTDB lineage: Bacteria > Planctomycetota > Phycisphaerae > Phycisphaerales > UBA1924 > UBA2396. Next base: position 43,161 of record CALROI020000001.1, on the reverse strand, counting down.
GAGCCCACCTCCGTGTCCGGCTCTCTCGCCACGGACCCTGCCTCGGCCCAGGCGGGCGTCGTCCGCGTCGCGTTTACCGGGACCGATGGCAAGCCTTTGTCTCTTCGCGTGGGGTTCAAGATGGCGGCGGATCTCGTCGTGAGCCCGGCGCATCTCATCGACAGCGCGATCTCCGGCACCGTGACGACCTCCACAGGCCAGACCGTTCCCATCATCGGGACGGTGGCGATCGACCAATCTCGGGACATCGCGATCTTCCGGCTCGCGCAGGCGATCCCCGGCACCACCGCGCTGCGGTTTATGCCGGTCGAGGCTTCGACCGAGGCGCCGGCGTTCGTTCTTCCGCTCCAGGGTTCCCCGGCAGTTCTTGCGAAGGTCGTCGGGTATCGCACCGACACTGTGCAAGGGCGACGGGTGCAGATCAAGGCGATGCTTCCCAGCAACGCGGTCGGCATGCCGCTCGTGAGCGACAAGGGCGAACTGATCGGGATGGTCACCGGCACGGACGCGGCGGGTGCTGCGTTGGTCGCGTCGGCTGCGGAGATCGCGGGGTTGCCCCGCGGCCAGGTCATGCCTCTCACGACGACCGCGGTGGCCAAGGCCGCAGCCTCCGATCCATCCAAGCCCACGCCGTCGCCGGCCGCCGGGCCGGCGAAGGAATCGAAGACCGAGGCGGCGTCCGAGGCCAAGATCGAGAAGAGGGACGATGGCTCGATGCTTGTCGATGACAAGTACGCCATCAAGGGCGAGGGAACCAAAGAGAAGCCGTATGAGATCACCTGGGAATTGCTGATGTCCGTGCAGGAGGTGTACGACCCGCGCAAGGGGCAGAAGAAGTTCCCGGGGCGAGTCCTCATTCTCGACGGCAAGTGGGTGACCATCACCGGGTATGTCGCGTTCCCGCTGTATGTCGATCAGCCTCAGGAACTTCTGAGCATGCTCAACCAGTGGGACGGGTGCTGCATCGGCGTGCCGCCGACGCCCTACGACGCGGTCGAGGTCAGGCTCGCCAAGGTCGCGTCCAAGGACGATCGGCTGGCGACGTTCGGCGGCGTGACGGGCAAACTCAGCATCAAGCCTTATCTCGTGGGCGACTGGGTCGTCGGGATTTACATCATGGATGATGCCGCGTTCACCGCCAAGCGGTTCGGCGGGTTTGGGTCCTGAGCACGCGTTGATCTACTTGCTGACGCCGACCGTCAGTTGCGTCTTCGGTGCACGCGGTGCCTCTTGATGCATCGTCCGCGCACGGTGCAGGCTCCAGTCCTTGACCGCGAGGTCCGGCGAGTCCGGTCCGTTGTGAACCCGTAGCACGTCGTAGGTGTTGTTTCGCTGGGCGGGGACGAACCCCGACTCGCGGATGAGCCTGCAGAGCACCGCTTCGTCGAGGCAGTACGTCGTGCCGGCGGAGGAGACGACGTTCTCTTCCATCATGACGCTTCCCATGTCGCTGGCGCCGAAGTTGAGACCGACCTGGCCGACGTGAGGCCCCATCGTGACCCACGACGCGCCGATCGAATAGATGTTGTCGAGGAAGAGACGTGAGAGCGCCTGCGTGCGGAGGTAGTCGGTCGAGCCGCTCATCCGCACGCGCCGGCCGAACTCCGCGGCTTTGGGTCCAAGGTCGCGGTAGTCGACGTCCGGGTTGGCACCCCAGGCGTGGGCCTCGGCGACGACCTCGCCCGGGAAGGGCTGGTCCTGCTCGCCGGGGTTGGCGCCCCAGTCTTTGACGCGGCCGAGCGGCGTGTTCTCGCGCTGGAAGGGCCAGGAAATGAACGCTTTATAATGACCCATGCCGTCGAACTTGTCGGGATTCGATTGACCCTGGCTCGGTCGGCCCTGACTCGGCTTTGCGTGCGAACCGCCGCTCTCGTGGAGCACGCGGTCCTGCCATTGGCGGACGAGCATCATGTGGTGGACGCGGTCGGCGTATCCCTCGATGTGTCCGAACATCATGGTCGCGCTGGTGAACATGCCCAGGGTGTGGGCGACGTACATGACGGTGAGCCAGCTCTCGGCGTCGCACTTGCCCAGGCCGATCTTGTGCCGCACGGGCTTGGCGAAGATCTCGCCGCCGCCGCCGGGGAGGCTGTCGAGCCCCGCGTCGCGGAGGCGGACCATGACCCAGCGGATTTTCTCTTCGAGGTTCGCGCCCGGGGGGTTGAAGAAGTGGACGAACTCGATGAACTCGGGGGGGCTGAACGCGTGGACGTGGATCCTGGGGAACTTCTGTTTGATCGACCCGAGCAGGTTGAGGTAGTAGTCCAGGGGCAGGTCGGGGTTCATCCCGCCCTGCATGAGGATCTGCGTGCCGCCGATGGCTTCGAGCTCGGCGATCTTCTGGTGGATCACGTCGGTGGGCAGGACGTACGCGTCGTGGTCGGTGGCGTCGCGGCGGAAGGCGCAGAAGGTGCACTTGGCCGAGCAAACGTTGGTGTAGTTGATGTTGCGGTCGATGATGTAGGTGCGAATGCTGTCGCCATGGATCTCGCGGCATCGAGCGTCGGCCCAGCGTCCGAGGGTGGGGGTTGGGGCGTGGACCAGGAGATCGAGACCTTGTTCGGGTGTCAGGCGGGCTTCCCCGGCGCTGACAGCAGCCAAAAAGCCCGAATCTGACGCTTTGAGCGTGGGGTGTTCTGTCGGCGGGCGGTAGGTGGACATGATGGCTCCGATGGCAAACCCGCTGGGAGGGAAGGGCCGGTTGATTCTTGGCGGGCTGATCCGGCCCTGCTACTCCGAGAACTCGATCCCTTCCGGGCGTCCGCGACGTATTCTGAAGGCATGCTGACCTCTCTCGCTTCGCTTGTCACGGCTGTTTCGATGCTGGTTTCACCGGCGCTTGTCCAGCCCGAGCCCAAGCCGACGGGGAAGCCTTGGGGGTGGAGCCCCATGACCGAGACGAGCATTGACATGAGGCCGATGTTCTATCCGGTGAAGAATCAGCTCTTCCGCGGGTCGTGCGCGACGTTCGCGACCATCGGCGCCCTCGAGTTCTTTCCGGGCGTTCCCAAGCTCAGCGAGGCGTATCTCTACTCGACGATCAAGGCTGATGCCCTGAAGATCGAGGGCGCGTCGCTTCACGAGATGAAGCAGTTTCTCGACGCGACGCCGCTCGTGGCGGAAGAGGTTTTCCCTTACGAGCTTGTGGGCGTGTTCGAGTTCAACACCAAGGTCGCGACCGAGGTGGAAATCGGCCGTGCGTTCAACGAGAAGAAGGGCCGGCAGGCCAGGCTTGTCGAAGACCAGGCGATCTACCGGGCCCGCGGAGTTACCGTTCTGGACCAGAAGGACATCACGTGGGAGTGGATCGAGAAGACTCTCCGTGCGGGCAAACCCATCGTGTGCGGGTTTCAGATGAACAGCGAGCACTGGAACCTCTCGAGGGGGTGGATCCACTCCGACACCCTGAAGACCAAGATCGATACGCTGAGTCTCGATGACACCAAGACGCAGACGTTCAAGAACAACGGCGGGCATGCGGTTCTCGCCGTCGGGTATCGCACGATTTACGATCCCGAGGGCACGGGCCCCGTGGAGCAGCGTTCCGTGATTCACCAGATCTGCATCCGCAATTCGTGGGGTTTGGCGTGGGGACACCAGGGTTACGGGTGGGTTTCGTGGGAGACGTACGCCAAGGGTCGCCTCACGCAGGCCATGACCATCGATTCGGTCGAGACCGTCGTGCCGGCGCGGCTCGATCGGGGCCCCGATCTCCGGCTCCGCTGGCAGGGGTTCAAGTTCAAGAAAGATGACTACGCGGTGACCCTTTCGTGCGTGATCCGCAGCAACTTCCTCCCCGAGGGGGGGATTTCGACGGTGAAGTACACGATCTACAGCGGCGCGGACAAGATGAACGGGGTGTTCGAGAAGTTCCCGCTTGGCGACCAGAGCTCTTCCGACGCGGACAAGGGGTTCATGGTCAACTTCACAGGGTTGTCGGACAACTCGCTCAACGTCAAGATGGAAGTGACGTACAAACTCGGCGGGACGGGCGTCTTCTGGATCCCGATCCCCGAGCTGCTCACGTGGAGCCCCGAGCCAGACGTTGAGCCCAAGGACGAGCCTCAGGCCGAGCCTGCGGCCGTTCCCGGGAAATAGCGAACGGGGATGGCCCGGGGTGGTCGCGCCCTTCGGGCGCGGTCGGCGTTCGCGTCTCTCCCGACGCCCTCCTGCGCTCTACACTCCCTCCCTATGGCCATTCTCGTCAACGCCGCGACCAAAGTCATCTGTCAGGGGATCACCGGAGCCTTCGGGGCTGTGCATACGAAGGGGTGCTTTCTTTATGGCACCCGCATGGTCGGGGGCGTCACGCCCGGGAAGGGCGGGACGAAGGACCCCAACGGCTTGGCGGTCTTCGACACCGTGGCCCAGGCGGTCAAGGCGACCGGGGCCGACGCGACGATGATCTTTGTCCCCCCCGCCGGGGCGGCCGACGCGATCATCGAAGCGGCGTACGCTGGGATCCGTGTCATCTGCTGCATCACCGAGGGGACGCCGGTGCAGGACATGATCAAGGCTCGGGCCATCCTCGATGAGTTGAACGGGAGCACGAATGGGTCCGCGATCAACCGCCGGTTCATCTTGGTCGGGCCCAACTGCCCGGGCGTGATCACGCCGGGGCCGCGGACGAACATGGAGTCGATGACCGGCGAGCCCGGCAAGCCTTACACCTCCGCTGGCTGCAAGATCGGGATCATGCCCGGGTACATCAACACGCACATCTCCGAATCCAAGCGTGGCAAGGCCATCGGCATCGTCTCGCGCTCGGGCACGCTCACGTACGAAGCCGTCTGGCAGACCAGCCAGCTCGGGTTCGCCCAGTCCACCTGCGTGGGCATCGGCGGCGACCCGGTGCGGGGGCTCAACCACATCGACTGCCTCGAGCTCTTCGCGGAGGACCCGGACACTCACGGCATCCTCATGATCGGCGAGATCGGCGGGACCGACGAGATCGAAGCGGCCAAGTGGGTCGCTGACGCCCGCCGCGCGGGCCGCCTCAAGAAGCCGGTCGCGGGTTTCATCGCGGGCCGCACCGCTCCGCCCGGCCGCCGCATGGGCCACGCGGGCGCGATCATCGGCGGGGCCGACGACACGGCGGACGCGAAGATCAAAGCCCTGCAAGACGCGGGCATCACGGTCGCGATGAGCCCGGCGGACATGGGCAAAGCGATGCTGCAGGCGATGGGGGGGTAGGAAGAGACGAAGAGACGAAGTGAAAGTCAGAAGACAGGAAGGCACCGGTGATCGGTGCCTTTCTGCTTTCCACTTCGTCTCTTCGTCTCTCACGCCGTGGGCGGCGTGGTGGGTGCCTTCGGCGCGTGGCGCACGATCTGACCCGTGCCGAGGTAGATCAGATCCTCGGCGATGTTCTTCATGAGGTCGCCGACGCGTTCGAGTTCGCGGCCGATGCGGGCGACGTGCAGGCCCACCGTCAGCGCGGTGTCGGTGCGGCCCTCGTCCTTCATCAGTTCGATCGACTCCTCGAAGACGCGGCGGTCGAGCTGGTCGATGATCTCGTCGGAGTCCGCCACGCGGCGGCCCGCTTCGACATCCTCGTTGAGGACGGCGCGGAGCAGTTCGTGGCACATCAGAGGGACCCGCTGGCCAAGCTCGCGCAGGGCTGTCGGCCACTCCGGCGGCGTGGGATGAGTGGGGTCGGGGGAGCCCTTGGCCAATCGCAGCGTGATCTTGGCGATCCCCGTGGCGTGGTCGGCGACGCGCTCGACGTCGGCGTTGACCTTCAGGATGAACGCGACCATGCGAAAGTCGCGGGCGAAGACGTGACGGAGGGCCAGAATCTCGAAGGCTTCCTGCTCGATCTCGACCTCTTCCTTGTCGACCTCATCGTCCTCGGCCCGCACGCCCTTGGCGGCGGCGACGTCGAGAGTCCACAAGGCGTCGATCGAAGACTCAAGCATCGCGATGGCGTGCGTCGCCTCGCGGATCAGCCGGCGCTTGAGTTGGATGATGCGGCGATCCAGACTCAGCATGTGCGCGTCACCGCCGCTGCCCCCGGAATTGACGGGGTTTGGTTCGTTGCCTGGAAAGTAAAGCGGTGTGGGCATGTGCAAAGGCCTCCACGCGATGATAGCGATCAGGCGTGGGGGGGAGCGGTGGGGCTTGTCAGGAGGGTCAGCGCCTGTTCATATTTCGTGAAGGTGCCCCGGACAATCTCGGGCGGAAGCACCGGCCCTGGCGCGACCTTGCCCCACGCGCCCGAGGCGACCAGCGTCTCGAGGTACTCGCGCAGGAACTGCTTGTCGTAACTCTTCTGCGGGCCGCCGGGCGCGTAGGTGTCGGCGGGCCAGAAACGCGAACTGTCGGGGGTGAGGGCTTCGTCGATGAGAATGGGCTGGTCCTCACCGAACGGGATGCCGAACTCGAATTTCGTGTCGGCGATGAGGATGCCCCGGGCCCGCGCGTGCTCCGACGCCGCGTTGTAGATCGCGAGGCTCGTTTCCCGCAGTTTCGTCATGAGGGGCTTGCCCACGATGGCAGCGGCCTGATCGAAACTGATGTTCTCGTCGTGCTTGCCCTGCTCTTCTTTGGTGGCGGGGGTGAAGATCGGCTCGGGAAGGCGGTCGCACTGGCGGAGCCCCTTGGGGAGGGCGACGCCGCAGACCGAGCCGGTGGACTGGTACTCCTTCCAGCCCGACCCTTCGAGGTAGCCGCGGACGACGCACTCGATGGGGACGACCTTGCAGGCCCGCCCGATCATGATCCGCCCTTGAAGGTCCGCCCGGGTGGTCCCCCCACCGCCCCCCCCACCTACCCCGCCCGTCTGAAAGGCTGCGTCGGGGATGTCGCGGACTTCGGTGGAGAGCAGGTGGGTCTTGCAGATCCCGAGTCGCTCCACAAACTTGAGCCAGAAGACCGCCATGGAGGTCAGGATCCGCCCCTTGCCCTCGATGGGCGTGGGCATGACGACGTCGAAGGCGGAAATCCGGTCTGAAGCCACGATCAGCAGCTGGTCCGTCCCGAGCGAGAAGACGTCTCTGACCTTCCCGCGCCGGATCAGCGGGAGGGAAAGCGTGGTGGTCATCACGGATGGAGCGGTCGGGTGGGGGGGCATCGGCAAGCATACCCGTGTGCCCCGGGCCTGTGCCGGATTGGGGCCCGGGGGAGAACCTTGCGGGATGTTTCGGGTGGGGGTGGGCCCGAGGGGTTGGACAGGGGACAATACCGACCGGTCCGCCTGTTCATACCCTCCGGCCTCAGGATGGCCTTGGAGACTTCGTTCACGATGCTTCGCTTTGCCGTTTATGACTCCCAAGGCCAACCTTCCCAGGGGTTTACGCTCCGGCATGCGCACGCGTTCGGCCCCGATGATCTCCCGGTGCAGGCCACGATCACCGCTGAAGGTGGCATCCTGACGCTCGACCGCCCGGGGACTGATTCGACCGGGCTTTGCGTTCAGATCGAGATTCCCGGGCCCGACGCGGCCATCCTCGCTGCGGTGGGTCTGGACGTTTCGGGGCTGCCGCCCGTCTTCCGCAAACCCGCGGGGCCGGGTGGGTCGGGCGCGAATCTTGGATGCATGGGGTTGTTGACGGTCCAGACGTCGCTCCTGCCTCGCCGTGAAGAGCCTTACATCCTGACGCTCGAATTGGCCCGTCGGCAGACCATGCTTTTCCTCAACAAACTTGAGGAGTGGGGCCTCTTCGACCATCCGCCCGCCGAGGGCGTCCTCAAGCAGTTCGAGGCGGCTCGTCAGGCGTTTACGGCTGCGCTCGTCGCTTCGCGCACCGCGCACCCCGGAGCGGATCATCCCGACCCGCGTGCGTGGGCTTCGCAGGTGGCGATGCAGGCGCTCGTGCTGGTGATCGATGCGGGCGAGCGACTCGCGATCGTCGACGCGGAGCACCAGCTGCCCCAGCGTCTGATGGGCACCAACTACGCCTCGGCGGTGCGCACGTACACGAAGATGACGGGTGAGACGCCCGCGGCGGGGGCGGCGATCGCGATCGCCGGGTGGAATGGCGTTTCGCTCCCGGGTATCCCAAGCGTGGGTGTCACGGTCGACGCGGCCCAGTTCTCCGAGCCCTTGTGCAAAGCCGCTCACGCGTGCGCGGACTTCATCACGCTGCCGATGCGGTGGAACGAGATGGAGCCCAGCGAGGGGAAGTATTCCTACGCCGGGACCGATCGGTGGATCGAGTGGGCGGTGCGCACGGCGAAGATGCCGGTGGTGGGCGGGCCGCTGCTGGATTTCCGGGCTCGGTGCATCCCCGAGTGGCTGTATATCTGGGAGAACGACTACGAGACGCTGCGCGATCTGGTCGTCGAGCACATCCAGGCGGTCGTGACGCGCTACCGGCGGACGGTGGGGCGGTGGACGGTGGCGGCGGGTCTTCACGTCAACGGCGACCTCAAGTTGTCTATCGATCAGATCATCGATCTGACGCGCGTGGGCGTCGCGGTGGTGCGGAAGTTGCAGCCTCAGGCCCGGATTCAGATCGGGATCGATGAGCCTTGGGGCGAGTATCACACGACGCGGAAGCGTTCCTTGCCGCCGCTGCTGTACGCGGACGCGCTGATGCAGGTGGGGCTGAACTTTGACACCATCGGCGTGCGGGTGGCGATGGGGCAGCCCGGGTCCGGGCGTTCGACGCGGGACCTGATGAGTTTGTCGGCGATGCTCGACCGTTACGCGGCGTTCAATCGCCCGGTCGCGGTGACCGCTCTTGGCGTGCCCGCGTCGGTGCTGCCCGCGGTGGAGAGATCCGAGGGCGCTGAGGGGACCGAGACGCTCGACGCGTTCGACGGCGGGTCTTGGCGTTCCGAGTGGTCGCCTGAGGCTCAGGCGGATTGGACGAGCCAGGCGATGGCGATCATCGCGTCCAAGCCGTTCGTGCAGTCGATCTGCTGGCAACAGCTGGCGGATGGGCTCGGGGGTGGGCCGGGTGGTGGGGTCATCGACGAAATGCCCACCGGCGGGTTGTGCACATCGAGCGGGACTCCCAGGCCCGTGCTGTTGAGGCTCGCCCAGATCCGCCAGGCCCTGAAGGACGGGAAGGGCACGATGGGGATCCCGAACCTTGGGAACTTCTAGTCGGCTTTGACACAGATTTGAGGCACAAGTCAGGTGTTTTCCTCGCGCGGCCGGGCTTGGCAGCGTGCGTTTCTTTCGGTATGCTCAATGCATGGATGAGGGTGAAATCGTACAACCTGCGGCGAGTGGAACGTCCAAGGGCCCGGCGATGTGGGCGGCGGTCGGGCTTCTCGGAGGTGCTTCGCTGGTCGGGCTTGCCTGGGCGGTCTTGGGGCACGGAAAGGCGGCCGAGCCCGCTGTCGCGCCGGCAGCTCCGCCGAGCGCGGCGGCCTCACAACCTTTAGCACCGGTGATCATCGTCAATGTGCCACCGCCCGTGGTTCCGGTGGTGACGGAAATCGGGAACGAGCCCGCGGCGGCGGGGCCTCCTCCGGCAATGGTGCAGGTGACGCCAACACCCGAGCCCAAGCCAGCGGAGGTGAAGGGTTTGACGACGAAGATCAACCTCAATACCGCGACGCTTGAAGAACTCGATTTGTTGCCGGGTGTGGGCAAAGCCACCGCGCAAGCGATCTTGGACTATCGCGTCAAACACGGGAAGTTCAGGACGGTGTCGGATCTGGATAAGGTGTCGGGGATTGGGCCGGCAAAACTGGAGAAGCTCCGGCCGCTTGTGACGGTGGAGTAAAGGTCGAGAGCGCAGGGCTTTGTTTTCATGCCGACGATGAAGAGTGTTCGATGAGTTCTCGGATCGATTCGTGACCGGTGTGCGGAAAATTCGAGAGTTCGCGGATTCAGCCTCGGCGTGTGATCGCATCCTCGACGCGTGAGAGACGGATTTCAAGCTCTGTGATTCGAGCGAGCGCGTTGGTGAGTTCGCTCGGAGCCGGAGCTGCATACGGCGCTGCCTGACGTGTCGCCGGTTCGCCGCTGCTTGTTGGCACCGGGTGCGCATCCGGGCACAGCAACTGTGCGAACAGTCTCGCCCGTGACCCCGGGGGCGGGGGGAGCTCTTTGACGAGCGGCCCGAGCACTGTGCCGCCTGTCCCTTCGGGGCGGTGGGCTAAGGCGTCAAGCACCGCCTGGCACGATTCGAGGCTTTCGATGGGGTGCATCCGCGAGGCGTTGCCTCGGATCTCGCCCACGGTCTGGGGGCCACGGAGCATGAGTTCGGCCAAGACGACCAACTCGGTCATCGAGACCTTGAGTCCTTCGAGGGCGACCTGACGGAACTTGGCGACTCGGCTGCCGCTCAACATGGCTTCGCGGGCGAGCCCCTTGGCTTTCAGGCCGTCGATGGCGTCAAAAACCCGGTCCTCGGTGTAGTCGCCCACGGGGCTGCGGTTGTTTTTTTGCGAGCACCCGACGACCGCGGCGTTGAGGCTGAGCGGGTACTGGGCCGGCGTCGTGAGGGCCTTCTCGATGAGGACTCCCAGAACCCGGATCTCGTCAGCGGTCAATGTGGGCATGGGCGCAGTCTAGACCGAAGCGGGGGTGGGAGGGTGGGCAGCCGAGCAGGGGAAGAAGGGCGGGAGGGTTCCGGGGAGAATGAGAGGGCTTGTTGGGCCCTTCCCCCGCCCTTCTTCGCGTGCTCGGCGGCTCGGCTTGGAGGATGGGGCGGATCAGGCGACGAGCAGGATGGACTCTGTCAGGCGGTGGAGGAGGCCTTGACCGCGATCCGTCAGCCGGACGTGTTCGAGGTCGGTTTCGTTCTCGATGTACCCGTTCTTGGTCAAGGCTTCATAGACCTCGGCGCACGCATCCCCGAGCCCGAGCCATAGGAGGTCGTCAAACCGCCTGCCGTCGCCCGAGCGGAGGGCTCGGAGTGACTCAGCCAGAATCTTTGCTCGGCGTGGGGACAGCTTCATGAGAAAACTCCGGACCAAGACGACGGACCAAGACGACGGACCAAGACGACGGACCAAGAGCGGCAACGAGAAGAGCACGCGGAGCCCGCCGACAGAACGCCGGAGACTGCTCTGGGCTGGTGAACAGCCCGAGCGCGTGGAGGACCCGAGATAGAAGCCCCGGCGGCTGGGTGCGGCGAGTGTCGGCCGGCAAGACGCGGACGGTCGACAACGCCGCGGCCCAAGGCCGCCGGAGTACGATCGGCTTGCACCGCCGCAGGGCCCACCCCGCCCGGCTTTCGAGACACGGACAGGGACAAGCCTGCCCACATTCCCGAACGTGCAGCCCGACACCGAACAGATTGTTTTCAGGGGCCTTCGACGATCCGTCACGCGGATCGAATCAATAAGGACGTTGGAAAGAAGCGAACGAACGCCTCGGGACCCTGGATCTCACGAACAGACCCTTGTTGGTTCGACGAGGGTCTCGCAGCGGTTCCCGTGCCCGGAAAAAAATCCGCGGCCCGGCGTCGTCTTGCCCGTGCAAGCCCGAGGCGGTTTGGGTATAAAGACGATCGGGGTGGGCCCGGGAGTTTCGCCATGAGCATGTCACGCCGTGTCTTTGTCCAATCCGCCGGTGCCACCGCTGCCGTCGTCCTTCTCGGGAAGGCTCCCTCGGCCCGCGGGTCGGACAAGGCGGGCCTGGGCCCCGTCATCGTGGGCAGCGGCGACCACACTTACGAGTGCCTGCACGACTGGGCGGTCCTCCCCAAAACGCACGCGTTCGGGAATTGTCATGGCGTCGCCTTCGACGCCCAGGGACGCTGCCACATCAAGCACACCGTCCACGCCACGAGCCAGACCCCCGACGCCATGTGCGTCTTTGACCCTGACGGCAAGTTCATCCGGTCGTGGGCCCCCGAGTTCAAAGGCGGAGCCCACGGCCTGTCCATCGCCAAGGACAAGGACGCCCAGGTCCTGTGGCTGGCCGATTGCAACCGTGGCGTGGTTCAGAAGACCGACACCGAGGGCAAGCTCATCCTCGACCTCGCGTGGCCCGAGGCTTCGGGCCTCTACGCCAACAAGGGTGAGTACAAGCCCACCAACGTCGCGGTCGTCCCCGCGGGCACATGGGGCCCCGGCGGGGATGTGTACGTGGCCGACGGCTACGGCAAATCCTGGATCCACCGGTACAACGCCAAGGGCGAATACCAGAACACCTTCGGCGGCCCCGGCAAAGAACGTGGGCAGGTCAGTTGCCCCCACGGCATTACCATCGATACGCGGTCGGGCACGCCCACCGTCCTGGTCGCCGACCGGTCCAACCGCCGACTCCAAACCTTCAGCCTTGACGGGCGACACCTCGGCTTTGTCACGGACGAACTGCGTCTGCCGTGCCACTTTGACATTCGCGGCGATGTGCTGCTCGTGCCGGACCTCGAAGCACGCGTCACGCTGCTCGACAAGAGCAACAAGCTGCTCGTTCACCTCGGCGATGGCGGCAACGGTGCCCTCCGCGGCGAGGCTCGCGAGAAGTTCATTCCCGGCAAGTTCATCTGCCCGCACTCCGCCGCGTTCGACAAGGATGGCAATATCTTTGTCGTCGAATGGGTCGAGGTCGGGCGCGTGACGAAACTGAAGAAAGTCTGACGCCTTACCCCGCGATGCCCACTCTACCCCGCGCTGCCCACAAGGGCCGCGTTCGTCGGGAATCTGTTCATCGCCGCCAAGAGCTGCTCGACCTGCACCGGCGGGGGCATCTGCAGCAATCGGCGGCGGAGGGCGGTCATGGTCTTGACCTCCGACTCGCTCATCATCTTCTCTTCCTTGCGGGTCCCGCTCTCAGCGAGGTTGATCGCTGGGAACAGCCGCCGCTCGGCGATCTTGCGGTCCAAGATAAGCTCCATGTTGCCCGAGCCCTTGAACTCTTCGAAGATGATCTGATCCGCAGCCGAGCCCGTGTCGACGAGGCAACTGGCGATGATCGTCAGGCTGCCAGCCTCTTCGGTGTTTCGGGCGGAGCCGAAAATCTGCCGCGGCACCTCGAGGGCTTTGCTGTCCAGGCCGCCGGTCATGATGCGTCCGGAGTTGGCATGCTTGCGACTCTGGTTGAACGCCCGGCCGAGTCGCGTAAGCGAATCGAGCAAAATGACAACGTGCTTGCCTAGTTCGACCTGGCGTTTGCCGTATTCAGCTGCTTTCAGCGCGACCTCGACATGTTTCTCGGTGCCATGGTCGTTGCTGCTGGCGATGATCTTGCACCGCGGCGAGACGATCTGGACGCCGAACCCGCCCATCATGCTGTGGCCCGCCGCGGCCTGCCCCGTGCCGGTCTGGTCGTGGTGGAGCCCCAGTTCCGCCGCGGCACCCTGGCCCCACGCCACGTCGGCGGCGAGGCGTTCTTCGTAGGCCGCGAGGGTGCGCCGGAAATCGGTCACTTCCTCCGGACGCTCGTCAATGAGCAGGATGACCAGTTCGAGACCCGGGTGGTTGCGCAGGACCGAGATGGCGATGTCTTTGAGGAGTGTCGTCTTGCCGGCCTTGGGGGGCGAGACGATCAGAGCGCGCTGGCCGCGCCCGATCGGGCAGAAAAGGTCGATGAGCCGGCACGACGCCGGGCACCCAGGGTATTCGAGCGTGATTCGAGGCTGGGGGTCGATGACGGTGAGTTGGTCCCAGGGCTTGATGCCCTCGGGCAGGGGCGGGAGCGAGGTCCCGAGCTTGTACGGCGTGCGCTGGTTGCTCTGGTTGTTGTACGAGCGGCTGTCACCCGAGCCGTTGGACGGCGTGTTGTATCGACCGCTGCCCTGCTGGCTGTTCTGAGGCTGGTGGTTCTGAGGTTGGCCGTTCTGAGGGTTCTGCCCTTGGGGTTGCTGCCCCGGCTGCCCTTGTTGGGGCCCGCCGTTGTTGCCACCGCCTTGGCCGCCGCCACCATTGCCACCACGCCCGCGCCTTCTGCGGCGACGCCTGGGACCACCGATCTCCACTGCCAACCTCCTTGCCGCTTCGCGTCCGCGCGTGCCTCGATGCACCTCGACATGGTCGCGAGAGAGGACACCCCGAGTTCACGTCGGCAGAACCAATGACCACGACAAAGCGGCCAGGCCGACGGAGGGGTTGTCGAAAACCGAAAGCGCGGGGACAGGGCTCAAACCCGTCCGTTCTGCTGCGATGACCAACGCCCCACCCGCTCCCCACCCGCTCCCCGATCCAAGTCCGCCCAGAGCTTGAGAGAGTGGCCCCTGGCGATGATAAGCCCCCCGTCTCTTCGGCACAATCAGAACACAGATCCAGTCGAAAGTCAAGCAAAATCCGAAAATCGTTCACGGGCGACGTCGGACGCGAGAGCCGTTAGACTTCCGCCCGTGGCCAAAACCCCCTCCAAGCCGACTCCCACCCCTTCCGTCCCACCCGCCCGTCCGGGCGTGCCGCTGAGCAGCCACCGCGGTCTTGCGGTTTCGCCGGGGATCGTCATCGGGCGCATCCTTCTCCTCGAAGACGATATCCATCGGATCACCAAGCGTCAGGTGGCCTCGGCCGCTGTGCCGGGCGAGATCGTGCGTTTCGATCGTGCGGTCAAGGATTCGACCGCGGAGTTGCAGACGGTGTTCGAGTCCGCCCGCAAGGAGATGGGCGAAGAGGCCGCCAAGATCTTCCTGGTTCACATCGCGATGATGTCCGACCGACGCACATTCACCTCGCCCGTCAAAGCCATGATCGAGAGCGAAGAGGTCACCGCGGAGTACGCGGTCAGCCAAGTGCTGGGCCAATTGGCGGAGAAGTTCCGCCACTCGCGCGAGTCCGCCTTTACCACCAAGGTCAACGATATTGACGACCTTGCCAACCGGTTGCTCGGGCACCTTTCGGGGCGTAAAGAGAGTCGTCTCGCCAAGGCGGACAAGGACACGATCGTCGTCGCCAGCGACCTCACCCCGTCGCTCACCGCCGGGCTTGACCGCAAGAAGATCCTTGGGTTTGCCACTGACCTGGGCGGGCGAACAAGCCACACCGCGATCGTCGCCCGCGCCCTGAATATCCCGGCGGTGGTGGGGTGCCAGGATCTCGTGCGAGCGGCGACCGAAGGGGCTCCCGCAATTCTGGACGGCGATCACGGCATGGTCATCGTCAATCCTGACGCGGCGACCATCACGCAGTACAAAGCTCGCATCGAGCAACGCCGGTTGTTCCAGTTGTCGCTCAGCGACCTGAGCAATCTGCCCAGCGTGACCGCCGACGGGACCGAGATCGAGCTCGTCGGGAACATCGAGTTTCCCGAGCAGGCCGCCGAGGTTCTCGCGATGGGCGGGACGGGTGTCGGTCTCTACCGCACCGAGTATCTGTACCTGATGAACCAGGCCGAGCCGACCGAGCGCGACCACTTCCAGGCGTACAAGAAAGCGGTCGAAGCCCTCAAGGGCAAGATGCTCACGATCCGCACGGTGGACCTGGGCGCCGACAAGATGACGCAGTCGCGTCAGGACACGCCCGAGCGCAATCCGTTCCTCGGCAATCGGTCGATCCGGTACTGCCTGCGCAATCTCCCGATGTTCAGGCTTCAGCTTCGCGCCTTGCTGAGGGCTTCGGCTCTCGGGCCGATCAAGGTGATGTTCCCGCTTGTGACCTCGCTCTCGGAACTCCGCCGGGCTCGCCACCTTCTCAACGACGTGATGGAGGACCTCGCCGAGGACTCGATCCCCTTCGACGAGAAGATCCAGGTGGGCATGATGGTCGAGGTGCCTTCGGCCGCCCTCATGGCCGACGCTTTCGCCCGCGAGGTGGATTTCTTCTCCATCGGGACCAACGACCTGATCCAGTACACCTTGGCGGTGGACCGGACGAATGAGAAGATCGCGGACCTGTACACCCCCATGCACCCGGCGGTTTTGAGGCTGATCCGCGACGTTACCAGAATGGGGCGTCGCCGAAAGATCTCGGTTTCATGCTGCGGCGAGGCGGCAGCCGATCTAGAGTTTGCACTCTTGCTCTTGGGGTTAGGGTTGCGTACGCTCTCCGTGTCCAGTTCCGCCATCCCGTCGCTCAAACGGCTGGTGCGGAGCGTGAAGGTAGAGCAGTGCGAGCGGATCGCCCGACAGGCGATGGCGTTCGATTCCGAGCAGGCGATCGCGGGGTATCTCCGCGATCAGGCTCGAAAGATCATCCCCGAAGCGTTTGACGGACGGACCGTCTAAAGCCCACGGGAACAAGCAACGCGGGACGGCGCGACGAGCACCGGACCGGACGAACGAACCACTCCGATCCGGAGGGGCATGAGGAACGCGAGCAATCGCGTCCCGCCCCCGAAGGTCGAAGGCCGATGCCCGGCGGATCGCCGCGGCAAGCATCGGCGGAATCTGCGGCGGCCCGGCGAGTGTCCGGGCCAAGTTGAGGGCACCGGCCAAGCATGCCGGGCCCGTGGGCCGTAGAGGTTTGTGACCCGATCCGTGCGTTGGTCGAAGGCCGTGCCGTGCTCACAAAGGAGCGCGTCATATGGGCGCCAGCAGCACACAGTCCAAGCATCAGATGGTCATCAACTACGTCCCCGGCGAAGAGTGCCGGGTGGCGATCGTTGAGGATGGCAAACTCGAAGAATTGCACGCCGAACGGTTCGCCTCCGCGAGCCGCGTGGGCAACATCTACGTCGGCCGCGTCAACAACGTAGAAGCGTCGATCCAGGCCGCTTTCGTCGATTTCGGCCTCGAAGAGAACGGCTTTTTGCACATCTCCGACCTCCACCCGCGGTACTTCCCGGGCGAAGACGGCGACGCGACCGAACTCGTCGGGCACAAGACCCCGCGCCGCGAACGCCCGCCGATCCAGGCGTGCCTCCGCAAGGGCGACGAGGTCATCGTTCAGGTTCTCAAAGAAGGCGTGGGCACCAAGGGCCCGACGCTCACCAGTTACCTGTCCATTCCCGGCCGCTTCCTCGTGATGATGCCGCAGATGGACAAGGTCGGCGTGTCCCGAAAGGTCGAGGACGAGGACCTGCGTCGCAAGATGCGCGAAATCCTCGACCAACTCGACCTTCCCGAAGGGTTCGGGTTCATCCTGCGGACCGCGGGCATGGACCGCAGCAAACTCGAACTCAAACGCGATCTGGCGTACCTCCAGCGACTCTGGAAGGACATGGAAAAGCGCCGCAAGACCGGCGGCAAGGCCCGCCTTCTCTACTCCGAGAGCGATCTGCTCGTCCGGTGCCTCCGCGATGTTCTGACCAACGAGACCGACGAGGTCATCATCGACAACGAGCAGGCCCTCGCCCGAGCTGAGCGGTTCATGAAGATCGTCTCGCCGCGCACCAAGACCAAGCTCATGCACGCCCCGGGCAAGACCCCGATCTTCCACTCCTTTGGCATCGAACGCCAGATCGCCCTGATCCACGCCCGCGAGGTGCCGCTGCCCAGCGGCGGCCGCCTGGTGATCGACCAGACCGAGGCTCTGGTCGCCATCGACGTCAACAGCGGCAAGAGCCGCGACGCCCGTGACGCGGAGGACAACGCGTACAAGACCAACCTCGAGGCGGTCGACGAGATCTGCCGCCAGTTGCGTCTGCGTGATCTGGGCGGGATCGTCGTCAACGACCTGATCGACATGCGGTCGGCCAGCCACCGCAAGGACATCGAGAACCAGTTCCGCGAACGCCTCAAGCGCGACCGGGCCAAGACGACCGTCGCGGGGATCTCCCCCTTCGGCATCCTCGAAATGACGCGTCAGCGCATGCGGTCAAGTCACGAACAGATCCACTTCTCCGACTGCCCGACGTGT
Source organism: Phycisphaera mikurensis NBRC 102666 (assembly GCA_943369765.1). Lineage (GTDB taxonomy): Bacteria > Planctomycetota > Phycisphaerae > Phycisphaerales > UBA1924 > UBA2396. The sequence continues at coordinate 25,560 of CALROI020000001.1, read as the reverse complement.
CGCGGTCGCGGGCTTGTGCAAAAGCCCGACAGCGTCGCGAGCGAGTCACTCCGTGAACTCGCCGCGTTCCTCGATTACGAGCGCATCGGCAAGGTCGAGATGGTCGTCGCTCCCCGCGTCGCGGGCGAACTGCTCTCCAACAAGCGGCGGCTTCTCGGACGCATCGAACGCGAGAGCGGCAAGCACGTCGATGTGCGCGTCAGCGAGGACATTCCGCCCGACCGGATCAGCTTCTACGCGTACGACCCCGCCGGGGCCGACATCGACCTCGAGCGGCTGCCCCCGCCGAAGAAGCCGACGGACCTCAAAGTGTGGGAGATTTCCGGCCCCGATGAAGAGGATGAATGGTCCGCGGACCCGTCGGCCGAGCGCAGCGCCGCCGAGGCCGCCGAGGCCGAGGCCGAGCGAGCGCTCGATCGTGAACCGTCGGATTCCGAGCCGCACCCGATCGAACTCGATACGCCCGATAGCGATGATGGCACGCCGATCTCCGCGAACCTCGATGGCGAGGGGCGCAGGCGCGGGCGAAGCCGCGGGCGTGGTCGCGGGGATCAGCCCCGTGGCGACCAACGCGGTGCGCCCAGAAGCGGCAACCAACGCGGTGGAGCGCAGCCCGCGGTTCAACCCCAGGCTCGACCCGCGCAGCCAAGGCCCGCCCCGGTCGCACAGGCCGCCGATGGGCCGGTCTCGCCGGGCGGCGAAGGCGCAGTTCCCGGCGCCGACGGGGCGCCGCGCGAGGGCGAGCCCGGTGAAGGCGGTCGTCGCCGTCGACGTCGCCGTCGTCGTGGTGGTCGCGGCGGCGCGGGCGGCGAGGGTGCGGCGGCCCCGGTCGTAGGAGCCGAAGGCACGGTGCAGCCACCCAGGCCGCAGCAACAGCAACAACAGAGGCCGCCCCAGAGCAATCGGCTGAGCGGCGGGCGCGTCGACCCCAATCCCAAAGCGATCGTGGCGTCGATGGGTGATCACGGTGATGAGCCGGTTGCGGCAGCTCACGACCTCGCGTCGCAGGACGGCGGGCACAACGACGGTCCGGACGATGCGTCGAGCGGGGACTTTGATGGTCCAGGCCCCGATGGCGCAGATCAAACCGACGGCCAGACGGATGGTCAGGGCGAGGGCGGCCCAGGCCAAGGGGTTGACGGACAGCAGCCAGGCGAGGGCCCGCGTCGCCGTCGTCGTCGTCGCCGGCGCGGGCGTGGCGGCGCTGGTGGAGGAGCACCCGTGAATGGACTGCCTGGCGCAGCGCCGGGCGCGTCGAATGAAGGGGGTCCTGCGGGCGATTCGTTGGCACCGAGCCCGGCACCTCAGTCGGCACCTCGCAATGCCGGTCCCAGGCCCGAGCCTCAGGATCGTCCGCGTGAGGGTGGGTCAGGTGGGGGAGAGGGCGGCCGCGGTGGTCGCAACCGTCGTGGACGCGGCGGCGGGGATCGTGCCGGTTCGGGTGGTGGGGCTTCGAGCGGCGCGCAAGCTCCCGCGACCGGGGCTGCGCCGGCCCCCAAGCCGCCCGCAGCACCCAAGCCTGCGGCCGAGCCCGCCAAGCCGGCGATCAGGCCGCTCTATTTCAATCGTCGCAAGTTGACCCCGGCTGAGATGAACAAACGTCCCAAGCCTGAGTAATCTATACCGTGCGGTCTCGTTGGCGCGAGACCCCACGATTCGCTCGAAGGCTCGCTCATCGTGGGCGTGCCTTGAGACCCTCTCTCCGTACCTTCGCATGCCCGAGACGCTTTCACACCACGACCGTGCGCCGATCCGCGTGATCGTGCTGGGCTCGACCGGCTCGATCGGGACGCAGACGCTCGAGACGATCGCGCATCTCAATGGGTTGAACGCCCAGGGGCTGCATCCACGCTCATACCGGGTCGTCGGGCTTGCCGCGGGTCACAAGGCGGATCTTCTCGTTCAGCAGGCAAGGTCGTTCGGCGGTCCCCGCATGGCGGTGTCGGCGGTCGGTGTCGGCTCGGGGATGCTGGAGGGGCCCGACGCGGCGGAGGTGCTTGTGCGCGAAACGCCGTGCGACCTTGTCGTCGCGGCGATCGTTGGGTCAGCGGGGATCGCGCCCACGCTGGCCGCGATCGAGATGGGGCGTCACATTGCGCTTGCCAACAAGGAAACGCTGGTGGCGGCGGGAGAGCTCGCCGTCGCCGCGGCCCGTCGGACCGGCTCTCGGCTCTTTCCCGTTGACAGCGAGCACTCTGGCGCGTGGCAGGCGATAGGCCTTTCGACGTGTCCGCCCTTTGACGCGCCGGCGCACGTTCGGCGTCTGGTGCTCACCGCTTCGGGAGGGCCGTTCAAGGACACGCCGCTCCCGATGCTCCGCACGATGCCGGTGGCTGAGGCGCTGCGGCACCCGACCTGGACGATGGGCCCCAAGGTGACGATCGACTCGGCTTCCCTCATGAACAAGGCTCTTGAGATCATCGAAGCCCGATGGCTTTTCGGTCTCCCGGCGGATCGACTCGGCGCGGTGGTGCATCCGCAGTCGGTCGTGCACGCGCTGGTTGAGCATGTGGACGGCAGCGTGGTGGCGCAGATGGGCGCGCCGGACATGCGTGTCCCGATCCAGGTCGCCCTCTCCTGGCCCGAGCGGTCCGAGGGCGTGGGACGGCGTCTGGACCTCATGTCGATGGGGCCGCTGACATTCGAGCCTGTCGATCCGCGAAGGTATCCGGCGTTTGCGCTCGCGGAAGAGGCGTTGCAACTCGGCGGCACGGCCGGCGCGGTGCTGAACGCTGCGAACGAGGACGCGGTCGCCGCGTATCTTGACGGACGGTGCTGTTTCGGTGACATTCCCGTGTTTGTCGGGCGCGCAATGGGCGAGGTTGGCGTGAGCGCGGTACGAACGCTCGCGGATGTGCGCGAGGCGGAGAGAGAAGCGAGGCGATCGGTGCGGAGTTCGCTCGGGCTGGCCCCGGGAGTTTCCGCCGGGCTTGCCGCGTCTCCGCGAACGTCGGGGAGTCTCTGAAATGGGCGAGAACCCATCGATCGCGTTGGCGAGGCGTTTGCTGGGCGAGGGGCAGGCTGCGAAGGCGGTCGAGACACTCCGGTCGGCGCTGCGGCGTGCTCCTCAGGACGCGGATCTGAACTACAACGCCGCGGGAATCCTGCTTGAGTCCGGGAAGCCGGCCGAGGCGGAGTATTTCGCGGAACGAGCGGCCTCACTCTCGCCGACACGCGGGCTCTATCACGGGCTCCTCGGCGAGGTTCTCTCGCATCTGGGCAAGTTCCCGCAGGCGGAGAAAGCGTTCCGAAAGGCCATCGCGCTCGACTCTAAGCTGTATTCGGCAAGGCAGAACCTCGCGAGCATTCGCGTGATGGCGTTTGACTATGCAGAGGCGGAGAAGCTGCTGAGAGAGGCTGCTGCGCTCCGGCCCGAGCGTGCGGAAGCACCCATCAACCTCGCCAATGTGCTCGTCGAGACCGGGCGGGCGGGGGAAGCTCGGCAGGTCGCTGAGGCGTGTGTCGCGCAGCACCCCGGCAATCCCATGGCCGCCGCGTGTCTGGCCAACCTGCTCAACTACACGGCGGGTGCCGGCCGAGGCGAGGTGGCAGCGGCGCACGCGCGGTTCGGCTCGCTCGTCACGCGGGGATCGATGGTGCTTCCACCCCCGACGAACAGCCGCGATCCACACCGAAAGTTACGCGTCGCGTTCGTCTCGGCGGATTTCAAGGAACACTCGGTCGCGTACTTCATCGAGCCCGTGCTGAGGCACCTGCCGCGGGATCGAGTCGAGGTGGTGGCGTTCTCTCGCGTGATCAAGCCCGACGCGATGACCGCGAGGCTCAAGTCGGTCTGTGATGAGTGGGTGGATGTGAAGGACGCGACGGACGCGGAGGTCGCTGCCCGCATCCGGACAGCAAGGATCGACGTGGCCGTCGAATTGTCAGGGCTTACGCAGGGGAACAGCCTCGCGGCCTTCGCGATGAAGCCAGCGCCGGTGCAACTGTCGTACCTCGGGTACCCGAACACGAGCGGCCTCGCAGCGATCGGCGGAAGGCTCGTCGATTCGATCACGGACCCCTCGGGCGAGCTCGCGCTTGTTCCGGGCGAGGCGACCTACAGGCTTGATCCGATCTTTCTCTGCTACCGATCCTCGGCTCAGATCCGTGGAGAGGATTGGCCTTCGGCGGCCCCCGCAAGGGAGCCCGGTCCGCCGACGTTCGCGTCGTTCAACGTCGTCTCCAAGATCAACGAGCCTGTGGCGGACGTCTGGGCGAGGGTGCTTCACGCCGTGCCGGATTCGAGGCTGCTGCTCAAGGCCCGATCGCTCAGCAGCCCAGCGGTGAAGGATCGGTTGCTCGGTTGGTTCAAGGCTCGCGGAATCGAAGCGGGCCGAATCGAGATGTTGGCGTACGTTCCGACGCACGCGGAACATCTGGCGATCTATCGCCGCGTCGACGTCGGTCTGGATCCTTTCCCGTACGCGGGGACAACAACGACATGCGAAGCGTTGTCGATGGGTGTGCCCGTGGTGACGCTTCGCGGCGCGGCTCACGCGGGGCGCGTCGGCGCATCGATTCTTTCGAGTGTCGGACTCGCTGATCTGGTGGCGGATTCAGAGAACCGGTACGTTGAGATCGCTTCCGCATTGGCTCGCGACCAAGACCGACTCTCGCGTTTGCGAGACTCGCTCCGCGAGGCGCTCGCCCGGTCCCCGCTCGGAGACGGTCCCGCGTTCGGCGTGCGGATGGAGCAAGCCCTTCGAACCGCTTGGTCGGCGTGGTGCGATTCCGGCTCGTCGCCCGCATGACGGGGTCGCACAACACCCGAACAAGCGAGTCGCGTGGAGGTCGCAGGTTGAGCGAGACGGCTTGGGAACCAGATATCTCTGATTTTGTCGCACCGCGGGGTTGCAACCGTTCAGGTTCGGTCGGTGTACGCTTTGTCCCCTGTGTCTTGTTGGTTCGCAATGGGTGTGGAAACGTCCGGAACCAAAACTGAGCGAAGCGGACCCCCAACAATGCCCCGAACGCCCAGCTCTTTCCGGGCGGCCTCTGTCTGGAGAACTCGATCGTGTGGAAATGGATCGTCGCACTTATCGTCGTTGTGGTTATCTTGGGCGGATGCGTGGGAGGCGGGGTCTGGTTTGCCAAGAGCGGCAAACTCAAGGAACTGCAGGAGCAGTTCAACCCCGGGATGAAGGCCCTCGAAGTCAGGCTTGAGAAGCCGCGCAAGGGCGATCTGGTGCGCACGATTTCGGCCCCCGGCTCGATCGACCCGCGCACCAAGGTCGATATCTCCGCTCAGGTCTCCGCCCGCATCGTCGCCCTGCTCTCTCGCGAGGGACAGCGGGTCAAGAAGGGGGACGTTCTCGTCAGACTCGACGCGGATGACCTTGTGGCGGCTCTGGACTCTTCCAAGGCAAGGCTCGGGAGTGAACAGGCCAGGCTCGTGGGGGTGCGGGCCGCGATGGAGAACACCGAGCGGGAGATGCGGAGGCTGAAAGAGCTTCTCGACACGAAGGACATCTCGCTCTCGGACTTTGAGGCGATCAACACCAACTACGAGCAGGCCAAGAGCGCGTACGAGCAGAACCTCAACGAGATCGACATCGCCAAGGCGAACATCAAGCGGGCCGAGAAGGACCTGGCCAACACGACGATCCAGTCGTCCATCGACGGCGTGGTCACGAGGCTTGACGCGGAAGTGGGCGAGTTGGTCGTGGTCGGGACGCTCAACAGCCCGGGCTCGGTCATCATGCAACTGGCGGACCTCTCGGACATGTTGATGAAAGCGAAGGTGGACGAGTCCAACATCGCGCCGGTCTTGGGTGGGCAGCGGTGCCGCGTGTTCATCAACGCGTACCCCGGGAAGGAATTCGTCGGGCAGGTCGAGCGGGTCCGCCCGACCAAGCAGCTCGACAAGGACGGGACGACGTATTTCGAGACAGAGATCCGTGTGGAGTTGCCGGCGGATAACGGCTTGCGTGGGATGCTGGCGAATGTCGATATCGAAGTGCAGACGCTCCGCGATGTCGTCAAGGTCCCGACCCAGGCGATCCTCGACCGCGCGATCGAGGAGTTGCCTTCCGCGATCGTGAAGGACAACCCGCAGATCGACAAGAACAAGAAGTTCGCCCGCGTCGTGTTCATCATCAAGGACGGGAAAGCGGTGCCGGTGCCGGTGTCGGTGGGGCCCAGCGACCTGACGGACACGGTGGTGCTCGCCGGGATCACCGAGAACGACACCGTGGTGGTGGGGCCCTACAAAGCTCTTGTCGCGCTCAAGCCTGATCAGGCGGTGAAGGAGAAGACGGACGAGCCGATCAAGGGCAAGGACAGCAAAGCGGCTGACAAGCCGGAAGAGAAACCGGGCGAAGAGCGGGGCGGAGCCGATGCGAGAACCCCGAGCGGAGGGCCTCCATGAGTGTGGCGACGGCATCACCCGCCATCCGGATCCGCGGGTTGACGAAGGTCTACCGGATCGGGAACGAGAAGGTTCACGCGCTGGCGGGGGTCGATCTCGATATCCAGCGCAACGAGTTCGTCGCGATCATGGGCGCGAGCGGCTCGGGTAAGTCGACGCTCATGAACATCCTGGGGTGCCTCGACCGCGCGTCGGCGGGTTCGTACGAACTGGCCGGCAAGCCGACACACCGCATGTCGAGCGGCGCGCTGTCGAAGGTTCGCAACGAAGAGATCGGGTTTGTGTTCCAGAGTTTCGAGTTGCTCCCGCGGATGACCGCGCTCGGGAACGTGATGCTGCCGCTGCTGTACTCGACGAAGTACTGGTGGGGTGCGCGGGCGATGGCGAAAAAGTCGCTCGACCGCGTGCAACTCTCGGATCGGATGAAGCACCGCCCCAATCAGCTCTCGGGCGGGCAGCGTCAGCGCGTAGCGATCGCGCGAGCGCTGGTGACCAACCCCTCTATTCTGCTGGCCGACGAGCCCACCGGAAATCTGGATAGCAAGACAAGTGATGAGGTCATGAAGCTGTTCAAGCAGCTCCATGCCGAAGGGCAGACGATCGTGATCGTGACGCACGAAGAGGACATCGCGGGGAACGCCGACCGGATCGTCCGGCTCCGCGACGGGAAGATTTTGTCTGACTTCCCGACAGACACGGACCCGACGCACCAGGCGTATCTGAAGGCAGCGGCGGACCATGCGGTGCACATGGCGGAGATCGTCGCGGCGACGCCTCAGTCGGCGGGGGTGGTCTCATGACATTGATTCTCCTGTTCGTACAGACGGTGATGACCGCGCTCCGGCAGATCTGGGCGAACAAAGTCAGGGCGATGCTGACGACGCTGGGCATCATGATCGGTGTCGCCTCGGTCATCGTGATCGTGGCGGCCGTGGGTGGGCTGCGTTCGTCCATCCTCAAGGAGTTCGAGACCTTTGGTGCCAAGAAGGTGTACATCGATGGGTTTGTTCCGCGTGCCAAGAGAGGTCGGATTCCCTGGTGGAAGTCCGAACTCAACATGCGCGAGGTCAGCCACATCGTCAAGCACTCCAAGACCTGCTCGAAGTTCACGCCTCTCTACTTCGGATCCTTCGACATCGAGTACGGTGATCAGAAGGCGACGCTCGTGCAGACCACGGGTATCTGGCCGGCGTGGCACGATATCGAGGCCCGTACCGTCACGTCCGGACGCCCGTTCAACTCCATCGATGAGGACCAGAGCCTCTCTGTCTGTCTGGTCAACGACAAATTGATCGAACTCCTCGGGCTCAACAAGGAGCCCGCGAACACACCGATCCGAATCAACGGCCGGCGATTCAACATTGTCGGGGTCGTCGAGACCAAGGACCAGGGAGCCATGTTCGGCGGCGGTGGCGAGTCGCAGGGGGAGGTGTACATTCCCTTGTCCGTCGCGATGGCGTTCAATCCCGAACGCAAGCACGTTAATTTCCTGCTGGGGGAACTGGCGGGGCCCGAGATGGCGGAAGAGGCAAAGGCCGAGATCGGCTTTATGCTCCGCAAGCTCCGATCCCTCGAACCCGGCGAGGACGACAATTTCCAGGTGAACGTTCTTCAGTCGTTCATCGATCAGTTCAATCGACTCGCCTTTACGATCACCATCGGAGCGGTTCTGATCGTCGGGATCTCTCTGTTTGTCGGCGGGATCGGGATCATGAACATCATGCTCGTCTCGGTCTCGGAGCGCACGCGCGAGATCGGTCTGCGCAAAGCTCTGGGCGCGCGTCCCGAAGTGGTCCTGCTTCAATTCCTGGTCGAGGCGGTCACGCTCTGCCTGTTCGGCGGAGCGATCGGCCTGCTCATCGGACAGATCGCGGTCCTCGGCATGAACATGACCCCGTACGACGCCCTGAAGATGGCCTCCATCCCGATGTGGGCCATCCTCCTCTCTGTCGGGTTCTCCGCCGCGACAGGCGTGGTCTTCGGGATGTTCCCCGCGATCAAGGCCTCTCGTCTCAACCCCATCGACGCCCTCCGGCACGACTGACTCACACTCCCCTCTTGCGAACGGTGAATCTCTTGCGATCACGAACCACTGCTGCGGTCCTGGTCATCGCCCCCCTCCTCGCGGTTCTCGCCGGATGTCGGCAAGGGCTCTTTGACGACGATCATGACTTCCAGAAGGCGGCGATCGACCGCTTGAGGGAGGTCGACCGCACCAGCCTCGCCCAGTACCTCAAGCCCAAGCCCGCAGCAGCCGACCCGGCGGCGCCGGATGCCTCGTCGACCGATGCGACGCTCGCGGCGATCAAGCAGCGGTTCGAAGGGGCGGAAACAATCGATCTCGATCTCGAACGCGCCCGCATGAGCGCGCTGGCCAACAACCTCGATCTCCAGGTCGCGAGGTTCGATCCGGCCCAGGGGCTCCAGCGGCTCTCGGAAGAGGAAGCGCGGTTCAACGCCGCGTTCACCATCGCCGCCAGTTACGCCGACTTCAACCAGCCGACCTCGTCGACCCTCAGTTCCGCCCAATCGCAGCAGACACGCTTCGAGCCCGGCGTCCGCATCCCGCTTCGCACTGGCGGCACCGCGACAGTCACCGCGCCGTGGGCCAAGAGCAGCGACAACAACCAGTTCTCGACGCTCAATCCCGCGTACTCGTCGGACTTCGCGTTTTCGCTCAGCCAGCCCCTCCTGCGAGGAGCGGGGCGGCGGGCCAACACCGCCAACATCCGCATCGCCTCGTACAACCAGCAGGCTTCCGAGGCCCGAACGAAACTCGAAGTTGTCCGCCAACTCGCCGCGGTCGATCGCTCGTATTGGAGGCTCTTCTCGGCTCGCAAGCAGCTCGAGGTCCGGCAGCAGCAATATGAACTCGCAGCCGAGCAGCTCGGACGAGCCCAGAGGCGCGTGCGGGCCAACGTCGCGGCGGAGATCGAGACGATCCGGGCCGAGGCCGGCGTCGCGGAACAACTCGAAGCGATCATCGTCGCGCAGAACAACGTGCTGACGCAGCAGCGCGAACTCAAGGGGATCGTGAACGAGCCGGGGCTGACGATCGAGACGCGGACGCTCATCGTGCCCGCGACACCGCCGGACCCGGCCGAGCTCGACTTTGATCCGCCCGCGCTGGTGGCCAAGGCGCTTGATAACCGGATGGAGATGCTCGAACTCGAGCTGCAGCTCGCGGCGGACGCTGCAACGATCGGCGTGCAGAAGAACCGAGCCTTGCCGCTTCTTTCGCTCGATTACACGTATCGCCTCAACGGGCTCGGAGCGTCGACCCAGGATTCGTACAAACAGCTCAACGAGGCGGAGTTCCAGGACTGGACGCTCGGGCTGACCGCGGAGATCCCCTTCGACAACGAGGAAGCCAAGGCCCGGATCCGTCAGGCCATCCTGTCGCGCCTTCAGCGGTTGGCGACGAAGGAGGCCCGCAGGCTTTCGATCACGCAGGAGGTCCTCGCCGCGATCGATCAACTCGACGCCTCGTGGCAGCGGATTCTGGCCAGCCGGCAGTCGGTTGTGCTCAGTACGCGAACGCTGAAAGCGGAGCAGCGCCAGTTTGACGTGGGCAAGTCGACCAGCACGAACGTGCTGGACGCTTCGACGAAACTCGCCGACGCTCAATTGGCGGAGATCCGGGCGCTGACGGACTACCAGATCGCGCAGGTCGACCTTGCCTTTGCGTCCGGCACGCTGCTAGGCGCGTCCAAAGTGTCGTTCGAGCCCGTGGCGGCACCCGACCATGCGCAGGCGGTCCCGACCGAGGAATTGCCCCCGGCGATTCGCGGCACGACAGATCAGGTCAAGTAATCGTCATTCGCCGAGCAACCTGCGGATCTCGGGTTCCATGGCTGCGGCCCAGACTTCGTACCCCTGGGTGTTGGGGTGGAGCAGGTCGGGCATCAGGTCCTTTTTCATCGCTCCCGAGGCATCGAGGAACTTGTCGCTGACATCTTTCCAGACCACGCGCTTCCCGTCGGCGAGCGTACGAATCAACCGGTTCGTCTCGTCATTGATCACGCGGAGCTCGTCGGTCTTGGTCTCGCCGCGTGGGAAGATGGCCAGAAGAAGGATCTTGGACTTGGGGCATTTGGCCTTGAGCCGGTCGAGGATGGCGGCGACGCCGGCGGCCGTCTCGGCGGCGGGGTCCTTGCGGTGCCCGGTGTTGTTGGTCCCGATCATCACGACGATGAGTTTGGGAGAGAGCCCGTCGAAGTTCCCGTTGTCGAGGCGCCAGAGGACGTTCTCCGTGCGGTCGCCGCTGACGCCGAAGTTTGCCGCGTTGCGATTCGCGTAGTACCTGTCCCAGACGACCTTGCCGCCCCCTTCCCATGATTGGGTGATCGAGTCGCCGAGAAAGACGAGGGTTGCTTTCCCTTCTTTGGAGGTCGCGTTGAACCGGTCGTGCCGCCCTTGGGTGCCTTCGTGGAACTCAGGGACGAGTGCTTTGCATGCGGGGGAGACGGGCGGCAGGTTCGGGGGGGTCGACGCGCACCCGCTCAGGAGGAGCGAGAGCAGCAAGAGACAGGCCATGGCGGCAGCGTACCGGTGGGGCATCGGAAACTCCTCGTTGTTGAGTCGGAGCATACTGGAACGCGCCGACGCATGCCCAAGCCCTCGAAACCGGGGTTTTATCGGAAAGACGCGCAGAATCGTTGATCCGCATGCTGAGATTTTCGGTTCCTCGGGTATAACACCGATCATGGCCGTGGGCCACAGGAGTGAAGCATGCGACGCCGCTATGGAAGATGGTTCGGGTTGTTCAGCGTAATCGCCGGTTTGTCGGTGGGGCTCCGCGAGGCGGGAGCGACATGGTCGATCATCATCATCGACGTGCGCACGGGCGAGGTCGCGGCGGCGTCGGCGACATGTCTGACGGGGTTCGACCTACAGGCCAACACGCCGGTGATGCTCACAGGTGTCGGGGCGGCGACGGCCCAGTCGTTCGTCGATTCGACGGGGCAGAATCGCACGTACATCCGTGACCGACTTCTGGCGGGCGACACGATGGACGCGATCCTGGCGGGGCTCGCCGTTCGCGACAGCGGGCACCAGACGAGGCAGTACGGGATCGCCGATGTCCGTGGTGGAACACTGACCTTCTCCGGGACGGGCGCGGGGCTTTGGGCGGGTGGGCGGACGGGACGCGTCGGAGATCTGGTGTACGCGGTGCAGGGGAATGTGCTGACGGGTCCGCCGGTGGTCGATCTGGCGGTGGCGGCGATCGAGACGACGCCGGGGGATATCGCGGCCAAGCTCATGGCGGGGATGGAAGCGGCACGGTTGATGGGTGGAGACGGGCGGTGCTCGTGCAGTCCGAACGATGCGGACGGGTGCGGGTCTCCGCCGCCGAGCTTTGTGAAGAGCGCGGACATCGCGTACATGCTGATCGCTCGAGCGGGCGATGTGTGGAGTTGCCGAGCGGCGTACCGCACGCAGTCGGGCGCGACGGGTCTTGTGGTGTTTGACGCGGACGGGGATGCGAAGCCCGAGGTGTACATGGGCGCGGTGGGCACGCCCCCCGGGCTGCTCACCCTCACCAACACCTCGTCGCCGAACACGATCAGGTTCGCGGACCCCGCGTTCAGTCCCGGCGGGGGCGCGCTGCGCGGGCTTGTGGCTGTCGACGCGGACCGTGACCTGCGCACGGACCTTGTCGGGACCCTCGGGGCGACCGACCGCGTGGTGTATCTCAGGCGAAATCCGGGCGACGGAGTGCCGGCCTTTTCGACCGCCGGAGCGTTCGCGGTCGGAGACAACCCGGGGCCGATCGTGGCCGCCGATCTTGACGGCACCGGCGGGCCCGACCTTGTCACACTCAATCTCGGTTCGAGCGATGTCTCGGTGTTGCTGGGTGCTGGAGACGGCACCTTTGCGGCACAGTTCCGGTTCTCGATTCCGGCGACGGCCCTCGCCCTCGCGGCGGGTGATGTCAACGGCGATGGAGCCATCGACATCGTCACCCTTCACGGCGGCAACGCCCGCGCGGTGCAGGTGCTCCTGGGGAACGGTCAAGGAGGATTCACAGCTCAAGCTGCTCGGTCCTCGCTGCCCTTTGTGCCCAGTGCACTCCTGGTGCGTGACGTGACGGGCGACGGGCGTGCCGATCTCGTGTACGGCGGGGCGACATCCGTGGTCGTCGCACGCGAACTGTCCAACCCGGCGTTGGATGTCACGCTTTCTGTGCCCGGTACGCTCACTGCGATCGATGCGACCGACATGGACGGCGACGGCGTGGTGGACCTGATGGCAGCGGGAAGCGGCAGTCGGCTTTCGGTGCTGCGCGGGCTCGGCGGCGGTGCGTTCGCCACGGGCGTCCAATGGGTGACGGGGTTCGCGCCCGGGCGCATCGCCGCACGCGATTTCGACGCTGACGGCGATGTCGACGCCGTCTACACCAATGGCGGTTCGGTAATCACGATGACCAACGTGGCGGGGCCGGGGCGCATGCCCGAGTTTGAGAACGCGGGGTGCGCGTCGGGCTCGGGGTTCATGGAGTTCAACGTCGCGAATCAGAGCCGGTCGGACCCGGACCCGGTGCTGCAACTGCGCGGGCTGTATGACTCCTGGCGTCAGGGCTTGGTGGGCGTGCCGGACGCGGTGCAGAGCACGGCCGAGTGGGTTCCTCGCGGGCAGGTGCCCGCGGACGGGCATGCGGAGCGTGTGCTGCGGGTGACGCTTCGTGACTGGAGCGGCGCGGTGCCGCAGGGGCCGCTGGCTGTGTCGGCCATCCGCGTGGGCGGCACCGGCGGGGCGGCGTCGGCGGTCTTGGGCGTCAACCAGGTCGGGCAAGGCGTGTACGACCTGACGGTGCGGGCCGGTCGAGGGTGCGGCGACGCGGTGTTCGAGGCTCGCGTGCAGGCGGCGGGGCGGACGATCATTCTGATGCCCTCACCGGTGTTGGTTCACACCTCGGCTGCCGACGCGAACGACGATGGGTTCGTCGATTTCTTCGACTATGACCGGTTCGTGGCCGACTACGAAGCGGGTCTGCCGAGTGCCGATCTCTCGGGCGACGGCACGGTCACGCGCGAGGATTACGACTTGTTCGTCGGGGGGTTTGAAGAGGGTTGCTAAGCCCGGTCGGCGAGCCGTTGCAATGCGGGCGACAGGAGTTGAACCTGCACGGCCTTTCGGCCACGGGATCCTAAGTCCCGCGCGTCTGCCAATTCCGCCACGCCCGCGCGTGTGCGTGATGGTATTCGCGATTCGAGGGCTCATCCTCGACGCGGAGGTTCGCTGAACGCGGCGCGGATAGGGGAGGCTTTGACGAGCGTTTCTTCCCATTCCGAGGCGGGGTCGCTGTCGGCGACGATACCCGCGCCCACCCAATAGTCCGCAGTGCCCGCGAGGATCTGATCGCGCGGGCCGGGCGACCCCGAGATGGCGAGGGTGCGGATCGCCATGCTGAAGCAGGCATCGCCCGAGTCGCTCACGTACCCGATCGCGCCGCAGTAAGGGCCGCGCGGGGCCTGCTCGAGTTCCTCGATGATCTGCATCGCGCGGACCTTGGGTGCGCCGGTGATGCTTCCGCCCGGAAAGAGCGCGGGGACGACATCCGCGAGCGAGAAGGATTCGCGAAGACGTCCGGAAATGCTCGAAACCGCCTGAAGCACGCCCGAGGAGGCGCGGCCGTGGGTCTCGATCGTCCTGGACTCGTCGACGCGGACCGTGCCGAAGGCGCAGACCCGTCCGAGGTCGTTGCGCATGAGATCGACAATCATCGCGAGTTCGGCCCGGTCCTTCGCCGAAACCTCGAGATCCGCTGCGCCGCCGATCGGACGCGTGCCCTTCATCGGCCGGGTGGTGAGGATTCGGGAGGCAGCGTCGTAGTGGAAGAAAAGTTCGGGGCTGGCGGAGAGGATCGCGGAGCGCAGGCCCGCGTGATCGTCCGCGACGTACGCCCCGTACCACGGTGCAGCCGCTTCGACCATCGCGGAGAACGCGGACCGGGTCGCGCCCTCGAAGGGGCACGAGAGTCGGTGGGCGAGGTTGACCTGGTAGACGTCGCCCGCGCGGATGTACCGGATCGCTCGCCTAACCGCATCTTGGTACCGAGCGCGAACGTCGTCGCGCACGGCAAGAAGATCGCGAAGATTGTCCTGGTTCGAAGCAGCGGATACGCGAGCCGCGGGCGGGCTGGTTTGCCCGGCTTCGCCGACCGCCCACCAGCGTTCCTCGATCTTGTCGTAGCACCATGCGGTGTCGCAGCGGTGAAACAGCATGGTGGGCCATCGCCGGTCTTCGTCGCGACGCTGGGCCTGAGCGGCTCTGGGCTCAATTTGAACACCCAGCTCGTAGCCTAGCCAGCCGATCCAGCCTCCGACGAACGGGGGTGATTCGGGAGGGCTGATTGTGCTCTGGGTGCCGAAGACTTCATGGAGGGGTCTCTCGTGCGACTGGTCGGCAAAGCACCGCACGGTTCGCGTCGGAATTCCGAGGACGGCCCACCTCGACCATGGCGTCGCGACGCCGAGCCCGAAGGCGGCGAGCGGGATGTCGTCCGGCCACGCCCGAACCACCTGTTCCGGAGTCTGATCGAAGCCGATTGGGCTTGCCGAGCGTTGCGATGGGGTTCGGGAGGAGTGCACGAACTCGAGGATAGGGGGAATCGTGGGGTTGAATGCCGCTGGGATTCGTCCGGCGCGAACGACCTTCCTAAGATTCCCCTTGTTGGAGCGATTGGCGGAATACCCGATCGTTTTCCAAACAGAATGATGTATCGTCATGCAACGAGCGGGCGTGTTTCGGAACGCACGTCCTCTCGCAAGCCGTTGTCCCCGCCGCAGTTGCGGCGAGCCAAGAAGGGATCCACATGCCCGCGAACACCGCCTCGATGAAGAAGTCCACCTCGGCAGTCAAGGTCGTCAAGAAGACGGTCAAGAAGGTCACGGGGGAGTCCGCCTCGTCCAACACCGCCCAGCCCGCGATGCGGAATAAGCCGACCAAGATGGTTTATTACTTCGGGAAGTCCAAGACCGAAGGGGACCCTTCGCTCAAGCTGGTCCTGGGTGGGAAGGGCGCGAACCTGGCGGACATGACCTCGATCGGGCTTCCCGTGCCCCCCGGGTTCACCATCACCACAGACACCTGCGGGGCCTACTACCGCAACGGGCAGCGTCTGCCGCACGGCCTGATGAACGAGGTTCACAAGAACATCGCGATGCTCGAGAAGGAGACCGGCAAGAAGTTCGGCTCCACCGAGACCCCGCTGCTTGTGTCGGTCCGCTCCGGTGCGGCGGTGAGCATGCCCGGGATGATGGACACGATCCTCAACCTAGGGCTGACGGACCAGGCGGTCGAGGGCCTGGCGCTCTCGACGGGTAACAAGCGGTTCGCCTTCGACGCGTACCGCCGTCTGATCAACATGTTCGGCGACGTGGTGATGGGCTGCGACCACCATCACTTCGAGTTGGCTTTCGACAAGATCAAGACCAAGTACAAGGCCTCCATCGACACCGACGTGCCCGAGCAGGGCATTGTCGAGCTCTGCGAAGAGTACAAGAAGGTCTACCGCAAGTACGTCGGGGAGGACTTCCCCCAGAACCCGTTCAAGCAGCTCGAACTGGCTATCGAGGCCGTGTTCAAGTCCTGGAACGGCGAGCGGTCGCTGACCTACCGCCGCATCCAGGGCATCTCGGGGCTCACGGGCACCGCGGTGAACATCCAGGCGATGGTTTTCGGCAACATGGGCGAGGATTCCGGCACGGGCGTCGCGTTCACGCGTGACCCGTCCAACGGCACGAACGAGTTCTACGGCGAGTTCCTCATCAACGCGCAGGGCGAGGACGTGGTCGCGGGCATCCGCACCCCCCAGCCCGTCGAGCAGATGACCAAGTGGAACAAGAAGGTCTACAACCAACTCATCGAGATCAAGAACCGCCTCGAGAAGCACTACAAGGAAATGCAGGACATCGAGTTCACGATCGAGCGTGGCGTGCTCTTCATGCTCCAGACCCGCACCGGCAAGCGGACGGGCGCGGCGGCGGTCAAGATCGCGTGCGACATGGTCAAGGAACGCCTCATCGACGAGAAACAGGCCATCCTGCGGATCCCGGCGGGCGACCTGACGCAGCTCCTCCTCCCCAGCTTTGACCAGACCAAGAAGAAGGTCGCGACAGCCAACGGCGACCTGCTCGCCAAGGGCCTCCCCGCGTCGCCCGGCGGCGCGGTCGGCAAGCTCGCGTTTACGGCGGAAGACGCTGTCAAGCGGGCCCACGCGGGCGAGAAGGTCCTGCTGGTCCGCAAAGAGACGAGCCCCGAGGACGTCGAGGGCATGCATCTGGCGGCGGGCATCCTGACCTCCACCGGCGGGATGACCAGCCACGCGGCGGTCGTCGCGCGCGGCTGGGGCAAGTGCTGCGTCGTCGGCGCGGGTGAGATCACCATCGACGCTGTCAAGGGCCAGATGACCGTCGGCGGACGCGTGTTCAACAAGAACGACACGGTCTCGATCGACGGCTCGACGGGCGAGGTCTTCTCGGGCACGATCACGACGGTCGAGCCCAAGATGTCCAGCGATTTCACTCAGGTGATGCGTTGGGCGGACAAGTACCGCACGATGTCGATCCGCACGAACGCGGACACCCCCAACGACGCGCAGCGGGCTCGCGATTTCGGCGCCGAAGGCATCGGCCTGACGCGGACCGAGCACATGTTCTTCGAGGGCGACCGGATCAAGTCGATGCGCGAGATGATCCTGTCGGACACGACCGAGGCCCGCGTGAAGGCCCTCAACAAGCTCCTGCCGTACCAACGCGACGACTTTGTCGGGATCTTCAAGGCGATGAAGGGCTTCCCCGTCACGATCCGCCTGATCGATCCCCCGCTGCACGAGTTCGTCCCGCACGACGAGAAGCAGCAGGCTGAACTGGCCAAGACGATGAACACGAGCCTCGAGAAGGTCAAGCAGCGCATCGCCGCGTTGCACGAGGCCAACCCGATGCTCGGGCACCGCGGGTGCCGTCTGTGCGTCACCTATCCCGAGATTCTCGAGATGCAGGTGCGTGCGATCGTCGAGGCGACCATCGAGTGTCTCCGCAGCAACATCAAGGCGATGCCCGAGATCATGATCCCTCTCGTGGGGACCAAGAAGGAACTGACGTACCTCCGCGAATTGACCGAGGCGACCATTGCCAAGGTGAAGGCGGACGAGGATTACAAGCCGCGTCTGGACATCAAGATCGGGACGATGATCGAGATCCCGCGTGCGGCCCTGACGGCCGGCGAGATCGCCGAGGCGGCGGACTTCTTCTCCTTCGGGACCAACGACCTGACGCAGATGACCTTCGGGTTCAGCCGCGACGACATCAACACGTTCCTCCCCGACTATCTCGGGAAGGACATCCTCGCGGTCGATCCGTTCCAGTCCATCGATCAGACCGGCGTGGGCCAGCTGGTCGAGATGGCGACGACCAACGGTCGCGCGGTCAAGCCGGACCTCAAGATCGGCGTCTGCGGCGAGCACGGCGGCGACCCCAAGAGCGTCCACTTCTTCCACAAGGCCGGGCTTGACTATGTGTCCTGCTCGCCCTTCCGCGTGCCGATCGCGCGTCTCGCGGCGGCTCAGGCGGCGATTCTGGCCGAGAACGACTGATCGTTCAAGCACATTCCGTGAGTGACCAAAGCCCCGGCCCGTGCCGGGGCTTTTTCTGTTGGGTACCTTCCGTGTTCAGTCTTTGGCTTCGATGAGCACAAACCGCGGGTCGGATCTGACCGCTTCGGCGGTTGCCGCACACTGAAGGATCTGGAGTTCGTCGTTGTAGTTCAGCCAACGGGCGGTCAGCCAGCAGAGCACCGCGATGCAAAGCCACGATCCCAGTTCACCCGCGCGGTGCCGGCGTGCGTGATACAGCAGCCCGACCGCCACAGAGACGGTCAGCATCTTCCAGAGAATGAGCAGCCCAACCGACCCGGTCTGCATGATGCCCCGGGCGATGGGGTTCTGCTCGACCATTCCGGTGGTCATAGCGTAAACAAGCGTCAGATCGAGATCGACCAGACTCATGGCGACGATGCAAGCAAGGAGAATCCGGACCCTGGACTGGCGGTTGAAGAGGGAGGCGCGAACCACGTGCAAGACCGTTGCGCTCCAGCCGAGAGGCCTCCGTGGTCGGGCGGCTGGGCCGCTCAGGGGCTCAAGAGCCGCCACGGGCTTTGATCGGGATACGTGTGGTATGGCCGCCATCGCTTTCTCTGTGATCGGCTTGAGGTTCTGGCGGGGTGAAATCTGAGAGGCGGGTTCCGCTAAACTCCTCCGAACTTGATGGTTGAATCGGTCGAAGAGATGGTTATGGGCACCATGTGCCGGTGCGGGTGTGTTGGACCGGACGGAGATCGGGTGTCCTGAGCAGGGGTGGGGGAGACGGGGACGTACCTCATGGCAAGCGGGCCGAACATTCAAAGCCGTCGTGGGATCTGCGGGGGATGGCTTTCCGCCACCGGGATGCTGGGCGCGCTCGCCGGGACCGTTGGTTTGCTCCCGTCGGTGTTCGCGCAGGTCTCGACGGTCTACGTCGATGACTCGGTCGCCGCGACGGAGTCCTTTCAACGAATCCCGGATCTCCAGGCTTCGGGCAACATGGTTGAGGTGCTTCGGGTGGCGCAGCGGCTGTTGGACGAGGAGGGCGACCGTCTGATCGCTTCAGCGACAGACGTGGATCTCTTCGTCAGTGTGCGGGCCCGGGTTCACGAGCTGCTTGTGGGCGATCCGGCGTTGCTGGCGCGATACCGACAACTCGAGGGGCCTCGAGCGGAAGTCATGGTCTCGGAGGGCCAGCTGGCTGCGGTGGAGCGCACGCGCCTGCTCACGGCGGGCGGGTTTGAGGGAGCGATCAGGCTTGCGAGGCGCGATCTCGAAGCGGCACGCTTTGACGCAGCGGCGATCAGGCTTGCGCAGATTCAGCTTCACCCGGATCTGACCGGAGAGAACGCGAGTCGGGCCGCCGATCTCGCCGCCGAGATCGCGAAGTTCAGTCCGGCCGCAACGGATCTTGCGGTCTCGTTGGCAAGGGCCGCCGGACGTGCGGTTCCGACGGTCGTTCCTGTGGTGGAGCCGGCGCGAGCCCGGATCCGGAGTCTGCAGGCGGGTGCCGACCAAGGGCCGCTCGACCTGCGATCGGTCGCTTCTGAGCCGTTGGCCTCGGCGGAGATCGCCTCGTTTGCGCATTCCGGCAAGGCGGCATCGGATCGCGGGGCGTCGCCCTGGGTGATCCCGTGCGTGGTGGGTGATTCGCTGTACACGAACGACGGCGTGGAGGTCGCGGCTTGGGACCGCTGGACTTTGGTTCCGCGATGGAAGTTCTCGACCATCACGGACGACCCCGATAGCGTCGGCTTTCCTGATCAGGGCGGGCTCAACGCGCTCGAGCAGGCCTCGCGCTCGCTCGAGGATTCGTCGACGGTCACCGTTGGTTCGGGTGTGGTGATCGCGACCACGGGATTTGCGGTCAACAACGCCCGACGCAACGGAGACGCCCGCATCCACGCCTTTGACCCGGTGCTCGGGACACCGCTTTGGAGCGTGGATCTGTCCCGCCTTGACCGGCAATTGGCCGAAGCGAGCGTGCGCGGTCCCGTGCTGATTGTCGGCGACACGGCTGTCGTGGCTGCCGATCGGTTCTCGATGGGGCGCCGCCTGGCATCGTCGCTTCTGGTCGGGCTTGATTGTTCGACCGGCGCGGTGCGCTGGGTGCGGACGCTCGCCAACATCGGGCTTCCACCGATCGGGCAGCTTTCTCGGCCGGCGGATCAACCCATCGAGGTGGGTGGCGTGGTTTACCTCACCGATTCGATCGGTGTCACCGCGGCGGTCGAGGCGTCGACCGGTCGGTTTGTCTGGGTTCACCGGCTCCAAGGGACGGGGTTTGATGAGCCGTTCCGATTCTCGAGGCGTGGCGAGTCTCTCGCGTGGCTGGGGTCGTCGATTGTCGCGGACGGGGGCACGCTCCTCACGGTTGAGCCCGGGACCGGCGACCTCTTGCGATTGGCATCGAGCGACGGACGACTTGTCGGACGGCGCATCCTCGATCGCAACGACCAGCCGCGGTCTTTGATGCGTGTGGGTGATTACCTCGCGGCGATCAACGCTTCGGGGATCAACGTGTATCCGATCCAGAACATCTCCGAGTCACCCATGCAGAACGTCACACTCCGGCGGGGCGCGTTGCTCTCGGGGCGACCGGTGGTCAGCGGGCGCACGCTCCTGATTCCCACGGCCGAGGGGATCATGGTCGTGAACCCCGAGAGCCCGACCGCTCCGGTCTCGCTTCCTCTCGCGGCGTCGGGCCATCCGGTGCTCGCGGACGGTCAGTTGTTCATGGCGTCGGCGTCGGCGGTCCGGAGCTTTCAGGCTTGGGAGGCTGTGGAGCCGAAGCTCACGGCGGCGATCGCCGCGAATCCGAAGGACGCCGCTCCGGGGCTTGCGTATGTGCGGATCGCGCTCCGGGCTGGCAAAGCTGCTGGCGTCCCCGACGCGGCGGACCGATTGCTCGCGGTGCTTGACATTGATCCGGGCGATCCGGCGAGCCAAGCGGCGCGTCGATCGCTCTTTGAACTGCTTCGCTCGACGGTTGTGGCGTCTCGGGATCTGGTTCTCGACGCGGGGGCACCGAAGGATCCCGCGGGCAGCGCGGTGGTCCCGTTGGGTCAGATCGACCCGCTGCTCGCGCGGCTTGCGCGTGCGGCGGACACGCCCAGCGAACGGGCCGAGCATCTGCTGCTGGCTTCGTGGGCTTCGGACGCTCAGTCGCGACACGGGCTCGCGATCGAGTCACTTCAGGCGATCCTTCAGCAGCCCGATCTCGCGGCGGCCGTTGTGCCATCGGCGTCCCGTTCGGGGCCTGCTTTGGTGCCCGGGTGGGAGGCGGCCCGTGAACGACTCGGCGCGCTTCTTGCTCGCGTGGGATACGAGCCGTACGGCCCCTTTGCAGCACAGGCCGATCGGGAACGGGCTGATCTCGGGGAAGGCCCGGAAGCGGGCGAGGCGTTCGCACGGCGATTCCCCGCGAGCAGAGCGGCGGTTGCGGTGCTGACGCAGGTCGCGGACAAGAGGTTGGCCCTCGGACAGGCACGCGAGGCGATGGCGGATCTGGGCGCGGCCATCGACGCGGCACGAACGATCGCGGCCGCCACCAGACAACCGATGCTTCCCGATTCCGCGGCGGCGGCGGGTCGCCTCCTCACGCTCCTGGCCAAGCACGGGCGGGAAGGAGAGGCGTGGCGACTGCTCGGTACGCTTGATGCTCAGGCCCCGGGTGTGCCTCTCTCAGACGCGGGTGGGACGATTGACCGTGTGGCGTTCGGGGACGCGCTCCGCAAAGCGTTGTCGTCGCAAGTCCGTCGGTCCGACATCGGGTCCAAGGTTTCTGGACCGCCGCAACTCTTGGCGGGTTGGACGATGGTGAGGCCGCGACATGACACGCAGATCGGGCGTGCGACAGATCAGATTCCGATGGCATCGTCTTCGACGCGACAGGTCGGGTTGTGGGCTCGTCGTCCCGAAGACGGCCGTCTGGCCCCGCTCTGGACGCGTGCGACGGACCCCCGATCGCTGCCCCCGTCGTTCTTGAGGGTGGATTGGGATGTTTCGTATCTGTACCTTCATGGCGAGCGTGGGCCGGTGGTGGAGTGTGTCGCTACCGATGGCTCGTCGCGTTGGCGCACCGAGCCGCTCGATACGCTGCTGCCGCCCGAGGCTCAGGACGGGGTTCGCGCGAGGACTCCGCAGGATGAGGACGTGGGTCTTTCGAGTTTGCTCTGGGTGGTGCACGACCGGACTCTCGTGCTTGTTCGCAGATCCGGAGCGGCCGCTGCGTTCGATCTCAACACGGGCAAGTCGGTGTGGGCCCGGAAGCTCGATCTCACATTGGTCTCTGATGTCGCTGCGGCGGCCGGGCGTCTTGTTCTGCTCGGCGAGTTCGGAGGGCCGCAGCAGCCCCGAATCGTGATGACGGACCTCGCCACGGGGAGAGCCGAAGTGGTTCTCGGAGATGAGCAGTCACGCTTGGCGTCCAGCCCCAGATGGATCAGGCCGGCGGGGGATCGCATGATTCTCGGGCTTGAGGATTCAATCTGGGGTCTGGATCCCAGCTCGGGCGCGGCTCTCTGGAAAATCGTGGGCTCTTCCGCAGCCAAGACGCAGGAGTGCTGGATCGTCGGTGATCGTGCGATGGTGCTCGGCGGGGATGGTCGCCCTTGGATGTTCGAGTGGTCGGCGGAGACCCCGACGCCGATCCCGTTCGAGTCGCAGGCGGGGCTCAACGACCTGCGCCGACGCAAGGGCCCGGATGATCAGGTGCTTCATGTCGGGAGTGGGCCGCAGAGCACGATCGTTGCCGCGACCGATCAGGGCATCTCGATCTTTGACCGCTCGGGAGCGCTGGTCGGGGTCGACGCGCTCCCCGTGGGTGACGGCCCGTTTCTGTCAGCGGTGGGGGAGAAGCTGGCGGTGTATCTCCAGGCCGAAGCAGAGCCCGATCGCGACGGGAAGCGAGAGCTCACCATGTGGTTCGTGGAACTTCCCTCAGCACGACTCGTCGGCGAACAGCACATCGCGCTCTATGACACACCATCGAGGATCGCGGTTCTCGATGCCAAGGTCGTTGTCACGGTGGGGAACGCCACCTCGCCGGTCTCGGTCATCTTCGATGTTCCCGTGGCGGAGACGAAGTAGCCGCGCCCGGATCAGGCTTTGCGGGCAGGTTCCTTCGCGGAGACGACAACGACGGGGGCGGCCGCTGCGGCATTGGCCCGCTCGAGTGTCTCGCGCATCAACCGACCCGCCTTGAATTTCACGCTGACTCGAGCGGGAACGTCGACGCGTTTGAGGGTCTTGGGATTCTGGGCGGTTCGAGCTTCGCGACGGCGAACCTCGAAAACCCCGAAGTCGCGGAACTCGAGCCGGTTGCCTTTCTTGAGTTCGACGATCACTTGATCGAGGAATTCCTGAATCACCAGCTTCACGCCCGCCCGGGGCTCTTTGGTGCGATCGATGATCCGATCGATGATGTCTTTTTTGGTCACCGTGCTCATGCCAACTCCGGCCGGGTTCACGCCCGACGCGATCTTTCAAACCCCGACGGAGGTGGGTGCCCACCGCCGGTGATGCTGCGAAATGGGATCGGCAAGAATCGAACAAAAACCGATCAAAAATCTCATGAAGTACGAACAAATCGGTCCCAACCTCCCCGGAGATCGGTCGTCTGAGCGTAGGCGGGATCAGGTACGCCGACGAGCCCGTTGCGCGTCAAGACTTGCTGGGAACAGGGTTTAGAAGCGGAGTTGGAGGCCTGCGAAGACGCCCGCAACCCCGCCCTCCCATTCAAACCGCGACGCGTCCGATCCGGACTCGAGATGGATGAACATGTTCCGGTAGCCGACCTGCAAACCGAGATTCTCGACGATTCGCCAAGCGAAAGCGACTTCGATATCCCATGATGCGGCTTCGCGGTCGGCGGGGAGATACCCAAAGGTCGATTGCACATCGATCGAGAAGTCCTTGGCGAGGTTCAGTTCGAGTCGCCCACCGACGATGGGCTCGAAGAAGAACTCGTCGGCCTCGGACGTGGTGGGTGAGGTCGCACCCACGCCGGCTTTGATGTCGTAGAGACGGGCCCCGGCGATCAACGCGAGATCTGCAACAACGCCGAAGGAGCCGTCGGGGCGCGGGGTGCGTGACCAGGTGCCCAGACTGTACCCCACCGAGGCTTCCGCTGTCGTGAAATCGAACGACGAGCGGATGGGGTCGCCCGCGAGGAACGTGAAAGTCCCGATCTGGCCGTTGGCTTGGGCGGTGGTCGAGCGATCGCTTGAGGTCGAAGCGGCGGAAAGGTTGACGGTCCAGTTTCCGAACCGGATGGTGGCGTTGCCGAATGGAGCGGCCTGGGGGCTATCGAGATTGAGCTCATTCAGCGTTGTGGCTGCAGTGTTGACTGGTGTGCCAGGGAGCGTGAGATCGCCCGAAAGCCCCACGTACCACACGCGGGGCTGGACCTGGATCTGGTAGAGCGAAGGCTTCGCGTCGAGGGCTTGCACGACCGCGGGCGGCGCGGGAGGCGGCGCTTCAGCAGGCGTGGCCTGTGCGAAAGCGGGAGTGGCGAGGAGGGTCAAGGCGAGAGCAGCGGTTTTCATGGCGACCTTCCGGGAAGGGGGAATGGCGAAGAACGCGTCCGAGCAGGCAAGCGTACCGGGTCGGACGGAGGTGTGCCGGGACCATACATTCCGAGGCGTGCCGACCAAGAGCGACATCTCGAACGCCTCAATCTCCCTGTCGGGCTTGCCGGCGAGGATGGGTGTGCTCGCGATCGAAACCAGCAACCCGTCGGCGTGGGCGCCAGGCACGCCCATGCCCGGTGTGTGTGTGGGCGTCCGGACCCAAGCCGGGATCGAGGAGCGTTCGGTGGAGGCGTGCGACCCCGCCTCACGAGAAGACGGGCTTATGCCGGCGATCGACCGAGCGATGCTTGCAGCGGGTCTCAGCCCTGTGGAACTCGGGCTCGTCGCGGTTTCGGTCGGGCCTGGCGGATTCACCGCGGTCCGGATCGCGGTCACGGTCGCACGGATGATCGCGGAGGTCTCGCGGTCGGTGGTCGTGGCGGTGCCTTCGGCTTCGGTTGCTGCCGCGTCGGTGCCGGTCGGCGACGGGCCTTTCGCGGTGGCGCTCGCGTCGAAAGGGGAAGATGCGTTCGTCACGCGGTTTGAAAGGCCGTTTGTCCCCTCGGTGGTGCCCGCTGGCGTGATCATGAGGGCGGAAGGCCTCGACGGCTTGGGTGTTGGGCTGCTGGTGGCGGATTCGTTCCTGCCCGCCGCGATGCGGGCGTGGGCCGACGCGAAAGGCGTGCCGGTCGTGCCGCCGATCTTTGATCCACGGGCGTGCCTTCGCCTCGCGGCGTCACTCCCGACGGTTGATGTGATCGATCTGTCGCCGATGTACCCGCGCGAGCCAGAGGCGGTCCGCAAGTGGAGAGAACTGCATCCGAAGCGATGACTACCGGTCGAGTTCAGCAGCGACGACGTTGATCGAGCCGATGACCGCGACGATGTCGCTGAGCAGGTGCCCTTCGCAGAGCTTGCTGATGACCTGGTAGTTGATAAAGCAGGGCGGGCGGGTCTTGACGCGCCACGGGCGGGGTGACCCGTCGCTGACGATGTAGTAGCCCAGTTCGCCGTTGGCGCTCTCGACCGCGGCGTAG